>NZ_CP029043.1:6421323-7641029 GCF_003074055.1 Streptomyces nigra | reverse complement strand
ACCGCGAGGAAGTCGAGGGAGAGCAGCTCGGGCTGGGGTCGTTCATCTCCAACGCCCGCCGGCGTGCGGACAAGCTCAGCCCGGAGCGACGCCAAGTCCTCAACGCGTTGGGAATGCGCTGGTGATAGTCGGCTTCCCGGCGTCACATTCAGCCGGGATTACGCCATAACTCTGTTGGACGAGAGGCTCGGACCGCTGCGGTCCGAGCCTCTCTCGTACTCAGCTCGTAACCGCATGTCCTCGCCCTCGTTCGAAGGCGGCCGTCATTGGACGTTGCGTAGCTAGCCCAGCGGTCCGCGACAGTGCTCCAGCCACAGAAAGTCTGTCCTCAACTGCTGTCCCTGCCGCCACGCGCAACCCAAGGGGTGACAGCGCACCGTGTCCTGATCCGCCACAGTCGTCAAGGAGTCTGGCCACTCATGAACATCTCGTCTTCATCCCTTGCCGTCACCGGCATCGGTATCGGTATCACGACCAAAATGGTCGGTGTTCCTGCCTGGGCTGTCGTCCTCTGCGTCCTCACCGTTGTCCTTGTCGTGCTGACGTCTCAAGTCCTGGCCTACCGGGCCAAGGGCAAGGAGACAGACAACGTGGATGCGCGAAGACAGCAGATCGTGGACGTGGCGGCGGTACTGCCCCCAGAGCACTACGCGGCCGTGCTGGGCGAGGTGGCCCGCGGACTCGCCCAGCACGACAGTCCACCACCGCCACCCGCTGATCCCGCCCCTCCGAGCCGCTCACCCTGACCAAGCCAGGCAGGTCGACAACGACGAAAGGCGGATCAGGGTGCCGGCTCTGACGTGCCTCGCGCCTGGTCGCGGCTGGCGACCACCAGGTATCCATCGCTCTCGGGGTCGAAGGTGGTGGACTGCACCGTGAGCCCGACGCTCCGCAACTGCGCCACGAGGTCCTCGTACCGGTAGGGCCAGATGGACAACCGCTCCGAGCAGGCTCGCACTGTCCCGTCCGGCTCGATCTGGGCGACCACGATCTCGAGGAAGTGTTCCTGCTCCCAGCGCTGTTCGATCCGCCAGTAGTAGCTGACGACCGCATCGCGGTCGTTGCGGCGGATGAGCCGATCACGGACATCTACCCGTGAGCCGGCGGAGCGCACGAGCTCCCAGTTACGTGAGTGGAGCACGAGGCGTCCGCCCGGATTCAGCAGCCGCGACATCGCTTCCAGCGCGGTCAGGCGCCCGGCTGCGCCCTCGGCGTGCCCGAGCGAATTGCCGACGCAGAACACCAGATCGAACGTGGAGTCCTCCAGGTGGTCGCACAGCTCGTCCCAGCTCGCGCGGAGAGCTCGCAGAGAGACACCCTGCTCGTCGGCGGCCTTCTCAGTCCGGCGAACCATCCCGCTGCTGGCGTCTGCGGCGACGACGTCAAGGCCGAGACCCGCGAGACCGACGGCGAGCTGGCCGGTTCCACACGCGCAGTCGAGGACGTGCGCATTGGACGGCAAAGAGCCCACGACATCGCTGTAGTACACCGCGGCTGCCTTATCGGGGGTCAACCTGTCGTCCCCGATCAGCCACTCGTATACGTCGGAAAGCGCCCCATAACCAGCCACTGCGATAACCTCCATCACTCGACGACACGCGGGCTAGACCGCGCCTGCGATTCGGACCTTGTGCCTTGCACTGTGTTGGCCGTGTCAGCGAAGCCTGGGGCTGGACCCAACCACTTCCAGCCGCTGAGACTCCACCGGATTTCGGAACCCGGAGTGGCCGGCGGAGTGGCAGCGGCACTACGTCGCGCTTCGGGAACTGGTGGCCGACGAAGAGGGCCAGGCGGAGGTACTGCCCGGGTTCACCGTCTACGGCATGGGCATCGGCAAGTGGCTGGCCTGGCAGCGCAAGACCGAGGCCTTGCAGGCCCTGACAGACGGGCAGCGTGGGCGCCTGGAGCAGCTCGGCATCGTGCCACTGCCCCCCCGGAGCCGGCGGAGCCCGCAAAGCCGTTCACGGCGCCTCTGAGCGCCTTCGAGCGGGGCGCCGCGGCCCTGGCGCAGCACAAGGCCCGTACGGGCAACGGACGATGCCCACGAGTGCGCGAGGTACCGGACGCTGGCCGGCAGCCATCCCTTCGGGGATTGAGGACGGGCTCTGCTGTCGCTGGCGGCCGGGCCTCGTTTGTTGACAACTCGGCGCCCCCTCGCGAGCTGCGCGCGGGTTTGAGCTGGCCTGTTCCGACCTGGATTGATCACCCCGTGCAGTGGTGAGCTGACCCGTTGTCAGTGCTGGCTGCAACTATGGGGCCGTTGCGGGGGATTCATCACGAGGGGGAGGCAACCGTTGCCTTGGGTACGGGATTACGTGCGCTCTGACGGGACGCCGGTTCGCGGTCATTCGCGATGGGCTCCGGGCGCAAGGCGGGAGCTGACGGTCTTAGCCGTCATCGCGTTAGCGGTCGTGGGGATGGGCGGCGGCGGTGGGGGTGCGAGCGGAGGGGGGTCGGCTCCGCGGCCGCAGTCCACGGTTCGCTATCCGGTCAAGTTCGAGAACACGACCACGGTGAAGCATCGGCCGCAGCCTACGGTCTCGTACCCGATCCCGTGGGAGCGCTCGGACGGTGACCGATGACGCCGCGGCGATCCCCTGCGCGTCGACCACGCCGGCGCAGCAGGAAACAGGCAGAGGCAGACCTGTTCGGCGTCCTGGCGGCTGCCGCGATCGCGATCGGGCTGTTCATAGTGGTGGTCGACTGGCTTGTGACCCACTGGTGGGTCCTCGTCATCGCCGCGTTCCTCGCCTCCCTGGCAGGCTTCGCATGGGGGCACCAGCGTCAGCAGCGGGCACGTTGGGATGCCGCGCGAGCGCAGACCCTGCGGTACGGGCTTGCACAGCTGGACGGGCTGCACCACTCACGGTTCGAGGACGCCATACGGGACCTGATGTACCGCGATGGATGCCGCAATGCCGTCCGCGTCGGCGGTGGCGGGGACCTGGGCGCGGACGTGAAGGCCACCGACCCTTACGGCCGCCGCTGGGTCATCCAGTGCAAGCACCGCCGCAACGGAGTCCGAGGATCGGCAGTGGGGACCCCTGATCTCCAAGTGCTCAACGGCACGGCGCGTCAGGTGCACGGCGCGGACGTCGCTGTGATCGTGACGAACGGGCGAGTGACGGCACCTGCAGTGGCTTTCGCGAGGCAGCAGCGGCTGCACATAGTGGACCGCGAGACGCTCGGTGTGTGGGCGGCCAGCTCGCGTCCTCTGTGGGAGCTTCTGCGGGCAGTCCGCCCCCGCGCCGACCCACATCACTGAGCTGAAAGCGAACTTCGCCCGCTATGGGCAGTCGTGAAGGGCCCGAAGTCAAGCGGAACCCGGCAAATTTGCCGGGTTCCCTCATTCCCGGGCCCTTTCACTTGCGAAGCCACCCGAACGCGCCCTCACGCCGACGCGCACGCAAGGGCCTCAGACTCGGCCTCCGCCTGCTCCTCTACCTCCTGCGCAAGACGCGCGCGGCGGCTGCGGCACACTCCGCACTCACCGCTGCCCGGCACCAGACCGGCCTCGGGGGCACGGCCACTTCGATGCCTCCCGTACGCGGCGCTCCTCCTCCCGCTGGGCCTGGCGGGCTTCATCGGCTGCCTTACGGGCGGCGCGGCGCTGGTCGTCGCGTCGGCGGTAGGCGCGGTGGTCGTCGGGGGTGTCGAGGGCCTGCTCCAGGGTCTCGACCGCACTGTGGCCGTAGCGCCATCACACCGGCCCGCGCGGTCCCTTGTCGGCGAGCAGGGCCAGGGTGGTGGCGAGCACGGGCACGGCGCCGTAGTCGCGGTAGCCGTCGCGCTTGCCTTCCGGGGCTGGTGTAGTCGGTGTGCCAGCGGCCCTGCCAGTGTTCCTGTGACAGTCGGCCGACTTCCCCGATGCGTTCCTGCATGACGCGTGGGCCGACCGGCTTGGTGAACACGAGCGCGACGGAAGGGAAGCCTCCGAGGCCGGAGTCCTCCCACAGCGTCGACCACAGCGGCACGTCCCGGCCGAGGTGGTCCTTCGCCGAGCGCTGGAAGAACTTCCGGTAGCGGGCGATCTTGTCGGCGACGGCGGCCGGCGGCTCGGTGTGGTTGTCGACCTCCACGAACAGCACCGGCACGCCGTCCTCGGGCGCGGTCAGAACAGCATCGGCACGCAGGCTCCCCCGACCGGGCGCGGTGAACGTGCCCACCACGGGCAGCGCGACCTCGGTCATCCAGCCCCGCAGCTTGCCCAGCCCCGGCGGGCGCGTCCCCGCCGCCGGCTGCGCGGGAACGGCGGCCGCGGCGCCGGGCTGCTGCGTACGGGCAACCCGCTTGGTGGGCAGCGGCTCGGACTGGCGGAACGCGTCGATCGTGTCCGTCACCTTCAGCGCGTGCGCGGCGCCCGCCTTCGCCGCGTCCCGCGCAGTACCGCCCATCTCACGGACGGGACGATCCAGCTCGGTCGCCGCCGCCGCAAGGCCGGCGGTGGTGAGGTTCCACAGCTGCTCGGTCACCGGCTGCCCGGCCTTGCCCGGGCGGCTGGTCGATCCGACCGACTCCACCAGCCCCGCACCCTTGAGGTCCTTGCACGCGTTGCGCACCGTCTGCGCATCCACCGTCCCCGGCAGCACGAGAGCACGCAGCTGGGCTGCCGTGGCCACCTTCACCACCCCCAGCGCCAGCAGCACCAGAGCACGCACCCGCGCCGTCGACCCGTACGGCCACCGCCGCGTCCCGCCCACCCGATCCCCTGCCGCTCTCCGTCTCTTCGTCCCCGCCGCGGGCCACGCGACGGGCTGCGCCTGCCCGGCGCATGCGGCACCGGAGCCGCTCAGGGCCGGGGCGGGCACCTGGGCCCACCAGCAGCCCCGAGACGACCAACTCCACCACCCCTCACTGACAACAGTGGGAGTAAAGGTGGTTGTCGAAGCGCTGGTCAGGCCTGGATCTGTACGCTGAGCTGCACGGATACTCCAACCCGAACACTTGATCACTGTAGGGGAGAGTGTAGGGGGCACTGTAGGGCGATCTGTAGGGCAAACCACTCCAACCCATCTACTGACCAGGCGTGATCGGGCCTGTGATCGGGGGGGCTGGCTCCGTGGTCGGGCCCGGGGGGCAGGGTGCGTCGCCGGAGTAGTAGAAGCGGCAACTGATGCCGGGGCCCTGCGCGCGGGGCTCGCCAGGGCGCGGGTCGTACGGGGCGCGGCCGCCGGGCCACCGTGACAGCTCAGTGGGCAGGGCTACGCCGTCGTCGACTGCATCGGTCCGCCACCCCTGGATGTCCAGCAGCAAGCCGTCCAGCGGCCCGCCGACCAGTTCGGCATAGGTCCGGTACGGGAGCGGACCGGTACGGGAGTGGACCGGGGTTCGCGTCGTCGTGCTCCGCACCGCAGACCCGACCGTTCAGCAGCTGCTCATCGCCATTCATCCGACAAGCCTTGCAGCCGCCACCCGACAACGTGGTCTGCCCAAGGCGCCTTGGGCTTGCCTGCGCCGCACGATCACTGCCCCTGCTGTGGAAGAGCCCACCCTTTCCAGTCCGGACGTGGTGGCTGCACGATCAGGTCGGCCGCGGACTGCGCCTTGGCCGGCAGTACCGGTACACCGGAACTGCTACGACGGGCATGACGACCTCGCGTCGAGGTGTGGCTTCCACTGATATTGAAGTCCAGCAGAAGGAGCTCCAGATCCTGCGCCTGCGCGAGGCTTCCAACTCTCTCCAGTTGCTGCTGGGCTTGGCGCACGAGTCGCTCGATTTCGATCTTGGCGCGCATCTCCAGGCTGGCACACCGGGCTGATGCCTGGTGACGGTCCTGCTCAGCCTCAGCTCGAAGCCGGTCGACGTTCTTGAGGACCTTGTTGATCGAGGCGTATGAGTTGGCGCGATGTTCTTTGGCTCGGTCTTCCGCCCTCTGCAGCATGTCGCGTGCCTCGCGTTCAGCGGTTTTCATGATGACGCCGGCGCGGCGGTGTGCTTCGTCGACTATCTGCGAGTGTCGTGTGCGTCCCTGCAGCTCAAGATGGAACGCAGTGTTGGCCCCGTCCGCGACGATGGCTGCGGCCTGAGTCTCGATCTCTGGGATCCGCTCGTGCAGGAGCTGGTACTCCTCCTGAGCCTTGCTGAGCAAGTCTCGCGCACGGTGTTCGAGTTTGAGTGCCGCCTGGATTCTCTGGTTTGCAAGTTCCTGTGCAGTGACTGCCTGTGCAACGACCGTGGCGGGCCGCTCAAGGAGCTCCCGCAACCGTTTGTTCTCCTCCTGCAGGCGGGCAATTTGAGCCGCCGGGGATTCTGCGCTCAGGTCGACAGCTGCCCGGAACTTTTGTTCGTCGGCGCGCAGTCGTTCTAGCCGCTCGAGCCATTGGTCGGCGTCGCCATCCAGAGCGGTGACGACGTCTCGGACGATGTCCTCGGTGGGGATCTTCTTGGCGTTGAACAACTCCGATAAACGAGGCTGCTCGTACCCCGACTTGTCCTTGAGTTGTTCCAGGGTGGGGTTGCCCGCGTCCTCGCGGAGCTTGCGCAGCTTGATCGTGAACAACACCAGAGGGCTGCCATCATCCTCCAGGTCCTTCATCTTGCGCCCCATGCGGCCCCCTCGTCGCGGTCTTCGGCAGGGGCGCCATTGTTTCGATAGAGCGCGCGAATAATCCAATTGATCTTCGACTGGGCTCCCGCAGCTTGACGGCTCAATACCAACGGCCCGTTTCATCGGAAGCCTGAACGATGAATTCCGGAACAATCCGATGATCGATCATCCGGGGGTCGTCTAAGCGCTTACTTAGCCTCAAGTTCGTCGTTCCCGCAAAGATGACTTTCGGATTTGGTTTGAACAATCAGGCGCCCTTGACTTGAGGGGACCCTCTACAACCGCGAAGGCGCGGCTTCCGTCACCCGTACTCGGGATTCCTCCACCCCCTGGAACCCCTAGCACAGCCATACGAGGAAGTCGCACTCGAACGCCGCTGGCCCCGAACCCAACCGGGTCCGGGGCCAGGCCCTGCGCCGACTGTGCGGCGCGGCGAGAAACGACCAACCAGCTCCGAGAGGACACCGTGCCTGGACGCTCTGTCGGAGCATCTCGCTTCTCTACAAGGACGACTCATGATGCACTGCGCGACTTCCCAGTTGGTGAAGAACGCGTATCGTCCATGCATCCGAGTGATGATGGGCAGCAACGCACCACACGAGAGCGGCTTCAGCAGTACATGGACCTGGGCCGCAGCCATCTCCCTGCTTGGCCTACTGGTGGGCCTCTACTTCTCCGTCGAGCAAGTACAGAGATTTCGGAAGGCCAAAGAGGCCACTCGACTCAAGCCGGACTATGACCTACTTGATGAAATCGCCGTAATTCTTGACAAGTTGGCGGGAGTACCAGCCCAGAAGGTAGACCTGGCCGCCCTCAACGAGATGCGCAGCCGGGTAAGGCAGGCGGAACGACGTACGCCCACTCTGCCCTTCGGCTCAGTCGTCGCGCACATCGACTCCTACCAAAAGACGATCTTGCCCGACTGCTTCACCAAGAAGCTCACAAGCAAGAAGATCACCCTGGAGGACCTGCTCGACCTGTCCCGGCAACAGGGTGCAGCGCTGGTAGAGATTCGCACCGCGATCGAGGCAGTACAGCAGGAAATTGAGCGTCGCACAGCCTGAAGCTCTAGTCGGCGCGTGGTCCCTGCCCGGATCGAGCCACGCGCCGGCGCAGCTCAAGTCCCCCTGGGTTCCGGGAGCAGTCCTCGGTGCACACCGGAGCCCGACGCCCGACCATCACTCTGCCCGCTCCACTTGACGTTCTGTCATTTTTGTCAACTTCGTTATGTGGTGGAATATTTGGAGCTAATCTTTTGAGGTCTGATCTGAGGTGATACGACGTGAGTGACGTACGTCCGGCACAGCCGGGGATGCTGACGGTGGTCCGGGAGTTCCGCGGCATGACGCAAGCCGACGTGGCTGAGGCGATGGTGAAGGCCTCCGGCGGTGACGCGGCGGTGTCCCAGGGGTATGTGAGCCGCGCCGAGAGCGGCCGGCTGGCGGTCTCGGGAGAGCGGCTGGAGCTGTACGCGGCGGCTCTGGGGTATCCGCCGGATCTGCTGTGTCTGGACCCGCAGGTAGACGGGGTTGGCGTGGGGCTCGTCCACCACCGCAAGCGTGCGTCGTTGACCGTCTCCGCCCTTCGGCACCAGCATGCCCATCTCGCCCTGACGCGGGTTCAGTTGCAGGGCATCGCCGCGTGCCGGCCCGGTCTCGGTGTGCGGTCTGCGGCCATCCCCACTGTCGCACTCGACGCCCTGACCACGGCGAAGGACGCAGCCCGGCAGGTTCGCAAGGCCTGGAGCATGCCGCCGGGCCCGGCGGCTGACATGACGGCATCCCTGGAAGCGGCCGGAACACTGGTAGTCGCGCGTGATCTGGGCAGCGACCGGCTCGACGCGGTCAGCCAGTGGGACGGAACACAACCGCCGCTCATCCTGGCCAACGACCACGCGCCCGCAGACCGCTACCGCTTCAGCCTGGCGCACGAGCTGGGGCACCTGGTCCTGCACCGGTCCCCCGGCGACAGCGCCGTGCAGGAGCGGCAGGCCGACGAATTCGCTGCCGAGTTCCTCATGCCCGCGCGTGACATCCGCTCCGCCTTCGCGCCTCGCGTCGACCTGGAACTCCTGGCCCGGCTGAAGCGAGAGTGGAAAGTGTCGATGGCCGCGCTGCTGCGCCGGGCACGGAGCCTGAACATCGTCACGGACTGGCAGTACCGCAGCGTGCTGGTGGAGATGTCCGCGCTGGGATACCGCACAGCCGAGCCGGTCGAGATAGACCAGGAGCGGCCCCGGTACGTCCCCGGACTGATCCGCTCTGCTCTGGACGCGGGGATCAACGAAAAAGAGCTGGCCCGCTGTGCGCGGCTGCTGCCTGAGGACTTCCAGCTGCTGTACGCCCCGCGCGAAGGCGCGGCGGTGGATTCCGCTTCGAAGGTGAGGCCATGACTGAGTCGTTCCCCTCCCCGCGCCCGGACGCCGGTTCCGATCCCGCGGAGCCTCCCGACCCTCCTCTCACCCAACCGCCCTCTGTACCCGGGCAGCTGCGGGGTCGGATGCTGCTGCAGGCCGGAGTGAGCCGCGTCGGTTATATCCGCGAGCAGCTCGATTTGGTGCGCAGCGGGCTTGTCGTCAGCGGGGCCGGGGCGGCGGCGAAGGTCCGCAGGCTGCGCGAGGAGGGGTTCACGGGACCGCTGCTGGCGGATCCCGCCGTCTACACCGTGGCGGCGGCCAGCGAGGACGACCCATTTCCCGACGTCTCGCAAGGCCAGCTGGCCTTCGGCGACCCGCTGCAGCTGTCGATCGAGGAGCAGGTGGGCCACCGTGCGGGCGCGACGGCGGCCATGACGCCCACCGGATATCTGCACGCGGAAGACTCCGACGCCCTCAAGGCCGCCGTCCACCAGGTTCTCAAGCTCGAGGACCCCCACGTCTTCTTCAGTGTGCCGGTGGACGTGGCGTGGCTGCGCGACGACGCGGTCGGACAGCTGATCGCCTGGCTCAATGTCGTACCGAACCCCAAAGCGGTCATGCTCGGCGGGCAGATGGACCCGCTGGCCGGCTTCTCCCAGGCGGTGGGCAACCTCAAGCGGCTGCTGGCGGAGGTCCCCGGGACCGCGCTGCTGCGTGCCGACCTCGCGGCGTTCGGGGCTCTGGCCCACGGGGCGGCGTTCACCGCTTTCGGCGCCACCAGCAGCGTGCGGCACATCGTCCCGCCTGGCCAGGCGGCCAAGCGGTCCCCGGGCGGTCCGAACTCGCCCTCCGTGCTGCTGCCGGAGCTGATGGACTTCTTCCTCGGCGAGACGCTGGCGAAGAGGTTCGCCGCGGGCCTGGCGCCGGTGTGCCGGTGCGCGGCCTGCGACGGGCTCGTCCTGGACACCTTCGTCAGCAATCACTGGCAGGTGCCGGCGGCCGCCCACAATGCGGCGGTGCTGATGGAGTGGCTGCGCAGCATGGACGCCGTCGAGCCGGCCGGGCGGCCCTCGTGGTGGCAGCAGCGCTGTCGGCGCGCGGTGGACCGCTACCCGGTGCTCAACGCTGAACTCGACCATCCCGGGTTCAGCGCCTTCAAGGTGCCCCAGCAGCTGCTGCAGTGGGCACAGGCCCCCGCCGGCCCGCAGGCCCCCTCCACGGCACGCCCGGTGGCGGGCGCAAAGCGCGGTGACTAGCCGATGCGGTGGTGGAACTCCTCGATGAAGCACCATGCCGCGGGGGTATGGCGGCGCGGCGTGTAGGGCCGGGGTTCCAGCAGCAGGTCCACGCTCTCGCCGTCGGCCACCAGGACGCCGATGCCGTAGAAGGCGGCTTCCATCAGCTTCTCCTCGGGCGCCGGTGGAGCGCTGTCGAGCAGCAGGGCGCGCCGACAGAAGGGGGCGAAACGGCCGGCTTGCTCGAGTCCCCCGCGCCAGCCCGCGGCGCTTGCCCGCACCACGGCGAGATCAACGGTGAGCGGCCGCACCGCGCGACGGGTGACCTCACGGCGGTCGACGTCGGCGGCACCGGCCGGAAGCCGACGTAGCGCCGAACGCAGCCGTGCAGGCAGCGACGCCAGTGCAACGGGCTCGTCGACGGGCAGCTCCAGAAGCGTCTGCAGCGCATCAAGACTGTCGAGGCGTGCCGCTGAGACGCGGGCGCGGCGTGCGCATTCTTCCTCGTCAAGCCGGTAGAACAGCAGCGCCTGGCTGCCCATCAGCTGGAGCGAGACAGACAGCGTGGCCGGATCCAGCAGGGCCGCAGAGGCTGCGCGTACCGACGTGCCCACCGACGGGCTGGCCAAGGTCACCATGCCGTTCACCCTGCCTCATCCGACTTCAGCCGCACCCGGCGGCCCCGACTATCCCACCCGATGGGGCACAGCCGCCTCGTCCAAACGTTCCAAAAACGCGCCCAATCCCTGCCACAGTGCTATGTCACGGACGCAAGAACCACCGCTGTTCCCCGGACACCAGGCCTGCGGGCGGCATGCCGCATGGCCAGGTGGACCACGGCGCACGTCCTGCACCGCACGGCGGCTCGGTGACAGGGTGCAGACCGGCCTTGTGCAGACCAGGACCTGCTGCGAGATCCCAGCGCTGACGCGCACACGGCAACCCTGCACTGTGCGCAGACGCCAGCCAATGCGATTCGAGCACCGTCACCGACGACTCCTCTGTCCGCCGCAGAGCGTCCAGCAAGAACGGCCTGGATCGATCACCTCGATCAGGTAGCAAGGACGACCCGCGCCTCCTGCCGGGCAGGAGTCAGACGTGGGCTCGTGCCGGGAACGCGAGAGAGCCCGGATCGTTTAGATCCGGGCTTCTTCGGCAGTAGCGGGGACAGGATTTGAACCTGCGACCTCTGGGTTATGAGCCCAGCGAGCTACCGAGCTGCTCCACCCCGCGTCGGTGTCCCCACCGTACGCCATCCAGCAGGCGCCGAAGACCACGTTCCGGCGCAGAGCTTTATGCGGCGAAGCCGACGTTGGTGACGTACTCGTACTGGCCCCACTGCGAGCCGAGGTCGACGATCGTGTCCTGCCACGCGGCGTCGAGGCCCTGGTGGTCGCCGGCCGCCCAGGAGCCGACGATGCGGTCCCAGCGGCGCACGTTCATCGTCCGGTACTCCACCACCCGCTGCAGCGGCCGCGGCACCTGGGACTGGTTGAGCGGGTGGATCTCCACCCGGGTGCCGCGTCCGTCGCGGTTGAGGCGCCTGAGGAGATGGCGGGCGACGTTGTGCCGGCGCACCGTCCGGTACGCCTGGTCGATGCGTTCCAGGCTGGTCCTGGAGGGGCGGCGCTTGCCCTCCAGCCAGGCCTTCAGCGTCCGGTGGGTCACGGTGAGTCCGGCATCGCGGGCGGCCTTCAGGGTCTGGGTCGACTTCGTCAGATAGTGCAGACGCGCCATCCAGCCGCGCCTTACGGTCACGGGGGTGGCGATGCCGCCCGCGAGTTCATCGAGTTTGCGCGCGACGGCGTCGCTGCCCTTGATACCCCGGGCGCCGAACCTCCCGAAGTCGATGTTCCTCTGCGGCACTACTCCCCCTCGCCTTCGTGCTCAGCGGCGTCGGTTCCGACGGTGTACGTGTCCTTGACCTTGACCTCGGTAACAGCTCGGCCTTCGGCGAAGACACGGCGCCAGTCACCGATGACGTGCAGTTCGTCGGTGCCCATCGCCCGGACGACGGCCAGGCCCTCGTCATGGGCCTTGAGCGCCTTGAGCCACAGGTTGGCGAAGGCCTGGCTGCGGATGAGGTGCATCCAGTCCGGACGGTAGAGCTCCCGGTTGTAGTTCGACTCCCCCATCGTGGAGACGAACTTCGCGTACATCGCCTTCACATACTCCAGCGTCACCGTGTCGCCCTGCTCGATCGCCGTGTCGCGGGCGTCCTTCAGGGCGATGCGGAACTTCTCCAGCAGGTTCTCCGTGGCCCCGGAGGTGTACGACTCGTGGATCTGAGGAGGCTCGCACAGCTGGTGCCTGGGGCCGGACAGGCGCAGCAGGAGGCGGAGCGTCGGCTCGGTGACCCACAGCGGGCCGGGCTCGTCCCGCTGGCCGATCGGGTTGGGCAGCACCGCCTCGTGCTCCCACTCGGGCGGGGTGATCAGGTGGACTCCGGAGCGGCGGCGGTCATGGGCGAGGCCGGTGGAGTGCTCGAGCTGGCCCAGGGGAAGGTGCGTCTTGAGGGCGGAGAGATAGGCGCCGTTGATGTCGAGCGCGGTCACCTGATGCCGGCCGGGCGGAAGTTCGTGACGGGTCCACTTGGGGCGGGCTTCCCAGATCTGGTCCGCGCCGCGCGCGGACTGCTTCTTGAGGATGTCGGGGATCCAGGGGTGCGCGATCACGTCGTAGCGGGCGCCTCTACGGGTCTCGTCCAGCAGTCGCATCGCGTCGGGGATGGCCCGCTTCACCAGCACCGCTGTGGCTGCGTCGACGTCGCCCCGGTGCTCGGCAAGCGCACCCTGCACGGCCTCACGGATCAGGTCGACCGGCCCGGACGGCTCCTGGAACGCGTGGCGGGCCGGGCCCTTGGAACGCTCAGTCGCACACGCCGGACGTGTCGTGCGCGGCGGCGCTTTCGGGGTGTGCGCGGTGGGCTGTCCGGCCGGCGGGGCAGCTGGGGCCCCGGTGGCGGCGGGCCGGCAGTCGTCCGGGGTCAGGTGCTGAGCGAACCCCGCCACACGTTGTCCGGCCGGACGGCCGCACAGCACACAAGGCTCGGGGGCGACGAGCAGCTCCACGTCCTCCCCGTCCCCGTCCCCGTCCTCGTCCTGTGGGAGGTCGGGTGAGGACAAGGGGGTGGCGGTCGGGGCCGTGCCTGACGTGACGGGCTGCTGCGCAGCCGGCGCCGACTCGGTCTCGGTGGCCGACTCGGTGGCGGTCTCGGTGGCGGTCTCGGTGGCGAGCTTGGCGTTCAGACCGTCCAGCAGGTAGGCGTACTTGGTGCGGGTCTCACCGGCCGGGTCCCGGCCGCTTTCCCATCCGCTCAGCGTTGAGGGGCTCACGCCGAGCGCGCGTGCAACCTGTGCCTTGGACAGCCGGGCCCGCTCGCGCAGCTCGCGGCGCACGTGGCAGGGCGGGAGTTCGGCCTGCGGGCCGACGGCGTCAAGGAGCGAGTCGATCGCGTCGAAGTCGCTCACCGGTCCGTCCCCCTTACTTCGGTGCGCACGCTACGGCGCCGGTCTGCGGGCAGCGCCTCGCACGCTCTGGTCGGACCCGCCAGGAGATCCAGCACGCCGATGCCGTAGTGCTCGGCCAGGACGTCGACGTCGCGCAAGCTCCAGGAGACGGCGCCCGACTGACGGCGCGACACCTGTGTCTGCGTCAGCCCCAGCACCCCCGCCACCGACCGCTGCGATTCACCCGTTACCTGCATCAACGCGGCCACCGTCAGCCGCAGCGACTCCTCCAAACGCAACCCCATGCCACCACCCTACCCGATTTTCATGCAACTCCCGCATCCACATCAGCTTTTCACTATCAAAAATGCAGAAAAGCTTTCAGCGTTCGGCGGGAGCCGAAGGCTCTCCGGGGCGCGGTGCCAGCGATCCATGCCGCCTGGAACATGCGAAAGCCGTCGGGCCGCACGCCGGGCTTCCCGATTCACCCGGCGCGCCTCCTCCACCGCACCACCGG
This sequence comes from Streptomyces nigra, assembly GCF_003074055.1. Lineage (NCBI taxonomy): Bacteria > Bacillati > Actinomycetota > Actinomycetes > Kitasatosporales > Streptomycetaceae > Streptomyces > Streptomyces nigra. Next base: position 7,626,924 of record NZ_CP029043.1, on the reverse strand, counting down.
ACAGACACCACGGGCACACAAGGTCCACGACACCGCCGCGCAGAGCCCGGCGCAGCCGGAGCCGGACCGCGGCCGCCACCCACGGCAACGCCGAGCCCGGGCGGTGGCCGCCACCCACGGCAACGGCGGCGCACCGTACGCACTCCAGCGCCCAAAAGCACGGCGAACAGGGAGGCGTTGCCAGCGCGAGAGCACCATGGTCCGCGACATGGCCGAACGCATCCTCGGCAACGCTGTCATGTATGTGATGGGCTCCATCGAGAACCCCGACGTCCACCTCGGCGTCGGCAAGCTCGTCGACATCGGCGTCCACTAGCTCATCCTCGACACACCCGTCTGGTGGGGTCTGTGCCACCTGTGCAACGGCGGCCGCTACAAGCACCACGCCCCGTTCATCGAGCGTCGCAACGACGGCCTGTGCCTGCGCACCAGCGACTTCCTCACTCCCCAGGGCTGGGACATCGATGAGGAACTGTGGGCGATCGACGGTGCGAACTGCTCGCCGTGCGACAACAAGGTCCCCGACAGTCACTGACCCCGCTACTGTCTGCCCCTGCCCTCTCACCCCTTGGGCAGGGGCTCCCTCGTACCCGCGACCAGAGGACCAGCCGTGCCCGTACCCCACGACATCCCCGCCGAGACCGAGCTGTGGGACACCTACGCCGCCAGCGTGTTCGACGCCGCGGCCGAACCGTCGTTTAGCTGGACGCAGTACGCCGGCCACGGCCCAGGCCCTGAACTCCTGGGCGCACCCGGTTCGGTGCTGGAGATCGGCTGCGGCACCGGCCGAGCCCTGGCACACCTCGCCCAGCAGGGGGTGAAGGCCACCGGAGTGGACCTCTCGCCCCGCATGGTGGAGCTGGCCGGCCAGCGGTGGGCACCGCTCGGCGTCCGCATCGAACAGGCCGAAGTCCTCGACTGGCTCGCCGCCGCCCAGGCGCACTACGACGCCGTGTACTCCATTTTCGGCGCGGCCTGGTTCACCGACCCGTCCCGTCTCTTCCCGCTGGTCCGTGAACGCCTCAGCCCTGGCGGGAAGTTCGTGTTCTCTCAGCCGCCGGCCATTCCGGGCGCCTACGGCCCTCAAGGCATGTACAAGGGCGGGTTCGCAGATAGAGCGATGTTCACCTACCGCTACAGCTACAAACCCGCCGTATGGGAGCGGCACCTGCTCCGCGCCGGATTCACCACGGCCACAGCCGTGATCGTGGACGCCCCGAAGAACGGTTACATCGGCACTCTCCTCGTGAGCGCCCGCACCTGACAGCCACCTGCAGCGCAACCCCAGCCGGACCCGGCGAGCTGATGTCCATAGCTCAAGAAGCCTGCTGGGGGCCTCCTGTGGACAGCGGGCTGCCATTGAGGGCTTCTCACATGCGCCGTCACCGACAGCGGCAGCCGCCCGTCCCTTGCGATTCCGTGCCGCAGCTCCCCATGCATCTTCCACGCGGAGACTCCGAAGCCAGGAACCCACCCCAGCCATCACCACGGACGCTGAGAACCGGCCGGTACTCCTTCCGGATGCTCCTTGATCCAGGACAGGCCACCCATGCCGAGGCGGCGCCGGGTACGGGTGACGGCTACGTAGGCCATGCAGGCCTCCTTGTCGTCGATCCGGCGGACGGTTGCCTGCCTCGTACCGTCCGGCGGCCCGTCGGAGGGTGGGGTGAAGTCGTCGGCGATCTTCATCTGTGCCCATTCCCGGCCTGGCCTGGTGCGCGGTGGAGACGATTACCTCGCACTGGTCTTCGGGCGTGTGATGGGCCACGGCGGCCAGGATGGCGTCCGCGCCGTGGGTGTCGACCAGGGGCTGTAGATCGCGGCCGGCGGGGTCGTAGGCGGCGTAGCCCTGCAGATCGCCCCCAGGTGATGACAGCACCAAGTCGGGGTGGGTGATGCGGCGTCCTTCTTTGAGGTCGCGGGCTGCCAGCGCCAGAGCGATGGCGGCGTTCTCGCCGCTATCAAGGCCACCGTCAAGGGCGGCATCGGCAAGCTCCGCGAACGGCCGCAGGACAAGCACTACAAGGAGGGCGAGCGGTGGCCGGCCCTGGAACGTCCGACCTGGCGGCCCGACAACCGCGCCGCCGTCATCTCCAAGGCCCAGGTCAACATGCACCGCAAGCTCAACAACATGGCGAAGATGACGGGCCTGTACCCGCTCGCCGTACTCTCCGACTGCGTCGTCTGTCCCAGCCTTGGCCCCTCGCCGCTCGGCTTCCTGCCCTACGCCGCCTCCGGCAAGCCCCAGCCCGGCGCCTTCCGCCTCGGGCCCACCCCGGGCCTGGCCAAACTCGAGGGCGTCCAGTCCATGCTGTGGGCCGTCGACGTGATGGAACAGGGCTACAACCCGGCCCGCCACATCAAGGGCGGCAACGCCGTCCTGGGCGAAGGAGAGTAACCGGTGGGAGAGATCGACGACGCCATCGAACGCGCCGACCGGGAAGCCTTCACCCACCAGCCGCCCAAGACACTCCAGGTGCGCATCAACTTCCTGATGAAGCAGTGCAAGACGACCAAAGCCATTGCCCAGGAGATCGGGGTCAATCGGGGTCAGCCAGCGGTCGGTGGAGCGCTACCGCAAGGACAAACGCAAGCACCCGCCCCAGGCGATCGAGGAACGGATCGACGCCGCCGTACGGGCCCGCTGGCAGCCACAGGCCGCAAACGCAGGCAAAAACAGGCCGCCACCACAGCCGGGATCACGGTGGAGACAAGGGCCCGGTTCGGCTACACCGCACCCGTCGACACCACCGACGACGGACGCTTCCGCCGCCTCACCGTCCACCTCCCCCCACGTACGCGCAGCGCCATTTCGACGCCCGCCAGGCTCGAGCCAGCGACCAGCAGATGCGCCAGATCATCACCGAAGGCTTCAAGGACGTCTACTTCCACGACAACGGAAACCGCGCCATGACACTCTCCGACGTCACCCTCAACGACATCGACTACCTCGACCTCGACTACTGACCCCTGGCAGGTGAGCCGAAGCGCGACAGCTGTCACACCGGCAGGCTCACTGTCACCGCGACCATCAATTCAGCGCAGGGTGATCCGAGCGATGACCGGCAGGTGGTCGCTGCGGGTAGCGGGCAGGGTCCGGATGTGGCCGACGGTCGCTGAGCGGGCCATGACCTGGTCGATGCGGGCCATGGGGAAGGCGGCGGGGAAGCTGAACGCGAAGCCCTGCTCGGCTGTGGTCATCCGTGAGGTCAGCGGGGCCAGCCCACGGTCGTCGACAGTGCCGTTGAGATCGCCGAGCAGGAGGGCCGTCTTCAGCTTCTCGGCGGCGATGGCCTTGCCCAACAGGCCGGCGCTCTCGTCGCGCCGGGAGGAGGCAAGGCCGCTCGCCCGGATGCGGACCGAGGGCAGGTGCGCGACGTACACCGCGATATCGCCGTGCGGCGTGTGGGCCACAGTCCGCAGCCCGCGACTCCAGGTCTCTGTGATTCCTCGGGGTTTGATATCTACCAGCCGTGCACCGGTCAGCGGATGCTTCGACCAGAGTCCGACGGTGCCCTGGATGGCGTGGTACGGGTAATTTGCAGCGAAGGTCTTCTCGTACACCGCCAGCGCCGGGGGCACCAGTTCCTCCAACGCGATGAGGTCGGCCTCGGCATCAGCCAGGGCGCGGGCCGTGCCCGCCGGGTCGGTGTTCACGTCGCTGACGTTGTGCTGCACTACCACCAAGTCGTGTGGGCCAGGCTCCGCACCGGGCCGAAGCAACCCGCCGAAAAGGTGCGTCCAGGCCGCCACCGGCAGCAGCAGCGCCATCAGCGCGATTGCCGAACGGCGCAGCAAGGCCACAACGAGCAGCACCACTACCACCAGGCCGAGCCACGCAAGGAACGATTCCAGCAGACTGCCCAGGCGGCCCACGGAGTTGGGCACCGCCCGGTGGAAGGCCATAAGCCCGGCCATCAGCACCGCGAGCACGGCGGGCACCCACCCTCCCCTCGCCAGGCCGGCCGGCACCGCGGATCTCGTATCGTGCTCCCGCCCGCAGCCCACAGCCCGGATCGGTGCCATGTCCACCGGGCTGCTGCCGCCTCTCCCCTCCACCATGGCTTCCCATCGCTTGACCCTGCTGCCCAAGACGGGCCACCAGGTAAATCAGTTCCGAGGAGCCCCACCCGCACCGCACCGACACCACCTCGACGGCGGCGAGCCCAAGCCGATACGACCAGGCGCGGCTTCTGCAGCCCACCAGATCGGAACGGCACCCGGCCGGTGACAACCCCTTCGCTCCCTGCGCTGATGGTGACAAACAGCCTGCTGATCCGGTGACAACCGCCGTGCCTCACCGCCACAGAACGCCAGATCAGCCGCTCTCGTTGGTGACAACCAGCGCGCTTTGGCACATTGAGCCGAAGCGCGACAGCTGTCACAAGCGACGGGATCGGTGAGGAAGAGCACCGGCCGTCCGCCTCCGTCAGCTGGATCCGCCACGGGCTGACCGAAGCCGCCCGCGCCGGCCTGCTCAACGGCCCCACACACCACTCCCCGCGGCCCTCATCCACGCCGCTAGAGCGGTCGCACACCGCCTGGACGTGCTGCGTTTGGACTGCCCCGACGACTCCGCCTACGGCTCCGCCGAGCAGCCCGGAACTGACGACGTACTGTTGGACAGCATCCGCCAGTTCGACGCCGTGGACTGCGTCACCGCCCACGCCGCGAAACCCAACCGCTCGCAGTTCTACCCGAGCTGCTGCGGCCTGTACGCCCACCGCTCCGAACCCATCCTGCTCCGCCTCCTCGACGACCTGCCGTCTACGAGAAGACCCTCCCGGCGTCTTCGAAGAACAACGGACCCAAGCCATCACCGAGGTAGCCAAGACCGCAGAACGCGAAGGAAGGCAGATCAGCAACGGCCCCTACTTCCTCACCGACGACCGCCTCTGACACCACTCCCACGCACCAACCGTCCTGACCAGTAAGAATCCCTGATCCCAGCCGGTCAACCGCCGCGGCGAAGGCGTCCTCAAGGCGACCCAGCTACTCGACCCGGCTCGGAATCGGCATCCGGGAGCGAGCTGAGGAGCAGCGCCGCGACGCAGCGACAACCGGCGAGGATCCGCTCGGGCATGCGCGGTCTTTTGGTGCGCCGCGATGTCCTCGTCCAGAGCGTTGCGGCGCGCGGCGACCCGACCGTAGAGAGCCGCACAAGAAGCGCACGCGAGCCTGCAAATTGTTCGAAACGGCCGGCCGCTACTCGAGATGCTCAGGGCGGCTCGTGCCCACCACGACCGCCTGCGAGGCCCCCGGGAGCCGCCCATGACCGTGTCCTACGACCGCACCGTCTACCGACACCGCAACGTCGTCGAACGCTGCTTCCGCCATCCTCCGAGGCCCGGGGCTACTCGTCCGCGCCCGGTCCGGACGGTCAGCGCTCCAGCGGCACACCCCCTCGGCGAAGCACTGGGGACAGCACGCTAACGGGCGGGTTCGAACAGTTCGATGAGGTTGTCGGCGGGGTCGGTGAGCAGAATCTGCCGTCCGCCGGGGCCTGAGACCACATCGCTGCGGAAGGTGAGTCCGGCGCTGCGCAGCCTGGTGATCTCGGTGTCGAGGTCGTCGACGGTCAGGTGGATGCGGTTGCGGCCGGCACCGAGGCCGCCGGGGGTGGCGCGGGCGCCGGAGGTGGCGGGTCCGGACAGCAGCAGGCGCAGCGGCCCGCGTGTGACGTCGGCGAAGGCCGGGGCGGGGTGGCTGCGGAGGGTGAAGCCCAGGTGGGTGGTGTAGAAGTCGATGGCTGTCTGGACGTCGTCGACGAGGTAGCGGACGCTGGCGAACTGGTCGGGGCTGGTCACGGCTGGACCTCCTGTGGCGCAGGGGTGAGCAGGGGCAGCAGATGGCGGATGCGGGTGTCGATCTCCGCTGCCGTGCGGGCGAAGGCGGGATGGCCGTTTGGGCCCGGGCCGGCGGCAGCGGCGGGATCGGGGATGCTCCAGTGGACCAGCCGAGGGTGGCCTGTGAAGTCCGGGCAGACCTCGCGGACCTTGTCGCACAGGCTGATCACGTAGTCGAACCGGCGGCCGTTCAGGATGTCCAGGTGTCGGGGACGCTGACCGGAGATGTCGATGCCGTGCTGCTCACGCAGAACCTGTACGGCGTCGGGATGGATGCGGGCTCGGGGGTGGCTGCCGGCGCTGGTCACCTCGACCTGACCGTTGGTGCGGTGGCGCAGCAGCGCCTCGGCAATCGGTGAGCGGGCGCTATTGCCGGTGCAGGCGAACAGCACCGCGGCTCGCCTCACCGGCCGCGGCCAGGGCGGCGGCGGTGGGGTGGGGGCGAGACCCAGTGCCGGGTGCAGGGCGGTACCCGCGCGGGCGAACGCGTGGGCGCACTGCTCCAGGTCCAGGTGGTAGTAGCTGTCGCGGGCGTCATGGCTGCTGCGGCGGGCGGTGACCAGCCCGCCGCCGCGCAGCAGCCGCAGGTGGTAGGAGATCAGGTTCTGCGGCTGGCCGGTCCGCTCCACCAGTTCACGCACGCGGAAGTCGCTCGCGGCCAGTTCGGTCAGCAGCTTCCACCGCAGCGGGTGGGCGGCCAGCTGCACGAATGCCGGGATGGCAGGATCCGCAGGCCTCACAAAGACAAAAATACATCAAATGGAATTGATGTGTCTTGCGGTCGCCAGTCCCGGCGCTCGCTGCCGGAAGACCCACGCACGTCGCGAACCGGCCTCGCCCTGCCCGCCCGCCTCCCTCGCCGTCTATGGCATACGCCGGGCCGTCAGCGCCCGCCGGGCGGGCTGAACCGCTCACCTGCACCTTCGGGGTGCCGCCCCGAAGGCGTACGTCCGGGCGGACCGTTGTGCTGCGTCGCTTACGGAGTGGGCCCGAGCTTGCGCTCGTGTCCAGTGGGGTCGGCGCCTTGTCCGGTGTGCCGGGAGCGAGTGAGAGCACGCCGGCCGAGGAACATGGCGATCAGCCCCAAAGGGATGGCCGCGACGGCTCCCACCATTCCGTTGCCGGTGCCGGGGCCGCCGCTGGAGGTAGCCAGGTGCAGCACCGCCAGGGCCGCGCCGGCCACGCCCACCGCCAAGGCCGGCAGGGCGCCGGTGCGGGCGTTGCCGGTGCTGATACGGCCGGCGATGCGGGCCAGGAAAAGCCAGCCGATGGCCACGCCGGTCAGTCCGACCCAGAGGGCCGGGTTGGCGCCCGTGCGCCCGTCGCCGATGACTCCGCCCTCGGCGGCCGCCACCAGGACATGTGCTGCGCTCATGGCGTTCCCCTCCTTGATGTGTGGGGATTGTCGCGGTTTTTGTGTGGTGCCTTGAGCGTGCCGGTCGGTGGCACGGCTGGTCGTCCGGCGGGGGCAGTCTTTTCGCGCTGCCGCCGGCAGGGCAGTCGACTGCCGCGCGCATGGCAGGCGGCGGGCGGGTACCGCGGGTGCGGTAGTCGGCCGCTCGTCCGCAGGCCGGATCCGCCGGCAGCGGGGTGCAGCTAGGGTGCGCGCATGGGCACAGGGCGTTTTCGTGTCCCGGCCGGTGCCATGAACTGGGGGATCGCCGTCAGTGTGGCGGTACTGCTGCTGGGCACCGGGTTGTCCGGGCAGCACCCGGGCGGGGAGCGTGGGCTGTTCGGCTGTTCGGCTGTGCTGCTGGCGGTGGGCGGTCTGGCGCTGGCCGCGCGTCGCAGGGCTGCGCTTGCCGTGCTGGCCGTGACCGGCGTGTGCGCGGTGGGGTACGAGGCGGCGGGTTTTGAGGTTCTCGCTGTCTCCTACCTGATTGCGGTGTACGGCGCGGTGCGGGCCGGGCACCGTGCCGTGACGCTGGCGGTATCGGTGTCGTTACTCGTCGTGCTGCCTGGACAGGCAGGTCGAGCACGACCGAAACCACCACACCCAGACCCGGCACAAACCCCCGACCCACCCGACCACCGAACACAACACACGCCATGGGGAGTCCGGATCGGCCAGCGACCCCATCCCGACGCTGCCTTGGAACGTGCCGTAACGATGCCTGGCCCACTGCGAGACCTGGCCGATGACCAACCGCAGGTGGTGATCAACGAAAGCGAATGAAGGCCGGATAGGACCCGGCCTCAACTACTGCTCCATTGCGTGCTCTTGAGGACCACGGAGCCCCATCACGGACAATCCGCTGAAGTCCTCCAAGAGGGGCGTCCCTACTGTGCTGGGCGCTGCCGGCCTGGGCGATCCGAAAGGGGTGGGTGGTCTGGTCACGCCCCTTCCGGACCGCTGGATGGACCATGGCCCGGCACTCGGCAGGAGGCGTAAGCCACCAGCGAGGCCCTCAACGCCCGGAATGCCGGGGGTGCCTGGCGCGTAACCGGCGCTGGACACCCTCCCGCGGGGTCAGGTGGCTGGGATGTCGGCGTACGCGCTTGCGCGCCGCCGCGTACGGGCGAACGCGTCCGGCGCCATGTCCCGCGCGCCGACGGCGGCGTCACCGCAGCGTGATCTCCTCGCCGATCGACCGCTCGCGGGCCGACGCGACGACCAGGGCCGTCGCCGCGGCGTCCTGCACGGCCACGCCTACCGACTTGTAGAGGGTGATCTGGTCCGGCGCGGTGCGCCCCGGCTTGTCGCCGACGATGAGTTCGCCCAGCTCGGCGTGCACGTGCTCGGCCGTGATGAGGCCGTCACGGATCGGGGCGAGCAGGTCGTTGCTGCCCGCGGGGAGCGGGGCGAGCACGGCTCGGCGCGATTCGACACACATCAGCGCCTCTACGACCGTGGCGTCGTCGACCTCGCGGCCGGCCGGGTTGTAGCCCACGGACGTGATGTGCACCCCGGGTGTCAGCCAGGGGCGGCGGATCACGGGTTCGACAGCGTGCGTCGTGGCGGCGGCGATGTCCGCGCCGTCGAGCGCCTCGGCGTAGCCGGACACGGCCTGGACCTCGGCCTCCAGCACTCCTGAGAGTTCCTCGGCCAGGGCGGCGGCTTTTGCCGGGTCCCGGCCGGCCACGCGGATCTGCCGGATCGGCCGGACCCGGCAGATCGCGCGGGCGTGGGAACGGGCCTGCACGCCGGTGCCCAGCACCGCCAGCACCGTCGCGTCCTCACGGGCCAGCAGCCTCGCCGAGAGCGCGGAGCAGGCGCCGGTCCGCGCCGCGGTGATGGCCGTGCCGTCCAGTACGGCAACGGGTTCGCCGGTGTCCGGATCGAACGCCACGATCACCGCCTGATGTGTGGGCAGTCGTGCTCCGTCGTTGTGCGGGAAGAGGGACACCAGTTTGGTCATGAGCACCCCGGCCGACGGCAGGAAGCCCGGCATGGCCGCCAGGAATCCATCGTGTGCTGGCACCTGGGCGGCGACGCGGTCGGGTACCGAGGCGCGCCCCTCACTGAGGTCTGCCATCGCCGGGGCCAGGGCGTCGATCAGCGCGTCCATGTCGAGCAGGGACTCGACCTGTGAGCGGCCCAGAACAAGCATGCGCTTCAGCCTCCTGACACCGGTCGCCCAACCCGCGACCGCACAGCCCAAGGGTCGATCCAGGCCTTCCGTCCCCCGCTACGACACGCAGTCCCTCCCGAACACGATCATCCGAACGCGCCTGAGCGACGTACGCCGACATGGGACGCTGCTGTCAGGCGCCCAGGGCTTTGCTCGCCCGGTGGAAGAAGACGTCACCGGCCGGGGAGTGGAGCGTGACGATGTCGGAGGGCAGTTCCAGATGGACACTGACGACGCGGGTCCGGGCACCTGCCCCGCAATAGCGCAGCCAGGCACCGGTGACCAGCTCGTCGTAGATGAACGCGCCCTTCCACAGGCTCAGTAGGCGGCTTCGGGAGGTGTAGCGGTCCCCGACGATCAGACGCCTTTCCCGGCCCTCGGCCATGTCCCCTCCCCGGTGCGATGATCAACCGGATCGTAGCGCCGGGGAGGGAGGGGACGTGCTCAGGGTGTGGCGCGCCCCTCAGACCGCCCGTCGGCATCCGTCGAGTACAGCTGCACACCAGCCAGAACCCCCAGCGGCAGACCGTCCCCGGACCCGGCGAGGGCCTGCCGGGTCCGCCAGGGGCACGTGCCGGGACCGCGCCGACCTCGAAAGGGCAGTCGTCGCCTACGAGGCCCTGCGCACCCGCGTGATCACCCGAGCAGGTCCGTCCGGCAGCAGAAGCGCGCCGACCCCCCTGCGCGGCGGCGACACCCGGCACGCGTCCTCGACACCCTCGACGCCTAGACCGAAGACCCCGGCCCCCTCAAGCTCGCCCGGTCGCTCAGGGAGCGGTCGTGACCTCGAAGTCCCACGGCCGGGGCCCGGTACCGTCGTGCCAGGCACTCAGTTCGTCGCCGTTCACGCACAGGATTCCGCACTGTTCGGCGTATTCGAGGGCGGGGGCGGTGAAGTCGCTCGTCGTGACGACTACGGCAATGTCGGCCTCGTGGACGGTGAAGCAGGTGCCCCCGAACCGCTGGAGATCCTGGGAGCCCACCTTGTTGGTCTCGCAGTAGCGCTTGCACTGGACGATCAGGCGCCGCCCGTCCGGGGTGACGGCCGTGACGTCGGCGCCCAAGTCCCCGGCCCCTCCGACCACTTTGACGTCCCCGCAGCCATCCCGCAGGCACAGGTCGGCCACGGTCCGCTCGAAGGCGTCGGGGTCGAGTTCGAAGCAGTCCACCGGCAGGTCGAGAACGGCGGTGGCCTCCTCCCCCGCTGCCGCCGCCGGGCTGGGCGCCGGCGACACCTCCGGGCGCAGAGGGTCGGCGCCGTACCCGAAGGCCCATTCCGCCGCACCGGCCGGGCACTCGACGGCCGGTAGCGGCACGGCCGCTGCCGCGCCCCCGCCTTCGGCCGCCGCCGTGCCGCGCATGCCCTCCGCCGCCGCCGTAGGGCGCATATCGCGGAGGTTGTCGGACGCGGTCTCGGCCGCGGCCTCCAGCGCCTTAGCCGCGCGGCGCGCGCATCTCGCGGCGGACAGCCTGCGCCACCGGGACCGGGAGGCGAGCACGGACGCGACGATCAGTACGGCGAGCAGTCCGGCCCCTTCCGGGCGGCGTTCCACCATGCCCATCACGATGCGGCCCACCGATGCCACCAGACACAGGACGAGCGCCAGCAGGACGAAGAACAACGTGGTGGTACGCATGTCGAACCGCCGGTCGCCGTACAGGCGTCGGTCACGTGGTGCGGGTACAGTCATGCCGGTCTTCCCCTCCCGAGAACGAAGATCGTCATCTCCTCGTTCCCAAGATCACCGACTTCACCGGTGGGGAGAGCGAGCCGAGTTGGGGACAGCCGGCCAAGGAGCGTCGGCCCCCAGGATTCGGCGGCGCGGGTTCCCGCATCTACGCGGGAACCACCTCCCGGCACACGCCTTTCGGGTCCGGACCTCCAAGAGGAGGTCGGATTGGTCAACCCGGACACCCCCTGCCGGGAACAGCCAGACCTGCTCGTCGACGCCAGCCGCACCACCCCGCTCAAGAAGAAGAGGACCGCAGCCAAGGCCTGTGCACCGGCTGCCCCCTCAGTGACGCCTGCACCGACTACGCCATCGCCAACGACTACCGAGACGGCATCTGGGGCGGCCTCACCGTTGACGAACGCGACCAGCTCACACGCGAACGAGCCACCGCCATCGCCGACGAGAACTGAAACATCGAGCCGCCCAGGACCGGCTCCTGGCGGCTACTGCACCGGGGGCGGGACGGCGTGGACGCAGGCAGAGGCGGTCGCCGCCCGAGAAAGGGGGCCGTTGTCAGACCCTGCTGCCACGCTGGCGGGACCCGCGGCATCCCAGCCGCACCAGAGGAAGGGACCGCTATGGACGAACTGCACTGATATACCGCCGACGTTGTCCTCTACGTCAAGCTCGTGCCGGACCCCACGTCCCCGAACGACCTCATGAGCAATGTGCAGCAGGCCAGAGTCGCCATTCAGGGCGCCTTCCTCCACATCGACCCCCAGCGCGGGAAGGAGGCATACCCGGGCCAGGGGACGTGGAAGGTAACGGTCGTGGCCGCATCGGCCGTCAAGACGATCGAGTACACCACCATGGAGCCCTGACCGTGGCCACGCCCCACTGTCCCTCTCGGCGAGTCTGCAGCGGGGCGCCCCTACGTCCAGATCGCCGGTCCGCCGCCGCGCCAGTCGATCAGGTCGGACCGGACCACGCCCATCTCGTCGAAGTCCTAGAGCCCGGACTTCTGCAAGGACGCCGCGATGTCCAGGACGCGGAACGCCCGGCCGAGGATCTTGCCGCCGACCTGGACGCGCCGGCCACCCTCGTCGGCCGGCGGATACACGATCACTGCGGCCATACCCCCAGCGTGCGACCCCCGCTACGGGCGGGAGTGTCTAATCAACGGCGGATCCGATGGTCAAGGAGATGCGTCTGATGACGGAGACCGCCATGGACAGCAGGCCGAGCAGGTGGTTCAGGCACCGTCGAGTGCGGTGTCTGACGAGGAGCTCGTCGCGATGCTGGTTGACCGGGTCCGAAGCGAGGGACTGCAGCTGACCGGCGAGGGCGGGTTGTTGCAGCAGCTGACCAAGCGGGTGCTGGAGTCCGCCCTCGAGGGGGAGACCACCGACCACGTCGGCTATGAGAAGCACAACCCGGCCGGGAAGAACAACGGCAACAGCCGCAACGGCACCCGGGCCAAGACCGTACTTACCGACGTCGGTCCGGTGGAGGTGAGGGTGCCCCGCGACACCGCCGGCACCTTCGCGCCGGGAGCCTGGACCCGACCGGGAAGGGCCGCAAGCGGTGGACCATGCGCTGGAAGGCACCCCTGAACGCCTTCCAGATCGTCTTCGAGGGCCGCCTGACCCCGAGCAACAACTGACACCTCAGCAACCGCGATCAGCCGTTAAGTTGACACACCCCCTCCCGGCAAGCGGCCTGCAGGTGCTGCTGCTTTGCCCGGGATCACAGCCCCCGTGGTGGGGAGGCCTGAACGGTGCGGGAGAACCCCCAACACCGGACACCGCGCACCAATGCAACGAGACTTGGCCGATAGCACCTAGGCACCCGGGATGCCTGACGGTATGTTGCGCCCCTGCCCGCCGCGAGGCGCGGCACGGTGAACGGCTCATCCTGGGGGTAGCGTGCGTGACTTCAGCCTTCCGGCACTGGTGGAAACCCTGTCGGCGGGAGGCCTTGCGAACTCGGTGTACGACGTGGCGGAACGTGACCCGAAGCTGGAGCAGTTGGCCCGGCGCGACCCCCTGGACGAGCAGAGGTGGTGTGCGGTCACCGCGGCCGACTTCCGTGACGAGGTGCTGGAGCTGGCCAAGGGGCTGCTGGCCAGCGGGATCCAGTTCGGTCACCGCGTCGCCGTGATGTCCCGCACGCGTTACGAGTGGACGCTGTTCAGCTACGCGTTGTGGTCTATCGGCGCCCAGGTGGTGCCCGTCTACCCGACCTCCTCGGCGGACCAGGTCCGCTGGATCCTGTCGGACGCGCAGGTGGTGGCCGTCGTCGTGGAACACGAGGACCATGCCATGACCGTGGGGGCGGTCTGCGACCAGCTGCCGCTGTTGCGGGCGATATGGCAACTGGACGCGAACTGCGTCCAATGGCTGTCGGACGCGGGCCGGGGCATCCCCGACCACGTGGTGCACCAGCACAGCAGGGCAGTGCAGCCGAGCTCGGTCGCCACCGTCGCCTACACCTCCGGCACCACCGGCCCCCACCCCAAGGGCTGCCTGATCACCCACGCCAGTCTCGCGGTCGAATGCGACACCCTGAACGCGGGCTGGCGGGAGATCCTCGCCGAGCCCGGTGAGCAGCCGGCCGTCCTCGCCTTCCTGCCCCTCTCCCACATCTACGGCCTGATGGTGCAGGTCGTCTGCATGCGCGGCGGCATCCGGCTGGGGCATCAGCCGGACCTGTCCCCCGCCGCGTTGCTGCCCGCCCTGGCGTCGTTCCGGCCGACGTACGTCTTCGCCGTGCCGTACATCTTCGAGAAGATCTTCCACTCGGCTCGGCGTTCGGCCGAAGCAGCCGGCCGTGAGGCGCTCTTCGACCGGGCCGCGGACGTCGCGGTGCGCTACGCCGAGGAACTGGAGCGCCGGGACAGAGGCGAGGGCTCGGGGCCGGGGCCGCTGCTGAAGGCCTCACACGCCGTCTTCGACCGTCTGGTGTACGGGCGGCTGCGGGCCGTCCTCGGCGGCCGGGTCCGGTATGCCACCTCCGGCGGGTCGAGTCTCGACCGGGAACTCGGCCTGTTCTTCGCCGGAGCCGGGGTCACCATCCACGACGGGTACGGGCTCACCGAGACGACCGCCGCCGTGACCAGCCAGCCACCGGGCCAGCCCCGCTACGGGACCGTCGGCAGACCCCTGCCCGGCTGCTCCGTCCACGTGGCACGGGACGGGGAGATCTGGGTCCGCGGGGACGTCGTCTTCTCCGGCTATCTCGGCGATCCGGCGGCCACCGGGTCGGTGCTGCGCGACGGGTGGTTCGCGACGGGCGACGTGGGCCGGCTGGACGACGACGGCTTCCTGGTCATCACCGGGCGCAAGAAGGACATACTCATCACCAGTGGCGGCAAGAGCGTCAATCCCCGGGTGCTGGAGGAGCGGCTGCTGAGACATCCCCTGATATCCCAGTGCCTCGTCGTCGGCGACAACCGTCCCTTCATCGCGGCGCTGATCACCCTGGATCCCGAGGCGTCCCAGCACTGGTGCCGGCTCCGCGCACAGCAGCACGCCCGGCCCCGGGAGGCGACGATCAACGAAAAACTGCGTGGGGAGATCCAGCGGGCCGTGACGATGGCGAACGCGGCGGTCTCCCAGGCCGAGGCGATCCGCGCGTTCCGGATCATCCCGCACGAGTTCAGCACGGCCAACGGCCTCATGACACCGTCGCTGAAGCTGCGCCGCGCCGCGATCGTGCAGGCGTACGCGGCCGACATTGAAGCGTTGTACGGGTCCTGAGGCCCCCCTCACCGGCGGTCGGACGGCCCCGCTGCTGCTCCTGGCATCATCCACGGTTAAGACCGTGTCCTACGTGGTGAGGCGGACGAGTCGTTTGTAGCAGCACAGGGCGGCGGCAAGGCCGAGAAAGGCCAGGTAGTTGCGGGGATCGTGCTCGTAACGAGGGCTCAGACGTCGGTAGCCGGACAGCCAGGACATCGTCCGCTCGATGACCCAGCGGCGCCGGCCCAATCGTTCGCTGGACTCGATGCCTTTGCGCGCGATCCGTACTCCGATGCGTTTGCCGCATAACCATTTCCGCAGGTCGGCGCGATCGTAGGCTTTGTCCGCGTGGAGGCGCTGGGGCTTGAAGTACCGGCCGCGATCGGGGTCGTGTCTCGTTTGGTGCCCCTCGACCAAGGGCTTCAGCCCTTCACTGTCGTGGGTGTTGCCGGCCGAGACGCCGACGAGGAGGGGCAGTCCGTTCGCGTCCGACAGGACGTGCATCTTGGAACCCGGCTTGCCCCGGTCCACGGGGCTCGGACCTGTACGTTCGCCCCCTTTTTAGCGCGGACGTGGGCAGTGTCGAGGACGACGCGGGTGACATCGATGAGGCCGGCGTCGTCCAGCCAGTGCAGCACCGTCTCGTGCAGCCGTCCCCAGACACCGGCTCTCGACCAGATCAGGAAGCGGCGGTGAGCCGTCGACTTCGATATGCCGAAGCAAGGCGGTAGTTGGCGCCAGGCGCAGCCGCTGACCAGGACGTAGACGATGGCCGCGAACAGCGTCTCATCAGGTGTGTCCCGCGTTCCCCCGCCCTGCGGCCGTCCCTTCGACGGTGGGATCAGCGGCTCGGCGATCTCCCAAAGTCCGCTCGGAACAATCCAACTCCACGTACCCCGTCCCATATCGGGGTCAACATCCGCCTCACCACGTAGGACACGGTCTAAGTCTGAGCAATAACACGTCCAGATGTACTTGAGTTGGCGTCCGGACCTACTTGCTGCGTGCCAGGTCAACGAGACATCGAGCGCACGATACGCAGGTCGGCTGCCTCTGAAATCGTCCAGCTCTATTTGCGACATCACAGGTCAAAGGGCATGCCATCAGTGAAGATCACATCAACTCTTCTGGACGTCACAACCACCACCCGCCCTGTTGATCCGGATTGGGAGACCCGCCTACTCCTCACCCCATGAAAGTGATGTGACAGTGAGCCAGACACCAAGGGCCGACCAGCTCCGCAACCGGCTCGTCGATGAGATCCTCGCCGAGCGGCGCGTGCCTGCCGACGTGGAACAGGCCATGCGTACCGTGCCGCGGGACGCCTTCCTGCCCGGCCTGGAACTCGAGAACGCCTACACAGATCAGGCCGTGACCATCAAGGACAACCCCGGCAAGCCGCTGCCGCTGTCGTGCGCGTCTGTGCCGTCCGTCGTCGCCATGATGCTCGAGCAGCTCGGCGCCCGCGCCGGTGACAACGTCCTCGAGATCGGGGCCGGCACCGGCTACAACGCCGCCCTCCTGGCCGAACTCGTCGACCACGGGAAGGTCACGACCGTCGACATCGACTCCGACATCGCCCTGCACGCCCGGGCCACCCTCAACGCCACCGGGTACGAACGCGTCACCGTGATCGAGCGCAACGGCCTGCTCGGCGCCCCCGAGAACGCCCCGTACGACAGGATCATCGCCACGGTCGGCGTCTGGGACATCCCCACCACCTGGTGGGGCCAGTTGAAGGACGGCGGCCGCCTCGTCCTGCCGCTGCGCTGGCGCGGACAGACCCGATCGGTCGCGCTGACCCGCCGCGGCGACGAACTGATCTCCGAGGGCATGGAGCTGTGCGGCTTCGTACCGATCATCGGGCAGACCGGAGAGAAGACCGCGGCCCTCAACGCGGACGACTCCATCCGCGTGCACTACGACGAGGACCAGGCCGTCGACACCGAGGCCCTGGCCTCCACCCTGCAACCGGGCAAGACCGCCCTCGAGATGCCGTCCGCCCAGCACGTCGGCGGCGAGGAACCGTTCGACGGGGTATGGCTGCGCGCCACGGCCAGCGACGACCGCGTATGCCGGCTGGAAGTCACGGCGCAGGCACTGAAGCAAGACCTGGTCCGCAGGCCCGCCATCCCCGTCCGCAGCCCGGTCCTGGTCGACGGCGACTCCCTGGCCTACCTCACCGTCACCCGCGAAGACGCCGAGCCCGAGCGCCCGTTCCGGCTCGGCGCGGCCGCCTACGGCCCACAGGCCGAGGAACTCGCGCAGGACCTCATCGCGCACATCGACGCGTGGGGATCCGACCGCCTGGCCGTGCCACGGATGACCGTCACACCTACTGCGGACGGAGCCGCAGCGGGGCACGTGATCAGCAAGCCCGAGAGCCACATCACCCT
Source organism: Streptomyces nigra (assembly GCF_003074055.1). Taxonomy (NCBI): domain Bacteria; kingdom Bacillati; phylum Actinomycetota; class Actinomycetes; order Kitasatosporales; family Streptomycetaceae; genus Streptomyces; species Streptomyces nigra. The sequence continues at coordinate 7,609,697 of NZ_CP029043.1, read as the reverse complement.
CACATACTGAGCAAATCCCGGAGGGCTTCGGTCGCCTGCCCTGATCCGACTGACGCCGGCGACCGAGGCCCTTTCTGAGCGCTTCAACAGGAGGCGGGGCACTCCCCCGTGGGCGAGGTGTAACAGATCGCGACGGTTGACGCTCCGGACGTGAAGGGGGTTGCGCTTCACGTCAACCCCGCCCTGATCCGGACAAGATCAATTATCAGACTCCGCCTAGGCGCTGTCCGGCGGATCTTGAGCAGATGGCACACAGACGGCAGTGGAGAAGCCTGGAGATTGCCTGTCACCGGCATGGTCAGGCGCCACCAGCTCCAGCGATGATGAGGGCATCTTCGGGCCAGGCGTAACTCGCGTTTCTGGCCTGCCAGCGGTCGGAGCGGAGCGGCACCATGGCATGGGTGGTAGGAACGGGCGTGCTCTTGGGGCTGCTGGCGATCGCGTTGGGAATCTTGACGCTACGGACAGGGTGGGTCGCCCCCACGGCGCGTCGCCACGTCACCAGGCCGAAGCTCCACGGACTCGGCGCCCTGCTCATGGGCACGTCCTTGCTACTGCAGAGCCTCTTCTACTTTCGGATCTTGCCGAGTGTTTCCTGGGAGGTCCGCTTCTTCGGTGGGAACGCCTTCCTGTTGGCTGGGCTCCTCCTCATCGCCCTGAGCCAACTGCCGCGGCCCCGCCAGAGCCCGGACCACGCCGATCCCTCAAGCGTCTGAAGGATGGTGGCGGATCACGCCGAAGCCATAGGCGGACAGTTGCGGCGGTGACGGTGCCGTGGAAGACGTAGGCTCGCTTGTCGCAACGGGTCGCGACCGCTCGGGAGTTTTCGAGCCGGTTGATGGTGCGCTCGACTTCGTTGCGGCGCCGGTAGGGGTCGCGGTCGAAGCCGGCGGGTCTGCCGCCTGCGCTGCCTCTGCGTCGCCGGTTGGCCCACTGGTCCTTCAGTTCGGGGATGGTGTGCCGGATGCGACGTCTCCGCAGGTAGCGGCGGTTGCGGCGGGAGCTGTATGCCTTGTCGCCGCTGACGTGGTCCGGCCTGGTTCGGGGGCGTCCGCCCCGCGGCCGGGGGACCCGGATCCGGCCCAGGAGCTCGATCATCTGCGGGGCGTCGCCCCACTGGCCTGGCGTGAGCAGGAGGGCCGTTGGGCGGCAGCCGCCATCGCAGGCGAGGTGGATTTTGCAGGTCAGGCGCCCCGGGACCGTCCGCGTCCTTCGTCGGGGCGGTGGTGCAGGGGCCTCGTCCTTTTTGCGGGTCCCGCGGCCGGGTCTTGCGTGCGCCGGCCGCATGCTGGTGAGCCCGGCACAAGGTCGAGTCGACGCCGATCATCGTCCAGTCGATCCGCCCGGCGAGGTCGGCGTCGGCCTGGACCGACCGCAGGATCCGGTCCCAGGTGCCGTCCGCCGACCAGCGGCGATGCCGTTCGTACGGTCTTCCACGAGCCGTGGCGTTCCGGCAGGTCACGCCACGGGACACCCGTCCAGACACGGAACAGGATCCCGTTGACCACGGTGCGGTGGTCGTTCCACCGGCCGCCCCGACCTCCCGAAGGTGGCCGCTCCCCGCACCCGCGGGGACGGTCCCCTCTCCCTCAAGCACAACACGGCCCTGGCCACCCGCTACGACAAACTCGCCCGCCACTACCAGGCCCTGGTCACCATCGCCTGCCTACAGCTCTGGCTTCCCTGACATTGCGGACACGACCCAGGGGTGCGCCGGCTTCCGTCCGGCCCTCTCGCACCGGGCGCCCTCGGGCCTGCGCGGCCCACGCGGCCACATCGCCACCGCGGGCACGCGAGCCGTGGACGAACCGCCTCCGCACCTGCTCGGCCACGGAGATTGGACCGGCCCTGTCTCAGCCACCCTCATCGACGTTGGCCGCCCGGCCGGCCCGGCACGCGGCCCGTGAAATCGCCGAACTCCGTAAGGGCAGAGGCTGATCCGGGCGTCGCCGGCTCAGCGTGCCGACGACCTTGCGTACCTCGGCTGCGGCGCATTCCGGCAGGGGCACGTAGTGAATCCCGGCCGGCAGATTCCGGGGCGCCCGCAACGGGGCTTCAGCTGAGTTCGGCGAACGCCTCCACCGCGCGGGTCTTGCCGGTGACGACGATGACGTCGCCCTTCTGGACGACCGTCTCGGCGGTGGCGTAGGTGAAGCCCTCTCCCGGCCGCTTGATGCCGACCACGGTGATGCCGTACCTGCTGCGGACCTGGCTCTGGCCCAGCGGGATGCCGGTGGCGATGTCCGGGGCGACGGTCTTCACCAGGGCGTAGTCGTCGTCGAACTCGATGAAGTCCAGCATCCGGCCGGTGACCAGGTGGGCGACGCGCTCACCCATCTCGTGCTCGGGCAGGACCACATGGTGCACACCGAGGCGCTCGAGAATCTGGCCGTGCTGACGGCTGACGGCCTTGGCCCAGATGTTGGGCACCTCGGCCTCCAGGAGGTTGGAACTGACCAGTATGGAGGCCTCGATGTCGGTGCCGATCGCGACGACGGCACTGGTGAACTCGTGCACGCCCAGTTGGCGAAGCACCTCCGGGTCAGTGCAGTCGGCGACGGCGGCGTGGGTGAGTCCGTCGCTGTACTTCTGGACGAGTCGGGCGTCGGTGTCGATGCCGAGGACGTCCCAGCCGCGCCGCATCAGCTCGCTGGCCAGCGAAGAGCCGAAGCGGCCGAGCCCGATGACGGCGACACGCTGGTCACCGCCATGGCCGTCGGTCTGCGTCGAGCGCTTGCGGTGGCGACGACGCAGGGCGCGCAGCATGTTAACCAATGACGGGTCGCTCCTCTGGCAGGTCGTAACGGCGGGTGCGCTCGCGCAGGGCGAGGGCTGAGACGAGCGTGATGGGGCCGAGGCGGCCGACGAACATCAGGACGACCAGCAGAAGTTGCCCGGCCGTGGGCAGGTCGGCGGTGATACCGGTGGACAGACCGACGGTGGCGAAGGCGGACACGGTCTCGAACAGCACCGCGTCCATGGGTTCGTCGGTGAGCGCGAGCAGGACGAGCGTCGAGCCCATGACGAGGCCGACCCCGAGCAGCGCCACCGTCAGCGCCTGGCGCAGCACGTGCGGTGCCAGACGGCGGCCCAGCACCGTGGAGGTGGGCTCGCCCCGCACTTCGGCAAGGATCGCGGCGAGCAGCACCGCGAAGGTGGTGACCTTGATCCCGCCCGCGGTTCCTGCGCTGCCTCCCCCGATGAACATCAGCACGCACGTCATCAGCAGCGTCGAGGCGCGCAGCGCGCCGACGTCGATCGCGTTGAAGCCGGCCGTGCGGCTCATGGCGGAGTGGAAGAAGCCGTCGAGGATCTTGCCCGTCGTGGTGTGCGGGCCGAGCGTGCCGGGATTGGTCCACTCCAGCAGACAGGTCAGCAGGGTTCCGGCGACGAGCAGAACGACGGTGGTGCTCAGGGTGAGTTTGGCGTGCAGGCTCCAGGTGCGGAGTCCCGCCGTACGACGCCGACGACGGTGGCGCATCAGTTCCAGCAGTACCGGGAAACCGAGACCTCCCAGGATCACGGCGGCGGCGACGGGCAGGGTCACCCAGGGGTCCTGGGCGTAGCGGGTGAGGCTGTCGGCGTGCAGCCCGAAACCGGCGTTGTTGAACGCCGACACGGCGTGGAAGTAGCCGAGGTAGATGGCGCCGCCGATGTCTTCGCCGTATCCGTACCGGAAGCGCAGCGACAGCACCGCGCCCACCGCGAGTTCCACGACCAGCGTGGTACCGGCCACGCCGAGCAGCACGCGCCGTACGTCACCGATGCCGAGGCTCTTGGTCTCCGCCTGTGCGGTCAGCTGCATGCGCAGCCGCAGCCTGCCCGAGATCAGCACCGCCAGCAGTGACGCCAGGGTCATGATGCCGAAGCCGCCGACCTGGATCAGTGCGAGGATCACGCCCTCACCGAAGCCGCTCCAGTACGTTCCGGTGTCCACCACGGCCAGGCCCGTCACGCACACCGCCGAGGTGGCCGTGAACAGCGCGGTCACGAACCCGGGCGAGGAACCTCCCTCAGCGGCGCAGGGCAAGGACAGCAGCACAGTGCCAAGAAGGACCGCCACCGCGAACGCCAGGACCACCGCACGGGCGGGGTGGGCGATGAGTAGCGACGACCATGACCGCATCCGCGTGGCCAGGCCCGCCATGGCTGTCCCTCCCCCGTCTGCGCGACGGTCGCTGTCTGTGCCCACCGGCGTCGATGCTCGTCGAGTTCCCGGCCGCACACCCTACCCGTGAGTCGCGCCGGTGAGCATGCCCCCGCGGTGCCGACGCGCAGCCACGTGCCCGGCCCAGGCGTACATACCGGTGGGACGCGGGGAGACCTCCAGGCTCAGCGACTTCCATGATCGTGCGCGTAGGCGGCCAAGACCTGCTGTGCGGTGCCCTGCGTGTGCAGGAAGCGGTCGTCGAGCACGGCGGCGAGGTCGTCGAGTGCAGCGGCGAGTACCGAAGCCGCGAGGCGGACACCCGCGTGTTCTGCCCGCCGCGCCTGCGCGGCCAGGTCGGCGGCGAAGCGGATCGTCCGGGCCAGCGAGGTGTCGCCGGGACCGTCGTGGAAGTAATAGGACTCGGGGTACTGGGCGAGGTCCACGCAGACCCGGGTGATGTCGCATGCGAGTCCGTCCAGCACCGCGGCCCCGGCATCGGATTCCAGCTGCCGCGGCATCAGGCCGGCGCTGCGCAGGTGGCAGATGCGCAGTGCCAGCGTCCGGCGTCGGGCCAGGGCGGGATAGATGCCGAGGACCCAGGAAACGGTTGCGGTCAGCAGCGCGAAGCCCACCAAGGCTTCAAGAGGTGCCACGACGCGCAACCAGCCCTCCTCGGGGGCGATGTCGCCCAGGCCGAGCGTGGCGACGATCACCAGGGAGATGTAGAGGGCGTCCACCGGCCCCGAGTGCTCGGCCGGCTCCAGCGAGCTGGAGAAGGCGAACCCCTCCGGCAAGTGCGGCCAGTACACCAGGGCCCACCCCACACTCACGCCACTGGCCCACATCACCACCACACCGACCATGCCGAGCGGCCCGACCAGCCCCGCCGCCCTGCGTACCGCACGGCCCAGGGGGAGCAGCCGCCACAGCCCCGTCATCACGATCCGGCTCAGACCGCCATGCCGGGTCGGATGCCACAGCGTGTGGAAAACGTCCCTCAGGATGACCAGGACCATGGCGGCACCGATCAGCGAGACCAGCCAGTCCATACGACCTCCTCGTCCGGGCGCAGCTGTACCAGCCTGCCGTGTCGCCCGGCCACCCGGGCCGTCACCACCACCAGCGAGCGCTGCGCCGCGCCCCCGTACTGGCCCACGAGCGGAGTATCAAGCACTCGGGTCAGGCATCATCAGTCGTGTCCCGATGTCCGGCCACCACTGGATCTGTCCTCTGGCTGCTCTCTTCATCGCTGGGGATGCCTACCAGATCCTCCACATCGAACATGCGGGCGATCGGCACGTCCGTGGAGCTGTGCGCGATGATCGAGAACGCGATGCACACCGCGATCAGCGTGTAGGCCTCCTCGGCCTGCGGAATGCCGGACTGCAGCACCAGCAGGCCATAGACCACCGAGGCGAAGCCCTTCGGTCCGAACCAGGCGGCCGTCAGCTTCTCCCGGCGGTTGAAGTGCGTGCCGATCAGGGAGATCAGCATGGATGCAGGCCGGATCAGCACGATCGCCAGCACCACCGCCGCATACCCGCCGAGCGACAGGTCCCCGAAGAGTTGCGGTGTCAGCAGCGCGCCGAACACCAGCAGCGCGGCGAACTTCGCCAGCTCCGCGAGTGCCTCGCCCAGCGGCTCGAAGGCGTCCTTCGCCTCCGGAGAGACCGCGACCAGCACCGCGCCGGCGGAGAAGGCGGCCAGATAGGGGTTGGCGTGCGTGAGGTGACAGGTCGCGTACAGGATGATCCCGGTGGCCAGCGGCAGCAGCGGCTGCAGCTTCGGTTCCGCGCCCAGCAGCCGGAAGCGGACGAGACCGTTGACGAGGAGGGGCAGCAGGACGCCGAAGAGGAGGCCGAGCAGAAGCTCCAGGGCGATCTTCCCCAGCGACGCCTCCGCGGTGCCGGACGTCGGGCCCGCCGCCGCGATCAGGATGAGGACGATCGGCAGGGCGAGGCCGTCGTTGATGCCGCTCTCGACATTCAGCAACTCACGTAGTTTGGCGGGCACTTCCTTGCGGCCCACGATCGCCGAGGCGAACACGGGATCGGTCGGTGCCAGGACCGCGCCGACCAGGAACGAGGTCGTCCAGTCCAAGCCGACCAGAAAGTGCGTGACGAGAGCCATGAACACGAAGGCCAGCGGCATCCCCAGTCCCAGAGCTCGAGCGGGGTTTCGCCAGTTGGCGCGCAGTTTGGAGAACGAGACGTGCTGACCGTCCGTGAACAGCACCGCGAACAGCGTCAGGTCCGCCGTCGTGGCCACGATCCCGCTGTCCGGCGTGATGTGGATCAGGCCCAGGAACCCGTCACTGACCAGGGCTCCGCCGACCAGGAAGAGAAAGGAGGTGGACAGCACCGTGCGGGCGGCGAGCCCGGACAGCAGTACCGCGATCAGCAGTGCCACACCGAAGACAGCGACGAGTACCACGGACAACCCCGATCAGCGACAGAGCACTCCCTTGAATCGCCGACCAGGCTTCCCGGCACACCGCCCATGACCCTACACATTCCTTACGCACCATTGACAGGGCCCTGACGGCAGCCGGAGCCGGGGATTCCTGCCGGGAAGCGGAAACGTGCAGCCCTCGGCCTCCGCGGCAAGCAGCCAACTCCCGTTCGCGGAGAAGTGGTCGTGGAAGAGGTACGGGGGGCGATGGGTATGGACGAGTTCTGACAGCAGTTCCTCCGGGACAGCGAACGAACCATCAGTGAACCCGCCCCCAACGAGCCGTCCGCACAGGAACGGACGGACCTGGCCGAGCGGCTCCGAGCAGGCAACCGTGATGCCTCTCAGCGGCAGGACGGGCAAGGGCAGGTCGCGGCTGTCGGCGAAGTGTATGACCCGGAGGACCCATGGCAGGGGCCTCCGTGGCAGGACATGGATGTCCGAACCAGACGCCGGCTCATCGGCCGAACCCTCGGGCTGGCTACGGCGATCGTCGTAGTCCTGGGAGCGACGTCCCAGCTCTCCAGCGACTCCGGCAACGGTGTCACCAGGCCCGGAGATACGGTCCCGACGCAGTCCGACGATGTCCTGGACCAAGTCCCCACGGGTCCTGCCGCCCCGACCCCGGGAAGACCCGCGTCACCGCTCGTCAGCAAGGAGTAGATCGCTTCCACGGCGGTGCGGTCACAGAACGGGCCCGTGGTCACCAAGGCGCACGGTGTGCGCGGGCCGCCTGATCAGGAGCCAGGCCGCCGAGTGTACGTTCAGTCGGTGGTCTTCACCGGCTCCTGGCGCCGTCGCAGTCCGTGGCCTCACCGGCGTTTCGGGCGAAGACGAACTGCAGGCAGTACCGCAACCAGAGCAGTACCGTCTCGAAGGCGTCGGAGGTGATGATGCAGCCGCCGATGCTCTCGCCGACGCGGGCTTCGCCCAGCTGGCCGGGCTGACGATGACGATGCCGGTGGTCAGCACAGTCATGGTGCAGATGACGACCGTGTCGATGAACGGCTCCAGCAGAGCGAGCAGGCCCTCGCTGACCGAGGGCCCGGTCTTCACCGGGGAGTAGGCGATCGGCGCGGAGCCCAGAGCCTGCTGGTGATGCGATGGAGGGAATGCCGCCGAGAAGCACTTGGTCCGCCCGGCCCTCCGGGCAGTAACTTGGAGGAGAAGGCCCCAGAAGGAGGGCGATGCGATGCCGTGGTTCGTATGGCTGTGTGCCGCCGCGGCGCTGGGCATCGCGGAGTTCTTCACCTTGACCCTGGTCTTCGGCTTGCTGGCCGGTGCCGCGCTGGTCGCCGCGGTGGTCGCCGGTGTGGGCGTCGGCCTTCTCGGCCAGTTGCTGGCCCTGGGCGCGGCGGCAGCAGCGGGCCTCGTCCTCGTCCGTCCCATCGCGCTGCGGCATATGGAGCAGCAACCTCTCACACGCGAGGGCAGCGACGCGCTGATCGGCAAGCGGGCCGAGGTCACGCAAGAGGTCACCGCGACCCGCGGTCTGATCAAGCTCGGCGGCGAAGAGTGGTCCGCCCGCGCCTTCGACGAGAGCCTCGTGATCCCGGTGGGAGCGCTGGTCGACGTCATGGAGATCGAAGGCGCCACGGCCGTCGTCTACCCCCGCGAGCTTCTTCCGTGAACGGCTGAACGCACAGCAACGGAGGCACCGTGGAACCCGTCGTCATCCCCCTCCTCGTCGCGGTCATCGTCGTTGTCTTCCTCGTGGCCTCCACCGTGCGGATCGTCCCGCAGGCGCGCCGCTACAACGTCGAGCGGTTCGGCAGATACCGCCGGACACTGCAACCCGGCCTGAACCTGGTCCTGCCGGTGGCGGACCGCATCAACACCAAGCTCGATGTGCGCGAACAGGTCTATTCGTCCGACCCCAGGCCGGTGATCACCGAGGACAACCTCGTGGTGAACATCGACACCGTGCTCTATTACCAGATCACGGACCCGCGGGCCGCGGCTTACGAGGTCGCCGACTACCTCCAGGCGATCGACCAGCTCACCGTGACCACGCTCCGGAACGTCATCGGCAGCATGGACCTGGAGGAGACGCTCACCTCGCGCGAGGAGATCAACTCCCGGCTCCGCGCCGTCCTCGACGACGCCACCGGCAAGTGGGGCATCCGGGTCAACCGCGTCGAGATCAAGGCCATCGATCCACCGCACACCATCAAGGAGGCGATGGAGAAGCAGATGCGGGCCGAGCGTGACAAGCGGGCGGCCATCCTGCACGCCGAGGGCGAGCGGCAAGCCAAGATCCTCACCGCGGAGGGCACGAAACAGAAGGACATCCTGGAGGCGCAGGGCACGCAGCAGGCCATGATCCTTCGGGCGGACGGTGAGGCAAAGGCGGTGGAGCTGGTCTTCCAAGCCGTCCATCGCAACAACGCCGACCCGAAGATCCTGGCCTACAAGTACCTCGAGACGCTTCCGCACCTGGCGAGCAGCGACAACAACACCTTCTGGGTCATTCCTGGAGAACTGACCGAAGCGGTCAGGACCGTCACCCGGGCGTTCGGTGACCAGTCGGCGGCGCAACCCGAGGAAGCGGCCGGCGCCGGCGCTGACCACACGTCGGGCGAAGGCCGGACTCCGGAGCTTGACGCGGGCCGGACGGCTGCGCTCGACGCCGCCGCGGCTGCTGACGAGGCCGGGAAACAGGCCGCGGCCGCGGTGAACGACGCCAAGGCGGAGGCCGAGGCGGCGAAGTCGCCTCAGATGCCGCGCCGGGGGCAGAAGTCTGGCGGTTGAGACCACCTTCGGTCATCGCGCCGATGTCCGGGGGGCAATCCGACTGGGTGTCGAGCCCAGGGCAGCCGCGCAGCCTGGCTTCGGGCCGCCCTGCCGCATCGCGGCGGCCATGGTGGGCGGACGCAGAACAGCAGTGCCGCCGCTGCGGTGAGCAGGCGAGGGCGCGGGTGGTGGCCGGGTCAGGCGCCGCCCGCTTCGGTGCGCTGGTAGATGTCGGGGATGCCGTCGGCGTCCTCGTCGAGGTTTTCCTCCTCGTACAGACGCCGGTACACAGCGTTCCTGCGGCGCAGGAGCAGGGCGGCCAGCAGGGCGGCGGTGAGCGAGGCGATCAGGACGGCGGCTTTGACGTGTTCGCCGACGGCGGTGCCGGGGAAGGCCAGTTCGCCGATGAGGAGGGCGACCGTGAAGCCGATTCCGGCCAGGGTTGCCAGGGCGAGGACGTCGGCCCAGGCCAGGTCGGGATTGAGCCGCGCGCGGGTGTAGCGGGCGGCGAGGTAGGTTCCGGCGAAGATGCCGAGGATCTTGCCCGCAACCAGCCCGGCGATCACCCCGAGGGGTTCGGGGGTGGTGAAGACCTTGCCCAGTGCGTCGCCGGAGACGCTGACACCGGCGGCGAACAGGGCGAACAGGGGCACGCACAGGCCGGCGGAGAGGGGGTGCAGCAGGTGTCCGGTGCGCTCCGCGGGTGATCGTTCCTCGTCCTTGTCGGGGACGGTGCGCAGGAGAAGGCCCATGGCGACACCGGCGACAGTGGCGTGGATGCCGCCGTTGTACAGCAGTGCCCAGATCGCCACTCCGAGCGGCACGTACCACCACCAGCCCTTCACCCGCTGCCGCTGCAGGACATGGAAGACGGCCAGCCCGGCAAGCGCCCCCGCCAGCGCCCCGTAGTTGAGGTCCGCGGTGAAGAAGAGGGCGATGATCAGGATCGCGCCGAGGTCGTCGACCACCGCAAGCGTCAGCAGGAAGGCCCGCAGGGCGGTCGGCAGGTGGGTGGAGATGACCGCCAGAACGGCCAGGGCGAAGGCGATGTCGGTGGCCATCGGCACCGCCCACCCGTCCATGCTGCCGCCGCCGACTGTGACCGTGAGGGCGTAAAAGGCGGCGGGTACGGCCATGCCGCACACGGCGGCGATGATTGGCAGCGCCGCCGTCGCCGGGGTGCGCAGCGAGCCAACGACCAGTTCCCGCTTCAGTTCGATCCCGGCGACCAGGAAGAAGACGGTCAGCAGTCCGTCGGAGGTCCAGTGGCCGACGGAGAGGTCCAGTCCCAGGGCGGGTATTCCGAAGTGGAAGTCACGGATGGTGGTGTACGCGCCGCTGAGCGGTGTGTTCGCCCAGATCAGCGCGACCACCGCGGCGGCCAGCAGGACGAGACCACCCACCGTTTCGGTGCGCAGGGCCCGGGCCACTGCCTGCCGTTCGGGCCAGGGGAGGAGACCGAGGAACGGGGTACGGGGCGGGGTGGCGGCCAAGGCGGCAGACCTCCGGTGGTGTCGGCGAAACGGGCACACGGCCCTACGGACGCCGACCAGACTTCCCGGCACACCCCGCGTCCTTCTTGACGCGTTCTTTACACCCTAACCGCACTGGCCGGTCTGGCCCACCCCACCTCTGGGGGCTGCGAACGGGCAGGCAGCGGGCTCGATGACGTACTCGGGCGAGGCACCGGTGCGGACGGGGTAGACACACCGCCTGGGAGTGATCGCGTCGGGCAGGACGTCGCAGTGACGCCTTCGGACGTTGTCTACGCCTGCCTGGGCATGGGGGCGCTGGGGACGCTGGGGGCGGCTGTGCTGCCCCGGGTGGTGTCCAAACGGCCGTTGTCCCTGCCCATGGTCTTCCTCGCGGCGGGTGTTCTCATCGAGTTGCTGCCGGTGGGCGTACCGGCCGTGGATCCCGTTCGTGACCGGCTTTGGGTCGAGCACACCACTTAGGTGTGCGTGATCGTGTCGCTGATGGGCGCGGGGCTCGCCATCGACCGGCCCTTCGGATGGCGCCGGTGGTCCACTGCGTGGCGCTTGCCGGGCATCACGATGCCGCTGACGGTGGCTGTCGTCGCCCTGCCGGCCTGGGGGCTGCTCGACTGGCCGCCCGATGCCGCTCCGCTGCTGGGGCCGCGCCAGTGCCGACGGATCCCGTGCCGGCTGGTGAGGTGCGCGTGGGCGAGCCACTCGGGGCCGAGCGCGACGAGGACGAGGTGCGGTTCTCCCCGACCAGTGAGGCCCGGCTCAACGACGGACTCGCCTTCCCGTTCGTCTACGCGGCCATCGCCCCGGCCACCGCGGCCGGGACGGGGTGGTCGGCGGCCTGGAACGGGAGCTGTGGGCGATCGTGGCCCTCGCCGTGGTGCTCTCGGTGGTGCTGCGCGGGGCCATGGCGAGCTCTGCCATCGGTCATCTGGACCGGCGGCGACAGCAAAGAGCTCGGCGGCCGGTCGTAGGCGGCAGGCGTACGGGCCCGTACCCACCAAGGCGCGAGGTGAGTACGGGCCCGTACAGGAGCCGGGCCGCCGGGGGGCGGTCAGACGGTGGTCTTCACCGACTCCTCGTCTTCGTCGTCGCTGATCTCACCGGCCTTGCGGGCGCGGACGAACTCCAGGAAGGAGCCGAGCTCGCGCTTGACGATCGGGGCGAGCAGGTACAGGCCGATGATGTTGAAGACGGACAGCAGGAAGAGCGCGGAGTCGGCGAGGCTGATGAGGGAGTCGAGGGACATCAGGGCGCCCAGGACCACGAAAAGACTCCAGACGGCCTTGAAGACGGTCTCGCTGGCCTTGCTCTTGCCGAACAGGTACGACCATGCCTTGAGGCCGTAGTAGCCCCAGGTCAGGATGGTGGAGAAGGCGAACAGCAGCACCGCGATCGTGAGCACGGCCGGGAACCAGGGCAGTACGGTCTCGAAGGCGTCGGAGGTGATGGTGACGCCGCCGATGCTCTCACCCTCGCGGGCCTCGCCCCAGCTGGCCGGGTTGGCGATGACGATGGTCAGCGCGGTCATGGTGCAGATGACGACCGTGTCGATGAACGGCTCCAGCAGGGCGACCAGACCCTCGCTCGCGGGGTGCTTGGTCTTGACCGCGGAGTGGGCGATCGGGGCGGAGCCGAGACCGGCCTCGTTGGAGAACGCGGCCCGCTGGAAACCGATGATCAGGGCACCGATCACACCGCCCACGACGCCGTCGGCCTCGAAGGCGCCCTGCAGGATGGTCTGGAAGGCGTCCGGCACCGCGGTGACGTTGAACAGGATGACGATCAGGCAGGCCACGATGTAGATGCCGGCCATCGCGGGCACCAGCCGACTGGTGACCGAGGCGATGGAGCGGATGCCGCCGAGCAGCACGAGACCGACCAGCGCGGAGACGACCAGACCGAAGAGGACGGCACCGGCGGAGGAGGCCAGGAAGCCGTCCTCGCCGCCGAAGGTCGAGGAGATCTGCGCGTAGCTCTGGTTGGTCTGGAACAGGTTGCCGCCGAACAGGCCGAAGAAGAGGATCATGATCGAGGCGAGGACGGCGAGCACCTTGCCGAGCTTGGCGCCGTTGCTGCCGAATCGTTCCTTGAGGCCCTTGGGCAGGTAGTGCATCGGGCCGCCGGAGACGGTGCCGTCGGCGTGCACCTCGCGGTACTTCACACCGAGGGTGACCTCGACGAACTTGGTGGCCATGCCGAGCAGACCGCACAGGACCATCCAGAACGTGGCGCCGGGGCCGCCCCAGGATACGGCGACGGCCACACCGGCGATGTTGCCGAGGCCGACCGTGCCGGAGACGGCGGCGGTCAGCGCCTGGAAGTGGTTGACCTCACCGGCCGACCCCTTCTCGTCGTACTTCCCTCGCACCACGTCGACGGCGAGTCTGAACTTTCGGAACTGGACGAGCCCGAACCAGCCGCTGAAGACGAGACCCGCGAGCACGAGCCAGGCCACGATCAGGGGAAGGTCGGTGCCGCCTACGGGCACCGTGTAGAAGACGACTTCCCCGATCCATGTGGCTATGGGCTCGAAGAATCCGCTGACTGCTTCGTCGACGGACGTGGTGATGGAGTCGAGTGACACTATGGCTACCTCGGTGGCGCGGGGACCGGCGCAGAAACCTGCGCCGCGGGGAGAGCGGTCTTTGACGAACGCCGTTGTCCGATCGGCGGCCTGAGATGACGTGTCCGCGGACTCGGAACGTCATGGCCCTGGCCTGCGTCGGCGCGTGCGCCGACGCCCCGCATAGCAGCGCGGGGTCGTGCCGCCTACGGATTTGCGAAGTTCTACCACGACATTTACTAGATCTTTAGTGACCCGGATCACACTTCGGGCCGCGTCAGCTAAAAGGCCAGGTGGCGAGATCGGACCGTTATGCGGATACGGAAGTCCGTTCATCGGACACGCATCTCGATGTGAGCGAGTCACGGCGGTGCGGTCGGCGCGCTCCGGTCACCGGTCATCCGTGGTCTGGGCGGACAGGGCGCGAGAGAAGCCGATCTGATGCATGACTGATCGTGCCCGTGCGTTCGTGTGCGCGTGACGATCAGCTTCGTGCCATGCGCTCTCGCAGCGTGAAGGGCCGTGAATAGCGTCTCGCACCCGTCCGGGCTGAGGTACTCCACACCAGCCAGGTCGACTTCCAGGACGCCGGGCCCCGCCTTGATCAGCCGAACCAGGCGCTGCCCTGTCGCTTCGGCTTTGCCGGCGTCCAAAGTGCCGCACAGTCTGACGACGCGGTGATCGGGGGCGCTTCGGACCCCGGTCCAGCCGCTACGACGCAAGCGGAAGAATCGCACTCAGAACTCCGGGCGGCAGACAACGATCGCCGACCGGACTTCCCGGCACCCCTGAATCGGGCATATCGAGGCCCCTGCCCGTGCGTCTGCCCTGAGTAGGCCAGCAGAACCGCAACGGTGCGATGACTCGGCGGAGAAGCGGTCAGCCGAGATGTCAGGAGTCTGCCTGCCCTGTCCGATCTCCTTGACGATCGAGGTGCAAAGGTCGCTAGGGTGACGATGGTTGGATCACGATTGTCTTGACGTGCAGTCCGGTGATGGCACGTCACTTGCACGGGGGAAGCTGTGAGTTCTGACGCAGATGGCGTACACACCATGCCGGCGCCCGCTGCCGGTGCCTGCTCAACAAGCGCGACTGGCCCGACCTGGAGGTCAGGGAGGTCTACCGCGGGCAGGAGCCGACCGGGGACATCGACCACATCGACGCCTCCAACACGCGCGTGGGCCTCGGCAGCGTCCTGGAAGCCAACCGGCGAAGAGGCGGGCCCCCGCACACGGCCTGCCAGGCGCGCATCATGCGCGACACCGTAGAGCTGATGGACACCGCTCCGGGCCACGAGGAGATCAAGCCCAACCTGCGTCAACCGCTGGCGAACTGCCTCGCTGACACACAACGACACCCACGAGATCCTCTCGGGAGTCCAGGGCTCGTACACCCACGAGGCGTATTACGTCTGCCGCACCCATCCATCGTGTATCTGCTACGGCTCGGCCAGTTAGCGGACGGCGCCCCGGGCCGCACCGCCGGCCTGCCTGCTCACGGCCGGCGCGGGAAGACCATCGTTCGGCGCCCGTTCACCACCACCTCATCCGCCGGCCCCGCGGGTGCCGCGCCCCGGGGTTTGCCTGTCGCGTGTCCCGTCGGAGTCCATACACCAAATGAACGAGGCACCCCATGTCCCTGCGGCACACCGTCGCCGGCCTGGCCTTCCTGCCCCTGCTCGCTCTCCCGACGACAGCGCAGGCGGCCACGCACCCACACCCCACCCCGTCCCACGAGTCACCCCACCAGGGCGCCTTCGACCTGCAGGCCCACCGCGGCGGCCTGGGGCTGACCACGGAGGAGTCCCTGGAGGGCTTCGGCAAGGCGCTTCGGCTGGGCGTCAGCACCCTGGAGCTGGACACCCAGATCACCAGGGACCAGAAGGTCGTCGTCAACCATGACCGTCAGATCAGCGCGCAGAAGTGCAAGGACACCGCGCCGCTGACGCCGGGCGATCCGCAGTTCCCGTACGTCGGCAAGTACATCAAGGATCTGACGCTCGCTCAGATTCGCACCATGGACTGCGGGTTCCAGCAGCTTCCCGGCTATCCGGAGCAGGAGCAGATCAAGGGCTTTCGCATGATCGAGCTCAAGGACGTCCTCGATCTCGTCAAGCGGTACAAGGCCAAGCAGGTCAAGCTGAACATCGAGACCAAGGTCGAGGCCGGCGCACCCGAACAGACCGCCCCGCGCGAGGTGTTCGTCCGGCGGGTGTACGAGGAGATCCACCGCTCCGGCATCGAGAAGCAGGTCACGATCCAGTCGTTCGACTGGGGCGCGCTCAAGGCCATGCACAAGCTCGCCCCGAAGTACCCCCTCGTCGCCCTGACCAACTACGACTTTCTTCAGGTCGGCAAGCCCGGCGCCTCGCCCTGGCTCGGCGGCATCGATGCCGACGACTACGACGGTGACTTCGTCAAGGCCGCCGCGACCGTACCCGGCGTGACGGCGCTCTCCCCGAACTACGGGTTCCCGCAGAACGGCACCGTCGCCGACCCGGGCTTCCGCTTCTACCCCGACCGGAAGATGGTCGCCGACGCGCACCGGCGCGGGCTGAAGGTCGTGCCGTGGACGTGCGACGACCCGGCGACCATCGAGGCGCTGATGGACATGGGGATCGACGGCATCATCACCGACTACCCGAACCGGGTGCGGGACATCATGGAGGACCGGGGCATGCGGCTGCCCAGGGCCTATCCCGCTCCGCGCCACTGAGGGCCCGCCGCAGCCGGTCGGCACCCGGTCCTGGAACGCCGACCGGCTGCGGAGTCGCACCTCAGATGCCGCCCTCCGGCTCTCCGCACACGTTCGCCTGCCGACGGCCCGCACCTGTACGCTGACCTGCCTTTTGGCTGAGGCGGGGAGAGGGGCGGCGTGATGGGCATCGATGGGCGAGGGGCGTTGCGGCGGCTGTGGTCGTGATCGTCGCGAGTACGTTCACGTCGTAATCGGGGGCGCGGCGGAGAGCCGTCCCGCCGAGTCGCGCGACAGTGGTCCCACGTCACCGCAACCGCAGCCCAAGGCGTCCGCCTCGCCCTCGCCGGAGTCGCAGCGCTGTCCGGGCCGACGCCCACCGGTACGAGTAGCCGTGGGGCGTGGTGTTCGACGAGTTGGGTCAGGCGTTGAGTCAGCTCATTGGTCTGCGGAAGCGGCCGCCACGGCCACCGTCACCGGTGCCTGGAACATTCCAGTGCCGTCAACCAGGGGTCCGTACGTCTGCTGCTGCAGCCCTATGCCCGGTTCCCGGTCCGGGGCCACGGCCGGCCCCGGACCGGCAGGCGCTGCACTACGGGGCCGCGACCTTCACCAGCTCCGGTGCCGTGACCCGCACGGGTTCCGTGCCGGCCGCGCTGTGTCGCTCGGCCCAGTTCTCGAGGGCCGTGCGGCAGGCGTGGTCCAGGTGGTGCAGACCGGAGAGGTCCAGCTCCACGGGACGGTCCTGGGGCAGCGACTCCAGGCTGTCGAGGATCTTCGGCAGCCTGAGGAAGGTCGCGTTGCCCGACAGGTGCGCATGGATCGGGCCCGCGCCCTTGTCGACGATCTCCAGCCTGAGGTGCGATGCCTCCCAGGCGGTCTTGACCACCGACAGGGCCAGACCGATCAGCACACCCTCGAACATGTTCACGGCGACGATCGAGACGGCGGTGGCCACCAGGATCAGCGCCTCGCCGCGGTGGCCGCGCCACAGCGACACCATCTCCCGGAAGGGGATCAGCCTGAAGCCCGCGTGAACCAGGATGCCGGCGAGCGCCGGCAGCGGGATCAGCGCCAGCGTCGAGGGCAGCAGGGCCGCGAACAGCAGCAGCCACACGCCGTGCATCACCCGGGACGCCTTGGTCCTCGCGCCTGCCTGGACATTGGCGGAACTGCGCACGATGACAGCGGTCATGGGCAGCGCGCCGAGCGCGCCGCACACGGTGTTGCCCACGCCCTGCGCCATCAGCTCCTTGTCGTACTCGGTGCGCGGACCGTCGTGCAGCCGGTCCACGGCCGCGGCGCTGAACAGGCTCTCGGCGGAGGCGATCAGGGTGAAGGCGATGATCGTTCCGAAGAGGGCGGGGTCGGCGAGTTCGCCGAAGGCGTCCATGCCGGGCGGCTGGATCGAGGCCGGCAGGCCGTTCACCTCGACGGTGGCGACGGAGAGGCCGAAGACCTGGGTGACCAGGGTGGCGAGCAGGACCGCGGCGAGCGCGCCGGGCACGGTCCGCGCCTTGCTCGGCAGCTTCTTCCACAGCACGAGCACCGCGACGGTGCCCGCGCCGACGGCGAGCGAGGTGAGGGCCGTGGTACTGCCGAGCGCGTCGACGACGGCGCCGGGGAGCCCGAGGATCTTGTCGGGTCCGGAGGCGGGGGCCTCCAGGCCGGCCGCCGAGTACAGCTGGCCCGCGATGATCACCAGGCCGATTCCGGCCAGCATCCCCTCGACGACCGAGACGGATATCGCGCGGAACCAGCGCCCCAGTTTCAGGGCGCCCATGACGAGCTGGATCAGTCCGGCGGCCAGCACGATGACGCCGAGCGCGGGCAGCCCGAACTCGTTCACCGCCTCGAAGACGAGGACGGTCAGACCGGCCGCGGGTCCGGAGACCTGGAGGCTGCTGCCCCGCATCAGACCTGTGACGATGCCGCCGACGATACCGGTGACGAGGCCGAGTTCGGCCGGGACGCCGGAGGCGACGGCCACTCCCACGCAGAGCGGGAGCGCGACCAGGAAGACGACCAGGGAGGCGGCGAAGTCCTGCCGCAGGTGAGGGTATTTGGTCAGCATGGCGATCACAGACCCTCGAACGCGTCGGTCTCGGTGCGGTGGACGCGCACGGCGCCCGTGTGCACCTCGTAGTACCAGGCGTGCAGGGTCAGTTGTTCATCGGCCAGCTTCTTGTCGATGAACGGGTAGGACCGCAGGCGCAGCACCTGGGCCAGGACGTGGTTCTGCACGCCCTCGGCCACTTCCGGGTCCTCGGTCGTGCCGGACGGGCGCGGGGTGGCGTGGTTGAGCCAGTCGCGCACGGCCGGGACGGCGTCCAGGTCCTCGCCGCGCACCAGCGCGCCGACGGCACCGCAGTGCGAGTGCCCGCAGACCACGATGTCGCGGACGCCCAGCACCTCAACTGCGTACTCGATGGTGGCAGCCTCGCTGGTCGGGTGCTGCGAGGCGTAGGGGGGAACGATGTTGCCAGCGGTGCGCAGCTCGAAGAGCTCGCCCGGGCGGGCGCCCGTGATCAGGGCCGGTACGACCCGGGAGTCCGAGCAGGTGATGAACAGAACCTGGGGGGACTGGCCTTCGGCCAGCTTGGCGAACTCCTCAGGGCGCTGTCCGAACATACGGGCGTTGTCGATGAGGGGCTGCATCTGTGGTGACTCCTCCTGGCGCGCCGTGGGGGCGCGTCGGGCTTACCTGGCGCGCCGATGAGCGCGTCGGTTGACATTGCAGGTGGGGGAACAGCGGTGGGGCACGCTCTGCTGTCAGCAGCGGAACACTTGAAAAGCCGTAAGGGCGGGAGCTGTCGAAGGTCTCGACAGGGGGAACTCGCCTGGTGTCATCCGCTCGGAGGCGGCCGTCGACTCCCCGGCCGACGGGGGACGTCCGGGCCCCTGGGGGGCGAAGTCGAGGGCGCGGTGCCGGTCGCGGGTGCGCAGGGGGCCGGTCGGGTCCCCTGCATGGTCACAGTGGCGTCTACCGGCGGCCTCGGCGCGCGAGACCTTGCCGGAGAGCTTGGCTGCACTCTGATCTTTGGCCTCAGCCTGACGGCCAGTATGCGCGGTTGCGAATTCCCCGGAGGATGCGAAGACAGGGAGGGCGAAAAGGACGGCAGCGACGACCGCAACCACGGTCCATGTCGTCGCACCTCGGAACATGCAGCCCCCTCTCGACAGTTCACACCTCTACTCCAGACCAACCATTGGTCAACGACTGGTCAAGAAACAGCCTAGCCCGGCAAAGTTGTTTGCTGGGTTAACTTAACGTTTCCGGCTGAAGAGAGGCTGAAGCCCGAGGGATCGCTGACGTGAACTGGCCCTTGACGTCCGAGGCTTCGACGTGTTGGAACTAGCTGCTCCCCGCACCCGCGCGGAAAAGCCGACCAGGAGGGGTTCTGCGGGCGCCGGCGACTTCGTCCACCGCCCACCTCGCAAAAATCGTGCAGCCTGGACGGCACGCTCCAGGGCCAAGGGGAACGAACCTGGTCCTGCCGTGCACGGAGTCACCGCTCATTCTCACCCGGCACTCGCCACGACGTCGGCCACGAAGAGCGGGAGGCAGTCCGTAGGCAGCGGAGGACACGGACAGGGAGGGCAACCGGGCCGGCACAACGACGGCTCCCTCAACACGCAACCACGACCTTGCCATGGTGCCGGGCCGTCTTGTGCCACCTGAGGCAGGCTGCCGGGACGACCGCGCGTCGACGCACCTCACAGAGGAGCACCCGTCCGCCTGCCTGCGGACGGGCGTCCTCCGGCCTCGGGACAGGCGGATGCCTGCTTCGCTGCGTGGCTGAACGGTAAGGTCATACGTATGCCTACCGAGTCGCACTCCACAACCCGCCTCTTCCCGCGACGCCTGCCCGCCGGCCGCCTGGGGGTTGCGGTCGTATCCGAGCTCGTCGACCTCATCGTGACGGGCCAGTTGCGGGAGGGCGAGTTGCTGCCCCCCGAGGGGCCGCTGAGCGAGCACTTCGGCGTGAGTCGCACGGTCCTGCGTGAATCGGTGAAGCGGCTGGAGGAGAAGGGTCTGGTGATCGTCTCTCAGGGTCGCGGGACTCAGGTGCGGGCACCCGGCTACTGGAACATGCTCGATCCGGTGGTGCTGTCCGCGTTGATCGACAACGACGAGACGCTCGGCGTCCTTGACGAACTGACCGTCGTGCGGGCCAGCCTCGAGTCGGCGATGGCCGGTGCCGTCGCGGGATCTCGCAGCGCAGACGGGCTGAGGAGGCTGGAGAACGCGCTGACCACGATGCGTGAGAGCGCGTCCGAGACGGATTCCTTCCGGCAAGCGGACGTGGTGTTCCACTACGCCCTCATGGAGATCTCCGGCAACCGGCTGGCGGAGAACATCGCCAAACACCTGTACAAGCGCGCCGTGGAGTCCAGCCGCTACCAGGGGATCGATCCTCCTGACGCGTTCGAGCTGACGCTGAAGGAACACGCCGCGATCGTCGACGCCATCTCACGGCAGGACGTCGCCGCGGCCCAGAAGGCGATGCATGATCACATCCACATCTCGTGGGAGCGCCGTCGGCTGTCCGACCACGCGCCTCGGGCGGGCGGTCAGAAGAGCGAGTAGACGTCCGCGGCGTTGCCGCCGAACACCCGCGTCCGTTCCGCTGCGGAGAGCCCGCCGAGCAGGGCCTCCACAGCGGACTTCCAGGACACCGCTCCCCCACCGAGCTCGACCAACGGCCAGTCGGAGCCGTACAGAAGACGCTCAGGGCCGAAGGATTCCAGGGCTACGGTCACCGAGGCCGCGAGGTCGGCCGCACGCCATGACCCGGGAGCAAGGCCCGAGGTGAGTCCCGAGACCTTCGCGACGACGTTCGGTCGCCGTGCGAGGTCCCGCAGCCGCGACGCCCACCCGCTCCTGTCCTGTCCGGGTTCGGGCGGGCCGCCCAGATGATCCAGTACGAGACGGAGTCCGCTGTGCCGCGTGGCCAGGTGGATCGCCTGAGGAAGCTGCCACTCGCGCACGACGAGGTCGAAGCAGAGGTTCTCACGCTCGAGAACGGCGAGACCCGCGCCGACGTCCTCGCGCGTCAACCACTGCGGGTCCGGGTCGATGTGTGCCAGATGCCGCACCCCGACGACGGGCACGGAGGTGTTCTCGCGGATCCGGTCGAGTTGGGGTCCCACCTCCGCCGCGAGGTCGACCCACGCCACGAGACCGGCGACGACCGGTGAGGCCAGCCCGGCGAGCCGGATGCTCTCTTCGAGGCTGTTGCTCGACTGCACGACCACCGCACGGTCGAGTCCGGTCGAAGCCAGCATCGCGCTCAGGTCGGAGGCGTCGAAGTCACGGGCGATCGGCGCCATGGTCTCCGCGTCGATCCAGTCCTGCGGGTCCAGGGAGCGGTCCCACAGGTGCACATGGGCGTCGACACCGGCACTCATGCGAGGTGCCAGACTTCGTCGATGGGCTGCCACAGCGCCCCGGGGACGCGCTCCTCGGCGACTCTCACCTGACACGGGTCGGTGTGCGTCCACCATTCCCGCGTCGCCGGGTCCTCGGCGATCCGGCGCATGTCCGCCTCGTGGTCCTCTCCCACGTACTCGTAATAGGCGAAGAGGATGTCTCCGAAGATGAAGATGCTGTAATTGCGCACGTTGCACCCGGTGAGCGTGCGCTCGACACTCGGCCACACGGCGCGGTGCAGCGCCAGGTACTCCTCGCGCTTCTCGGGGCGCACACCCACCACCAGGGCCCTGCGCTCAGGTCGAAGGGTCACGACGGCCTCCCTCCGCGGTGGGACGGGGCGTCCGTCCGGTCCGGCTCGGCCACCAGCCGCAGGGCGGCGCGTTCGGGCCGGATGTGCGGTCCGGTCGCCGCGGGCTGGGAGGCGGTAGCGCCGGCCGGTGCCATCGAGGACTCGTCGACCACGATGCCGATCCCTGGGCGGTCGCCCAGGACGATCCCTCCGTCTTCGATCTGCTGGTCGACGTCAAGGCCGATCGGAAAGCGAAGATCCTGGACTTCGTAGGTCAGGAGGTTCGGCACGGCGGCGGCCGCGTGCGCCACCGGGTTCGCGTTGTACGCGACGGGGCTCACCGGCAGGTCGTGGGCGTGGGCCAGTGTCGCCACACGGAGGAAGTGGGTGATGCCCCACACGTTGCCGATCTGGACGACGTCGACCGCGTTGGCGTCCAGCAGGGGGCGATACTGCTCCAGCCCCGTCAGGTTCTCGCCACTCGCGATCGCCGCGCGCACCTTTCCTCGCAACGCGGCCATTCCGGCGGCGTCCCACCGGCGTAGCGGTTCCTCCACCCAGGTGAGGTCCATGCGTTCCTCGATGGCGGCGACGTACCGGGTGGCCTGCGCGTGGTTCCACGACTCGTTGGCGTCGAACATGAGCGCCGGTCGGCGCGAGTTACGGCTGAGAACGTCGCGCATGATCTCCAGTCGAGGCAGATCGCGGTCGAGGTCGCGGCCTCCCTTGAGCTTGCCGGCCTTGAAGCCGCGCTCCGCGAACCGGCCGTAGAGTTCCGCGAGTTGTTCGTCGGTCAGACCGTATTCGAGTCCGGAGGCGTATCCGGGGACGAAGCGCGAGCGGGCACCTAGGGTCCGCCACAGCGGCTCCTCGGCGGCCTTGGCCTTGATGTCCCAGAGGGCCATGTCGACGGCCCCGATGGTGCCGAACGTTGCCCCCGAGTGACCTGCTTTGAACACCCAGGCGAGCATCCGGTCGTAGAGCGCCACGACCGACCGCGGGTCGTCTCCCTCGATCGCGGGGAAGACACGCGCGATGTCGGCATGGGACCCGAGGCCGACCCCCTCGATCCCGGTGTCGGTCTCGATGATGAGGACGGGGACCGGCGTCGCATGGCCGGCCTGGACACCGTTGACGTCCCCGGTGATCCTCCCCCAGTCATGGACGGTGCTCAGACTGCGGTACCCAGTGATCTTCATCGGCCGTGGTTCTCCTCGCATACGCTGGTGGTCATTCCTTGGTTCCTCCGGCTGTCATGCCCGCGACCAGGAATCGCTGGGAGAACAGGAAGACGATCAGGACGGGCAGGATCGACACGATCGTCCCCAGCGCCAAGGTGGGCAGTTGGACGGAGTCGGATCCCGCGGAGCTGGGGTTGAAGGCCGGGGTGGCGGCCAGGAGCGAGGTGAGCCCGACCTGGATCGGGTAGCCGTCGCTGGAGGGGAGCATCACGAACGGGAGGAAGAAGTTGTTCCAGTTCTGCACGAAGCTGAAGAACGCCACCAGCGCGACGATGGGGGCGGCCAGCGGCAGGGCGACGCGGGTGAAGACCTGGAAGCCGGTGCAGCCGTCGATGCGGGCGGCGGCGAGGATGTCCCGGGGGATGCTCGTCGAGAAGTAGATATAGGTGAGGTAGACGCCGAACGGGAAGAACGACATGGGCAGGATCACCGACAGCGGGCTGCCGATGAGACCGACACTGTTCAGTTCGAGGAAGATGGGCAGCACCAGGGCGGTGCTCGGGATCAGCATGACGACGAGTGTCAGCACGAGCAGCGCCTGCCGGAGCTTGAACTCCGTGAGGGCGAGTGCGTAGCCGGCTGGGATGCTGACCAGGAGCGTGATCACCAGAGCCCCGATCGCGTACAGCGCGGAGTTCCCGATCCACGTCGTCACCGCGCCGTCCTGGAAGTCGAACAGCTGGTGCCAGTTCGCGGCGAAGGCCGACCAGGACCCGGGAGAGAACGGGTGGTCGACGACGAGCGCTTTCGAAGACTTCGTGACGGCCAGAAGCAGCCAGACGATCGGGACGGCGAAGAACAGAATGAAGACGACGAGCAGGACGCCGATGATGGAGCGCCCGCTCCAACCGCTCAGACTCGACCGACGCCGTTCGGTGGAGAGTGCTGCCATGGTCATTCCTTCTCGAACAGGCCGCCACGGGTCACGAACACCCAGGACAGCAGAAGTGCGACGACCAGCAAGATCAACGAGATCGCGGCCGCGCCGTTGAAGTCGTTCTGCTGGAACGCGTACTGATAGGCCAGTTGGTTGAGCGAGTAGTCGTTGGGCACCACCGCGTTGCTCGCCTGGCTGAGCAGCTGTGGTTCGACGAACAGCTGGGTGCCGGCCGCGAGCGACATGACGCCCATGTACGCGACCCACTTGCGCAGCATCGGAAGCTGGATGCGCAACGCGATCTGAACGGCGTTGGCTCCGTCGATGCGGGCGGCCTCGATCACCTCGGTGCTGATGTTGTTGAGGGCGCCGTACATGATGATGATCCACCCGCCGGCCCCGGTCCAGAACGCGATGATGGCGAAGATGGCCGGAAGATGGCCCGGTTGGATCACCTGCACGAAGCTGTCGAGTCCCATCGCACCGAGCAGACCGCTGACCGGGCTCGCGGTCGGGTCGAGGACGAAGAGCCACAACAGGACGCTGGAGGCCCCCGCCAGCGCGCCGGGCAGGTAGTAGACGAAGCGAAGGGTCGTGCTCACCCATCGGACGCCGACGGCATGGACCATCAACGCCAGGCCGACGACGAAGAAGACCAGAGCGAGGAGCCAGATGACGAGATAGATGGTCACGTGCAGCACAGCCGGCCAGAACCGGAAGTCGTCGATGACCTTGGTGAAGTTCTCCAACCCCGCGAATCCACCGTCGGCGTCGGTGAAGGCCAGCTGCACCGCGTAGAGCGAGGGAACGATCCCGAAGGCGATCGTGAGCAACGCGTAGGGCGTGACGAAGAGATAGCCGATCGGACTGCGGGCGACGGCGCGACGGGCCGGACTGCCGACGCCCCGGCGCGACCGCCGGCCCTCCGAGGCGTCGGTGGTCGCACGGTCACTCGATGGAGCGAGGGTCATCTCACTTCACCACGTATCCGTTGACCTTGGCCTGGTTCTCGATCGCCGTCTGCCACGTCGGGAGCAGGTCCACGATCGACTTGCCGCCGGTGATGCCCGGGGTGATCGTCTTCGCCCAGATCGCCTCCTGGCTGAACGTGGGGTAGCCCCAGCCACCCCAGACCCGGGACGCGGCGGTGACCACCGGCTGCAGCGAGGTGGCGTAGTACTTGCTCGCCTCCTGCTTGGCGATCCACTTCTCGGCGGCGGGGGCGTACGCCGGGTAACCCGGTGCGGCGTCGACCTGATACTCGTCGGCGGTGGTGACGAACCGGACGAACTTCTGGGCAGCCTTCAGGTTCTTCGAATGGCTGGAGACGAACCAGGTTCCGCCGCCCACGTTCCCGGTCACGGCCTCGTTCTCGCCCTTCCATGTCAACGGCGCGGCGACGCCGAGCTGTCCGGCCGGAACGTCGAGCGACTCAGGGTTGTGGAATATCGCACCGGCGTACCACGCCGGCCCGGGCATCATCAGCACCTTGCCGGAGTACTTCTTCAAGAACTCAGGGGTGAACACGCTGACCACCGGCACGGTCCCCTTGTCGCGGAGCGTGTCCAGCATCGATGCCGCACGCTTGCATTCGGCCGAAGCGGTGTTCACGGTGACGGACTTGGGGCCGGTCACGTCGTTGGCCTGGCACTTGCTCGCCCACATGTAGACCTCGGGCGTCCAGGCGTCGCCGGCGGTCCCGACGATGTAGCCGGGGTGCTCCTCGGCGACCTTCTCACCGAGCGCCTGGTACTCCTCCCACGTGGTCGGGAGGGCGTAGCCGAACTTCTCCAGCAGGGGCTTGTTGTACCAGAGCACCGCCTGGGCGAGGTCGTTGCGCAGGCAGTACACGCGGCCGTCCACCGTGCAGGGGTCGAGCGAGCCCTCGGTGAAATCGCCGAGCGTCTCCTTCGGCACCAGGCCCTTGTCGAGCACGGCCGCGAACGCCTGCTTGCCACCGCTCTTCTGACTGGCCCACGCGGCGTCGTTGTTCTGACTGGAGAAGACGACATCCGGCCAGCCACTCCCGGCGCGATCGAAGAGCTGCATCTTCGTCCGGAAGGAGTTGGACCCGTTGGCCGACCCGTCATAGGTGACGACCTTGATCTTCGTGTCGGGGTTCGCCGCCTGGAACGCCTTCGCGGCGGCCTGTCGGTCCGCGTCCACCCAGACGGTGATCGTCGAGGATGTCTCCTGCTCGGCCTCGGGAAAGCCGTACTTCCCGTTCGCCGCGCTTCCTCCGCTGCCGCAACCAGCTAGGGCGAGGAGGGCCGTTGCCGCGCCCATCACGGCGACGGTCGACGCTCTGCAGCGTGAACGCGCCCCGGTGTGGATTCCGACCATGAGATGTCCCTTGTCCTGTCGACTTCGTTGACGACTCCGCGCCGAGGACTGTAGAGCATACGTATTATGTTTGTCACGAGCCTGGTACGTCTTCTGCGAGGTTCTGTGGTCGGCGCGGCCCGGTGATCGCCATCGGCTGAGGGCAGGAGGGCAGTTGCCTTTCGGTGACCAAAAGCGGCTGAAGGCGACGCAGGGCCGCTGAAGCCGACCCACGATCAGGAAGCGCCCAACTCCGGCCCGCCCGCGCGAGGTCGAGCCGCTCATGACCGACGGGGAGTGAGCCGTGGCCGTTCGCCGTCGACGGTGCCGGCCGGTCACAGGGCAGAGGGAGCGGCCGCTCGCCGTGGGCGGCGCCCGTCGGTCAGCCGGCAGGGGTGAGTGGGCGCACACGGTCGTTCAGGCCGGCACCACTCCTCCACGGGCGGAGCGCCGCTCTTTCGGGGACGGATGACTCCCGCACGTCCGCGGCACCGACTGCGGGAGGCGCGCCCGCCGGTGCGGCAGCCACGGCCCGGACACGGCCACGGCCGTGGCTGCCGGACGAAGGCGGCAACGGTCCGCCTCGCACTGCGTGGGCGCCGACGTCCGCCACGGCCCGCAGGCCGACGGCCCCTCGGCCCAGGGGGACCGCACTCCCCTGGTTCAGTGCCTCATCGGCCGAGCCAGCCACCGTCGACCGGCAGGATCGCGCCGGAGACGTAGCGCGCGGCATCCGACGCCAGGAAGACGGCGGCACCGGCGATGTCCTCCGCCGTCCCCCACCGCCCTGCCGGGATCCGCTCGAGGATCGCACGGGACCGCTCCGGATCGTCCTGAAGCGCCTGGGTGTTGTCGGTCGCGATGTAACCCGGGGCGATGCCGTTGACGGTCACACCGCGCCCCGCCCACTCGTTCGACAGCGCCCGTACCAGTCCCGCCACGCCGGACTTGGCGGCCGCATAGCCCGGCACGTTGATCCCGCCCTGGAACGAGAGCAGGGAGGCGGTGAAGACGATCCGCCCGTGCTGCGCCTCCAGCATCCGCCGCCCCAGGGCCTGGCTGAGTACGAAGGTGCTCATGAGATCGACTTCGAGCACTTCGTCGAACCATTCCAGGGGATGCTCGGCCGCGGGAGCACGGCGGATGGTCCCGGCGTTGTTGATCAGGATGTCCACCGGGCGCTCGCCTGCCGCGAGTTCCTCTGCGAAGCGGGTCACCTGACGCCGGTCCGCGAAGTCGACACGGTGCCCGGTGAACTCACGGCCGAGCCGGCGCACCCGGTCGCCGATCGCCGATGAGGCCGGATCGAGGGTGGCGGAGACTCCCACGATGTCGGCGCCCGCGGCGGCGAGAGCCTCGGCGACGGCGAACCCGATTCCGCGCTTGGCCCCCGTCACGACGGCCAGGCGCCCGGTCAGGTCGTACGGGTTCATGACGCGCCCACCTCGACGAGCAGCTTCATCGCCCGCCCGGTCTCGAGGAGGCCGAAGGCCGATTCGACCTCTCTCAGGGGCACGACGCCCGTGATGAGCCGGTCGGCCGGGACGACTCCCTCGGTCAAGAGCTCGATGGCGCGCTCGAAGTCGTGGCGCTGGTAGACCCGGGCACCGAGCAACGTCAGTTCCCGCCAGAACACGCGGTGCAGGTCGATCGGCCGGGGTTGCGCGTGGATGGCCACCACCACGAGCGTGCCGCGGACCTTCGCCAGGCTGGTGGCGCCGAGCACGGCGGCGGCCGAACCGGAGACTTCGAACACGATGTCCGCTCCGGCGCCGTCCGTCCACTCCTCCACCCAGGCGACCTGGTCGACCGACGACGCGTCCAGCGTCGTCAGTCCCATCTTCTCGGCGGCGGCCCGCCGGGTCGCGTCCACCTCGGCGACCACGACCTCGGCGCCGAACGCAGCGGCGACGAACGCGATCAGCACGCCGATCGGGCCCGCACCGATGACGACCGCCTTGTCGCCTGCGGCGAGCCCGGAGCGTCGTACGTCGTGAACGGCCACCGCCAAGGGCTCCACCAGCGCGGCATCACGCAGCGAGATGTCCGAGGGCAGCCGTACGAGTGTCGACACCGGCACGTTCCAGTACTCCTGAAGGGCTCCCGGGCTGTCGATGCCGATGAAGTCCAGGTTCTGGCAGACGTGCTCGTTCCCCGCACGGCAGGCCGGGCAGGTGCCGTCCCAGGCCAGTGGCATGACGGTCACCGCATCGCCCACCGCCCAGCCCTCCACGCCGGCGCCGAGGGCGACGATCGTGCCCGACATCTCGTGTCCGATCGGCGCCGGCCTGCTGACCCGAGCGTCCATGTCCCCGTGGAACACGTGAAGGTCCGTGCCGCAGATTCCGACGTAGGCAACGGCTATGCGCACCTCCCCCGGGCTCGGCTCGACCGGTTCCCGCTCCTCGATCGTCATTCTTCGGGCGCCCGCATAGCTCGCCGCCAACATACCGATCGACTCCCTCCCGCCACGTCGCAGGCCGCGCCGGCCCACGGAGGTGACGCACCCTAACATGAAACATCATACGTATGCTGTCATGGTAGAACTCGACCTCGTGACCAGCAAGCAACCGCCGCGCGACCACGCGCCCATGGAAAAGACGCTGCCCGTCCGGAGTCTGCGCACCGGGCACCGGCTCACCGAACTGGGCCTGGGAGCAGCCCAGTTCGGCAATCTGTTCACCGAGACGACCGACGCCGACTCGTGTCGTGCCGTCAGAACCGCGACCGAGGAAGGGATCCGCTACCTCGACACAGCGCCGCACTACGGCCTGGGGCTGTCCGAACGACGTCTCGGGGCCGCCCTGCGCGCAGCCCCTCGACCAGGTGTGGTCGTCTCCTCGAAGGTCGGGCGTCTGCTCGTCGACAGCCCGGACACGGCCGACCGCCTCGATGACGACGGGTTCGTCGTTCCGGCGGCGATGAGACGGGTCTGGGACTTCAGCCGTGACGGGATCCTTCGTTCCGTGGAGGAGTCGCTGGCACGGCTCGGGACCGACCGGCTCGACATCGCCTACCTGCACGATCCGGACGACCACTGGGAGCAGGCCTCATCGAGCGGGATCACCGCGCTGACCGAACTCCGGGACCAGGGCGTCGTCGGCGCCATCGGCGCCGGCATGAACCAGGCGGCCATGCTGACCGAGTTCGTGAGGCGGACCGACGTCGATGTGGTCATGGTCGCCGGGCGGTTCACCCTTCTCGACCAATCGGCCCTGGAGTGCCTGCTGTCCGCCGCCCAGGAGCGCGGCGTCGGCGTCGTCGCCGCGGCGGTCTACAACTCCGGCCTGTTGAGCACCGCGACCGTGGACGCCTCGGCGTCCTACGACTACGGGGCCGCTCCGCGGTCCGTCGTCGAACGCGCCGCCCGCATCGCCGCCGTCTGCGAGCGGCACGGCGTCGAGCTTCCCGCCGCCGCCATCCAGTACCCCCTGCGCCATCCCGCGGTCACCTCGGTGGTGACGGGAATGCGCACCGCCGAGCACGTGCGCAGCAATGTCGCGCGGTATCGGGCGGTGATCCCGGAGGCCCTGTGGGAGGAACTGCACGTCACGGGACTCGTTCCAGACCCGGCTCGCATGAGCTAGAGCTCGGGGGCCTCAAGCAAACATCGTACGAATCTTGTCGCAAACATCATACGTATGCTACCCCTGTGACGGGCCTCAAGGCCCCAGTCACAGGAAGCGATCGAACATGACATCGACGTCAGACTCGACACGCTCGGTGAGCGCTCGATGGAGGCGCAGGGCGGGACTCCTCGCGACGCTCGGCACCTGCGCCGTCATCGCATCAGCGCTCATTCCCCTCCAGGCACAGGCCGCGCCCCGGACGGTGTACTTCGCGGCGCCGAACGGGAAGGACTCCGGACACTGCAGTCCGGCGCAGCCATGCTCACTCGAGCGCGCCCAGCACGTCGCCCGCCCCGCGGCGAAGCGGGGTGACGTGAGCGTTCAGCTCGCCGACGGCACCTATCGCCTTTCCAAGCCCCTCCGGTTCGGACCCGGCGACGGCGGCGGCGACCACACCGTCCACTGGACCGCCGCCCCGGACGCCCACCCCGTCATCACCGGCGCCAAGAAGGTCACCGGCTGGATCAAGTCCGATGCGGGCCCCGGCATCTGGGAGGCGGAGACCCCCCGCGGACTCGACACCCGCCAGCTCTACGTGAACGGCGTGATCGCACCTCGCGCCGCCATCCGCCTCGCCAACACGGACGTCACTCCCACCGCGACCGGACTCACCATCAAGAACCCGGCGCTGAACTACCTCGCCACCCTCCCCGACCAAGGGCGCATCGAGTTCGAGTCCCTCGGCGACTTCACGAACCGCTACTCGCCGGTTCAGAGCATCAGCGGCACCGAGATCACGATGGCCCAGCCGGCGTGGGACAACAACACCTGGGGCTGGGACACCGTCCAGAACTCGTTCCTGGCCGGACCGAGCTGGTACCTCGACAACTCGCTGAAGTTCCTCACCCAGGCCGGCCAGTGGTACGTGGATCCGGGTGCCGGGAAGCTCTACTACAAGCCGGCGGACGGAGTCGACCCCAACCGGCTCGACATCGAGCTTCCCCGCCTGGAGACACTGATCAGCATCGGCGGGACGTACGACAGGCCGGTGACCGGTCTTGCCTTCGACGGCATCCAGTTCTCCGGGACCTCCTGGCTCGGCCCCTCGACCGACGGCTACGCGGTCCAGCAGAACGGCCTGTTCATCAAGGGCGCCTACAAGTACCGCCCCGCCGACGCCTTCACCAGCTGCTCGCGCGGCTGCGAGATGTTCGAACGAGCGCGCACCAGCTGGTACCAGGAGCCCGCCGCCGTGCAGGTATCCGCCGCCAGCCGCATCTCGTTCACCGGCAACACGTTCACCAACCTGGGCCAGTCCGCGCTGGGCATCGGGAACGACGCCAACGCCACACGCACCGGTGTCGGACTGGGCGCGAGCGACATCGACGTCGTCGGCAACCGGTTCACGGAGAACAGTGGTCACGGCATAGCGGTCGGCGGCGTACTGCCCGACGCGCACCACCCCGGCGATCCGAGAATGACCAACCGGGACATCCTGATCTCCGACAACACGATCAACCGCGTTGCGGTGGACTACAAGGACAACAGCGGCATCCTCAGCACCTACGTCACGGACGCCCGCATCCTGCACAACGAGGTCTCCAACGTCCCCTACGACGGCATCGACACCGGCTACGGGTGGGGCATCAACGACGCCGGAGGGTCGAACGACTACGTCGACCGCGGCTACTACAAGTGGAACACGCTCTACACGACACCGACCACGCTCAAGAACAACCGTGTCGAGGGCAACCTCGTGCACAACACGAAGGCCCGTTTCGCCGACGGCGGATCGATCTACAATCTCTCCGCCAGCCCGGGAACCGTGGTCGCCGAGAACTACCTGTTCAACATCTCGGGAGTCGGCCTCTACCTCGACGAGGGCTCGCGCTCGATGACGTATGAGAACAACGTGGTCCAGGGCGGATCCTTCCTCTTCACCAACGCATACAGCCTCCGCAACAACACCAGCGACAACGTCATCCAGAACAACTGGTACAACTCCGGTGGAGCCTCGACGCCGAACGCCGAGGCGCACAACAACAAGCTGATCAACAACGTCAAGGTCTCCGGGGCCAACTGGCCCGCAGGCGCACGCGAGGTCATCTGCCAGGCGGGGGTCGCGCCGCGGTACCGGACATCGCTCAACGCCAACCAGTTCGGCGTCAGCGGATGCGAGGCCGACGCACCCGTGGCAGCCGGCTTCGCCACCGCCGGTGGTTCGGCTGTCAGCTCCTACTTCGGGCAGAGAGGGGACGGATTCGGGATCGCGGCGGCCGGCGCCGACGTATGGGGTGCGGGCGGTCAGCGTGACGACCAGTTCGGTTCGGTCTACCGGGCCGGTGCCTTGGCCTCCGGCTCAAGCGTCTCCACCCGCGTCGTGTCGGTCAACGACGCCAACCCCTGGGCCAAGTCGGGTGTCGTGGTCCGCAACGACATGACCCAGGCGGGACGGTCCGCCGGGTATGCCGTCGTCGCGGTGACCGCTCGCAACGGCGTCGTGTTCCAGTGGGACACCGACGGCGACGGATATCTGGACGCCGACGCCCGAGCGGCCGTCGACGTCTTCCGCCCCGTCTGGGTGAAACTCACCCGGTCCGGGACCTCGTTCGGCGCCTCGTACTCCTACGATGGCACCAACTTCGTCGCGATCGGGCAGCCCGTGGCATTGCCCTCGGCCGCGGCCAAGCAGGAGGCCGGCATCTTCTCCACGTCCCATGACGTGAGCCAGTCAGCGATCAACCAGTTCGACGCGGTCACCATCACGCCGTGAGCGTGCTGTAGGTGACGATCACTCAGATCGCAGCAAGTACGGCCGACCGGTCGTGGGGGGCGGGCGTGCGCCCCCCACGACCCTTCTGGTCTTGAAGCCACACAGAGCCGAGTTCGAGGTCGGCAGGCACGGGCTGCGGCCAACCAGGTTCTTCGGAGGAGGAGATCCGCCGGTCACGCCGACGACATCCCCTGCGGTGGGGCGAGATCACCCTGGACGTCGACGAGAACGGACACAGAACCCCCACGGACACAGACCCCCACCGGGAACCGGTTCAGCAGTAAGCGCTTCGAGAAGGTCATGAACGACACGCGCGACGCGTCGTGTGTTCGACTCGCAGCCGGCCAGGACCTGAGCGATCCAGGCCGCACCACCGCCCTGGCAGGCTTCCTCCACACCTGCAACCACCACCGCTGCCCCACCGCACTCGGCGGCCAACCACCGACCAGCCGTCGCCCAGTTCTCAAGGAGGGTCGGCCACCTGGACGTGGCGAACTTCCGTCGGCGCTTCCAGCGCGCCGCGGGCCGTGACGCCGTCGGAGTACCGGAGCCGGTTCGGTATCGCGGCACGAGCCGGACTTCAGAAGGGGGGCGACGGGGCAGTCGGCGAGGATCCGCTCCACGCCCTCCCGATAGCTCGTATCACCGCGCCGTCGACGCCGGCGGACGTACGGTGATCCCGCCCGAGGACACGCCACGCAGGGTGGGTGAAGCGACGTGGAGGACGTGCTCAAAGTCGGCTACGGCGGCGTCCCAGCCGTCGAGTGCTGGAGGTCGGCGCGTACGACGGTGAGCCGGTCGTCGCCGAAGGCGGTGACTCGTGCGGTCAGGAGCGCAAGGCCGGTTCGCGCTGTAGGTCGCGGACGGTGATGCGGACGGTGTGGCCGGTGTCGAGCAGGATCAGGAGGCCTCCGGCGCGGGCGGCCGGGCCGGAGCGGACGATCGGGTTCATGACAGGGCCATTCCGGGGACGCGCCGGCGGATGGCCTCCAGCTCCGCTTCGTCGGAGACGCCCTGCCAGTCGTAGCGCGGGGTGTAAGGGGCCTCCAGATCGCGCACCTCGGCGTCGGTGAGGTCGACGTCGAGGGAGGCCACAGCCTGGTCGATCTGGCTGATGGAGCCGGCGCCGACCAGCGGTGCGGTCACGACCGGCTGACGGCGCAGCCAGGCGAGCGCGATCTGGGCACGGCTCACGCCGTGTGCTTCCGCCACCTGACCGACCGCGTCGATGATCGCCTGGTTGGAGGCTTCCTGCGCGGGCGAGTAGAGAAGATCGGCGTAGGCCGCGTCGGTTTCCGAGCGCTGGGTGGAGCGGGCGTCGTCCCAGGCGCGGGCCAGGCGGCCGCGAGCCAGGGGGGACCAGACCAGGGTGCCGACGCCTTCGTCCAGGCACAGCGGGAGCATCTCCCTCTCCTCTTCGCGGGCGAGGAGGTTGTAGTGGTCCTGCATCGACACGAAGCGCGCCCAGCCGTGCTGCTTCTGCAGGTGGAGGGCCTTGGCGAACTCCCAGGCGTGCATGGAGGAGGCGCCCAGGTAGCGGACCTTGCCGGCCTGCACCAGGTCACTGAGAACCTGAAGGGTCTCCTCCCAGGGGGTGGAGTGGTCGTTGCGGTGGATCTGGTACAGGTCGATGTAGTCCGTGCCGAGGCGCCGCAGGGAATGGTCGACCTCGGTCATGATCGCCTTGCGCGACAGTCCTCGTCCGTTCGGGCCCGGGCGCATCGGGTGGCGCAGTTTCGTGGCGATGACCACGGCGTCACGGTCGGCGTATTCCTTCAGCACCCGGCCGAGGATCTCCTCGCTGGAGCCGTAGGAGTACAGGTTCGCGGTGTCGAAGAAGTTGATGCCCACCTCGAGGGCGTGCCTGATGAGCGGGCGGGCCTCCTCCTCGCCCTTCGACCAGACGGGGTGCCCGCGGTCGGGTTCGCCGTAGGTCATGGCGCCGATGGCGATGGGTGACACGTCGAGGCCGGTGGTGCCGAGCTTGATGTAGCGCATGGTGCCCCTCTAAAGTAAGTGGAGAGCTCTCCGAATAACGTAGTGGAGAGCTCTCCACTTAGCAAGGGGAGGTCTCGTGGTCCGTTCGGACGCCCGTGAGAACAGGGCGCGCATCCTCGCTGCCGCCCGCGAGGCGCTGGGCGAGGACGGCGCCACGTCGATGAACCAGATCGCCCAGCGCGCCGGTGTCGGCCCGGGCACGCTGTACCGCAACTTCCCCACCCGCGAGGCGCTGGTGTTGGCCGTCTACCAGGACGAGGTCACCCGCATCACCGGCACCGTGCCCGACCTGCTCGGTGAGCTGCCGCCGCTGGAGGCGCTGCGCACCTGGACGCTCGATCTGGTCGAGGCCATGCGCAGGAAGCACGGCCTGGGCGAGGCCCTCAGCCCCAGCGCGCACCAGGCGATGAGCGAACAGAGCTACGGCCCGGTCGTCACCGCCATCACCGAGCTCCTCGACGCCGGCAAGAAGGACGGAAGCATCCGCGCGGATGCCGAGCCCGGTGACTTTCTCCAGCTCACCGGCGCGCTCTGGCGCGCCGCCGCCGTCCCCGAGGACCGCGCTCCCCGCATGCTCGCGCTCATCCTCGACGGACTGCGCGCACAGCCACAGCGCTGAGGACCGGCCGGAGATCAGTCGAATACCGGCCGGAAACCGGGTGGACGACCGGCCGGGGCGGGTGACGACCGCGTGCTGACGGCGGTCGGCGGTCGTGTCCGGCAGAGGTGCTCAGTGAGCCCGTGCGAGGAGTTCCCTCGACAGCGCCCACAGGCGTCCGGCGTTGTCCGGGTCGACGGCGTAGCGGGCGACCCCCTGCAAGGTCCCGGTGCGGCGGTCGACGACGTCGCTTTCGTTGCAGTCGACGAAGTAGCGGCCACCCACGCTGTCGAGGAGCGGTGAGGCGGCGAGCAGGACGGAGGCCGCCGCTCCCTGCTCGACCGTCTTGATCAGATGGTCGGGAACCAGCCCGCTGCCGCGGCCGGCGGTGTGCCGTTGCAGGTTCGTGTGGATGGCCCCGGGCATGCACGCGTTGACGGTGATGCCGTCCGCGGCCCAGCGGCGGGTCGCTTCGACCGCGAAGAGGATGTTCGCGGTCTTGGACTGGCCGTAGGCGAGCCACGGATCGTAAGGGCGGAAGGCGAAGTTCACGTCGTCCCACACGATCGGGGAGCGCTGGTGACCGGAGGAACTCACCGCGACGACACGCGCGTTGCCATCGGCGGCCAGCGCCCGGTGCAGGCCCGTGGTGAGAGCGAAGTGACCCAGGTGGTTGGTGGCGAACTGCCACTCCCAGCCATGCGCGGTGTACCGCTCGGGGCAGGCCATGACGCCCGCGTTGTTCACCAGGAGGTGCAGTGGACCGCGCCAGGCGGCGGTGAAGGCGGTGACGGAGGCGGGTTCGGTCAGGTCCAGGTGCGCCACGTGCACCTCGTGACGTCCGGTGGAGGCGGTGATGTCCTTGGCCGCGCGCTCGCCGGAGGCGACGTCCCGCACGGCGAGGGTGACTTCCGCCCCTGCGGCGGCCAGGGCCCGGGCCGTCTCGGCGCCGAGCCCCGACGAGGCACCGGTGACCACCGCACGACGGCCGGTGAGATCGACGCCCTGCGTCACCTCGTCCGTCGTGCTGGAGAAACCGAAGGGGGTGGTGATGAGGCTCATGGGTGAACTCCTTGACGTGCTGTGCGGTCGGGGCGGGCCATGCCCTCGACCGGCCGTGTCTGCAGGCCGGCGCGACGACTCGGCGTCGTCAGGGGGTCAGGGGGTGAGCATCCGGTCCTGTTCCACCGGGGGTGTGCCGTCGTGCCAGGGCAGGACCTCTCCGAACCGGACCAGTTCGCCGTACAGGGCGGGATCCACGTGCTCGGCGAAGACGAGGTCGAGCACGGCTTCGGCGGCCCGGGCGGGTGTCTGGGCCCGGCTGTGGTCACTGAACCAGGGCCGCGAGGTGGCGGTGTCGACCATGCCCGGGCACACGGCCGCGATCAGGGTGCCGTCGGCCAGGTCGCGTGTACGGCGCTCGGCGGCGACGGCGCGGACGGCGGCGACCTGAGCGACCTTGGACGGCACGTTCAGCCACAGGGGCCAGCCCGTCTCCTGCGCCGTCCTGCTGTGGATTGCGCTGCGCCAGGACTCCACGGCGTACTCGACCTGGTCGAGGCTCGCACCGTCGAAGAGGTGGTGCAGCCGGGTATCGAGATGGCCGAGCGTGCCCAGGCTGCTGGCCACGACCAGGAGCCGGCCGCCCGGGCGCAGGACGGGGCCGAAGGCGCGCAGGACCGCGTGGGTGGCGGTGTTGGAGACGTCGATGAACTCATCGGCCCGCTCGGCCTGGGACTCCTCGGGCAGAAGGCGGGCGACCGCGTTGGACACGACGACGTCGACCCCGCCGTGACGCGCCTGGAGTTCCCCGGCGAGACGGGCGATGGCATCGGTGTCGGTGACGTCCAGGACGTGGCCCTCGACGCGGGCACGAGTGCCGGGCGACCGGCCGACCTCGTGGGCGGCCTCCCCCACCCGTCGACGGCTGCGTCCGGTGAGCAGGACGAGATCGTCCGCGTTCATACGGGCCGCCAGTCCCTCGACCAGGGCGCGGCCCAGCCCCTGGTTGGCGCCGGTGACAAGAGCGATGCGAGAAGCGTTCATGCCCGCCACGCTAGGAACGTGGCTCGCCATGCGTCCAACGAAAGTTCGGCACATCTGGTATGCGTGAACGTCATGGACTTCGAGGATGTCTCCCTCACCGCGCTGCGCGTCTTCCGCGCCGTCGCCGAACACGGGACCTTCACCGCGGCCGCCGCGTCCCTGGGCTACACCCAGTCCGCCGTGTCCCGGCAGGTGGCCGCGATCGAACGGGCAGCGGGCACCCAACTGCTGCAGCGCCGGCGCGAAGGCGTACGGCTGACCGCGGCCGGCCGCACCGTCCTTCGGCACGCGACGGTCGTGCTCGACGAGATCGAAGCGACCGCCAGGGAACTGTCCGGCCTGCCCCCAGCGGCCGGTACCGTCCGCCTGGGATGGATCCCCAGCGCGGGAGCCGTCCTACTCCCCCGGGCCCTCACCGAACTCGGCCGCACCGACCCGGGTCTGCGCGTGGTCAGCCGTGAGGGCACCACCCCCACCCTCGTACGCGCCCTGCGCGCCGGCAGCCTGGACCTGGTTCTGCTGGGCTCCGCGCCGCCCTTCCGCTCGCCGGACACCGAGACGCCCCCGCTCGTGGTGGAGACGCTCACCGAGCGTTCCCTGCGCCTGGCGGTACCGGCCTCCCATCCCCTCGCCCGGGGCGACTTCGTCGATGTGGCCGACCTCCGCGGACAGCGCTGGATCGCGGGCCCCTCCTCCGGCGAGGACCGCCTGATGGGCGTATGGCCAGGTTTGGACGAACGCCCCGAGATCGCCCACACCGCACGCGACTGGCTCGCCAAACTCCACCTCGTCGCCGCGGGTTTGGGGCTGACCACCGTGTCGGCGGCGCTCGCCCCGGCCGCACCCGAGGGCGTCCGCATCCTGCCGGTGCGCGGCGGACCTCAGGAACAACGGCGCCTGCTCCTGGCCAGCCTGGCCCGCCGCCCCACGCAGTCCGTCAACCGCGTAGCGGCTGCCCTCCGCGCCGCCGCGCTCGCTGTCACCTGACAGCGCCTACCGGGCGCGGCCGTGCCTGCGGTGCAGTTCCCGGAGCGCAGGACCGCCCGCATGGAAGCCCGAAACGCCCATTCACCGCGGTCCGCGCAGCGTTCGGCTGCGTACCTGGGAGCAACGCGCCGCTGATTCCGGCAGTGCACGCCGCCCGCGGCTGGCGGCGGACAGCAGCGACGCCAGCCGTGACAGGTGCCCCGAACCCGCCGTCACTGCTCACGCAGGCGGCAACTCCTGGGCGACGGCCTTCCCCTCCCAGCCACACAGCGCAGAGCGGGCCAGCTCTCTCCTCCGGGAAGATTCCGGGCGGCGGCGGCACGGATCGGCGCGGACGACCGTCTCGTGCTCTTGTGTCGTCCACGACTCGGCGTCACCCGAGGGGGAACGACGTGGCTGTGAGGCGTTCGGACAGTTGCCACAACTCGGCGGCCAGGGCCTGGTCCTGGGCAGAGGTGCTGCGTGACACCAGGGTCGGTCGGCCGCGCTGTTCACCCCGTCCGTCGGGGCCGACGTAGCTCGCCCCCGGCAGGTCTGTGGTGGCCGCGAACAGGGTGGGCTGCGCCCCGTCGGTCTCGCTCTGCATGATGAGGCGGCCCACGGTCGCCGCGACGGCTTTCATAACCGGCCCCAGATGCCGGTTCAGGCCCGTGGTGGCTGCTCCGGGATGGGCAGCGAGCGCGCGGACGCCGGCGCCTGCCGCAGTCAGCCGGCTTTGCAGTTCCAAGGTGAAAAGCAGGTTGGCGAGCTTCGACTGTCCGTAGGCGGCGGAAGAACGGTAGCGCCGACGCTCCCAGTTGGGGTCGGACAGGTCCAGCGTGGCGTTCTTGTGAGCGTTGGAGGCGATGGTGACCACGCGGTCCGTGATCTTCGGCAGCAGCAGGTTGGTCAGAGCGAAGTGCCCCAGGTGATTGGTGCCGAAGTGAGTCTCGAACCCGTCCGCGGTCCTGCCCGCGGGCACGTTCGCCACACCTGCATTGTTGATCAGGATGTCGAATGGGTGTTCGATGCAGGCCGCGAAGGCGCAGACGGACGCGAGGTCGGCGAGGTCCAGCGGCCGCAGTTCGATCGCATCGGGCAGGTGCAGGACGCTCGCGCGGGCACGTTCGACGTCCCGCACGGCCATGACCACGCGGGCTCCCGCCCGAGCGAACGCGCGGGTCGTCTCGAGGCCGATGCCGCTGTTCGCGCCGGTGATGATCACAGTGCGCCCGTCCTGCGGCGGCAGCTGACCGGCCGCCCAGGGGGCCGTGGTGAGTGAACTGGTCATGGCGCCAATGTATTCAACGAGTACATTGTAGTCAATGAATACATTGGGCTAGGGTGACGCCATGACCGCAGTACGGCCTTACCACCACGGCAACCTGCGCAGCGCCCTGCTGCGAGAGGCGGAGAACGTCCTCGGCGAACGCGGCATCGAGGGCCTGTCCCTGCGCGAACTGGCACGGGCAGCGGGAGTGAGCAACAGCGCGCCCCGCCGCCACTTCGCCGACAAGACGGCCCTGCTGGACGCCCTCGCCGAAGAGGGCTACGAGCGGCTCGGGCGCAGACTCGACGCAGCCCTGAAGACCGCCGAGGGCGACGTCACCGCTCGGCTCGTCGTCTTCGCCCGCACCTACGTCGAGTTCGCCGTCGAACACCGCGCACTGCTGCCCCTGATGCACCGCCCGAAGAGCGAGGCGCGCGATGATGCCCTTTCGGCTGCCAACGACCGGGCCTTCTCCGCGCCGTTGCGACTGCTGCAAGAAGCCCGCGACCGCGGCGACATCGACCCGGACACCAGCGGCAGGGTCGACCTGACCCTCCTGGCGCTCCTCCAGGGCCTGACCGTGCTCGTCGCCACGGGCATGAACGGCGACCTCCCGCTCGACACGCTGGTCACCGGCTGCATCGAAACGCTGATGTCGGGTCTGCGGCCATGCTGAGCCGTCCTCGATCAGAATGCGGCACGGGCTGTCGCCGATGCTGCCGGTCGAGACGCCGCACCGTCGTCACTCAGTGTGAAACGGCTGGCCGGCCGGGTCCGGCGATGGTTCTGGCAGCCGGCCACTGGCGGGGCAGGCCCATCGGCCGCTGGGTGCTCGCATGTGACCGAGCGACAGAGCCGTCCG
Organism: Streptomyces nigra; assembly: GCF_003074055.1. Lineage (NCBI taxonomy): Bacteria > Bacillati > Actinomycetota > Actinomycetes > Kitasatosporales > Streptomycetaceae > Streptomyces > Streptomyces nigra. The sequence continues at coordinate 7,569,368 of NZ_CP029043.1, read as the reverse complement.
CCGGTGTCCTTCTCCCGGGACGGCCCGAATGACATTGCGAACGGACGCTGCCGGTGCACGCCCGATGTCGCCGGCGGCCCGACCGCCGCGGGAACCTCACGATCGCATACCGACGTCGGCGTCCACCCTGCGGCCGCGATGATGCTTCCGGCACCACCCGCTCGAACAGTTCCACAAATCGTCGGAGAACGGCTGGTGCCGAACCACGCGGTACACAGCTCGCACCGGCGCGGCGGCACCATGCCCGGAAAATGTCGATGCGCCCGCCCACCAGGCGATGTCTCCCCCGGAAGAGGAGACTGGGAAGCGCTGCCGCGACCCCACGAGTGACCGCGTCACTCAGCGGCCCCACCACTTCCGCGCGTCGGCAGCGACCGAAGCCGAAATGAGGACGGGAGCAGGCATGAGTGACACTTCACGCGCCTACGACGTGGTGGTTGTGGGAGCCGGTCCCGCGGGGGAGAACGTGGCGGATCGTACGAGCGCCGCCGGACTCACCTCGGTGATCGTGGAGAACGAACTGCTCGGTGGAGAATGCTCGTTCTGGGCGTGCGAGCCCAGCAAGGCACTGCTCCGTCCGGTGGTGGCGCGCGCCGACGCCCGCAGGGTCCCCGGACTGCGGCGGGCCGTCCAAGGGCCGCTGGACGTCCCCGCGGTCTTCGCCCACCGTGACAAGATGGCTGCGTACTGGAAGGACGACGACCAGGTCGACTGGCTCGAGTCCGTCTCCGTGGATCTGGTGCGCGGCCACGGCCGACTCGACGGTCCGCGCCAGGTCGTCGTCGAGACCGGTAGCGGCGACACCATACGGCTCACCGCCCGGCACGCCGTCTGCGTCGCCACGGGCACCGTCACGGCGTTCCCCGATCTGCCGGGGCTGGACACGGTGCGCCCCTGGACCAACCGCGACGCGACCGCCGCCCGTCATGTGCCGGATCGCCTCGCCGTGGTAGGAGGCGGTGTGGTCGCCGTCGAGATGGCCACCGCCTTTCAGGCGCTGGGATCCCAGGTCACCATGCTGGTGCGCGGGACCAAGGGCATTCTCAACCGCATGGAGCCCTTCGCCGGTGAGATGGTGACGGAGGCCCTGCGGGAAGCCGGTGCGGAGCTGCGCTTCGGGACCTCCGTCACCGGGGTGGTCCGGGACAACGGTGCGGGAAGCCCCGTCCGGATCACCTTGGACGACGGGCAGTCACTGGTGGCCGACGAGATCCTGTTCGCCACCGGCCGCGCGCCTCACACACAGGACATCGGACTGGAGACCGTCGGCCTGAACCCCGGCAGCTGGCTGGACGTGGACGACTCCTTCCGCGTGACCGACGTCCCCGACGGATGGCTCTACGCGGTCGGTGACGTGAACCACCGTGCGCTGATGACCCACCAGGGGAAGTACCAGGCGCGCATCGCCGGCCCCCTGATCGCAGCGCGTGCCAAGGGCGAGCCCCTCGACGACGGCAGGTGGGGAGCGCATGCCCCGACGGCCGACAGCGCCGCCGTGCCCCAAGTGGTCTTCTGCGAGCCGGAGGTGGCCAGCGTGGGGCTGACGACTCAGGAGGCGGAGCGCGCCGGACGACGCGTCGACGTCGTGGACTACGACATCGGACGCCTGGCCGGCGCAGTCCAGTACGCCGACGGCTACAGCGGCAGGGCCCGGGTACTGATCGACACCGACCGCAACACCGTCGTCGGTGTCACCTTCGTCGGTCCCGGGACCCAGGAGCTGCTGTACTCGGCCACCGTCGCGATCACCAGTGAGATGCCGGTGGACCGGCTGTGGCACGCAGTTCCCGCCTTCCCCACGATCAGCGAGGTCTGGCTGCGCATCCTCGAGACCTATCGGGATCGCGTCGACCAGTAGTACCTCGTCACGATGGGTGATATGGCCGGATCACGGGCATCTTGACGACGGCCCGACCTCGGCCCCCCCCCGGAGGTTGCCGATGCCGGTCTGGGCTTTTCGGTTCCAGCTGAGGCAGTACGCCAGGACCAGCCTGTGGATCCTGCCGGTTCTCGGCCTCGTCATGGGAGCACTGCTGGGCGAGGTCGCTCTCGCGGTGGACGACATGTGGGGGGTGCCGACCGGTTGGCGGTACACGGCCACCACGGCATCAGGCGTCCTGACCGCCATCGTGGGAGCCATGGTCGCCCTGCTGGGGTTCGTCGTCACTATCAGTGTCCTCGTGGTTCAGCAGGCCACCGGAACACTGTCTCCACGCTACATGCGGCTGTGGTATCGCAACCGGTTGCAGAAGCTCGTCCTGGCCACCTTCGCGGGCACCTTCGCCTTCGCGTTCACCTTGCTCCGCAGGATCGAACCCGGGACGGTGCCCGATCTGGGCGTCACGGTCGCCGGACTGGCCGTGGCCGTCAGTCTGGTGATGCTGCTGGTCTACCTCAACCGGTTCGCTCACGACCTGCGTCCCGTGGCCATCGCCGACATGGTCTGCCGTACGGGACTCGGCGTCCTTGGCAGGTACCTGCGGGACAAGAGCCATCGCCCGCTCCTCGGTGAGCCGCCTCATCCGCCCGACAGCATGCCGACGATGATCGTGCCCTGCACCGGCGGCGGGGCCGTTCAGGGGGTGTGCGTGGCCGAACTCGTCGCGATGGCCGCGCGTCACGACTGCGTCCTGGTCGTGGCCCACCGGATGGGAGACTTCGTCCCTCCCGGCGCCGTTCTCCTGGAAGTGCACGGAACCCCTCGCGTACCGCCGGACGCGCGTCGACTCGCCGGTCTGGTGGCCCTGGGCGCCGAGCGGACCATCGAGCAGGATCCCGCGTTCGCCCTGCGCGTTCTCGTCGACATCGCCGCCCGCGCCCTGTCTGCGGCCGTGAACGACCCGACGACGGCTGTACAGGTCCTCAACCACATCGAGGTCTTCCTCCACACCGTAGGAAGGTCGGAACTGTCCGGCCGCCATGTGTTCGCGGACAAGCGGGGCGTGCCCCGGGTGGTGGTGCCCGGACGCGGCTGGGAGGAGTACCTCGAACTCGGCGTCACCGAGATCCGTGAGTACGGAGTCGACTCACTGCAGGTGTGCAGGCGGTTGCGGGCCATGCTGGAAGGTCTCTTGGCCGACGTGCCTCACGAACGGCGCGGTGCGGTACGCGGTCAACTCACTCTGCTCGACGCTGCTGTGGAGCGGGAGTACCCCGACGAATCCCGCCGCGCGCTGGCCCGCACCAGCGATCGGCAGGGCATCGGCAGCGGCTCGTCCGAGGGTGTGGTCATCCCGGACTGAGCCCCCGCGCACGGCCCCGCACCGGCCCGGGGCTCCCCCGGTTGCCCCCGGGCTCACGCGCGCGACAATCGGATCACGTGACGGTCTTCCTGCTCGGTCCTGGATGCCGGCCATCGGACCGGCGCCGGAACGGTGAGTGCTCCCGGCGCTGTGGCGTCGCGAGACAGGTGAGGAATCCGGACTCCGGGTCAGTCGTCCGCCATTGCCGCGTCGCGACCGCGGGCAGAGTGAGTGACGTTCCACCCCTCGGGGACGAACTGAGTGCCCTCGGCTGCGCCACGCTCGTGGACGCCATGGCGCGCATGCACGGCCACCGTGCGCACATCCTGCCGCTGACGAGCCCCGATCCGGGCAGGCCCCTCTTCGGCCCGGTGGCCACCATCGCGTTCATGCCCTGGCGGGACGACCTGGAGGAGTCGTCCAGGACCTTCGCGGACTTCTTCTACCCGGCGCTCGGCGACTCGCCGCGGGGAAAGGTGCTCGTGCTCTCGAGCGGAGGTCACCCGGAGGCGTCCCACGGCGGCGGGACCAAGCTGCTGAGGGCGGTCCGGCATGGGCTGGCGGGCGTCATGGCCGACGGCCGGCTACGGGACTTCGGGCAGTTGCGCGGGTACCCCTTCTCCACCTGGTGCCGGGGTGAAGCCACACGGTGGGGTGGCGACACGGTGATGCCCTACGCGGCGGACGTGGCCGTCGAGTTCGCAGGGGTGTGCGTCACTCCCGGCGATTACGCCTTCGCCGACCCCTCCGGCGCCGTGATCATCCCCGCGGGCAGCCTGAACGGAGTTCTCGACGCCGCGCGGCAGATCGAGGCCGAGGAGGCCCGCGCCGGGGAGCGGATCTCGGCGGAGGATCTCCCGCCGCTCGGCCGGCCCTGACGCCCTGGACGAAGGCGCCGCCGGCCCGGCTGCGCCGACCGGGCTCAGTCGACGTAGAGGCCCTTGCGATCGGAGACGAACTGCTCGATGGTCTGCGCCGGTATGCCCGTCAGACGCGCGACGTCGTCCGTCGCCCGGTCGTAACGGTTCTCCTGGTGCAGTCGGCACATGGTGACGATGTGCTCCTCGATGTGCCGGGGCAGACCGAGCCCGGCCAGTACCTGGGCGCGCCACTGTTCGAGCGGCACGTCGGCGTAGGTGATCGGACGTCCCAGCGCCCGGGAGAACGACTCGGCCATCTCCTCCATGTCCATCGTCCGTGGTCCGGTCAGCTCGTAGACGTTGCCGATGTGTCCTCGCGGGTCCCGGAGCACGGTGGCGGCCACCCGCGCGACGTCGCTGACCGCGACGGGCGATGTTCGCCCGGCCCCGAAGGGCAGGGCGAGCGTTCCGTCCCTCCTGATCGACTGTGCCGCGGCCGAGGTGAAGAGCGGGTTGTCGAGGAACGTGGTGGGCCGGATATGGATCACAGGCAGCCCCGACCAATTCAGCACCTGCTCGGCCAGCCAGTGCAACCGCTGCTGGTGGGACTCGCCCGTGCTGGTGGCCGTCATCTGCGACACCGTCATCTGGGACATCCCGACCAGGGCATCCAGAGTTCCGCATTCCTCGGCCACGCTCGCCACGACGGTCGCGGCCAGCAGGTGATCGCGGGACACGGGCATCGCGAAGTACATCCGCCCGACATCCCGCAGGCCGACGGCGACGGTCTCGGGCCGGGTGAGGTCGCCCAGGACCACATCCGCGCCGAACCGGCGGAACTCGGCCGCACGGTCGTCGTCACGGCGCACCATGACACGTACCGGCACGTCGTGTGTGCGCAGGTCCTCGATCACCAGTCGTCCCACGCTCCCGGCACCGGTGATGAATACGGTCTCACGCGAAGGCATTGATCGGCCTCCCTGTGGCACAGCCGGTGCACGCGCGCGCCGCGGCGTTCGACGCGTACCGGAATCGGCCCACCGCTCGATGCGGTCCGGCCGAAAGACGTCGTCGGGGCCCCTGTCAGCTTGGCACACACGGGCCTTCAGGGCCCACCCGGCGAACAGCGAGGCACACGACGCACACGGACCGTCGCAGACGCTGTCATGTTCACCACCGAACACAGCCGATGGTGACGGCTTCGGAGATATGCTCCTCCGTTCGCTCCCCGAGCCACCCGCCCTCATCCTGGGAGAAGGAGGTCTTCCCGCGGTCGAAGGGAGCGCCGATGAGAGCCGTACGAGCTCACGATCGCGAAGCGGCCGTGGACAGTCTGATCGCGGAAGATGCCCCCTATCCCTACGCCGGCGAGGGCGACGTCATCGTCAAGGTGCGCGCGGCCTGCTTCACACCCGATGAACTCGGCTGGCCTGCCAGTTGGGTCGACCGGAGCGGCAGAGACCGAGCCCCGGTCATCCCGGGGCACGAGGTGTCGGGGGAGGTCGCCGAGGTCGCCGTCGGCACGACCGGGTTGTCGGTCGGGCAGCGAGTCCTGGGACTGACCGACTGGAACCGGGACGGCGCTCTCGCGGACCACGTGGCCGTGGAGGCGCGCAATCTGGCGCCGTTGCCCGCGGACATCGACCACACGCATGCGGCCGCCCTGGTGATGCCGGGCCTGACCGCCTGGCAGGGGCTGCTCGTCCACGGAAGAGTCGAGACGGGGCAGACCGTGCTGGTGCACGGAGCAAGAGGGGGGGTGGGAATGGCAGCCACCCAGCTCGCCCACCGCGCCGGAGCCCGTGTGATCGGGTCCGGGCGCGCGAGGAGCAGGGAGCAGGTACTGGAGCTGGGCGCGGACGAGTTCGTCGACCTGGAACAGCCCGCGTGGCACGAAGCGGTGGACCGCGTCGATGTCGTCTTCGACGCCGTCGGCGGGGAGGTGCTCGATCGATCGGCCGCCGTCCTCAGACCCGGCGGCACTCTCGTCACCATTGCTCACCCTCCGACCCTGCGGCCCGAGGACGGTCGGGCGATGTACTTCATCGTCGAACCCAACCGTGATCATCTCGTGCAGGTCGTCCGCATCTGCCGGGAGGGGGGACTGCGTCCCCTGGTGGGGGCCGTCCGTCCGCTCGATCAGGCGCCGCAGGTGTTCCGGGAGAAGAAGACGACGGCCGGGAAGACGGTCATCGACGTCGCCTGAGCGACCTACCGCCCCGGCGACTCCTCCCCGTTTCGCGCCCTCGACCGGGTCGACGACCCTCAACCGCCGTACTCCGTACGGACGATCAGCCCGACTCGCGCCATCGAGTCGTGAGTCGAGGACGAACCGGTGGCACGAACCGATGGCGCGGGACGAAATCCGCAACAACCGAGAGCTGTGATCCTCATGGATCTGAAACTGGAAGTCGTCGTGCTTCCCGTGTCCGACGTCGACCGAGCCAGGGCGTTCTACGAGTCCGCGGGTTTCCGCGTGGACATCGACAAGGCCGCCAGTGAGGAATGGCGGGCGGTGCACCTCACCCCGCCCGGGTCAGAGTGCTCGATCATGTTCGGCACCGGTCTGACCACCGCCGAACCGGGCTCGGCCCAGGGCCTGTACCTCGTCGTGTCCGACATCGAGAAGGCCCGCACCGAACTCATCGGCCGCGGCATTGATGTGAGCGACATCTTCCACGACGCCGGTGGGGTCATCTACCACGGGCACGGGGGCGGCGACATCGTGCACAACGCCCAGGGCCAGGAACGGCTGGCCGGCCTCCATCCCGACCGGACCTCCTATGCCTCCTTCGCCACGTTCAGCGACCCTGACGGCAACGGCTGGGTGATCCAAGAGGTGACGCAGCGACTGCCGGGCCGCTGACGACGCGGCAGAACCACGGCGTGCGTCTGGTCGACGCTGCCACCGCAGCTCGCGGTGGCAGCGGCTGTCGTGCGTCACGCGGATACCGGCAACCTCAGATGGTCCAGGCCGGAAGCGTCGAGCCACATGTCATGGGCAGAGCGGACCATGCGCAGCAGCACGCCGTCGCAGCCCGGGCAACGCAACACCGTCCCGGGGCCTCCGAGGTACGCGTGCGTCTCGGCCAGCATCATCTGCCTACCGCAGCCGTGGCACTGCCCCGAAGCCATGGTCATGTCCGTTCCGAACAGCGACTCGAGGTCCCCGGCGGCGGCGTTGCCGTCGAGGAAGTCAGGTGTGGGTGTCATCTGGATCCCGTTTCCCTTCCTGTCACGTGCCCCGGACCTTCCCCAGGACGAGCGGTGTGCCGCGGAGCGGCGGCACGGTCCGCGTCGTGCCGTCCGCCGGGCTCGTGGTCTGCCGGGCTCAGCCGAAACGCTCGGTCCGTACGCGGCCCGGGTGGTGACCGAGGGCGACGAGCAGACCGGCCGCCGTTTCGACGAAGGCCGTGGAACCGCAGACATAGCAGGTGGGCTCGAAGTCGGGCGGCCATCCCCCGCCCGACACGACGGAGGCATCGATACGCCCGGCCGGCCGCGGCCACTGTGGCGGCGCGGACCGGGTGTAGACGTAGGTCGTGTCGAGCCCGGGGTCGCCTCTCCTCAACTCGGACGTGAAGAGCCGGGTCTCGGGACTGCGTGCGCTGTAGATCAGCCGGAAGGGCGTACGGCTGCCGACCGCCCGACGCATACGGATCATCGCCATCAACGGCACGAGACCGGATCCTCCCGCCAGGAGGAACACCGGCTCCTTCTGCTCCGGCCTCCACACGAACCAGCCCCCGACCGGTCCGCGGAGCTCCACCAGGTCGCCCACGGTGAGTTCGTCCGTGAGGTAGGGGGACACCTCGCCGTCGTCGGTCCGTTGGACCGTCAGCTCGACCGTCTCACCGTCGGGCGCCGAGGCCACTGAATAGCTGCGCTGAGTGCTGTAACCGTCCTCTGCCGTGAGCCGCACGTCCACGTGCTGTCCCGCCTCATGGCCCGGCCAGCCCGGTACATCGAGAACGAGTGTCCGCGCGAGGCTGGACTCGTCCTCCCGCCGGGTCAGACGGGCCGTCCTCCAGCGGAGTCTCTCGCCTAGTCTCCTCGGTACCGTTGCTCGCGCCATGGGTCCCCATAGGTGTGGTAGCCGACGGTCTCCCAGAAGCCCCGTTCCTCCTCGTGCATCAGCACGATTCCACGAACCCACTTGGCGGACTTCCAGAAGTACAGGTGCGGGACGAGCAGCCTCGCCGGGCCGCCGTGCTCCGGTGGAAGTGCCTCGCCGTCGTAGCGGTGAGCGATCCAGGCCTTGCCGTCGAGGAGGTCTTCCACCGGGATGTTGGTGGTGTAGTCGCCGTAGGAGTGGACCAGTGCGTAATCGGCCCTGGATTCCACGTCCTGAAGGAGAACGTCCAGAGAGACCCCCTGCCACTCCGTCTCGAACTTCGACCACTTGGTGACACAGTGCAGGTCCACCGTGGGTGACTCGGAAGGCAGTGCCAGAAGCTGTTCCCAGGTCCACGTGTGCTTGACCCCGGTCTCCGTACGAACGGTGAACTCCCATTCTTCCAGTGGCACGGTCGGCGTGGGGCCCGCGGACAGAACGGGAAACCCGGTGGTCTCGTACTGGCCGGGAGGCAGTTGGTGCCGTGCGTCTCGCGCGCGGCCGCGGAATCCCCGTGAGACGACGGACATGTCGGCCCCCCTTCTCCGAAGCGGGTAGCTTCCATTTTTCAGGACATGAGCGGGCGAAGCATCTCGACGCCAGGAGCGCCCGGACCCCGCTTGTTGTCCCGTCACTCCCGCTTCTCGACCGACCGCACGTCGGTCGACCGCCTGCTGCGGCTGAGCAAGGGCAGGGCGACCAGGGGAAAGACGATGACGGACACCAGGCCCGCTGCCACCAAGGCGGCAGCGTTGTCCGGCTGGATGGCGTCGAGCTTCAGGCCGATCGTCGTCGCGGCCACGATGAAGGGGAGAGACGTGGCCTGCAGGAGTCCGGCGGCCATGAGTTCCGCGCGCGAGAGTCCCACGGTGCGATAGGCCACTACCGGCAGTCCGCGAACGAGGAGGAGCGCCGCCAGGAACAAGGGCACCCTCAGCACGGTCCCTGCATCGGCGAACAGAGCGTCGAGATCGAACTGTATGCCGCTGGTCACGAAGAAGACCGGGACCAGGAACCCATAGCCGAGACCCTCCAGCTTGATGTGGAACCGCGGATGCGCTCGCTCGGCGTCGGGGTCGACCATGCGCAGCACGGCCCCCGCGATGAAGGCGCCGAGGATGGCCTCGAAGCCCAGGTGTACGGCGACCGCGGACAGGCCGACGATCAGCACCATCGTCAAGCGGATCCGGATCTGGGCACTGGTGTCCGCCAGCCTGGCAACGGTCCGGGACAACCACATGGAACGCCCCGCCCGCATGGACGTCACCACCACGAGCGCGGTCAGACACGCGAGGCCGAGCAGCAGCAGCAGCCGCGAGGCAGGGCCGGAGGCGTGCTCGGAGAAGAACAGCGACAGCAGTACCACGGCACAGAACTCGCCCGCGGAGGCTCCGCCGATGATCAGTTGGCCGACCGGACGGTCGACGGCGTCGGCGTCCTTCAGGATCGGCACCAGCAACCCCAACGAGGTCGCCACGAGTGCCACGCCGACGAGCAGCGTGTTCTCGACGACCCCGGCGACTCCGAGCGCCCAACCCACCAGTACGGCAAGCACGATCGTGCCCGCCATCCCGGTCGCGACACGTCGCGCGAGCGGCCCCTGCCATCGCCTGATGTCGATCTCGAGCCCGGCGAGGAACAACAGGAAGCTCAGGCCGATGACGGACAGAGCCTCAACAGTCTGGTCGGGCCGCACCAGATCCAGCACCGCCGGCCCCAGGACGACACCGGCCACTATCTCGAGGACAGGGCCCGGAAGGTGAGCCCGCGGCACCAGGGCCAGAAGGAAGGGAACACCCGCGGCCACTGCCAGAATGATGACCAGATTGTCGTAGTCCACAGGGACTCCCAGGGCCCCGCGCCAGGCTGAGCGGCACCGTGGGGCCACTCCCGCCGTCCGGGTCAGTGCACGAGTCCGGCCACGACGGTGGCCTCCAGGCGGGCCTCCTCGCCGGTGAAGCAGTCGTCCAGTGCCGCCAGATACCGCTCGGCATCCAGAGCCGCCGCGCAACCGGTGCCCGCGGCGGTGACGGCCTGCCGGTACTCGTGGTCGACGACGTCACCGCACGCGAACACGCCGTCGAGATTCGTACGCGTGGAGTGGCCCTCGACCGCGATGTAGCCGGCGTGGTCCAGCGCGATCCGTCCCTTGACCAGGTCCACCCGTGGATCGAGCCCGATGGCGACGAAGACACCGCTCGTCGGCAGGTCGGTCTCCTCGCCGTTGCTCACGTCACGCACCCGCAGACCCGACACCTTCTCCTTCCCGAGGACATCGACGACCTCCCGGTTCCACAGAAAGCGGATCTTCTCGTTGCGACTGGCCCGCTCTTGCATGATCTTCGAGGCGCGCAGGGTGTCGCGGCGGTGCACGACGGTGACCGAGCGGACGAACCGGGTCAGGAACGTGGCTTCTTCCATGGCCGAGTCCCCGCCGCCCACGACGACCACGTCCTGATCACGGAAGAAGAAGCCGTCACAGGTGGCGCACCAGCTCACACCCCGACCCGACAGCCGCTTCTCGTTCGGAAGACCCAATTCGCGATAGTGCGACCCCATGGCGAGAATGACCGCCCTGGAACGGTGGGTGCCACCGGCGCTGTCGACGACTTCCTTGACCTCGTTCTCGAGACGGGCCTCCACGACGTCGTCGGCGATCAATCGGGCACCGAACTGCTCCGCCTGGGCCCGCATTCTGGTCATGAGGTCCGGTCCGAGCACCGCGTCGGGAAAACCAGGATAGTTCTCCACGTCGGTGGTGTTCATCAGGGCGCCACCCGCGGCGACCGATCCCTCGAAGAGCGTCGGCCGCAACTGAGCGCGCGCCGCGTAGATCGCAGCGGTGTATCCGGCCGGGCCGGAGCCGATGATGGTCACTTCTTGGACTGTGTCACGCACATTGATCACCTGATCGAGCTCAAGGACAGCCACGAGCGCCGCAGGCAACCGTCCGTGCCGAACGAACGCCGGTATTCCGCCCAGAAATCGGCGGCATCCGAATCGGCCGCCGGTCACTCCCGCGAAGCATCGGATGCGCCACATCGCGCAGACGGCCCGGGCGGCGGACCACTCCACCATGCACACGCGGCGAGCCGCACCGCATCCCGTCGGGAGGACCCGCAGTCAGTGGCACGGGAAAGGTCTTCACCGGCGACGCGCCTTGTCTCCCGGTGGCCGCGAGCACCGGTACAACGATTGCCCCAATGAGATGAATTCTCAGTGATATCGCCCTTGAGTCGGCAGGTCGGGGTATGCGCAATGTCTGATACGCCTGCTCAATGCGAGAGGAAGACAGGACAGTACGCTCGTGGGTGCTGGCTGCGGATGAGCGCACCCCACCTGAGGAACCGGTGCCTTCGTGGGATCTCGGAAGTGGTTGAGTCATCTTCGCCACCAGCAGGACGGCCTACGGGGGCGACCGACGAAGAGGACCACCCTCTCCAGCCCCGAAGAGGCCGCACTTCTTCCGTCCCCCCGACGAACATCTCCCTCCGAAAGGCCCGAGCCGGCTGCGACCCTGCCGTGGGGGCTCCGCGTGGCCGCCGAGGCCGGCTGGCGCCTGCTCGTCGTCGCGGCCACTTTGTGGGTGCTGATCCGCGCCATCAGCGCGGTGCGTGTCATCGTGCTCGCCCTCGCGGCGTCCCTGCTGATCACCGCTCTTCTCCAGCCCGCCGTGGCTCGATTGCGCAGGCACAAGGTGCCGCAAGGACTCGCCACCGTCTTGACCACACTCTGCGGATTCATCGTTCTCGGCCTCGTCGGGTGGTTCGTCGTCTGGCAGGTCGTATCGAACCTGGACAACCTTTCCGACAGCCTGCAGGACGGTGTCGACGACCTCAAGCGATGGTTGCTCGACAGCCCGTTCCACTTCACCGAAGAACGTATCAGCGACTTCACCGAGATGCTCAACGAAAGCGTCGGTACCAGCAATGACCTCACCGATGTAGGAATTCACGGCGTCAAGGTCGTTCTGGAATTCCTCACCGGAGCCCTCCTAGCACTGTTCTCGACACTCTTTCTGCTCTACGACGGCCCGCGCATCTGGAAGTGGACCCTCAAATGGGCACCGGCCGCGGCGCGCCCCTCCCTCGACGCCGCCGGCCCCCTCGCATGGCACACCCTGACCTCCTATGTGCACGGCACGGTGATCGTGGCCTTCATCGACGCGGTATGCATCGGCCTGGGCATCTATATTCTCGGCGTGCCCCTGGCGCTTCCGTTGGCCGTCGTCGTCTTCGCCGGAGCATTCGTCCCGCTCGTCGGCGCAGTCGTGTCCGGAATCCTCGCCGTCCTGGTCGCCTTCATCACCAATGGTGTCTTCACCGCCTTCCTGGTCCTTTTGATCGTGCTCGGCGTGCAGCAGTTGGAGGGCCATGTCCTCCAGCCGTTCATCCTTGGGCGTGCGGTACGCGTGCATCCGCTCGGCGTCATTCTCGCCGTAGCGGCCGGGGGATTTGTGGCCGGAATCGGTGGTGCCGTTGTTGCCGTGCCTCTCGTAGCGGTGGCCAACACGGTTGTGAGCAGCCTTTTGCACGGCAATGACGACCGAACGGTCGACGTATCTGATTCCGATGATCCGATCCGTGGCCAGCAACGACTTTTCTGATGCCCTTCCAGCCGGCTGATCCCCGCGCGAAGAGATCGGTGCGACGTCACTCGCGTAGACCGCACTGCACATCGACTGGCCGCGGTCAGCCGAGCCATCGGCCTGATCCAGTACCTGCTGATCGCCGGGATCGTACTGACCAGGCAGCTCGCCCGGCCCATTCATCCTGAGGGCCTCACGACATCCGTGTGGATCCTCGTGGGCGCGACGGCGATCGCGGCGCTCGCCGCGTGCGGCTGACGGTTGCCCGCCGGGCGAGACGGTGCTGTCACGTCGGCTGGTGGACGTCTGGGGCCGTCGTGTTCGCGGCGCTGCTGGCGGCCAGGGTCCGGCCACCCTCGCCCAATTGACGCCGAATCCTCCTGCCGCTCCCATCTTGCCCTGCTCCTCACGGGCGGGCACCACGGACGGGTGGACCGACAGCCGGCGTGCAGGACACTGCCTCAGCTGTGGTCCTCTCACGACGACGCGTCACACATCCACGGCGTACTCCTCCCCGTGCCCGGCGGGGCCCTCGCGGTCCGGCTCAGACCGGCTCGGCGTGTCGGCGTCGAGCCGGCCCCGCATGTCCCCCTCAACATCAGTAGGACCTGCCCCGAACCCTGGAAACCCTCGTTTCCCAGTGGATGTCGGCCTCGCGCCGCTGTCCGGCCGCCTGGCGGTTCGCATTCCATGCACAAGCGTGGGCGTCTCGCCTCGGCTGAGGGCTGGGCGACCTCCCATACCGGTCGCGATCCTTGCAGCAGTCGCCGCTGTACACGGCCTGCTTCGCCGCCCGGTCGGGTGCCTGCCCGTCCGGCTCATCAGCGCGTAGGGGACGCTGGTCTGCCGCCCTGCCACCAAGCCGGTGCGGACACGACGAGCGACGGCTACGTCCGCGGGGTCAGGCCGAGGGCTTCGGCTGGTGGCCGTGTGCGCGCAGCTCCTCGTTGATGCGCTGTGCTTCTTCGAGTTGGTCTTCGAGGATGATGATGCGGCAGGCGGCCTCGATGGGGGTGCCCTGATCGACGAGCTCGCGAGCCCGGGCGGCGACGCGCAGCTGGTAGCGGGAGTAACGGCGGTGGCCGCCTTCGGAGCGCAGAGGAGTGATCAGGCGGTGTTCGCCGAGAGCTCGGAGGAAGGCGGGGGTGGTGCCGAGCATCTCGGCGGCCCGGCCCATCGTGTAGGCGGGGTAGTCGTCGTCGTCGAGGTTGTCGAAACGACGCGATGTGGCAGGGTGCATAGACCTCTTCTTCCGGGGACGCGTCGGGGGGCCCGAACGCCGTCCTGGCGTCCGGGCCCCGAGCTTTCAACACCATCTACCGGCGCATCGCGCCGGGCTTCTGTATCCGCAGGGAGTGCCGCCTGGGAGGCCGGCGCTGCGGGGATCGCGTTTGCGTGACCGGGGACCACCTTCCAATCCGGGGTCTGCGGTACCCGGGCCGACTCGCTCGCCCGGGCGATCCTGATGGCGCTTTCGCTCCTTACCTTCGGCTACACGGGGTGTACTGCTGTTGTGCGGATGCTCGCGGCCCGCGGGCCGCGCCTTGCTTGACGTGCCTGCGCGGCAGTTCCTGTCTGCCGCGCTCACTTCGACTCCTGGGTACGTGCAACACCATAACTCCGCAACCCACAGATTTCTACTGTCGCCACGACAGTTTTTCTTTCCGAGTCAGCGCATGTGTTCTGTCACGCGCAGGCCGCCCTCAGGGTGGCCACAACTCTCGCGCTGGTCGGCAATCGGTCCGCCAGCGCCGGGACCATCGCGGCAGCCGGTACACCGTCCACATCGTCACGTCTTTGTGCCCCGCGGACGGTCATGTTGCGGCCGATCTCACCCAGGCCCCCCAGGGCGATGACACGCAGCCCCCTTCAGGCCGGGCAGGGGCGGCCTTCAGCTCAGGATGCGGATGACTCATACCCTGACGGCACCCGGAGAGCCGGCCAGGACGATCCATTGCCTGTGTGCTCTCCTCCGTCCTACGGCGAGGAGCGGCGGCACGGGGCCGGGTGGGCGAGGATCGGGCAAGGAGCTTCAGGGGCACAGCCGCCCCGTTCGACGTACCGGTTGCCCGCGCACTCGTGAACGCACATGCATTCAACGAAGATCTGTGGCGGCCGAGCGCATGCCTCGATGCGCGCCCCTGGGCCGTCGTCCGCCACCACGTGGCACCGTCTGCGCCCTGCTCACCCGGTCGCAGCGCCGCCGTAGCCGGAGATGGCGCGGGGTCGAAGCGAGCCAAGGTGGAAGGTCTCGGGGTCCGCCTGGCCACCCCGGACGCCTTCGCCGCCCTGGTCGCCGACTACCTCGAACGGGGACGATCGTCCGGCTGGAGCCCCATGGAGCCTTCCGCCGAGAGGCGACCGCCCTCCGCACGCCACCGGCCGACAGCCCCTGGCCGGCCTCCTCCGTCCAGCCGGGGTTTTCGCGTGCTCGCGGATCCGCGGCATGAGGCCGCGGGTGGGTCCCGATCCCAACCCGGGTCCACAGGCGTGGGATTGCGCCCACCGGAGACGTTGCCGTTCCGCTAGTCGGTGATACCGTATAGCGGTACCCGGTATCACGTAGTACCGGCAGGGTTGAGGAGTGGTACCCGGCGGTGGACGACCTGACAGAGATGTTGAAGGGCACGCTCGAAGGGTGCGTGCTCGAGATCATCGGCAGCGAGGAGACCTACGGGTATGCCATCACCCGCCGGCTGAACGACCTCGGGTTCACCGACGTCATCGAGGGCACCGTGTACACGATCCTGCTGCGGCTGGAGAGGAACAGGCTCGTCCAGGTGACGAAGCGCCCCTCGGGGGTCGGTCCACCGCGCAAGTTCTATGCGCTCAACGACGCCGGGCGCGAGGAGCTCGAGAGGTTCTGGGCGAAATGGCAGTACCTCTCATCACGCATCAACAGGCTCAAGGAGGGCGGGAGATGAACTTCTGGGAGAAGGTCACCGGCAGCGATCTCACCAGGGAATGGAAGGTGTTCGAGGCCCGGGCCGAGGTCCTGCCGGACGACCACCGGGCGGCGTGGGAGCAGGTCGTCACCCACCTCTTGCCCTATGGGGACTTCAGCGGCCGCAACCTGATGCCTCTCCTCGACGCCGCCCTAGGGCTGCTCGAAGTAGCTGCGGCGGATGGGCAGAGCGTCGATGAGGTGCTCGGGGAGGACATCCAAGGCTTCTGTGCCGCGCTGGCCGGCGGAGCAGAGGCACGGACCTATCGCGACCGGTGGCGCGAGCAGTTGAACAGGAACGTCGCGAGGAAATTGAGCCGGCTGGGAGGCTGACGTGAGCATCCAGGACATCGTCGAAGGCAAGAAGCAGTGGCGGGCGCACCTGGCCAGGGTCAAGGCACTCCCGCCGGACTATCAGATCGTCTACAAGGAGATGCAGAAGTACCTGTTCAAGGTCGGGCCGGTCAGTCTGCTCGACGAATCCCTCCTCCCCGGCATCGTCGACTTCTTCGAGGAGGGCGTCGCCGGGGGCAAGGGAGTTCTGGAACTCGTCGGCTCCGACGTCGCCGCGTTCTGCGACGACCTGATCAAGGACTCCCCCACCTACGCGGATGCCTACCAGGAATCGATGGGTGGGGACTCCGGCACGACCCGGAAGTGACAGCCGCCGTAGCGGTCGACATTCCGCCGCTCGGAACGTCAGCCGTCGTCCTCCACCTCGCCTCGCCCACAGCGCACGCCCGTCTCCGGCTCGTCGGCCGAAGCCCCTCAATGGATGCGTCCAGCCATGTGCGATGAGGAGGCCGTCACGGTCCGCCCGCGCGGCCTCCCCACCATCCGAGAGCTCCTGGACCGTGTTTCAGAACTTGCTGACCTGCTTGGTTGGCTGTCCGGGGATGTCGCGGGCGGCCATCCAGATGGTGAGGTCGTGGGCGATGTCGTTGATGCTGGTCGCCGTGGTGACCTCGTGCTCGTTGCGGGTGGTGTCACGGCGGACGATCTCAAGTCCGCCTTCGTTCAGGACGGCCACTGAGGTGAACCAGGCAGCGTCGTCCTCGTCGGGCTGGACGACCACGAAGGTGTTGTCGGAGTCGTTAAGGTCGCTGATCAGCATGAACAGCGCGTCCTCGGAGGGGTCGTCGATGCGGTCGCCGTTCTCGCTGTCGGCGCCGTAGTACTGAGCCCCCATCGTTGCTTTCCCCTCGCCCTGTTCACCCTGATTGCAGCCAGCGTGACATGCGCAGACGACGCCTCGGACCGGTCATAACCCCTCGCCGATGGCCGCGATCAGGACGGTCGCTTCGAAGCGGACCGCGAGTTTGTCGAAGGGAGTGGCGACCGCCCGGTTGCGCTTGAGCCGGTTGATCCCGCATTAGACCGCGTGCCTGGCCTTGTAGTCCTCACGGTCGAAGGCCGGAGGCCGCCCGCCGGCCTTCCCTCGCCGTTTACGGTTGGCAGCCTGGTCGGCGGGCTCCGGGATCGCGCACCGGATTTCCCGCTTTCGCAGGTAGGCCCGGTTGGTGCGAGAGGAGTACGCCTTGTCGCCCCGCACACGCAGCGGACGGACACGGGGAAGGCCGGGGCCAGTGCGGTACTCGGATGCCTTCCAGGACGGCGGTGAACTGAGGACTGTCACCACGCTGACCTGCGGTGACGAGCAAGGACGGCGGCCGTTGGCCTTGCCGGCAGGCCAGGTGAATCTTGGTGGTGAACTGCTCGACCGGTGCCGACACCTCTTCAGCGAGCACATACTGCGCCGACGCGCATGGGAAGCCGGAGTCGACAACTGACCCCCTCCCCCGCCGGTGAAGCGGTCGCCGCTTCACCGGCTGCGGCCGTTCTCCGCGCGGCGTCAGTACTGTGCTTCGCATGACCGACACCGAAATCACCGCGGACGTGGTGCGCGATCTGCTGCAGGACCAACATCCTGACCTTGCGGAGCTGCCCATTCGGGAGGTGCCGGGCGGCTGGGGCAATCAAATGTGGCGCCTCGGGGACGAGTTGGCCGTGCGCGTCCAGCGCATGGACCCCACTCCGGAGTTCCAGCTCAGGGAGCGACGGTGGCTGCCCGTGCTGGCCCCACGTCTTCCGCTCCCGGTACCGACACCGGTGCGGTTCGGCGAACCGTCCGAACGCTACCCCAAGCACTGGACCGTCATGACGTGGGTTCCGGGCGAGCCCCTCGACCACGGTTCGATCAGCCGTGGCTCCCACGCGGCCCGCGCACTGGCGGGCTTTCTCCGAGCGCTCCACGTGGAGGCACCCGCCGAGGCGCCGATCGGCCCAGGCTTCGGCACGCACCTCAAGACATGCACGGACAGCTTCGACCACTTCTTCGACGCCGTCGTCCCCGGCGCTGTCGCCGACGAGGTCCGGGCCGTCTGGGACGACGCCGTTGCGGCCCCCGAGTGGCAGGGGCCGCCGGTCTGGGTGCACGGTGACCTGCATCCCGCCAACGTCGTCGTCACCGACGGCACGCTTGCGGGCATCGTCGACTTCGGCGCCCTGTGCGCCGGCGACCCGGCCTGGGACCTCGCCGCCGGATGGGTGCTGCTCCCCGCGGGCACGGCCGCGTCGTTCTTCGACACATACGCCCATGCGGACGAGGCAGCGATCCGGCGCG
This sequence comes from Streptomyces nigra, assembly GCF_003074055.1. Classification (NCBI taxonomy): domain Bacteria; kingdom Bacillati; phylum Actinomycetota; class Actinomycetes; order Kitasatosporales; family Streptomycetaceae; genus Streptomyces; species Streptomyces nigra. Next base: position 7,550,997 of record NZ_CP029043.1, on the reverse strand, counting down.
CCCGCGGACTGGCCGCGATGAAGAGTCTCTTTCTCATGCTCATGGGCCAGAACGGAGACCGGGGGCTTCCCGGCGGCAAGCCCCACTGGGGACCCGCAGGCCGGGCCGCACTCGACCGTGTTCTCAGCGGCATGTGACGGGCAGGACGGCTCCGCGGCAACCGAACCCGGTCGGTCGTGGCTCTTGTCGGCTCGCGTCATTTCAAGCGTATGCAAGGGGGAGCTTCGAAGACCGAGCCCCGGTGTGTCGCGATATCCGTGACGGTGGCTGCCGCCCCCGCTGTCGGGCGGCCCGGCAGGGCTCGACCTGAGGCGCTTTCCCTGAGCGGGATGCTGCCGGCCTGATCCCTCCCGGTCACACCAGCCCGGCGCGGCGGGCGACGTCCTCGGTCTGCCGCATGTGCTGGTGCGCCTCGTCGCCGAGGGTGGTGAGGAGACCGGCGACGACCGTCTCGATGACGGCGAGCGTCGGCACCAGGCTGTCGTAGGGGGACGGGGTCGTGACCCGGCTGGGCAGGACGACCTCGGCGTGGGCGCTGGTGGGTGAGAGCCAGGCGTCGGTGAAGACGACGACCTTGCCGCCGCGTTCCTGGGTGAGCTGGGCGAGGGCCACCTTGTCGGCCTCGTAGCGCCGGTAGTCGAAGACGACGAGGACGTCGCGGCGGCCCAGCCGGGCGAGGGCGGCGGCCCGTTCCACGTCGCGTTCGGGCAGGACGTGGACGTCGTCGCGCAGTTGCATCAGGTGCAGGCCGAGGTATTGCGCGAGCAGGTGCGTGAACCGGCCTCCGACCAGGGTGATCCGCCGCTTGGGATCGGACAGCAGCGCCACGGCCCGCTCCAGGTCGTGCGGCGGAGTCTCCGCCAGGGTCTGGGCGACGGCGGTGGTGAACAGCTTGCTGCTGCGGGCCATGAGGCCTGCCGCGGAGTCGTCGCCCGAGGTGTCCTCCGCGTCCTCGTACAGCGACAGCGGCGAGGCGTTGCGCTGGTCCAGCTCGGCGCGCAGGGCGGCCTGGAACTCGGGGAATCCGCTGTAGCCGAGGCGAGCGGCGAAGCGCAGCACGGTGGGGGCGCTGACGGAGGCGCGTTCGGCGATGGTGGCGACGGTCTCGAAACCGGCGGCGGGGTAGGCGGCCAGCAGCACCCTCGCGACCTTCCGCTCGGCGGGGCTGAGGGTACCCAGCTTGAGCCGGATGTCGTCGGCAAGTGTGCCGGAGGCCATGAGGGCTCCTTTCGGATCATGCGGTGCGCCGGTGCCGAGCCTAATGCCCGCAGGGGCGGCCGGGACCGGCCGCAGGCACCTGCCGGTCCGGGCCGCCGAGCGCGGGCTGGAGTCGGCACGTCACCGGGGTGCGACGTCGATACGCAGTCCGACGAGCGTCCGCGCCGTGGTGCCGTCGCTGGTCCAGGCCGCGAAGCCGGGTTGCTTGGTGAAGGTGACGGTGAAGCGGGGCTTGTTCTCGTAGGTGGTGGCCGTGGCGGTGCGCTGGTTCCTGGTCTCGGCGAGTGCCTGGGCCGTGCTCAGGAAGGAGTAGGGGACCCCTGCGGGGTTGTCGGGCGAGTGGAAGACGTCGTCGTTGGCCGGCACGGGGGACGTCGTGCGGGCGATCAGGGGGCGCTTGCCGGGGGCCGGCTGAGCGGACCAGCGGTGGGCGTCGTAGCGGTCGCCGTCGGTGAGGTGGGTGTAGCGGGCGCGGGCGAGGGTCCAGCCGTCGGGTGTGGTGCGGGCGCGGGCGTCGCGCAGGTCGAGGACGCCCACGCCGTTGCTGCCGAGGACGGTCGTGGTCTCGTGGAGCGTTCCCGGGTTGTCGACGACGAGCGCGCTGTTCTCCTGCAGGGCGTAGACGCGGTCGTGCCCGGTGTCCGCGGCCAGGCGCAGCGCCCGGCCCTCCCTGCCGTAGGCGCCGGTGTGGGTGTCGACGAGGCCGGAGCGCAGGAAGCCGAATCCGCCTTCGGGGAGGTGGCCGAGCCGGGTCCCGTCGTCGAAGTAGCCGGGGGCGCTGCCGTCCCGCAGCGCCCGGTAGGACTCACCGCCGGTGACCATGTCGGGGCCGGCGGCGATCTGTGCGCCCGCGGAGGTGCCGGCGACGACCGCGCCGTCGGCGAGCTTGGCGCGGATGGCGGCGAGCACCTTGGAATCGGTGTGCCGGGCGCCGTGCAGGAGGGTGGTGACGTAGCGGTACTGGTCGCCACCGCCGAAGAAGAACCCGGTCATGGAGTTGACCTGGTCGACCACGGCGTCCGAGTCGGCGTTGGCGATGTGGTCCAGGTCGACGGGGATCCAATCTGCGTCGGCCGCACCGTGCTTCCTGAACAGTCCGGCGTAATAGGCACCGTTGCAGGCGGAGTTGCTGCACTTCTCGGGGTCGTCGGCGTGCGGGTCCTGGCTCTCGGGGACGGACGCGGCGGTGAGGACGCCGATGCGGGCGCGGGATCCGCCGGCCCGCTCGATGATCTCGCCGTACACCTGCGTGTTGTCGGGCGCGAGCCCGCCGCCGATCAGGACCAGGGAACCCGTCCGCGGTGCGCTGCCGGCGCGGACGGTCGCCTGGGCCGCGGGCGCGGCGGTGAGGATCAGTACGACGGCGGTGGCACCGGCGAGGAAGTGGCGCCGGCCGGGCAGGGAGCGATCGCGCATGGTGTCTCCTTGAGAGGTGGTCGGAGGGTCGCTGTGGAATCCGGGCCACCGGCCGGACCGCTACGCGGCCGGGGCCCGGTGGTCAGGCACTCCTGTCGCCGTTGTCGCCGCTGTGGTCACCGAGGGACATGACCAGCGCGGCCAGCAGGGCGACGCGCTCGGGCACGCTCGCCGTGTCCAGCCACTCCTGAGGACTGTGGTCGGCACCGCCGACGGGGCCGAGACCGTCCAGGACCGGAACACCGGTGCCCGCGATCAGGTTGGCGTCGCCGACGCCTCCGGTGGCCGCGGCGCCGAGGGAGAAGCCGAGTGCGGCTGCCGCCTGTTCGGCCGCGGCAAGCATGCGGTGCGATGCCGCGGTCGCCTCCATCGGAGGGCAGTCGTCGAGTTGTTCGACGGTGACGGTCGTGCCGGGGACGGCCGGACGGGCGGCGGCGTCCTCGATGGCCCGCCTGACCCTGCTCAGTCCGGCGGCGGTGACCGCGCGTACCTCCAGGCGGAGTTCGGCCTCGGGGCAGACGATGTTGGGGCGGTGTCCTGCCCTGACGACACCGACATTGACGGTGACGTCGTCCCAACGCCCGTTGAGGGCCTGCAGGGCGACCACGAGGTGCGCGGCGGCCAGGGCGGCGTTGGCACCCCGCTCGGGCTCGATGCCGGCGTGGGCGGCGCGTCCGGTGACGATGAGCCGGAAGTCGGCGACACCCTTGCGGGCGAGCACCAGGTCCCCGTTCTCCCGCGCGCACTCCAGGCCCAGGGCGTAGTGCACGCTTCGGGCGACGTCCTCGGTGATCCGGCGGCTGGCCGGGGAGCCGATCTCCTCGTCGGGGGTGGCGAGGAACACCAACTCGGCGTAGTCCCGCGCCTCTTGCTCCCGAAGGAGTTCCAGCGCGGTCAGGCCGGCCAGCAGGCCGCCTTTGTCGTCGCTGACGCCGGGCCCGTGCGCACGGGTACCGACGAGGCTGAAGGGCCGCTCGGCGGCGGTGCCGTCCTCGAAGACGGTGTCCATGTGGGCGGCCAGCAGGATCCGGCGCCCACCGTCCGCCTCGGCGAGGCGGCCCGTCTTACGGGCGACCAGCACGTCGCCCGTGCGGAGGTCCTCGCCACCGGGGCCGTCGGCGCGGGGCGGCCGGATCCGCTCGACGGCGAAACCGAGCGAGGTCAGGCGCGTCTGCACCCAGTCGGCCACGGCGTTGACACCGCCGGGGCCGTAGGAGCCCGAGTCGATGGACACGAGTTCGGCGAGGTCGTCCAGGTACTGCGGCAGACGGCCACGGGCCGGGCCGAGCAGGTCGGCGGGGCGGGGCCGCTGCCGCGAGGGGGCGCTCACAGGACCTTCGACAGGAACGCGCGGGTGCGCTTCTGCCCGGGGGCGACCAGGACCTGGCGCGGGTCGCCGGCCTCGACGATCACCCCTTCGTCCATGAAGACGGCCGTGTCGCCCACCTCGCGGGCGAAGCCGATCTCGTGGGTGACGACGACCATCGTCATCCCGTCGTCAGCCAGCCGGCGCATCACGTCGAGGACGTCGCCGACGAGTTCCGGGTCGAGGGCCGATGTGGGCTCGTCGAACAGCATCAGCTTGGGCTTCATGGCCAGCGCCCTGGCGATGGCCACGCGCTGCTGCTGACCACCGGAGAGCTGCGCGGGGTAGTGGCCGGCGCGGTCGGCGAGGCCGACCCGCTCCAGCAGGTGCCCGGCCTCCTCGCGGGCCCGCGCCCTGGGCACTCCGGCGACCCGCACGGGTGCCTCGATGACGTTCTCCAGAGCGGTCATGTGAGGGAAGAGGTTGAAGCGCTGGAACACCATCCCGATGTCACGGCGCCGCTCGGCGACCTCCCGTTCCCTCAGCTCGTGCAGCTTGCCGCCGTGCCGGCGGTAGCCGACGAGTTCGCCGTCCACGGTGAGTCTGCCGCCGTCGACCTTCTCGAGGTGGTTGATGCAGCGCAGGAACGTGGACTTGCCCGAGCCGGACGGGCCCAGAAGGCAGCACACGCTGCCGCGCCGGACGGTGAGGTCGACGCCTTTGAGGACCTCCAGCTTGCCGTACCGCTTGCGCACACCTTCGGCGTGCACCATCGGCACGCTCGCGTGGTCGTGCTGCGTCGGCACGCTCTCGTCGTGCTGCGTCGCCACGCTCTCGTCGTGCCGCGTCGCCACGCGCTGGTCGTGGCCAGTCGGGGCGCTGCGGTCGTGCCCGGTCGGGGCGCTGCCGTCGTGCATCTTGGGGGCGCTCACCGGCCCGCCTCCTTGTTCTTCACGCGAGTGGGCCGGGCGGCTGTGCCGAGCAGGCGCCGCAGGGGCGCCACGTGCTGGGGGCCGGCGGTGCCGCGGCCGTAGCGCCGCTCCAGCCAGGCCTGCGGGATGCCGAGCAGCGTGACCAGGGCGAGATACCACAGGCTCGCCACCACCAGCATGGGGATGACCTGGTAGTTCTGGGCGTACACGTCCTGGATGTTGGACATGAGGTCGTGCGCGGAGATGACCGAGACCAAGGCGGTCATCTTCAGCATGTTGATGGTCTCGTTGCCCATCGGCGGGATGATGACGCGCATCGCCTGTGGCAGCACGATCCGGCGCATGGTCAGGGCGGGACGCATACCGAGCGAGTGCGCGGCCTCGGTCTGCCCCTGGTCGACGGACTGGATGCCCGCGCGCACGATCTCTGAGGCGTAGGCGGCCTCGTTGAGCCCGAGGGCGAGCAGCGCCGCGACCGCAGGCGTCAGCAGGGTGTTGGTCTCCGTCTGGAAGAAGGTGACATCGGTGAAGGGGATGCCGATCTTCACGTACTTGTAGAGGGCGGCGGCATACCCCAGAAGATGATCTGCACGAGCAGCGGGGTCCCACGGAAGACCCACACGAAGGCGGTGGCGATGCCGTACAGGACGGGGCTGGCCGACAGCCGCATGACGGCGATGAGCGTGCCCAGTCCGAGGCCGAGCGCCATGGCCGCGGCGGTCAGCCAGAGCGTCGTGCTCAGCCCGTCGAAGACGAGATCCGCGAACAGGTAGTCTCCGACGACGTCCCAGCGCAGGTTGTCGTTCTTGGCGAGCGAGCCGATGAGCCCGACGAGCGCCAGCACCGACACGACCGCGGCGAACCAGCGGGCGTAGTTGCGGACCGGGACGACCTCGAGCTCCGGTGCCCTCTCCCGGCCCGCGTGCGGGGTCTCCGGCGCGTTCTTCGTGACGGTCATGCTCAGTCCACCGCCGCGTTACGGGTGGCTTCCTTCACCGCGATCGAGGCCACGCCGTACTTGTCGAAGATCTTGGTGAGGGTGCCGTCGTCGATGAGGCTCTGGAGAGCCTTCTGGATCGCGTCGGTCAGCTCGGGCAGCTGCTTGCTGACGGCGATGCCGTTCGGCGAGGCGTTGTAGCCGCCCGGTGCGGCGGGGTCCTCCACCAGGTCGAAGGCCTTACCGCTGTCGGCGGTCTTGGCCACCCAGCCGGCGGCGGGCTTGGTGAGGACCTGGGCTGCGACCTTGCCGGAGCGCAGGGCGAGCTGGGCGTCGGAGTCCTTGGGATAGGTCAGGATGCCGATCTTCCCCTTGCCCGCGGCGGCACATTCCCTCTGGTGGGACTTCAGCAGGGTGAGCTGGTTGGTGGCGGCCTGGACGGCGACCTTCCGGCCGCACAGGCCGTCCAGGTCGGTGATCCTGGCGGGGTTGCCGTCGGCGACGAGGATGCCGGAACCGGACTGGGAGTAGTCGACGAAGTCGACGACCTGCTGACGCTCCTTGTTGTCGGTGATGGCGGACATGGCGGCGTCGAACTTGCCGGCCTGGAGGGCGGGCACGATCCCGTCGAACTTCTGCGGAGTGAAGGCGAAGTTCACACCCAGCTTCGCGCCCAGCGCCCGACCGAGGTCGTAGTCCAGGCCGGTGAGCTCGCTCTCCCCCTCCTTCACGAACATCTCGAACGGCGGGTAGGGAACGTCGGTCGCCACGCGTACCTTCCCGGCCTTCTTGATCTGCTCCGGCAGCTTGTCGTGCAGGGCCGGGTCCTTCTTGATCTCCACTCCGGCGACGGAGACCCTGCTCGCCGCCGCGGGAGCGGGGTCGTCGGCGTCCCCGCAGGCGGTGAGGGCGGTGAGGGCCAGAGCCGCCGCGGCGGCGGCCGGGACACGCTGGGCGAGACGAGTGTTCATCGTGGCGGAACCTCTCGGGATTTCTGCCGACGGACCCCTGCCGTCGACAACACAGCAGGGAAGTTACAGAAAGACCCAGCAATTGGCTAGATGTATCGGACGTTACGTTGATGTGAAACGACTGAAGAGGATCGGCGTGCCTGAGGAGATGCCCTCTGTCCTGGGCTTTCTGCGGGGCGGGCGACTCACGACCCGAGACGGTCGGCATACATCCATAGCTCGCCATGACCGATCTGTATCTTCCGATACCGGCCACACGGGGCGGACCCGCCGCTCACGGGAACGACGGGTCCGCGGACGGAGGTGCCGGTGCGCTCCCGGCCGCCAGAGGGAGCCGGCGGCCGGGGCCGCACCGGCGAGGTCAGGAACGCTCCGGGGTGGCATTCGCGTGCGCTTTCCCCTGGCCGGGACGGACGTTCGCCCGGGACAGATCCCCGTCGTAGTGCGCCCTGAGCCGAGGGTCCATGACACGCCGCCACACGGGCGGGAACCAGGCGACCACGATCATGGTGGCGTAGCCGGAGGGGAGTTGCGGGGCCTCGTCGAAATGGCGCAGCGTCTGATAGCGGCGCAGCGGGTTGGCGTGATGGTCGGAGTGCCGTTGCAACTGGAACAGCAGCAGATTGCTGACCGTGTTGTTGCTGTTCCAGCTGTGCCGGGGAGTGACACGTTCATAGCGCCCGTCCTGACGGCGCCGTCGCAGCAGCCCGTAGTGCTCCAGGTAGTTGACCGTCTCCAGCAGACAGAACCCGATCACCGCCTGAAGGAGCAGGAAGGGCAGGACGACCGGACCGAAGGCGACGGCCAGCACCGCGAAAAGGGCTGCGGTCAGCGCCCATGCCGTCAGGACGTCGTTGTGCCGGCTGACGACGGGGCGTCCGCGGCGCTCCAGCCGACGCCGCTCCAGGTGCCAGGCCGAGCGCGCACTGCCCGTGACGGCACGAGGGAGGAAGCGCCAGAAGCTCTCGCCCATACGTGAACTGGCGTGATCCTCGGGCGTGGCCACGCGCACATGATGACCATGGTTGTGCTCGACGTAGAAGTGGCCGTAGCCGCTCTGGGCGAGCGCCATCCGGCTCAACCGCCGCTCCAACTGCTCGCGCTTGTGTCCCAGTTCGTGTGCGGTGTTGATGGCCACCCCCGCCACGACGCCGGTGGTGGCGGCAAGGCCGAGGCCGTCCGCGACCGACAGCGTGCCGCCGGCCCACTGATCGCACGCCCACACCAGCGCACCGAATTGAAGCGGCAGGTACAGGTACGTGCACCAGCGGTAGTAGCGGTCCGCCTCCAGGCTTGCCATCGCCGCTTCGGGCGGATTGGCGCTGTCCCTGCCCGTGGCGTGATCGAGCAGGGGCAGAAGGACGAATGAGAAGAACGGCCCCCACCACCACAGAACCCCAGCACCCGTCAGGGAGACGAGACCGGCCGCCTGAAACGGCAGAGTCGGGACGACCAGAGCCAGGGGCCAGAGGCACCGCTTCGGGTCACGCCACGTCGGGGCATCTTCGTCGCCGCGCTTCGTCATGAGGTCTCCCTTCTATGGGACGTTGCGCCTCCACCGCCGAGTTCAGGGAAGCGGCGGAGGCGCAACTGGGGGGAGCCCCGAGCGTGCCAGCCGCCCATGGCACTGACAAACCCAGCGCAGTGTAAATATTCTGACGCAGCGTCAATTCCGATGGAGCGCCACCCTCAGCATCCGTCTCGAAGGAACCCGTACCTCCGTCGGCTGGGGTCGCTCTGGCACACTGCTGCGATGGCCGCTGCCGATCCCGCCGTGAGACCGCCTCATCCGCCGCGCGTGGCGTGGCGCCTCCAGATGAGGGAGCGCGTCCTGGAGGAGGCCTGGACCCTGGCCGCGCAGAACGGCTGGGACCGGGTGCGGGTCGCGGACCTGGCGGAGCGGTCCGAGGTCTCAAGGCCGTCGATATACAAGGAGTTCGGCGATCGGGCCGGAGTCGGTCAGGCCCTGGTGGAGCGGGAGACGGAGCGGTTCCTGACCCGGCTCGCGGCCGTGCTGGACTCCGGCGGGGGCGACGTCGCCGGTGCCCTGCGCAGAGGAGTCGCGCACACGCTCGACGAGGGCAGACGCAACCCGTTCATCCGGGCCGTGCTCACCGCCGCACGCGGGGGAACAGACGCCCTGCTTCCGTTCCTGACGAGTCGGCCGGACCCGGTGTTCTCCTCGGCACGTGAGCTGCTGAGCGCCTGGCTGACCGATGCCGTGCCCGACGCCGGCCAGGCGCGGCGCGAGGAGGCGGCGGACCTCGCCGTACGGCTCACGCTCAGCCACATGCTCCTGCCGGTGCCCGGGCAGGGCGACGTCTCCGAACGGGTCACGCGCGCGGTGTGCGCCGTTCTGAACCATTGACGTGCCCCACCGTGCGGCGGTCTTCGCCGCGGCCGGGAGCGTCTTCGTCCACGCGGCAGAAGACGGCCTGGGGACCGTGGTGGTCCTCCCCCGGCCCACGGGCGGGCTCCTCACGCAAGAAGAGCCAGACACTCCGTCAACTTCGGCCAGGGCTCGACTGTTTGAGACATTGAAAGATCAATAGTGTGACCCTCGAGCACCAAGCGTCTACCTCAAGGAGTCCCGTGTCCGCTGCCGCGCAGCCTCTCGACATCCTCTCCCCCGCGTTCGCGGCGGATCCCTATCCCACGTACGCGGTGATGCGGGAGAAAGAGCCTCTGATCTGGCACGAGGCCACCCAGAGCTACATCCTCTCCCGCTACGACGACGTCGAGCGCGTCTTCAAGGACAAGAAGTCCGAGTTCACCACGGACAACTACAACTGGCAGCTCGAGCCGGTGCACGGCAGGACGATCCTGCAGATGAGCGGGCGTGAGCACGCGGTGCGCCGGGCCCTGGTTGCTCCCGCCTTCCGGGCAGCGACCTCCAGGAGAAGTTCCTGCCGGTCATCGAACGCAACTCCCGCGACCTCATAGACACCTTCCGCGACTCCGGGTCCGCCGACATCGTCAGCGACTACGCAACTCGATTTCCGGTCAACGTCATCGCCGACATGCTCGGGCTGGACAAGGCCGACCACACCCGCTTCCACGGGTGGTACACGGCCGTCATCGCCTTCCTCGGCAACCTCTCGGGCGACCCGGAGGTGACGGCCGCGGGGAACGGACCCGGGTGGAGTTCGCCGAGTACATGATCCCGATCATCCAGGAGCGGCGCGAGAAGCCGGGCGACGACCTGCTGTCGGCGCTGTGCGCCGCCGAGGTGGACGGTGTCCGGATGAGCGACGAGGACATCAAGGCGTTCTGCAGTCTGCTGCTCGCCGCCGGCGGTGAGACCACGGACAAGGCGATCGCCAGCATCCTGGCCAATCTGCTGATGCATCCCGAGCAACTGGCAGCGGTCAGCGAGGACCGGAGCCTGATTCCGGCGGCGTTCGCTGAGACGCTGCGCTACACCCCGCCGGTCCACATGATCATGCGCCAGTCGGCCGTGGACGTCGAGGTCAGCGGCGGGACCATCCCGGCCGGGGCCACGGTGACCTGTCTGATCGGCGCCGCCAACCGGGACGAGCGGCGCTACCGCGAGCCCGACCGCTTCGACATCTTCCGCGACGACCTCAGCACGACATCGGCGTTCTCCGCCGCCGCCGACCATCTCGCCTTCGCGCTCGGCCGGCACTTCTGCGTCGGAGCCCTGCTGGCCAAGGCCGAGGTGGAGACCGGCGTCAACCAGCTGCTGGACGCCATGCCCGATCTTCGGCTCGCCGACGGCTTCGACCCGGTGGAGCAGGGCGTGTTCACCCGCGGCCCGCAGTCGCTGCCGGTGCGCTTCACGCCGGTCACCACCTGACCCGCGCAAGGGGCGCGCCTCACTCCCGGAGGGCAGCGGCGCACGCCACCAGGGCCGCCGTACACCGTGAATGGCCGGTGCCCGCGAACTCGCAGGCACCGGACCGGACGGCTGAGCGGCGGCGCGCCTGAGGGCTGTCCCGTCATTCCCGGTGGATCGGCGCGCGGCGTCATGTGCGGTGCATCGCAAGGCGGAGGGCCCGTCCGCATACTGGATGTATGCGGACGACCCGACAGCGCGGCGAGGTGCCGTGGCTGACGTCGCGCGCCCGCCGGGAAGGACGGGACAGCCCTCAGTGTGCTGCCGGGGTGAACTCCACGGGCAGGGACTTCAGTCCCCGCATCCAGATGGACGGGCGCCAGGCCAGCTCCTCCGGTTCGACGCCCAGCACCAGGTCGGGCAGATGCTCCATGAGCGTCTCGACGGCCGTCCTCGCCATCACGTCCGCCAGGAGGGGGGCGGGGTAGGGACAGCGGTGTTCGCCGTTGCTGAAGGACAGGTGGGCGGAGTTCTCGGCACCGACGTGGGAGTCCGGCCAGATCTGCGGGTCGGTGTTGGCCGCGGCGAGGCCCAGCACGAGGCAGTCTCCCTCGCGGATGAGCCGGCCCCCCAGCTGGGTGTCGCGCACGGCCCAGCGGCCGATGAAGTTCTGGGTGGGTGTGTCCAGCCACAGCACTTCGTTGAGGGCGTCGCCGACGCTGACCCGGCCGCCGGAGACATTGACCGCGAAGCGCTCATCGGTGAGCAGCAGACGCAGGGTGTTGCAGATCCAGTTGGCGGTGGGCTGCTGCGCGGCGGCGATGACGGAGATCAGGTCCTGGACGATCTCCTCGTCGGTGAGCCCGGCCGGATCCAGCAGCATCCGCGAGGTGACGTCGGGGCCGGGCTGCTCCCGCTTCTCCTTCACCAGCTGCATGATGCGCGCACCGACACGCCCGTAGGCGGCCACGGGGTCGTCGCCCTCACCGGCGTCGAGGGAGATCCGGAGGTCCTCGACGAGTTGCTCGGTGTCCGCGCTGCCCTGCGTCATGCCGCACATCCACAGCACGGCGCGGGCCGGCAGCGCGTGGGCGTACGCGCTCATCAGCTCGGCGTGGCCCCTGCCGGAGAAGCCGGCGATCAGCTGCTCGGCGATCAGCTGGCACTCGCGGGCCAGTTCGAACTGGTCGACGCCCTCCAGTGCCTGGGTGATCACCCCGGCGCGGCGCTGGTGCTCGGCACCCTCGGTGAACAGCACGGAGGGCTGGTATCCGACGAAGGGCATCAGGGGCCAGTCCGGCGGGATGTTCGGCCACTGGTTCCAGCGCCGGGAGTCCCGGGCGAACAGTTCGTCGTGGCTGGTGACGAAGGTGACCTCGGAATAGCCGAGCACCAGCCAGGCGGGGATGTCGTTGTCGAGCAGCACCGGCGCGACGGCGCCGTGTTCGCGCCGCAGGGCGCGGTACAGCTGGGCGGGCGTCTGCTGGTATTCCAGGCCGCCCAGGTGCACGGCAGAGGAGTGGGCCGGACAGCCGGGCGGAGGCGTGGCCCCGGGAGCGGAGCCGAAGGTGTCGCTCATGCTGTGCTCTCCTGGGACAGTGCCAGCGCATACAGGTGGTTGACCAGGGTGATGAGGACCTCTTTGCAGGACGACCTGAGCCGGGCGTCGCAGTCGACCATCGGCACGTGCTCGCCCAGGGCGAGTGCCTGGCGGATCTCTTCGAGCGAGAAGCGGGCGTCGTCGCCGTCGAAGCGGTTGACGGCCACCACGAACGGCGTGCCGTGGTGCTCGAGCCGGTCTATCGCGTACCAGGAGTCCTCCATGCGGCGGGTGTCGACCAGCACCACGGCGCCCAGCGTGCCGGAGAACAGGCGGTCCCACAGGAACCAGAAGCGCTCCTGACCGGGGGCGCCGAACAGGTACAACACCATGCGCTGGCTGAGGCTGATGCGCCCGAAGTCGAAGGCCACGGTCGTGGTGTTCTTGTTCTCCACGCCTTTGGTCTCGTCGATGCCGTACCCGGCCTGCGTCATCACCTCCTCGGTGTTCAGGGGCCGGATCTCGCTGACGGAGCGCACCATGGTGGTCTTCCCGACACCGAAACCGCCTACGACGACGATCTTCAGGCCGGTCTCGGCGGCATCGGCCAGCGGCGTGCGCTGCGAAGGCAGCTCAGAGGTTACGGAGCCCATGGAGGACCTCCTGGAGCAGGGCGGTTTCGGGGAGGCCGGCGACGGATTCGGCGGCGCGGGGATGGCGGGCGCTGACCTTGCCCATGTCGTGCAGGTCGCCGAGCAGAATCCGCACCACGGTGACGGGCAGCGCCAGTTCGGCCGAGATCTCGACCACGGCCGTGGGATGCCGGCACATCTCCAGGATGCGGGCGTGCTCGGACTGCATCCCGGAGGCGGGCTCGCTCTCGCTGACGACCAGCGTCACCAGGTCGAAGAAGTCGTCGGCCTCGCTGCGCCCACCCGTGACCATGTAGAGCCGGTCGGGATCACCGATGTCCACGGGTTTGCGGATCACGTGGTGGCACCCCTGCTGGCGGGAGTACGGGGCTCGGCCCGCAGGTGCTCGCCGATCTGCTGGACCAGTTCGGTCATCTGGTGGCCCACCACGCCCGGGTCGGCGCTCTCGTCGGCGATGACCGCCAAGTGGGCGCCGTCGCCGGCCTCCACGATGAACAGCAGGCCACCGTGGAATTCGGTCATCGCGTGCCGCACGCCGCCGGTGCCGTCGCCGAACTCCACCGAGGCGCCCTGGGACAGCGCCTGGATTCCGGAACAGATGGCGGCCAGTTGGTCGGCCTGGTCGAGCGTCATGTGCTCCGTCCAGCACAGCTTCAGCCCGTCCCGGGACAGGACGAGGGCGTGGCGTGTGCCCGGCGTGCGCTCCATGAGGTTCGTCAGGAGCCAGCTCAGGCTGGTGTCAGTGGTCTCCATGGTGGGTGGGGCGGGGTGCGACCGTTCGCGGGTCACCCGGCCCGTACCTCCAATCCAACGAGGTGGGGCGATCAGTACGGGAGTGGTGGGCGAGGGCGCCCGGTGGGCTGGGGTGCGCGGCCTACTCGTCGCGCGAGGCCTCCTGCGGGTCATCGGTACCGGCTTCCCCGGCGCCGTGCCGACCGCGATGGAAGGCGCCGAAGCGGCTTCCCGCGTCGCGAGCCGGGCCCTGCTCCCCCTGCTGAGCGGGGACGTTTCGGCTGCCGGCCGAGGGCGTCCCCGCTCCGCCTCGGCCATGGTGCGGCCGGGGGCCCGCACGGGCAGGCCCCCCGGAGTAGCCGGGCCGCGCCCACGTGAGCCGGCGGCGGGGGTGTCCGTGTCGGCTGTGCGCGAGCGCACCGGCAGCGGCTTCTCCGCGGCCGGGGCCGGTCCGGGCGCGGGGACCGGCGCGGAGGCTGCCGCTTCCCGACTGCGGCGGGGACTCGCCGGGGCGACGGGCTCGCGCTGCTGGGCCATCAGTTGAGGCGGCAGGAGGACGACGACGCCGGTGCCGCCGCGCGAGGAAGGGCGGTAGTTGACGCTGATGCCGTACTTGGAGGCGACCCGCCCCACGACCGCCAGCCCCAGCCGGGTGCCCTGCAACGAGGCCAGGTCGGTCACCCGGCCCGCGACAGCCTCCTCCGCGCGATGCATGGCGGCGTCGGACATCTTCAGGCCACTGTCCTCGATCGTGACGACGAGTCCGGCGCTGCGCTCCTCCACGTAGACGTGGACCTCGTCGATGGGCGGCGAGAAGTTGGCAGCGTTGTCCATGAGTTCGGCCAGCAGGTGCATCACCCCCTCGGCGGCGAAGCCCGAGATGGCGGCTTTGCTGGAGCTGTGCAGGCGCACCCGCCGGTAGGCGGCGATCCGGCCGACCGCGCCACGCAGAACGCTCTCGACCACGATCGGCTTGTTCCAGACGCGGCTGGAACGGCCGCCCATCAGGAGGGCCAGCCGGTCGGTCATCAGGCCCAGCTGCGACGTGCTGTGGTCCAGGCGCAGCAGGTCGCCGAAGACCTCCTCACCGTGCCGCTCCTGCATGTCGCGCAGGTCGGCGAGCATGCTGACGGTCTTGGCCTGCACCCGGCTCAGAGCCTTGGCGGACGCTGCCTGGGCGGCGGCCGAACGGCGCTCGCTGTAGGCGAGTTCACGCACGAACCACTCGGCGGGGTCGCGCAGCAGCGGACTACGCGGCCAGTCGAACTTGGCCAGGACGGTGTCCGCGGAGCTTCCCTCGCGCAGCAACGCGACGGCGGAGGGCAGCGTCTCGGCGGTCAGACGCTTGAGTTCGGTGCTGCCCTGGGCCAGTTCGCCGCGCAGGGTCTCCAGTTCGGACTCGGCGTGGACGGCTCTGCGGACCAGCGCGTCGAGTTCGGTGGCGAAGACCTCCAGCAACTGGCGCAGGTGCGGATCGGACGGCGGTGTGACGCGAGCGAGAGCATCGTCGGTCCGGGTCCCGCCTTTCACCTGATGCACGAGGCCCGGCAGGGTGACGTTGACCAGCTGGGAGGTCTCCGCGCCCTGCTGCATCCAGTGCTTGCGGGCCATCTCCAGCTCGTCGCTGCGGGATGCGGCGTCCCGGCGGGCCGTGCGCAGCAGGCGGGCGGCGACGGCGACGAGGAGCGCCGTGCACACCCAGGCGACTGCCGCGGTGCCGGTCACCCAGCCGCGGGCCTCGGCGGGGGCCACGACGATGACGGCCGCGGCGCTCACGGCAGTGACGAGGAGCGCGGCAGGGAACACGGCCGGCGAGGAGCGCGCCCCTTTCGCACTCCGGCGCTGGCGGGGGCGGGCAGGCACTGACATTCCGGGGTCCCTCGGTCCTTGGCGGCAGCAGTCCTGGTGACGACTGGAGGTCGCCCTTGATCAGGGCGGCGGTGGGCGCCACTCGTGACCCTTCCGGGTCGGGCACGCCGCCATGCTAGTCACCGAGCCGTGCCAGAAAGCCCGGCCTGAGTGCCCTGCCGTGGCACCGGTTGAATTCGTCGGGAAACATCCATTGTCACGTACGCGTGTGATATTTGACGTCGCCTCATCTGACCGCCATGGAGCCCGCATTCAGGCAATGAGTCGGCGTCGAAGAGTTCAACCGAGACCGAGCCGCAGCCAGATGCGGCCTGGGAAATGAACATTTTGAGCCAACTATCTGTCCCGGTTCGCTCAAGGAAACCGCCGTGAATCAGCACAGTCTCGGCGAAGCGGCCCCGGAGACCGTACCAGCCCCAGGTGCCGACTCACGGAGAGAGAGCGACGGGCCGGAGCGCCTCGGTGATCAGTGGATCGCCCTGCCGGAGCCCGGCGGGCTCGCCCGGCCCGCCGGAGGGCGCTTTCCGCACTGCGCCGTGTTTCGCCGGGCTGCCGCTCAAGGGCCGGGTCGTTCGTGCCGTGCGGCCGAGAATCGGAGGAGCGCAATTCGCTCTCCAGGCCGAGGCAGCGGCGATCGGATGGGAGACGCGGAGTCGGCCCAGGTCGGCCCCGACCTCCATAGGGGGCCCGGGTCAGAGGACGTCGTAGGTGCGGGCGAGCATCCGTACGGTGGCGGCGATGGCCCGGCGCAGTTCGATCGGGGCGACGACTTCGACGTCCCCGCCGAGCCGTAGCAGCTCGCCGCATGCGTGCTCGACGCCTTCGATCGGGATGACCGCCTCCACCCATTCGGTGCCGGGGACGGCGGTCGCCGTGGAGTCGACCGCCCGCACCACCTCCGGGGCGACGTTGTCGGGCAGGCGCCGACGCCCTCGGGGCGACAGACGGATGGTGGCCTCGCCGGTGTAGCGACGCGCCTGGAATTCCGCGAGATAGGTATCCCAGTGCGCACCCAGGTCGAAGTCCTGCGGCCGGTCGAAACGCTCGTCGCCCACGCTCGCGTCGATGATGTGGGCGACACGATAGGTCGCCATCCCGCGGTCCGTGGCGGCCACGAGGTACCAGACGCCGGACTTGAGCACCAGGCCGTACGGACGAAGGCGGCGCTGCACTTCCTGCGGCACCCGCCAGCGGCGGTACCGCACGTCCACCGTGTGCCCGGTGAGTACCGCGTCGACGAACAGCGTGAGATGCGGGGCCCGTTCGGGCTCCCGGTACCAACCGGGGGCGTCCACGTGGAACACGGCGGCGGTACGCGCGGCCTCTTCGCGCAGTCCGGTCGGCAGCGCGGCCAGCAGCTTCAGCCGTGCCGCCACCGCTTCGGCCGCAAGCCCCAAGTCGGCAGCGGCGCCGGGCAGTCCGGCGAAGAGGAGCGCCCGTGCCTCGCCTTCGCTCAGCCCGGTCAGACGGGTGCGGTATCCGTCCAGCAGCTGGTAGCCGCCTCCTGGCCCGGGCTCCGCGTAGACCGGAACCCCCGCCGCCTGGAGTCGAGCCAGGTCACGATATGCGGTCCGGACGGACACGCCCAGCTCGTCTGCGATCCCCCTCGCGGGCAGGCGGCCCCGGGACTGGAGCAACAGCAGCACCGACACCAACCGACTGGCAGACACGGACGCATTCTCCCCGGAAAACCCTGACAGCACCTGGCACACGACTCCCCTACCGTCGACCGGCGTCCGGCTCCCGCCGGACGGGCCACACGCTCACGCGCGATCCAGGACGAATGACAGGAGACCCCGTGCCCCCACCGCACCTCGCCGACCGCGCGACCGTGATCGAGCTGCGGCAGTACACGCTGCGTCCCGGCCGACGCGATGAGTTCGTCGAGCTGTTCGACCGGGAGTTCGTCGAGTCGCAGGAGGAGGCCGGGATGACCGTGCTCGGCCAATTCCGGGATCTCGACGATCCGGACCGCTTCGTCTGGCTGCGCGGCTTCAGCGACATGACGGCACGTCATCGCGCCCTCACCGCCTTCTACGGCGGACCCGTCTGGGCCAGGCACGGCCCCCGGGCGAACAACGCCATGATCGACTCGGACGACGTCCTTCTTCTTCGCCCCTCCTCGGCGGACGCCGGCTTCGCCGTCTCCGCCGCGGCAAGGCCTCCGATCGGCGCACCGTCGCCCGAACGGTTCGTCGCGGCCACCGTGTGGTCCTTCCCGCCGGGGCGAGACGACGGCATCGCACGGATCCGGGACGGCCTGCTCCCCGCTCTCCTCGAGACGGGTCCCCCGCCGCTCGGTCCTCTGGTCACGGAGCCGGCGCACAACACGTTCCCCAGGCTGCCGGTTCGCACCGGGGAGAACGTCGCCGCGCTCTTCGCCTCCTACCCCGACGAGAGCGCGTATCTGCGGCATCTCGCCGATGTCCGGGCCCGTCCCCGCGTACGGGACGAGATCCTGCCGGACATCGAGCGAGAGCAGACGGCCGCACCTCGGCAACTCCGGCTGAAGCCCACAGGCCGCTCGCTCCTCATCTGACGCACGCCCGCTGTGGCGCGTGATCCGGTCCGGGACCGATCCGCGGGGCGAACTGAACCGGATTCCCGTTATGAGGGACGGAGAGAAGGGTCAGCGGGTACGACCTCCCTTGGCCCCGTGCGGCGTCGGGACGGCCTTCCCCGGGCTCAAGGGCATGTGCCGGGCTGTCGAGGGGGCCGTGGCGTTCAGGCCGCCGTCCGCGGTCGGCCCCGACGACCGTCGGGGCCCCCGGTCCACTCCGTCTGAGTGGCGGACGGGAGCCCGGTCCCGGCGCAGCCGGGCGCCTCCTCGCGAAGGCGGTCAGGCGTCGGCGAGGAGAGGGTCGTACGGGGTGTTCGTGCGGCGGCCCGACATGAAGGCGAGGAAGTCGCCCACGAAGGCGCTGCGCCCGTATGTGCCGTCGGTGGTGGTGAGGTCGCGGTGGAAGGCGGTGCGGAAGAGGGCCCGGTACTCCTCCGCGTCGATGGTCCCGCTGCCGTCCTTGTCGGTGGCGTCGAAGAGCACCTCGGCGACCCGGATGAGCGCGGGGCCGGCGAGCGTGGGTACGGCGGCGGTGTACTCCTCGACGCTGACCCGGCCGTCGCCGTCCGTGTCGAGGGCGGCCTGAAGCTCGCGCCACCAGGCCGCGAAGGCGTCGTACAGCCGGGTCTCCTCGGGTTCGTCCAGGTCGAGGCGGGTGGCCAGTTCGCGTGCCATGGCCGCGAGGTCGGGCCAGTCGAGGTGGCCGTCGCCGGTCTGGTCCAGAACCTCCCGGAAGAACTCCTCCGCCGGACGCCGGGCCTCGCCCGAGGGGGCCGGCGCCGGGTCGGGGGCGGTGTCCGCGCTCAGCGGCGACAGGAGGCGGAGCAGCGCCGACGCCTGCTTCATGCGGGCGTGCAGCGCGGTCACGGTCCGGGCGCGGGGATCGTCGCTGTCGGGCGAGAGTGACAGAACCTCGATGACGGTCTCGGCGTCGAACCAGCCGGCCGGAAGGAAACGGGTCAGCCCGGCGGCGAGGTAGGCACCCTGCATGAGCGTCGAGGCACCGGGCATCTCCGGCAGCCCGGCCTTGCGCCGGTAGGACTCGGGGAGCGAGGCGACGGTGATCGCGCCGAGGAGCGGACCGACGACGGCCCGGCCGGCCGCCCACAGCGTCGGCGCGCCGCCGAGCAGTGCCGGGGCGGGCAGATGGTCGAAGAGCCGGAAGAGGATGACTCGGGCGGCCTCGGTGTTCTCCAGCTCGTCCTCGACGACCCTGTCGAAGTACCGCCAGAAGTCGTTCAGGTCCTCGGGGAGCTCCCCGGCGTCGCCGTCGAGCGCGGCGAGGTACGCCCGGTACTCGGCGTACATGCGCTCCATCGTGTCCTGGTCGAGCGGCTGGCCGCTCAGCCGGCACATGGTGACGGCGCTCTCGAAGAGGGTGGCGACGACCCAGGCACGGGTCGCGCGGTCCATGGCGTCGTAGGGGCGGCCCCGGGAGTCGGAACCGCTCATCCGGGCGTGCAGCCTGTTGAGCCGTGCGGCCTCCCGTTCGCGTACCGCCGGGTCGGCGTCGAACATGCGGCGCATGCTGAGGAAGGTGTTGCGCAGCCTGCGCCACGGGTGGGCGACGAAGGTGGAGTTGTCGACGAGAGCGGCGCCGATCTGGGGGTGGGCGGCCTCCAGCACGGTGGCCCGGATCATGGCCGGCGCCCAGCGCGGGTCGTCGAAGAAGGCGCGGAACTGTGATTCCGGGCCGAACAGGGGGGTCTCGTCGGCCGTTGTGGTTCCAGTCGTCATGACGGGTCTCCGTTCGTCTGGGATGGCACGCCGCCGAAGCGGCGGTCACGGCGCCGGTACGTCTGCAGGCAGGCGAGGAAGTCGGGGGCCCGGAAGTCCGGCCACAGCACCTCGGGGAAGACCCACTCGGCGTAGGCGACCTGCCAGAGCATGAAGTTGGAGATGCGCTGCTCGCCGGACGTGCGGATCACGAGGTCCACGTCGGGCGTGTCGGGGAACGGAAGGTGGTCCGCGAAGAGGTGCTCGGTCACCTCGTCGGCCGGTGTCCCCTGGCGGATCAGGGACCGGGCGGCCTCGACGATGTCCCTGCGCCCGCCGTGATCGAAGGCGACGGTCAGCGTCATCCCCTGGTTGTCGGCGGTCAGCGTCGCCAGATCGTCGAAGTCCTGGGCCAGTTCACGGGGGATGCGCGGGTCCGCGACCCCGAGGAAGCGGCAGCGGATGCCACGGGCGAGCAGCAGCGGCGCGTGCTTGCGCACGACGCGGCGGACCAGGCGCATCAGGTAGTCGACCTCGGTGCCGGGACGGTTCCAGTTCTCGGTGGAGAACGCGTACAGGCTCAGCCATTGGACGCCGGCCGTCCGGGCCGCCTCGATGATGTCGATGACGGTGGTCTCCGCGGCCCGGTGGCCCGCCGTCCGCGGCAGCGAACGCCGCTGCGCCCAGCGGCCGTTGCCGTCCATCACGCAGGCCACGTGCCGCGGTACCGGGCGGGACGGGTCCTTGTCCCGCCACTGATCGTCGCGCTCGGTCACATCCACCCCGTATCACCCTGCATACGCCCCCACAGGCGCGTTTCCTCCCAGGAGTCTGACGGTGCGGAGGGATCTTGACAGGGCGAACGGGTGGGGTGTCACCCCTGACTCATGTGCCCGAATCCGACAGGCGTCCGGCGCTTTCGCGTGAAACCTCGAGGGACGCGCTTCGCCCTGTCAGGTCGGGTCAGGTGGGGTCGGTCTGCTGGATGCTGTCGCCGCGGTTGTTGATCGCGAGGTAGGTGCCGATGCGCCGGAAGTCGTTGATGACGCCGAACATGCTCTTGTCCGACGGGACGAGTGCCCGCAGCGGTGAGTCGGCCGGCAACCGGGCGAGGAGCGCCTGCTTGTAGGCGTTGAAGACCTTCGCCGTGTAGCCGGGCTCCGTCGCCGCGTTCATCCGGTGGTCGTTCGTCACCGCGATCGAGGCGAGGTCCATCAGGTAGCAGTCGATCAGGTCCGTGACGTCCCGTGGCTGCGCGCCCTCCACTCCGGCGGCCGCGTCCTGCTGGAGGATCCCCGCCATCGACACGACGATGTCGCGGTAGATCGCGTGGCGGGTGCTGCTGGGGAACGCGGCCATGATGTGGTCGGCCTGGCCGGCGCCCTCGGTGTTCATCGTGCGGGGGGTGCGCAGATCCGTCAGGCCGGGTCCGGCGAGCGGGACTCCCGCGAACATCTCCTCCTCGTCGGGGATGTTCGTGTTCCGGGAGGCGAGGGGGTGCAGGCCGATCTCATGGGCCAGCATCCCCATGATGTGGCCGATGTCGTACTTCTCGAAGTAGTAGCTCGCGAGGTTGATGTCCACCCCGGCCTCACCGCGGTCGATCACGTCGGCAGGCGTCTCCGTGGTGCGCACGCGCAGGGTGATGCGGCAAGGACGGCCGCCCACGTACTCGCGGATCGTGTCGTGCCTGCGCAGCAGGTCCATGATCCGGAGGGCCTTGGCGAGGTATCCGTCGTCCGTGAACCTCAGATTCGTGAAGGTGAGGTTCCCCGAGGAGAACGGCACGTACGCGGGCTCCGCCGGGGTGGTCGCGTCCTGCGGCATCCGTGCCGGGACCGCGTCGGCCGCCCCGGAGCCGGGTCCGGGCTCGGGCAGGGAGACCGGGTCCACCCAGACCGACGTGTGCGGATCGGGTACGGCCGCGGCACGGGCCGCGTCCCAGGTCGGCGGGGTGTCCGTCGCCGGGGCGGGTGTGACCTCCCCGATGAGGGCGCCGAGCAGGGCCAGGTGCCGGTCACGGAGACCACCGGCGGCGAGCGAGGCGTCCTCGGGGGGCTCGTTCGGGGCACCCAGCAGGCTGCCCGGCACGTGCGGGCGGTGCGGGGACGCCGCGTCGCGGTACTCGTCGCGCAGGCCCAGCTGGTGGGTGAGCTCGTGGACGAACTGGACCGGGTCGGCGTCGGCCCACCAGCTGTTCTGGTCCATCGGCCGGTCCCGGCCCACCAGATCCACCGTCAGGTGAGGGTTCTCGGACGGGTCCACGTGCTCGACGGTCACGTGCAGGCGGTCCCCGTTCGGCAGAGGGTGGGCGGGGGTGTTCAGGAACGCGCGCACCCCTGCCGTGAGCCGTTCGCGCACCCGCGCCACCTGGTCCTGGGGGCCCCGGATCGCCAGGCGCACCGTGAGGTCGGTGACCGGCTCGCCCTCGTACGAGAACCGCCGTGCGTCGAAGCCGGCCCGCACCACGAAGCGCGGACGGCCGTCGCGCGGGCGGGGTGCGACCGCGTGGGCCCGCTGCGCGGGCGCGTCCTTGCCCGGCGACAGCCGGGGTCGCGCCTCGTCGCCCGCGAGGGGCTGCTGGATGCTGTCGCCGCGGTTGTTCGTCGCCAGGCTGGTGGCGAGCTGGGCGAAGTCGCGTACGACGCCGAAGAGTCCCTTGTCGGCGGGCAGGAAGGGGCGGGATGGGCTGTCCTCGGGCATGTGCTGGCCGAGCAGGGCCTTGTAGGCGTTGTAGACCTTGGCGGTGTTGCCGGGCTCCTTGGCGGCGTTCATGCGGTAGTCGCTGGTGACAGCGATGGACGCGACGTCCATGAGGTAGCAGTCGATGAGGTCCGTGACGTCCTTGGCCTTCGCACCCTCCACGCCGGCCCGCGCGGCCTGGGCCAGCAGGTCGGCCATCTTCAGGACGATGTCCCGGTAGATGCCGTGCCGGGTGCTGCTGGGGAAGGCCGCCATGATGTGGTCGGCCTGTCCCGCGCTGTCGGTGTTCATGGTGCGCGGCGTCTTCAGATCGGCCAGCCCGGGCACCGGGAGCGGGATGCCACGGAACATCGCTTCCTCGTCCGGGATGTCCCGGTTACGGGAGGCGAGCGGGTGGAGGCCGATCTCGTGGGCCAGCATGCCCATGACGTAGCCGATGTCGTACTTCTCGAAGTAGTAGCTGGCGAGGTTGATCTGCACACCGTCGTCGCCCAGGTCACGTACGTCGGCAGGCGTTTCCGTGGTGCGCAGGTGCAGGGTGATGCGGCAGGGGCGCCCGCCGATGTAGTCCCGGATCGTCGGATGGTCCCGGAGCAGTTCGATGATGCGGACGGCCTTGTCGCGGTACCGCGCGTTCGTGTGCTTCAGGTTGGTGAACTCGAAGGTGCCGGACCTGAAGGGCGTGAGCGTGCCGTCCTGCGGCATGCGGGCCGCGATCTCGGGTTCGGTGTCCCCCGGCCGGGTCCTGGGCAGCGAGACCGGGTCCACCCACACCGACCGGCGGGTGACCGGTGCGGTGCCGGTACGGGCCGCGTCCCAGGTCTGCTCCTCGTCCTGAGGGTGTGGCGCCGGCGTCACGGGCCCGATGAGCGCGGCGAGCAGGGCCAGATGCCGTCCTCGGAGGCCTGCGGGGGTGAGGGACGCGTCGTCGGGCCGTTCGTCCAGGGCGCCGAGGAGGCTGCCGGGGATGTGGGGGCGGTGCGGCGCGTCGGCGTCCCGGTACTCGTCGCGCAGGCCCAGCTGATGGGTGAGCTCGTGGACGAGCTGGACCGGGTCGGCGTCCGCCCACCAGGTCGTCTGGTCCATCACCCGGTCGCGTCCCGCGACGTCCACCGTCAGGTGCGGGGAGTCCTCCGGCCGGACCGCCTCGACGGTGACGTGCAGCCGGTCGCCGTTGGGGAGGCGGTGCCCCGGTTTGTTCAGGAACTCGTGCACACCCGCGGTGAGCCGGTCGTACACCTGGGCCGTCCGGGCGTCGGTGCCGCGCAGCGCGACACGGACGGTGAGGTCGGTGACCGGTTCGCCGTCGTAGGAGAAGCGGCGTGCGTCGAAGCCGGAACGCACCACGAAGCGGGGGCGGTGGTCGCGTCGCCGCTGTGGCGCCTCCGTCGGCTGCGGGTCCGTGCCGGTGCCTGCCCGGGGAAGGCGCGGACGGGCTTCGTCGGTGACGGCGGTGCCGGTCTGGATGCTGTCGCCCTGGTTGTTGAACGTGAAGCTGGTGCCGAGACCGAGGAAGTTGCCGGTGACGTTGTACCAGCTCTTGTTCGCGGGCAGCAGCGGCCGGACGGGGCTGTCGTCGGGCAGCTGCGCGACGAACATCTCCTTGTAGGCGTTGTACACCTTCGCCGTGTAGCGGGGTTCCCAGGCCGCGTCCTTGCGGCGGTCGTTGGTGACCGCGATGGTCGCCAGGTCCATGAGGTAGGTGTCGATCAGGTCGGTGACGTCCTTGGCCCGCGCACCCTCCTCCCCCGCCCGGACGTCCCGGGCCAGCATGTCCGCCATCCTCACGACGATGTCGCGGTAGATCGCGTGGCGGGTGCTGCTGGGGAACGCGGCCATGATGTGGTCGGCCTGGCCCGCGCCCTCGGTGCTCATGGTGCGCGGTGCCTTCAGGTCGCTCAGGCCGGGTACGGCGAGCGGGACTCCCGCGAACATCTCCTCCTCGTCGGGGATGTTCGTGTTCCGGGAGGCGAGGGGGTGCAGGCCGATCTCGTGGGCCAGCATCCCCATGATGTGGCCGATGTCGTACTTCTCGAAGTAGTAGCTCGCGAGGTTGATGTCCACCCCGGCCTCACCGCGGTCGATCACGTCGGCAGGCGTCTCGGTGGTGCGCAGATGCAGGGTGATGCGGCAGGGGCGCCCGCCGATGAAGTCACGGATCGTGTCGTGCCTGCGCAGCAGGTCGATGATGCGGACGGCCTTGTCGCGGTACGTCTCGTCGGTGTGCCTCAGGTTGGTGAACTCGTAGGCACCCGATCGGAAGGGGGTGACGGTCGCGTCCTGCGGCATGCGCGCCGGGACCTCGGCCGGACCGGTCCGGGGCAGGGAGACCGGGTCGACCCAGACCGACCGTCGGGTGACGGGCGTGGCCTCCGTACGGGCCATGTCCCACGTCTCGCTCTCCTGCTGCGGCTGGGGTGTGACCTCGCCGATCAGGGCGCTCAGCAGCGCCAGGTGCCGCTCACGCAGGCCGGCGGCGGTGAGCGAGGCGTCCTCGGGCTGTTCGTCCAGGGCGCCGAGCAGGCTGCCCGGGACGTGGGGGCGGTGGCGGGAGTCGGCGTCCCGGTACTCGTCGCGCAGGCCGAGCTGGTGGGTGAGTTCGTGGACGAGGTGAGCCGGTGACGCGTCCGCCCACCAGGTCGTCTGGTCCATCGCCCGGTCCCGGCCGACGAGATCCACGGTGAGGTGCGGTGAGTCGGCGGGGTCCACATGCTCGACGGTCACGTGCAGCCGGTCGCCGCCGGTCAGGCGGTGGGCGGGGTCGTTGAGCAACCGCCGTACGCCGTCGTCCAGTCGGCGGCGTACCTGCTCGGCCTGGTCCTCGGGTCCCCGGATCGCCAGGCGCACCGTGAGGTCGGTGACCGGCTCGCCCCCGTACGAGAAGCGGCGGGCGTCGAAGCCGGACCGAACCACGAATCGAGGGCGGTGGTCGCGCGGACCGCGTGGGACCGGCGGGGTGGCGGTGGGCTCGTCGGGCGCCACCGTCCGCGGCAGCCGCGGGGATGTGCCGCGCGCCGGGGAGCCGGGGAAGTCGTCGGTGTCCATGGCCTCGTCGCCGGACTCGTACTCGGACGACGACCCGGCGGGGTACTGCTCGTGCGCCCCCTCGGTCCGCTCGCCCTGGAGCACGCCGCCCTGGTCCAGGTAGGCGCCGATGTCCTCCGCGTTCTCCCTGATGTGCTGCACCAGAAGCGGCCGTTCCCGCATCCACTGGGGCATGCGCCAGCCGGGGAAGAACATGCCGTGGGTGCCGGACGCCTGGACGCGGTGGCCGAGCGGGCGCCCGATGTGCTCGTTGACCGCCTGATAGGCCAGGTCGCACGAGGCGCAGGCCATCTTGAACCCGCCCAGCGGCAGCGTTCTGGGCGCGTCCGGGTCGCCGGGGTTGTTCTCCCAGTGGGCCACCCAGTGCCCGAGGAGGGTCAGTTCGCCATGCTCGGAGCCGTGCTCCCCGGGTCCCGGGGTGCCGTCCCGGCCCGCCACGTTGAGGACGCGCGGGTTCGCCAACGCGCGCTTGACGAGGTCGAGTTCGGGCGAGTCGGGATGGTAGAGGCGATACCAGCCGGTGGCCAGCGCCCGCAGCTTGGTACGGTCCCGGACGTCACGCGCGACACCGGGGCGCCGGCGAGCCAGCCACCGCTCGTCGCCCCGCCACCGCTGCCGCTCCCCCGTCAGACGCCGCCCGTCCTGCTCGGCCGCGGACTCGTCGCCGAGGAGCGTGTTCCACTGCTGCTCCAGGGTCTCGTCCCACACCTCCGCGTCGTACTGCTCCTCCAGCCACGTCCGCAGTCGCTCCTGTTCGGCGGTCCGTGCGGCGTGATCGCGCTCCTCCTGGTCGAGCCGGGCAGCCCACTGCCGGTGCGACTCCTCGTCCCTGGACCACTGCTCGAGCTCCCGCACGCGCCGGGTACCGCCCGGCTCCTGCCCCGTGACGAACCAGCGCAGCTCCTGCTCGACCAGGGCGGCCTCGTCGGCGGTGAGCGCCTTCGCGCCGGTGTTGCCGGCGATGCCGAGTGAACCGTCCGGCAGCACGGTGACGGCGATGTGCGGGGTGACCTGGGCGTCGGCCTGGCGGTCCGGCTTGCGGAGCACCTCCTTCACCAGGCGGGCGATGCGGTCCAGCATCCGCAGCGTCACCTCGCGGTCCCGCTCGGACGTGCCGGGCGGGCTCGTCTGAGTGAAGGGCACCCCCGTCCCGAGGCCGAGCACCTCCCGCAGTTCCTCGTACTCCTCGGACGACAGCCGGCCGGCCTGCTCCACCTGGTCCAGGGTCTCGGGCACACCGATCCCCGTGTACTCGGTGAACGCGCTGTCGAACGCCACGTCCGGGAAGCCGCCGAGTCGTGCGTTGCGCCGCCGGACCACGTCCAGCAGTGCGTCGGCCCGCAGCTCGGGCTCCTCCAGCAGGGTGGCGAACTCGACCGCGAACGGGTGCTCGGGGCTCGTCTCGACGGCCTCCCGCTCGCTCTCGGAGCCGGAGTCGAGGTCCATCTCGCCGTCCGAGTCTCCTTCCGCCCTCGTCGCCCCGCCCGCTCCCGACAGTGTGTGGAGCTCGTACGCCTCCTCCTCGCCGGGCAGGCCCGGGAGGTCACCGTCGGTCGGCGGGGCGGTGGCCGGATCCGGGCCCGGCGCGGGTGCCGGGGTGCGCGGGAGCAGCGGGACGAAGTCGCCGCCACGACGCCGGAGTCGAAGGTGCGGGCCCGCCTCGCCGGACGGGCCGGGGTAGGTGTGGGCGGTGCCGTTCTCCTCGACGAGCGTGACGGTGGTGCCCGTCGCCGCGGCGGCCCAGGCGGCGACCGCGCGGTCGGCCCCGGGGCCCCAGGGTGCCTCGGCGAGATGGCGGCGCAGGTGGGCGTCGCGGGCGTCCTGGCTCGGTGCGGGCGCGCCGGGACGGACGACGAGGGGCGGGGGTGCGAAGAGCGTGTCGCGCTCGGCGCGAGAGCCTGGCAGGCCGTTCAGGCGCATCAGCTGCGCGGGGGGCATGTCGGCGCGCCGGCGCAGTCGTCCCGCCTCGTGGCGGTCCAGGCCGGGCTGTCGGGCCGCGTGTTGCAGGGCGGTGGAGAGCGCGCCGAAGAAGCCGTTGCCGCGGCCGGTGGGGGTGCCCTGGGTGTGGGTGGCGCCGTCCGGTGCGGTGAGGACGCCGTCGCGGTCGAGCCGGTAGCGCGGGCCGGTGCTGTCGGCGGGCGGGTGCCAGGGCGGGGTGGCGTGGCTGCGGTGTGCCGGGGCGGGGTCCGGGATGCCGTCGTCCGGGGCGGTGGCCGAGGGGGTCGGCGTCGCCGGGAGCGGGGTGACGACCGGGGCCGGGGTGCCGGGTGGCAGGGCGGCGTGGAAGTAGCCGTCGGCGGCAAGGAGGACGGGGTCGGTGGCCGGGTCGACGGCGGCCGGGTCGGTGCCGTGCGGGAGGAAGCGCTGCTCGCGGCCCTCGCCGGTCACGACCGTCACCGGCGTGCCGAGGAGCCGGGCGGCGAGGGCGGGCAGCAGGTCGGCACCGCCGTGGTCGCCGGCCCGGCGTTCCGACGGGGCGGGGTGTGCGGAGTCCGCGGCCGCGGTGCCGCCCTGCGGCGGCTCGCTCGTGAAGGGCCTGAGCAGGGCGGCCGTCGCGAGGGCCACCCGTTGCCCCGAGGTCGGCCAGAGCGTCTGCGGGAGGCGGCCGAACGCGTCGAACTCGGCCTGCTGCGCGGGGGTCAGCCGCACGCCCGCGAAGTCGAGCTCCGCCTGGGTGAATTCGTCCGCGGCGTCGAGGGCGAGGGTGTCGAGCAGGTCCTCGTTGCGGCTCTCGCCCAGTTCCCAGGCGAGACGGTTGCGGGCGGCCCGGACGGCCTGTTCGGTGATCGCCGGATCCCCGGGAGCGGCGGTGAACCGGGCCGCGAGGCCGGCGCCGAGGAGGTGGGGCAGCCGGCCGCGGTCCTGGGCGACGGCGATCAGCGCGTGGAAGAACGAGGCGCCGTCGTGCGGCATGTCGTGCACCTCGCGCACCAGCGTGCCGTCCGGCGAGGTGAGGGTGCGCGGGGTCGTCTCGGTGGCGTCGGCGATGCGGTACGGCTCGGGCGCCTCGGAGCGCCAGGCCGGTTCGGTGTACTCCTGCGCCCGGTCCGGCACCGGGACGGATGCGCGGCCCTGGTGGTGGGCGGTGAGACGGGAGGCCGCGAGGTGCAGGCGGTGGTGGTCGGCGGCGGCGGAGTCGGTGTGCGCCTGCCGGCGGCGGACCTCCTCCCGCGCGGCCTGCCAGGCGGCGACGGCCGGCGACTGGGCCACGGCCTGCGGCAGGACGGTCGGCCGGTCGGGGTCGTCGTCGCCGAGCACCGCCTGTTCCTGCGGGCTCAGGCCGAGCCAGGTCTCGCGGGCCCGGGCCCGGGCGTCGTAGTAGGCCTTCTCCGCCGCCGCGAGATCGCCGGCCGCCTTCGCCATGGCGTCCCAGGCCGCGCCGACCTCGTCGGGGAACGTGGTGTCGTCCAGGAGGCCGTAGTCGCGGGCGATGTCCTCGCGCAGCCAGACCAGGGCGGTGGTCTCGGCCTCGGCGGCGCGCGGTCCGCGCTCGGCCTTGCCGAGCGCCCGCAGCGGGCGGCTGTCGGTGAAGTGGTGGTCCACCTCGGCCACGGTCAGCCAGCTCACCGGGATCGCGAAGAGCATGCTGCGGTCGGTGACGACCTTCAGATGCGTGCCGAGGGTGGTGTCGACGGTGCCCTTGAGGGCGGTGCCGTCGTTCGCGCCGCCGACGGGTACCGAGGCACCCGGGTTGGTGACACCCGCGTTGCTGTTGCCCGCGAGCGGCGACGTACCGACCATGCCCTCGACGTTGTCGGTGATCCCGGCCTCCAGCGCGTCGGAGGTCTTCGACCGCTGCATGGCCTCCATGCGCGGCTTGTTCTCGACGGCGAGGAGCCGGGCGCCGGCGCGGTGCATCCTCGCGTAGAGGCGGGAGTCCGCGGTGTGGGACTGGCCGAGGAGACGGGCGGACGCCTGGGCGGGGAGCTGTGAGCCGTTCGCGGCGAGGGCCTCCCGGAATCCGGCGGTGAGGCCGACCTGGGTGGTGGCCTCCTGCTGCGCCTGCGCGGGGGCGGTGCCGGGACCGGTGAGCGGGGTGAGGCGCGCCATGCGCACGCGTTCGCTGAGGACGTGACCGGTGTGGCGGCGGCCCAGGTCGCCGTCGCCGAGGCCGTCGGCGCGTGCGGTGGCGAGGGTCAGGGCGTCCTGCACGTTGGCCGCGCCCCGGATGTCCACGGCGAGGATGCCGGAGCCGATGCGGTCGTCGAAGGGCAGTACGTCCGGGTCGGCGCGGCCGGTGCCGTCGTCGCCGGTGCGCCAGGCGGCGATGCCCGGCGGGCGCGCCTGTTCGGCGGTCAGCATCCTCACGGCGCGCTCGGGTTCGGACACGTCCTCCTCGGTGAGCATGCCGTCGGTGCCGTCGTCGGTGGGGGTGAGCAGGCCGGCCGGGACGATCTCGTTGAGGGTGCCGACCGACGCCACGGCGCGCGGGGACAGGAGATCACCGGTCGCGTCGGTCATGGTGACGGTCAGCACGTAGCTGGTGACGATCTCGGCGTGCGCCTGGGTGGTGGCGATGTTCGGCATCGAGGTGCTGCCGGTGGTCTCGGTGCGGGTGCCGGCGCGCTGCTTGGCGGCGGTGCCCTGGAGCGAGGGGTTGGCGAGGAGGATGCCGCTCTCCGCCGCGCGCTGGCCCGTGGCGAGGGTGACGTCGGCGCCCTGGTCCTGGGAGGTGCTGTGGGAGTCGTCGCGGGCGGTGGTGCGATAGTCCTCCAACTCGAAGCCGGTGCGCAGCCGTTCGACGGTGGTGGTGACCGGGGTGAGCTTGAACCGGACCTGCGCGGGGCTGCCGCCGACCGGCAGGCGGCTGGGGTTCCGCCAGGTGCGGTGGCGCACCGGCAGAGTCATACCGTCGGTCGTCAGCTCGTGCAGATGGGCGCGCAGGAAGTCCGGGGACAGCCGCTGCAGGACCTGCTCCCGGTCGTGCGAGGGAACGCCGATCCTCGCCATCCGCCCCATGAGCTGCTGGGCGGCATGACTGGCGTCGAGCTGGCCGCTGGGATGTCCGGGGAAGCGGCGGCCGCGCAGGAAGGGGGGCACGCGGTAGCCCCGGCCGAGGTTGCGCGGGGTGGTGGTGCCCAGGCCGTCCGGGGCGAGCCCGGCCTCGATGGCGTCCTGCATGGGCAGATGGAACATCACCGCGTCGCGCACCCGGTGCAGCGCGGCGGCGGCGCGCCGGGGGGCGAGTGCGCGCCCGAGTCGTCCGGACAGCCGTCCGGCGGCGGAGCCGACCGCGGTGCCGGCGCGGGTGCCGACGGTGCCCATCGCCGCGGTCCAGCGGTCCCGTACGGCGATGGTCTCGGCGGTGTCGGCGACCACCAGGTACATGCGGCCCGCGTAGGTGAGGGTCGTGTTGCGTCCCCGGGTGAGGGTCTGCGCGATGCTGCGGCCCTTGCCCCAGGCGTATTGGAGTGCGGTCGAGTAGGACCCGACGACGGCCGGTCCGCCGGGGGTCTGCTGGAGCGGCATGTCGGCGCCCTGGACGCCGAGGGTGGTGCGCGACACGGTGCTCGCGCTGCCGGCCACGCGGTGCTCGTTGCCGAGGGTCGCTTCGAGGCTGGCCGCCTTCGGGTCGCTCATGACGCGCAGGTTGTCCAGTTCGCCGCGGACGGCGGCCTTCAGGTAGTGCGTCTGGAGCGGTCCTGCGCCGATCAGCCCGGTGATCCGGGAGCCGAACGGGCCGAGATACTGGCCGAGTTGGCCGGCCACGTGCAGGTCGGCCATGGCCCGCCGCAGTGCGCTGCGCACCGGCGCGCCGGGCGCGCTGACGTGCCAGGAGGTGCCGGAGGCGCGGTCGGCGGTGTCCTGCATCAACTGCTGACGCTGCGCGCCGCCTTCGGTGCTGAGAACCACGTGCGGGGCGCGCAGCAGTCTGCGGACGAGCCGTTGCCCCGCCGAGTCGGTTCTGGGCAGGGGGCGGGTGCCGTCGAGGAGTTGGTCGGCCTCGACGGCGGAGAGCCGTACGGGTGCGGCCGCCGGTGCCGGTCCGGCGGGCGGCGGGTCGGCGGGTGCGTACCGGTCGGAGCCGTGCGCGGCGGGCACGGCGAGTTCCACGCGGCCCACGGTCTCGCTGCCCCGGTGGAACAGCGGCCGCTCCTCGGCCTTGCTGACGAAGACGCCGGCGCCGAGGAGGCCGAGCGAGACGAGCCGGGCCCAGCCGCGCGGGCGCCGGTGCCCTTCGAGGGAGGCGCCGAGTTCCACCTGGTAGCTGTAGAGGTCGGCGCCGTTCTGGAAGGTCAGGTGGTCGTGGGTGACCGCGGCCGTGCTGCGGGTGCCCTTCTGTTCGGTCCTGGCGTAGCGGGCCCCCACGGACACGTTGCCGGTCTGGCGCGGCACCCCCGCCTCGGGCACCTTGTCGTGGTCGCGCGGGGACACGCCCACCTCGATGCCCGCGGACAGGGTGGTGGACGCCTGCTGGCCCTGACCGGACACCTCGGTGCCGATCACCGCGTTGCGCAGCGAGCGTTCGCTCATGGTGGTCTCGAAGCGGCGGTCGGTGAGTCTCGCTCGCAGGATCAGCGTGTGATGGCCGCGGCGCACCTTGCCGTCCTCGGTGAGGGTGACCGGCACACCGGTGGTGGTCAGGTCGTCCAGACTCTGCGCCAGGGTGGGCCGGTTGAGGGCCTCGCGGACCTGCCGGTCGTTGTGCAGCGCGGTCCGCATCCTGCCGTCGCCGTACCAGAAGCGCGCCAGCCGCGGGTGCCGCAGCATCGACGGCGGGACGAAGAGGGACGGGTAGGAGCGGTGCAGCGTGTCGAGGACGGTGTCCGCGAAGACGCGCAGCGGATCCTGGGCGGCGGGGGGCCCGGCCTGGTTCCGGGTCCGGTCCGGCGGCTGGGTCTGTCCCTCGGTCGCCATGGTGTTTCCGGGGCGGTCGGGGCGGAAGCCTTCGGCGCGGACCTGGCCGCCCAGGTGCACCGGGTCCTCGCGGGTGAGGTACCAGGGCACCGGCGGCTCGGCGTCCGGGTGGGGGCCGGTCCGTCCGGGTGTCCGGCTGTCCCAGCCGGCGAGCCGGCGTGCGTCCTGGGTGGAGATCCAGTCCAGGCTCACCACACGCACCGGACGCGCCGCGGACGCCGGCTCGCCGGCCTTGCGCACCATGAGGGTGCGCTCCACCCGGTAGAGCGCGACCGGCTGGTTGCGCAGCCGTCCGGTGGTCTTGCGGGCCGCGTCGGTGCCGAGCTGGTGACCGCGCCCGGAGCTGAGGTCCGCCCGGACCAGCGGCCCGCCCTGGAGGCGTACGTCCGTTTCCGGGCCGACGAGGGTGTGGTTGGGGCCCGCGGTGATCTGGATGCCGAAGCGGGTGTCGCGGACGTGACCGCGCTCGTTCTGGTACGTGGTCTGCGTGAGGTCGCGCAGCTCCGCCTTGACCGACTCGGCGACCAGGGTGGCGCGGTGCGGGATCGACCGCTCCACGACGAGGTGCCCCAGCGGACGCAGGGCGCTCCCCCGGGTCAGCTCGGGTCCGCTGACCGGCCCGGCGAACCGGCCGAACAGGGCGAGCAGCCGCCCCGGGCGGACGTACGAGACGAGGGTGCGGTGCGCGGAACTGCCGGGCCGGGCACCGGACAGGGCGAGCGCGACGTCCTCGGGCGGGTCCACCAGGTGCAGTCCGGTGACATCCGTCATCCGCGGCTCCGTCCCGTCCGGGAAGGTGAGCGCCCGCGGGGCCCGGCGGGGGCCGTTGAACGGCACGGTGAGGTCGTCCGGCAGGCGCCAGCTCAGGCCGTCCCGCATGGCGAACCGCGCGGTGTGCACCTCGCTGCGCCGCCAGTTCGGTCCTGTCGCGGACGAGGCGGCCGGGCCAGGCGTCTTCGGTGCCTCGGTGACGCGTTCCACCCGTACCCGGTAGTGCACGTCGTCCAGGTGCAGGTGCGAGCCCTCGTGGGCGCGGTGCTCGGTCTGGTCGTACGCCTGGGTGCCCAGGGAGTAGTCGGTGCGGCGGGTCCAGCCCAGTGAGACGCCGATCTTCAGCAGCCAGTTCAGCGGCGGGCCCATGCTCAGCGCGGCGGCGATCCGGCGTCCGTGGCCGACGCTGCGTCCGCCGCCCGTGCCGGCCTGGCCGCGCCGCATGGTGTCCACGCGGGTGGTACCGCCGTGCACGTCGGAGAAGCGTTCCCAGCGGTGGTACGGGATGGCCTCGACGGTCATCTCGTGGCCGACGCCGGACTTCTCCCGCCCCACGAGGCGTGCGCCGCGCGGGGCGGTGAAGGCGGCGGGCTGGTGGGTCAGCAGGCGCAGCAGTTCCGCCTCGTCGAACTGGTCGCGGAGCTTCTTCGGCAGCTGCCCGAGGATCTCCTCGGCGACCTGCTCGGGCGAGCGCAGGGTGAGCACGCCGGGGCCCGCGAAGAGGCCGGTCGGCCGGTTCCGGCGGGTGCCGTCCGCGTGGGACGCCGGGGTGCCGTCGCCCGGGCCGGGGTCGGCGGCCGGGTCGATGAGGACGGCCGGCAGCCGGCTGCCGTCCTCGAAGGTGACGGTGCGCGGCGGTGGGCCCGGGGGGCGGGCGTCCGGTCCGGTCAGCAGGCGGGCCGGGCGGTGCCGTTCGAGCTGCGTCTCCAGCGGCACCGGGTCGCCCCGGTCGGGGGTCTGGGGGGGGGGGCTGTCGAGGTCGGTGATCCCGCCCATGGCGCGCAGCCACGCGCCGAAGGGGTCGTCGCCCTCCGGCTCGGCGGTGGCCGGGGGCTCGGGGGTCGTGACGGTGTCGGGTACGGGGGCGATCGGGGCGCTGGCAGGGACGAGGGCGTCGTAGTGGTCGGTGCCGTTGTAGGCCAGGTGCAGGGTGCCGCCACGGCCGCCGGGATGGAGGGGGGTGACGAGCGTGGTGGCCGGTGCGTGCGGGTCGGCCTGGACGAGACGCAGGTCGAGGTCGAGGGTGTGGGCCAGCGCCTGCGGGAGCACGTCGGCGAAGGGAGAGGCCCACAGCCCGGCGTGTTCGGCCGCCGCGGCGACCAGTCCCTCGGTGCCGAGGCGGCGCGCGTCGTCCGGGGTGGGCGCGATCTCGGCGAGCCGCGGGTAGCGGCTGTTCCTGACGACGCGCCGCCAGCGCCGGGCGTCGCCGTGCTCGACGACGGCCTCCGCGATGCCGTTCCAGCGCTGGGTGATCCTGCGCTGCGCGTCGGGGTCGCGCACCCCGGCGAGTGCGGTCATGCGCAGGTCGTCCACCACGGCGAGCACCGGGTCCGGGGTGGCCTCGGCCGCCGCGGCGGCCAGTTCGGAGCCGGCGATCCGGTCCCGCAGCAGGCCGCGCAGCCCGGCGACGTCGCGCGCCGCCCAATGGGGCGGGACCTCGTGGGCGCGCGCGCTGTCGAGCAGCGCCCGGAACAGGCAGTTCCCGCCGCCCGGTGTGTCCAGCCGCCTGAAGGTCCGGCCGTCCGCCCGCACGGCGTCCGTGCCCGTGGCGTCCTTGCTGAACAGGGTCAGGTCCTCGGCGAGGCTCTCCGGGCGGCTCGGCGCCGGAGCGAGGTCGGGCCTGCGCCGGGCGAGTTCCGCGGTGTCCTCGGCGCTCAGCGCCAGTTCGGACAGCGGCAGCGGAGTGCTGGACAGGGACCAGGTGATCCGCGCGGACGGCGCGTAGGTCAGCCCGCGCACGTCGTCCGGGGAGACCGGGGTGTCCGGCGGGAGCGCGGGAGGCGGCGGGGGCAGCAGGGCGTCTAGTGTCGTGTCCGGTGTGGCGGAGTCGCGCAATGCGGCGGCGGCGCGCAGGAAGTCGGTGTACTGGTGGGTCGTCGGTCCGGTGGCCGGGTCGACCGCGGCACTTGGCCGGTCGCCGACCATCCGGCGCAGCAGGTCCGGTGTCATGCGGCCGTCGCCGTAGCGGGAGGCGGTGTCGGGGTTCAGCCAGCGCAGACCGTCCACGTACGCCAGCCCCGCGAGCAACTCCTTGTTCTCCGGCCGCTGTTCGGCGTCCGGACCGAGAACGTCACGCAGGGTCCGGATCTGCTGGAGGGTACGGGCCCGGACGAAGGCGTCGGCGGGGCCGGGGCCCGCGTGCAGACCGGCATCGCGGGCGAGAGCGTCCAGGTCGGCGCCGCCGGGCTCCGGGGTGAACAGCCGCCAGCGTCCCGGCCCGTCCGTGCCCTCGGTGAGTACCGCGCGGACGTCGCCGTTCCCGTCCCGGGCCGTACCGACCTCCGTGGTCGGCGCGTACACGGGCCGTCCGGTGCGGTTCGCCACGTGCTGGGCCACCGGCAGCCCCGCCACCTGCGGCTGCCGCCCGGTCTCGCAGGAGAACAGCACGAGGGGCCGCGACCGGTCGCCGTCCCGCGCCCAGGACTTGAGCACCTCCCCGAGCTGCACGCCGCTGACCTTGACGGCGGGGTGTGCGGCGGCGTCGGTGCCGAGTGTGACGGTGCGCGGGGTGCCGTGCCCCACGAAGTAGTCGGCGCCCTCGTCGGTGCCCGCGCCGGGCAGCTCCGTCGGTGGGCCGGTGAACACCGTGCGGGCCGGACCGGACGGGGTCGGGCCCGATGTGGTGCGCACCCCGCGGAAGGTGTCCTGGTCGAGCAGCCCCCGGCGGCCCGTGTCGCGCGGCGTTCCGTCGTCGGCGGGGTCCTGCGAGACGGTCAGTGTGCGTACGGCCCGTCCCGGCCGCGGTGTCGCGGCGGTCTCCGGCACCCAGCGGCGGAGCTGGCCGAGCGGGATCGTGTGGCCGTCCAGGGTGGTGATCACGGTCGCGCGGGCCGGTGTGGCGCCGTCGTCAGGGGACCCCTCGTGCCCGGCGCTCCGCGTCGGCCGCACGACGACGCGTCCTCGCGGCGGCTGGGCCACGGGTGTGTCCGGTGACGCGGGTGGAGGCGGCGTGCCGTCGGCCCCGGGCCCGCGTCCGCCGGCGGTGCCGGGTGCGGTGCCGCCGGTTTCATCGGCCTGCCCCGACTCGAGGTGCAGGTCGGTGGCCGTCTCCGTCCAAGGGCGGGACAGGGTGACGAGCTTGGCCGCCGGGGGTACGGCGGAGGCGCCGGGGTCGAGGGCGGCTCCCTTGCCGCGCGGAGGCGTCGCGGACTCCGTGGGCACCTTCTCGGGCGGCGGGGCGGTGGTTGCGCTCATCGGACCGCCGGTCGTGGTGGTCGTGGTGGTGCTCTCGGTGGCGGGACGAGGTGCGGGGCCGAGCGCGTCGGCCAGCGGCACGAGGATGTCCGCGCCGGGGAAGGCCGTCTCCGTGGTGACCGTGTTCGTGGTGGTGCCGTCCGGCCTGGGCACTGAGTTCGTGAGCGGACGGACGCGGACCGGCGCGCCCGGACCCTCCCGCGTCAGCTCGACGGCGGTGCGGGGCGCCCGACCCGCACCGTCGGCCGTGACCGCCGGCCCCAGGACGACGGCGCGGTCCGCCCCGGCGCGGTCCAGCAGGCCCGTCGCCTCGGGCGAACCCTCCGTAGGGGGCGGGACCTCCGAGACGACGATCGTCAGCGGCGGAGCCGCGTACGACCCGGCGGTGCTCATGATCGGCGGAACGCCACTGAGGTCCAGGTCCGGTGTCAGGACGTCGTCGGAGGAAGAGGGCGCCCCGGCGGGGAACGCGGCCTCCTGGGAGGTGTCCGGGGAGGCGGTGCCGACCGGAGCGGATGTGGTCTCCGCGGAGTCGGAGGTCTCCGTGGTCACGGAGGGCTGCGCGGAGCCGTCCTGGGCGACCTGCGGGCCGACCTGAACCGTCGTGCCGTCCTGCGCGCGGTGCGGACCGTCCGCGACCACCGTGCCGTCCTGCGCGACGCGTTGATCGACCGTAACCGTCGTGCTGTCCGGGGTGCGCGTGCCCTCGGCCCGCGGGCCGGTGGGAGTTTGGGAGCCGTGGGAGGCCTGGGAGCCGGAGGGGGTATGGGTGGCCCCGGGCGTGGGCGAAGCACCCGGCCGGGCGCCGCCGGTGCCGGAACCGGGTGCCTGCTGGGAGGAGTTGGACGCCACGGGGCTGCCCCCGGCCTGGCCAGGAACCCCCTGCCCGGC
Source organism: Streptomyces nigra (assembly GCF_003074055.1). Taxonomy (NCBI): domain Bacteria; kingdom Bacillati; phylum Actinomycetota; class Actinomycetes; order Kitasatosporales; family Streptomycetaceae; genus Streptomyces; species Streptomyces nigra. The sequence continues at coordinate 7,513,669 of NZ_CP029043.1, read as the reverse complement.
CAAGCCGTCGGTGCCGTTCTCTACGATCCGGTTCGAACCGCTGGTGACATCGACGTCCCGCGAACCCGTCCCCCCGGCCACGTCCGCCACCGTCGTCGCCGTGCCGAAGCCGTCCAGGGCCCGACGGACCTCGTCGGCGGCGACCTGGAGCGCGGGCCCCTCCCCGAGCGGTACCACCCGGACCTCGGGCACCTGCGAGAGCGCGCCGTGGAGGTTGTCGCGGACGTCGATCTCCGTGCTGCCGGGCGACTGGGCGCCGCGCAGGGCGGCGATGTCGTGCAGCGCCTGCTCACGGACGTCGGCGGGGCCGTTGTGGACCTGCTGCCACAGGGCGTTCTCGGCGGCCGTCGCGGGCAGCGCGCCCGGGGTGTACGCCGGGGGGTCCTGGGGGCTGTAGGGCGGGGGGTCCGCGCTCGTGTACGGCGGTGGGCTGTCCGCGGTACGGACCGGCGTGAGCGTGCGCGGGGAGCCGGTGTCGCCCGTGAGGTCCGTGTCCGGGGCACCGCCGGTGCGGCCGGGGCCCTCGCCGTCCCGCGTGTCCGAGGAGTCGGCCGTGTCGCGGGTGCCGGTGTCCTGGGTGTCGGTGCCGCCGGTGGAGACGGTGGGCGGCTGGTGGCGCAACTTGTCGATGACGTGGCGCAGTTCGGCGCCGCTGTTGAGGGCGGTGTCGGTGAGCGTGGCCTCGACCTGGCTGCTGATGCCCGCGCCCACGAAGGTGGACCAGCTCGTGGACCAGTCACCGTCGAAGGCGCCCTTGATCAGGATCTCCGCGAGCGCTTCGCCGGCGCCGGCCGCGAGGAAGTCGGAGGTGCCCTTGATGCCGTAGTGCCCGGCCAGTGCGCCGGGTCGGTCGGCGTTGTCGCGCAGGATCTGGCTGTTGCGCCACAGGTTCGGGTTGTTCCGGAAGGACAGCGGGTCGTTCCGGAAGGTCGGCGGCGGGGTGTGCGGGACGCCGTCCGGGCCGTTCGCCTGCGGGCCGGGGTCCGGCCGGTCCTTCGGGGTAGGACTGGGGCCGGGGTCCGGCTTGGGGCCGGGGCCGTGGTTGCCGAACTCCGGGTTCGGGGTGTTCTTGAGGTCGGGGTTGGGCTTGAAGTCGAGGTCGGACCCGTCCTTGAGGAAGTTCGTGTCATAGCTCTTGACGATCTTCTTCGCGATGTCGTCGAAGATGCTGGTGAGGAAGCCCGCGGCGGCCCCGAACGCGGCGGACTTCAGGATGTCGTTCCAGTCGAAGCCGTCGGGACGGCGGCCGTTCGGCGCGAAGTTCATCATCGCCAGGCGCACCGCGAAGGTGGTGAACGCCTCGGCGAACGCCTCGGTCAGCGAGGGCGCCAGGTGCAGCCGCTGGAGCAGATGGCTGAGCGTGGTCAGGATGAGGAAGCGGCTGCGCAGCTTGGCCATCATGATCTGGCTGGCCGAGGCGCCGCCGGTGAAGAAGGACATCGCCAGGTAGATGGCGATCTCGATGAGCAGCCGGATGACCTCGGCGATGACCTGCCACTTGGACTCCATGATGTCCATGGAGGTCTTGCGGCGGCCTTCGGCGATCTTCTCGAGTTGTTCGGCGAACTCGCGCAGGTAGTTCTTGCCGCCGTCGTCGATGAGCATGCCCATCGCCTTGGCGTACGACTTGGACAGGTCGTCCGGCATCACCTCGGCGATGTCGTGGATGGACTTGTCGATCAGCGAGGACAGCCGGTCCACCTTACGGCCCAGGCCGGAGTAGGGCCGCCGGCTCTCGTAGGCGAGGTCCTCGTCCGCGTCGATGAGCTTCTCTCCGGTGAGGATGAAGATCATCGCGTTGACCTCGGGCGATGCCTTGATGCTCATACGCCGCCGTCCCGTGAGCAGGACGGAGCGGCCGCTCCCGGGGTGCTGCGGAGGCGGCCGGCGGTGCGGGGATCAGCGACGGCCATGCCCGCCCGGGCCGTCACCGTTCAGGCCGTCGGTCTCGATGCGGCTGTCGGCCCGCTCGATGTTCTCGATGTGGCGGTCGCGGGTGTCCTTCATCATCCGGACCTGGCTGACCGTGGCGTCGGTGATGCCCACGACCGCGTCGCGGATGGACATCATCGTCTCCTTGGTGGTCTGCCGCTCCTTCTGCTCCTGCGGCTTGGCCTTCTCCGCGAACTCGCCCTCCGTTCCGGGCCAGGTGACGGTGGGCGCGAGGTCGTCGAGGAACTCCTCGGTGATGTTCTTGGCCAGGGCGCCGATCTCCTCGAGCTGCCTGGCCAGGGCCTCGATACGGTTCGGGTCGGCGTAGTAGCGCTGTCCCATCAGTCCTCCCCGTCCTCGCCGAGGGCGTCCCGCCAGGCGGGGGTGGCCCCGGTGTCGCGGGGCGTGTCCTCGTCGTCGTCACGCAGCACCTCGGGGCCGAAGATCCGCTCCCAGTCCACCTCGAAGCCCTTCAGCTCCGGGATGCCGCTGCTGGGTTCGGTGAAGGGCGCCATCGCCTTCATCACATGGCGGTTCATCTTCAGGCGGGCCGCGTTCGCCGCCTCCAGAACGCTGGCCGCCAGCTCCTGGGGCGACATGGCGCGGTACTTGTTCTCCAGGAACTCGATCCCGGACAGCTCGCCCTGCGGGCCGACCGTGGCGCGGACCGCGCGGTCGGAGGACAGCACCGTGAACGACGCCTGCCGCAGCTCGCGTTCGGTGCGTGCCACCGCCTCCTGGGCGGCCTGGAGCTCGGCCATCGCCTTCTCGAGGCGCTTCTCCAGCGGTTCCGTCACGCCCGCTCCTTCCTTCGCCGTCGGTCGCCGGGTGCGCCCGGCGGTTCGCCCTGCGCGCCCGGCCCCGCTCGACGGTCCGTCAACTGCCCTGCTGATCTTGCCCGGTGAGACCCCCGCCGCGAAAGCGGGGGCAGGGTGTGATGCGTCTCCTGGGGTGCCCGCCCCCCGCTCGGGCGGGACTCATCGACCGATGACGGCGGGTGTGCCGCCCTCTTCGGTGCCCCACACGTCGGTGTCCTCCTCCAGGTACTCGGAGCTGGTGACCCTGGCGCGGCCTGGCTGCGTCTCCTCCTCGGGGGAGTCACCGCCGGTGGTCGCCACACGGGACGCGGGAGCGAGGAAGGTGTCGTCGTCCTCCTGACGGTTCCACGGGTTGCGCCGGCGGCGGTTGCGGCGTTCGCTCTCCTCCGCCGCGTCGACCAGTACGGCGCGCACCCGCTCGCCGTTGCCCTTGTCGCCGCCTGCCCCCATGCCCCCGGCGCCCATGCCGCCCATCGGCATACCGGGGCTGCCGGGCATGCCGGGAGCCCCCGGTGCTCCGGCGGCCGGGGCGAGGGGTGTGGCGGCGTTGTCGGCGGCGCCGTCCGAGAGGGGATCGACTCCTGTTCCGCCGGAGCCGTCCGCGGTGACGTGGCTCTCCCCGATGCCGACGCCGGGTGCCGCGTCGCCCGCTCCGCCGCCGACGCCCAGATCGGAGAGCGACAGGTCCTGGACGGAGGTACCGCCTCCGGTGTCGTCGAGGCCGCCGCTCGGCAGATCGCCGAGGCCGTCGAGGAGGTCCGAGGTGTCCCGGCCGCCGGACGTGTCGAGATCGTGCAGGTCGATGCGCTCGGTGTTGCCCTGCGGGTCGGTGACGGTGGCGATGCCGGTGTCCGGGTCGATGACCTGCTTGCTGCCGTCGGGGAACTCCGTGGTCAGCATGCCGTTGTCGAGGCTGGTCCGTGAGCCGTCCGGGTTGGTCACCGTGGCGCCGTGGGTGAGGTCGGTGGTCGTGGTGGTGCCGTCCGCGTCCGTACTGGTGAGAAGACCGCTGTCCGGATCGAAGCTGATCCTGCTGCCGTCGCGGAAGTCGGTGGCGATGTCCCCGTCGCTGAGCTGGGTACTGCCGCCGGTCGGGGTCTCCAGCCCGCTTCGGTCGCTGTTGAGGTTCCCCAGGTCGCCGAGGTCGGTCTCCGACTGGGTGGGCAGGTCGAAGTCGATGTCGCCCAGGTCGGCGTCGGCGTTGCGGCTGTTGAGATCGCCCAGGTCGCCGAGGTTCTGGGTGGTCGTGGTGCCGTCGGGGTCGGTGGTGCTGACCTGCCCGGTCGAGGGGTCGACGGTCTGGACGCTGCCGTCGGGGAAGGTCGTGGTCAGCTTGCCGTCGTCACCGAGGGAGGTGACGGAACCGTCGGGGTTGGTCACCCGGGTGCCGTCGCCGAGGTCCTGCGTGGTGACGCTGCCGTCGGGATGCGTGGTGGTGAGGACCCCGCTGTCCGGGTCGAAGCTGGTGCTGCTGCCGTCCGGGAAGTCCGTGGTGAGCTTGCCGGCGTCGAGCTGGGTCGTGCCGCCGCCGGGCGTCTCGACCGGACCGCCGCCCGCGTTCAGGTCGCCGAGGTTCCCCAGGTTCTCGGTGATGACGTCGTCGACCGAATTGTTCGCGTTGTTCGCGTTGTTCGAGCCGCTCTGTCCCGAGTTCACCGCGCCGAGGTTGCCCAGGCTGGTGATGCCGGGGGGCGGGGTGGACGTGAAGGCCTCCTGGTCGCCGCCCTGGCCGTTCACGTCGCCCAGGTCGCCGAGGCTCTCGGTGACCGGGGTGTTCTGGTTCAGCAGGTCGTCGAGGCCGTCGAGGTTCTGCTGATTGACGCCGTTGGGGTCGTTGAGGCCGCCGAGGCTCTCCTCCATGGCCTTGGCCTGCTCCTCGGCCAGGCGCTTGGCCTCCTCCTGCTCGCGTCGCTGCTCCTCGCGGAGTTCGTCCTGGTACTTCTTGTCCTCCTCGCGCTGTCGGTTCTGCTCCTCGCGGAGTTCGTCCTGGTACTTCTTGTCCTCCTCCCGCTGGCGGTTCTGCTCCTCGCGCAGCTCGTCCTGGTACTTCTTGTCCTCCTCCCGCTGGCGGTTCTGCTCCTCGCGCAGCTCGTCCTGGTACTTCTTGTCCTCCTCGCGCTGCCGCTCCTGCTCGGCGCGCAGCTCGTCCTGGTACCGGCGGTTCTCCTCGTTCTGCCGGTTGATCTCCTCCCGCTCCTCCTCGGCCTTCCTCTCCTCGTACTCCTCCGAGGCGGTGCTCGTCGACTTCGGCTTGGGCACGTTGCCGGAGAAGTCGCCGCCCAGGTCGAGGAAGTGGTTGTTCAGGTTCGACTGCACCTCGGCGGCCGGCTTGCCCAGGTACTCGTCGACGCCCTGGCTCCAGATCTTGACGGCGGCGTCACCGACCTTCGCCCAGTTCGCGATGTCGGTGAGGTCTCCGTACTCGGGGTGGACCTGGGTGAAGCCGGCCTGCGGGCTGTGGCTGACCGTCGTGGTGTAGCGGGAGGTGTAGGACTTGATGTCCGTCTTGGCCACGTTGTTCGCGTCCACCCACTGGGCGAGGTCGTCCAGGACGTACCGCAGGACCTGGTGGGGGTCGTAGTACGGCGACTTGGCCCAGGCGAGCCATGCCTCCAGCAGCTTGTTCGCGGCGTCCTCGAGGTACTTGCGGCCCAGCGACAGGGCGCGCGAGTACACGGTGCCGCCGCTGACCGTCCCGTCGCCGGCCGTGGGGCTCTCGTCGAAGGTCTCGACGTAACTGTCGTAGTTCTCGCGGATCTTCTTCAGCAGGCTGCGGAAGACCTCCGCGGCCTCGCCCTTCCAGCTCGCGTCGTCTCGGCCGAAGCGGTCCTCCCAGTCCTTCAGCACGACCGCGTGGTCCCTGAAGAACTTGGCGGCGAAGTCGAAGGACTCCCCGGTGGTGTTGAAGGAGTTCAGGTCCACGACGTCGGCCCCGGGCACGCCCAGGTTGCTGAACCGGGCGTCCGCGGTGTTGCCGCCCAGGAGGGCGAGGAGCGCCGCCCGCGGCCCGTTCATGTACCGGGCGAGCGGGATGGTGCTCATCTTGTCCTTGTTGTAGTCCGTGAACTCGTTGCCCTCACGGACCTGCGCGTCGCGGACGTTGTCCGATCCCGGACTCGCGAAGATGATCTCCTCGCCCGCCTTCACCCGGCCCTCGAAGACGATCCGGGCCTGCATGATGGAGCGCTTCTTGCCGCTGTCGAAGAACCAGATGTCGTAGTCCTCGCCCTTGTTCGTCAGGAATCCGGAGTCCTTGACGAGCAGGCTGAGGCTGCGCTCCTTGATGTCCATCCGGAACAGCTTGCCGCCGTGCTCGGAGCGCAGGGAGTCGAAGATGGTGGCGCGGTCGGGAACCGGATAGCCGGTGATGTGGGTGACCAGGGTGGCCCAGGTGTCGGTCGACGGGTCGCCGGCGTTGTCGAACTTGTCCAGATTGGCGACGGAGTTGGGATCGTACCGATCTGCCACCGGTGGCGCCCTTTCTGTTCGGTCGGGTCAGGACTCTTCGTCCGGGTCGCCGGTGCCGCCGGCGGTGAGGGTGTCGACCTCGTCGAAGGTCTGGAGGAGTGTCTGGGCGTCGATCGCGTCGAGGTTCTTGTCCTTGGTCTTGTTGGCCTCCTCGATCGTCTCGGTGAGGGCCTCCTTCAACTCCTTGAAGAGGTCCATCTGGTCGCCGAGCAGTTTGTCGATGGCCTCGGCCGCGGTGCGGATGTCCTCGATCAGCTTCGGCCCCGAGACCAGCGGCTCGGTCACCATCCTGCCGATACGCAGGAGTTGCTTGTCCTGGGCGAGGTTGTCCGGCGTGGTGTGCCCGTCGATCAGGTGGCCGAGCGGACGGATGTGGGTCCCGTCGCCCTCCTCCTTGTGCTTCTTGGCGGCGGTGTGGACCGGCTGTACCTCGTTGTCCCGGAAGTTCTCCATCTGCTTGAGGTCGAAGTGCTTGACGTCGGCCTTCTCACCGGCCATGGGACGTACTCCTGAGGCTTGGTGCGGGACGGGGACACGGGGGCCCGGCAGGCGCCCCCTTCACGGACGACGGCCGGGCCGCGCCGCCGGACCCTCGACGGGGAGGAAGCTCCGGCGGTGCCCTAACGGGCCCGCACGTTCCCCCAGTTGTCGGCGCTCCTGCGCTCGTCACGGGAGTGGTTGTCGTGGATCGTCTGGATCAGCTCGCCGTTGTCGCCAAGGAGCTGGGCCATGTTCTTGGTGGCCTGGTCCCACTCGGCCTGGACCTGGCGGTAGGTCTCCTGGTCGGAGCCCTCCCAGGAGGCGACGAGCGGCTTGAGCTCGTCCTCCAGGTTGTTGAGGGTCGTGATGATCTGCTGGGTCTGCGCCATCAACTCCTCGATGGCGTTGCGGACCACGGGGTACTGCACGTCGATGATGCCGTCGGCCATGACGTCTCCTCTCGTACGGCCGGGCGCCGGCCCGGGAAGCTCGCGGGGGTCCGGCCTCGCCGTGACGGGGCCGGTGCTGCCGGTCGGGTCAGCGCAGCGCTTCGAAGACGCCCTGGCTGGTCTTGCTGTTGAGGACCTCGGTCAGGTCCTGGTTCTCCTGCGCCAGACGGTTGGCGGAGGTGACGTTCTCCTGGAGCGCGTCGACCATCTTGCTGATCTGGATGACGACCTTCTGCGCCTCGGCGTTCCAGCTGCGGAAGAGCTTCAGCAGGGCCTGGCCCTCGTCGCCGCCGACGCCCGAACGCGCGGCGATCTCGGCGACGTTGTTCTGGATCTTCTCGACCTGGTTCCGGGCCGACTCCAGCGAGGAGACACCCCCCAAGCCCTTGGCATAGTCCGCTCTCCTCGCGGCGCTGTCCGCCATGTCGCGCTCCCTTCGTTCAGCCCTGTCTCGTCACGCGGTTGCCCGCTGAGGCTAAAGAGAAGCCGGTGTTCCGCGCAACGCGCACAGGGAAGATTTGAGCTTCGGTCGGTCTGTCTCAGAATTCTTGCGTGGCAAGGGAGTTGAGGTCAGGTTTCAGCGATATGAACAAGCCTCTCGAGGGCCCGGCCCGCGGCCCCCGGGCGGGAGACGCGAGGCGGGCGTGAAGCGGGCACCGGAGGAAGCCGAACGGGCTTCGCGAAGAGCCGTATCCGGCATTGCAGGCGCTTCCCCGGGATTCCGCGGGCACCGTCGGCCGTGAATATCTGAGCTTTCTTTGAGGTTTCCGCCGCAGGCCGTTCCCCGATGGCTGGGACGAACTTCACACCGTTGACGACGACTTTGGCTCAATACTTCTGTCGGCCCCGCCCTTTTCCTTTCATCGGCACCGAATGCTCTGCTTGCCGTGATCAGCGCGTGGTGTCCGCCTTGTCCCCGATGGCGCTCGCCGCGGCCGGCTTCCGTTCCGGGGCCGGGACGCACCGCGGGGCGGTCACCGTGGGTTCGACGACGCCCGACGCGGCGGACGCGTCGAGGTCCGCCCCGGTCGGGAGAGCCGCGAGCAGCGGCGCCGGGACGGAGGCGATGTCTCCGGCCTCGTAGCCGAGCGCGGCCAGTGCCTTCTTGGACGGGACGCGGTACTTGACGCCGTTCTCCGCCACCAGGTAGCTCGTCCCGGCGTGGGCGGCGCCACTGGCGTTGAGGGCGCGCACCAGGGCGCCCCGGCCGGGCCGGACCACCGTGGCGTCGGTCGGGACGCAGGCCGGCTTCAGCGGCTGTGCGGTGCCCTCCGACACCGCGACCGGGGCCAGGTGGGTCAGCGGCACGAGCACCGATCTGATGCGGACGCCGCCGTCGTCGCCGTCGACCTGTGCGCACAGCGCGGTGCCGCGCGGTACGGACCGCGGGACGGGTGGTGCGTCGGGCAGCTCCGGTGAGGCGGCGCCCTGCGCCGTGGCCCGGTGTTCGCGCAGCGCGTCGGCGCCGACCGTACGCACCTCGGGCGAGCGCCCCTGGTAGGCGTCCTTCTGGGTGGCCGGGTCGCCCAGGACCAGGGCGGCGCCCAGCCGGGTCAGCGGCACCAGACCGTCCTTGCGCAGCAGGTGGTAGGTACTGTCGCCGCCGGGGACGCTGATCTTGAACAGCTGGCCGACGCGAGTGGCCTGCCCGCCGAGTTCGGGCCCGGTGTCACCGCGTCCCTCGACCGCGGGCGGCTTCAGGACGGGGCCGGGGGCCAGTGCGTCGAGGAAGGCCGCCGAGACGGGCATCGGCCGCACGGAGCCGTAGCCGAGGGCGTTGCGGGCGTCCGACGCGCGGTCCAACGGCAGCCGGCTCCCCCGCCAGACCAGGTACTCGGTGCCGTCCGGCCCCTCGACCAGCACTCCGCGATCGCCGCCGATGCCGCTGGTGTCCAGCGGCGCACCGGCCACCAGAGTGGTCGCTCCCGCCTCCTCCACGCCCGTGCTCACTGCGGCGCCGGAGGTGTCCGGCAGCGCGCCGTCCGGGCCCGTGACGCACATGTGCCAGGCACCGTCGTCGAGCCGGCCGGGCTCGGGCACGGCGTCGGGGGCGCCCGGAATGCCTGCGGGGGCGCCCACCGGGACGTCGCTCAGCGACGCCGAGGAGACGTCCACGGACTCCAGGTCGGCGCCGCCGATGAGCCGGGCGGAGGCGTAGTTGCGCACCGGGTGCAGGACACCGTCGGTGTTGGTCCACAGGTAGCGCGCGCCGGTGTCGCGGTTGACCACGAGGTGCGCGTCGTCGCGCCAGGCGTCGTTGCCGCCGGGACGCAGCAGGCCGTAGACGGTGGCGCCGGCCCCGACCAGGACGGTGACGAGCACGCCGAAGACCACGCCGCGCGTGGTACGTCCCAGCGGGCTCTCCGGAGCGTCCGGGTCGGCCATCAGCAGGCCCGAACTGAGCCTGCCCATCATGAAGGTGTGGGCGTGTACCTGGTCGCGTTTGGACTGCACGGCCTCTCCTTGTCGTTCGCGTGCCGGGGTGCGGTGGGCCTCAGCCGAACAGGCCGCGCAGCCAGCCGAAGAGGCCCGCGACCCACAGGCTGAGCGGCAGCAGCGCCACCGCGATCCCGGTGTGCGCCACCTCCGCGGCCCGGCCCCAGTAGGGCAGCATCCGGCGGCCGGGCACCGTCCAGGCGGCGATCACCAGCGCGGCGGCCACGCCGAGCAGGACCGCGAAGACCACCAGGCGCCCGTCGCCCTCGCTGTCCACCGCCCAGCTGCGTGCGAGTAGCAGCAGACCCCAGATGCCGGGCACGGCGAGGGTCAGCCGCTGGCCGATGTGCACCAGGCCCCGGGAGTGCAGGAGCAGCAGCAGGCTCAGCGCGAGCGCCGTCAGGACCTCGGGCAGGTTCGGGCGCTCGGCGAGGACGACCAGGGCTGCCGCCGCGATGACGCCGGTGACGGCGAACAGCGCGGTGACCCAGCGTCCCGCCAGCTCGGTGCGTTCGGCGACGTCGCCGCCCGCGTAGGGCTCGATGCCTTCCTGCAGCTGGCTGGCGGAGGAGGGCAGGGCGGGCATCCGCATCCCGGCCAGCTTGAAGGCGAACGGTGCCACCGCCCCGGCCGCCAGCACGAACACCGCGGCGACCAGGGCCACCGCGGCCGGCACGCGCAGGTCCGTGTAGCCGATCAGGGCGCCGGAGGTCGCGAGGGCCACCGACACGACGGCGGTGCCCAGCAGGGCCGGGGCGCCGACCGCGGTGGCGGCCAGCGCGAGGACGGCGCCGCCCGCGCCGGCCGCACCCGCCGCGAGCAGCCGCGCGCCCACGACCTGCGCCGCGTCCGGGCCGGTCAGATCACCGCCGGGCAGGACCCAGCCGGCCAGCGCCAGGCAGGGCGCGACCAGCAGGCCGAGCGCGGTCGCGGACAGCCGGTCCCCGACCGCGCGGCTGGCGGTGCCCGCGCCCGCGAGCAGCAGGAGGCCCGCCACGGCGGAGCAGGCGGCCCTGACGGAGCCGGAGCCGGCCGCTCCCGGCCAGAACACCAGCACCAGGGCCGCCATGACGGTCGCCACCGTGGCGCCCACCAGCAGTCCGCGGGCCGCCTCAGGGTGCCAGGTGTGCAGCTTGCGGCCGGCGGTGTCGGCTATCCCGTCCACAAGGTCGTCGAGCCGGGCCTCGGGCAAGGCCTCGGTGTGGGGGCGCAGATAGAGCACCTCCCCGTCGGCGAGGCCGGCCCTGGCGAGGGTCGTCTCCTCGTCGAGGGGTGCGTCGCCCAGCCGCTGGAGCGCCCAGCCCGCGTGGTCGAGTCCCGCCTCCTCGGCCTCCTCGCCGACATAACGCAGCAGCGTGGGCAGCAGATCGGCGACCGGCACGTCGGCGGGGACGGCCAGATCGACGGAGACGCTCGGCGCACGTACGGTGAGGCGGCACAGTTCGGCCACCGCGCTGTCGGTCATCAGCTGAACTCTCGTCTTCCGTGGGGGCTTTGACAGGAGGACTTCCCCGCGAACGGGACAGTGCGAAGAGTACGGAAGGTCCGCACAGCCCCGAACAGGGGGGTCTGACAGGGTAATTGGGTCCGTGGGACCGGCAACCACCGCTCCCACGTGGACAGGTCGCGTTTCGTGAATGCACACTACTGCCTACGCTCGCCGGAACGTGCCGGGGACCGGGACGCTTGTCCGGTATGCAGTCGAATGGTGGGAGAGTCGACCGTTCCCTGCTTTCCCGTTCCCCTCATTCATCCGGCGTTCACCGCATACCCGGGTCCCCGGAAATGAGCGGTGCGGTCTTTGCGGCTACCGGTGGTCCCGGTATTCGGCGCGGGCCGGAAAGCCAGTGAAACCGGAGGTTCTGTTCCTTGAGTGTGGTGCTGTTCCGCCGGCCGGCGCGCAGGCGCGGTCCCGAGATGCCCGACGGGCAATTGACCCTCCAGGAGCCGCCGGTCCTCGCCGAGACGGTGCCCGACACCTCGGCGATATGGACCTATCTGCCGATGGCGCTGATGTCGGTGTCGATGATGCTGATGTTCCTGCGCCCCGGCGGCGGCAACGGCGTCTTCATCTACCTGGCGATGGGTGTCATGGCGCTGTCCGCCGGGGCGATGCTCCTGGGCCAGCTGATGCGCCGCTCCAGCGAGCGCAAGCACCGCCTGAAGGGCGAACGCCGCGACTACCTCCGCTATCTGGCGCAGATGCGCAAGCGGGTCCGGTCGACCATCGTGGAGCAGCAGCGGGCGCTGGCCTGGCGCCATCCGGAGCCCTCGTCCCTGCGTTCGCTGGCCCGGACGTCACGGCTGTGGGAACGCCGCCCGGCCGACGAGGACTTCGGAGAGGTCCGTCTCGCGGTCGGCGAACAGCAGCTCGCCCTCACGCTCAACCCGGTCTCCACCCGCCCCGTGGAGGACCTCGAACCGCTGTGCGCGCACGCCCTGCGCCGGTTCATCCGCGCCTACTCCACGATTCCCGAACAGCCCCTCGGCCTGTACCTGCGGTCGTCGGCGCGCGTCCTGCTGCGTCCCGAGGCGGTGCCGGGCGAGGAGCCCACGGCCTCGGCCGCGCACTCCGAGGGCGCCGACGGTGAGGCCGTACGCGCTCTGGTGCGTGCCGCTCTCGGCCAGCTCGCCGTGTTCCACGCGCCGGAGGAGCTGTGGATCGCTCTGTGCGTGAGCGACGAGCGGCGTGCCGACTGGGAGTGGGTCAAGTGGCTGCCGCACGCCCTGCATCCGCACGAGGAGGACGGCGCCGGGCAGGTCCGCCGGATCACGGCCGACCTCACCGAGCTGGACGACCTGCTCGGCGCCGAGTTCGCCGAGCGCCCCGGCTTCGACCCGGACGCCCGGCCGGGCCGTGACGAGCCGTACACCGTGGTCGTCCTGGACGTCGTCACCGTCCCCGAGGGGCACCGCTGGGAGGGCCACGGCTACCGCAACGCCGTCGTGCTGGACGTCTCCGGCGCGCTGCGCTGGCGGCCCGGCCGCAACACGCTGCGCCTGACCGTCGGGCCGGACCAGGTGAACCTGGTGCGCACCGACCGCAGCCGCAAGGAGCGCTCGGTGCCGCTCGGCCGGCCGGACCGGCTCGGCCCGCTGGGCGCGGAGTCACTGGCGCGCCTGCTCGCCTCCCGCCGCATCAGCCTGGGCACCGACATCGCGCAGCCGCTGGACAGCGACGTGGAGCTGACCACGCTGCTCGGCATCCCCGATCTGCACCGGCACGACACCACGGCCCTGTTCGCCCGGCACACCGGCTCGGCACGGCTGCGGGTGCCGATCGCGGTCGGTGTCGACGGCCGCCCCGTGGAACTGGACATCAAGGAGTCGGCGCAGGGCGGCATGGGCCCGCACGGGATGCTCATCGGCGCCACCGGCTCCGGCAAGAGCGAGCTCCTGCGCACCCTCGTCCTGGGCCTCGCCCTGACGAACTCCTCGGAGACGCTGAACTTCGTCCTGGTCGACTTCAAGGGCGGTGCCACCTTCCTCGGCCTTGAGGAGCTGCCGCACACCTCCGCCGTCATCACCAACCTGGCCGACGAGGTCGCCCTGGTGGAGCGTATGCAGGACGCCCTGCACGGTGAACTCATACGCCGTCAGGAGCTGTTGCGCGCCGCCGGCAACTACACCTCCGCCCTGGAGTACGAACGGGCGCGGGCCGGCGGAGCCGACCTCACCCCGCTGCCCAGCCTGTTCGTGGTGGTCGACGAGTTCAGCGAACTGCTGTCGGCGCACCGCGAGTTCATGGACCTGTTCGTGATGATCGGCCGCCTCGGCCGCTCGCTCGGTGTGCATCTGCTGCTGGCCTCCCAGCGCCTGGACGAGGGCCGGATGCACCAGTTGGAGAGCCATCTGTCGTACCGGATCGGCCTGCGCACGTTCTCCGCCATGGAGAGCCGGGGTGTGCTCGGGGTGCCGGACGCCTACGAGCTGCCCGCCCAGCCGGGCAGCGGCTACCTCAAGTCGGGTGTGGAGGCTCTGACGCGCTTCCGGGCCGCCTACTCCTCCGGCACCTACCGGCGCCGTACCGGCGCGGTCGTGCAGGCCCGGGTGGCCAGCCAGGTGGTGCCGTGGACCAGTGGCTGGGTGGTGCCGCGCAGCCTCGACCCGACGCCCGTCCCCGAGCCGGCGACCGAGGAGAGCGGCGAGGAGGAGACGCTGCTCGACGTGGCCCTGGACCGGCTGCGTGACTCCGGTCCGGCCGCCCATCAGGTGTGGCTGCCGCCGCTGGACGAGCCCTCCCCGCTGGACGCCCTGCTGCCCGGCATCGCCCCCGACCCCGAGCGCGGCCTCACCGCGGCGGGCTGGTCCGGGACGGGCCGGCTGAGGGTCCCCGTCGGCCTCGTCGACAAGCCCTTCGAGCAGCGCCGCGACCCGCTGGTCGTGGACCTGTCCGGAGCCGGCGGCCACGTCGCCGTCGCGGGCGGATCACAGAGCGGCAAGTCCACGCTCGCCCGCACCCTGATCGCGGCGCTCGCCCTCACCCACACCCCGGCCGAGATCCAGTTCTACTGCCTGGACTTCGGTGGTGGCGGCCTCTCGCAGTTCGCCGCGCTCCCCCACGTCGGCGGTGTCGCGGCGCGGCTCAACCCGGAACGGGTGCACCGGGCCGTCGCCGAGGTCATGACGCTGCTCGCCCGCCGTGAGCAGTTCTTCGTCGACCACACCATCGACTCCATGCAGTCCTACCGGCGGCGCCGCGCCGCCGGTGAGTTCCCCGACGAGCCGTTCGGCGACGTGTTCATGGTGGTCGACGGCTGGTCCACGGTCCGCCAGGACTACGACGACCTGGTGCCGAAGTTCAACGAACTGGCCGCGCGCGGCCTGAACTACGGCATCCATCTGCTCGTCACCACCACCCGCTGGGTGGAGCTGTCCGCGCAGGTCCGCGACCAGGCGGCGACCCGTCTGGAACTGCGGATGGGTGATCCGATGGACTCGGAGATCGACACCCGCAAGGCGCGCTCGGTGCCGCGCACCGGGGGCCGGGGCATCACCGCCGACAGCAAGATGCACTTCCTGGCCGGGCTGCCCCGGCTGGACGGCAGCGGCTCGCTCGACGACCTCGGCGACGGGGTCGCCCACCTGGTCGGCGAGGTGGCCAGGCACTGGCCGGGCCCGGCCGCCCCGCAGGTCCGGATGCTGCCGCACCGGCTTCCGCTCACCGAACTCCCCGCGCCCGAGCCCACGGAGGGCGGCGGTATGCGGCTTCCCCTCGGCATCGACCAGGACGCCCTGGAGCCGGTGTGGCACGACTTCAGCCGCACCCCGCACCTGATCGTGGTCGGTGACACGGAGAGCGGCAAGACGAACCTGCTGCGCCGGATCACCGCGGGCATCACCGCCCGCTACGCCCCGCACGAGGCGAAGATCATCGCGGTGGACTACCGGCGCACCCTGGTGGACGGCATCCCGGAGGAGTACCGCATCGGGCACGTCATCTCCCTGGACAACCTCAAGGAGACCGTCGACGGCGCCGCCCGCGCGATGAAGACCCGCGTCCCCGGCGCGGACATCGCCCCCGCCCGGATGCGCACGTGCGACTGGTGGTCCGGGCCGCGGCTGTTCATCCTGGTCGACGACTACGACATGGTCGCGAGCAATTCGTTCCAGAGCCCCTTCGAGCCGCTCTTCGAGCATCTCACGCTCGGTTTCGAGATGGGCCTGCACATCGTCGTCGCCAGGAGCGCCATGGGTGCGGGCAGGGGGCTGAGCGACGCCCTCATCCGCCGGATGGACGAGGCGAACAACCCGGCGATCCTGCTCTCCTGCCCGCCCACGGAGGGCCGTCTCGTCGGCGACGCCAAGCCCGTGAACCTGCCGCCGGGCCGCGCCCTGCACATCGCCCGCCGCAAGGCGCGGCTGATGCAGACGGCGCTGGTCGAGCCGGCGGCCGGGCAGGAGGGCTGAGGCACGACAGCGACGGCGGGGGCCGCCCGGTGGCCCCCGCCGTCGTGGTCCGTGTCCGGACCGTCAGTCCTTCGTCGTCGCCCCGTCCCCGGCCCGCGCGGGACGCCAGCCGCGGGCACGGGCCCGGGGCAGGGTGAAGGCGGCCCACAGGACGGCCAGGACGAGTGCGGAGCCGAGGAGGGTCAGGAGCGTGGCCCGTTGGGTGGCGGAGTCGGCGTCCGAGGTGTCACGGACGGCGACACGTGCCGCGGCCCGTTCGCCTGCCGGGGGTGCGTCCGGGCCGCCCAGAACCGTGGTGACGGCGGCGTACGCGTCCAGTTGCGGGATGTCGGCCGGGTACGCGGTCGCGGTCAGCCGGTGCGCGACGGCCTCTGGCGAGTCGTCCGGGTGAGCCGCGCGGACCACCGCGGCGGCCCCGGCGGCGTAGGCGGCGGCGACCGAGGCGCCTGCCCCCAGATAGTGACCGTCACCGCGCGGGCCACCGGACACCACCCCGGCCCCGGGGGCGGCCAGGTCGATGCCCGTGGTGGGCAGGGCCCGCTCGGGGCGGAGGCCGCCGGGCAGCATGTCGGCGACCGAGAGGACACCGGGTTCGCCGGCCGGCCAGTACACGCGGGGCGGGATCGTGTCCGTGTCGCCCCGCGCCGGAGGGTCGGGGGTCGCCGCGGCGACGACGACGGCGCCCGCGCGGCGGGCCTCCGCGACGGCGCGGGTCAGTTCCCGGTCCCGGCGCGGCAGGGCCACCGTGACCGCGATGACGTCGGCACCTGCCTCGGTGGCCTCGCGTACCGCCGCCGCGACGAGCGCCGAGTCGGCCCGGCCGCGGGTGTCCGTGCCGCGCAGGGCGAGGATCCGCGCACCCGGGGCGACTCCGGTGAGACGGCCGTCCGTACCGGCGATCAGCCCCGCCAGGAAGGTGCCGTGCCCGACGCAGTCCTCGGCGGCCGTGCCGTCGGCGGTGACACGGCCCTCGAGGCCGTCGGCGCCGGGGGCGACGCCGGAGTCGATCAGGGCGACCGTCACGCCCGCGCCGACGCCGTGCCCGTGCGTCCGGTCCAGGTCGAGGCGCTGACGTGACCAGTCCTGCTTCTTCGCCCGCTCCCGCGAGGGGGCGGTGCAGGCGGCGTCCGCGTCGAGCACGGAGGGCATCGCCGGCAGTTCCTGGCCCTTCTTCCCGTCGGCCGTCGGCAGCGTCGCCCGGGGTGCCGCGTGGGCCGTGACGGCGGTGGGCAGCAGCAGGGCGGCGGCCAGGCCGGCGCCGGACAGCAGACGGGCGGCCTCACGGGCGGCGGGCTTCACAGTCCGGCCGCCTTCGGAGCGGCGGCGACGTCCTCGGGAAGGAGGATGCGCAGATCGTCCAGGGTGGGCGCGGCCAGCGAACTGAGCCGCCCCGCCTGGCGGGTGACCATCGACTCCAGCACCTGCCGGGCCTGCCGGGCATTGCCGAACGAGCGGTCCCGGGGCAAGGCGTCGAAGTACGACTTGAGCACCGGGCCGGTGCCGGGTCCGCACTCGTAGCCCATGCTCGCGGCCTGGGCGCGCACGATGGTGACCAGTTCCTCGGAGGAGTAGTCCGCGAAGGTGATCCGGCGCGGGAAACGGGAGGACAGACCCGGGTTGGAGGCCAGGAAGCGTTCCATCTCGTCGGTGTAGCCGGCGACGATGACGACGACCTCGTCGCGGTGGTCCTCCATTAGCTTCAGCAGGGTGTCCACCGCCTCCTGACCGAAGTCGGCGCCGCCGCCCTGCGGGGTGAGGGTGTACGCCTCGTCGATGAACAGCACACCGCCGCGGGCCCGTTCGAAGACCTCGCGGGTGAGCTGGGCGGTGTGCCCGATGTAGCGCCCGACGAGATCGGCGCGGGCCGCCTCCACCAGCTGGCCCCGTTGCAGGATGCCGAGCTGGGTCAGGATCTCGCCGTAGAGGCGGGCGACCGTGGTCTTGCCCGTACCGGGTGGACCCGTGAAGACCAGGTGGTGGCTCAGGGAGGGCACCGGCAGCCCGGCGGCGGCGCGGTGGCGGGCCGTCGTGATGAGGTTGACCAGGTCCGCCACGTCCCGCTTGACCTCGGCCAGGCCGATCATGTCGCCGAGGCGGGTCAGCGGGTCGTCCTTCGGCGTGCCGCTCTCGGCGGCCTTCGCGGCGGCGGTGGCGGAGACGTCCTCCGGCAGCAGCAGCCTGAGGTCGTGCTCGCCGACCTGGGCCTGTGCGGCGAGCCGGACCGCCTGCCGGTCCACCATCTCCTCGAACACCCCGCGCGCCGCACGGCCGTTACCGAATCCGGCGTCCCTGGGCATCGCCTCGAAGTGCGCCGCGAGCGCCTGCGCGGTGCCCTCGCCCAGCTCGTACTGGTGCTGGGCGCACATGTTCTCCATGATGGCGACCAGTTCGGGCACGGAGTAGTTCTCGAACTCGACGGTCCGGGAGAAGCGTGAGGCCAGTCCCGGGTTGGAGCCGAGGAACGCCTCCATCTCGCGGGAGTATCCGGCCGCGACCACGACCACGTCGTCGCGGTGGTCCTCCATGAGCTTCAGCAGCGTGTCGACCGCCTCGCGGCCGAAGTCCGCACCGCCGTTGCCGCTGTCCGCGGTGAGGGTGTACGCCTCGTCGATGAACAGGACGCCGCCGAGCGCCCGCTGGAAGGTCTCGGTGGTCTTGATCGCGGTACCGCCGACGACCTGTGCGACGAGGTCGGCGCGGGAGACCTCCACGAGGTGACCGCTGCGCAGGGAGCCCAGTTCGGCCAGGATCGCCCCGTAGAGCCGGGCGACGGTGGTCTTGCCGGTGCCCGGCGGGCCCGCGAAGATCAGATGCCTGCTCATCGGCGGGGCGGACATGCCGAGCTGCTCGCGTCGCTGGGCGAGCTGGGTGAGGTTGACCAGGGTGCCGACCTGCTGCTTGACGTTCTCCAGGCCGATCAGCGCGTTCAGGGCGCCGAGCGGGCCGTCCACGCGGTCCGGCCGAGGTCCGTCCGCGGCGCCGGATCCGGCCGGGTCGGTGTTCTCGGCACTGCCGCTGCCCCACGCGTCCCGCTTGCCGTTCCCGGTACTCTTCAGGCCGTCCACGGCGAGCCGTTCGCCCGGTGTCGTCTGGACGAGCCCACCGCCCTCGTTCTCCCGGGCCAGGCAGTTCACGAGCGAGACCGGCGCGGTGGACTCCACCCGGAAGCCGTCCTGGGCACCGCCGGAGACCTCGCAGCCGCTGAGCGAGGCCAGCGCGCCCTCCTGGAGCAGGAAGCCGTGGCCCTGCGGGGCGTGCACAGTGGTGCGGTTGGCGGTCAGCTCACCGCCCGCCGCGACCACGACCCCTTCCGCACCGGATATCTCGACGCGGAAGTCCCGGACGGTGACGTTGCCTCCGTCCTCCACGACCAGGCCGTTGGTGGCGGTGTCGGAGACGCCGCCGCCCGCCAGGTAGAGGGTGCTGCCGGCGGCCACGCGCACGCCGGCGCCCTGCGGGCGGACGATCTCGCAGTCCTCGGCCCGGCCGCGGGCGTCCTTGCCCGCCGCGATGCCGTCCCCGGCGGGCTCCACGAGACGGGCCCGGCGCAGCAGCGGGTTGGCACCGCCGCGCACGGAGATCGCGGGTGAGCCGCCGATCACCTCCACGCGGTCCAGCTCCGGCGCCGAGTCCTCCTCCAGCAGCAGTCCCGTCTGCTCGCAGTCACGGACCGTGAGTCCGGTCAGCGCCGGGGAAGCGGCCCCCGCGACCCGGAGCGCCGCGCCCTGCGCGCCGTCCACCCAGCAGTCCTCAAAGGTGCCGCGCGCCCGGTCGGTGACCACGACGCCGTGGCCCCGGGTCCGCGAGACACGGCAGCGGCGGAGCACCGGGTCGGTGCCCCCGGCCAGCGCGATCCCGTTCCCGGAGGCCCCCGTGACCCGGACGTCCTCCAGCGTCGTACGGCCCGCGCTGCTCAGATGCACTCCGGTGCTGGTGTCGTGCACGACGGTCCGCACCACCGTGAGGGAGCAGTTCTGCTCCAGGGCGATGGACGGCTTGTCCGTGGAGGAGATGTCGCAGTCCTCGACGCTGCCGGTGGAGTCGCCGTTGGCGAGCAGGCCGTTGCCGCGTGCGGCCCGTACCGTGCAGGCGCGCAGCCGCGCCTCGCCCTGTTCGGCGAGGACGAGTCCGCTGGTGCCCAGATGCTCGAACGTGCAGGACTCCACTGTGGTCGGCGTGGTCGAGGTGACGACGATGCCGGCACCTTGCGGGTTGCTCACCCGGCAGTCCCGCAGCGCGAGGGAGCCGGTGCCCCCGGCCAGCACCGCGGTCCAGGCGGCGCCGACGATCTCGCAGCCGTCGAGCGCGGCCTGCCCGCGCCGTACGTCCACGGCGGGCAGCTCGGCGTCACCGCCGCGCAGGGACAGCTCGGAGAGCATCACGGCGTCGGCCCGCAGGGAGAGGACGCTGCCCGAACGTGGCCGGATCTCGACCGTGCCCCGGCCCTCGGCGGCGGTGAGGGTGACCCGGGTGTGGATCACCAGGTTCTCCGCGTACGTCCCGGGCCGGACGCTGATCAGCGCGCCGGTACGGGCAGCCGCGAGTGCCTCACCGATCGTCCGGTAGCGGTCCCGCTCCCCGGGACCGACCGTCAGTACCTGGCGCGACACGCACCAACCTCCTTGTGGGACAACGTACTCAGCGGGTGCCCCCGATCGTCGGGGGCGGTGTCGGCGAGCCGACGGGGCCATCATGCCCCGCTGCCGGGGCGGCCGGGGCGCGGGAGCGATGCTCTCGGCCGGAAGGTGTCGGGGGCGCGGTCAGACGCTCCACTTCTGGTTGTCGGTGCCGGCGCAGGTCCACAGTTGCAGCCAGGCGCCGTTGCCCCGGTTGTTGTCCTTGATGTCGACGCACTTGCCGACGACGGTGTTCACCAGGTCGTGGCGCTCGTTCAGGACGAACTTCTGGGCCGCGTTGCCACTGCACCGGGCGATCTGGATCGGAGTGCCGTCGCTGTAGTTCGCGTTGGCCACGTCCAGGCAGAGACCCTGGATGCGCAGGGTGCCGTCGGAGGCGAACTGCCACTTCTGCGCGACCCCGTTGTTGCAGTCCCACACGAAGAGCTTCTTGCCGTCGCCGAAGTCGGCGTTCGGTACGTCGAGGCAGCGGCCTGAGAGATGGCTGCGTATCGAGACCGGTGCGCTGAACGTGACGCCCGAGCCGGAATCCGAGGGCCGGTCGGCGCCGCCGCCTCCGGATGCCTTCCCGCCACCCGACTTGGCGGATCCGGCCTTCTCGCCCGTGCCGCTCTTGGGCCGGTTCTCCCCGCCGCCGTCCTGCTTCGGCGTCTCCTTGCCCGAGTTCTGCTTCGCAGCCCCGCCGGGCACTCGTTCCACCGGCTTGCCGGGCTTGCCGGAACTCTTCTCGTGATCGTCCGGAGCGGCGGTGTCGGGCTTGGTCACCACGAAGTCGCCCGGTGCCTCCTGCGCGCCGCCGCCGAGGACGGTGCCGCCGGCCGGCGCGGCCTTGGCACCCTTGTCGTCGCCTCCGGTGAGCACGAGGAACGGCACCGACACGAGCAGTGCCCCGGCGACCGCCGCGCCGGCCAGCGCCGCCTTGCCCGGCCGCCCCACCTGGGCGGCCTCCTGCCGCGGCCGGTCGATGGCGGTCGCGGTCATCGTCCGCACGAGCGCGGGGAGCCGGCTCTTGGCCTCCGCGGCGGCGCCGGGGTCGGCCTCCGAGTCGGAGTCCGGCTCGGCCTCGGGCTCGGGCCGGCCGCCGGGAGTGGTCTCGGGTTCGCTCACGGCTGCCGCGCCCGGGCCCTCGGCTGCCGTGTCCTCGGCCTCGGAACCCGCCCGTGATGTCTCGGATTTGACCCGGCCGCCCTCGTGCGGGGCCTGGGGGGACTTCGCCTCGGGCCCGGGCTGGGCGGCCGTGGCCGTCGAGGCCGTCTCCTCGCCGGCGGAACCGGACGCCACCTGCGGGGAGGTGGAGGTGTGCTGGGCGGGACGCGTCACGGGGTCCTCCCTGTGGTGTGGGGCCAGGGTTCAGAGGAACGGTGGGGCTCGGCCATATGGGGGGCCGGGCGCGCCCGCTCGGCCTCCGGTCCGGGTTCGGGCCGCGCGTCCAGGAGCTTGTCCACCGGGACGAGCAGGGGTGCCGCGGCACCGGCGTTGACCATCATCTGTGTGCCGGAGCCGCGCAGTGACCGGGCGAGTTCCGTCGCCGGGATCTTGTCATGCCGAAGTGCCGCGGACATGAACGCGTGTGCCGGGGAGGTGAACGAGAGGATCACCGGTGCACCGTCGAGACCGGCCGCTGTCAGCGGCCCGCCGTCCGGTCCGCGCACCACCGTGATCTCCGCCCGGGCGAGGGCCGTGATCGCCTCGTCCACCGAGCCGTATCCGGTGGCTGCCCGCTGGGCGGCCGCGTCCACCGGGTCGGTGGGCTCCGGCCAGCCGAGCACTCGGGCCGAGGGCCGGTAGTCCGGGTTGGGGCGGTAGTCCCCTACGTCGCCGTCCTCGTCGGACTGCCACTCCCCCACCACGGCCCACGCGGGCGGCGTACGGTCCTGGGTCCATTCCGGGTCCACCATTCCGATCCAGTGGCCGGGCGCCCGGCGGGCGGCGTCCCGCACCGCCTGGGGTATCTCGGGGGTGTCGGTGGCCCCGGCCCCGTCGGAGCCGGACAGCCCCGCGGTGCCCGGCCCGGGACCGGGGGGCCTGTCGGGCTCGCCCTCCAGCCGTTGTCCGAGCCGCATCTCCACCTGAACTCTTCGGTCGGTACGAACACTTGGATGCCGTCGGCCTGCTGGTGCACCGACGTAGATCAGATCGGGAGCCCCAGGATGCCACACGAGTATCGCCCGTTGCGGGGAGGGCACGGTCCGAATCAGCCGCCCACGTGCCCGTTTGCTGCCCGGGTCGGGAACTTTCCGGGAGCAGCGAGGCGTGAGCGGACAAAGCGACGGGAGAGTTGGGAGAGGTGGTCATCCGATCGCCTTCCGTACGGGCTAAGTTGGGCCGCACGGGAAGACCTTTCGACTCGGGACGCGCCGGACCGGCTCGCGGCCGCCACCGCGGCGGGACGGCGCCCCTCGGCGACTTGGACCGGGCTTCGCACCGGTCCGCCCCCGGCGCGGCGGACTCGACCAACGCCCGCCGGGCTTCCCGGCGTTCGTTCAGCCGACCACTGCACGGGCCCCGGCCACATCCGACAGCTCCGCCACCGAGGAGGAGTACCGCATGTCCCCCCAGCACCCCACCCCCGACGCGAACGCGGAGGCGGCCGCCACCCGCGCAGGGGGCACCGGTTCGCCGTCCAGCCCCTCCGCGCCCTCCGCGCCTGACGAGCCGGCCCTCAGCCGGGGCTCCGGTCCGGAGGCCGAGACCCGGGACACCGGGCAGAAGCCCGGCGCCGATGGGGCGAACGGGCCCGCCGGGCCGGAGGCGGGCGGGCGGAAGCGCGCAGACGCGGACGAGGAGGCCGTCGCCGGGACGGCGAAGGCCGGCGCCGCGCGAGAAGGTGAGTCCACTGCCACCGGGACCGAGGAGGCCGCTGCCCCCGTCGCCGGAACGGCAGAGGCCGAGAGCGCCGCCGCGCGAACCGCAGAGACCGAGAACACCGACGCCGGAACGGCAGAGACCCGAAGCACCGCCGTCGGAACGGCAGAGACCGAGAGCACCACCACCCCGGCATCGCCCGCGGCGGCCGGCACTTCCACCGAGCCGTCCGAGGCACCGGAGGCACGGGTCGCCGTTGCCACGGCCGCTGCCGTCGGGACCATGCCGCCCAACGCCAGGACAGGTACCGGCGTGGGCACCGGACGGCCCCGCAAGCCGGTCCTCGCGGGAGCGGCGGTGGCCGGTGCCGCCCTGATCGCCATACCGCTGCTGCTCACCGGCAGCGCGAGGGACGATGGGCCTCCCGACTCCGCCAAGGGGCTGGCCGCGGGAGGCTCCGACACGGTCCTGAACCCGACGTCGGCCCCCGCCGCCCTCGACGACTACGTGGCCGAGAAGCCCAGCCCCTCCCCGAAGAAGGCGAAGGCGACGAAGAGCGCGCCCTCGAAGGTCGCCCCACCGCAGCCCGGCGCGCCCGCGACGAAGTCCAGCCCGAGCGGCGAGACGGACTCGAAGCCCGAGGCGAAGCCGAAACCCAAGCCCAAGACGACCCCGAAGCCGAACTGGAGCACCGAGACCGTCTACGCGCCCAGTGTCCTGGAGGTCAACCAGGCCTGGACCACCAACCGCATCCGCATGGTCATGCAGACCGACGGCAATCTGGTCGTCTACAACGAGCAGCGCAAGCCGATCTGGGCGTCCATGACCTTCGGCCCGAACCACCGGGCCATCTTCCAACCGGACGGCAACCTCGTCATCCACAATGGCGAGGACCGCCCCATCTGGGCCTCGCAGACCTGGGGCCATGAAGGTGCCCAACTGGTCCTGCGTGCCGACGCCAAGGTGGTGATCGTGCAGAACGGCGGGGTGATCTGGTCGACGTGACACCCTGCGGCAGGGCCGCTTCCCTACGTGTCGGGAGAGGGCACAGGCAACGGTCACCACCAGGGCCGGCGGTGACCGTCGTCGCGGGCGGGGGACTTGCTCACGCGGGAATGTCAGGTGGCGGGCACCGGCAGCAGCGCCGGCGGCACATGGTGCTGTCCGGAATGGACGTCACGGTCACGCAGCGACGCCTGGCCGACGGGACGCGGGAACGAGATCGTGACGACGTTCAGCGAGGGGATGCGGAACAACTGCACGTCAGCTTCGGCCAGTTGGTAGAGGCGGGCGACCGTGCCCACGTTCAGGAAGGTCTCGTCGGCGGCGATGCGGTAGCCGTCCTCGTCGCGCATGAAGAGCTCCATGGTGACCCGGAACGGCCCGGCGTTCTTGGAGCGGACCTCGTGCGCCAGGTCGCCCAGGGTGGCGGGGGCGGTCTGACCGGGCCGGCCGACCAGAACGCCCTCCAGACCGACCCGGCTCCCCTGGGCTCGTCCGCGGGGCCGCTGCGCACGTCCATGTACATCGGCGCGCTGTTCGCGGCGGCGGCGAACGCCACGTTCTTCCCCGCGGGCGCCACCGGCTCCGGACTGCACGCCATGGCCTAGTACTCCTCGGAGTCGCCGCCGGGTCTCTGGTCCTGTGCGCTGCGGACCGGTCCCTGGTCCGCAGCGGCGGCACACCGGGCGACGGGGCTTCCCCTGCGTCCGAGAGGACGTCGCGGGGGTCTGTCTGCAGGAGGCGCGTCAGGTAGGCGTCCCAGCCGTCGCGACTCCCGCGCGCTGCGCCGCGCAGCTCCTTCACATAGGTCGGGCCATCCGGGGCATTCGGGTCCTACCAGCGAAAGGAGCCCACCATGGTGGTTGTCGGCGCGATCGCCGTC
Organism: Streptomyces nigra; assembly: GCF_003074055.1. Lineage (NCBI taxonomy): Bacteria > Bacillati > Actinomycetota > Actinomycetes > Kitasatosporales > Streptomycetaceae > Streptomyces > Streptomyces nigra. The sequence continues at coordinate 7,488,849 of NZ_CP029043.1, read as the reverse complement.
TGTGCCGTCCTGGCCGTTCTCGCGTTCTTCATCCCCCGCCTGTCCCGGCACCCGGAACGCGGCACGCAGCGGACGCTCGGCGCAGGAGCGCGGGCCGGTGGAAAGGCGCCCGGCCCGCTGGGTCGGCTCTTCAGCAAGCCGTTCCACAGCAGCTCGCGCGCGGTGGGCCACAGCGGTTCGGCCGGTCGCCGGTTCCGCGGCCGCATGCCCTTCTGACCAGCCGCGCGAACGAGCGGATCAGCGCACGAGCGGGGAGCCGGATGCCGAACACCGAGGACGAGGCCAGACTGCTGGACGGGCTGACCGTGGACGCCAGTCAGCGAGAGCAGCCGATCGTGCTGGACGCCGACGGACGTCCCCTCCGCACCTGGCGGGAGAACTATCCCTACGAGCGCAAGGTGAGCCGTAGGGACTACGAGCGGACCAAGCGCATTCTGCAGATCGAGATGCTCAAGCTCCAGCGGTGGGTCAAGGACACCGGCACACGACTCGTCGTCGTGTGCGAGGGGCGCGACGCGGCCGGCAAGGGCGGCACCATCCAGCGGCTCACGGAGCGGCTCAACCCACGCGGCGCGCGCGTGGTCGCCCTGGACAAGCCCACGGAGCACGAAGCGGGACAGTGGTACTTCCAGCGGTACGTGGCACAACTGCCGACCGCCGGCGAGATCGTCTTCTTCGACCGCTCCTGGTACAACCGGGCCGGCGTCGAGCGGGTGATGGGTTTCTGCTCCAAGGACGAGTACGAACTGTTCCTCGACCAGTGCCCGACGTTCGAGCGGATGCTGGTCGCCGACGGCGTCCTGCTGGTCAAGTTCTGGTTCTCCGTATCCCGCTCCGAGCAGCGCACCCGCTTCGCGATCCGGCAGGTCGACCCGGTGCGCCAGTGGAAGCTCTCCCCCACCGACCTGGCCTCGCTGGACCTGTGGGACGACTACACGGAGGCGAAGATCGACATGTTCCGCGCGACGGACACCGAACACGCCCCCTGGACGGTGGTGAAGAGCAACGACAAGCGGCGCGCACGGCTGGAGACCATGCGGAGCCTGCTGGCCCGCATCGACTACGCCAGCAAGGACGTCGACGCGGTCGGCACACCCGATCCCCTCATCGTCGGCGCCGCGGACACTCTGCTGGAGGCCGGAGAGGAGGCCACCGATCTGTCACCCACACCTCTGTTCCCCGGCGCCGAGGGGCCGGGGAAGCACCCCGACACGGCCACAACTCGAGATTTGGACGTGGGGCCGGACTGACCGCAGAGCGGGTCGACGCCCAGGACCGGGTGTCCACCCACCTCGCCTGAGTCGCCGCCTCACCTCCGCCAGAACAGGTGGTGGGTCACACCACTGGGGCTGGGCACGACCTCAAGGTGAAACCGGTCGAGCAATTCGTCAGGGGACTGCCAGAGCCGTAGCCCGGATCCGAGCTTCACCGGCGAGACCGCGACGTGCAGGGTGTCGACGAGGTCGGCGTCGAGGAACTGCCGGATGGTGGTGACCCCACCACCGAGTCGGACGTCCTGGCCCTGAGCGGCTTCTCGTGCGCGTTCGAGGACCTCGGCCGGGCTGCCGTCGACGAAGTGGAACGTGGTGTCGGAGAGCGTGAACGACGGACGCGTGTGGTGGGTCAGGACGAAGACCGGTGTGCGGAACGGAGGCTCCTCGCCCCACCAGCCGGTCCAGTCATGGTCCTGCCAGGGCCCCCGCTGGGGCCCGAACTTGTTGCGCCCCATGATCTCGGCACCGATGTTGCGCGCGAAGTCGCGCGTGAAGTAGTCGTCGAGGCCCCGGCTCCCTCCGGGATCCGTGCGCATGGGCCAGCTCGCCGTGGCTCCGGCCCAGGCGAACAGCTGGTCGGGGCGGACGTGACCGAAGGGCCGTTCAAGAGTCTGGCCCTCGCCGGCGCCGATGCCGTCACTCGAGACGTTGAAGTTCATGACTCTCAGTAGTTGGTCCATGGGTTGCCTCATCACCTTCCGTCGGGTCCTCGTGCGGCCAGTCGCCGCACATCACGACGTCGAACAGGACGTGCGAGGATCGACAGTGCCGCGCATCTTTTTTTCAGTGGTCAGGCCGGTCGCCGCGGCCGAGCGTCCGAAATCCCGAGGATGCCGGGCACACGGACAGGGCGACAGCCTCGGCGCCCCGACCGGGGGTGCGTGCCGGAACGAGCGGCAGATCGACGAGGCGGCCCGTGCGGCCCAGTGCGCAAGAGGCGTCCGGGCCGCCGGGCCATGTCGTCATCGCGTTCTACCGGTACTGGATCCACCGTTGCACCGAGTGGGTGCCGCTGGTGCGGGATTGAGGCGCGCGGGCATGGCCGGCAGCACGTCGTGGGGGGGCGGCGACCGGTCCGGTCAGTGACCGTCCACCGTCCCGGACAACTCGTTGGTGGCCTTCGGCAGCGTCACGGACGTCAGCTTGTCGCCGGAGTCCAGGTCGAAGGCGTGCAGTTGGCGCATGCCCGGTTCGGAGACGTACGCCGTGTGGTCGCGGACGAAGAGGGTGGGCCTGGGCTGCTGCCAGTCCAGGGGCTCGGTCCAGTTGCCAACGGCGTCGATCTTCTTTTCGACCTTGCCGGTCTCCGGGTCGATGACGTGCAGGACGCCGTTGGTGCCGAGCACGAGTGCCTCACCGTGCGGGCCCCGGGCGAGGGAGCGGAAGGAGTAGCTGGTGCCGAGGTCGACCAGCTTCATCTTCGCAGTGCGGGTGTCGATCAGCGAGATGCGGGTGGGCCGTTCCAGTTCCGCGTCGGGGTCGGTCTTGTAGTCGCCCAGAAGAATCGGGGAGGCGCCGGTGCCGGCCTGGTTGCCGGTGCGGGCGTAGTCGTCGGGGGCGTCGACCTTGGTGAACTTACCGTCCTTGTAGAGGAGTACGCCGTCCTCGCAACCGAGGCCGACGACGTCGCCCTGGGCGGCGGCCTCGCCGTGCACGCCGGGGCAGTTCTCGGCGCGGGCGATCTCCTTGTTGTTCTTGTCGAGGACGAGGGCGCCGGTGCGCGTCTCCTCAGTGCCCAGCGTCGTGACGAGTTCGCCGCCCGTCAGTTCGATGGCGACACCGTGGTGGGCCTCCGCGGAGGTGTAGGTGCGGCCCTCCGGCTGCTTCCCGCCGGCGAGGTCGGCGGGGTCGAACACGTTGACCTCACCCGTGCCGTCGGTGAACAGCACCGTCCTGCCGCCGTGCCGCACCACATGCCCTGGCTTCGCGCCCTTGAACTCGGCGTCCGTGAAGGCCTGTCGGGCCGCGTCGAACACGCGGAAGCCGCTGTCGGTGGAGACGATGACGTGGTCCTCGTCGCCCGCCGGGTTGACCCGGTTGAAGCCGGGCAGCTCGACGGTCCTCGCCAGCTCCAGGGTCTCGCCGTCGAGGACGTACAGTCCCCCGTCGTAGGACGCGACGACCGGGTTCTTGACGGCAGCGGCCTCGCTGCTCTTCGTCTGCTTCTTCGGCTCGGCTTCGGAGGAGGCGTCTTCGCTGCCGCCGCAGGCGGTCAGCGTCATGGCCGCCGCCAGGGCGAGTGCCGTGCCGGTGAGCGTTCCGGCGCGTGTCGACCTGTTCATGCTGTCTGTCCTCTCCGGCCCTCAGGGCACGGGGTTGTGGGGTGGAACGGCCGGCGTGTTCGGTTCGCCGGGCCGCGTGGAAGCGCGTTCAGTCGCCGGTGAGGCCGTCGGCCATGGCCGAGGTGTTGGCGCGCATCATTTCCAGGTAGGTACCGGCGCCCTTGCCCTTCTCGGTCAGCGACTCGGAGTACAGCGAGACCACGTCCACGTCACCGCCCATCTCCTGGCGCAGCACCTCGGCGAGCCGGATGGGCTGGGAGGAGTCGGCGAAGACGGTGCGCACCCCGGCCTCCTCCATGGCCTGGATGAGGGAACGCAGGTCGGAGGAGCTGGGTGAGGCCAGGGTGGTGCCACTGGGGATGACCGCGCCGACCACACGGAAGCCGAAACGGTCGGCGAGGTAGCCGAAGACGTGGTGGTTGGTCACCAGAGCGCGCCGGTCCTCGGGGACGGCTTCGAAGGACTTCTCCATCCAGGCGGTGAGGTCGGCGAGTTGCCCGTCGTAACGTGCCGCGTTGGCCCGGACGGCCTTCTCGTCCACCCCGTCGACGTGTTCGGCGACCTGGTCGGCGATCAGACCGGCGGCCTTGCGCACCCGGTCGGGGTCGGTCCAGAAGTGGGGGTCGGGTTCGCCGGCCTCCTCCTCGGGGCCGCCCTCCTGCCCGGTGTGGAAGGTGAGCGGGTCGGCCGCCTCGCCCGCCGCGAAGGCGGCCACACCGGAATCGCGGGCCGCTTCCACGTGCCGCAGTACGTTCTCCTCCAGGCCGAGACCGTTGTAGACGACCAGCTCCGCGTTCTCCAGCTCCGCGGCCTGCACGGCCGACAGGCCGAAGGAGTGCGGGTCGGCGTCGGGCTTCATCAGGACGCTGACGTCGGCTTCGTCCCCGACGATCTCCCGGGTGATGTCGCCGAGGATGTTGGTGGTCACTACGACCCGGGGCCGCTCGTCGCCGCCGCCCGCGCAGCCGGTCGCCGTGCCGGCGAGGACGAAGAAGCTGACCAGGGTCAGCAGCAGGGCACGGACCCGTGCCGCACGCACGCGCACGCTCATCGGCCCGTCTCCACCATCAGGGACGGACGGACGTCCAGGTCGAAGGTGCGGGCCACGCGGAGGTCGTCGTTGTAGTCGATCTCGTACACGCGTTTGCCCTCGGGGTCGTTGAGGTAGGCGCGGCTGCGGTCCACCTCGATCACCGGAGTCACGGATCCGGGCCCGCGCCCGGTTTCGGGGAGGTCCCTCAGCAGGGGATCGGTGACCGTGGTCTCCTTGCCGGCGGATATGTCGTAGCCGTGCAAGGCTCCGTCGGACTCCAGGACCAGCAGCGGCGCGCCTTCGCCGGCCGTGTTGGCGGCGACCACAGGGCCGGTCTCCACCCGGGTCCAGGTGCCCTTGGTCACGTCCAGGACCCAGACGGCGTCCCTGCCGGCAGGTGCCGTGAGGGTGCTGCTGCCGGGGCGGTGCCGGAACTCGGTGGCGCGCTCCTGCCGAGGCACGTCCTCGCCGTAGGGGATCTTCTCGGCGGTGAACGTGCCGTCGTCCTCGTGGACGAGCAGGGCACCGTCGGCGCATCCGAGGACGATCCCGCGCCGGGTGACCGCGTCGCCCCGCGGGTCCTCGCACTCCTCCTCCGGGGTGGCGACCCGTTCGCCGGACCGGTCGAGTACGGCGAGCCTCGCCGGGCCGCCGTCATCGCCGGTGAGGGTGATCAGGTGTTCCGCGTACGGAACGACGGCGCCGGCGTAGACGCCCGGGAGCCGGGTGGGGGTGCCGAGGGCGCCCTGTTCCAGCTGGGCGCGGGGGTACGCGCTCGCCCTCCCGTCAGCCGACGTGACCACGGTGACGCCCGCGCCGCTGCGGACGCGCGTACCGGTGCCGCCCGGGAACTCGCCGACCTCCTTGATCTCCGCCCGGTAGTAGTGCACGTGATCGCCGTGGTCGACCGTCCACGCGCCGCTGTCGAGGACTTGGGCGCCGTCCGCACCGTGGAAGTAGCCGAAGCGGCCGTCCGTGGTGAGTGCGGCGACACCGGGCATGCGGGCGGTGTCGTGCACCTTGCCGGTGATCAGGTCCAGCACCCGGGTGTCGCCGCTTGCGATGTCGCCGAGCACCAGCCGGGACTGCTGCTCGGCCGCCTCGGCGGCACCCTCGACGTAGCCGTGGGGCGTGCTTGAGGAAGTGCGGCTCCCGGAGCCGGACTCGGCTTCCTCCTGACCTCCGCATCCGGCGGTCAGGAGAATCACGGCGGCCAGCGCGGGCGCCAGCGATGTGACGTTTCTTCGGACGAACAAGGAGATCGCCTCAGGTTTCGTTCGGTCGGGACAGGGGGGCGCTGGCAGCCGAGGAGACCGCCGGAGCCGGGAGGGCGGCCCGGCGCACAAGGCGGCGGTGCCGGAGTCCGGACGCCAGGTGGGAGAGGAAGAACAGACCGACCGCGAGGGCCGAGACGGTCGCGCCGGCCGCGGTGCTCAGGTGCCAGGACAGGAGCAGGCCGCCGAGGACCGCGGCGGCGCCGAGGACCGCGGCCAGGACCATGACGCCGCTCACGCTGCGCGCCCAGGGCAGGGCCGCCGCGGGCGGGGCGATGAGCAGGCCCAGGACGAGGAGCGTCCCCACGATGTGGAACGAGGCGACGATGGCCAGCGCCAGCAGTCCCAGCAGCACGGCGTGGGCGAGCCGGGGGCGCAGTCCGAGCGTGCGGGCCTTGCGCTCATCGAACGCCAGGGCCAGAAAGGCGCGGTGGCCGACCACCGAGACGGCCAGCGCCAGCAGCAGGGCCGCCCCGAGGAGCGTCAGGTCGCGCTCCCGCACGGCGAGGACGTCACCGAAGAGGAAGCCGGTGAGGTCCACGGCGAACGACTGCGAGCGGGACACGATGATGACGCCGAGCGACAGCATGCCCACGAACAGCAGGCCGATACCGGTGTCCTGCGACAGTCTCGAAGTGCGTCCGAGCGCCGTGACGCCCGACGTCATGACGGCCGCGCTCACCACCGCCCCCACCATGAGGTTGCCGCCGAACAGCGCGGCGACCGCGACGCCGGGCAGCAGCCCGTGGGACATGGCATCACCGAGGAAGGCCATCCCCCTCAGCACCACCCACGTACCTGCCAGGGCACATATCGCCGACACCAGGATCCCGGCCCACAGGGCACGCTGCACAAAGGCCACCTCGAAAGGGGCCGTCAACCACTCCATACGAAGACCCTACAATGACAACCATGTTCAAAAACAACCCGCTGTCACCGCCGGACGACACAGCCAGGAACGAGCGTGTCCGGTTCCACGAGCTGAACGCCGGCTATCCCGGCCGCCCCGTTCTTCACCAACTGAGCGCCGGTATAACGGCTTTGACGATGACCGCACTCGTGGGGCCGAACGGAAGCGGCAAGTCCACATTGCTGGGCGTCCTGGCCGGCGTGATCACTGCCACGTCCGGACAGCTCCGGTACGCGGAGGGCTCTCCACCGGCTTTCGTCCCGCAGCGCGGCGCCGTCGGTGACACACTCCCCCTCACCGCGCGGAAGACCGTGGAAATGGGCCGCTGGGCCGAGCGTGGACCGTTGCGACGGCCGACCCGACAGGACCGGGCCGCGGTCGACTCCGCCATGGAACGACTGGGCGTCGCCGACCTCGGCGCCCGCCAGCTCGGCGAGTTGTCGGGCGGCCAGCGCCAACGCGTCCTGATCGCTCAGGGCCTCGCCCAGCAGTCCGACCTGCTGCTCCTCGACGAGCCGACCACCGGGCTCGACCCCGAGGCACGGGAGCGGATCACGGCCTTGCTGACCGACCTGGTGGCCGACGGCACGACCGTCGTCCAGGCCACGCACGATCTCGAGGCGGCCCGCTCGGCCGACGCCTGCCTGCTCCTCGGCGACGGACGGCTGGTCGGACACGGCCCGCCCGAGCAGGTGCTCACCCCTCAGGCACTGACCCGGGTCTGGCAGCCGGCGTGAAGTCCAGGACCGGACGCGGGGCGGCCGGCGTGCCCTCACTAGGCTGGGCGGGCAACCACCGCGCGGTAGTTGCCGAACGGTGAAGCGAGTGACGTGAGCGATCAGAAGTACGCCGGAAAGCGGGGCGGGCCGGCCGACGCCGTACGCCTGGCCCTGCGGGCGGCGGTGAACGTTCTGCTCGGCGGGTTCGCGCTGCTCACCATCGTCACGGTCGCCGGCGTGCTCGGCCCGACACTCGCCCTCGAGCTCTACACGCCCCCCGTCGCGGCCTGGTGGACGGTGTTCACAGCCGTCGTCGTGCAGGGGGTGCCGTTCCTCCTGCTCGGTGCGCTGGTCTCCGCGGCCGTCGGCACGCTGGTTCCCGAACGGGTCTTCGCGCGGTTGCTGCCGCGCAGTCCCGCTCTCTCGGTTCCCGTGGCGGGTGCGGCCGGAGTGGTGCTGCCCGGGTGCGAGTGCGCGTCCGTGCCGGTGGCCGGCAGTCTCATGCGGCGCGGGGTGGCCCCGGCGGCCGCCCTCGCCTTCCTGTTGTCCGCGCCCGCAGTCAACCCCGTGGTGCTCGTCGCCACGTCCCTCGCCTTCCCCGGTGAACCGATGATGGTGGTGGCCCGGTTCGCCGCCTCGCTCGCCACCGCCGTGACCATGGGCTGGCTGTGGGCACGCTTCGGCCGCCCGGAGTGGCTGAGGCTGCCGACGAGGCCCTCCACGGAGGCCGCGAGCTCACGCGCGGGCGCCTTCGCATCCGGGCCGCAGCACGACTTCCTGCACGCCGGGGGCTTTCTGGTGGTCGGGGCGGCCGCGGCGGCCGCTTTCAACATCGCCGTGCCGCGGTCGCTGCTCGACCTCTTCACGGCATCCGCCTGGGTGTCGGTGCTGCTCCTGGCGCTGCTCGCGGTGGTGCTGTGCGTGTGCAGCGAGGCGGACGCCTTCGTGGCTGCGTCGCTGAGCGGATTCGGGCCGGTGGCCCAGTTGGCGTTCATGGTGGTCGGGCCGATGGTCGATCTGAAGCTCTTCGCCCTCCAGACGGGCACGTTCGGGCGGGGCTTCGCCCTCCGGTTCTCGTCCGTCACCTGGGTGACAGCGGTGGCCGGCAGTGTCCTGGTGGGGTGGTGGCTGCTGTGAGGAAGTACGGTTCCGCCGCACTGTTGCTGCTCGTCGGCGCCGCGGTGCTGCGCGTCTCGCTCTTCAGCGAGCTCTACCTCCGTTACGTACAGGCCGGACTGCGGCCGTACCTGATCGCCTCCGGTGCGCTGCTGGCGCTTCTCGGTCTGGTGCGAGGCGCGCTGACGGCCCGAGCGGCACGGGAGGGCGCCGACAAGGCCGACGGGCGCGGTCAGCTTGAGCACGCACACGCCCATGCCGGCGCTCCTCGTGTCGCCTGGCTGCTCGCCCTGCCCGCCGTCGCCCTGCTCTGCTTCCCCCCTCCTGCGCTGGGTTCTTACAGTGCGGCACGGGAAGAAGCCGGGCGTGCCGAGAAGTTCGTCGGCACCTTCCCCGCACTGCCTGCCCGTGACCCGGTGGAGCTGAGCCTGGCCGAGTTCGGTTCCCGGGCCGCGTACGACAGCGGCTTCTCGCTGCGGGACCGCACGGTGCGGCTCACCGGTTTCGTCACCCGTGACGACGACGGCACCTGGTACGTGACCCGGCTGCGGGTCGCGTGCTGCGCGGCCGACGCGACGGCGGTCATGGCGGAGGTCCGTGGCGTGCGGGCACCGGAGACCGACACGTGGGTGACGGTGACCGGCACCTGGTTCCCCAGAGGCCGGCTCGGCTCGGCGGCTGCCTGGCCCCCGGTCCTGGAGGCCACGTACGTCCGGCCGATCACCGAGCCGACGGACCCGTACGAGGAGCGTTGAGGCGTCGGCGCCCGTCGCCGCGGTGAGCCGTCCGGCCCCACCCTGGCAGCGCCCCGACCGGTCCGGGTGACCCGGTCCAGTCCATGCGTGTCGGGAATGACCGCGATTCCCCACTCCGTCGGGCGGACGGTCCGCGCGGGCCGGACGATCTCTCACGCCTCGTGGCAGTGCGTCGGCGGCCGGAGCCGCCGCGAAGACGGGCGTGACCACGTTCGCCCCCGCTTCAGGGAGACAGTGCAAGGACCTATTTCTGGCGGAGCTCGTGAAGTCCGGGGAGGTGGTGACGGTACGGGCCGTTCCATCCAGCGGCCGGGTCAGGCGGCGGGTCATCAGGGTGATCGATGTCCAGACCGCGCTTCGCGGTGCTGGGAAAGTCGTTCGTGGTCCCGCACGTGCCTACGGGCTCACTTGGTCCGGCTGATGGCCCGTCCCGGCACCCACCTTTCGGTGGCACCTGGAAGCGGCTCTGTCTTTAGGAGCCGCTTGGAGTCACCAGGCCGGATTCATAGGCGAAAACCACGAGTTGAGCACGGTCGCGGGCGTGGAGCTTGGTCATGGCCCGGTGATGTGGGTCTTGGCGGTCGCCGGACTGATGACCAGGCGGTCGGCGGTCTCGCTGTTGCACAGACCCTGCGCGGCCAGGGCGACCGCCTCGCGTTCGCGAACCGCCCGGGGCTCCTCGCTGTCGACGTCGGAGCCGATGCCGTGCTCCGCTCACCCGGCGTCACCTGCTGGAGTAGGGCAGCAGCGCCATCTCACGTGCGTTTTTGATGGCGGCGGCGATCTGCCGCTGCTGCTGGGCGGTCACACGGGTGACGCGGCGGCTGCGGATCTTGCCGCGGTCGGAGATGAACTTCCGCAGCAGGTCGGTGTCCTTGTAGTCGATGTAGGTGATTCCTGCCGCGTCGAGGGGGTTCGGAGACGACTTGAGCGGCTTGCGGGGGTCGTGACGGCGGGCCATCAGGGTTCCTTTGGTACGTCGGGTCGGTTCTTTGCGGGTGCCTGCCTGTGCCGAGGCGGTCAGGCGGCGTCGAGAAGGGCGTCGAAGGCGCGCGGCAGGTGCTTCCACACCTCCCGGCCTGCGGCGTACTCCGTGTCGGTGAGCAGGCAGGAGTCCAGGAGCTGCTCGATGTTGTCCCGGTCGAGGCCGGGTGAGGTGAAGACCAGGTGCTGGCAGCGATCGCCGTGCTCGTCGTGCCAGTCCAGCGCGGCGGCCGCCCGGCGCACGGGCGGGACCATCTCCCAGGCGGCGTCCGGCAGTGCGGCGAGCCACGGTCCGGTGCTCTCCACGCACAGGGCGCCACCGGCGCAGTCCCAGGCGAGCAGGGTGTCGGGGCGGTCGGCGAGCCAGAACCGGCCGCGACTGCGGGCGGCGGCGCAGCACAGGTCCTCGAGCGCCTGGTAGAGACGTTCGGGGTGGAAGGGCCGGGCGCGGTGCCAGACGAAGGTGGCGACGCCGGCCTCGTCGGCGTCCTGCGGGAGGAGGGCGCAGGCGGGGTGCTGTGCGGCGGCCGCGGCTTCGACATCGAAGCCCGCGAAGGCCAGTTGGGCGAGCTCTGCTGATCCAGCCGGCGCCCGGCGGGCAGTCGGGTGGAGCTGGGTGAGCAGTGCCCGGTCCTCGTCATCGGCCAGGTCGCTGTCGACGACGGCGAGGACGGGGGCGTATTCCAGCTGCCGGGCCCAGGTGTCGCCGACCGTGCGCTGGTCGGTGGCCGCTGCGGCGAGGCCCGCCTCGGCGAGGTCGTCGCCGTTGCCGATGCAGGGCAGGACGAGCGCCGGGTCGACGGCCGTGATCACGTTGGTGAGTTCGAGTACGCCGGCGCCATGTGCGGCGATGACTTCGGCCATCGCCCTCGGCTCGACGGAGTCCCACAGTTCGACGACGGCGAGCCGGGTGAGGCCGCTGTCGGCGAGCCGCTCCAGCTCGGGCACCAGATCCTCGCGCAGAGCGCAGCAGGCGCAGTCGTTGATGAGCGGCGTGACGCCGCGGGACAGCTCTCCCGAGGCGTCCCGCACCAGGCGGAGCACGGTGCCGTCGGCCGCGGCGGACAGGTCGTGGTGGAGTGCGGTGCTGCCGGGCACGGTGCGCAGCAGACCATCCACGGCTTCCTTTCGCGCCGCGGAGTGCAGCCCGCCGACGATCACGACGGGCAACCGGGCCTGCCTCTCCATCACTTCTCCCCGATCCGGCCGTAACGGCGCTCGAACCGCTCGACCCGTCCGGCGGTGTCCAGGACGCGCGCCGTGCCGGTGTAGAAGGGGTGGCTCATGTTCGAGATCTCGACGTCGACGACCGGGTAGGTGTTGCCGTCCTCCCACTCGATCGTCTTGTCGCTGGTCATGGTGGAGCGGGTGAGAAAGGCGTAGTTCGCCGCCCGGTCGCGGAAGACGACGGGGCCGTAGGCGGGGTGGATTGCGGGCTTCATGAGGTGTCCTTCGAGGTCACAGAGGTCGGGTGGAGGCCACGGACGGGTCAGCGTTCCTCGCGGAAGTCGACGTGCTTGCGGGCGATCGGGTCGTACTTGCGCAGCACCATCCGGTCCGGCTCGTTGCGGCGGTTCCTGCGGGTGACGTAGGTGAAGCCGGTGCCGGCGGTGGAGCGGAGCTTGATGACGGGGCGGCGTTCGTTGCGTGCCATGCCGGTAATATATGACAACGGTTTTCATTTCTAAAACCAGAACCCGTGACCCGACTACGAAAAGGCAGGTAACCCCTTGTCCGCCCACTGCCAACTGACCGGCGCCAAGCCGGGCTTCGGCAACAAGATCTCCCACTCGCACCGGCGCACCTCGCGCCGCTTCGACCCGAACATCCAGAGCAAGCGCTACTGGCTGGCGAGCGAGGGCCGGCACGTCCGGCTGACACTGAGCGCCAAGGCGATCAAGACCGTCGACAGCATCGGCGTCGAGGCTGCGGTCGCCCGCATCCGCGCCCGGGGAGGGAAGGTCTGATGGCGAAGAAGAGCAAGATCGCACAGAACGAGAAGCGCAAGGAGATCGTCGGGCGACACGCCGCCCGCCGCGCCGAACTCAAGCGGATCATCCGCCGCTCCAGCACCCCGGACACCGAACGCGCCGCAGCCGTCGCAGAGTTGCGCCGTCAGCCGCGCGACGCCAGCGCGACCCGGGTCCGCAACCGCGACAGCGTGGACGGCCGACCCCGCGGGCACCTGCGCAAGTTCGGCCTCTCCCGCGTCCGGATGCGTGAGCAGGCACACGCCGGATTCCTTCCCGGAGTCACCAAGTCGTCCTGGTGACCGCCGGGTAACCCCGGAAGGCAGGCGCCCGGTCGCGGCTCGGCGGAGCCACGACCGGGCGTATCCACGACCCCACCACGCCCGACCACGGCACCCGCCACCCCGGGCGGCACACCTGCCCCCAGGGATGCGCACGCGGCGCCAAGGAAGCCCTTCTGCTCATGGTTACCATTTTCATGTAGAGTCCTGGTCGCACCCACGCACTCACCGAGGAGGTCACTTCCCATGGCTGTTCCCAAGCGGAAGACGTCCCGCTCCAACACTCGCCACCGCCGCGCCCGATGGAAGGCGGCGACGCCCCAACTGGTCCCCGTCACCGTCGACGGCGTGGCCCACCTGGTCCCTCGGCGTCTGGCCAAGGCGTACGAGCGCGGCCTGCTGCGCCCCGATGGCTGAGCCCGCGCCCACGCGGCTGCCGGTGACGGTCCTCTCGGGCTTCCTGGGCGCCGGAAAGACCTCGTTGCTCAACCATGTGCTGACCAACCGCGAAGGGCTCCGCGTCGCGGTGATCGTCAACGACATGAGCGAGATCAATATCGACGCGGCGCTGGTGCGCGGCGGCGAGGCCGCCCTGTCACGGACGGAGGAGAAGCTGGTCGAGATGACCAACGGGTGCATCTGCTGCACCCTCCGTGACGACCTCCTGGTCGAGGTGGACCGACTGGCCCGCGAGGGCCGGTTCGACTACCTGCTCATCGAGTCCAGCGGCATCTCCGAGCCCATGCCGGTCGCGGCGACCTTCGCGTTCGCCCGTGACGACGGCGCCACGCTGGGCGACCTCGCCCGCCTGGACACGATGGTCACGGTCGTCGACGCGGCCAACTTCCTCCCCGAACTGGCCGGTGGCGACGACCTGGTCGCACGCGGCCTGGACCAGTACGAGAACGACGAACGCACCGTCAGCGACCTGCTGATGGACCAGATCGAGTTCGCGGACGTCATCGTCCTCAACAAGCTGGACCTGGTCGACGCGTCCGCCGCCGACCGGCTGCGGGCGACCCTCACCCGCCTCAGCCCGGCGGCCCGCATCGTGTCGGCCGTGCACGGGCACGTGGACGGCAGGGAAGTCCTGGGCACCGGTCTGTTCGACCTGGAACGGGCTCAGCAAGCACATGGCTGGCTCATGGAGCTCAACGGCGACCATGTCCCCGAGACGGAGGAGTACCGCATCTCCTCCACCGTCTTCCGCTCGGAACGGGCCTTCCACCCCGTGCGGTTGTGGGAGTTCGTCACCGAGGGGATGGACAGCGGACGGTACGGGGAGATCCTGCGGTCCAAGGGCTTCTTCACCCTGGCCGACCGCCCGCTCGTGACGGGCCTGTGGTCCCAGGCCGGCTCCGTCGCACGCTTCGAGCCCTCCCCCGCCCAGGACTCCGGTGGCACCGAGGCCCAGGAACTGGTCTTCATCGGCACCCACCTGGACGCCGAAGCGCTCCACTCGGCGCTCACCGAATGCCTGACGGACGACGGTGAGAAGCTGCCGCCGGACAGTCCCTTCCCCGCCTGGGACACCCACGGCATCGACGACGCCTGCGAGTACGAGCACCCACGGCTCGTGAGCCACACCTGAGACCCCGGGCCGGACGGAGGTCGCAGCCGCGGCACCGTCCGGCCCGGCACGCCTGTGTCGGGGAGGCGGCTGGCGCTCCTGATCCTGTCGTCCGCCCGGTCCACGAAGAACCGCAAGGAACCGGAACCGCCGCGAGGTGCGGGCCGAAGAGATCACCGGCTCGCGAACCTGCCCGGTCACAGCAGTAGGGGCTGTCCCGTAAATGATCTACGGAGGTCTGTGAGCTGAGGCACGACAGTCGTCACGCAGGCAGGCTTGTCGTCACCGTGGCCGGGTCGGTGGGCGTTGTGGCTGGTTGAGCGGTGATGCGGGTTGAGGCCGCAGCGGACTGTCGGTGGCTGGTGACAGGATCACCGGCATGGCTTTCGTACGTACTACTCCGCCGCGGCCCGTCCAGGTGACCGCGGTCTTCCCGGAACTGGCCCCGTTGGCCCGACCTGCCATCCGATTGCACCCACGTCCGGGGTCGCCTTCGGTCAGGGACAGCTCGGTCGGCGGCCCGTTGCTGTGGCCGGCAGGGGAGCCGTGGCCGCACTGCGAAGACGTGCATCTGCACGTGGACACTGGATTTCGTGAGTCGCTGACCGAGGTGCGGCGCCAAAGACGGCTGCAGTCCTGGTGGCGCCCTGATGACCGGCCTCCGGCGTACACGCCCGAGGAGGAAGCGCTCGAGGAACGCGCTGCCGCGTGGCTCGACGCCGGCCCTCCCTGGCCCGCCGAATGCCCGGTCCCGCTGTTGCCCGTAGCCCAGCTGTTCCTGCGTGACATACCCCTGCTGCGGCCGCCCGGGCAGGCCGATCTGCTTCAGGTTCTATGGTGCCCGTACGAACACGAACCGGACTGCAAGCCGGCGACTGCGGTGTTCTGGCGGTCGGCCGCGGAGGTCGGCGACATCCACAGCACACCGCCGGAACCGTACGAGGCGGACTATCCGGGTTATGTGCCAGAGCCCTGCGTGCTGGCGCCAGAGGCGATCACCGAGTACCCCAACAGCCTGGATCTGAGCCCGGAGCTGCAGCGGATGCTGGAGGACTGGAACAGGTGGCAGACGGCCGGTGCCGGCCTGGACAGCTCCTACGCGCCCTATCCGCGCGAGTTCTACTCCCTTCATCTGGGCAACGCACCCGGCTGGAAGGTCGGTGGTTGGCCACCTTGGGGCCGCACCGATCCCATCCCCCGTCACTGTGCTACCTGCGGAGTCCAGATGGTCCCGCTGCTGACGATTGCTTCCCGGGAGTGGAACGGTGGTGAGGGTCGCAGTTGGGCGCCGCAGGAAGAGCAGGCCACCGCGCTCGCTGGCTCTCGCGGCCTGGTCCGGTACCCCTCGCAGCCGACAAGGGTGGAAGTAGGCAGCACGGACAACATGCAGATCTACGTGTGCCCGACCTCCCCCGACCATCCACACACCGACCTGATCCAATGAACTGTCGACCTGCCACGCACCCTCATGTCGGGGGGCCCAGGAATGCCGCCGAGTCAGGGCGTGTGACGAACCGCTTGCCTCACCGGTGACGACCAGAGCTGCTTCGTCCCGTCGAAACCGCAGGCCGACGGAGGGCCTTGATGACACCTACCGTGCTCGGCTCAGGTCCGTCATCATCTGCCGACCGAGGTGTCCGGCGGGCCAGCCGCGCGGTTCGTGACTGCGCACCGGACAGAGACGTGCGCGCAGTCGCGTCGAGTGCTGCCGGTGCGCAGTACCGCCCCATGGCCTCGGTTGTCCGGTTACGCAGAGCGAGGTGTACCGACGCGCAGGCAGCCCCCTCGGGGCCTGTTGGTGTCCTGTCGCGCACCCGCGGACCGCGCTCACCGGGGTGCGGCAGGAAGGGCGCGGCGGCCGGGCGTTCACGTCATCCGCCGACCGAACGCCGGCAGATGACGCGGATGTCCGCAGCCCCGCGAGCCCGCGGTGAGGGTTGTGGTCGGGCCGGCCATGGGCCCGACCATGGGCATTGTGTCCCCCTCGTGACCGTCGGCGTCTCCGGCCCTCCCGGCCGGCAGCAGGGGGTCGGGGAAATGCAGGGCCACGGCGCCGTGGGTGAACGGTCGGCCTGGAGCGCCCCTGGCACGTCACTGCAGGGACAGATGCTTCAGGCGGGCCCCGCCCTCGTGTCCCGCGTCGGTCGCCAGGGCCACGTAGCGGGCGGTGATGTCCGTGCTGAGGTGCCGGTCGCGTCCGCGGCCCGTGAGCTGACCGGCCGGGGTGTAGGTGAGGCCGTCACCGCTGAACTCGGCGCGTAGTCCGGGCACGTGGCCGCTGGTCCATTCCGTGCGGATGTCGCGGACACGGTGCCGGGCGCCCAGGTCGACGACCAGGCGGCCGTTCGGGCCGGGGGTCCACGCCGTCGCCGGATCGCCGTCGACGGCGGCGGACGGGTCCGACATGCCTGGCGGCAATGGGCTGGTCGGGAACACCGTGCACCCCAGTGCCAGATCGCGCAGAGGGTAGGCGGTGGCCCGCTTCACCGTGACCGTCGTGGTGCGGCCCGCGCGGACCACCGCCACCTCACTGCGCCCTTGGGCGGTCACCTGCACGCGGCAGGCGGGCCCCGTCAGTTCGACCGTCGCGCCGTCGACCACACGCGCCCGCAGACCCACAGGCAGAGGGCGGCTGTCGAGCGGGCGCACGGTAAGCCGTGGTGGCAGCAGCCGGGCTTCGCCCGCGTCGAGTTCGGCGTCGTAGGCGGTACCGCCCTCGGTGAGGGTCTGGTGTCCCTCGAACAGCAGCCTCGGGCTCCCGGTCTGCGGTACGTCGACGCGCGTGGTGACGGGCTCGTCCGACAGGTTGAACAGGCTGAGGTGCTCGTCGGTGAGGGCGGCGCGGACGGCTTCGGAGTCCGTTCGTGGCGTGGGCGCCGTGGAGCGCTCGCGCAGGGTACGCGGCGAGGCGCCGGGGAGTCCCTCGACGAGGAGAGGCGCGGCCGGCCCGTCGGCCAGAATGATCTCGTCCTGGTGGACCGTCAGCCCGGAGGCGGCCCCTCGCACCACCAGGCCCGCGCGGCCGTCGACGTCCAGCCATCCGCCCCGGCTGGTGACGTCGGGCACCGGCCAGGAGGCAAGGTCCTCCCACTGAAGTCCGTCCGCCGACCCCTGCAGCGTATAGGCACGCCCTGCGGCGGCCTCCCAGCGCAGGGTGACCCGGTCCACCGCGTGCGGAGCCCCGAGATCGACAGCCAGCCAGCTGTCCGCGCGGGGGCGGTCGCCCCGTGACACCGCCCACCGGGTCGTCGGGCTGCCGTCCACCGCCAGCGCCGGCTCCTTGCCGGTGTCGTAGGAGGAGGCGGTGGCCGTACCGGTCCGGGCCAGATCGGCGCCGTCCGCTCCGTCGCGCGCTTCGAACGCGAAGAGCGAGTATCCGTAGGTGGGGTCGGGCCGCACACCGAGCATGCGCAGATGCCGCACCTCGGTGCGCGCGAACGTCACCTCGTCGACACGCGCGGCCGATGTGGCCGGCCGGGAGTCTGCCGAGGCCACGGTGGCGCTTCCCTCGGCGAAGCGGTAGGTCCGCGCCCCGGTCAGGCCGGGCACGCCCGGCATGGTCAGATTGTGGATCTCCAGACGTCCCTCCCCCGCGGCGACGCCTGACGTCGCGTACACGACGCCACCGGTGGGCAGCGTGGTGAATCCGGCGTACCCGGACCCCACCTGGAGCATCGTGGCGCTGCCGTCGAATCCGTCCCGGATCCTGCGGTAGGTCCGCACCTGGCGCCGCGTCGCCTTGAGGGAGGTCGTCGGCAGGAACATCGGCGTGGACCCGCTGAGCTTGAAGAGCCAGTCGTCGTGGCCGGGTTGCCAGGCGAACTTCACGAATCCGGGCTTGGTCACGGCACCTGCCCATGCCGTGGGCGTCTGGTGCGACACCAGGCCGGGTCCGGGGCCGAAGTCGGTGACACCCGCAGCGTGTTCGAACAGCTCGTCCGCCGAGAGGGGGCGGACCGTACGGCCCTGTTCGTTCGCCCACAGGTGCAGGAGGTAGCTGATGGCGACTTCCGCCCGGGCCTCCGGCTCGTACTTCGGTTCGCCCGAGAACTTCGCGATCCGGAATTCCGGCGGGTAGCTCTGGTACGCCTCCAGTCGCTCCGCCAAGGCGACTTCCGCCCGGGCGGCGGCCCTGTTCCCCACCACCTGGGCGAGGAAGGCGAGCGGGATGACGTCACGGCCGTAGAGGTGCTCCCGGTCGTCGACCATGGGCATCAGCGGCTCACCGGCATCGCTCATCACGCCGAGGAGGGTGCTCCACAGCTGGTCGGCGTTCGGCTGGTTGGTGAGTACCTGGGGCAGCGGCCGGCTCGCGGCGATGAAGTGGGCGGCATTACGGCCCGATGTGCGCCACAGTTCCTCCTGGTAGTGGGGTCCGAACGAGCCGTGGTTCTCGACGATGAAGGTGTCGTACAGGTTGCGGGCGGTGTTGTCGGAGACGGAAACCCCGTCTACGAGCGCCGGGTTCGCCAGATCCGCCTGGGGCAGTCCGGCCTCGTTGCGCGACCACGCGCCGAAGGCTGTGGCCCAGTCACCGTGCCGTGGGTCGTCCGCGGCCCAGGCCAGCCCCGGGGCCAGGGACTGCGCGTAGACACCCATCTCCTCGAGCTTGGTGTCTCCTTCGTGGCCGCCGAGCAGGCCCCGAGGGGTCCAGCTGCCCGAAGCCGGGTCGTTTCCCGTGCCCAACGCCGTGGTGTAGGCGGCCTGTTCTCGGGCGATGGTGTCGACACGGGAGCGAGTGGTCTCGTCGAGGTCGTCCCACAGCAGCCTCGCGGCGAGAACGAAGTACAGCTGGAACGTGGTGTCGAAGAACAGTGTCCGGCCCCATTGGGTGCCGCCCGCCAGTCTGTTGGACGCGGCGAAGTGCTTGATGGTCGCAATCGTCCGAGCCTTGAGGACCTGCTTCTCCGTCCCCGCTCGGACCTCGTCGTAGCTGCCGCGGGTGAGCAGAACCGCATGGCCGAGCACGACGGCGAAGCCGAAGTCCTTGTCCGTGTAGTAGCCACGAGCCGCGTCCCACTGGGATTCGGTCCAACGGGTGTGGTTCAGCAGGACCCGGTGATAGATGTCCGCCACCGGGTCGGATGCCGTGTGGCTCCGCTGTCGTCCGTGGGCCAGAGCCGTGCCGCTGCCGATGGCGAGAGGCAGGGAGGCCAGCGCACTTGTGGCGCCGAGGAGTTGGATGAAGCGGCGGCGGTCCATCGGGGATCTCGGCAGCACGTGCGGCACCTCTCGAGCAGACAACGTTGTCAGACAATGGCTCGAATTCTTCGGTCCGTCACGCGATACGTCAATAGGTCAGGCACGCGGAAGCAAGAGACCGCCGGGCGCGCCATCGCCCGAGGGGAGCCGCTCTCGCGCATCTCGAAACCGTCCCGACTCCCCTTCCCCAGGCCCGCGCCAAGAGCTCCGAACAGAAGTGGAGCCCGATCATCTCGCGGCGTCCGGTGCGTGCGATCGCAAGGCGCCTGAAGCCCCTGGTAGCGGGGCTACCAGGGGATTTCGGCAACGCGGCGAGCGTGCGGGCCAGGCGTCGTGAGCCGGGCTCCACTTCTGTTCGGAGCTCTAAGCCCGCCGGGCCGGCTCCGCTTGATACGGGCTCCCCGAGGTCCGCCGAGCGGCTCGCCGATTCCTCGGCCAACCTGCTGTGGGACGCCGCCTTCCTGGCCTTGCTGAACTCAGGGAACACAGCCGGGCACCTGCTCATCGAACCCCGGTCGCCGATTCTCAGTGGCGGACGGCGCGGGTCGGCGTCGATCGACCGGCCCTCGATGGGCCGCGACGGCGAGGGACCCGCCCGCGTCAGGCATTCGCCCTTCGCCGCTCTCGTCGCGGCAAGCCGGCGCGGCAAGGAGCTCGCCTTCGCACCCCCTTCGCGGCGGCGGCCCGGCAACGGTCGGCAGATCACCACCGCATCGACATCACGTCCGCCCGTCCAGGCTGGGCACGTCGCGTTCCCTGTGGCCGACTCGAAGCGGCGCGGAGTCGGTGGACCGGGCGATGTCCCGCTCGAGATCGTCCAGTGCGCGGTGGGCCACCTCGATGCGGTGGAGCAGGAGTTGTTCGTCCTGGGGTCGCGGTGTCCGACGTCGTGCTCGTGGCTGCTCGCGCTCCTCGTCCATGCCTTTGGCCTCCTCGAGAGAGGTGAGAACGACACCGATGAGGACGTTGACCAGGACGAACGACGCGAGCAAAACATAGGAGGCGTAGTAGAGGAGGCTCCAGCGGGAGATCTCCAGGCCTGCGCGCACGGCGTCCCCGATCCCGTCCAGGGTCATCAGCAGGAAAAGGGTGAGCACTGCGCGACCGATGGAGCCGTAGTGCTCGGGGTCGTGGCGGCCGAAGAAGACCCAGCCGACCATCGCGTACACGTACAGCAGCAGGGCGCCGACGAGCAGGAAGCTCAAGGTGCCGGGGAGACTGCGGCCCACGGCGACGAGCACGATGCGCACCTGGGGCAGGAAGCGGGCAGTCCGCAGGACCCTGGCCAGCCTGAGCAGCCGCAGCACGGTGGTGTTCTCACGGACGACGGGTGCGAAGGCACACAGGACGACCGCGAGGTCGAAGACGTTCCAGGGGTCCTTCCAAAAGGCGCGGGGCCTGTCCGCGTACGCGGCCATGCGCAGCACGATCTCGACGGTGAAGGCGGCCAGGCAGACGTGCTCGGCCAACCGTAACCAGCTGTGCCACTCCTGGGCGAGACCGGAGTACGTCTCCAGCCCCAGCAGGACGGCGTTGCCGAGGATCACGGCGAAGACGGTGAGCGCGAACCAGCGTGCCTCGGTGACACCGCGGCAGTACAGGGCGACTCGTCGCCGTCCGGACGGGGCATTGGCCTCGGCCTCGGCCTCTTGATCTTGGTGCTGCGGCATTCTGCTGCTTCTTCTCCTCCGTGTGTGCGACGGGTCGCCGCTGCCGAGAGCACGACTGCTCGTCGCGCGAGCAAGATCCAGAAGAGACTTCTACAGCACTGTAGTTGCTGATGGCCCGGCGCCCCCGTGATGCCGGGGCTCTGAGGCCGGCGATTCATGCCGCCTGTGGTCGCAGGCAACCGGCCGGCGCGGTCGCCCGGGTCACCATTACGGCGAGCGTGTCGGAGGGTCGCGCATCACTGCGAGCGAGGGGCGGCGCCAAAAGAGCAGGCCGAACGCGTCGGCGACACCACACCGGGGTCGGGCGCCGGCGGCGCGGCCAATTCGAACGGACCGCAGACCTGATCCCCGCCGTCCAGAAGGCAATGGATCACACCGTTGCCCCAGAGGGTGGCTGAGCCTGACCCGACAGGTCTCGTTCACTTCCAGGGGCGGCGTTTGCCGCCAGCTCGGGCAGCGGGTCGTGGAGCGGCTCCCACGACCGGCTTCAGTCGTGGGCGGGTGGCTCGACCGCGCGCCCTGCGCCACCCCTTCCCTGGCGACGCCGGCGAAGAACGGCTGCGGGAGGCTGCTGCGGCGAGCCCGCGGACTCCTGCGGAGAAGCGGTCGACGCAGCCAGGCTGTGCAGCCGCCCCATCGGCTTCGTAGGCTGCGGGTATGCCTGAGAAGATCCAGACCCCGGACCCCCATGCCGCCTTCGAACTCCTCATGGAGGGCAACCAGCGCTTCGTCGCCGGCACGCCGGAGCACCCCAACCAGGACGCACTCCGCCGTGCCGAGACCGCACCGTCGCAGAGTCCGTTCGCCGTGCTGTTCGGTTGCTCGGACTCCCGCCTCGCGGCCGAGATCATCTTCGACCGTGGCCTCGGCGACCTGTTCGTGGTCCGTACCGCCGGCCATGTCGCCGGAACCGAGGTGCTCGGATCGATCGAGTTCGGGGCTGCCGTACTCGACGCACCGCTGGTCGTCGTCCTCGGCCACGACTCGTGCGGCGCCGTCGCCGCGGCCTGCTCGGCCCTGGAGGACGGGCGGACGCCCGGCGGCTTCGTTCGTGACGTCGTCGAGCGGGTGACCCCCAGCGTGCTCTCGGCCCGGGCGGCCGGACGCGAAAGCGCCGACGAGATCCTGGCCGAGCACATCGAGAACACGGTGGACCTGCTGCTGGAACGCTCCCGAGTCCTGGCCGATCGAGTGGCTGAGGGCCGTCTCGGTGTGGTGGGTCTTTCGTACCGCCTGGCCGACGGCAGCGCCCGGCTCGTCGCCGCCCGCGGCCTCGATGTGGCCGTACCAGCCGTGTCGCCGTGACGGCTCTTCGGCGGAGCCCGTCGGCCTGGTCAGCCGCCTGAGCCCGGGTCCACAGCCGACGCTGTGGTGGAACGACGGTCTGCCCCGGCGGGGGCTTCTGCCCCTGCGTCGTCGTTGGGCGTTGCGCGGCGATGACCGGCGGCGCAACGCCGAGCTCGGACGGCGCCCGTTCTCACGTGAGTGTGGCCGGCAGTCGCAGCCGCTCGGCGGACTCGGTGCCTTCGTCGGCGCCGCTGAAGATGATGCGCGTACCGGGGGCGTCGGTCAGGCGCACCACTTCTTCGTCCAGCATCGGCGCTGTGCACGCTCAGCTCGGGAAGAGGTCCCGGGCCGACATGTCGAGGAAGGTGATGCGGGCAGTGTTCGGACGGGGCTCGTCCGAGGCGGGGTCCGGCGTCGGGAGCCCCGACAAGGCGAACCCGAGCCGGCTGCCGCCCAGGACATCGGCACGCGGCCGACGACGATCGCGGCCTGTCCGCTGGCGGAAGTCGACGAGTGCCTGGACCGCGGGCCGCAGCTTCTCCGGTCCTCCCCTGCGGTTGGCCGTCCGGCTCGGCCGGGCCGGCCGGACCAGGTAGGCGCGCTCGTCCGGCGAGCGTGCCCCACTAGGGTCTTTCGTTTGGATCAGGCCGGATCAGGGAGTGGGGTCCGGTGCCGCGCATCGCAAGGCGGAGGAGGGCGCCATGGCAACCGACGACAACGCGGCGAGGTGCGGTGCCAGACCCCGCGAGCCCGGCATGATCCAAACGAAAGACCCTAGGGCGGGGCAGCTCGTGAAGGCCCACCCCCCGCATGGAAGACCCCCCGTTCACCGGCCCCGGCGCCCGGGCAGTCGGGCTCATGGTCCTGGCAGGGCAATCGCGGGTCGCTCGTTGGGCCCGGCAGGCGCAAGCCTTCGCGCGCTCCATCGGCCACGCTGGCTGGGAGACAGGGGGCCGGGAGCCGCCCGGCGCCCGGAGGCGGAGGTTGCCGTCATGACCGTGATGTCCATCGCCAGGTTCGAGAAGTTCTTCCGTACGGCCGCAGGGCTGGACGTCGACAAGAACGATCTCAAGCGTTACAGCGACTTCGTCGACACCAAGCTCTACGACCTGCTGACCGTCGCCCAGGCCACGGCCAAGGCCAACGGGCGCGACATCATCAGGACCTGCGACCTGCCGATCACAAAGGGCCTGCAGGAGAGCATTCATCGCTTCCGGACGATCGACGAGGAACTGGAAATCAAGCCCATCCTTGAACAGCTCGCCACCCACCCCGCTCTCGACCGCGCACCCGACGAGGACACCGAGGCGGCCTATCCCGAGATCATCGGCGGACTCAGCCTCGCCCTGGCCCAGAGCTTCAAGATCCTCCACCCCGACCTGAAGAACCCCCAGACGCAGCACTGGGACGAAGCCCGAGCCGTCTTCGACCTGCTTCTGTAGGGGCGCGGTCGCGGTTACGGCAGGGGCGGCAGGCTGTGCGATGTGCAGGGCCCGTGCCGCAGCGCTACACCCAGTTGCCCGAGCGCTCGGATTGTGGCGGCTCGGTCCCGCGGGGATCATCGGATGCATGGACAGGAACCCGTCCGTCGGGTCGGGGGAGCTGCTGCTGGAGGAACTCGTCCGGGCGGCCCAGCTGGCGTCGCCCGCGGAACTGCCCGTCGCCCTGAACCGGTACACCGAGGCCGTCGGCTTGGGTACGGCGGCGATCTATCTGGTCGACATCCAGCAAAGACTGCTGGTGCCCTTTGTCGAGGCCGAGCCGGACATGGACCTCGACACGTCGCTGGCAGGGTGGACCTACCGCACCAACTCTCTGCGCGTGGAGGAAACCCCGTCCGGCGAGCTGGACGTATGGCTGCCCCTGGCCGACGGAGCGGAGCGGCTGGGCGTCGTGGAATTCACCGTGGGCACCCTGGACGGGCTGAGGCTGCGGCGCTGCCGAACGACGGCGTTGCTCCTCGCGCTGATCATCACGTCCAAGCGCACCTACAGTGACACCATCGCGCAGCGCATGCGTACCAGGCCGATGCATCTGCCCACGGAGATGGTGAGGGCCTTTCTGCCGCCCCGGTCGATCGGCACCGGGCGCGTTGTCTCGACGGCGGCTCTGGAGCCCGCGTACGAACTGGGTGGCGACGCTTTCGACCACGTATTCACCGAGGACCTTCTGCACACCACGGTCCTGGACGGCATGGGGCACGATCTGGCGTCCGGACTCGCGACGTCGGTCGCCATGGCGGGCTGCCGTAATGCCCGCCGTAGTGGGGCGGGCCTCGCCGAACTCGTGGGCAAGGTGGACGATGCGCTGGCGAAGTGGCTGCCGGATCAGTTCTGCACGGGGGTCTTCACACAGTTGCACATTCCCACTGGTGTGCTGCGGTGGTGCAACTGCGGGCATCCGCCTCCCTTGCTCATCCGTCGCCACCGTCTGCTCCACGCGGCGTTGGACAGGCCCTCTGAGCCTCCTCTGGGGCTGCCGGCGCGTCTCGCCGGGACCGCCCGTCAGGTGCACGAGGTCCGCCTCGAACCCGGGGACCGCATCCTGCTGTACTCGGACGGCGTCGTCGAGTCACGCAACGAGGCGGGCGAGGAGTTCGGGCTGGAGCGCTTCACCGACTACATCATCCGGTCCACCGCGGCGGGGCAGAACGCCCCGGAAGTGCTGCGTCTGCTCATCCATTCCATCCTCGATCACCGGCAGAACAGGCTCAGCGACGACGCCACCATTCTGCTGTTCGAGTGGCAGCCCCCTGATCCGTGACCACGTCACGGCAGGAGCGCGGCGAACGAGTTCGGCACCCGGGATTTCAGATGTTCCCATTCGCCGGCGCTCACGTGCAGCGCCAGGGTTTTCAGGACGGTGCGCACGAGCTGGTCGGTGCCACCGTGGACCGTATAGGGGAATTCACTCCGGACCCGTGCGAAGAACTCCTCATTGCTCATCTTCACCGGCGAGTCGGCCGGTTTCCAACCGTCGTAGTAGATGCCCCTGATGAGGGTCGGCATCTGGGCGCCGAACTGTACGGCCGTCTCGACGGGGAGACGGTCCCGGAGCGGGTGCAGCACCGCCCGCAGCGCCGCGTAGGACTGCTTGCGCCGTTCCCTGGGCCATCCGAAGGCCTCTTCGACGTCCTTGAGGAGCCGATTGGCCTTGTCCACCATGGTGTCGAACGAGGAGAAGCCTGTATCAACCATATGCGTGGGCCTTTCGTTCCGGGTGCGTCACGGGTCAGTCCGGGGACACGATGCGCTGGCGCTGCGCCCGTGGGTGCGGTGCCCAGGGGAGCAAGCGGTATCCGACGCCCCAGGACGCCGAGCGTGACGCGCAGGCATTCGACCGCGAGGACTCGGCGGACATGGGCCGGCGGGCGCCGCTGGGCCTGCTCCCCCGCCGGCTGCTGCGCACCTGGCGCCTGAGGCGCCGCAAGGGGGCCGGCAACGGGTCTCCACCGCGGTGAAGCGGTCTCCACCGCCATGAGGGGACGTCCCTCATGACTCACCCCCGACGCCGTGACTCGCCGGCCCGACCGCGGTGCCGGACGGGTGTCCGAAACCGCGGCCCGCGCGTCAGCCGTCGTTCCCGGTGCCTTCACTCGCCTCGCGGATCTCGACGTGCCGGGGCTTCGCCACCTCGGCCTTGGGGACGGTGATGGAGAGCACCCCGTCCGACATCTGCGCGTTGATCTTGTCCGTGTCGACCTCTCCGGGCAGCCGCAGCCGGTATTCGAAGGATCCGGTGCGGCGGGTGCTCCGTCGCAGGACACCTTTGCGTTCCTTCTCCTTGATCTCTCCGGTGACCACCAGCTCCTGGCCGTTCGCTTCGATGTCGATGTCCTTGCTCTTGACACCGGGGAGTTCGATCTCGATGCGGAAACCGTCGTCGGACTCCGTGACGTCCGCCAGGGGTGTCCACGCGACTGCGGGCGCCGCGGCTCCCATCGTGGATTCGATCAGTCCGCTCATCTCGCTGAGCAGTTGGTCGAACTCCGTCAGCGGATTGCGGGCCCAGCCAACTGGCCTGGCCTGCATGGCCGCACCCCGTTGGTGCCGGACGGGCGTAGTCATTCCCATCGCCTCCTTCTCCTGCTCGTGATCTCGTCTCTCTTCGGGGTCATCCGAGCCACGCGGACTCCTTCTGACGGGTACGCGGGGAGCTGTCGGTGCCGCCGGGCGCGGCCGTGTGGCCCAGGTGGCGGTGCACGAAGTGGATGCTCATCGCGCCTTCACCGACCGCGGAGGCCACGCGTTTCACCGAGCCGCTGCGGACGTCGCCGACGGCGAAGACACCAGGCAGGCTGGTCTCCAACGTCAGGCAGTCGCGGCCCTGGCTCTGCCACAGTCCGGGGACGGAACAGGCCTGCGCCTCGGCCCCGGTGAGCACGAAGCCGCGCGCGTCGAGGGCGAGCGCGTCGGACAGCCACTCGGTGTGGGGCTCGGCGCCGGTGAAGACGAACAGGGACCGCACCGCGAGCTGCTGATGCTCGCCCGTACGGTGGTCGACCACGGTGACCGCCTCCAGCACCTTGTCGCCGAGTGCCTCGGTCACCTCGGTGTGCAGCAGCACGCGCACCCGCGGGTGGCGCTCGACCTGATCGATCAGGTAGCGCGACATGTGTGCCTCGAGGCTCGGCCCACGGACGAGCAGATACACCTGCGGTGCGTACCCGGCCAGGAAGAGTACGGCCTGGCCCGCGGAGTTGCCGCCGCCGACGACGGCCACCGGGTCGGTGCGGCACTGCCGGGCCTCGTAGACGGTCGCCGAGTAGTGGACGCTCGTTCCCTCCAGGCGTTCGATGCCGGGCACGTGGAGGCGTCGGTAGCGGGCGCCGGTGGCCAGGACGACGGAGCGGGCGCTGATCTCGCTGCCGTCGGCGAACCCGACGGCGTAATGGCCGTCGCGCGGTTCTAGGCGGGCCGCCTCCGCCGGAACGCTGATCCGGGCGCCGAACTTGTCGGCCTGGAGCACGGCGCGGTCGGTGAGCTCGGCGCCGGAGATGCCGGAGGGGAAGCCGAGCAGATTCTCGATGCGGGACGACGTCCCGGCCTGACCGCCGGTGGCCATCGCCTCGACCAGGGTCGTACCGAGACCCTCCGAGGCGGCGTTCACCGCGGCGGCGAGACCGGCGGGTCCGGAGCCGACGATCAGGAGATCGCCGTGATGGTTTCCCGCAGGCAGCGAGGGCAGGCCCATGAGCCGGGCCAGTTCCGCGTTGCTGGGGTTGCGCAGCAGAGTGGTGTCCCGCCAGATGACGAGCGGCGTCTCTTCCGGGCCCACGCCGAAACGGCGCAGCAGCTCCTCGGCCTCCTCGTCCGTCTCCAGATCGATCCAGCGGTACGGCAGCCGGTTGCGCGCGGCGAACTCACGCAGCCGCCGGGTGTCGGGCGAATAGCGCGAACCGACGATGCGGAAACCGGCGCCCTGCCCGACGAGCAAAGCACGCCGGCCGAGGCAGGCGCGCAGCACCAGATCGCCGAGGACGGAGTCCCGGGCCACCAGGTCACGCAGCTGATCCATGGACACGGCGAGGACCTCACCGGCGTCCCTGATCACGGCGGTGTAGAAGGCCACCTGCCCGTTCAGGAGACCGAGCTCGCCGATGAAGCGGCCGGGGCCGTGCACACGCAGCAGACGTTCGTCGGGCGTGCCGTAGCCCTCGACGATGGAGACCGAGCCGCTGAGGACGACGTAGAAGGTCTCGCACCGCTCCCCCTCCCGGATCAGCACATCGCCGGCGTCGACTTCGCGCCGCCGGCCACGCTGCGCCAGGCGGTCGATCTGGTCCTCCGGCAGGCGGGGATAGGCGCCGTAGATGTCGGCGGTCTCGAAGGGGCCGCTCTCCTCCGTCTCGTCCGGCACCTGCGCCGCGTTGGGCCGCGTCTCGTCGGCGGACATCACACGAACGCCTCGTGGACGAAGCACCATCGCCAGTCCTCGCCGGGCTCCAGCGACGACACGATCGGATGGCCGTCGGCGGCGGCATGACGGCGTGCGTGCTTGTTCGGCGAGGAGTCGCAGCAGCCGACGTGGCCGCAGGTCAGGCAGAGCCGCAGGTGGACCCACGGGGAGCCGAGCAGCAGACACTCTTCACACCCTTCGGGGGTCCGTGGCTGGACCGGCCGGACGAGCGCGAGGTGGGGGTCGGTTCGTACGGTCATGGCTGATCACCCTTTCCCGGCCGGTTCACGGCCCGCGATCGACTGCTCCACCCAGCGCCGCAGGGCAGGGGCGGGTGCGGCACCCGCCTGCCGTGCGATGGTCTGTCCTTTGTCGAGGACCAGCAGTGTCGGAACCGCCTGGACCTCGAACCGCTGCGCGAGACGCGGGTTCTGGTCGATGTCGACCTTGACGAGTTTGATGCGGCCGGCGAGATCGGTGGCCACCTTCTCCAGTGCGGGGCTCACCATGCGGCAGGGGCCGCACCAGGTGGCCCACAGGTCGACCACGACGGGCACGTCGGCCCGCTCGACGACCTCGGCGAAGTCGTCGTCGCCCGCGTCCGCCATCCACGGCAGAGGCTGCTTGCAGTTGCCACACCTGGGGCGGCCCTCGGCGGACACGGGCACCCGGTTCCTGCGCCCGCAGTGCGGGCACGTGACGTTCGTGGCCTGAACAGTGCTCATGCCGCCTGCGCTCCCTTCACGTCCTCGGGCTGGTCATAGGTGACCACCAGCTCTCCGGCCTGGGCGTCGACGCGGACCGTGGCGCCGTCCTGTACGTCGCCGCGCAGCAGGGCGCGCCCGACGAGGGTCTCGACCTCGTGGGAGATGTAGCGCCGCAGCGGCCGGGCCCCGTACACCGGGTCGTAGCCCTGGTGGGCGATCAGCTCCCGGGCCGAATCGGTGAGTTCAACGGTGATGCGACGCTCGGCGAGGCGGCTTCGCAGCTCGTTGAACTGCAGCTCCACGATCTGCTCGATCTGCCGCTCACCGAGCGGCCTGAACAGCACGATGTCGTCGACGCGGTTGAGGAACTCGGGGCGGAAGTGCCCCCGCAGTTCGCCCATCACCAGGGCGCGGGCGTCCGGCTTGATCTCGCCGTCGGCGGTGGCGCCGTCGAGGAGGTGCTCGGAGCCGATGTTGGACGTCATGATGATCACGGTGTTGCGGAAGTCGACGGTGCGGCCCTGGGCGTCGGTGATGCGGCCGTCGTCGAGGATCTGCAGCAGGGTGTTGAAGACGTCGGTGTGCGCCTTCTCGACCTCGTCGAACAGCACGACCGAGTACGGCTTGCGGCGCACGGCCTCGGTGAGCTGGCCGCCCTCCTCGTAGCCGACGTATCCGGGCGGTGCGCCCATGAGCCGGCTGACGGTGTGCCGCTCCTGGTACTCGCTCATGTCGAGCCGCACCATGTTCTCCTCGGAGTCGAACAGGGCCCGGGCGAGGGTCTTGGCCAGCTCGGTCTTCCCGACTCCGGTGGGGCCGAGGAAGATGAACGAGCCGATGGGACGGCGCGGGTCGCGGATGCCGGAGCGAGCGCGGATGATCGCGTCGGTGACGAGTTTGACGGCCTCGTCCTGGCCGATGACGCGCTCGCGCAGGATCTCGTCGAGGCGCAGCAGCTTCTCGCGTTCGCCCTCCTGGAGACGGGCGACGGGCACACCGGTCCAGGCGGCGACGATCTCGGCGATCTCCTCCTCGGTGACGACCTCGCGCAGCAGCCGCTTCTCCCCCTGCTTGGCGGCCAGTTGCTCCTCCTCGGCCTTCAGCCGGCGCTCGAGGTCCTGGAGTCGGCCGTAGCGCAGTTCGGCGGCGCGGTTGAGGTCGTAGGCGCGTTCGGCCTCCTCGGCGTCGTGGCGGACCTGCTCCAGTTCCTGGCGCAGCTCCTGCACACGGCGGATCGCCTGCCGTTCGGCCTCCCACTGGGCGTGTTTGGCGTCGGCCTCCCCCCGCAGGTCGGCGAGTTCCTTGCGCAGTTCCTCGAGCCGGCTCTTGCTCGCGGGGTCGGTCTCCTTGGAGAGGGCCGCCTCCTCGATCTCCAGGCGGGTGACGCGGCGGGTGATCTCGTCCAGTTCGGCGGGCATCGAGTCGATCTCGGTACGCAACCGGGCGCACGCCTCGTCGACGAGGTCGATGGCCTTGTCGGGCAGGAACCGGTCGGTGATGTAGCGGTGGCTGAGGGTGGCCGCGGACACCAGCGCGTTGTCCTGGATCTTCACACCGTGGAAGATCTCCAGGCGTTCGCGCAGCCCGCGCAGGATGGAGATGGTGTCCTCCACGCTCGGCTCGTCGACCAGGACCTGCTGGAAGCGGCGTTCGAGGGCGGCGTCCTTCTCGATGTACTTGCGGTACTCGTCGAGGGTGGTGGCGCCGATCATGTGGAGTTCGCCGCGCGCGAGCATCGGCTTGAGCATGTTGCCCGCGTCCATGGCTCCTTCGGCGGCGCCCGCGCCCACGACGGTGTGGAGTTCGTCGACGAAGAGCAGGATGTGCCCCTGGGCCGCCTTCACCTCGGACAGTACGGCCTTGAGGCGTTCCTCGAACTCGCCGCGGTATTTCGCCCCGGCCACCAGCGAGCCCATGTCGAGTGCGAACACGGTCTTGTCGCGCAGTCCTTCGGGCACGTCGCCGCGGACGATGCGCTGGGCCAGGCCTTCCACGATGGCGGTCTTGCCGACACCCGGGTCACCGATCAGAACCGGATTGTTCTTGGTCTTGCGGCTCAGGATCTGGGTGACACGGCGGATCTCGGCGTCCCGGCCGATCACCGGGTCGAGCTTGCCGTCCCTGGCCTCGGCGACCAGATCACGGCCGTACTTCTCCAAAGCCTCGTAGGCGACTTCGGGGTTGGCGGAGGTGACGCGCTGGTTGCCGCGGATCCGGGTCAGCGCGCTCAGGAACGAGTCCCGGGTGATGCCGTGCTCCTTGAGCAGCCGTCCGGCGGCGGTGGACGAGCCCTCCTCGGCCAGGGCCAGCAGGAGGTGCTCCACGGACACGTACTCGTCCTTGAGGCGTTTGGCCTCCCGCTCGGCCGCGTCGAGCAGCCGGGACAGGCGCTGGGTGACGAACACCTGGCCCGGCGCCGCTCCAGGGCCGGTCACCTTGGGCCGGCGGGACAGCTCCTGCCCCACCGCCGCACGGAGCTCGTCGGGCTCCCCGCCCGCCTGCCGCAGCAGCCGCGGGATCAGGCCGTCCTCCTGGTCGAGCAGCGCGAGCAGCAGATGCTCACCGTCGACCTCGGTCTGGCCCATGCGGACGGCGGCGGTCTGCGCCTCCTGGAGGGCTTCCTGTGACTTCTGGGTGAGACGGTTCATGTCCATGGCGGTATGTCACTCCTCGTACCGGTGCGGCGCAGTGCGGCTTCGAGCAGGCTGATGCGGTCCAGCAGGTCGAGCACCAGACCGATGGATGCGTAGTTGAGGCACAGACCGGAGCGCAGCCGCTGAACGCGGGCGATGACCGCCGGGGCCGTGGGTTCGAACACCAGGCGTCCGGCGGCGTCGCGCTCTGCCTCGACCAGGCCCAGGGCGACGAACCGCCGGACCAGGTCGGGGTGGACGCCGGCGCGGCGGGCCACGCTGTCCAGGGAGAGCCTGGGCACGGGGACGAGCGGGTACCGCACTGCCGTGACGCCGGCGCTGATCCGTTCAGGGCGCCCGCCCGTGTCGGCCCGTGCGGTCCGGTCACCGGTCGTCCCCCATGAGGGTCGGTCGCTCATGACGTCCTCCTGGGGTCGTACGAAGAGGTGGCGGCGAGCTCCTCGAACAGCTCGCGCTCCCGGTCGCTGAGCTCGGGTGGCACCATGACGCGGAGTTCGGCGTAGAGGTTGCCGTCGGCGCCGCGGGGGTTCGGCATGCCCTCGCCGCGCAGCCGCAGTCTCCGGCCGCTGGACGAGCCGGGGGGCACCGTGACCTTGGCCGTGTCGCCGCCCGGGGTGGGCATCGGAACCGTGGCGCCCAGCGCGGCCTCCCAGGGGGTGACCGGGAGCTGCGCGTACACGTCCCGGCCGTCCAGCCGGAAGAGGGGGTGCGGTCGGATGCTCACCCGCAGATACAGATCCCCGGCGGCGGCGCCACCGCTGCCCCGGCCGCCCTCGCCCGCCAGGCGGATGCGCTGCCCGTCGGTGACGCCAGAGGGTACGTTCACCTCGTACCGTCGCGGCTGCCCGTCCGGGCCGGCGAGCGTGACGGTGCGGCGGCCGCCCCGGTACGCCTCCTCGACGGTGAGCGGCAGCTCGGCCTCCTGGTCGGCCCCCGGTACACCGCCGGGGCCGGCGCCCGCTCCGAAGAGCGAGCCGAGCAGGTCCTCGATGTCGACGCCCTCCGCCCCGAAGTCGTCTCCGAAGCCGGTGTAGCGGACACGGGGGCCGCCCGCACCCGCGGTCCTGCGGCCGCGGAAGCCACCGCCGGGTCCGGTGCCGGCACCGACCCGCTCCTCCCAGTCCTCGGGGACCTTCCGGAAGTCCTCGCCGAAGCGGTCGTACCGGGCCCGGGTCTTGGGGTCCGACAGGACGCTGTACGCCTCGTTGAGGTCCTTGAAGCGTTCCTCCGCCTCGGGGTCCTTGTTGACGTCGGGGTGGTACTTGCGGGCGAGTTTGCGGTAGGCCTGCTGGATCTCGTCCTGGCTCGCGGTCCGTGACACGCCCAGCACCTGGTAGAAGTCCCGTGCCATGACCGCTCACTCCCGCTTCGCGACGGTCACGGCGGCGGGCCTGAGCTGGAGTTGGCCGTCCCCGTAGCCCGGGCGCAGCACCTCGACGACGGTGCCCGGTGGGGCGTCGGAGTCCTGGACGACGCCGACCACCTCGTGCTTGGCCGGGTCGAAGGCGACGCCGGTCTCCGCGTGCCGCGGGTAGCCGAGCAGTGCGAGGACGTTCACCGCCTGGTCGCGGACCGCGCGGACGCCCTCCACGATCGCGTCGGGGTCGGCTCCGGCATGGGTCAGGGCGAGTTCGAGGTTGTCCAGGACGGGCAGGAAGGCGGCGGCCGTGCGGGACCGCTCGGCCGCCCGCTCCCGTTCCAGTTCCCTGGCATGGCGCTTGCGGAGGTTGTCGAGGTCGGCGAGCGCGCGCCGCCAGCGGTCCTCGAGTTCCCTGAGCTCGGCCGCATGATCGTCCTCGGCCGGGGCGGGGCCGCCGGCCGCGTCGGGGCCGGGTCCCTTGTCCGTGTCGGGCCCCGCCCCGGCCGGCGAGCCCGCAGGCGGCAGGTCCCCGCGCGGAGGGAGTACGGCACCCTCCGGAGCCGGGTCGGCCGGGTCCGGCGGGCGTACGGCACCTTCCGGAGCGGCCGGGTCCGGCACGGCCGGGTCGGATTGCCTGGGGTGGATCGGCATGGCGGTTCCTCGGTTCCTCGGTCCTTGTCGAAGGTTCCTCAGTCCTTGTCGAACTCGGCGTCGATGACGTCGTCGTCACCGCCACCGCCGCCGGCCGGGCCGCCGCCGGTCGCGCCGTCCCCGGTGGTGTCCTGGCCGGGACCGGCCGTGCCGGCGCCGCCCTGGTGCGCCAGCAGCCCGGACAGCACCTGCTGCAGTTCGGACGTCAGGGGCCGCACCCGCTCCACGCCCGCCTCCTCCTTGACCGCCGCGCGGGCGTCCGACACCAGCATCTCGGCGCGTGCCTTCTCGTGCGCGGGTGCGGCGTCGCCGAGCTCGGCGAGGCGCTTGTCGACCTGGTACGCGATGGCGTCGAGCTCGTTGCGGGCGTCGACGGCCTCGCGCAGGGCCTGGTCCTCGCCCCGGTTGCGCTCGGCCTCCTGGACCATGCGTTCGACGTCACCGCGGTCGAGGTTGGAGCTCTCGGTGATGGTGATGCCCTGTTCCTTGCCGGTGTCCCGGTCTCGGGCCTTGACGTTGAGGATGCCGTTGGCGTCGACGTCGAAGGTGACCTCGATCTGAGGTTCGCCGCGTGGCGCCGGGCGGATGTCGGTGAGCTGGAAGCGGCCGAGGACCCGGTTGTCGGCGGCCCGTTCGCGCTCGCCCTGGAGGACGACGATGTCGACGGCGGGCTGGTTGTCCTCGGCGGTGGAGAAGGTCTCGGTGCGGCGCACGGGGATGGTGGTGTTCCGCTCGATGATCTTCGTCATCACGCCGCCGCGTGTCTCGACGCCCAGCGACAGGGGGGTGACGTCGAGCAGCAGGACGTCCTTGACCTCGCCCTTGAGCACCCCGGCCTGGATCGCGGCACCCAGGGCCACGACCTCGTCGGGGTTGACGCTCATGTTGGGTTCCTTGCCGCCGGTCAGCCGGCGCACCAGCGCCTGGACGGCGGGGATGCGGGTGGAACCGCCGACGAGGATCACCTCGTCGATGTCGCTCTCGCCCACCTTGGCGTCGGCCATGGCCTGCTGGACCGGCCCCAGGCAGCGCTCCACCAGATCGCCGGTGATCTGCTCGAACGTGGACCGCATGACCGAGTCGGTCAGATGCTTGGGCCCCGAGGCGTCGGCGGTGATGAACGGCAGGCTGACCTGCGTCTGCGTCACCGAACTCAGCTCGGTCTTGGCCTTCTCCGCCGCCTCGAACAGGCGCTGCAGGGCCTGCGGGTCCTTGCGGAGATCGATGCCGTTCTCCTTCTGGAAGTCGTCCGCGAGGTGGTCCACCAGACGTCGGTCGAAGTCGTCACCGCCCAGATGGCTGTCGCCCGCGGTGCAGCGCACCTCGACCACGCCGTCGCCGACGTCGAGGATGCTCACGTCGAAGGTGCCGCCACCCAGGTCGAAGACCAGCACCGTCTCGTGCTGCTTCTTGTCCATGCCGTACGCGAGGGCCGCCGCGGTCGGCTCGTTGATGATCCGCAGCACCTCCAGTCCCGCGATCCGCCCGGCGTCCTTGGTGGCGGTCCGCTGCGCGTCGTTGAAGTAGGCGGGCACCGTGATGACAGCCTCCGTGACCCGCTCCCCCAGCTGCTTGGACGCGTCGTCGGCGAGCTTGCGCAGCACCTGGGCGCTGATCTCCTCGGGCGCGTACAGCTTGTCGCGCACCTCGAAGCGGGCGACGCCGCCCGGGCCCTCCACGACGTCGTACGCCACCGCCTTGGCCTCGTCCGAGATCTCGTCGAAGTGCCGCCCGATGAACCGCTTCGCCGAGTAGATGGTGCCCTTGGGGTTGAGGATCGCCTGGCGCCGGGCCAGCTGGCCCACCAGCCGTTCCCCGGTGTCCGTGAAGGCCACTACGGACGGTGTCGTTCGGTTGCCCTCGCTGTTGGGCACGACGGAAGGCTCGCCGCCCTCCCACACGGCGATCACCGAGTTCGTGGTGCCCAGGTCGATGCCCACTGCCTTGGCCATGAGGAACTCCTCCCGGTGCGGCGCCATGCGCCACAGCTGCGGTCCGATCGTTCAGGTGGGGGCGGGACGTGTGCCGGTGTCGGTGGTCACCGGCCCGCCGCACAGCCGTACGGCCTCGTCGGCGACGTCCTCGTCCGCCGGCGTCGGGGTCCGGCCGCCCCCGGCACGCCCCAGGCTCGCGAACCGAGCGGCTCCGCGCCTGCCCCCCACAGGTCAGAGAACGGCGAGAGCGGTCGCCCCGCGAGCACGAATGAATGCGGCGAAATCGGGTGAAGCAGGCCGCAGAGGGGTACGCGAGAGCCGCTCACCTTTATGTGGGCTCGGGAAAGGTAGTGATCCCATGGCCGACCACTGGGCCCGCGACCTGCGCCGAGGCCGTCCCGTGCCGGAAAGCGGCCTTTCATGGGGCCGTCTCGCGCGGCGGCCGACCGCCTCGGCGAGGGGGTCCCGCCCGCGCCTTCCGAAGCCGGCCGATCCTCCCGACGCACTGCTGGCAGTCTCCCGAGCCCTGTTCGACGCGGGGGACGAGGACGAGATCCTGCGCCTGGCCATGGACCATGTGTCGTCCGTCGGACCGTACAGGGCCGAGGCCGGATACCTCAGGGTGCACGGCCGGCTGCTCCCCGGCCCGCAGGCCGAGCCGGACCATGCGCCGGCCGTCGACCGGACGGTGCGGGAGCTGGCGGGGCAGGACGGCCCCGTCGACGTTCCCGGCCGGTCATGGGGCCGAGCCCTGGCCCTGCACGGGCCCGGTGGCATGCAGGGATACCTCGTGGTGACGTCTCGCTCCCGGCCCACCCACGCCCAGCACTTCCTGCTGGCCATGCTGGTACGGCTCACCGCCGCGGCCCTGTCGGTCGCCGGCGCGCGCCGTCGCCGGCAGGAGGACACCCTGCAGCTGTACCAGCTGCGTCGAGAACGGGCGACCCTCCAGCAGCGGCTGATCTCCCTCGTGGTCGAGGCGGGATATCAGCGGGCCGTGCACGACGCGCTCACCGAAGGCGCGGCATCGGGCGGCGGTGAGGACGCCATCACCCGCGCACTGCACGAGCTGACCGGATTCCCGGTGCTGCTGGAGGACCGCTTCGGCCGGCTGCGGTCCTGGACCGGCCCCGGCCGCCCCGACCCCTATCCGGACCCGAACCCCGCACGCCATGAGGAGATGCTCCAGCAGGCCGCCCGCAGAGGCGGACCGGTGCGGTTCAAGGATCGGCTCATCTCCGTGATCCGCCCCCGTGGTGAGGTCCTCGGAACACTGGCCCTGATCGACCCCCGGGACGAGGCCGACGACTACACCGTGTTCGCCCTGGAGCACGCCGCCACGTCACTCGCCCTGGAACTGTCGCACATGCGTCGTCTGGCCGAGGTGGAGCTGCGGCTGCACCGCGAACTGGTCGACGATCTCCTGGCCGGCACGGACGAGGCCAGCGCCTACGCCCGGGCCGAGGCGTTCGGACACGACCTGCGCCGCGTCCAGTACGTGGTCGTCGTGCGGTGGAGGAGCCAGGTCTCCGACGAGGCTTTCGCGCGGACCGTGGGCCAGTCGGCTTCGGCCGTGGGCATGCCGTCGTTGGTGACTCGGCGTTCCGACCACGTGGTCCTGGTCACCACGGGCAGGCCCCATGACGATGCCTTGTACGAGGCGCTCGCCCGGAAGACCGGAACCACTGACGGGACGATCGGGGTGAGCGCCCGCTGCACGACCCCGGACGGTATCCCCGGCAGCTACCAGGAGGCACTGCGTGCCCTGGAGGTACGCCGGCGGTCCCCAAGCCGACGGGGCATGACGTTCTTCGAGGATCTGGGCCTCTACCGCATCCTCGGACCCGGCAACGACTACCAGGAGCTGGAGGGGTTCGTCCGGGAATGGCTGGGAGAGCTCATCGACTACGACGGTCTGCACCGCGCGGCGCTCGTGGACACTCTGTCCCGGTACTTCGACTGCGGCGGCAACTACGCCGAGACCGCCGAATCCCTCGCGATCCACCGCAGCACGCTTCGCTACCGGCTCCAGCGCATCCGTGAGATCAGCGGCCATGACCTCACGGACGTGGAGGACCGGCTCAATCTGCAGGTGGCGACCCGGGTGTGGAAGATCATGCTGGGTGGGCCCGGTTGAGGGGCCGCGGTGATGGACGTGCGACATCCGTGAGCCCGGCGCCGGCGGAACGGTGAATGCTCGCCGCCAGTTTCGAAGGGCCGGATGAGTTGGGGACGCTGTCCCCCGACGGATGCGCCGCAGTCCCATGACGGACGGGGCCACCGCCATTTCGAGACCGCGCAGATGGCGGCGGCGTATGCCGTCCTGTACCAGGAGGCGAGCTACGCCGGGGCCCACGCAGAGAACCGGCCGTCCGCGTGATTCCTCCGCCGGCGCTCACGCCGATGATCGCCACAACACCGACACAGGACAGCCCTCTGTCTCAGGAGGCCCTGTACCGCAGTCAGCGGTCGCCGCCGAAGTGGTCGAGCAGCGCATCATGGCAGTCCTCCGCGCCGACCCGGCTTCGCGAGAAGGCCAGCACGCCGTCGTCGACGCCATCCCTCTCGGCCTCGGCCAACTGCGCCTCGACGTCCTCGATGTACTCGGCGCACTCGGGGCTGACGGGCTTCTCGGGCCGCGACTCAGGCGCCCGAGAGGTGTTCAGCGCGACGGTGGCAGAGCCACCGGCCACACACAGCACCACCCACGCGGCAATCCAAACCCGGCGGCTCATCCGTAACGGCTTGGGCATGCAGGCATCCTACGAGCGTCACGTTGAGCCTCGCCAGGCACGGTCGGGAAACAAAAGCCCTGGTCAGATGCGATGCTGAGACGCTCGAGAGCCTGCCTACCGGATCAATGCGTGAGGTGATGGATCAATGAGCTGCTTCGACATCGCATCGATCGACACGCTCTCCTGGCAGAGGTGACTGGCCTTACCGTCAGGCTGCCCCCATGTCGTTTCCGTCCAAGACGTCGTCCCCGGCGCCACCTAACCTGACGTCAGAAGCTCAGCACCCGATGAGGAGAAGCAGATGCGCAAGCTGGTCTACACCGGATTCATGTCGCTCGACGGCGTGCTGGACTCGCCCGGTGGGCCCGAGGAGGGGCACCGCAGCGGCGGCTGGGTGGTGAAGGACCTGGAGTTCGTCCCGGAGGCCTGGTCGCTCAAGGGCGAGGAACTCGAGGACACGACGGCGTTGATGTTCGGCCGTCGCAGCTACGAGGCCTTCGCATCGGTCTGGCCCGCCTCCGAGGACCACGCCGCGTACAAGGAACTCCCCAAGTACGTGGTGTCGAGCACCTTGCCGGACGACGCCCTCGTCGACGGATGGGGCTCCTCGACGATCCTGCGCACGACGGAGGACGTCGCCAAGCTCAAGGAGAGCGACGGCGGCTCCATCTACATCCACGGAAGCGCCGAGCTGGCGCGGCGGCTGTCGGAGGCCGGCCTGATCGACCAGTACAACCTGCTCGTCTTCCCCGTCCTCCTCGGCGCCGGCAAGAGCCTGTTCCACCGGGCCGACCAGGACAAGCAGATGCTGTCGCTGCGCGAGTCGGAGAGCTACTCCAACGGCATCCTGAAGCTGGTCTACGACGTCAAGCGCTGACCCAGGTCCAGTGCGATCGCGCCGCCCGCACCCTCGCGCAGTTGTCCGGCGGTGCGACCCACGTAGGTGCGCAGTGCCCGCGCGAGGTGCGGCTCGTCGAAGTAGTCCAGCTTGGCGACGACGTCGGCGGCCGTGTCACCGGCCGCCAGCAGCTCCGCCGCCGTACGGGCCCGTTCGATCTGCCGGACCGCCCCTCGCGTCAGACCGGTGGCCGCCCGGAAGCGGCGCTCGACGGTACGGCCGGACACATCCGGTTCGTGGCCGCGCAGCACCTCGGCGACGAGCGGGTCGCGGATCACGATGCCGGCTTCGACCAGTCGGTCGACCAAGGCCTCGGCGTCGTCAGCGCCGGGTGTCTCCCAGCGGGCACCGTCCAGTCGGAACGTCCGGCGGGTCGTGTCGGGGAGTTCCGCGCCTCCATCGACCAACCGCGGTGTGGGCAGGGCCCGCAGCGAGGTACCGACGGCGAACTCGATGCCGGTGAACACGGCGCCCTCCGGGACGGGTGCCGTGCTCGTCCGGGTCTCCGGGCCGGTGACCGCCGCGTACGGCCGGCCGTCCTGTTCCCAGAACACCAGACCCCAGCGCACACCGGCGACGGACGTCATCGCCGTGACCTGCTCGCTCGTGCAGGTCCACACACTGTCGACCCACGGTGAGTCCGACCGCCGTATCCCGAAACGCAGCTCCACACCCGCAGCGTACGACTGCGGACGGGTCGCGGTCTGCTTCAGACGCGGGCGAGCTCGGCCGCGCCGAAGGAGACGTCGAAGCGGTCGCACCAGATGCTGACGCTGGTGTAGCCGGCAGGGTCGACGTCGTCCGGCAGGACGTAGTTCTGGCTTCCCTTGTTGCCCTTGAGCTTGCCCAGGCTGACGTACTCGCCGTCGTCGAAGACATGCCAGCCTGCCCTGCCCTCCTGCACCGGTGCGTCGGTCAGCAACACGCGAAGGTCCGGTCCATTGCTGGTGTCCAGGTTCTCCAGCCGGACGACGTGGGAGCCGTCGGCCAGCTCCACAAGTCGCACGCTGCCCGACGTGGCGTGCTCGTGGCTGATCAGTTCACCGCTGGCAAGCGTCCGCGGCGCGGGCGGCGGGGACGGCTTCCCGGACGGCCCCGTGGGTGGTGCGGACGTGACAACGGCCCCCGGCAGAGCCTCCTGGACGGTCTCGTCCTGCCACAGCTTCCACGGCTGGAACCAGTACAGTCCGAAACCGACCCCGGCCACCGCCACAACCAGCACCGTGATGATCCACGGCCTGGTCAGGAAGGCCTTCCGCCCGCGCCTCATGGTTGTCTCGCCCTTCTGAGAGTCGCCTGTCGCCACCCATTCAACGAGGGGGGACCTGCCGGCCGCAGCACTCAGGAGATGACGGAATCCTTACGGCGCCACCCCGCCTCGACTCCCCCGGCCAGATGCAGGGTCACTCCGCGCGGACGACCGAACCGCCTCCCAGGAGGCCACAACCCGGCGTCACCCTGGCAGACTGTGCGCCACCTGGGGGGGAGATCGTCATGCCGGATGAACTGAACGTCCACCGCATACTCGGCGACCAGCCGTTCGCCGCCATCGGTCGGCCGGTGTGGGCGGTGGAGGACGTGCCCCACGGTTGCGTCGTCGTCGCCGGTGACCTCGGGCACGTCATGTGGCGCGGCACCGGCGAGTGGCTCGCCCACCGGATCGGCGTGTACGAGGCCGGCACCCTCCGTCCGCGCCACGTAGTCGCCTCCCGCTACGCCGTATGTGCCGTCGAACCCCACCCCGACCTGCCGCTCGCCGCCGTCGGAACCGGCCGCTACGACGGCTCGTGGGACTTCCAGGGAGAGCTGCTCCTGCTGCACCTGGAAACCGGGCAAGTGACCAACCTCCTGAGCAAGAGCCGCCAAGTACGCCACCTGCGATGGCTGGAGGACGGCAGGCTCGCGATGCTGCTCTCCCCCGAGGACAAGGACGGCGGCTTCCACAAGGGCTTCGAACTGGCCGTCGCGGCGGACGACTGGCTGTCCGCTCCGCCCGGTCTGGTCGACCCCGACCGCACACGCCATCCCATGGTCGAGAGCGGACTCCTGTACGACCCACGGGTGGAGGACACGCTCGCGCGTCTGACGCAGGGCCGTTGGCGGCGGCGAGGGGAGGTGCGGGACCTCGCGGTGCTGGCGGACGGCCGGGTGCTCGCCACCGGCCGGCACACGGACCTCGAGTGCTGGGATCCGTCGGGCGGGCTGACCTGGGCGCTCCCCGCCGTCGGGGAGGGCAGTGTCCGTGTCGAGGCCGCCCCGGACGGCCGGTCGGCCTGGGTGACCTACCGGGGCTACCAGCGGGACGAGGTGGCGGGCCGCCAGGTCGACCGCGGGACCACGG
Source organism: Streptomyces nigra (assembly GCF_003074055.1). Lineage (NCBI taxonomy): Bacteria > Bacillati > Actinomycetota > Actinomycetes > Kitasatosporales > Streptomycetaceae > Streptomyces > Streptomyces nigra. The sequence goes on along the minus strand of NZ_CP029043.1, from coordinate 7,447,344 downwards.
TCCGGCGGATAGCGACCGCGGACGGCCGTGTGCTGGACGAGGTGAACCTGCCGTCGGCCCCGGCACCGTCCGCCACACGCGAGGGCTGGCTCGCCCTGTGCCCGCGAGGCCGCGAGGCACACGCCGCACGCGTCCTCACTCCCGCACACCGGGAAGTGGCACGCGTCGACCTGGCCCCCAACCTCTCCAGCTCCCGCGCTCTGCGGGTCAGAAACAGCGCCCGACTGCTGTACGTGGACGGTCCCGGCCCCGACGACGCCGCACCGTGGATCAACGCGATCGAGCCTCCGGGCGAGCAGGGTCAGGCCGTTCTGCGCGCCCTGTTCCCTTTGCGCTGGGACCCGGCGTCGGCGTTCCAACCCTGGTGCGGGCCCGCCGTCGAACTGACGGACGCCCTCGTCCACGCGGGCCGCTCCTACCGACAGGGCGCCACGTACGCGGAGGCCCGCGAGGGCACGTACGTCGTGAGCCGGCGGCTGCCGGACGGGGCGCCACACTGGGTGTACGAGACCGACAAGCCCCTCGCCGACCTCGACGGCGACGAGCGGAGGGTCTACGTCGCCTACCTCACGGGCGAGGTGGAGATCCTGGACGCGGCGACCGGCGAGGTCCGAGCCCGACACACCCTGAGCGCCCACGGCCACGCGGTCACACCGGCGTCCATGGCGTACCGGCCGGAGCAACGGCGGTTGGTCGTCGGGACGGTGGACGGGCGGATCCTGGACTGTTCGGTCCCGGAGTGAAATCCCCGTGAAAGCCCTCTGACGTCTCCGGGCGCCTCCCGCTCGCTCGAGCACCAGGGCCCGTGACGAGGCGGGCGTGCTCCAGCAAGCGTCCGCGTCCGCGCCAGGTCACCGAAGAGGGCGAGAACGCCGGGAATCGGAGCCGTAGGCCTCCCAGTCGGCGCGCCCGCCCGGGCCCATCACCCCGACGTCTCCGGCCAGTTCCTCGGAGGTCGATCGCCGCAGCTCGCGACGGGCCACGCTGGTGACCACGGCGGGAAACAGCGGGCGCAGGGGCTGGCACCAGCGCAGCCAGGGCGGAGCGTAGATGTGGCGGGCGCGGCGGTGAACGCCTGCGGTGAGCCACGCGGCGACCTGTTCGGGGCTGTGCACACGGCGGGCGAACCACGGCTGGTGCCCCCGCAGGGCCCGGAGGACCGGGTGATCGTCCAGTCCGCTGATCATGTCGGTTCCGGTCCAGTGCACGTAGGCGATGCCGACGGCGACCCCATCGGGCTCGACCTCGCCGCGCAGGGCCAGTGCGAAAGACTCCGCACCCGCCTTGGAGGCGCAGTACGCGCTCATCATGGGTGCCGAGCCGAAGGCGGCGGTCGAGGCGATCTGCAGGAAGTATCCGCGCGTACGGGCCAGTCGCGGGAGGAAGGCGCGGGCGGTGTTGGCCGCACCGATCAGGTTGACGTCGATGACACGCCGCCACAGCTCGGCGTCCATCTGGCGGAACGGTCCGCCCGCTGCCACGCCGGCGTTGGCGACGACCACGGACGCGTCCCCCAACTCCCGCGCGACCTCCTCCGCCGCGTGGTCGAGTGCGTCCTGGTCGGTGACGTCCGCCTCGACACACAGGGACGGGCCGGGAAGTGCCGATGCCGCCTGGTGGAGGGTCTGCGCCTCGCGACCCAGCAGCGCGACACGCATGCCGGCGCCGGACAACTGCTGCGCTAGGGCCGAGCCGATTCCACGGGCGGCACCGGTGACGACAGCGACCCGCCCCCGCAGAGGAGAGTCGTGGACGGCGTCCTTGTGCATACGATTCTCGCTCTCCACTGCTACGACGGGCCGGCGCGTGCTGCGTGTGCCCTCCCTGGCACCGGGGCGGGTGAAACCCGGCACGGCGCCCTCTCATCCCTTCGGACCCCTGCGGCCGCGTCAGGAGCCATCGGTCGCGGCTAGGGTCTTTCGTTTGGATCAGGCCGGATCAGGGAGCGGGGTCCGGTGCCGTGCTTCGCAAGGCGGAGGAGGGCGCCATGGCGGAGCCATGGCAACCGACGACAACGCGGCGAGGTGCGGTGCCGGACCCCGCGAGCCCGGAATGATCCAAACGAGAGGCCCTAGCCTCGTATGCGCCGGGCCGCCCGTCAGGATCAGCCGGGTCGGCCTCCGGCGGATGGGGCCGTGTACGCTGCCTCGACACCCCAACACCCCATAGAGGACGGCCTGATGAGCCGAGCAGTCGTGAACGGCGCCACGCTCCACTACGACGACACCGGCCCGTCGACGGGGCTGCCGGTCCTCCTGATCCACGGGCACCCCTTCAACCGCACCCTGTGGACTCCGCAGAGCAAGCAGCTGGCCGCGGCCGGCCACCGCGTCATCACCCCGGACCTTCGGGGGTACGGCGACAGCGACGTCACTCCCGGACGGGTGTACCTGTCCGACTTCGCGGACGACCTTGTCGGCCTCCTGGACACGCTCGGCATCGGACAGGCAGTGGTCGGCGGTGTCTCGATGGGCGGTCAGATCGCCATGGAGGTTCACCGCCGGTACGCCCACCGCGTACGCGCCCTCGTCCTGTCGGACACCTCGTCGCCCGCCGAGAGCACCGAGGGCAAGGCGTTCCGCAACCGCCTGGCCGACAGGCTGCTCGCCGACGGCATGGCCGGCTACGCGGACGAGGTCATCGACAAGATGCTGGCCGCGTACAACGTCACCGCCCTGCCCGACGTCGCCGCCCAAGTCCTCGGCATGATGCGTGCCACCGATCCCCGAGGCGCCGCGGCCGCTCTGCGCGGGCGTGCCGAACGCCCGGACTACGGCGAGACGCTCGCCGCCTCGCGGTGTCCCGTACTGATCCTCGTCGGTGCCGACGACGTGTACACCCCGGTGTCCGACGCCGAAGCCATCGGCCGCCTCGTGCCGCACGCCGAACTGTGCGTCATCGATGGTGCCGGGCACCTTCCGGGCGCGGAGCAGCCGGAACGCTTCAACGAGGCTCTGCTGCACTTCCTGCAGACACAAGTCGCCGCCGACCCGGCTTGACGACGGGCCACTGACAGCTCCCTCATAGACGTCGCGCGGGGCGACCGGATCGTTGCGGTTCCGCCAGGACCGGTCAGGCCGGTGCTCAGGTGACCCGATGGTCAGCGCTCGCTCCGGCCAGGAAGGCCGTGAGAACGCGGCGCAGGCGGGGTTCGACCTCGACGATGGCGTGTCCCAGCCGGGGGTCGCTGGTGTAGAGATCGCGCAGGCGGGGGCCCGGGCTGGCCATCTGCCACAGGGCGCCGGCCATGCCGGTGGCGGTGGAGATCAGATCGAGCATCTGATGCTGATCGAGACCCAGGAGGCGGTGCACTTCAGCACCGATCAGGTCGACTTCGCGCAGGGTGACGAGTTTGAACTCGCGTACCGCCTCGAGTGACACGTTGCGTTCCAGGTTCAGGGGCGCCTGAGCAAGAAGGTCGCAGAACACGGGACGTGCCGCGAGTGTCGAGGCGAAGGCCTCGGCGACGCCGGCGGGGTCCGCCGTCTCGCATGCCCGCAACTGGGCACGGAGCTCTGCCGACCATTCGCGCCAGCCTTCGGCGGTGAGCTCGAGAAAGATCTGCTCCCTGGTCTCGAAGTAGCGCAGCAGGGCCGATTTGTGCATCCCCACTTCGGCGGCGATATCAGTGAGGCTCACCTCCCGGATGCCGCGTTCCCGGCCGAGCCTGCGGGCAGCTTCCAAGATCGCCGTCTCGCGCGCCTGTTTTGCTTCCGCGCTGCGGGCGCGCTGGAAGGAGGCTGGTGGGTGCGTCATAGAGCCATCATAGGAACACATAACACAACGATGTTGCCTTATTAAGAGAACGGTGTTTCACTAACAGTATGAGTGAAGACACTGACACCCCCAACGCACACCAGCGCGTCTGGTTCGTCACCGGCTCCTCCCGCGGCCTCGGACGCGCCTTGATCACCGCGATCGTCGATGCGGGCGACCTCGTCGCCGCCACCGCCCGCAACCCCGAGGCCCTCGCCGAGGAGCTGAAGGGCTACGGCGACCGAGTTCTCGCACTGCCCCTGGACGTCACCAGCGCTGAAGCCTCCCGCGCCGCGATCGACGCCACGCTCGACCGCTTCGGCCGCCTCGACGTCGTGGTCAACAACGCCGGCTACGCGAACGTGTCCCCGGTCGAGACCTCGGACGACCACGACTTCCGCACCCAGTTCGAAACCAACTTCTGGGGCGTCTACAACGTCTCCAAGGCAGCGCTGCCCGTTCTGCGACAGCAGGGCTCGGGCACCGTGGTGCAGATCTCCTCGGTCGGCGGGCGCGTCGGCGGCTCCCCGGGCATCGCCTCCTACCAGGCGGCCAAATTCGCCGTCGACGGCTTCACCCGGTCGTTGGCCGCGGAGACGGCACCGTTCGGGTTGCGATTCATGGTCGTCGAGCCGAGCGGCTTCGCCACCGACTGGGCCGGCTCCTCCATGACCGTCCACGCCACACCGGACGCCTACGACAGCACCGTCGGCGCCATGAACCGCAGAGTGCGCCAGGGCGCGAGCGGCAGCGCCGGCGACCCGAACCGCGCCGCCGAGATCATCGTCCGTACGGTGCGGCGCGGCGCGGTTCCGAGCCATCTGCTTCTCGGGGTCGACGCGGTGAACCTGGCACTCCACTACTCCCGCCGCCAGCTCACCGAGGCGGAAGCCTGGGAAGCGGTGAGCCGCTCGGCCGATTTCGCCGAGCCGTACCCGGTCGAGCTGCCGCCACCGTCGGGGCGGTGACCCCCATGCCGGCCGGCTGACTGACCGGTCGGCTGCACGGGAGGTGGCAGGTTCGAGATCCGAGCTCACTCGTCGGAAACCCTGCCGCCACCGTTCACCGCCGCTCGGAGTGAAGCTCCGGCCCAGGTGGGGTCACCGACGCAGAGGGCCATGGGTGGCGTCGGACGATGCCCAGATGCTCTGCCGTCGCGCGAACGGCTGCCCGGGTCACCGGCCGCGGCGCGCATGCGGCTATGTTCGAAGGAGGAAGCCAGGGGCATGACCAGGGGCGCCACTGGACGCTTCCTTCCATAACGGTGGTGCGAGAAGGGAACGCATACCTCGATGAACCACCAAAAGGTCCGCGACCAGATGAGCGACGCCGTCGTCCGCGTCCAGGCCGGTACGCCGTTCAAGGAGATCGCCCATCTGCTCCAGGAGTACGACATCACCGCCGTTCCCGTCGTGGACGACCAGAACCGTCCACTGGGCGTCGTGTCGGAGGCCGACCTCCTCGAGAAGATGTGGGGCGAGCCCCAGGGCGACGACGACGGGGCGGACGCCTCCGCGGGGCCGGACAAGGCACGCGCCACCGACGCGGCGGGGCTGATGACGTCACCGGCGCTGTGTGCGCGGGAGGACTGGAGCGTGGTGGACGCGGCCCGGATGATGGCGCGGCACCGCGTCAAGCGCCTCCTCGTCGTCGATGCCGACGGTCGCCTGATCGGCGTGGTGAGCAGGAGCGACCTGCTGCGGGTGTATCTGCGGACGGATCAGGCGATCCGCAGGGAGATCGTCGAGGAGGTCCTCGTCAAGGCCCTGGGCGAGTCCCCTGCCGAAGTGCAGGTGGACGTCACGCACGGCCATGTCGTGCTCAGTGGGCACCTGTCGTCCCGGACGGCCGTCCCCGTACTCAAGGACATGTGCCGGGCTGTCGACGGGGTGGTGGCCGTGGAGTACAGGCCGCCGCGCACGGCCGGTTACGACGGCCCTTCGGGAGACGCGGCAGACGGCTGAGCGGGGCGGGCGCCGCACCTTGCTGCGCCTGCGCGCCACCCCGGCCCAGCCCTCGTTCACCGTCACGGGACCGGCCGCTGCATCGGCCCGCCGGCCCAGGAGGTCGCCACCGTCATCGAGGAGGATCCGCATCTCCTCGGAGAGATCGTCGAGGCCATGCCGCGACGCTTCGAGGAACTGATCACCGATCCAATCGCCGCCCAGGCAGGGCCCGACAAGGCACCGGCTGTCACCCTTCGGGCCGCCCGCGCTTCCGAACCTCGACGGGCCGGATCACCCATCGGAGACGAGCCGGCCCCACACCTGCTGTGGTGTCGGTCGGCCAGTCGGCTCAGCCATTGCCCATGATTCCCGATGGTGGCGGCCCCGCAGCCGCTGCGGCCGCCCCTTCCGCGCACTCCCGCAGGGCCGCGATCAGCGTCGACACCGGCGGACGTACGGAACGGCGCAGCACTGCGGCGCCGATGTGGCGGGCCGGTGCCGGCGGGGCGAGCGGCACCGCCCGTACGCCTGGCAGCGAGGGCGTCAGCGCGACGGTGGGGATCAGTGACAGGCCCGCACCCGCTGCCACGAGTGAGCGTGCGAAGAAGTAGTCCGTCGTGCTCCCCCGCACGTCCGGACTGAACCCGGCGTGCTCCGCGTAACGGCGCAGATACGCCTCCGTCTTGAGGCAGCCCAGCACCCAGGGCTCGTCCGCGAGTTCGCTGAGGTCGAGGACCGGGCGGTCGGCCAGCGGGTGTGTCTCGGGAAGGACGACGTGCAGCGGGTCCTCCATGAGGGGGAGCCACTCCACGTCGGGTCCCGGGCCCCGCAGGCCCGGCAGCGGTCCGTCGAAGTGGTAGGCGAGCGCCACGTCCACGGCGCCCTGCCGAAGCAGGGGCAGGCTGTCCTCGGGCTCGGCCGCCCTGACATGGACCACGCTCCCTGGATGGGCGGCCGTCAGACGCGTGAGGGCGCCCGGCAGCAGGTACCGGCCGCCGCTGGTGAAGGTGGCGACCGTCAGCTGGCTGCGAGCTGTTCCCAGACGGTCGATCTCCCGTGCGGCCTGGGCGAGTTCGGCGGCGACCGACTCGGCCGCTCCCACCATGATCCGCCCGGCCTGGGTGAGCGTGACACCCCGGGTGCTGCGGTCCACGACCCGAGCACCGACGCTGCGCTCCAGCGCGGCGATGTGCTGGGAGACGGCCGAGGGGGTCATGTGCAGGGCGGTCGCCGCCCGATTGAAGCTGCCGTGCTCCGCCACGCACCGCAGCACACGGAGCCGCTGCACGTCTATCAACAGTTCTCCTTCATACGTGGCCATCAAGTCGTCACTTCTGCTGATGGCTTCGCGTCCGCAGCATAGGGACATGCGAAGAGTCTGCGTGATCGGCGGAAGCCGGTACTTCGGGAAGCTCCTGGTCCAGCGGCTGAAGGCGGCAGGGCACCGGGTCACGGTGCTCAACCGCGGTTCGTCGACCCCGCCCGACGGAGTGGAGCACCTCGTCGCCGACCGCGACGACGAGCGGGCTCTCACCAGCGCCCTCGCCTCCCGCTCCTTCGACGTCGTCATCGACCAGGTCTGCTACACCCCCGTGCAGGCGGCGATCGCAGTCCGCGCCTTCCGGGACCGTACGGACCGGTACGTGATGACGTCCACGATCGAGGTGTACGACCCGGACACGACCGCCGCGATATCCCCGCTCCCGCCGGGGGAGCCGGTGCCTGAAGACGCCGTGGACCCTGCTTCGTGGCCGGTGGACACGGACCTGCCCTGGCATGACGCTGCCTATCTGGAGGGCCACTACGCCGAGGGCAAGCGGCAGGCGGAGGCCGTGTTCACCCGCCAGGGGTCGTTCGCATTCGCCGCCGTCCGCAGCGCCCATGTACTCGGCGGTGGCGCGCGGGACTTCACCGGTCGGCTGGACCACTACATCCAGCACATCACCGAGGGGAAGCCGTTGGCGGTGCATCCGACGGTGCTGCCCACCGTGTTCGTCCACGACGAGGAGCTGGCCGATCTGCTGCTGTGGGCAGCCACGGCCGCCGACTTCACCGGTCCGCTCAACGCGTGCTCGGACGGCCTGATCGACGTACGTGCGCTGTGTGACGTGATCGCGGCCCGGACCGGCCGCCGGCCCACGTACCGGGTCGCGGTGGCCGGGGAGGAGGCCTCGCCGTTCTCCTTCGACCGCCACTACGCCATGAGCAACGCCCGCGCCAGGCGACTGGGGTTCGCCTTCTCCCGTACGGCCGACTGGTTGCCCGGCGTCGTGGCGGAGGCCCTCGCGGCAGCCCCTGCCCCCGCCACCTGACATGGCCGGCCTGACCTCCTGCGACCGTCGACTCGAAGGAACGCCCACCCATGAAGTACCGCCGGCTCGGCAGCGTCACGGTCAGTGCGATCGGCTTGGGCGCCATGCCCCTGTCGATCGAGCACCGCCCGGACGAGAACCGCGCCATCGCGACCGTCCACGCCGCACTCGATGCCGGAATCACCCTCATCGACACGGCCGACAGCTACCACTGGCACGCCGATGAGCGCGGCCACAACGAACTGCTCATCGCCCGTGCGCTGGCCCGCTACGGCGGCGACACCTCCGATGTCCTCATCGCCACCAAGGGCGGCCGGGGCCGTCCCGGCGACGGCAGCTGGACCGTGGACGCCGGCCCCGCTCACCTCAAACAGGCCGCCGAAGCCTCCCGCGAACGCCTGGGCGTCGAGGCCATTGGCCTGTATCAACTGCACAAGCCCGACCCCGACGTTCCGTGGGCGGACTCGGTGGGCGCGCTGCGGGAACTCCTCGACGCCGGTACGGTCCGCGCCGTCGGGATCTCCAACGTGACCACCGACCAGATCCGCGAGGCACACGCGATCCTCGGAGACGGCCTGGTCTCCGTGCAGAACCGGTACTCCCCCGTCGTACGGGACTCGGAGCCGGAACTCGAGCTGGCGACCCGGCTGGGCCTCGCCTTCCTGCCGTGGAGCCCGCTGGGCGGCCTCTCACGCAGTTCCCTGGACGGCCCGTCCGGCGCGACCTCCGCCGGCACCGTCTTCCACCGCATCGCGTCCGACCACGGCGTCAGCCCACAACGGCTGGCCCTGGCTTGGCTGTTGCACCGCTCCCCCACCGTGATCCCCATTCCGGGCGCGAGCCGTCCCGCCTCGATCCAGGACTCGGCCCGGGCCACGGAGATCGAACTCGGGACGACGGAGTTGCGACAGTTGGATGACCTGGCGATGGCCCGATGACCCCAGTCACCGCCGGGCACATCCGTCACCCCTTCCACGCCCGGTGGCCCCCGCCGCGCCCGACCGGCACCTACGTACACCTGCGATCGGCGGCGCCGGCCGGAGCCTCGGATCTGGCGGTACCCGGCCTGGGGGCCACCGTGTCCCAGAGCGCCTGCGCCTCGGGCGGTGACGAGTGGGGCCGTCGACCACGCTGCGCCGGCCGCGGTAGTCGGCGTGGCGGACATCAGCAGCCACCACTCCCTCATGGATTCGAGCAATGGGTGACAACGTCGGCACGCCCCGGAACGGCTCCGAGGGCGACGCGGTCCACATGCAACTCTTCGCCCCCTCGAGTCGGGCGGGTTGACTCACTCGGCCATGCCCACCATCAGCCCTCCGCGCAGGCTCACTGGAGCAGTTCGATGTGCGGATGGTCCGGGGATGCCGGGCAGACGTGGAGCTGGAGGTTGTTGCCGCCGGTGATGTCGATCTTGGTGAAGTTGCCGTTCGGTTCCCCCACGGGACGCCGTGGCTGGGGCATCCGTTCCTCCTGCGGTATCCAGGTCCCGCTGCCGCCGTCCCATTCGTTGGAGGCGATGGTCAGCAGCGGGACCGCCTCGGTGCCGCACTCGGGGCAGGGGCGGGGCACGGGATCGGTGGGGCTCCAGCGGGTCCAGCCGCCGGTCTTCCAGCCGGGAGCGTGACAGAGGTTGTTGAGGTAGAGCTCGCCCGGATCGTCTGCGTACGAGTTGTAGCGCGCAGGGTCGATCGTCTCCCAGCGGCTCATGTCGTCCAGCTCGCTTCTGAGTTCCTCGCTCAGCTCCATGGGGTTCGGGAATTCGGTGATCTGCTCCGGCGCAAACAGGCACGGCTCCGGGAGGTAGCCGTCCACCTGGACGACGGGCGGCTCGGGTGGTGCGTCGAGGACGTCGGTGACGGTGGCGGAGGAGCGCCAGAAGAGAGCGGTTCTGGGGAGGGCCTTCTCGTGGTCGAAGGGGCACCACAGGACCTGGAGGAGGTCCGCGTCGGGCGGGCACGGGAAGGGGATGTCGCGGGCGTAGAGCTGGGCGACGGGTAGGAGCGCGATCGGGCCGTCGAACCACGGGCGACCGACCTTGATCCGCTTCCATCTCGCCAGTTCGTCGGGGGTCCACTCGGCTGCGGCAGGGTCACGCCGCAGCCGCTCGGCTGCTGCGGCGCGGTCGCGGCGGAGAAGCCGGATGTCGTCCGGGGAGAGGATGTCTCGCGACGCGTCCCTGTCGTGCGGCTCTCCGCAGTACGGCCATGGCTCGTCGGCGGGCCACAGGAGCGGCCCGCCGACGGAGCTGTCGTGCACGCTCGGCGACCCGGGGCGCGGATGCAGCCTGGTTGCCGTGCGCACCAACGGGGCCAACTCGGGGAAGAGCGTGGTCACATCGAACGGCCGCGGAGGTGTGGTGAATATGGCGTTCACCGGAGGGATCTTGCCAGCAGGCTCTGACAGTGGGTGTATCGATCCACCACGTCACCGGTGCCAGGCGGTTTCGCTGAGCCGGCAGCCGGGCGAGACAGCGGGGCAAGCCGTTGCGTGGAGTGTCCACGGCACGGCAGGCGGAGCTGGCTGCGACGGGAATGGGTCCGACGTCCCCTTCGGGCGCGGATGTCAACAAGTTGATGTCGCCTCGGTCACGGCAGCATCAGATACCGGCTGTGCGTCGGCAGGGCCTCAGTTGGTCACTCGCCGGTCCGACCTGCTCGTGTGTGACCGCCTCAGCCGCACACTCCGACGGGAGGGGCGGACGGGCCAGGCTCCTCAGGGACGGGTTCCGTCTTGGTCAGTTCCTCCACCAGGCCGGAAGCCTCACTGCCGGTGAACTCGTCGAACAGTGTGTGGACGGGGTCCGCGCGTTCTGCTACGGCCGCGCGCGCGGCGTCGGCGCTGCGCACCGTACCTTCGAAGTCACCCTGCCCTATGGTGGACGCGCTCGCAGCTTTGTCCGGAACCTCCACGGCAACGCCGCTCGGTGAGGTGGAGCAGAACACGCATGAATGCGACTGGTACAGCTTCGGAGCCGCTACGGAGTGGTTCGAGGGCGTGGCCCGGGACATAGGGCTGGTCTCCGTCGCCCCAAAGGCCCGGCGCATTGCCGTTCTCGCTGCCACGGACACGGACTGATCGGACCGAAGGGCTCGGCGGCCCTCCTGGGCCGGTTCGGAAAGAAGCCTTCGGTGATCAGGCGGCGTATATCGCGCGCCCTACGCGAACCCCGCGCTCTACGATCACTCAGGCACCAGAGCCATAGGGGGGCGGGAATGCCAGAGGGTAAAGAGGCCGGGGCCAGGGCAGCAGAGCTACTTGCGAAGGGTGCGCCGCTTCAGGCCACACTCGACGTCGCCGATCCCCGTGACTGGCTCGCGCTGGACGCAGGGGTGCGTGAGATCGCCTGGTACCGCCCGCAGCTTCTGCCGGAGTGGGAGCACTCCGACCCCCTGCCCACGGACCTGACTCAGCTCGACGAATCTCGCCTCGCACTCGCCCTCTGCCACCGCGACGGCCGAATACGGCAGGAGGCTCTGTGCCAGTCGGTTCGCTACCCCGGGCTGTTGCCACTGGTCGTGATTCGATGTGCCGACTGGGCCGCACCGGTGCGCGAGCTCGCTCAGAAGATGCTGCGGGCGGCCCTGGACGTGGGCTCTGCCCTTGAGCTTGCGCCGCTCATCCTCCGGGTCGGGCACCGCGGCAGGGGTGCCGCCGGCGTCGATCTGCTCGGCCAGACCCTGCGTCGCGCATCCCGCGGGCAGCTCGCTGTTCTCTTCTCCGCCCCCGACCGAACGGTACGGCGCTTCGCGTACCGGCTGGCCGTCGAGGGCCGACTCCTCCCGCCTGTGGAACTGTCCCGGGCGGCCGCCCGGGACCAGGACGCCGTGGTCCAGGACCTCTGTGCCACTGCGGCCCTCGCGGCATGCGCGGATCTCACGGCCCGCGGGAATGCGGAGGCTTACGAGAGCGTGCTGGCTCCACTGCTGTCCGCCCGCAACCCGCGTGCCCGTTCGGCCGGCGTCACGGCCCTGAGACGAGCGGGGCGCTCGCAGCAGGCGGAACGCTTTCTCGGCGACCGGTCCGGGCTCGTGCGTGCCTGTGCACGGTACGTCGTACGACAGCACGGTGAGGATCCGGTGGCCTGGTACCGAGAGCGATGCCTGGCACGGGAGGACCCCGCGTTGCCGCCCGGTGCCGTCATCGGGCTGGCCGAGTGCGGAACGCGCGCGGACGCCGCGCTGCTGCTGCCCCTGCTCATGCACCCGGTGACCGGAGTGCGAGCACGAGCCGTGGCAGGGCTGCGGGCACTGGACTGTGTGGACATGGAACGGCTGCGACCGCTCCTGGATGACGCTGCCGCCGCCGTGGTCCGCGACACCGCCGTCTCCCTGCTGCCTCACGCCAAGGACCTGCCCGCCGACTGGCTGCTGGAGCGCACCGACCGCGAGCGGCCACGGCACGTCCGTGTCGGGGCGTTCCGGCTGCTCGACGCGCGTGGCGGCATCGTGGCGCTGCGCGCGGCGGTCGGCCTCCTCGAGGACCCTGACGTCAAGCTTCGCGCCTGGGCGGCGCAGTCAGTGCAGCGCTGGCATCCGTCGCCGGACGGGCGACGCGGCGACCCTGAGGTGGGGGAACTGCTCGACCGGTGCCGACACCTCTTCAGCGATCACGTACTGCGCCGACGCAAGTGGGAGGCGGGGGTGGGGAGTTGAGGCCATTCCGAACTCCGGGACTCTGCTCGGTTCGCGGCGTCCCGACTCTCGATGGCCGGCTGCCACACGGGCTGTCGCCTGTGGTTCCTCAGCTTGAGTCGTCCGGCCGGGCCCGCACGGTGATCTGCGCGTAGTCGTATCCGCCTGGATCGGACGACGGGTTGTAGGTGACCGTGAGCGTGCGGTGGACGTCGCCGAAGCGGTCGGAGTACGTCACCTCGGACGGCGTCGTGCGCTTCGGCTTCGCGGTGATGTCGTAGGTGCGGAGGAAGTCCTTGACGCTGGAGTCCTGGCCGTTGCCCACCTTGTACCGGAGTACCGCCGTGCCGTCCTTCTGCAGTTCGGCGTGTGTGGGGACGTAGTAGCGGCCGGCGGAGGGGTGCTGGTCGTGGTGCATTCCCGCCGTTCGTTCCACGGTCTCCTGTGGGCTGTCACCTGCCGGCGTGAGCAGTGCGACGCCCGCCCAGATGAGGACGCCGAGTGTCCACGCCGCGCACAGGGCGAGGGACCAGACCCGCCACCTGCGTCGGCGGGGGTTCGGGGCTGGGCCCGTTGCTTGCGGAGGCATGCTCACCCGTTCCATGTGCGTACCTCACTCTGGCCGCCCATGTCGTACTCCTTGGCCTGGCCCGACTGGTGGAGTCTGGCCATCTGGGCGTCCGAGACGTTGCCCATGGCCGGCACCGGTGTCGCCTTGTTCGCGTCCCAGTTGTAGCGGTCGTACACGTGGGTCTGGTAGCGAACCGTCGTTCTGGGGCGGCCGTCCGGGCCGGGGACGACCTCGACCTGGGCGACCGTGTTGTAGTGGAAGGATCCGACCGCGTGGTACCAGTCCGGGTCCTTCTCGGCGGTCCAGCCCTGCCAGCCGGTCTGCTGGACCATTTTCACGGGCTTCCCGGTGCGCTCGTACTCGGCGAGGGCCTGCGCCTCCCAGTTGGGGACGTTCTCCGCGAGCTGTGTCTCCACGTTGCGGTTCATGTCCGGGAGGTCGCCCATCAGCGCGTCCACATCGATGTCCAGTGGCTCTCCGGTGTTGGAGAGGTAGTGCAGCATGTGCTTGGCGGATTGCGGGCCGCCGAGGACCGCGGGGGAACCCATCGCGTAGAAGCCCATCTTGTTCTTGATGGCACGGTCCTCGTCCGTGGCTTCACGGGTGTTGTAGTCGCCGGAACCCTCGTCCGGGGCCGGCGGCGGGAGCAGCACTCCGCCCGCACCGGAGAAGACGCGGTTCAGAGCCTTGGCGCCCTCGGTGTCGGCCTTGACGGCGGCCTCGGTCCGCTCGTCCAGGACGGAGTACGCCACCGCCTTCTTGATGCGTTCGAGTTCGTAGCCCGTGTGCTCGTTGACGTCGGCCGCGTAGCTGAGGGCGGCGGTCACACGGGTGAGGAGGCTGTCCGCGTTCTCCTGGTCCTGCCGGGCCGCCGCCGCGCTGTCCGGGTCGTTGGGCGGGTAGTCCCGTTCGGGGACGGTGACGCCTCCGCTGTCGTGCAGGGTCAGGTCATGTGCCTGGGCGGTCTTCTGCGCCTCGTCCAGCCAGGTGCGGGCGAGCTCGAACCCGCTTCGCGCCGCCTCGAGGGTGCTTGCCGCGGCCTTCGACTCACGCTGGGCGATGGTCAGTTCGTCGTGCATGACGGACAGTTGGACGCGAGCCATCACAGCGGACGGCCCCGCCCAGACGAACGGCAGTTTGAGCAGGACGTTCTGGACGTGCTCGCGTGCCTCGGCGGCCGCGGCGGCCAGGTCGACCCATTCACCGGCAGCGCGCGACCAGGCCTCGGGACGTATGTCCTCCAGGTCCCCGACCCTGATGTCCTGCCGCTCGACGGCGTCCTCGTGCGTGTGGTCCTGGCCCTCGGGGCGGTCGGTGAGCGTGGCCATTACTCGTTCCCCTCGAGCGACGCGAGGATCGCCTGGAAGTCCTGCGCCGTACGGTGTTCCTGGGCGGTGTAGTTCGTATGTGTCTGGCGCATCTTGTCGGCCAGCGAACGGCACTGCTTGGCCAGTCGGGTGATCTCGTCGTCCCAGTCGCTCGTGGTCGACCTGAGCATCCGTCCGCTGGTGAGCATGTGGTGGATTCGCGCCGTCGCGTCGGACTCCGCCAGCCCCTTGTCCGCCTTCTCGAGGATCTGCGCGGCCAGGTCCAGTTCATCCGCCATCTTGCCGAGTTCGGCGTTGCTCACACCGTAACCGTTGTCGTCGGCGCCGCCGGCCTGGGTGGCGGGGACATTGTTCGGGCCTGGGGCGCTCATCGCGCCGGTCCCGGCCGACGTCGTCTGCGTCCGCGTGCCGTCGTCGTAGGTGAAGCCGGGGTCAGGGGCGGACCCTGAGGCGCGGTGCGCGTCACCGTTGTGGGTGGCGCCGGGCGGGGCCGGTGGCTGGTGCGCCGGCCCGGAGTCGGGGGCGTCGGGGCCTGTGCGAGGGTCGGGTGCCGTGCCGGGCGGGGGCGGCATGTCCACGCCATAGTTGGTCCGAGGATCCGGGCCTGTGGCCGGCGCGGATATGGGTGCCACGGAATCGGGCCCTGTGTTCATGTTTCCCCCGTGCCGGCGTGGCCTGCTGCGCGTCAGGGCCCTTCGGCTGCTTCACGATCACTTGTCGTTCGACCCTAGCTGCTCGTGGTCATGCCAAGCAAAGGTCGTCGCCCGCCCTCGCCTCCCCATTGCCACTACGCCGGCGAGGCGTTGAGGACGTGGTCCCGTGAAGCGTGGACCTCGCGGCGCAGAGCGGACAGGTCGACGTCGAGGATGTGACCGTTCCATTTGCGCGGCTCGCCGTTGATGAGGACGGTGCTGATGTTGCGGGGGTCGGAGCCCAGCACGACGGTGCCGATCGGGTCGTTGAGCGGCATGTTGTTGAGGTCCTCGGCCTGGATGACCAGCAGGTCGGCCTTCTTGCCCGGGGTGAGCGATCCGGTCACGGCCTCGAGGCCGTTCGTGCGGGCGCCCTGGAGGGTGGCGAAGCCCAGGACGTCGTGGCTGGTGATGCGGGAGGGCTGGTGGTCGGTGCCGTAGGCCGCGTTGACGGCGCGCATCCGCTGGATCGCGTGCAGCGCACGCATCTGCGTGAACATGTCGCTCGCCAGGGCGACTTCGACGTCGATGCTCAGTGCGGGGCGGACGCCGACGGACAGCGCCTCGTCGACGGCGGGGATCGCGGTCTCCAGGCCGATCTGGGCTTCGGAGGTCGGCGCAAGCGCGACGGTGGCGCCGGTCTCCCCCATCGCCTTCCATGCCTCGGGGGTCAGTCCGGTGGCGTGGATGAGGGTGACGTCGGGGCTCAGGAGGCCGTCCTTCGCCCACCGCAGTATCGCCTCGGAGGAAGGTGTGCCGAACACGGCGTCCACGCTCACGCCGATACTCAAGTCGGCGGCGACCCGTGCAAGTTCCGTGCCGTACGCGAGTCTCGGTCCGGCGATCTCGTCGGTGGCGAGTGCGGCGAGGCGCAACGTCAGCAGTTGGTCGTCGCCGGTGAAGTACTGGTCCTTGAGGCGCGTCAGATCGCCGGGCCACTGGCGGTCCCAGTCGCCGAAATGCGGGCCCATGGAGGCGTGCACGCCGCGGATGCCGGTGTCGCGGAGGGCCTCGACGGCGGCGTCGGAGTGTTCCGGGGTGCGGGAGTTGTGGGAGAAGTCGAGCATGGTCGTGATGCCGCTGTCGATCGCGGTGAGAGCGGCCAGTCTTGTTCCGATGTACATGTCGTCGGGCCGGTAGACAGTGGCGTAGCCGGCAAGGGTGGACATGACGTAGCCGCCGAGGTCGTCGACGTCGGGCATGATTCGGCGCAGCTGGGTCTCCCAGGCGTGCCGGTGGGCGTCGACGAAGCCGGGGCTGAGGATGGTTCCGGTGGCGTCGACGATCACGGCGTCGTCCGCAGCGGTGAGGTCATGACCGACGGCGGTGATGGCGTCCCCCTCGACGAGGAGGTCGCCGTGGTCGATGACCCCGGACGCGGGGTCCATGGTGATGATGGTCGCGCCGGTGAACAGGACACGCCGTTCTTTCGCGGGGCGGCGCCTGATCTGTTCGAGGACGGCGGCGCTGATGGTGCTGTTGTCGGTCATCGAGGGCCTCTTCGTACGGTGGACGGGCGGGTGCGCCCGGGGGCGGCGGGGGCTGGTCGCTGCCGGCCTCGGCCGGCCGGGAGTTCCGTTGATCGCTCTGCTGGGAGTTCGGTTCATCGGTCCGCCGGGCTATGAGGTGAGCGTCGGCCTCTGGGGGAAGCAGCTGCCGGACGGATGCCGGAGCCGCTTGACCTCCAGGTTCGCCGTGCGGCGGACTCGGAACCAGGCCGCCGTGTGCCCGGGTGTGCGGCACCCAGCGTCGGCCCCGTGTTCGCAGGGGGCACACCGGGGGACGCGTGTCGGCCGCCGTCCAGTGGTCGTGGTGCCGCAGACGTTGGTGGGCGCGAGTGGCACAGGGACTCGCACGGGGCGAGGGCTCGCCTCCGTGGGTGTGCTGCTCCCTGGAAACCTGCACATGGGCGGACGGCAGCCTTGTCGTCATCGGCTGTCGGGCCGACCGTGGGGCCATGACCAGTAACGACACGCCCCGTGCCCCTCACCCGTACGTGGGGATGTGGGTGACCTCGGACGGATACATCCGCCAGGAACTGCTGCCGAACGGCCGCTACGACGAGGCTCGCGGCAGCCGCCGGAGCGCCTATACCGGCAGCTACACCGTCACCGGCAGCCATATCGACTACGTCGACGACACCGGGTTCACCGCTACCGGCGACGTCCGCGCCGGTGTGCTCTTCCACGAGCACCTGGTGCTGTACCGCGAGGGCGACGAGCGCGCCCGGGAGCGAGCCATCCGGTCGCGGTCGCGTGACTGATCAGTCACGCGGGAGTTCGTCCTACGAGCGTGGCGTTATACGCCGCAGTGCCGGCGTGGACGTGTCGGACCGCAACTCACCGGTCGGGCAGTGCGGATGTCCACCTCGTCCACCTCGCGCAAAGCCGGCGCACCAGGCGGCACCGACTGGTCGCCGTCAGCGCCTCCACTCATAGGCACCCGGTGATGTCTTGAGGACCTCGCTCGGCCACTCCCGCCGAACCAGTCGAAGGCGTTCCCGCTGATCATGGATCCACCCGTCCTCAAGGGACAGGGGGACGGACACGGAGATGCCGGAGCGCGCCACGTCTTCCACGTGGACGGTGGGCGTCTCATGCTCTCGGTCGAGTGCCTGGACCCGGATCTCAGGACTGCGGTCGTCATCCGGCCAACGGACGTCACCACCCGCGGCAAGCACATCGAGAGCGCGTGACCAGCCATCCAGGTCGTCGGGATACAGGCCGAGGTCCAGCCGGCCGCTCACGAAACCACTCTCGATCAGCACCTCGGCGTCGAGCAGATCGTGCAGCGGCAGCACTCCAGACATTCGGCGACCCAGCACGCGTACTCGGAAGCTGTTGTCACCGTCCGAGAGGTGGATCAGATCCACCACGCACCTGTGCCCCTCATTCGTCACCGCTCACCGGCCCATCCTGTCGACCGATCCGTGTCGACGCCAGCGATTTGTCCGGGAGTCGTTCAGACGGGAGGGATGGGCGCGACCGCCGCCGGACCCGTCCGTCGAGACGGGCCGCACGGGCCGGTACCGGCGGCGGAGGTTGGCTGGTGAGGAAGGGCGCGCCGCGCTGCCTGCGGTGCCGGACGTCAGGCGATCCGGACGCTCGCATGGGTGGCCAGCCGGCGGTAGGAGGCCGGAGTCCCGGGGCCCCGCTCGCCGAGGAAACCCGCGACCATCGCGGTGCCGACGTCGTTGAGGGCGCCGTCGTGCACGGCGATCGCGTCACGGGGAGCGACCTCACGTACGTAGTCGATCAGGTCCCCGACCGTGGACCAAGGTGCGTGTACGGGCAGCAGCAGCGTGCCGACCGGAGCGCTCGGGACGGTCAGGGCATCGCCGGGGTGGAAGAGGGCGTCGTCGACCATGAAGCCGATGTTGGGGATGCGCGGGATGTCCGGGTGGATGACCGCATGCCAGGTCCCGTGGACGCGGATGTCGAAGCCGGCGGCGCTGAAGGAGTCCTCGTTCCCCGTGGTGACGACCTGCGTGCCGATGCCGTCCAGCTTTCCGGCCACGGAGGAGTTGGTCCAGATCCGCAGGCCTGGATGTTCTGCGGCCGCCTTGCGCAGCACCTCCTCCGAGAAGTGGTCGAAGTGCTCGTGTGTGACGAGCACGGCGTCGGCGCCCTCCAGGGCCTCCGGGCTGGTCAGACCGCCTGGGTCGATGACCAGGCGACGCCCGTCCTTCTCCAACCGCACGCACGCGTGCCCGAACTTGGTGAGCTCCATGATCGCCGCACCTCTCCACCACAATGAAACTTATTTGTACAACTAGACTGTACAACATGGTGAGAGATCGCGGCTACAATGGTCCTATGCGCGAAGACGCCCTGGCCGAGGAACTGCGGCGGTCGATCGGGGAGCTGGTCCGGGCGGTACGCACCGTGGACACCATGCCGCCCGGCGAGGCCGCCGTCCTCGGATTCCTCGACCGGGACGGCCCCCTGACCACGGCCGACCTCGCCCGTCTGCGCGGCGTCACGCATCAGTCGGCCGCCAAGTCGGTCAAGGACCTTTCCGCCGCGGGCCTGGTCCGAGCCGAGCCACACCCCGACGACGGCCGCAAGCTCCTGCTGCACCTCACCGACGCCGGCCGGTCCCGCCTCCAGCGGGAACGCACGCTGCGCGCGGGTGCGCTGGGTGCCGCCATCCGCGACACCTTCGACGCCGACGAAGTACGGCAACTCAGTGAGTCAGTCACCCTGCTGTCCCGACTGACGGCCCGCCTCACCGGACGCTGATCGCCGCCGAGAGTCATTCCGGCGCTCTCAGCCCGGATCGGCACGGCAAGGGGGCGGTCCCACCGCCGCACGCTACCGTCGTGAGGGTGACGGGAGTCAGTGCCCACCGGCGATGGTCCGCATCCATGCCGGCGGCCTATGAGCAGTACCTCGTGCCGGTGGTCTTTCAGCCCTTCGCCGAGGACATGGCCGCCCGGACCGCGGCGCTCCGACCTCGACGGATCCTGGAACTCGCAGCGGGGACCGGCGCATTGACCTCGTGCCTCCTTGGGGCGCTGCCCTCGGCCGAGGTGACCGCCACCGACCTCAACGAAGCCATGGTCGCTTTCGGATCGACGCGGGCCCCAGGCGCGGTGTGGCGGCAGGCCGACGCGGAGCGGCTGCCCTTCCCGGACGACAGTTTCGACCTCGTGGTCTGCCAGTTCGGTGTGATGTTCTTTCCCGACCGCGTCGCGGCCTTCACGGAGGTCGGCCGGGTACTGGCCGCGGGTGGCCGGTTCCTGTTCAACACCTGGGGTCCGCTCGAGGCGCATGGCTTCGAGGTCGCACTTCAGGCAGGGTTGGAGCGGGCCTTCCCCGTCGACCCGCCGGAGTTCTTTCGGAGGATTCCCGGCTGTGCGGATCCTGCTGTCGTCGGCGCCGACCTGACAGCTGCCGGATTCGACGTCGAGGACGAGCAGGATCCGACCCTGCCGGGCCGGGCTGCCTCGACAGCCGACCTTGCCACTGGATACCTCACCGGGACGCCGGTACGCGCCGCCGTCGAAGCCCACCGTGACGCGCCGGCCGTCCGGGCCACCGTCATCGACACCTGGTGCGGTGGGCGCCGCACGGCTCACGGTCGGCTGGTGGATGCGGCACCGCGTGCAACGGCCGGCGGACCCCGGACCAGGGAAGGTCAGGTGGCGGCCAGGGCGGTCAGCGCGGCGTCGAGCCGGGCGGTGGCTTCGTCGGCGACGGGCTTGAGGGCGTCCAGGCCGGTGAGGGTGACCATGGTGCCCGGGTCGAGGGCCTGGACGAGCGTGTGGTCGCCGTCGCGGCGGACGACGACGTTGCAGGGAAGCAACAGGCCGATGGAGCGGTCGGCCTCCAGCGCCCGGTGGGCGAGCGGCGGGTTGCAGGCGCCCAGGATCAGGTAGTCCTCCATGTCGTGGCCGAGCTTGGCCTTCAGCGTGGCCTTGACGTCGATCTCGGTGAGGATGCCGAACCCCTGATCGGCCAGGGCCTGGCGGACTGCGGTGACGGCGGCGTCGAAGTCGGTGCCGACCAGGCGGACGGTGCGGTCGTAGGACACGGTGCGCTGCTCCTTCGGTGAGGCGGAAAGCCAGTTCCCTTGATACCCCGGCGGGTACCCGCCGGGGGTGGGAGCAATGCCGCATCCGCAGATTTCGGGGGGGCTCAGGACCACAGGAATACCCCCGGGGGTACCCCTGTTAGGGTGAGTACCAGATACCCCCCGGGGTACATCGTTCGAGAGGAGTCGTAGTCGTGTTCTTCGTTGACACCCTGGAGTTCGAAGGGCTTGGCAATCGCAGCTACTTGGCCGGCGGGGCCGCGGCCGCAGTGGTCGTGGATCCGCCGCGCGACATCGACCAGGTGATCGCCGCCGCCGCCCGGCGCGGGGTGCGCATCGCGTACGTGGCGGAGACCCACGTGCACAACGACTACGTCACCGGCGGCCTGGAGCTGGCCCGGGTCACCGGCGCCTCCTACCTGGTCCCGGCCGCGGCGCACGTGTCCTTCGCCCGCACCCCGATCGCCGACGGCGACACCGTGAACGTGGACGAGAATCTAGTGCTGCGGGCGATCGCGACCCCCGGGCACACCCCGCACCACACCTCCTACGTCCTGGAAGAGGACGGGCGTGGCGTGGCGGCGTTCACCGGCGGATCGCTACTGATCGGCTCAGTGGGGCGGCCGGACCTGGTGGAGCCGCGGCTGACCGAGCAGCTGGCCCGGGCCCAGCACGCCTCCGCCCACCGCCTCGCGGCCGAGCTGGATGACGAGGTGCCGGTGCTGCCCACCCACGGGTTCGGCAGCTTCTGCTCCTCCTCCCAGGCCGAGGGGGACGCGACCACGATCGGCAAGGAGCGCGAGACCAACGACGCGCTGACCTTGGACGTGGACACGTTCGTCACCCAGATGCTTGCCGGGCTGGAGGACGTGCCCGCCTACTACGCGCACATGGGCCCGGCCAACACCGCGGGCCCCGCACCGGTCGACCTCACCCCGCCCCGGCGGGCGGACGCCGAGGAGATCGCCTCCCGGCTGGCCGCCGGTGAATGGGTGGTGGATCTGCGCAGCCGCATGGCCTTCGCCGAGGGACACGTGGCCGGGTCCTTCAACTTCGAGGGCGAGGGCAAGCTCGCCACCTACCTGGCCTGGCTGATCCCGTGGGGCAAGCCCGTCACCCTGCTCGCCGACACCCCGGAGCAGATCGCCGACGCGCAGCGGGAGCTGGCGCGGGTGGGCATCGACCGCCCGGCCGCCGCCGCCACCGGCGACCCGGCCGGCTGGATCCGCTCCGGCGAGCAGCTCGCTTCCTTCCCGCGTGCCCGCTTCGCCGACCTCGCCGATGTCCGTCAGGGCGGCGACGAGGTGGTCGTCCTGGACGTGCGCCGGGACTCGGAGCGCGAGGGCGGCTACATCGACGGCTCGGTCCACATCCCGATCCACGAGCTGCACGGCCGTATCGGCGACGTGCCGGACGGGACGGTGTGGGTGCACTGCGCCGGCGGGATGCGTGCGGCGATCGCCGCCTCCCTGCTGGATGCCGCCGGCCGCGACGTGGTCGCCGTCGATGACGGCTTCGACGCCGCGGCGGATGCCGGGCTGTCCCTGGCCTCCGGCTGATTTCCGACCGTTCCCCCCGCAAGGAAGGAAGCGTGTGATGTTCCTCTTTCGCCGAAACGGGCCCCGTGTCACGGTCGACGAGGCACGCAGTCGTACCAGCGGCGACCGGCCTGACGCTGTCCTGCTGGATGTCCGTGAGAAGCCCGAATGGACCGCGGGCCACGCCCCGGGCGCTATCCACGTACCGCTGACGAAACTGGTCGCCGGCGCCGTCCTGCCCGCCGAAGCCGAGGGGCGTCCGCTGGTGGTGATCTGCCGCAGCGGTCATCGCTCGCAGCAGGCGGCGAAGCTCCTCACCGAGCGCGGAGCGCAGGCGGTGGACGTCGAGGGCGGCATGAACGCGTGGACCGCCGCCGGGCACCCGGTCGTCGACGAACGCGGGAACAGCGGCCGGATAGCGTGACCGTACTCGTTCTCGCCCTCATCGCCGGGGCCGTCATCGGTCTCGCCCTCGGAGCCCTCGGCGGCGGTGGCAGCGTCCTCGCCGTGCCGGCACTGATCTACCTGCTCGGCTTCACCCCGGCCGCCGCCACCACCGCAAGCCTGATCATCGTCACCGCCACCTCCGCCACCGCCCTGTACGCCCACACCCGCGACGGGAACGTGGCATGGAAGACAGGGGCCCTGTTCGCGGCAGCGGGCATCGTCCCCGCCTTCCTCGCCGGCGCTGTCGCCGGGCGCCTGCCCGAAGCGGTACTGACGGCTGCGTTTGCGCTCATCGCCGCGCTGGCGGCCCTGCGCATGCTGCGGCCCTCCACGTCCGAGCCGCCGGACAGGATCCGTCCCGGCAAGGCGGCCGGTGCCGGTGCCGGACTCGGCGCCGTGACGGGCTTTCTGGGCGTCGGCGGGGGATTCCTCGCCGTGCCCGCCCTGGTGAGCGTCCTGGGACTGACCATGCGGCGGGCGGTGGGCACCAGCCTGCTCGTCATCACAGTGAACTCACTCGCCGCGCTCGCCGCTCGCACCGGCACCACCGGCGGGCTCCACTGGGAGATCATCGGCCCCTTCACCGGAGCCGCGATCCTCGGCGCCTGGGACGGCAAACGACTCGCGACGAAGATCTCCGGCACCACCCTTCAGAAAATCTTCGCCGGCGTCCTGCTGGCGGTAGCGGGCTTCATGCTCGTCGACGTGATCGCCTGAACACGACGGCCGCCAACGGCCCGGACCAGAGACCAGGAGAACTCCTCCAGCCCACCACGCATCCCAGGACCGCCTCCAGCCCGCATTCGTCAGATCAAGCTCCACCACGACTTCCGAACCGTAAGGACATTGCCATGACCACCCCCACGGCCCTCGCCACCCACCAGGCGCGCACCCGCCTGCACGAACTGACCATCATCGACGTGCGCACCCCGGGCGAGTACGCCGGCGGCCATCTCCCCGGCGCGCTCAACATCCCCCTCGACCAGATCCAGCGCGCGCTGCCCGACATCCGTCACGCCACCGACCGCGGCGACGTCCTGGTCGTCTGCGCCTCCGGCGCACGCTCCGAGAACGCCTGCAAGATCCTCGCGGAGAACGGCATCACCGCCGCCACCCTGTCGGGAGGCACCGGCGCCTGGGCGGCCGACGGCCACGAGCTCCACCGCCCCCAGAGCGCCTCCCGCGCCACCTGGGGAATGGAGCGGCAGGTGAGGCTCACCGCAGGAGTGATCGTGCTGCTCGGCCTGCTGCTCGGGCTCGTGGTCCACCCCGCCTTCCAGCTCATCTCCGCCGGCATCGCGGCCGGTCTGGTCTTCTCCGCCCTGACCAACACCTGCGGCATGGCCGCCATCCTCGCCAAGCTCCCCCACAACCGCCCCCGCGCCGCCGACCTCGACAACACGCTGGCCGCACTGCGCAACCGCTGAACCACACGACGGAGGGGAGGGATCCGGAGCCGGATCCCTCCCCTCCGTCGTGTGCCAGGCCATGTGGCCAACCGCCCGAACCGGGCGGGTGATCCCGCGTCGCGGCACCACAGCTCAGGCCGGCGAAAGGAACGACCCCACCGGGCCAGGCAAGCTGCTGTTCGCGTTCTTCGCCGCGATGGTGGAGACCGAGCGAGAGAACATCCGTGTGTCCACGCTGGAAGGGCTCCCCCACCGGCTCCGCGGTCTCGCGCAGTAATGTCCGTCTGGCGGTTCGGAGGGCAGGCCCCCGGCTCGTCGGGCAGGCGCGTCGCACGTTGTCATGCAGTTGGGGGCGGGGCCGCTTCGACCTCCCCAGGCTTGACGGCCCCGCCCCCAACGGGACAGCTGACGGTTACCCCGAAGATCCGCGGCTACGCGTAGCCGTTTCGCAGGCCGGGGCGACGGGACAAAGCCGTCCCCAAGCGCAATCGACCCACCATGCATCGTCCAGATCGCCGGTCCCGCGGTGCGGAGGTCATGCGCCAGTGGTGGGGGACGCCGGATCGCACGTCCGCAGCCCCGTGACGTGGTTGCCACTCGTCCCGTAACCGGCGAAGGTGGCCCGGCCGCCGGGCTCGATGACCCGGCACGGGGCCCACTGATTGTTCGTGTACTCGACCGTGACGGATACGGCGTCGTCACACCCGTTGTGGACATCGGTGTAACGCCAGCTCTGGAAGTACTCGACGCACTGCGGAGCCGGCCCTTCCAACGCCACAGCCGCGGACGGTGCGGCAGTCAGGGGCGTCAAGACACCCATCGAGAGGAAGGCGGGGACAGCTATGAGGGTCGGTACATGTCGCATCATGTGGATGGCCATGGGGCGCATCCTCAAGCCACCGCACATGGCCATGCAAGTTTCAGCAAAGGTTTTCAGACAGGATGCAACGGGCTCCAGAAGAGCCAGGTCACGAGCATTTCTCATGCTTGAAAAAATTACAGGAGAACACCCTCCGATCAGTCCCGTGCGTGACAGCAGCTCAGCCGCGTAAGCCACCACGCGAGCAGGCTCCTCCGCCAGGCGGGCGGATGCGTGACGTCCTCCCGGGCCTGACAGCCACTGATCCGGGCGTCCTGATCAACGAATTCCCGTGCACCGCCCACGTGGTGGGACGATGCTCAGATCAACGTCGGGCAGGTCTGAGCGCGGATCAGGGCTGCGGCTCCTCCTGCGGTCCGCCGGTCAGTACAGCTTGGTGACGGCCGTCTTCGTCGTCTTCTTGAAGGCGGTCACGGGCGCGTCACCGAAGTCGCCCATCTGGCCCCACCACACGACGGTGACGGTCTTGCCGTCCCGCCCGACCGACAGCAGGGCGACGTCGTTGGCTCCCCAGGACGTCTCGGTGTGCAGGCCGCGGCCGCGGGCGCCCTCCTCGACCGGCAGCTTGCCGTAGTCCCGGACCTCTGCCTCGACGTCGGGGTCGGCGGCCTCGATGCGGTCCGCGCACGTCCGGATCAGGTCGTCGTAGTGCTTCGCCAGAGCCTTGGCGAGGGCCGGCGTGTCCGCCACGACCGTCAACTGCGCGGCACCGGTGTCGAGGTCGGTGTGGAACGTACGCTGCCGGTAGTCGTAGGAGGGCACGCCCTCCGTGCTCACGCACAGGCCGAGTTCTTCCGGGAACCCCTCGGTGACCGGCCCTGCGGTCCAGGACGACGACGGGTGCGGCGGCAGCTGGGACGCCGACAGGAATTTGGGCGAGGCCGCCTTCGACGCGGCGCCGGCGGCCGGTGCCGTGAGGACGGTGCCTGCCGCCAGAGTGGCGAGGGCGAGCGAGGTCAGAGCGCTCACTCGGATACGCGTGGACATGGGTGTTCCCCCGTGATGAATGCGTGGACGTGGAAGCCGCGGCGAGGCCGGCTGGTCAGCCCGAACCTGGTCGGCGCGACACCAAAAGCATCAGCGCTCACGGCACCGAACACAACGACCGGCAGCCGATCACACGCCATGGAACCATCCCAGGCCAGCTGACCTGCAGAAACAGCAAGGCCTGGGACACCGTCCCGGTCGCGGCGCGGTCACACGACGACCCGAGGAGCTGTGCCGACGAGAGGTGGGGCGCGCGGCGGGCCCAGGGGTGGCGTCCCGGGCGCCCGCATCAAGCAAGGTTCGTTCCTGCCGGTACGGTCAGAGTATGGATGCCGGCGGCCGGCCCACTCTGGATGAAATCGAAGATCGTTTCGTTGGGCTCGTCGCGGGGCGGCTGGCCCGTGACGAGGCCGATCGCTGGGCGGCGAGGTGGGTGACGGAGGACGGGATCGTCTGGGACGACCTGTCCTGGTGGGCGCTGAACCGCCTCTACGGCATCGATCTCCCTGCGGGCCTGGCGGCAGCTACCTGCACGACGACGAACAGGTGCGGACATGGCTCGCTGAGCTGAGGACACGCCGAGCGATGTGAAGCGGCCGCGGCTCCGTCCCCGACCACCGCAAGCGCGCCGCCGACGCAGCCTGTCCCAGCTCGATGAAGACCCGTGCGGGCACAGCCCAAGAGGCGTCCCATGGCTATCGGTCAGGGCGCTGGTCCAGGTGCCGAAACTGCGTGGCTGCTGAGTTCGCGGTGCCGGTATCGTCCGCTCTCCCGACCCGCCGTACCAGCGGCCTATGTTCAGAGAGCGATGCAGATGACCAGCCGGCAAACAACGACGACCTTGTGGCGTCCCACCGGTCCCAAGGAGCTGGCTCTGGTTCGGGAGCTGAACTGGCGTGCCTGGCCGCCCCGGCTGCCCGGGCAGCCGATCTTCTACCCGGTTCTCAACGAGGACTACGCGGTCAGGATCGCGCGTGACTGGAACGTGAAGCACGATGGCGCCGGCTTCGTCACACGTTTCGAAGTCGAGTCGGCGTTCTTGCGCCGGTACCCCATACAGCAGGCCGGCGGGCAGACGATCCTCGAGCTCTGGGTTCCCGCTGAGGAGTTGGACGACTTCAATGCCCACATCGTCGGGGAGATCCAGGTCATCCACGAGTTCCGCTGATGCGGGAGGCCGGCCTCACTGCACAGTCCTTACCTCCGACTCCCGATCATCGGCATCAGCAGCCCGTGGGGCTCCTCGTCGGCGGCGACCACGAGCCCGCGACCGGCCTCATCAATCGGGGCACCGTCGATTCCGGCGACGACGCAGCCGGCAGCCCTGCACAGAGCGATGCCGGCAGCGAAATGCACGCTCCTGGACAGGTCGCCGCCATCGGTGACATACGCGGCGCGCTTGCCGGCGGCGACCCACGCCAGCGCCAGCGTCGTGGATACGACGCATGGCCGGAAGTGTTCGACGAACTCGGGGTGAGCCAACAGATCCACGGCCCGGAATCGGGGCGCACTCGGGAACGGGGGATCCCGATTGACGTCCACCAACCGGGTAGCGGGCGTAGGCATCAGTAGGGCGTCGTCGGCGCCGTCATGCCGCACCCGGGCGCTCTCCGCATCGGTGAAGAGGACCTCGCCGCTGAACGGGTCGTAGTAGCGGCAGGTGGCGGCGATGTTGCCGCTCACTTCCTCGGCATGGCGCAGCACCGCGAGCCGATGGCGGGCGCGTCTTGCGAGCCCGCGTTCAGTCATGAGGGTCTCCTAGGGACGGGAGCCCACCTGTCGATAACGTCCCTCAGTCATAGACCTAGAGCGATTCGCTGCTCCCGACAGGAGCGATCCGCAGGTTCCAGCGGCCGGATCGGCCCGTCAACTGGACGGCGGACAGGGGCGGTACGTCGATGCGCCAGAACGACTGTCGCGGCGCTCCCAGCGCGTACAGCACCGCTGCACGCGCCACGGCCTGTTCGACCACGGCCAGGACCCGGCCCGCATCGTCCGGCAGGCCGTTCATCCAGGCGGCGATCCTGGCGCACAGTTGCGCCACGGACTCCCCGCCGTGCGGGGCCGCTTCGGGGTCCGACATGCACTGGGCGAGCCCGACACCGTCACCGGCCGCGACCTCGTCCAGCGTCCGGCCCTGCCAACGGCCCATGTCCACGTCCCGGAGATTCGGCTCCTCGACGACGGGCTCCCGTCCAAGGGCCTCTGCGGTCTGCCGGCTCCGCTGCGAAGGCGCCGTGAGGCAGGAGGTGGCCGTAGGCAGTGATTCCGCGACTCCCCTCACCTGCCCCAAGACCCTCTCGTCCAACGGCGTGTCTCCGCCGAATCGCACGTCGCGCTCCGTGGGGGCCGCGGCGCACAGCAGCGTGAGACGGATGGTCATGATGGGCCTTTCTGCGAGGTCGGTTCATCGTAGGTGGCGTACGCCATGTTGGCCGAAGTCCCCATTGCCCCCTACCATTCGGGGCGACAAGGACGACGGCGCCACGGAAGTCCGGTGCAAGCCCGGCACGGTCGCGCCACTGTGTGCCACCCCGCCAGCCAGGCGTGGTGGTGAGTCAGACCCAACGCCGTCGTCGAGTGCTCCACACGATGCGGGACGCGTAGTTCCCGAGGAGGTCTCGCCATGGCGCAGTCCACTGCCGCCCCCACCCCCACCACCCAGACCCTCGCGCCGCTGCCGCTGCGGGCGGTCGCCCCCTGGGCCGTCTTCGTCGGCGTCCTGATGCTGGTCCTGCTGTACTTCGTCGGCGCCGAGCAGGGCGCCACCGCTCTGGTCTCCGGTGAGGGCGTGCACGAGTGGGTGCACGACGCCCGGCACCTCCTCGGTTTCCCCTGCCACTGACGGAGCACGTCTCGATGAACTCCGTCACCGTACGCACCTTGTTGGTGCGCGGCATGCTCGCCGGCCTGGGCGCCGGTGTGCTCGCCTTCGTCGTCGCCTTCCTGATCGGGGAGGGCTCCGTGGACGCGGCCATCGCGTTCGAGGAGTCCACGTCCCATGACCACGGTCATCACGGTGGCGAGGAACTCGTCAGCCGCACCGTGCAGTCGACCGCCGGTCTGGCCACCGGGGTGCTCGTCTTCGGCGTCGCCATCGGCGGCATCGCGGCGCTCGCGTTCTGCTTCGTACTGGGCCGTATCGGCCGGTTCGGGGCACGGGCCACCGCTGCGTTCACCGCACTCGCCGGGTTCCTGCTCCTCTACCTGGTGCCGATCATCAAGTACCCCGCGAATCCGCCCGCCGTCGGCGACCCGGACAGTATCGGCGAGCGCACCATCCTGTTCGTGGGGATGATCGCCCTGAGTGTGCTGCTGGGCATAGCGGCCATCCTGCTGGGCCGCAAGCTCGCCCCGGCGTGGGGCAACTGGAACGCCTCCATCGCCGCCGGCGTCGCCTTCGTCGCGGTCATGGCGGTCACGATGGCCGTGCTGCCGCAGGGGGACAACACCCCCAAGGGGTTCCCGGCGACCGACCTGTGGGAGTTCCGCGTGGCCTCGATCGGTATCCAGGCTGCTCTCTGGGCCAGCTTCGGGCTGTTGTTCGGCTTCCTGGCCGAACGCGTCCTGGAGCCGAAGCGGGTAGCGGACAAAGCCGTCTCGGCGGCCGCCTGAGCGACAAGCCATACGGCGGGGCTACCGGGGGCGCGCCCGGTAGCCCCGCCGTCGTCGTGTCCGCCTGCTGCGGACGCGGGTCAGATCCGGTCGAGGATCCTCTTGAACTTCTGGACCTCGGCGGACTGGGACTCGACGACGTCGGCGGCGAGCTTCTTGGCCATGGCGTTACGGCCGTTCTTCTGCTCGTCCTCCGCCATGGCGATCGCGCCCTCGTGATGCTCGATCATCATCTGCGCGAACATCCGGTCGAACTCGGTGCCCTTGGCGGACTCGAGCTTCTGCATGTCCTCCTCGGACATCATTCCGGACATTCCTGACCCGCCGTGGCCCATGTCGGAGGAGCCGTGGTCCATGCCGGGCATGTCCTTCTCGGCGGGCGCCGGCCTGCCCCAGGACTTCAGCCAGGACTTCATGGTCTGGATCTCGGGGTCCTGGGCCTTCTCGATGTCCGCGACCAGGGACTTGATCTGCGTGTCGGCGGCTCGGCCGTCCGCGAGCTCGGCCATCTCCAGCGCCTGCTTGTGGTGCGGGATCATCATCTGCGCGAACATGACGTCCGCGTCGTTGAACGTGCCGACCGCCCGGTTCCCGTCGGCCGACCGGGTGGGCGCGGCGGACGTGGCGGACGCGGAGCTGCCCCTCCCGTGCTTCATGCCGTCCATGTCGTCGCTGCCGCAGGCGGCCAGAAGCAGCCCGCTCGCCGCGACGGCGCTCACCAGCGCGATGCGACGGCGAAGGCGGCGACGCGGGACAGGGTTGTGCGTACTCATGTGCGAATACCTCGCTCGATCAGTTCTGTCAGGGGAAGTGGACATGCGGTACAGGCTCTGTGCGCGGGCAGGCGAAGCCCGCGCTGCGTGTCGGCCTATATCCGCAGCACTGACAGCTGAGCGCAGAGGGGTCTGGTGGGTGGCGGCAGGGCCGGGAGTACGGCCAGGGCTCGCGCGAGGAGAGCGGTGAGGTGCTGCTTCCGGCGAACCGACGCTCCCAGCAGCGACCAGAGCAGCCATCCGGTGAGAACCGCCACACAGACGGACAGCGGATCCATGCCGGTCATGGGGTGCTCTGCCGAGGACTGGACCGGAGTCATGTCCGCGTGGTCCGTCATCGCAGCGGGCGCGGCTGCTGGACCAACACCCGCGACTTCGTCGCGCTGATGGAGGCCGGCGGCGGAGTGGGATGCGCTGCCCAATCCAGTGCCGGACGAATGGTCCGGATGGCCCATGGTGTGCATGGCGAACACGCCGAACGTGAGCACGGCCACCAGCAGGAGGTACCCGAAGGCACCACCCACCCGCAGCCGACTGCTCACACGCAACATGGACCCCATGCTACTCAGCCGAAGCTCCGAAGCCTTGCTACTGGGGCTTCGGGGCCGCGGCTTCCAGTTCATCGATGCTGCCGGACATGATCGTCCGGATGTGCTCGGTGAGGTGCTGGGCCGGCCAGTCCCACCAGGCGACGGCCAGGAGGCGGGCGATGTCCTCGTCGTCGAAGCGACGGCGGACGAGCCTGGCCGGGTTGCCGCCGACGATGCCGTAGTCGGGAACGTCGTCGACGACGACGGAGCCGGAAGCGATGATCGCCCCGTGTCCGATACGGACACCGGGCATCACCGTGGTCCGTGATGCGGAGACGCGCGGCGATGCCTTGCTCGGCGGCGAGTCGTTCGTGCAGGAGTGCGGCGGCTCGGTCGGTGTCGTCGAGGAAGAGCCCGAGCCCGCTGATTGCGGCCAGGCGCACGTCCGGGTGGTGATCGCGGGCGAGTTCGGCGAACTGCGCGCCACGCTCACGCAGGAAGGTGACGGCCTGCGCGCAACCCATCGGGGGGTAGTACTCGGTCTCGGTACCGTCCTCCTCGAAGCCGCGGTCCAGGGACTCCCGGCCGATGCTCACCACCAGCTCGACGACAGCGGCCCGGTCCGGGGTGGCGTGGTCTGCGGCCAGTTCGAGAAGGAAGGGCAGACTGGCCGCCGTTGGGGGATACACGCTGCCCTGGTGGTGGACCGCGCTGTAGAACCGGTCGAGGGCCGTGCGGCGTTCCTCGGCGTCCGGGGAACGCAGGGACCGCAGCAGCCCCGGCACCTCCTCGGCCGAGCCGTATGCGTGCTCCATCGACGCCCAGTCGATGGCGTGAAGTCCGTCGAACATGACCCGAACCATGCCAGGCGGCACTGACAACGGCGGCTAACTGCGGTGTCCGCCGGCAGCCCGGGCCCGTTGAAGTTTGCGGGTGAAGCGGTGCATGTGGGGGTCGAGCACGTCGTCCGGCTCCGCGAGTACCTGGTCCGTCGTGAGCCACCGGATGGAGCTGAACTCCTCCTCGTCGTAGGAGGTGATGGTGTCAGCGTCGGTGGCAAGGAGATACCAGAGCGAGACGTCGGTGTGTACGCCCGGCCCCCGCGTGTCTGTCACGGTGAGGAAGAAGGGCGACTCGCCGGTGAGCGGCGACGCGATGGCCTCGATGCCGAGTTCCTCTTGGCACTCGCGCACCACCGTGGCCCACGGGTCCTCGCCCGGTTCGACGTGTCCGCCGGTCGGCAGCCACAGGCCCGCCTTGCGGTGCGCCACGAGCAACAGCCGGTCACTCGTGTCGTCGAGGACGACGAAGTAGCTCACCAGGTGCATTGGGGGGACGTCTGGCTTGCGCACCCGGTAGAGCGGGGCGCCGCTCCCGATCCACTGCGTCGTGGTGTTCAGGTGGGTGCCTTCCAGGCTGTCCCACGGATCGATGGTGCCGATCGCATCCAGCAGGTGGGCACGCGGCCGTTCATCATTTTCGCGGTGTGGATGGCCGGTTGAGGTCATCCGCGCATCCTGGCAGACGCCACCGACAGGCCAACGCCTCGCGCGGGCCCGTGAGACTCGTCGTCCCTTAGAACTCCGAACAAAAGTGGAGTCCGATCAGCTCGCGGCGTCTGGTGCGTGCGATCGCAAGGCGCCGGAAGCCCCTGGTAGCGGCGCTACCAGGGGCTTCCGGCAACGCGGCGAGCGTGCGGGCCAGACGCCGCGAGCCGGGCTCCACTTCTGTTCGGAGCTCTTAGGCCCGGCGCCCATGCTGTCGTCCGGTTCAACCGTTCAGGACGCCGCTGACCTCGGTCACCGGGGTGGTGTCCGAGGGGCGCGGAACCGTGACGCGGACCGGCTTGCCGATGTCCGTGAGGGTCATCGTCGATGTCACCCCTGCGCCGGACATGTTGACGTTCATACGGACCCGCACCAGGCGTCCCTTGCCGTCGATCCATGCGTCCGCGAAGACCGGGAGGTCCCCGCCCAGGGCGTCGCGGGTTCGGTCGATCTTCGCGCGGACGTCCGGGGCGGTGCGGAGAGTGGTGGTGCGGTGGTCGAGGATGCCCCGGTAGTGCGCCGTACGCACTCCCTCGACCTTCTCCTCGCCCTGTCGGGAGATCTTGCGCATCGCTGCGATCTGCTGCAGGACGTGCTCGGGGTCGTTCAGCGGTGCCCGCAGCAGGTAGTGGGCCTCGGCCTTGTCCCGAGCCATGACTCCCCAGTTGTCCACGCCGGACCCCTGGACGCCGTTGATGTAGATCTTGCCGTCCGCGAACACCTGCTCGCTGTGGTCGATCGCACCGCCAGGGAGATCGACCTCCAGATGGCCACGATCCGCCGCGAAGTCGAAGCCGCCGGCGATGGTCAGGCGGTAGACCTGGCCGTCGCCCTCGATTTCGATCTCCTGATCGAACCCGGCGCTGTCCTGACGAAGCGCCTCAACAGCCTTCCGCACGGCGGATTGTTGGTCCGCCGATGCCTTCGCCGACTCAGCCTTGTCATTGCTTTCCGCGTCCGCCGCGGAGCAGCCTGCGCCCAACAGCACGGCGGCGGCGGTGAGTGCGAGAGGACGGCGACCCATGAGACTCTCCGAAGTTTCTGAGCGAGCGTCCTGCCCCTCGCGGCACGCCTCGCGCGGCGATCTTACGAAGTCGTGCACAACAGTGCGAACGAAATGCGCTCGCCCTCCGTCCGGCCCACAGCGAAGCCCTCCCGCACGACCGATCTTCAGCGATCCGTAGACGCCTCCAGCGCTTGCAGCACCTGCCGCACTTCCCCACGCCACTGACCCTCATCTGCCCCGTCCACCCAACCGATCGCCATTTCGGATCTTCCTGGCGGCGGCCGGTGTGCCGGTCCTGGATGGCATCGGGGCGGTCGGTCAGGGAGCCCATGCCCGCTCGGAGTGCACGTCCGTGTCCGGCATGGTGTTCCGGTCGGCGCCGGCGGCCGGCGTTCTCACGGCACTCGCCGGGAGTGAGTGAGGCGCTGGGCGCCAGGAGGCGGTGTCCAGCCCGTTCAGGTGCGGGCTGGACCGACGTGGGCGTTCGCCTCTAGTAACTGTCGTAACTGGGTTCCCCGTTCGCGCGGTAGACGCCGACGACGGTGCCGCCCTTCGTCGTCGTCACACTGACCGGCTCCAGCGCGGTCGGGATCGCTCCATCGGCGAACAGCCGCTTGCCGGTGCCGATGATGACCGGGTGGATGGTGAGCCGGTACTCGTCCACGAGGCCGTGTCGCATGAGGGTCTGGGCGAGGTCGCCGCTGCCGACGACGCTGATGGCGCCGCCGTCGGACTCCTTCAGCTTGCGCACGGCGTCGGCGGCGTCGCCTTGGAGCAGCTCGGAGTTCTGCCAGTCGAGGGACGTCAGCGTGCGGGAGGCCACGTATTTCCGCATGCTGTTCAGCCGGTCGGTGAACGGGCTGCCGGGATCGGCGGTCGGCCAGTACGACGCGAAGATCTCGTACGTCTTCCGGCCGAGCAGCATGGCGTCGAAGTCCTCGTACCAGCCGACGATGGCCGCACCGACCTCGTCGTCGTCCACCGGCTTCTGCCAGCCGCCGTGCTCGAACCCGCTCTGCCGGTCCTCGTCCGGACCGCCCGGCGCCTGCATGACGCCGTCCAGGGTCAGGAACGTGCAAACGATGATCTTGCGCATGATGCGCTCCCTTTCGTCTCGTCGAAGGGGTAGACGGCACGACCGCCGCAAACTCATCGGCGCTAGAGGGAGCGGCGCCCGATTCGCTGGGTGTCGCGCACCCGTCACGGCCGTCGGGCACACTGAACGCATGGAGTACGTCGGCCGGGCGCCCTGTCCTCCCCTCGACCGGTTCGTCGACGACATCTACTGTCTGAGCGGGGTGCCGCGTCACCGCCGGATGAACATCCCGCCGATGCCGTCCGCACACCTGTTCCTCAGCCTCGGCGACCCCGTCCTCCTGCGGGACTCCGCTCCCGGGGTGCCACCGGCCGTGCTGGCCGAGGGGTGGTTCATGGGCCTGTGGGCCAGGCGTTTCGTCGTCGAGTACCCCGCACGGGTCCGGCTCGTGGGCGTTCACTTCAAGCCCTGGGGGCTGGCGCCGTTCGTCGGCGTGCCGGCGAGTGAGCTGCGGGACCGGTGGGTACCGGTCGACACCGTCTGGCGGCGCTCGGTGGACCGTATCCGCAACCGGATCGGCGACACCGGGTCGGCGGCCGACACGCTGGACGTGCTGGAAGCCGAGCTGCTGTCGCGGCTCGCCGAGGCACCGCCGCGCGGACTTGATCTCGTCCTGCACGCGGGCGGGCGTCTGGTCGCGTCCGGCGGCGCGGTTCCGGTCGGCGCGCTGGCCGCGGACGCCGGGGTGAGCGGCAACCATCTGGCCGCGCAGTTCAAGGCTCATGCAGGGGTCACCCCGAAACGGCTGGCGCGGATCTACCGCTTCGCACGGCTGATCCTTTCCGTGGACGCCCGGCATCCGACCGGTTGGCCGGAGCTCGCCCATACGGCGGGCTACTTCGATCAGGCCCACTTGAGCCGGGAGTTCAAGGATTTCACCGGCCACACGCCTACGGAGTACCTGGCGCTGCGACGCCGGTTCCCGGCCGCGCCGGGGTTCCCGCCGGACGCCGGTCCGATGCCCGTCGATTGATTTCTTACAAGCCCTCTCACGGCTCAGCACGGCAAGATCGGCTGTGCACGAGTGGTGCGGGTCTGTACCGGTGTGTACGGACGGGCACGGGGACTTCGTGCACACGCAGACGGAGTCGAGGAGGATCCCGTGGGCACAGTGATCATGCACAACGTCGTGTCGGTGGACGGCTTCATCGCCGACGATCACGACGACGTGGGGCCGCTTCACGAGTGGTACTTCAGCGGGGACACCCCGATCGGAGCGGGTGGGGACCAGCAGGACGGGTACGACCACTCCAGCGTCGGCAGCGCCTTCAAGGTCTCGAGTGCGTCGGCGCAGTACGTCCGGCCGATGTGGGAGTCGATCGGCACGATCGTGATGGGCCGCCGCTTCTTCGACCTGACGAACGGCTGGGAGGGCCATCAGCCTGCCGGCGACCACGTGGTCGTGGTGTCGCATCGGCCGAAGCCGGAGGGATGGCATCCGGAGGCGTCCTATCACTTCGTCGACGGGGTGACGGCCGCGATCGACAAGGCGCAGGAGCTCGCCGGGGAACGGGTCGTCGCGGTGAGTGCCGGCGAGGTCGGCGGCCAGATCCTCGCGGCAGGTCTCGTGGACGAGGTGGCGATGGACGTGGTGCCGGTGGTGTTCGGCTCGGGCAGGCGGTACTTCGGGAGCGTCGACGGGCAGGTCCTGCTCGAGGATCCGCACGTGGTCATCCAGGGCGACCGGGTGCTGCACCTCAGGTACAAGGTGCGCCGCTGAGGATCGCAGGTGCGATGAGTTCGCCGACCGGCTGAGGTCTTCCTTCTGACAGGGGGGTGAGGATGGAGGCGGTAATCATGGGGGGTCCGATCCGGCTGTA
Source organism: Streptomyces nigra (assembly GCF_003074055.1). Classification (NCBI taxonomy): domain Bacteria; kingdom Bacillati; phylum Actinomycetota; class Actinomycetes; order Kitasatosporales; family Streptomycetaceae; genus Streptomyces; species Streptomyces nigra. Next base: position 7,410,925 of record NZ_CP029043.1, on the reverse strand, counting down.
CACGTCGATGTCGCTCGACGGCTTCATCGCCGGTCCGGACGACCGGCCGGGACAGGAGCTCGGGCGACGCGGCGGACGTCTCTTCAACCGGCTCGACGATCTGACGGATCCGGACGGTTACCGGATCGAGCGGGTGGAGTGGCCGACGGGCCACGGCAGCGGCATCACGCCGGAGGACTTCGCCTGAGGTGACTGCGGTGCTCCTTTCGCCGCCTTCCAGGATGCCGCGGCGCAGGCTCAGGAAGGTCGGCCGACCGAGAGGTCGTGAGTGGTGCCGTCGGCCACGGCCTGGAGCTTGTCCGGGTTGGCCACGTTGTGGATGGCGGTGATACGGCCGTCCCCGTCGAAGTCGAAGGTGACGGTGGCGATCACGCCTGCCGGTCCGCTGAACACGATTCCCGGCCCGCCGTTGAGCTCGACGAGTCCGGCGTTCATGTCGGCCGGCTCCACGCCCTGGTAGGTGACGGTGCCGACGGCCGCGAACCAGGAGGCCACCGTGGTCGCGCCGACGACAGGGCGCAGGGCCTGGCGGACCTTGCCGCCGCCGTCGGTCCACAGGGTGACGTCCGGGGAGAGCAGTTCCATCAGGGCGTTGACGTCACCGCCGGTGGCCGCGGCGAAGAACCGCTCGGTGGCCGCGCGCTGCCGTGCCCGGTCGGCCGCGAAGCGCGGGCGCCGGGCCCGTACGTGCTGGCGGGCCCGGTGCGCCGCCTGCCGCACCGCGCTCTCGGAACGCTCCAGCGCCTCGGCGATCTCGGCGTGGCTGAAGTCGAAGACCTCCCTCAGCACGAACACCGCGCGCTCCAGCGGGCTGAGCGTCTCCAGCACCACCAGCATGGCCATCGACACCGACTCGGCGTCGACGACGGCCTCGGAGGCATCGCCCGTGGTGAGGACGGGTTCCGGCAGCCAGGGGCCCACGTAGGTCTCGCGCTTGTGCCGTGCGGAACGGAGGCGTTCGAGTGCCAGGTTGGAGACGATCCTCGTCAGATACGCCTTGGGGTCGGCCACCTGCGAACGATCCGCGCCCGACCACTTGATCCACGCGTCCTGGACCGTGTCCTCGGCGTCGGATGCGCTGCCGAGGACACGGTAGGCCACGGCGAACAGCAGCCGTCGGTGCTCATGGAAGACCGCCTGGCCGGGGGTGGCGGACGGGCCGGTCACCGGTTCCCACTGATCCGGGTGAAGCGGCCGCCCCGGGGCCAGAACGCGCCCGATGCCGGCATCTTCTTCATACGGCCGTACGTCGGCCAGGGCGAGGCGGTCACCGTCTCCTTGTACCGGACGGCCATGCGTCCCGTCAGGCAGAACCGGCGCGGGGTGTCATCAGGCCGCGTGAACTGCACCACGGCGTCGTGACGTCCGAGGCTCACCGGCGTGTGGTAGTAGCCGAAGCGAAACGGCTTGGGCTGCCTGCCCCTGAGCACGCGCTCGATCGACAGTGCGGCGTGCACGCCGGTCGGCATGCCGCCCTGGCAGGTGCCGTGCATGACGCCGTAGACCTGGCGGATGGCGGCCGCGTCGCCGATCGCGTACACGTCAGGGTGGGACACCGACCGCAGCGCGGTGTCGGTGACGATCCGCCCGTGCTCGTCCACGGCCAGCCCGGCGGCGGCCGCCAGCGGTGATGTCCGTGTGCCCCTGGTCCACAGGACCGCGTCGGCCGCGACGGTCTCGCCGCCTGCCAGTTCCACCGCGCCGGGCAGCACCTTGGCCACCTCGACGCCGGAGCGCACCTGGACGCCCAACCGGTGGAGTGCGGCGTCCAGATACGTCTTGGCCCTCGCGTTCATGGTGGAACCGGGCTCCTGCCTGCCCAGGAGTACGACGTCGAGGTACGGGTGCTGTTCCGCGATCTCCGCGGCCGACTCGACGCCGGTGAGGCCACTGCCCGCGACCACTACCGTGCCGCTGCCGAGCCGGGCCAGCCGTTCGGCCAGGAACTCGGCGTCCTCGGCACCGCTGAGCGTGTGCGCGTGCTCTTCGACGCCCGGTACGGCCGAGGTGTCGGTGGTGGTGCCGAGCCCGTACACGAGCGTGTCGTAGGGCAGGACCTGGTCGTCGTCGATCCGTACGGTCTTCGCTTCCGGGTCCACGGCCGTCACCCGGCCGCGTACGAAGCGTGCGCCCGTGCCCGCCAGGAGTTCGGCGATGCTCAGCACGGCGAGCTGCTGCCCCGTCGCCGCCATGTGCAGCCTCATGCGCTCGGTGAACCGCTCCTGCGCGTTCACCAGGGTCACGTCCACGTCGTCGCGCCGCTTCGCCCGCGCCGCGAGCTGGACGGCCGCGGCCATGCCGGCGTACCCCGCCCCCAGGATCACGACGCGGTGGGCATGCGCCGCCGTACCCGTCTCGTGTTGTGCGTTCTTCATCGTTCCGTCCTCCTTCTATCGCGTCTTGACGCCCACGAGATGGGAGGAGAGGGCGCGAACGTGACACGGAGAATCTGTGATGCGCGTCACGGGCAGGGTGGGGTACTCGACCGGGCCATGGCCGTGGGCGGGCGGCAACGGAAGGGGGAGGGATGTCAGTCGACCTCGTCGGCTTCCTCGGTGTGGTGCTGCTGGCCTACGTCGTCCCTGGTCCGGACTTCCTCGTGGTGCTCAGATCGGCCACCGAACATCCCGCCAAGGGGCGGGCGGCGGCGCTGGGCGCGCAGAGTGGGCTGTGCGTGCACATGCTGGCCGCCGCGGTCGGGCTGTCCGTGGTCGCCGCTCGCTCCCCGGTGATCTACGACGCGATCAGACTCGGGGGCGCGGGCTATCTCGTGTATCTCGGTGTCCGGGCTGTGCTCGCCGCCCGGCGTGCGGCCCGCCCACAGGGCGCTCAGCGTCAGGCGATCGCCCCGGTTGTGACTGGGGGCGGTGGGTCCGGCAGTCGGTGGCGGTCGGGTTTCCGGCAGGGGCTTCTGACCAACGTGCTCAACCCGAAGGCCGCGCTGTTCTTCCTGAGCGTCCTGCCGCAGTTCGTCCATGGCGGCGGCTCGCCGGGGCGGCAGATCTTCCTCCTCGGCATCCTGGACGTGCTCATCGGCGTGGCGTACTGGTTCGGCCTGGTCGCCGTCGCCGCACGGCTGCGCGCGCTCCTGGCCCGCCCCGCCATCCGCCATCGTTGGGAGCTGACGACTGGGTGGCTGTTCATCGCCGTCGGCGCCGGTGTCGCGGTGGCGGCGTGAGGAGTTGTGCGCCTTGATCTGTGCTCCGCCGGAGGGGCCCATAGCGAACGGTCGCGCAGCTGTACGCTCGGGACGCGCCGGATCCGCGCCCGCGCCCCGCATCTGTGAGGCGTACGGCCACGACATGAATGCGCTCCTGACCATCGCCACGTTCGAGGGCAACGGCGGCAGCAGCCGGCAAGTGCAGGAGTCGTCCGGCGATTGCGGCGCCACCGACCCTCGGCAGCCCACCCAGGTCCAGATAGGCAGCGGCTACGACCAGCAGCTGCACATCTGCCCCGTGTCACCGCACCACCCGGACCACCCGCACCTGAAGCTCATGCACTGGCTGGACGACACCGGGTCAGGCGCCTTCCCCGTCCGCAACTCGCTCGGCTGTGACGAGGTAGCCGGTGAGTTCGCCGTGTTGGCGTTTCAATGCCCGTCCATCCGCTTGCCTGACAGGCACCAATTCGGTTGTGCCCGGCACCGGGTGGCGCACGTTCGACGTGCTCCCCGGAGGGACTTCGTACCGGCAGTGCACTTCTGTCACGGTCAGCACCCGCAACCTGGTCGGCGCGTGGTCATCTCCCCGGCCATGGTGCTCCTCGCAGAAGTCGATCTCCGCAGCGCGATCGCGACCGACCAGGTCCGCGTAGTCCTCGGGATCGACCTCAAGCAGCTGCCACGAGACGACATCTCCCGGCGTGAAGCTCTCCCCGCAGCACTGGATCTGCCAGTCATCGACCCAAATCGTCAACGTCATGCCCTCATTGTCCGCGCGAGGTCGCGCAGGTGGTCGCCCGTCGGCCTTCGACACCGAGGCGTACCAGCAGCGCAACGCCGGATATCGTGCACCAGCACGAGTAGCCAGGAGGACAGGTAGACGGCCGAACCGGAATAGCGGCGCTGCGGGAGATCCTGGATCCCGAATGGGGGTGCGGACGAACACGCGGACTGGACGGTAGTCGAAGCCCAGCTGAGCACTCCCCTCCCTGCCGACTGTCGCGACTTCATGACCGTCTACGGTGGCGGCTGCATCGATGACCTGATCGTCCTCCCACCCCTGCCCGTGGGAAACGGTTGGCAGGCATCGATCACCGGTCACGCAGCCGGCTTCCGCGAGCTGTGGACCACGGAGGGTGGAGCACCCGGAGTCGAACTGGGTGCCGATCGAGTAGTGCCCTGGGGCAGCGGATGCAACGCAAACGAACTCGGTTGGCTGAAGACCGGGCCGAACCCCGACGAGTGGCCTGTGGTCGTCTGGACAAGGCACGGCGACCCGCACTGGGCCCTGTTCGGCTGCGGTATGACGGAGTTCCTGCGGCGCCTCATGACTGCTGAATTCGACGCGTGCCCGCTGAGCGACCTCTCGCTGTGAGGGCGAGTAGGTACCTTCGTCCATCACGAGGAGCAGGAACGCCGCTTCCACAGGCCTGGCCCCGATGACCGGCGAACCAGCCCCTTACGCGGGCATGTTCGACTGAAAGCCGACATCTCCTCCAAGGAACACGCTCTAGTTGTCGAACCAGACCACCAGACGAACGTTCTCCGCCCGGTGCCGCTTGGCCAGTACCGCCATCACCGACCAGACGTCACCCCAGTCCTCGTCAGGCACCCGTGGCTCTGCGCTGTCCCAGACCTGTCCCGCGAGTTCGGCCCAGTTGATCCACGACGCACTGTGCGCGTTTTCCTGTTCCCACTCGAAGGCCCGTGTCGCGGCGCGTGAGGCGTCTCGGGGAAAGCCACGCTGGGCCGCGAGCGGCTCGCTGCATCCTCCGCGGACGCCGAAGAGGCTGCCGAAGGCGTCATAGTCGCGGCCCTTGAAGATGTGATCCAAGAGCATCGCCTGGTGCCAGCGAAGCAGCGGCTCGTCGTCATCGGGCTCGGAACTGTCGACGCAGCTGTTCCTGACCTCGATGTAGCCGTGGATGTCTGTACCCATGGAGCGATCATCGCAGGCATCCAGGTCGCTGACCAGCGGATATCACGGACGGTGGCGACCGTCCAGTTGGTGAGGCGCAGCCCGCACGACCTTGGTCCCAGACACGCCCGAGGTGTACACCGACTCGATCGTCTCCGCATGCAGTCGGGCGATGTCCTCCGCCGCAGGCCCACCCATCCGGGCGCGCGCGGACCTTCGGCCGGTGCACATCGACGCCGTCCGGACCCTGCGGGTCGCCTGGAAACCGGGGACGGCCGAGGGCAAGCCCGACGCCTCCGTGCTGAAGGAACTGCGTGCCGCCGAGCCGTCCAGGGGGCTGCCGCCGCTCACGCCGACCGTGGAGGCCTCCTTCACCGTCCGCCTCCGCAGCAACAGCGTGCTGGAGAGACCAACTGCGCGATCGCCGACGTACGGTCCGACCGGGCGGAGATCAGAGCGGCTACTGCCAGCCGGGCAGATCATGGCCGCCGTCGCGCTGGTCCGGCGCGTCGCGGAGGAGGGCCGCGAGATCACCGAGGCCGACCTGGACGGCATCCGCAACATCCGTCGCTGCGGTACGTGCCCCCGCATCCGCGAGACGATCAGGGCGGGTGCCAGGGACATGTGAGGGCGCCGAGGACATGCGTTGAGATATTCGCTTGGGCGCGGTGACAGCATCTGTCTAAGGTGCGCGAATGGCTTCCCAGCGTGCCCTGTTGCCGCGCTCGACACCGGCCGCCTCCGGGGTGTCGTCCCGTGCGATCGCCGCCCTGCTGGACCGGCTGGAGGCGGCATCGATCGAGTGTCATTCCCTCATGGTGGTGCGCCACGGTCACGTCGTCGCCGAGGGCTGGTGGGCGCCGTACTCTGCTGAACGGCCCCACCTGCTCTACTCGTTGACGAAGTCGTTCACGTCGGTCGCCGTGGGCCTGGCGGTCTCCGACGGGTTGCTCTCCCTGGACGGTCGGGTGGTGGACGTACTGCCCGATCACGTCCCGGACGACCTCTCGGCGCAGGCGAGCCGGATCACCGTCCACCAATCTGCTGTCGATGACGGCCGGCCACCCCGTGGACAGCCTCGCCGACGCCTGGGAGCGCGAACCCGATGACCTGGTGAAGGGCTTCCTGAGCCTGCCGTTCGCCGCGCCGGAGGGCACGCGGCACATCTACGACAACTCCACCACCTTCCTCCTGGCCCGCATGGTGGAACGGGTCACGGGCCGCACCCTCGACGACTTCCTCGACGACCGCCTCTTCAAGCCGATGGGCGTCGACCACGCCGAATGGGACCGGGTGAACAGCGGTGCCGTCTTCGGCTTCCACGGTCTGCACCTCACGACGGAGGCCATCGCCGCGTTCGGTGAACTGCTCCTGCGCGGAGGCGTGTGGGGCGGCCGGCAGCTCGTCCCACACGAGTGGGTGGAGCTCGCGACAAGACGGCACATCGAGTGCGAGCCGTTCCAGGACGGGACCGCCGACGCCGACTTCTCCTGCGGCTACGGCTACCAGTTCTGGATATCGCGGCACGGCTACCACGGGCACGGCGCCTTCGGGCAGCAGTGTGTGGTGGTGCCGTCGCGTGATCTCGTGGTCGCCGTGACCGCCCAGGGCGAGTCACAGACGGTGTTCGACGCCCTGTGGGAGTGCCTGCTGCCCGGCCTGGACCGGCCGGGAAGCGCCGAGGACGACGAACTCCTCGCGGCCCGGCTGCGGCAGCTGGCCTTGCCGCCGGTGCCGGGTTCGTCGGCCGGTCCCGGTCCCGGTGGTTCGGTCAGCGCCGTACTCGACGCCTCCGCCGAGGACTCGGCGCTGCCCGACGGAACGACGGTGACCGTCGACAGCGCCGACGGCGGATGGCTCGTACGCTTCGGGTCACTCTTCGACGCCGAGGTCGGTTCCGGCGACTGGCGCGAGAGCAGCCCGCTCGGCCGCCCTGTCGTGGCGTCCGGCGCCTGGCAGGGCAGTGCCTTCGTCGCCGACCTCGTCCTCATCACCACCCCGCATCACGTCCGGCTGGTGGTGGACGGGGGCGCGGGGACGGCGACCGCCGTCTGGAGCACGGTGCCCCTGACCGGGCCCTGCCTGGAGCTGCACCTGCGGTCGCCCCTGATGACACGGCCGGACGTCTCGTGAGCCTTGCTGAGAAGATCACCGGCTCCGCCTGCGGGCCTGCCGCACCTCCTGGTCGACGGCCCAGACGTCGGCGACCGGGCCGAGGTGGCCGAGCTTGTCAGGGTTGATGACCGAGCGGATCGTCTGGATCTGTCCGTCGAGGACGTCGAGGACGACGATGTGGAGGATCTTGCCGTCGCGGTCTCGGAACAGCGCGCCGGGCTGGCCGTTGATGTCGTGCGGTTCGCAGGTGATGTCGACCTGGACCATGAGCGGGTAGACGGCGGCCAGCAGCCTGGCCACGCTCTCCGCGCCGGCGACGGCCCTGGCGAGCTGCGGCGCCTTGCCCCCGCCGTCCCCGACGAGCTGGACGTCGGCGGCCAGCAGACTCCTCAGCCCGTCCACGTCGCCGTCCGCCAGCGCCTCGAAGAACCGTCGCGCCAGCTCCTGCCGCTGTCTGCGATCCGCTTCGAAACGGGGCCGCCCGTCGTGCATGTGCCGGCGCGCCCGTACGAGCAGTTGCCGGCAGGCCGCCTCGGAACGCCCCACCGCGGCGGCGATCTCGTCGAAGCCGAACGCGAAGACCTCGCGCAGCACGAACACCGACCGCTCCAGCGGACTGAGCCGCTCCAGGAGCAGCAGCGCCGCCATCGACACCGAGTCGGCCAGCTCGGCCGCGCGCGCCGGGTCCTCGTACGGGTCGTTCATCAGCGGCTCGGGCAGCCACGGGCCGACGTACTCCTCGCGCCGCACCCGTGCGGAGCGCAGTACGTCGATCGCGATCCGGGTCACCGTGGCGGACAGGAACGCCTTGGCCGACACGGGAAGCGTGGTCGAGGCGTCGTAGCGCAGCCATGTCTCCTGCACCGCGTCCTCCGCCTCGCTCACGCTGCCCAGGATCCGGTACGCGATCGAGAACAGCAGCGGTCGCAGCTCCTCGAACTCCTCGACCTTGCCCACGTCTGTTTCTCCTCTACGGTCTGCCGGCCGCCCGGATCTGCTCGGTTCGGTGGTACTCGCTTCAGTGGTACTGGCCCACCTGGTAGTCGCCGGCCGGCTGCTGGGCGATGATGTTGAGCCGGTTGGCCGTGTTCATGAACGAGATCAGCAGTACGAGGGCGGCGAGCTGGTCCTCGTCGTAGTGCTTGGCGGCACGCGCCCAGACCTCGTCGCTGACCCCGGTGGCCGCGTCCGCGACCCTGGTCCCCTGCTCGGCCAGCTCCAGCGCGGCACGCTCGGCCTCCGTGAAGACCGTAGCCTCACGCCAGGCCGCGACCAGGTGCAGCCGTACCTGACTCTCACCGGCCGCTGCGGCGTCCTTGGTGTGCATGTCGATGCACACCGCGCACCCGTTGATCTGGCTCACGCGCAGCGCCACCAGTTCCTGTGTGGTGGCCGGGAGCGGCGATTCCTTCAGTTCCCGGCCGACCGCCATGAAGTGCTTGAGCGCCTTGCCGGCGGTCGGGGTGTCGAAGTAGTTCAGTCGCGCGTCCATCGTCTGATCCTCCTGGGTCGTCGGGGTGCCTACATCCCCCGAGACGAGACAGCTCTGACGCCTGTGACACGACCCGGTGTGATCCAGGTCTCGCAGCTCCCCAGCTGTCCGGCCGTGCTCTGCGCTCACCCGGCATGTGCTCGAGCGCGCGACGGCGGAGGGCCTGCGGCGGCGCCTCGTCCTGGTCGGGCGTGCGGCTGCCGGGTCGGACACGTTCGTTCGCGCGGCGGCGGGGTGCTGATCGACACCGCGCGTGCCAGTGTCGTACACGAGGAAGCCCTCGACCGGGCGCTGCGGGATCCTGACCACGGGCCTTCGCGGGCCGCGGTCGACGTCTTCGAGTCCGAGGGGGCGCGCTTCTCGTCCGCGCTCGCCGACAACCCGCACTGCACGCTGTCCCCGCATGTCGGAGTCATGACCCGGAGCGCGGTGCGGGCGGCGTCCCGGCGTCTTGTCGAGGAGTTCGTGCGCTTCGTGAAGGACAACGGCCTTGTGAGGGCCGAGGGCATGGCGTCGGACCCCGGCGGGGCGTCCGACGCCAAGAAGTAGCCTGGGGCACCGTACCGACGGTCGCGCACCGGATGCGTGCCGTCAGGGGAGGGCAACGCGAGCAGGGAGCCGGGAAGAAGACGTATGAGTGAACCCGACGCACAGACCACCGCCGGGAAGCTGCGGACGATCGTCAGTGAGCTGTCGGAGCGCTTCTACGAGCGGGACGACGTGGTACGCACCTTGGTCGTGACCTTGCTCGCCGGGCAGCACTCCTTGATGCTCGGCCCGCCCGGCACGGCCAAGTCCGAGCTGGCCCGGGACCTCACCTCCAGGGTCGAAGGAGCCTCCTACTGGGAGATCCTTCTGTCGAAGTTCACTTCTCCCACCCGGATGTTCGGCCCCATCGACGTCGGTGCCCTGGCCCGGGGCGAGTACCGCCAGGTCTACGAGGGGCGCGCCACCACCGCCCATGTGGCGTTCATGGACGAGATATTCAAGTGCTCGACGGCGGCGCTCAACGAGACGCTGGGCTACCTCAACGAGCGGATCTACCACCCGGAGAACGGCGGCGAACCCATCCGGTGCCCTCTGATCGGCGCCATCACCGCGAGCAACGAACTGCCCGACGCGGACGACTCGGCCGCCGTCTACGACCGTCTGCTGGTCCGGATCGAGATCGGCTATCTGACCGACCCCTCGAACTTCGCCGCCCTGGTTCGTTCCGCCGTCCGCGCCCCGGCACCGGCGTCCACGCCGACCACGATCCACTTGAGCGAGCTGCAGGAGGCCGTGACGAAGTCGGTCCCGGCGGTCGAGGTCCCGGACGCCATGGTCGACGCCATCTGCACCCTGCGGGCCGCCCTGCGCCGCAAGGAACTCATCGCCTCCGACCGGCGCTGGCGGCAGGCGGTCGGCCTCCTCCAGGCGTCCGCCCACCTCGACGGCCGTACGGAGGTCACCGAGACCGACCTGTCGATCCTGACCCATGTCCTGTGGAACTCCCCGGCCGAACGTCCCGTCGTCGAGCGCGAGGTGCTCCACCTGGTGAATCCGGACGCCAAGGAGGCGCTCGACCTGGCCGACACCCTCGACGAACTGGAGACCCAGCTCGACGCCATGGCCGGCCGGTCCCGGGAGGCGCTGAGCGACTGGGTCATCAAGAACGCCCACAACAAGCTCGCGACGGCGGGCAGACGCCTGGAGCAACTGCGGTCGGAAGCCGCGGGCGCCGGTCGCTCCACGACCACCATCGACCGCGTCACCCTGCGCCAGCGCGCCGTACGCGCCCGCGTGCTCACCGAGGCTCTCGGCCTGGACACGAGCATGGTGGACGCCCAGCCGTGACCCACGACGCCTCACACCCCACCCCGCCTCAGGAGGCCGATACACCGCCCAGCGCCATCCCCGCACCACGGCACACGACCACCGTGGTCGCGGACCGCTTCGACCTGGCCACATGGCACGACACCCGCGCGCAGTCGACCGCTCTACGTGATCTGGCCGCGGAGCTGAGCGCACGCCACGAAGCTGCGACCGGCCTGCTCACCGACGTGTTCCTCGCCGCGTACCAGGCCCGGCCACGGCTGCGCGACCGTGCGACGGTGGACCCCGCCCGGCTGGTCAACCACCACATCCTCACCTCCCTCATGGAGCCACCGGAGTTCGCCGAACTACGCCGGACGACCGCCGGTGACGCCTACGCAGCCGCCATGTCCGTACTCGCCATGTCAACCATGCTGCGCCGCATCCTCGAGCGCGCCGACGAGGCCGAGCAGGCGAGGAGGGCTCAGCTCCAGGACGAGAGGGCCGCCGCTCAACTGGCGGAGGCGGTACGGCAGTCGGACGGCGAGGCCCCCGACACGGATCCGGCGCTGCGGGAAGCAGCCGAGTCGGCCCGCACCGCATCCGTGCAGGCCATGAACAGTGCCACGCAAGCCCTGGCCGCCGCAGCCCCCGGGGTACGGGCCGCCGCCCTCGCCGCGGCGGCGCAGGCCGCCACCGCCGCACGGCGTGAAGCCGAGCTCCTCCGGGCCTGGGGTGTGGGCTCCGCTCAGACCGAGCGGTTGCCGTTCGCGGAACGCCTTCGGCTCGCCGAACGGCTGGCCACCAGCCGCCTCGCCCGATGGGCCGACCTGATCGGCCGCTTCAGGCAGATGGCGAGCGGTGAGCGCGCCCGCAAGGTGGAGCACACCAGCGGCGAACTGGTCGGCGTCACCCTCGGCGACGACCTCTCGCGCATCGTCCCCTCCGAACTGGCCCACCTGGGCCTGCCCGCACTCCGTGCCGTCTTCGCCGCCCGCTACGCCGCCGGAGAGCTCATGCTCTACGACAGCCGCGGAGAGCAGTCCTCCGGCCGTGGCGCGATCATCGCCTGCGTCGACACGTCGCATTCCATGTACGAGGAGGGCCCCGGGGGCGTCACGCGGGAGGCGTGGGCCAAGGCCTGCGCGCTGGCGCTCCTGGACCAGGCCCGGCACGCCCGGAGGGACTTCGTCGGCATTCTGTTCTCCGCCGCCGACAAACTGCAGGTGTTCCGGTTCCCGGCCGCCGAACCCGCCCCTGTCGAACGGGTCCTGGAGTTCGCCGAGACCTTCCTCGGGGGCGGCACCGACTACCAGCGACCGCTCGGCGCGGCGGCCGAGTTGCTGCAGCAGGAGTTCGACGACGCGGCCCGCTCGCGCGGCGACATCGTGATGATCACGGACGACGACTGCGACGTCACCGAGGCTTGGATGCGCCAGTGGAAGGAGACCAAGCGCCGGCTGGGCTTCCGGGTCTTCGGCGCGGCCGTCGGCGTCCCACCCGCGACCGCCGCCGAGTCGGTCCTGGACGTGCTGTGCGACAACCTGCGCTCGATCGAGGACCTCACGGACGTGCACGCGGCAGCCGATCTCTTCCGCGTCATCTGACCAGGCCGGGGACAACTCACCGAATGTGTACGGTCCTTCGCAGGCCAGGGTCCGTGCACAACACCCTTGATCGTCTTCAGGGCGACGCCTAGGCTCCCATGCCCATGGACACGGGGGAACCAGACGACGGGCGGCAGGCGTGGCATGAGGGGCCGGTCACGCGTCGTGTCGCCGCAGGTCTGCTGACGGGGGCGGGGCTCGTCACGCTGGGCACGCTGTTCGTCGTACTGCCGGGAGTGGTGGTCGACCACGACCTGGCCGGGGCGAGCGTCGCCGCCCAGGATCGGCTGAAGGCGGTGAACGACGTCCGTACGACGCTGCTGCAGGTGGTCGGCGGCCTGGTCGTGCTCTTCGGCGCGTTTGCCACTTGGCGGCAACTGCGGGTGAGTCAGGACGGGTTGCGTGCCGCTCAGGAGGGTTACGTGACCGATCGGTTCAGCCGGGCTGTCGACCAACTCGGCAGCGACAAGCTGGATGTGCGCATCGGCGGACTGCACGCGCTGTGGCGGATCGCGGAGCAGTCCGCCCGCGACCGGGAGGCCATCATCTCCATTCAGGCCGCGTACCTGCGCACGCACCTGCCCTGGCCACCCGCCGCGCCGGAATCAGCTGCGGCGGACGCGCCCATCAACGACATCGCACCCCTGGAGACCCGCTCCGCCGACGCCCAGGTGGCGCTGACCGCGCTCGGTGTCCTGTGCCAACACCGGGAGCAGTCCTGGGTCAATCTCAGCATCACCGACTTGCGCCGGGCCGACTGCGACGGGCTGTGGTTCCCCGAGGTCAACTTCGACCGCGCCTGCATGGAGGCGGCCGGCTTCTACCGCGCAAATCTGACCCAGGCGTCGCTGGTCTCGGTCAACCTGCGGCACGCCGACCTCACAACTGCGATCCTCCGCCGGGCTCGATGCGTTCTGGCCGACCTTCGGGCCTCGAAGCTGGTGAGAACCGACTTGCGTGACGCCGACTTCACCGAGACCGACCTGCGGGAGGCGAACCTCCGCAAGGCCGACGCCCACAGTGCGGTGTTCCACCGCGCCGACCTCCGTATGGCCGACTTGCGCGGCACCGACCTGAGCACCGCCGACCTCGCTGGAGCACGCCTGACCGGCGCCCTGGCAAGTGAGCGCACCCGCTGGCCCAGCGGCTTCGACCACTCGGCCGCCGGAGTCGTCGACACCGAAGACCCCGGACCCGAGCCCTTGCCCCTCCTCCAGCCGCCCACGCTGACGTGGCAGGCACCGCCGCTGAGATCCATTCCCTGACCGAGTCGCGCCGGTCGGTCCGGCGTCGACCACACTCGGCCCGACCGACGTCACCGCTCTGTGCCGCGTCATACGGATGGACGCCGGGCAATGCCGGTTCCGCGGCCGGTGCTCTGGCAGAGTCGACCCGTGTTCCGTATCGCCGCCACTCCACGCACATGACACCGACCGAGCAGCACGCCGAGGGCGCGGGGCCGTTCACGACCCGGCTCACATGGCAGCCGCCCAGCGGTGGGACCGCGGTCTGGGAGTCGAGGCCCGCCCGGCGCCGGGGCGTCATCACGGCCGGTCCGCCCGGAGCACCGGCCGGCGGGAAGGTCGGTGTCGACGCCCGCACACGCGACCGGATGCGCAGGCTCAACACGATCGCGGCGACCGCGTTCGTCATCGGCGGCGCGCTCTTCGCGGCCGGCGCCGGTGTCGCCCAGATCGGCTCGGGAGACGCCACCACCTGTGCCTCGATCTACTTCGCCGGTGGTCTGTTCTTCAACACCGGCGGCTATGTCTCCCTGCTCCAGGTCGTCAACGCCCCGCGCCACGAACCCGGAGGCGAGGGGCGTCTGTTCACCCGTTCGTGGCGCTGGTGGAGCTACGAACCGGCCCGGGTGGACTGGCTGAGCGCGCTCGTCCTCTTCGCGGGCACGCTGGTGTTCGCCGTCGACCTCCTGGCCTCCTTTCTGCAGGGTCTCAGTGTCCAGCAGGTGAACCGGCTGATCTGGGCGCCGGACGTCATCGGCTGCCTGCTGTTCTTGATCTCCGGTCATCTGGCCTTCGTGGAGATCTGTCACCGCGCATACCCCTGTCTACGCCGCCGCGATCTGGGCTGGTGGATCGTCGCGGTGAACCAGATCGGGTCCGTCCTGTTCATGATCTCCGCGCTGGCGGCCTACACCCGCCCCGCCACCGGCAGCCTGGTCAACGCCGACATCGCCAACTGGGGCACCTTCCTGGGCGCCGGTTGCTTCTCGCTGGGCGGCGTACTCCAGCTGTACGAGCGGCCCTGACCTCTACGTGATCGGACGGGCCGGTGGGGTGGCAGTCCGAAGCAGCGTCAGACGCGCTCCGTGCACCGGTCGAGTAGTTCGCGGAGTCGGGGGACGTCGTCGGGGGTGCTCAGGCCGCGCTTGGGCAGGATCTCGACGCACAGGATGTTGGGGTCGCGGCTGAGCAGGGCGAAGTGCCCTTTCGTCTCGCGGTAGCCCTGGTACACCGACCACTTCTGGATGAGCGTGGTGTGGTCGCTGCTGGTCGTGATGCCGGACGGGGACACGGTCGTGCGGTACTCGCCCTGCCATCCGACGAGCCGCTGCACCTGGGCGGCCTGCGCCCGCGGGTAACCGGCCACGAGGACGAGGACGAAGAGGAAGAGCACGGTGGAGACCGGTTCGACTTCGCCTCGGCGGACGGCGCCCAGCAGCCACTGAGCCACCCACAGGAAGAGGAACACGGCCCGCAGCACCAGCCCCCACCGCTTGATCCGCTGCCGCGCCCGTATACCGGCCAGTGTGTCGGCAGGCTGCGGACGGTACACCAGGTGCACCGCCGCCTCCTCCACGCCGGTGGCGTGGCTCTCTTCGGCCCCACTGGTGACTTCGCGGCCCTCGGCCATGGTCCCTCCCCCGTTGGACGACCCGCGGATAGTACCTGTCCGCGATCACGTCGCGATACGGCGGTGGGCGGGCGGCCCACGTGACGGCGATCCAGGCGCCGTAGGAGTGGCCGCACAGGTCCGTTCGGGCGTGCCCCAGTCCGTCCAGCAGAGAGTCCAGCCAGGTCGTCAGGTCGCCGGCGTTCTTGAAGGGCACGCGCCCCGGTTCGGTGCGGCCCGCGTCGCCCATCAGGTCGACCGCGTACACCCGGCGCCGACAGATTTCAGCGACACGCTATCGCCGGAGAATGCCCTCGCCCCGAGTATGTGGCGCAGCGAGGGTGCTGGTCTCCGGGTAAGTACACGCAGCACGCCGCCCACCCGGCGCCGGTGTCGCCGTGGCCGGCGTCGCCGAGCGCCGAGGTCATCGGCGGGAACAGGGCACCTCGCAGCGCGCGTCGGCCACTACAAAGCGTCTGGCGTCACCAGGGCTCTCCCGTGGACGGGTCGAGGCCTGCCTCCAAACGCCGTTGCTGTTCACGCCAGTTGACGAAGGAGTGCTTCTTCGGGAGGACGACACTGATCGTCTCCTCCTGGAATTCCTCGTCGGTGAGCAGCCTGTGCAGGAACTCCGCCATTCCGGAGGAGTGGACCTGGAAGTGGGGATTCGTGTGCCGACCGCAGACGAGCACCGGCCATTCATCGGGATCGTCGCCCGTCCTCAGCCAGCAGTAGATGTCGGCGCCGCTGGTGACGCCCCAAGCCAGCATGGAATCCGGGTCCACATCCAGGACTTTCCGACCGCCGCACATCTCCCACGTGCCGCGGGCGTTCGCCGTCTCGTCCTTCAGCCCTGAACCGTCCGAGTAGGCCTCGGGTCGCGGTACCGGCAGCAGGATGTCGATGGACTCACTGAGCTCCCCTGCCCCGTACACCTCCATGAAGGCGACATAGTCGGCCGGGAGGCGGGTCCCCCAGATCTCCTCCAGCTCGTTCCAGTCGATCCGCTCGTCCACGCCGTGCGTCGTCGGCACGACCTGCGCCAGCGCCGCCACCACCGGATGTCCACCCACTTCCGCTCCCCCGCCCACATCCCACATCGTCGAAGAGCCACAATCTACGTGATCACATACTCCGAGGGCACCGGGCGCCAGGAGCGGCCGAGGGTCCAGCCACTCGTCCCTGATCTCGCGCGAAAGTCCTCCACATAGGTGCGGTGATGCGGGGCATGCGACTCCTACCATCGAAAGGAGCCAACCGTGGCAATCGTCGGCGTGATCGGCATTTGTGTCGTACTGGCTGTTCTGGCCTTCTTCATCCCTCGTCTCTCCCGGCACCCCGAACGCGGCACGCAACGCACGCTCGGTGCCGGTGCGCGAGCCGGGGGCAAGGCGCCCGGTCCTCTGGGCCGCCTCTTCAGCAAGCCCTTCCACAGCAGCTCGCGTGCGGTGGGCCGCAGCGGGTCGGCGGGGCGCCGGGTTCGGGGCCGTATGCCCTTCTGAGCAGTCTGGATACCGGGCGGGGAGGACACCACACACCCGGCTCGAGTCGTGACGAGTACGCCATCGCGGCATCCCGCGAGGCGACGGACTCCAACGGTGGACACCGAGGGCACGCCCTCTGAGCGTGTGGCACGGGCCCGGCATCTTCGCGATGCCGGGCCCTCCGTCCGTTCACGCGATGAGCAGGCGGAGGCCGAGATCTGCCGCGTCCAGGCCGGCGAGGTCGCCGTTGCGCTCGGTCCACCGGCCGGACTCCAGGTCGTCGCCGAGGCTTCGCACCGCCCGCTGCTCCGCCTCCGGGCCGACCCTGGTCCACACCGACATCGCGCGGCGCACCGGCTCCTCCAGATACGCCCCCGGTCGACGCCAGTACGCCTCGAACAGGCCGTCGGCGCAGTCCCACGGGATGGGTACCGGCTCGGTGCGGGCGTCGATCGCGTCGGCCATGCCGGCGAGTGAGGGGAACCCCGCGAGGACTCCGGCGAACTCCGGCAGATAGTCCCGGGTCAACCAGAATCGGTCCTGCCATCCGGGCTCGTCGATGTCGAAGGTGAGCACGACGACGCGGCGGGCCACACGCCGCATCTCGCGCAGCCCTGCGAGCGGGTCCTCCCAGTGGTGCACGGTGGACACGGCCATCGCGGCGTCGAACGAGTCGTCCTCGAACGGCAGACTCTCCGCTGCGGCGGCCACACACGGTGCCGAGCCGACCGGGCGCTGTCGTCTCATGACCGCCGACGGTTCCACGGCGGTCACCTCGCGCCCCGCGGGTTCGTAGTTGCCCGTGCCGGCTCCGACGTTCAGGACGGTCCGTGCGTCGCCGAGTGCGTCGAGGATCTGGGTGGCGATCCGTGGTTCTGTGCGGCGCGTCGCGGTGTAGGCGCCGCCGATCGCGTCGTACAGGCGCGAGCCGAGCACTTCCAGCTGTTCCTCCGGTGTCACCGTCAGTCCCCTCCCCCTTGCTTCGAGTTCCCTGTCGAGGGCCGCCACCATGGCGTCGGCGCGGTCACGCCGTTCCAGCAGCAGGTCGCGGAGCTGGATCAGGCGCGCGACCACGTCGGTCGACGCGTCGCCCACCAGTTCCGCGATCTCACGCAGCCCGAGGCCCAGCCGCCGGTGGGCCAGCACCTCACGTAGGCGCTCGACGTCCTCCGCCGAGTAGGCCCGGTACCCCTTCGCGGTGCGCGCCGACGGCCGTACCAGCCCGATCGCGTCGTAGTGGTGCAGCGTGCGCACGGTGACGCCGGCGAGCTCTGCCACGCGTCCCACGGTCCAGTGATCCTCCACGGCCCCGACTATGCGGCCTGACGCCACGTGAGGGTCAAGGGCGCCGGGCAGGGTGACCGCACCTGCGTCAGGAAGGCATCCGCCGTGTCGGACCTCGACAGTCAGATCCCGTACTGGAACTCCGCCGCGGCCACGAAGACGTCGACGCCCACCGGGTCCTCAAGCCCGGCGGGTCTCTCCACGTCAGTGGCTTCTTGCTGCAGGAGGACGAGCGCAACCGCGCGTTACGCCCGGGGCTCCTCCCACTTCGACGACCACGGCGTCTTTGAGACGGAAGACGGTGGGGTATCCAGGCATCACTCGCGCTCATGGTTCTTCTCGTTGCTGCGCGACTTCACGACCGTGGCCAGTCGGGACATCACCGTGAAGACCATGAGCGGCCACAAGGCGAGGGGGATCCGGATACTCGGCCGCAGGCCTGTCTCCGGCCCCCACGACTGAGCGCAGGCTGACTCCGGCGGGGGGTGGTCATGGAGGGATCCGAGGGCAGGCCCTGGTTGTTCGTCAGCCATGCGGGGGCCGATCTGGCGTGGGCCGAGTGGGTGGCCTGGCAGTTGCAGGACGCCGGGTACGACGTCGAGCTGGACTCCTGGCACTGGGGTGCCGGGGACAACGTCGTCGTGCGGATGGACGAGGCCCTCGCTGAGCGTCGACTGGTGGCGTTGTTCTCGGCCGCCTACTTCGACCGCCGCAGATGGACGACGGAGGAGTGGACGGCGGTGATCGCCGGCCGGGATCGGCTCGTCCCGGTCCGCCTCGACGACTCGGCGGCGCCACCCATGGTGCGAGCGCTCAAGGCTCCGGCGCTGTACGGGATGGAGGAGGAGGCGGCCCGGCAAGCGCTGTTGGCCGCGGTCGCCGGGCCCGTTGGGGCACCCGACGTACGACCGCCGTTTCCGGGCGACGATGAACGCCGTAGCCGCTCGCGGTCGACGGGGCCCCGGCTGCCGGGGTCACTGCCCCGGGTGTGGAACGTACCGGCGCGCAATCCCGGACTTGTCGGCCGTGACGAACTCCTTGTCGACCTTCGCGGCCGGCTGGCGAGCGGGCCAGCGGCCGTGCCGGTCGCTCTGCACGGGCAGGCGGCGGTGGGCAAGAGCCAGGTGGCCGTCGAGTACGCGCACCGCTTCTGCGGCGACTACGAGCTGGTGTGGTGGGTGCGGGCGGAGGACCCCGCACTCATCCCTGACCAGCTCGCTCGGCTGGCCGTCGCCATCGGCGCCGCTGACGCGACCACATCCACCCAGGACGCCGTACCCGCGCTGGCGGCGGAGCTGCGGTCGCGGACGCGCTGGCTGATCGTGTTCGACAGCGCCGAGGACCCCGATGCGGTGGCCGCCTCTCTGCCGTCCGGAGCGGGACACGTCCTGATCACCTCGCGCAGCTCGCGCCGGCACGAGTTCGCCACCCCTGTCCCTGTCGGCGTACTGGCCCGCAGGGACTCGGTCTCGCTCCTCCGGGCCCGCACGCCATGGCTGACGGCCACAGACGCGGACCGGCTCGCGGCGGCACTGGACGACTGGCCCCTCGCCCTGGTGCAGGCAGCCGAGGTCCTGGCCACGACGAGCGTGCGGGATTATCTGGAGCAACTCGCCGACAGGGCCGGTGAGGTGACCGACGCGGGCAAACCGCTCGACTACCCCCGGACGCTGGCCGCACAGATACGGCTCAGCACGCGACGTCTGCGCGTGCAGGATCCCCAGGCCGTCCAGGTGCTCCACGCCTGCGCGTTGCTCGCTCCGGAGCCGTTCACCCTGCCGGTCCTGGAAGGCCGCCAGCGCCCTGGCGCCTCGTCGTTCATCGGTCAGGTCCTGGTCGACCGGACCGCGCGGAACCGCGTACTGACAGCGCTCCAGCGACACGGGCTGGCGCGCGTGGAAGGCGGCGCCCTTCATCTGAACCGGCTCACCCAGGCCGTCATAGCCGCCCAGCTCACCGTCCCGGAGCGTGCCGCCGCCGCTCGCCACGCCAGCCTGCTGCTCGCCGCCGCGTTCCCAGGCCGTGCCCAGGATCCGGCCGCGTGGCCCGGCTGGCCCGATCCGCTCCCGCATCTGCTCGCCATCGCGCCCGGCGATCTGGTCACGGACGCCGCACGGCTGGCCGCCTGCGAGGCCTGCCAGTACCTGGTCGACCGCGGCAGTGCCACGGCCGTACTCCCCCGGCTCGAGAGCCTGCACCGCACCTGGACCGCGGAGTTGGGCGCGGATCATGCCGCCACCCGGCGCGCCACCGCCTGCCTGGCCCGGGCCGCCGCTGCCGTCGCCGATCATCACCGCTCCCTCTCCCTCCACCGCGGCCTCCTCGACCGGCAACGACAGGAACTCGGCGCAGACCATCCCGAGGTGTTGCGTACCGCCGCGAACCTGGCCGCCGACCTGATGGATCTCGGACAGACCGACGAGGCACTGGTTCTGGCCCAGGGCACGCTCCATCGATACCGGCAGGTCGTGGGCGAGGAGCACCCCGAGACGCTCGCCGTCGCATCCACCGTGGCGGTCTGTCTCGCCGGGCTGGGACGCGTGGAGGAGGGCCTGGCCCTCGCCCAGGACATCGTGAGCCGGCAGCGGCGGGCCCTCGGCGAGGACCACCCCGACACGCTGTCCACCGCCTCCAACATGGCGACCGACCTGGCGGAGTTGGGGCGTCTGGCCGAGGCGTGCGAGCTGGCCGAGGACACCCTGCTCCGCCGACGGCGGGTCCTCGGCGACGACCATCCCGAGACTCTGGACACCGCGTCCAACCTGGCGGCGACCCTGGCGGGGCTGGGCCGGATCGACGAAGCCGTCCGCATCGCCCGCGACACCTCCGAACGCCGACGGCGTGTCCTCGGTGAGGACCACCCCGACACCCGCCTCAGCGTCGCCCTCCTGAACGCCCTCGGCGTCACCGATCGCGCCTGATGGCCGTACATCCCGTCGGCCTGCGCCGAGCGACGTCGACTGAACACGCCTCAAAGGCAAGGAAGTTGTCGGGTAGCAATCGCCAGCAACCATGCCGTCAAGGTGTTAAATGGTCTCAGCCGACAACGGGGGAGGAAACGTGCCCACACCCGGAGTGGACCTGGTGGCCGGAGCGGCGGTCGGATACCTCGTGCGCAAGGCGCGCAGAGTGAGTGCCGGAGCCGACGTCGCGGCGGATCAGGTGCTCGACGAGAACATGGACGCCCTCCACGAACTGGTCAGCGGAGCCGTCGGCGACGATCCCGCCCTGACCCGGCTGCTGGAGCAGGCCGGCGACGGCGAGGTGACGGAGCGCACGACACGGCGGGCGACGGACGCGATCGCCGACATGGCGGAGGAAGACCCCGCGTTCGCGACGGAGTTGGCCGCGTCCGTCGACCGTCTGCAGCGTCACGAAGCCGGCCTGGCGCCGTACAACGGAATCGGCACGGCACGTGACCTCCGGGCCGAGACAGGCGGAGTCGTGGTCGCGGGCAACGTCTCGGGAGGAGTGACCACCGGCCACCACCCTTCCCGGCCGGGGCCGCACGAGGGCTAAGCGGTCCCGGAGAGACGCCCGCCCAGCCGACGGTCGCCGCCGCCAAGGCAGCGCTCTACGGCGGACTACTTGCCGACCACATCGACCATGTGCAGGTCATATCCGCTCCATCGCCCGAAACGGCCACCCGCTTACGGCCGATCCGCTCCCTGCCCTCCCGTAACCAGGCGTTCACCGGCCGGACCACTCTCCTCGAACGTGTCGCCGCCAGCATGCGGGACGGCGGTCAGGACGGCCCTGCCGACGAACCCGGAGTGGTGTCGCTCATCGGCATGGGCGGCATCGGCAAGACGCAGCTGGCCCTCGAGTACGCCCATCGTCATGCCCAGGACTACGGACTGGTGTGGTGGGTCGGCGCCGATCAGCTCGCCGCCGTCATGGCCGGCCTCACGGCCCTCGCCTCCCAGCTCGGACTCACCGCCGTCCAGCCGTCCCTCCTCATACGCGCCCTCTGGGTGGAACTGGCCGCCAGGGACGACTGGTTGCTGGTGTACGACAACCTCGACGATCTCGGCGCGATGAACGATCTCCTCCCTCCCGACGGAGGGAAGCTGCTCATCACCGGCCGCGATCCCCGTATCGGGCGCATCGGTACGCGCATCGACGTCCCCGAGTTCGAACGGGACGAGTCGATCACGCTGCTGTCCCGCCGGTGCCCCACCCTGTCCCCCGAGGACGCCGACCGCGTCGCGGCCGCCGTGGGGGATCTCCCCCTGTCGGTGGAGCAGGTCGGCTGCTTCCTCGACGAGACCGGGCTGGAGACGTCCGACTATCTCCGGCTCCTCGAGTCGCAGCCGACGGAGAGCGGCCTGGACGACCGTACGGTCTCGGCGCACCCCGGTCTGGTGTCGGTGGTGGCCACGAGTCGTGACCGGCTGGTGGCGACGGCCGGCCCGACAGCGGCCACCCTGCTCGACCGGCTCGCGTTCCTGGCGCCGGAGCCGATCCCGCTGGGCTCCGATCCCGCCGTCGGGCCGCCCCGGTTCGGAGTCCAGCTCGGTGACACGGCCACGGCCGCCCTCGCCGTCCGCAAGATCGTCACACTGGGCCTGGCCCGGCACGCCGACAACTCCCTGCAGATGCACCGCCTCGTCCACACGCTGCTCCGGGCGAGGCTGCCGCAGGAGGAGCACGGGGTGATCCATCACGCCGCCGAGGAGTTGCTCGCCACCATCGCCCTCGGCGACCCGGACACCCCGGAGTCCTGGCCCGAGTACGGCATGATCGTCCCGCATGTCCGGGAGCTGCTGTCGTCCGCCGCGGCCCTGCCCGGTCCGCAGCTGGACGCGGACGGGTTCCGTGCGCTGGTGCTGAAGGTGCAGCGCTATCTGTACTTCTCCGGCCAGTCGCGGTCCGCGGTCGACATCTGCCGGATCACCCGGGAGTCCTGGACGGAACGGCTCGGCCCGGACCACCCCGACACGCTCAACTCCGGCTACAACCTCGCGTCCAACCTCTTCGAACTCGGTGAGTACGCGCAGGCGAAGGAGGTCGACCAGGACGTCTGGGAAAGACGGTGCCGGGTTCTCGGGATGGATCATCCGGACACCATCCGGTCGGCGCACCAGCTCGCGGCCGACCTCTGCGACCTGGGCGACTTCGCCGGGGCACGGGCCCTGGACGAGCAGGGGTGGCAGCATCGCAGTCGGCTGCTCGGCGAGGACCACCCGGACACCCTGCAGTCGGCGCACTACCTGGGCTCCGACCTGTATGAACTCGGCGAGCGCGAGAAGGCCCGCGACATCAACGAGGAGGTGTGGCGGCGGCGTCAGCGGGTGCTCGGCGAGACGCACCCCGACACGCTGCACTCCGCGCACCACCTCGCGTCCGACCTGTGCGACCTGGGTGAGTTGGAGCGGGCCCGGGAGCTGGAGCTGTGGGTCCTGGAGCAGCGGCGCCGGCGACTGGGCGAGGACCACCCGGACACCCTGCGCTCGAGGCACTACCTGGCCATCACGCTCCACCAGATGGGCGACTACACGCAGGCCCGGGAGCTCAACGAGGAGGTCTGGAACCGGCGGCGTCAGCTGCACGGCGACGACCACCCGGACACGCTCCGTTCGGCCTACAGCCTCGGGGACGATCTGGCCGCCCTCGGGGAGCACGCCCGCGCCCGCGAACTGCACCGCGACACCCTGGTACGGCGGCGCCGTGTGCTGGGCGAGGGCCACCCGGACACCAAGCGGTCGGCTCAGGCCTTGGCGGAGGTCCCGTCAGCGCCGTGACCGTCCGTCGCCCAGCTCCTCGGCGAGACCGGCGATCACCTGTCCGGCGCGGACGACGACGTCCGGGTCGCGCAGGAGGGCCATGCGGAGGTGCTGCCGTCCCAGATGCGGTGACGCCCAGTAGAACCGCTCGCCCGACAGGACCTGGACGCCGCGTTCGGCCAGCAACTTGCGGACATCCTCGCCGTCCAGGTCGTCCCGCTCCACCTTCAGCCAGGCCAGGCCCAGTTTCCGGGTGTCGTCCGTCCTCAGGAAGGATGCGGGGACCGTCTTCTCGAAGAGCTCGCGGTTCTTCAGGACGAGTTCGCGGAGGTAGCGGCCGTTGTCGGCCTCGGCGAGGTTCACGAACTCGGTGATCAGGCGGACGGTGAAGGGCGAGAGGTGGAGGAGGAAGTCCGAGTGCATGGCCGAGACGGCGTCCACCAGGTTCGGTGAGACGGAGAGGAAGGGAGCCTTCAGCTCCGCCGCCGGCCAGACCTTCCCGGTGTCCTCGATCACGACGCAGTCGATGCCGGACGTGGCGAGGATGCCGTAGTGGTCGTAGACCTCGTCGTCGGACAGGTAGACCCGGAAGCAGCCGTCGAGGACGAGAAGTTTGCCGTTCGTCCGGCAGTACTCGACGACCCGATTGAACGCCTCTTCGCTCACCACGGTGCCGGTCGGGTTGTTCGGACTCACCAGGAAGATCACATCCGCGGTGAGGGTGCCGAGCAGCCTCTCCAGCGCGGCCGGACCGTCTGTGAAGGCCGTCTCCGGGAACGGCTGCAGGGGGATGTCGTGGCGCTTCAGGATGTCGGCGATGTTGTCGAAGCAGGGTTCGATCAGGGCCGCGGAGAGATTCCTCATGCGGAGCAGGTTGGCGACCATCTCCACGGCCATCGAGGCGGAGTAGGACATCAGGCCGGTGAAGTGGTCCGGGAGGTACGACTGCGATCCGAGCGAGAGATAGCGGCGTATGTACTCGGCCTCGGCCCGCTGCCCGCCCCGGCGGTCGGACTCCGTGAAGAAGCGCGCCGAGCCGGCGATCATCTCGGATTCGGCGGGGGTCCAGGGGCGGAAGGCGTGACCATCCGACAGATTGAGCTCGAACGGGAGCGCGTCCACCTCCTCCTGAGTGAGATTGCGCTCGACCACCGGCACCCCTTCTGTCCTCGCGTGACTGCCTGTACGTATCACCTACGTACCCTCTGATCGTCCCTCTTGGCTCACATCATCCGCAAGATGCGGGTATATCAACTTCGTTGCCTTTGAGGGCTGTTCGGGCAAGAACGGCTACGACGGGCGGCCGCCGAAGTCCCAGTTGTGGACCTCGATGTCGGCATAGCGGTCGGAGGTCAGGACGGCGCGTGCCGTGTCCGGGTCGGGCGCCTGGACCAGGGCCGCGGTGCCGAGCCAGCCGGTGCCGTCGTCGGACAGGAGCGGGCCGTAGGCGATGAGCACGTCCCGGTCCGGCGGCACGGTGAGGTCGGCGGGCTCCCCAGCACCGAGGCCGAGCACCAGGTAGCGGTTGCCGCCGGTCCATCCCCCGGGGACGTCGGGGAAGTCCCACATCGTGCGCCCGAGCAGGTTGCGCCACCGGCGGAGCAGCACGTCCCGGTAGGCACCGGCCTGGTAGTTCGGCTCGTCGAAGGCGAAGGCGCGGGCGACGGCGGGATCGGCGAGGTCGAGGATGTGCACGCTGCCGGTGGGTGTCTCGCCGTCGTCGGCGAACGTCGGGCCCCGGGCGATCATCTCCTTCGCGTACTGGTCCATGTAGGACCAGTGCTCCTCCGCCAGGTCGAGGCGCAGGGACAGGGAGGCGGGCCGGTCGCGGTGGTAGCAGAAGAACTCCATCCCTGGAATATCTCTTCAGAGGGGTGGCCGGGTCGAGTGGGATTCCGGGTCTGGGACACCTGGCCATGGGGTTGTGGCTGCGGGACGGGCATCGCGTGGTCGTGTCCCAGCCGCGGCCACCGGGCCGGTCGTGGTTGTTTGGAATCATGATCAGGCAGCTTCGAGCCCGTGTACTGCCGGCGTCGCAGCGCCGGACGTTGGACGAACTGACCCGGGATCTGGTCCTCGCCTCGGGCGACACCACGTCCAAGAGGTCGGCGTTCTGGACGATGCTCACGCTGGCGGCGATCATCGCGGGCGGCGGGGTCCTCACGGACTCGACGGCGACCGTCATCGGCGCCATGATCATCGCCCCGTTGTCCACCCCGATCATGGGCATCGCCCTCGGGTCGGTGCTGCGCCGTCGCACCGGCTCGGCCACCGTCGTCCTCCTGGCGGGCCTCCTCGTCGTCGCGCTCGGGATGCTCATGTCACTCGTTCTCCCCAGCGACTACGACCTGCTGTCCAACAGTCAGATCGCCTCGCGGACCTCGCCCGACCTGATGGACCTGGTCGCCGCCCTCGCCACCGGTCTGGCCGGCGCGGTCGCGCTGGCCCGCCGGGACGTCGCCTCCGTCCTGCCCGGTGTCGCGATCGCCATCTCCCTCGTCCCGCCCCTGGTGGTCGTAGGGGTCTGCCTGGGGAAACTGTCGGGATGGCTGGCGCTGGGCGCGCTGGCCCTGTTCGTGTCGAACCTCTTCGCCCTCGTCTTCGCCGGCATGGTGGTCTTCGCCGCGCTCGGGTACGCCGGGGACGCGGACAAGGCGGCCGGGCGGCCCACGGGCAGGACGTCCGCCGCCATGGCCCTGCTGTTCGCCGTCGTCCTCCTCCCCCTGGCCGCCAACACCGTCGCCACGCTGTTGCTCAACGCCTGGACCGGCCGGGCCAAGGACGCCGCGCAGGAGTGGCTCGCCGACGAGCCGGGCGCCTCCGTCACCAGCGTCGACGCGAACTCCCGGACCCTGCACATCCATGTCCGTGCGCCCGGCCGACTGCCCCCGGTGCGGTCCCTCCTCGAGGAACTCGACGGACGGATCCCGCAAGGCATTCCCATCGTGGTGGACGCGACGCGGGGGGAGCGCATCGACGCCGGGAAGGTCGGTGGCTGAACGACTCGGTGCCAGTCCGAGAAGCATCAGCTTCGGAGCACGACGCGGTAGTGGGTGGTCAGGCGCCGGTCGTCGCCGAGGACGTGGAACGCCAGACCGGGCGGCTGGTCGCGGTCGGCCGGGCGGTCGCCCTCCCAGGGCATCCGCAGGGTCCAGGTGACGCCCGGACCGACGATCAGTGGCCGGTCCGCGAAGGTCGACGCGGCCGCCGTATGGGCGTGTCCGGTCAGGACGGCGACGACCTTCGGGTGTGCCGCGAGCAGGGCCGCGAGTTTCTCGGGCTGTTCGAGCCTGCCGGAGTCGGGCAGTGGGTGGTGCAGTTCGACGGGCGGCTGGTGGAAGGCGATGAGTGCCGGGGTGTCCGGCGGCAGTTCGGCGAGGCGGGCGGCGATCCAGTCGAGCGTCTCGGCGTCGAGACGGCCCTCGTCGCGGCCTGGGATGGTGGAGTCGCACATCAGGATGGCGGTCCCGGCGATGTGGTGGATCCGGTTGATCGGGCTCTCGTCGGGTGCCTCTCCGAGGAGGGCCTTGCGGTAGGCCGGACGGACGTCGTGGTTGCCGGGGCAGGTCAGCACCGGGAACGGGGCCGTCAGCAGACCGGCGGCCTCCATGTACTCGGCTTCCGCGCCGTGGTCGGCGATGTCCCCGGTGACCAGGAGCGCGTCCACGGGGTGCGGCAGGTTCCGCAGATAGTCCATGACGCGGCGGGCGCGTTCGGTGGCCCTCTCGCTGCCGTCCAGGTGCAGGTCACTGATCTGGGCGAGCAGTACAGACATGCTCGGTCCCCTCCCCCGGCGGCTCCCCGCCGCCGTACAGGCCGAGGCCGGGGTGCCGTCACCCCACCTCGACTCCTAACGGAAGTTCTCACTTTTACCGTTAGAGACCTTAGACTGTGCCGGACGACGTGATCAAGTGGTCGGCACCGAGAGGGAGGGAGGAGCCCATGGAGCGCTGGCTGGCGCTGGAACTGGCGAGCACGATCCGGCACGACGGGGACGGTGGTGTCGCCGACGACCTCGCGTCGGTTGAAGGGGTGACTCGCTGGGTCGAGGCGCAGGCGGATCTGCTCTCCGGTCAGGTGCGCATTCGGAAGTTGTCCGTGAATGACGATCTGAGAGACGAGATCGTCGCTCTGCGGCAGGCGGTGCGGTCCCTCTTCGCCCGCACGGTCAGTCCCGCGCCGCCCAGTCCGGCGGACGCGCGGCGACCGATGCCGGTCGAGGAGGCGCTGGCGTACCTCAACTCCGTCGCGGCGCGTGAGTCGGTCGTACCTCAGTTGGACTGGCCGTCGGATGGTGCCCCCGCGGTCCGTCTGGTGTCGGCGGAGGGTGATCCGGCGGTCCGGCTTCTGGCGGCGCTGGCCCGTGCCGCCGTCGACTTTCTGAGCGGTCCGCATCGCGACCGTCTGCGGGCCTGCTCCGCGCCACGCTGTGTGCGGTACTTCGTCAAGTCCCATGGCCGGCAGGAGTGGTGCAAGTCATCGTGCGGCAACCGCGCCCGCGCCGCGCGCCACTACCAGCGACAGCGCCGGGCCACCGACGGCGGTCCGGCCGCCTCCTGACGCCGGGTGGCTGTGGATGCGGGCAGTAGATCAGCGCGGAGTACCCTGCCCGTCGGGTTCTCCGTCGGCGCCCCGTAGTGACGCGTACTGTTCATAGGCTTCGCAACGACGGTGCCCGACAACGACGTTGCGGAGGGGGCTGTGCGGAATGGGCGTGGTGGAAAGTTGGTCCCGCGTGATGGATCTCCTCCGGGAGCACGCCCCGGCCGATCACGCCGAGCTGCCCGGCCCCGCGACGGAGGAGATGCTGGCGGCCGCGGAAGAGCGGATGGGAGTCCGGCTCCACCCGGACCTGCGGGCGTGGTTGCTGCGGAACAACCTGGATCTTCCTGAGGAGGAAGCCGACGACGACGTGCAGTGTTGTGGCTTCGCCGGGTTCCCGGACGAGGGACGGTTCTTTCTGGGCATCCGGGCCATGGAGGGGCTGTACGCGAACCGCTGGAGGCCGGAGGGGTTCGACCCTCCGGACGGGCCGGACCATCCCTTCTGGCGCAATGAGTGGATCCCCTTCCAGTCGGATCAGGATGGCTGGTCGGGGAAGTTCGTCGATGTGCGGGACGGACGTGTCGGCAGCTGGTTCGTGGGCGAGAGCACGATCACGGGCGAGTACGCCTCACTGGCTCACTACTTCGACTCCGTGGCACAGCTGCTGACGCGGATCGCGGCCGGCGACCACCCGGTCTGTGAGGTGGCCGAAGGGCGACTCGTGTGGTCGTGACGCGACGGCGCCCCCGGCCGGTTCAGTAGACCGACGGCCCCTCACATCCGGGATCTCAGTACGTCGATCTCGCAGCCCGGCGCTGCGGCGTCGAAGCCGTGCTCGATCAGCCACCGCACCGCCAGCAGGCTCCGCACCGACCACCACGCCCGGATCACGTCGCGATCGACGTCGGTGCCGTATCCGGCGAGCACGTCCTCGAGGTGCTCCTCGTGTCCGAGGGTGAACGTGGCGAGGTCGTACAGCGCGTCGCCCTGCCCCGCCTCGGACCAGTCGATGATGCCCACGACCTGGTCGTCCTCCACGAAGACGTGCGCGATCTGCAGGTCGCCGTGCGTGAAGGCGGGCGTCCACGGGCGCAGCGCGGCCTCGGCGACCTCGCGGTTGCGTGCGACAAGGTCGGCCGGCAGGAAGCCGTTCACGACGAGCGCTTCGCACTCGGCGTCGAGTTCCGCCGACAGGGCGGCGATACTCCGTCCCGCGCGGCCCGGCCGAGGTGGCAGCGGCGCGTCGTGCAGCGTCCGGATGGCGGCGCCCGCGGCGGCCCACGCCGCCGGTGACCCGGTCGAGGGACCGCCGAGGCGTCCGAGCGTCGTCCCGCGGACGGCGGCCGTGGCGAGTACGACCGGCTGGCGCCACAGGACCTCAGGTGTCGGGACCGGCGCGAGGGACATCGCCTCGACTTCCGCGTCCAGGCGCGCCGGGTCGGCGTCCACCTTCAGGAACACGTCACCGACGCGCAGGGTCGCCCGTTCGGAATGGGCCACGACGACTTCGACCTCGTCCATGGGCGACCAGTATCCCGACGGTGATCGTCGGCGTCGCCGGGTTTGTCACCTGCGACGAAGCAGCAGGCAACGTGGGACGCAAGCTCCGCAAGCCACGCGGATTCACCCGAACCGGGCGCCGGCGCAACACCACCGCCATGGCTGGATATCGCCTCCCTGAATGGTCAAACCAGTGTGACCTCCAGGTAAATCCGCTCGTTGCCGCGCCCGCCCTCCGACGCCTGGCCAGGAGACCGTTGACCGGCTTTCGGACATTGATCTCCGGGATAGTGACAGCCGACAGGCGTACTGAAACGATCCACGACGGCGCGAGAGCGTCACGCGCCGTCAACTTCCAGAGGCTTTCGAGCCGTTCCTTTGTCGTTGCTGTCGTTCCCTGTCGTTCCCTGTCATCGCCTGCCGGCCCTGTCTGTGGCCGGGCAACAAGGAGTTCACGAGTGACGAACCACCACGCCGTCGACGGCGTCCCGATATCGCCCAGACCCACGCCCCGGCGTGAGCCCCGAGGGCCCCGCCGGCCACGCGGGCTCGCCGTGGCCGCCGCCCTGGCCCTCACCGCGACCTTGGCCCCGGTGCTCCCGGCCGGTGTCGCCGCCGCCCTCCCCGCCGAGCAGGAAGCTCCCCGGCGGATCGCGGCCGACGCCAGGGCCGGGGCACGCCCCGTCACCCTCACCTCCGGGCAGCGGGAACGGCTGCTCGAGGCGGCGGCCGACGCACGATCCGACACCGCCGAAGCGCTCGGCCTCGGTGACGAGGAGACCCTGGTCCCCAGGGACGTCATCAAGGACGCCGACGGCACCGTGCACACCCGCTACGAGCGCACGTACGCCGGACTCCCCGTGCTCGGCGGGGACTTGGTGGTGCACGAGAAGGCGGACGGCCGCACGGTCAGCAAGGCGACGAACGCACGGGTGAAGGTGCCCGGCACAAAGCCCGCCGTCAGCGCCGCCGAAGCCCGGCGCAGCGCTCTCGGCGCCGCCGAGGACGCGCGCACCAAGGCCCCGACGGCGGCCGACGCCCCACGTCTTGTGGTCTTCATGGGCGACGGCGGCCCCGTCCTCGCCTGGCAGTCCTTCGTCACCGGCACCCAGCCCGACGGCACCCCGAGCCGGCTGAGCGTCGTCACGGACGCGGCGACGGGGAACCGTCTCCAGAGCGTCGAGCAGATCGCCACGGGCACGGGGCACAGCCAGTACAGCGGCCAGGTGGACATCGGCACCGTGAAGAGCGGTGACGTCTTCGAGTTGACCGACCCGGACCGCGGCAGCCACAAGACGTACGACCTCACCGGCGTCGGCGGCTCCGGTGTCCTCGTCACCGACGAGGACGACGACTGGGGCGACGGCACCACCGCCGACCGGAAGACGGCCGCCGTGGACGCCGCCTACGGGCAGCGGATGACCTGGGACTTCTACCGGGAGTGGTTCGGCCGCAACGGCATCGCGGACGACGGGGCCGGCGCGCGGTCCCGTGTCCACGCCGGCGACAAGCTCGCCAACGCCTACTGGGACGACCTCTGCTTCTGCATGACCTACGGTGACGGCCGGGACAACGCCCACCCGCTCACCGAACTCGACATCGCCGCCCACGAGATGACGCACGGCGTCACCTTCGCCACCGCCAACCTCACCTACACCGGGGAGTCCGGCGGCCTCAACGAGGCGACCAGCGACATCATGGCCACGGCCGTGGAGTTCTTCGCGGACAACCCCGCCGACACACCCGATTACACCCTCGGCGAGCTCGCCGACGTGCGCGGCACCGGCAAGCCGCTGCGCTACATGGACCAGCCCTCCAAGGACGCCCACCCCGACAAGGGCACCTCGCTGGACTACTGGACGCCCGACCTGCGCAAGGAGGACGTCCACCACGGCTCCGGCCCCGCCAACCACTTCTTCTACCTCCTCTCCGAGGGCAGCGGGAAGAAGACGCTCAACGGCGTCTCGTACGACAGCCCCACCTACGACGGCCTCCCCGTCGCGCCGATCGGTCTGCGCAACGCGACAGCCATCTGGTACCGGGCGCTGACCACCTACATGACCAGCGGCACCGACTACGCCGGGGCCCGCACCGCCACCCTGCAGGCGGCCGCCGACCTGTTCGGGCAGGGCAGCGCCACGTACGAGGCCGTCGGGAACGCGTGGGCAGCGGTCAACGTGGGCGCCCGCTACGTCCACCACATCGCCGTCGTCGCCCCGTCCACGCGCCCCGCCGCCGTGGGCCAGCCCACCAGCCGTCAGATCGTGGCGACCGGCTCCAGCCCCGGACGGCTCACCTACTCGGCGCACGGGCTGCCCAAGGGCCTGTCCATCGACTCCCGCACCGGTCTGATCACCGGCACGCCGAAGAAGGCCGGCACCTTCACGGCCGCCGTGACGGTCAAGAACACGGCCCAGCCCGGGGCCAGGCAGACCGTGCGCTTCGACTGGCCGGTACTCGCCTCCGGCGGAGGCTTCTTCGTCAACCCGGCCCGCTACGACATCCCGCAGTGGGGCACGGTCGAGTCACCCCTCGTGGTGACCGGCCGCAAGGGGCACGCGCCGAGCGACCTCAAGGTCACCATCGACCTCGTCCACCCCTGGGTGGGCGGCCAGATCGCCACCCTGGTCAGCGAGGACGGTACCGAGATCCCGGTGAAGCCCTGGTACTGGAACAACGGGGAGACCGAACTCCACGCCACGTACACGGTCGACGCCTCGGCGGTCCCCGCGAACGGCACCTGGAGACTCCGGGTCACCGACAACACACCCGGCATCTTCACCGTCGACCCCGGCTACGTCGACCGCTGGAGTCTGACGTTCTGACGGCCTGACGACGACCTGAGATGACAACGCTGTCACGGCTCGGAGCCCACTCTGGACCCCGAGCCGTGACAGCTGCCCCGCACCTGCCCCGTGAGATGGAACAGCGATACGGAGCGGCCGCATGGGCGGCCAGGTGGGGAGTCACTCGTGATCGTCTGGGTGAACGGCGCGTTCGGCAGCGGAAAGACCACGCTCGTCGACGAGTTGCGCGAGCGCTGGCCCGAAGCACTGGTCTACGACCCGGAGATGGTCGGCTATGTGCGTGTCGGCGCTGCCGCGCGCCTCGGCTGAGTGTCGATGCGACACCGACCGGTGAGGTTGTCGATGAGCCGTCTGAAGACGGTGGCGCTGTGGGGCATGCTCGCGCTGTGCGTCGTCTTCATCGCCCGGGTGGGCTGGGGCTTTCTCCAATTCGAGCATGACGTCGAGAATCCGCGCGAGGGCGGTTTCTCCGGCTGGCAGTGCGAGCGCGGGGAGGACTGCGGGAACTGAGCCGGGGCTCAGGCCAGCGGCGTGTCGTCCAGTGCCTTCGCGAGGTCGGCGGGCGTGTCGTAGAGGGCGACGGCGCCCGCGTTGCGCAGTTCGTCGTCGCCGAAGCCGCCGCTGCGGACGACGAGCGCCGGCATCCCCGCCCGCTTCGCCGCCTCGACGTCCCATACCGAGTCGCCGATCATCACGCTCGGCGCGTCGGGCGGCGCGCCCAGCTTCTGCAAGGCCACGTGCAGGAGGTCCGGCGCCGGCTTGGACGCCTCGACGTCGGCGCTGCTGGTCCAGTCGTCGGCGATGTCGCGGGCGTCCAGCATGTCCAGGAACGCGTCCACGTGCCGTTCCTTGCCGGAGCTGGCCAGCACCAGCCGGTGACCGCGTTCCTTGATGGCCAGGAGCAGATCACGGGCGCCCGGCAGCGGCGCCATCTCATCGATCAGCCCGTCGACCTCCTTGCCCTGCTGCTCGCGGACCCGGTCGCCCACGCGGCGCTCCAGGTCCTCGCCTCCCAGGGCCGTGACGAGCTGGTCGCCGCCCATGCCGATCAGGCGGTGCAGCCGCCACACCGGCCAGGTCTCGCCCACCGAGCGCAGGGCCCGGTACCAGGCGAGCGCGTGGTGGTAGTTGGAGTCGATCAACGTGCCGTCGACATCGAGGACGGCGATGCGGGATGTGCTCACGCGCACCGGCTACCCATCGACGCACCTCTCACACAGGCGCCTGTCCACAGCGCCAGGCCGGCCTCTAGCCGTGCGAATCGTCGCCGAGGTCCCGGCGGACCGCGACGCCCTGGTCCTGGACCAGTCCCGCCTCCTCGGGCAGGTCCAGGACCGCGCCGCAGTGCGTGCACAGCTCGCCGTCCCCGGCGGGCGTGCCGCACGCCTTGCAGAAGCGGTTGCGCTGTTCGTTCTCCGTCGTGCCTGTCATGACTCTCCGGTGTCGGGGACAGTGATGGTTCCGGGAGTACCCATGAGGCCGGTGAGGAACCTCGCCGACCCGCATCGAGGATCATTGACCTGCACCGAAGCTCGAAGATCACTGGAGCAGATATGGTAGGCGCACAGCCCCTCACTCCCGGCCGCACCCGTTCGCCGTCAGGAGGCTGGCGCCCAGCGGGGTGAGGACGTGCAGCACGGTGTTGCGGTCGCGGACGGAGGCGGCCAGTCCGGCCTCCCGCAGGATGCCGACGTGTTCGCTGGCCGTCGACGGGGTCACGCCCACCCGGCGGGCCACCTCGCTGGTCGTGCATCCGTCCTCCAGGGCCCGCAGGACGACGGCCCTGCCCTGGCCGAGCAGCCGCGCGAGCGTGCGGGGGTCCGCGTCCGTCCGCCGGGGCAGCCACCAGCGGTACGAGCGCACCACCGGATAGACCAGTACGGGCGGCAGCTCCGGGTCGGTCAGGGTGATCGGCGTCTGCCAGCAGAACACGGACGGCACCAGGAGCAGCCCCCGGCCGTCCAGCCGCAGATCGCGGTCGTACGGGTACGCCGTCTCCAGCACCGGCGGCCGCCAGCGGATCGCCGGTCCCAGGGTGGAGAGCAGTGCGTCGGCGCCGCCGCGCAGTATCTCCCGGGCACGTACGGCCCGGTCGGCCTCGACCTGGGCCCGGATCGCGGACCAGTGCGGGGCCAGGGCCGTGTGGAAGTAGCCCCGCAGTGCCTCTCCGAGGTGTTCCAGTGCGGCCGGCTCGCCCTCCGCCAGCGGGCGCAGCCATCTCGGTGCCCTGGTGAGGACGTTCATCTCCTCGCCGAGCCGTCGGCGCGGCGTCGAGAGCACCGCCTCGACGCCTTCGTCCAGTCCGAGGGAGGCCTCGGGCGGGTTGAGGAAGTCGGGGAAGCTGCCTCGGGGCGGGGCGAGGGCCCTGACGAGGTGAAGGTGGTGACGGGGCAGCCGGCTCAGTGCGGCGCGGGCGTCGGTCCGCCATATGTCGAATACGGCCCGTCCCTGACGCGTTGCCAAAAGGTTTACGCTGAGTACGAGTTCCCACAAAGGGTCGGGGCTGTCGGCGACTCGGGTACGGAGCAGATCTTCTCGCGTGAAATGTACTCGGAGCACGGAATTCCATCGCAGTCAGTCGCGTGTTCAACTGAAGAAATCAGCGCGGGACAGGACCAATGGTCCCGTGGCGACGGTGACCGCGATATCACCTTTCGCGCCAACCGGCCCGACGCGCACTCCCGTTCAGGCATATCAGCAGTCTTTTTCGGCTGGCGCCGAAACATCTGGCGGCGGCGGACGGCGACGGGGCAGCCTGAATGACGTACGCGACCAAGCCCGTAGCACTCGACCAAGCTTGTCGCACCGCACTGTCGCTCAAGGGGGAAGAACACATGCGCACACGTGCTGCCATCGGGGCAGTTGCGGCTGCCGCTTTCGCCACTGTCCTGGTCAACGCGCCCGGCGCGGCGGCGGAGGCCGACCCGCCCGGCTGTGGGAAGGAATATTTCTGCGCCTACAGCGGGGAGAACCAGACCGGCCGGCTCGTCCTGAAAACCAAGGGAAACTGGAGCGGCAGCGTCGCCTTCCGCTCCGCGTTCAACAACGGGGTGCGTTTCCCGGGCGCCGATCACGTCGACGTGACGTACACCGTGGACGGCGGAACCGAAACCGCCTGTCTGCACTACAACCCCGGTCCGGGCGCCTACAAGGCGAACGCGGTTCCGGGCACCCGTGTCGTGAAGGTCGTATGGCGCGGGGAGTGCGCATGAATGGGGTGCGCGCGATGCTGACCGGAAAGCGACTCACCGCGCTGGGCGCCGGGGCCGTGGCGACCGCCTTCGCCGGGGTTCTCGCCGTGGCTCCCACGGCGTCCGCGGAAGCGAATCCGGCGGGCTGCGGCAAGGGTTACTTCTGCGCCTACAGCGGTGCCGACCAGTCGGGCCGGCTGGTCCTCAGGGTGGCGGGCAACTGGTCGGGGAACCTGGCCGTCGGCTCCATCTTCAACAACGGGGTCGCCTATCCGGGCGCCGACCACGTCGACGTGACGTCGTATCTCAACGGGCAGCCGTCGACGGACTGCTTCCACTACAACCCGGGTCCGGGCCGCTACAAGGCCAACGCCGAGGCGGGGCTGACGATCACGCGGGTCGTGTGGCGGGGTGAGTGCTGAGCCCCTGACACCTGCATGACACACGCCGCCGGCCGGTGCGAGGTCCCACTGGTCGGCGGCGTGCGTGGCGTGCCACCCGTGAGAAGCGCGCGTGGTGTGCCTGAGTAGGGTGACGCCATGTACATGCAGGGGCGCGGGCTCAGACCCGGAGCGGTGGCGGTTGCGGTCGTGGCGAGCCTGATCGGCTTGTCGTCAGGTTGCGCCTCCGGGGGACACGACGACGCCGGCACTCCCTCGGGCGACGGTACGAAGAGGCCGAGCGCGAGCAGCGGCGCCAGTGCGCGTCCCGTCCAGGCCTCCCCCAGTTCCACGCCCCCGGCGTCCCCCTCCCCCGAGGACACCCGGCCTCTGAAGGACGCGACGGCCGTACTCGTGACCTGCGCGAGCCCGGAGGACCCGCGCGCCACCGTGAAGGTCATCAATCCGAACACGCGCGACGGCTCCTTCGCCGTGAAGATCGGTTTTCTGGACGCGCGCGGCCTCGAGATGGTGAAGACCCACGATCCGGTGTGGGCGGCCGCCGGGGAGACCACGACCTACCGGGTGCGCGTCACCACGGCCGGGGTCGTGGACCACATCGCCCGGTGCGTGGTCGAGCCGCGGGCGGCCTGGGTCGGTCACTGACGGTTTCCCGTCCCGGTGGCGCCGATCAGCAGTGCCGCATCCGGACGTTGGGCTCCTGGTAGACGCCCTGGTCCGTCTCCCGGTCGATCCTCAGCAGGCTGAGCCCGTCCGGGATCACGTAGTCACCGGACTCGGGGAAGGCCATGCCGGTCCACCGCTCCCACTCGGCGACCGTGCCCGTCATGGTCTGTGACGCCGGGGCCGGCGCCAGGATGTCGGCGCCCAGGCGCTGGTGGGTGCGGATCCAGGGGCCGAGCGCCAGGCCGTCCTCGCGGGTCCACCGTACGAAGGTCTCGATCGGTGTCACCGGGTACCGGGCCTTCATCGTCGGCCGGACCGGGGCGATCACCTGCTGCCACCC
Organism: Streptomyces nigra; assembly: GCF_003074055.1. NCBI lineage: Bacteria > Bacillati > Actinomycetota > Actinomycetes > Kitasatosporales > Streptomycetaceae > Streptomyces > Streptomyces nigra. The sequence continues at coordinate 7,374,039 of NZ_CP029043.1, read as the reverse complement.
GGCCTCCTTCGCCGTCTCGCGCAGCGCTTCGAGGGTCCTGGCCGCCAGTCCTCGTCCCTTGAGCGACGGCGTCACGATCGCTCCGCAGATCACCCGGGTGTTGGGAGTGGTCCCCGCGTCGCGACCCTCGACGGCGTGGACGAGTGCCTGTGTGTAGCCCGTGGGGAGGGACTCGATCTGCCCGTCCCAGTGGATCGGCACGCCCCAGCCGGACGCGACCGGCACATCACGGTCGTCCACGAGCATCAGGTTCAGGTCGGCGAACCACTCTCCGACCCTGCCTATGTACTCCTTCACCAGCCGGTCAGCGGTGATGAACTTCGGGAAGCCCTCGCTGAAGAGCTCCTTGAGGTGCTCGTCCGGCCATGTGCGCGCGTCGGTCCGCTCGACCTAAGATCATTGCCCGTTCCTGGCACACCGTGCGTTCGGTGAGTACCGTCGCGGCAGGTGGGCACCCTGCACCGAGGCGGGGGCCTTACCGTCGGCGGAGGGCGAGCGCGATGACGGACCGCGTCCTGACGATCGGGCACTCGACCCGCGCGTTCGACGAGGTGGTCGGCATGCTGCGCGGCAACGGCGTCACCTGTCTGGTCGACGTACGGTCGTTCCCGTCGTCCAGGAAGCATCCGCAGTGGAACCAGGCGGCCGTCGTCGAGGCGCTGCCGTCCGACATCGGCTACCGGTGGATCCGTGAGCTGGGTGGCCGCCGGCACACGCCCGCCGGAGTGCCGAGCCCCAATGGCGCGTGGCGGGTGAAGGCCTTCCGTGACTACGCCGACCACATGGGCACGGAGACGTTCGCCCAGGGGCTCGGCGAGCTGCTGGAACTGGCCGCGCACGAGCGGCCCGCGATCATGTGCAGCGAGGCGGTTCCGTGGCGCTGTCATCGGCGGCTGATCACGGACGCGCTGCTCGTCGCCGGTGTGGAGGTCCTGCACATCATGTCGGCCACGACGGTCGCCCCGGCCGTCCTGAGTCCCCACGCACAGGTCGTCGACGGCACACTGGTGTATCCCCCGCCCCGCTGACCCTTCGGAACCCCCGTGGCCCATTTGCAGGCGGGCGGGTGTGCGCGCCCTGCGGGCGGGGAACCGGGGAACCTGTTCGGCCGGGCGGTGCGAGAGGACTCCATGTGACAGCGTCGGCGTCAGCGGCGGGCGACCGGAACCCAGGTGGCGGTACGGACGCGTACGAGCCCGACCCTCGGCGGTGGCGGGCGCTCTGGGTCACCCTGGTGGCGGGGTTCATGAGCCTGCTGGACGTCACGATCGTGGCGGTGGCCCTGCCCACCGTGCAGCGCGATCTGCACGCCTCCCCCGCGCAGGTGCAGTGGGTGGTGTCCGGGTACACGCTCACCTTCGCGCTCGCCCTCGTCACCGCCGGGCGGCTCGGCGACGCCCTGGACCGGCGCCGTATCTTCCTGATGGCGCTGTGCGGCTTCGTCCTCTGCAGCGCGGCCTGTGGCGCCGCTCCGAACATCACGCTGCTGGTCGTGGCCCGTCTCGCCCAGGGTCTGGCGGCCGGTTTCATGGCGCCGCAGAACTCCGCGCTGATCCAGCAGATGTTCCGGGGCGCCGAACGCGGGCGCGCCTTCGGGTACTTCGGGGCGACCGTCGGTGTCTCCTCCGCGTCCGGCCCGCTCATCGGCGGCATGATCCTCGCGCTCGCCGACGGCCCGCAGGGGTGGCGCTGGATCTTCTACGTCAACGTCCCCATCGGCGTCCTCGCCGTTCTGCTCGGGCGCCGGCTGCTGCCGCGCACCCGGCGCTCCGGGCGGGGGCACGTGGACGTGCCGGGGGTGCTGCTCCTCGGGCTCGGCGTCCTGGCCGTCATGTATCCGCTGGTCCAGGCGGAGGCGGGCGGGCTGGGCCGGCTGTGGTGGCTGTTCCTCGTCGGCGCCGCGATCCTCGTCGTCTTCGTCCGCCGGCAGTACCGCCTCGTCGCCCGGGAGATCCGGCCGCTGCTCGATCCACGGCTGTTCACCACGGTGCGCGGCTACGCCGTGGGCGCCGGTGTCGGCACTTTGTACTTCATCGGCTTCAGCGGGGTCTGGCTGGTCTTCGCCCTCTTCTACCAGGACGGCCGGCACTTCTCGCCGTTGGAGTCCGGGCTGGCCGTGACCCCGTTCGCGCTCGGTTCGGCGGGGGCGGCGGTGATCGCGGGGCGGTTGGTGGACCGGTTCGGGCGGCTGCTGACCGTGTGCGGGCTGGCGGGGGTGATCTGCGGTCTCGGCGGAGCCGCTCTGCTGCTGCGGTTCGCGCCCCTCGACATCGCACCCTGGATCGCCGCCCCCGTGCTGTTCCTCGGCGGTATCGCCGGGGGGTTCGTGGTCTCGCCGAACATCACGATGACCCTGCGGGACGTGCCGGTGCACATGGCGGGAGCGGCCGGTGGCGCACTGCAGACCGGGCAGCGGCTCGGAGCGGCAGTGGGCACGGCCGCCCTGCCCGGCCTCTTCTATCTCGTCCTCGGCAACGGCGGCGACTACCAGAACGCGCTGGTCGTGTCCCTCGGCACCGGCATCGTCGGCATGCTGGCCTCGCTCGCCCTGGCCATGTACGACTGGGTGCGCGACCGGCGCGCGCGGGCGGCGCACGGGAAGTGCCCGGAGGAGGTCGCGAACAGCCCGGTGCACTCCCGGCTGTACTGACCGTCCGACCCCGGTGAGCCGGTAGCGGGCGGCCGCGGCCCTTCGTCCGCCCCGCCGGTCAGAGCACGGCGAGGCGGTCCACCAGCAGGTCGATCCGGCGTTCGGTGTCCTCGGGCGGGAGCCGTCGCGCCCGGGTCAGGGTGGCCAGTCCGTGCAGGGAGGCCCAGAACGTCTCGGTGAACAGCGCCGGGTGGACGCCGTCGCCCGCGACCTCGGCGAGGGTCTCCAGCAGGGCGGCGAAGGCGTCCTTGAGCTCGTCGGGGGTGTCCTCCTGGGCGAAGGCCAGGCCACCGTCGAGGTGGAACAGGGCGTCGTACACCGCCGGGTTGCGGTCGGCGAAGTCGAGGTAGGCGCGGGCGAGCGCGGCGACCCGTTCGCGCGTGCCTTCGGCGGCGGCCGTGGCGGCCCGTACCGCCACGGCCATCTGGGCGGCCCCCTGCCGGGCGACGGCGCCGATGATCTCGCGTTTGCCGCGGAAGTGGCTGTAGAGGACGGGCTGGCTGTACTCGATGCGCTCGGCGAGCCGGCGGGTGGTGACCGCGTCCCACCCCTGCTCCTCGGCGAGTTCACGGGCCGTCGCCACGATCAGGCGCTCGCGCTGCGCCCGCTCGCGTTCCTTGCGTTCCTTGACCGACATGACTCGAATCGTAGCACCGCTAGACATTCAAGCGGCAGCAGGTCTAGCGTTGACCCATCAGCTAGCATCGCTAGAAATGAGGAGGGGCCGTCATGCTCAGTGCGCTGGAAGTGGTCACCGTCGTGGTCGTCGGGCTGATGGTGGGGGTGGAGTTCGCCGTCGCCTTCGTCATGAACCCGATCTTCAACGCCCTACCCGAGGACAGCGGCCAGCTCGGCCGCGCCCATGGCGGCCGGATGCTCGGTGCCGTGATGCCGTTCTGGTACATCGGCTCGCTCGCGCTCACCGCGATCCTTGCGGCGGCCGAATGGCACGACGACGGCACCGCGCTCCTGGTCGTCGCCGGTGCCCTGCTCATCGTCAGCGTGGTCATGTCGATCGTGCTGCTCGTCCCGATCAACAACCGGGGCAAGACGTGGACGCCTGAGAACCGGCCCGCGGACTGGAAGGAGCAGACGAACCGCTGGAACCGCTACCACTACGTCCGGGTCGCCGTCATCATCGCCGCCTTCACGCTGCTGGTCGCCGCCCTCGTCTGAGGCAGGCCCCGCTGCCCACCGGGCACCCCGCGCCGAGCGGTTGGCCCCCGGGCTTTCCACACCGCGAGGGTGGTGCTACCCCCTCCCCCGCCCGGGGGGCGACCGCCATTCCGGCACCGGAGAACGGCCCGGATACTCCTCTGCATGACCTATCCCACGGTGATTCCGGCAGACCCGACCACGCAACGGCAACAGGACGAACGACGCGACGGAAGCGACTTCTCCGAATTGTCACGCCGGATAACCGAGGCCGGGCTTCTCCGGCGCCGCCCGCTGTATTACGCGGTGCGTTTCGGCGCGGTGGCCGCCGCCCTCACCGGAAGCATCGCCGCCTTTTTCGCCCTCGGGAACACATGGGGCCAACTCCTCGTCGCCGTCGCCCTGGCCGTGGTCTTCGGGCAACTCGGACTGGCCGCCCACGATCTCGCCCACCGCCAGGTCTTCTCCCGCCGGCAGCCGAGTGAGGTGGGCGGCTTCCTCGTCGCCGACCTGCTGCTCGGCATGAGCTACGGGTGGTGGATGAACAAGCACACCCGGCATCATGCGCACCCGAACCACGAGGGCAAGGACCCCGACGTGGCACCGGACATCCTCGTCTGGTCACGCCGTCAGGCCGACAAGGCGCAGGGCCTGCCCCGTTTCGTCGGAAAGCATCAGGCCGTTCTCTTCTTTCCCCTGCTGACCCTGGAGGGGCTGAACCTCAGCTTCAGCAGCTTCCGGGCGCTGCGGACGCGGTCGGTGAAACGTCCCCTGCTCGAAGGGACGCTCCTGGTGGCTCATTTCGGGCTGTATTTCGGCGCCATTTTCTCCGTCCTCTCGCCCGGTAAGGCGCTGGCCTTCATCGCGGTCCACCAGGGTCTGTTCGGCATCTATCTCGGGTCGGTGTTCGCGCCCAACCACAAGGGCATGCCGATGATCGACGAGGGGACCCGGCTGGACTTCCTGCGCCGCCAGGTCCTCACCTCACGCAACGTCCGCGGCGGCGTCCTCGTCGACGTCTTCATGGGCGGGCTCAACTACCAGATCGAGCACCACCTCTTCCCGAGCATGCCCACCCCGGCGCTCGGCCGTGCCCAGGTCATCACCGAGCGGTACTGCGCCGAACTGGGCATCCCGTACCACCAGACCGGGCTGATCGCCTCGCACCGGGAGGCGCTGCGCCACCTGCGGAGCGTCGGGGAACCCCTGCGGACCGCGCGGCGCTGACACGAGGCTTCCGGTGCAGGGCCGCTCATCGACGGATGGGCGGCCCGACCCTCGTATCTCTCCCGCCACACAGGGTTTTCCCTATGTCCCCTGGCGTGGCGGGGAGTTGGTCGAGTAGCTTCCGGCGCACATCTGTCTCACAGGGGAGTGCGCATGCGCAAGGCGCTCAGATGGCTGCTGGCGCTCACGGTGCTCATAGGCACACTGAGTACGGCCGGGGCGGCCACCGCCGCCGGGCCGGAGTCCGGCACCGCTGACATCAAGGAGAGGCTGCTCTCGATCCCGGGCATGAGCCTGATCGAGGAGAAGCCGTACACCGGGTACCGCTTCTTCGTCCTCAACTACACCCAGCCCGTCGACCACCGCAGGCCCTCCAAGGGGACGTTCCAGCAGCGGATCACCGTGCTGCACAAGGACACCGCGCGGCCGACCGTGTTCTACACCGGCGGCTACAGCGTCTCGACGACGCCGCGTCGCGCGGAGCCCACCCAGATCGTCGACGGCAACCAGGTCTCCATGGAGTACCGCTTCTTCACGCCGTCCCGGCCCGAGCCGGCCGACTGGTCGAAGCTGGACATCTGGCAGGCCGCCAGCGACCAGCACCGCATCTTCACGGCGCTCAAGAAGGTCTACGGCAAGAACTGGATCTCCACAGGCGGTTCGAAGGGCGGCATGACCGCCACCTACTACGAGCGCTTCTACCCCAAGGACATGGACGGCGTCGTCGCCTACGTCGCCCCCAACGACGTGGTGAACAAGGAGGACTCGGCCTACGACCGCTTCTTCCTGAACGTCGGCACCAAGGAGTGCCGCGACCGGCTGAACGGCGTGCAGCGCGAGGCGCTGGTGCGCCGGGAGCCGCTGGAGAAGAAGTACGCCGTCTACGCCGCCGAGAACGGCTACACCTTCAACACCGTCGGCAGCCTGGACCGGGCCTTCGAGGCCGTCGTCCTGGACTACGTGTGGGGCTTCTGGCAGTACAGCACCGTCGCCGACTGCGCGGACATCCCGGCGGACGCCAAGAACGCAACGGACGACGAGATCTGGAACTCCGTCGACACGATCTCCGGCTTCTCGTTCTACACGGACCAGGGCCTGAGCCCGTACACGCCGTACTACTACCAGGCCGGCACCCAGCTGGGCGCGCCGACCATCCACTTCCCGCACATCGAGAAGAAGTACGTCCGCTACGGCTACCAGCCGCCGCGCAACTTCGTGCCGCGCTCCATCGACATGAAGTTCCAGCCGAACGCCATGCGGGACGTCGACTCCTGGGTCCGCGGCAACGCCCGGCACATGCTGTTCGTGTACGGGCAGAACGACCCGTGGGGTGCCGAGCCGTTCCGCCTCGGCAAGGGCGCGCGTGACGCGTACGTGTTCACCGCTCCCGGCATGAACCACGGCGCGAACGTCGCCGGCCTGGTCGACCAGGAGAAGGCGCTGGCCACGGCCCGCATCCTCGACTGGGCGGACGTCGCCCCGACCACGGTGCAGGAGAACCCGGCGGCGGCGAAGCCGCTGGCGAAGTTCGACGCGAAGCTCGACAAGCGGGACGTCGAGCGGCAGCGGGCGCTGCGTCCGTAAGGCGCGAGCCGCCACTGGCGAGGGCCGTGGACCGTGGGCGCGAGAGCCCGTGGTCCACGGCCCTTCCGCGTCGGTGCTGTCACCGGGCGCGGGCCGCCCAGACCGTGCGCTCGGTGCGGACGGCGAGATCGGTGCGGTGCAGCAGGCTGTTCGGGCCGTCGGTGTCCAGGAGTTCGTCGAGGGCGGCGAGATCCTCGGGGACGAGTCCGGAGGAGGCGGCACCGCGGAGGCGCCGCAGACTGCCGTACGCGTAGCGGCCGACCGCCTCGCCACCCCCTCCTTCGAAGGTGAGCGTGCGCTCGTCCTCGACGGTGAAGCCGGCGGCGCTCAGCATCGGCCCCCAGTCGGCGCCCCGGTGCGGGAGGTGCTCGGCGTGGTGGCCGTCGATCGCGGCGTGGGCACGCTCCTCCAGCCCGGGCCGGTTCTCCGGGGCGTCGGCGGGCAGGAAGCGCGGGAATCCCGCGAGTTCGACGACCGCGAACAGGCCGCCTGGAGCGAGCAGTTCACGGACGCGGCGCAGTACGCGGTCGGGGTGGGCCATGTGGTGCAGCGAGGCGGAGGCCCACACGAGGTCCGGTGTGCCGAGCTCGGGCCAGTCGTCGCCGTCGAGGTCGGCCTGCACGGTCCGTACCCGCCCGTCCACCCCGCGGGCGCACGCCTTCTCGCGCAGGAGCCGGAGGTGCCCAGCCGAGGTGTCGACGGCGGTGACCTGCGCGTCGGGGAAGCGGTCGAGGAGCGCGAAGGTGCCGGCGCCGGTGCCGCATCCGAGATCCACGATCCGGCGCGGTTCGCTCCGCAGGGGCAGCCGGGCGGTGATGTCCGCCGTGTGCTCGGCGAACACCTCGGCGTCGAGGTCGAGGATCTCGGCTTGGTCGCTGTCGCTGTGCTGGTGAGGGTGAGCCATGGGCACGACCGTAAGAGCCTCATGCGCACATCGGAAGGCAGCTTGCCAGATACGCAAGAAGCCGGCCCCACCCGCTGCTCGCCGCGCAAGGTCGCGCAGCGTGCCGGATGTCCGTCAGTCGGCATCCGGGACGTCGGCGGCGGTGTCTCTCTGATGACCCCGGCGGGCGTCCCGGTCGAAGATGCCGAGGATGTCGCACGGTCCGCCCTCGGCGCCGATGGCGTGCGGCATCATCGTCGGGAACTCGGCGGCCTGGTTCGTCTCGATGCGGTAGCGCCGGTTGCCGAGCATGAGGACGGCCGTTCCGGAGAGGACCACGAGCCATTCGCGGCCGGGGTGCGCGCGCATCCGGGCCGGGTTGTCGGGCGGGGGCTGGGTCATCCGCTGACGCATCACGCTCATCCCGGGATCACCTTTGACGGGCCAGCGCATCGAGCCGTGGGCGGCGTCGATCATCGGGCTGATGACGACGTCGTCGGCGGCGTTCTCCACGAGCTGGTCCAGAGTCGTGTCCAGGGCGCGGGCGAGGGTGACCAGCTGGTCCAGGGCGAGGCGGCGCTGACCGTTCTCGATACGGCTCAGCGAGGACTGGCTGAGGTTGGCGCGGGTGGCCAGTTCCTCCAGCGACCAGCCCTGGGCGACCCGCAGGGCGCGGATGCGTTTGCGTACAAGGCTGTCGAGCTGCCCGTCCTCTTGCGTCATGGGCAACAGTGTATGCCCATGACGCAATAAGGGTCGACCGGCGACAGCAGGGGACGTTCGGCCCAAGCGGCGTGCGGCGGCTCGGCGGAGAGTGGAAGTGGAGACGAGGTGATGGGAGATGACCGGGACCGCGTACACCGTGAGCGATGTGATGACGCAGACGGTCGTGGCCGTCGGCCGCGACGCGCCGTTCAAGGAGATCGTGCGGACGATGGAGGAGTGGAAGGTCAGCGCCGTGCCGGTGCTGGAGGGGGAAGGGCGTGTCATCGGCGTCGTCTCCGAGGCCGACCTGCTGCCCAAGGAGGAGTTCCGTGAGGGCGAGCAGAGTCTCATCGAGCAGCGCCGGCGGCTGGCCGATCTCGCGAAGGCCGGTGCGACGACGGCCGGCGATCTCATGAGCACGCCCGCCGTCACCGTCCACCCGGACGCCACGCTCGCCCAGGCCGCCCGGATCATGGCGGTCCGGCACGTCAAGCGGCTGCCGGTGGTGGACCGTATCGGCATGCTGCGGGGGATCGTCAGCCGCGCCGATCTACTGAAGGTCTTCCTGCGGCCCGACGACGAGATCGCGGACGAGGTCCGCCGGACGGTGGTGTCCCATCTGCATCCGATCACCGGGCACTCCGTGGACGTCACCGTGCACGAGGGGGTCGTGACCCTGCGCGGGCCGGTCCGCGATACCGCGCTGGTCCCGATCGCGGTACGACTGGCGCGGGCCGTCGAAGGGGTCGTGGACGTCGACCCGCAGCTCACGGGTGCCCCGACCGCCGTCTGACGGTTCACCCGGCGGGCGCGAGCCGCCACCCGTGCGCCCGGCGAGGCGGAGAACTGGTCGGTCGCGTGGGCCAGTGCCTCGGCCTTGTCGGGGACGACGCCCACCGTGCCGTCCTCCCCCACGGCGATGTCCTTGTCGAGGGTGAACCAGCCCGGCACGATGTGCGCCGCGCCCACCGGGCACAGCGCGTAGTCGATGGCGAGCACATGGGCCGTGCTGCCGCCGGTGGCGACTGGCAGCACGGTCTTGCACACCACCGACGCCTCCACCACGGCACCGCTGCACACCCGTCTGCACCACGTCCGCGCCGACGCCCCGGAGGCGGTCGTTCGTCATCGCCCCCAGCACGCAGGAGGCGATCGTGGTCAACGTGCCGAAGCTGTACGCGCTCCCGGCCGACGGGTCCTGACGCGATCCTTCGTCCCTGGCGGTCAGCCGCGTACGTGCAGCCCGAATCCGCTGCGGCCCGCGGGCTCCAGGCCGTCCTTCAGATGCAGCGAGGGCATCTCGTAGTCACCGGAGTTCTGCGGCCGGAACGGGATCGGCTCGGTCGACTCCAGGGTGAGCAGCCGCTGCTCCCACGCCTTGGCGACGTCCGGGTAGTCCGCCTCGGTCAGCCGGTCGGCGCCGTACAGCACGAACGGGGGCAGCACCTCGATGCCCGGGTAGTACAGGATGCCGTGGTGGATCGGGAACAGCAGGTCCTCCATGGGGCCGTTGATCCCGCGCGCGGAGTAGTGCGACTCATGGCCGCCCACGGTCACCGACAGCAGCGCCCTGCGGCCCGCCAGGGTGCCCTCGCCGTACCGCTCGCCGTGCCGGGTGTCGCTGTGCTCGCCGACGCCGTAGGCGAAGTTGCGGGTGAACACCCGGTCCACCCAGCCCTTGAGGATCGCGGGCATCGAGTACCACCACAGCGGGAACTGGAGGACGATCGTGTCCGCCCACAGCAGCTTCTCCTGCTCGGCCCGGACGTCCGGGGTGAGCGTCCCGGTGTCGAAGGCCCGCCCCGAGTCCCGGACGACCTCCAGCCGGCGCAAGCCCTCGGTGCCGTAGTCCGCGGCGTCCACCACCGCCTTCCAGTTCATCGCGTACAGGTCGCTCACCCGCACCTCGTGCCCGGCGCCCTCCAGCGTGGACACCGCTAGGTCCTTCAGCGAGCCGTTGAGCGACGTCGGCTCCGGGTGGGCGTGGACGATCAGCGTCTTCATGACAACTCCCTTGTGGATCGGTCGCCTTCGATCCTGAGCGCCGCGACGGCCGCTGTTCAGGGACGCCTTGTCCAACGGACCGGACTTCCTGGTAACGGCAGGACCACCCTCACGCCGCCGGGACGTCCGGCACCGGAGCCATACTGAGGACATGGAGGATCTTGCGAGCTTCCTGCGGATCCGGCGTTCCCGCGTCGACCCGGAGACCGTCGGCATCCCCGTCGACAGCCGCCGCCGGGTCGAGGGGCTGCGCCGCGAAGAGGTCGCGCACCTGTCCGGAGTGAGCGTCGACTACTACGTACGGCTGGAACAGGGCCGCGCGACCCAGCCGTCCGAGCAGGTGCTGGACGCGCTGGCCCGCGTGCTCGGACTCGACGAGATCGAGCGGGGGCACCTCACCCGGCTCTCCTGTCAGCGCCGCCGGCGGGCGAAAGCGCCGGGCGGGCGGCTGCGCCCCGAGGTGCTGCGCGTCCTCGACCTGGTCACCGGCGCACCCGCGTTCATCATGAACCACCGCCTGGACGTGCTCGCCGGCAACCGCCTCGCCGGGCTGCTGTACGGCCGTCCGATGCCGGGGCTGAACACCGCCCGGCACATCTTCCTGGAGGAGGCCGACCGCGGTCTCTACGCGGACTGGGAGAAGTGCACCGTCGACGTGGTCGGGCATCTGCGGCTGGCCGCCGGCGAGTATCCCGACGATCCGCGCCTGGCCTCGCTGATCGGTGAACTGGCCATGGGCAGCGAGCGGTTCCGCCGTCTGTGGGCCCGCGCGGACGTCCGCGCCCGCACCCACGGCCGCAAGGCGTACCGGCATCCGCTGGTCGGGCTGCTGGAACTGCACCAGGAGAACTTCGCCCTGCCCTCCGAGGCGGGCGCGGAGCTGGCGGTGCTGTCGGCGGCCCCCGGCAGCGCCGCCGAGGACGGGCTGCGGCTGCTGGCGGGACTGGGCGCGGACGTGCCGCGGGGCGGGCAGGCGGAGCGGTGCGAGCGGGGGGACGTACGGGGGCGGAGCGGGCGTTGAGGGCGGTGGCGGGGGCGGTGTCGGTGTCGCCCCCGGGCCCCTACATCCCCCCGTCGGCCCCCTCAGTCCGCGTCGGTCGCCGCCGCCAGGATCCGGGCCAGCTCCACCGGCTGGGTGATCATGGGCCAGTGCCCGGAGTCGATGTCGGCGAACTCGACGTTCTTGGCCCGGGCCAGTTCCGGTACGTCCCCCGCCGCGATCCACTCCCGGGCCTCGGCCGGCGTGAACTCCGGACAGACGACCAACACCGGTACGTCGAAACGCCGTTCGTCCGTCAGCCGAACCACTCCCCTGGCCACCCCCGCCGGCACGGGGATCGCGGCGGCCGTGAACGCGCTGCGCGCCTGCTCGTCGAGGTCGGTGGCGTCCGGGCCTTCGAAGGGCTCCCAGCCGGGGAAGGGCATGACGCCGTCCCTCACCTCGAAGAAGTCGGCGTACGGCCGTCCGTCCTCGGCCGGGAAGCCGCCGATCAGGACGGCCCCGGCCAGCTTGTCCGGCCGCCGGTCGGCGGTCAGCCACGCCAGCGAGCAGGCCGCGGAGTGCCCCACCACCAGGACCGCGTCGGACGCCCCGTCCACGGCCGCGAGCACGGTCTCCAGCTGGTCGTCGAGGGTGGCGGACGCGTCACCCTCCCCCTGTCCCGGCAGCGTGAGCGGCACAGGGCGATGCCCGAGCCCCTCCAGCGCGGAGGCGACGCCGCCCCAGACGGATCCGTGCAGCCACAGGCCGCCGACGAGCAGGATGTCCATGATCGATTCTCCTTCTGCCGCTTGACGCACGTCACCGTAGAAGGAGATCCGGACGATCCACTGCCGGAATGCGCGACGACCACGCGGGCGGACCGACTAGCCTGCCCGCGTGCCGAACGATCCCAGCCCCACCGCGCGGGCCCTGCGCGCCCTGGAGATCCTCCAGCTCCGCCCCGGTACGACGGCGGCCGAACTCGCCGAACGGCTGGGCGTGACGGAGCGTGCCGCCCGCCGTTACGTCGAGATCCTGCGCGAAGCCGGCATCCCCGTGACGTCGGCCCGGGGGCCGCACGGTGGCTACCGGCTGGGGCGCGGGACACGTCTGCCGCCCGTGCACTTCACGCAGGCGGAGGCGCTCGGGCTGGTGATGGCGGTGCTCAGCGGTCAGCCGGGCGCGGCCGACGCCGAGGACCTGGTCAGCGCCGCCCTGGGCAAGGTCGTCAAGGCGCTGCCGGAGGGGGTCGGCCGGGAGGCGGCCCTGCTGCGGGAGTGCGCGTCGGCCGCCCCGGACCCGTACGCGACCCGGCCGGACCCGGTCATCACGAGCGAACTCGTGGGTGCCGTCGCGGCACGCCGGCGTGTGCGGATCGGGTACCGCAGCGAGGCCGGAAACGAGTGGGAGGCGGAGGTCGATCCGTGGTCCCTCGTGGTCCGCTTCGGCCGCTGGTATCTGCTGTGCCACAGCCATCGCGCGGACGCGGTCCGCACCTACCGGGTCGACCGGGTCCGTACGGTCCAGGTGACCGTGCGGCGCTTCGAACCGCCCGCGGGGCTCGATCCGGTGGCGGTGCTCGAGGAGAACCTGGGCCTCGGCTGGGAGTTCCCCACGCGTGTCGTCTTCGACCTTCCCCAGGACGAGGTGGCCCGTTGGGTCCGGCCGCCGATGGGCCGATTGGAACCGCTGGGCGGCGGCTGTGTGCTGGTGGGCAGCACACGCAACCCGGCCATGTACGCGCAGGAGTGGCTGGCGACCCTGCCCGTCGCCTTCCGCGTCGAGGGCGGGGAGGATCTGCGGACGGCGGTCGCCGCCCTCGCCACGCGCTTCACGGCCGCCGTGGACGGCCCCTGATCGGACTGCACCGCCGCGTTGTCAGTGGGGCCCGGCACGATGGGGGCATGGAACCTTCGAAGACCGTTCAGCTGCTCTGGGACCGGATGCAGGCGCGCGACTGGGCAGGCGTGGGCGCCCTGTTGGCGGACGACGTGACCGTGGACTGGCCGGTGAGCGGCGAACGCATCCGGGGCCGGGAGAACTATGTGCGCATCAACGCGGAGTACCCGGAGGGATGGTCGATCAGGGTGCTGCGCATAGTGGGGTCCGGGGACGAGGTGGTGTCGGAGGTGGAGGTGCCGCACGACTCGATGGGCACCCACCGTGTCGCGTCCTTCTGGCGGGTCCGGGGCGGCCTGATCACCGAGGGCCGCGAGTACTGGACCGAGCTGGGGGCCGACCCCTCCCCCGAGTGGCGGGCGCCCTACGTCGAACGGCTTTGAGGGGTCGTTCCCGGCCTGCGTCGAGCGTCTCTGAGGGGCCCTTCCCGGCCAGGTCCGGGAGCGAGCGTCACCGGCTCAGGAAGCTCCGTATCCGGGGCCAACTGTCCGCCTTGGCCTCGGCGTCGTCTTCCGCTGTGCCGCCCAGGTCCACCCACCGGTCCGTCGCCGGGTCGTGGACGTACCGGCCCGCTGCCTGGTACGGCACGCCGACGCCGCCGTGACCGGCTCCCTCGTAGGTGAGGGCCCGGTGCCGGGCGCCGGAGGCGTTGGTCCGCTCGGCGATGCTCGCGGCGGCGTCGGCGGAGAGCCACAACCGGTCCTTGTCGCCCGCCACGGCCAGGACCGTGCCGCGCACCCGGTCCAGCGGGATGGGGTCGAGCCGCACGGGGCGGCCCGCCCGCGTCCAGCTCACGTGGTCCTCGGCCGGTCCCGCCGCAGCGAACACGGTGCGAGTGCCCGGCGCCAGCGCCACCGCGTCCCGGATGAGTCCCGGGTAGTACTGGGCGAGCAGTTGGGCCACCTCGCTGCCGCGCGACGCGCCCACGGCTGCGAGTTTCTCCGACCCGTCACCGGACCGGCTCCGCAGGAGTCGCGCGGCCCGCACGAAGTACTCCAGCTCGATGTCGCGCAGCTCCTTCGGCCTCCCCTTCCCCTCGCAGGCGAAGTAGCAGAGGGAGAGGGCAGGATGGCCGCGGGAGGCGAGCAGGGCCGCCTCCCGGTCGAAGCCGCGGCCGCCCTCCGATCCTCCGAACAGCAGGACGGGGGCCTTGCGGGCGGCTCCGGGCGCCGGCAGGAAGAGCAGGCCGTCGACCTGGTCGTCCGCGACGGTGAGCCGGTGGTGCCGCACCCCGTCGGCCAGCCAGCGCCGGGTGACCGTCCGGTGGGCGATCTCCCGGCCGCCGCTGCGCACCGAGAGCCGTACCTCGTACGACGGCCGCCGGGTGGGTGCACCGGGGAAGAACCAGCTCTCGTCCGCCTCCCCCTTGTGCGGGCGCATCGACCAGAACAGGCCCATGCCGTCGGTCTCATGGAACGTCCCGCTGTCGGGGCGGCGCCGCGAGAGGTCCACGACGCCGTCGCCGTCGGCCGTGTACCGGGCCCGGCCGGACCAGGCCAGCCCGTCGCGGTCGACGGCACGGGACGTCACCGTCACCCGCTCGTCGGGGTGCAGCCCGGTCACACGGAGGCGCACCGGCTCGTCCACGAACGCCGTCGACTTGTCGACCTCGATACGGGCGCTCGCGCTCGCCTTCGGCGGCCCCTCCGCCGTACACGCCGCACCCGCCAGCAACGCCATCAGCACGGCACCGATCGCCGTACGCACCCCCGTACGCCTCATGCCGACAGTCTCTCCCACAAGATCGCGGGACATCAACGCCGGATCGGTCGTCCTGACAACTGTCAGGAGGGCATGTGCGCCTCCCGCGCCTAGGGTCGGCGTAGACGTCGTGCGCCGGTCGGCGCCCGCGTCCTTTCTCGGACCGTTTTTTCTCGGACCGCTTTTTCTGACCGTGGTCTCAACAGGGGGAACTGATGAGCCGCTCCATGGATCGAAGGACGTTGCTGAGGTCGGCCGGGTCCGCCGCGGTGGCCGGGTCGCTCGGCGCGCTGGGCGTCTCGGCGCTCGCAACGCCCGCGCACGCGGCACCACCCGGCACGATCAACACCGACCAGGTGTTCGTGACGACCAACCGCCTCACCCATGCCCCGAACCAAAGGGGAAGCATCACCATCGAGATCCGCTCGGGCTACTACAGCGGCTACCAGTACGGCTGGGGGCGGATCCAGGGGTCCGGCTGGGACCCGCGCGGCTGGGTCTGGCTGGACATCAGCACGGACGGCGGCCGGAGCTGGTCCTTCGCCGACGCCACCTACCTCTCGGACGGCACCGGTTACACGCACACGTCCGGGTGGCTGACGCAGGCCAACCCGAACTACGTGTTCCGGGCCAGCTACGACAGCAACCTGAACGCGGTGAACCCGTACGTCCGCAGCGGGGTCTGGTGACAGGTCCCGACCGAAGTCGGCACAAGCCCTGGCCCGGGAGCAACCATGCCCCGGGCCAGGGCTCGTCGTGACGCCGGCCGTTCAGTCAGACGGCCTTACGGCATCATCTCGTACGCCCCCGACAGCGCCTCGACGCGCTGCCAGACGCGGTCGGAGCGGTCGCCGTCGACGACCGGGCGCCGGACCGCGCCGAGCGCCCACCGCTGCTGGTCCTCGGTCGCGGAGTCCTTGCCGTGCAGTTCGACGGCGTGCGCGGAGAAGTCCCGTACGAGCACGGCGAACAGCTCGTCGAGCACGTCCTCGTCGAGGCCCGACAGCGCGGCCTGCTCCAGGACCAGCTGCCCGTGGACGACCAGCGCGAAGAGCTGTCCGACGGCGAGGAGCAGGTCGAGGTCCCGGCTCTGCTGCTCGTCCGGGGCGGCCGTACGGACGAACTCGCAGAGCGCGTCGGCCTGTTCGCGGAGGCGGGTGACGTTGGGCAGGTGGGCGTAGGTGTCGAAGGCGGGCCGCCAGTCGTGGAAGCGGACCGAGCCGAGGCCGCGGGCCGGGCCCTGCCGGAACAGGAAGTCGTCGTCGGCCGCGTCGAGGCGGGTCGGGACGGGCTCGTACGCGACCGGGTCGAGCAGGTGGTTGCGCATGAACTTCAGGATGAGGGCCAGATTGACGTGGACCGTGCCCTCCAGCTTGGGCAGCCCGCGGATCTCGACGGCGGCCTGCGCGAAGTAGTTGTCCTTCTCGAAGCCCTTGGCGGCGATGACGTCCCACATCAGGTCGATGACCTTCTCGCCCTCCGTGGTCACCTTCATCTTCGTCATCGGATTGAAGAGGAGGTAGCGGCGGTCGTCGGGGCCGGCGGTGCGGAAGTAGTCGACGGCACGGTCGCTGAACAGCTTCATGCCGACGAGCCGGACGTACGCGTCCGCCAACTCCCGGCGCACATGCGGGAACGCGGTGACGGGACGTCCGTAGAGGATGCGGTTCTGCGCGTGGGTGACGGCCTCGTACATGGCGTGCTCGCAGATGCCGATGGAGGCGGTGCACAGGTTGAACTTGCCGACGTTGACGGTGTTCAGGGCGGCGTCGAAGGCGGCCCGGCCGGTGTGCAGGACGTCTTCCGCGGCGACAGGGTAGTCCTCCAGACGGAACTCGCTGACGTACTTCGAGGAGTCGACGACGTTCTTGACCAGGTGGTACGCCGGGTGGCGGCTGTCGGCGGCGAAGAAGACATAGCCTTCGGGGCCCTCGACGTCGGTGCGGCGGCCGAAGACGGAGACGAGTCCGGCGGCGTTGCCGTTGCCTATGTAGTACTTGGAGCCGGTGGCCCGGAAGCCGCCGTCGCCGTCCGGCTCCAGGAGCATGTCGGTGGAGTAGATGTCGGCGCCGTGCGTCTTCTCGGACAGGCCGAACGCGAACACCTCACCCTGGGAGAGCAGTTCGGCGGCGCGGGCGCGGGCGGCGGTGTTGTCGCTCTGCCAGACGGGGCCGAGGCCGAGGATCGTGACCTGCCAGGCATACCAGTAGTCGAGGCCGTAGAAGCCGAGGATCTCGTTGAGCGCGGCGATCCGGGCGGTGTCCCAGCGCTTGTCGCCCTCGCCGTCGCCCGCCGCGGACGCGGGGGTGAGGAAGGTCGCGAACAGCCCCTCCTTGGCGGCGAAGGCGAGGAAGTCGCCGAGCCAGGCGCGGGTGCGGTAGTCCTCGATGATCCGGCGCTTGCCGCGCTCCTCGAACCAGTCGACGGTGGCGCGCAGCAGCCTGCGCGTCTCGGGGTCGAAGTGCGCGGGGTCGTAGGTGCGCGGGTTGAAGAGCAGCGCGTCGGCCATGGAAGCCGCCTTTCGGCTGGAAGGGGTGAGGGTGGGTCCGGGCGCCGGGGGCCCGGAAGGGCTCGCGGTCGCGTCAGTCGTCGGTCCGGAAGCGGGCGAGCGTGGCGAGTACGTCGTCGAGCCAGGCGATCATCATCTGCTCGTAGGCGATGCCGCCGCGGAGCACCACGTGCTGGAGTTCGCGTTCGGCGTCGAGCGCGCCGTCCGGCGGGGGTGTCCCGAAGTCCCGGGTCTCCCCGGCGCGGTAGTGGGCGAGGCGGTCCGTGTGGGCCCGGCGGTGCCGCTCGACCTCGTCGATGAGGGCGGCCGGGTCGGAGAAGGCGGCGCCGCGCACCTTGACCGCGAGGTCATGACGGACGCTCTCGGGTTCGGTCGGCTCGCCGAGCCAGCCGGAGAGCGCCTGGCGTCCGGGGGCGGCGACCGAGTACTCCTTCTTGTCCGGACGCCCGTACTGCGGGACGTCCCGGACATCGACCCAGCCGTCGCTCTCCATGCGCTTGAGCACGCGGTAGATCTGCTGGTGGGTCGCGGTCCAGAAGTAGCCGATGGACCGTTCGAACCGCCGGGCCAGTTCGTAGCCGGAGCCCGGCTTCTCCAGCAGGGAGACGAGGATCGCGTGCTCGAGCGCCATACCCTCGATCCTGCTATGCACCTCGTTGCATAGCAACGTGGGCGGGGTGAGACACCGGTCACGCGACACATGTCGCTCACGTCATGCCCGGCCCTTCTCGCTCCCCGGGTGCGCGATCGTCCCCGATCGGCCGCTTCCGGCCGTCCGGACGGGCTGGTTACGGTGCCGCCATGGACGAGCTGACGCAGATCCTCCGCCACGCCGCCGAGCAGGCCGCCGCCTACCGCCGCTCGCTGTCCGAGCGGCCGGTTGCGCGGCCGGTGGACCACGCGGCTCTGCGCGCCGCGTTCTCCGTTCCCCTCGACCGCCCGGGCGCCGACCCGCGCACGGTGATCGACGAGCTGGTGGCCGCCGCCGATCCAGGGCTGGTCGCGTCGGTGGGACCGCGCTTCTTCGGGTTCGTCGTGGGCGGCGCCCTGCCCGCCGCCACCGCAGCGGACATCCTCACGGCCGGATGGGACCAGAACGCCTTCAACGCCGTGCTCTCCCCCGCCGCGGTCGCCGCCGAGGAGGCGGCGGGAGCCCGGCTCAAGGAGCTGCTCGACATCCCCGCGACGGCCTCCGTCGGCTTTGTCACAGGCGGCCAGGCGGCCAACACCGCCGGACTCGCGGCGGCCCGGCAGCACCTGTTCGCGGAGGCGGGGTGGGACGTCGGACGACAGGGCCTGGGTGGAGCCCCGCGCCTGCGGGTGGTCGCGGGCACAGAGCGCCACGCCACCGTCGACCGCTCCCTGCGGCTGCTCGGACTCGGCACCGACTGTCTGCAGCCGGTGCACACCGACGAGCGCGGGGCGCTGGACATCGAGGACCTGCGCCGCGTCCTGGCCGCCGACCCGGACGCACTGACGATCGTCTGTGCACAGGCCGGCAATGTGAACACCGGGGCGTGCGACGACCTCCGCGCGGTCTGCGACCTCACGCACCCGAGGGGAGGCTGGGTGCACGTGGACGGTGCGTTCGGGCTGTGGGCGGCGGCGAGCCCGGCGACCCGGCATCTCGTGGACGGGGTCGAACTGGCCGACAGCTGGGCGTGCGACGGGCACAAGTGGCTCAACGTGCCCTACGACTGCGGGTACGCCTTCTGCTCCCGTCCCGCCGTCCACGCCGAGGCGCTGTCGTACAGCGCGTCCTATCTCACCCGGGCCGAGGCGACGCCGGCCGGGGGCGCGGACTACACGGCGGAGTCGTCACGCCGGGCGCGCGGCTTCGCGACCTGGGCGGCGCTGCGTGAACTCGGGCGGGACGGGGTCGCCGAGATCGTGGACCGCTGCTGTGCGCTCGCCCGGCGCTTCGCCGACGGCCTGTCCACGGAGGGCTTCGACGTCGTCAACGAGGTGACGCTCAATCAAGTCCTCGTCGGTTTCGGGTCGGACGACCGCACCGACGCCGTCGTCCAGGCGGTTCAGGAGGACGGCACCTGCTGGGTGGGCGCCACGACCTGGCGCGGACGACGGCTGATGCGTATCTCGGTGTCCGGCCACGCCACGACCGAAGCGGACGTCGACCGCTCGGTCGCGGCGATGGTGCGACAGACGCGCGCTCTCTGACGCGGCCTCACATGAGCGGCAGCTGACGGAGGTTGGTCCTCGCCAGCTCCACGATCTCGTCCCCGCGGCCCGTGAGGATCGTGCGGGTGGCGAACAGAGTGAAGCCCTTCATCTGCTCGAAGGTGATGTTCGGCGGCAGGGACAGCTCCTGGCGGGCGGTCCGAGCGTCGACGAGCGCGGGCCCCTCGTGGGCGAACGCCTTCTGCAGGGTCTCCTCGAGCTGGTCGGCGCGGTCGACGCGGACTCCGAAGATGCCGACGGCGCGGGCGATCGCCCCGAAGTCCAGATCCTCCAGCTCGGTGCCGTAGTTGACGATGCCGCCGGCCTTCATCTCCAGTTCCACGAAGGACAGGGCCTGGTTGTTGAAGACGATGACCTTCACCGGGAGGTCGAGGTGGCGCAGGGTGATCAGCTCGCCCAGGAGCATGCTCAGTCCGCCGTCCCCGCACAGGGCGACGGCCTGGCGGCCCGGCCCCGAGGCGCACTGGGCGCCGATGGCCTGGGGCAGGGCGTTCGCCATGCTGCCGTGGTTGAAGGACCCGATGAGCCGGCGTCGGCCGTTCATCGTGAGGTAGCGCGCCGCCCAGACGGTGGGGGTGCCGACGTCGGCGGTGAAGACGGCGTCGGCGGAGGCGTGCCGGTCGACGGCCGCCGCGACCTGCTGCGGATGCATCACCGACGCGGACCGCTTGGCCTCGGTGAGGTCGTCCAGGCGGGAACGCACGGTGCGGTAGTGGCCGGTGAGTTTGTCGAGGAACTTGGTGTCGCCCTTGGCCCGGATCAGCGGGAGCAGGGCGGCGGCGGTGTCCTTGACCGTGCCGACCAGGGGCACCTTCACACCGACCCGGCGCCCGATGTGCTCCCCGCGGATGTCGACCTGGACCACGGGGACGTCGGATGGGGGATAGAACGGGCGGTAGGGGAAGTCCGTGCCGAGCATGAGCAGGGCGTCGCAGTGCTCCATCGCGCGGTAGCCGGAGCTGTAGCCGATCAGACCGGTCAGCCCCACGTCGTACGGGTTGTCGTACTCCAGGAACTCCTTGCCGCGCAGGGCGTGCACGATCGGTGACTTCAGTGCCCCGGCCAGGGCCATGACCTCGTCGTGCGCTCCCTGGCATCCGGCTCCGCCCAGGATGGTCACCCGCTCGGCGCGGTTGAGCACGTCGGCGGCCGCCTCGAGGGCGGCGGTGTCCGGGGTGACGTGCGAGGTCGTGGCCCGGACGGGATGGGAGAACGCCGCGAGGTCGCCGCGGGCGAGCAGCATGTTGCCCGGGACGACGAGGACGGACACGCCCCGGCGTTCGAGAGCCGTGCGCATCGCGATCCGCAGCAGCCGCGGGACCTGCTCGGCCGTCGCGGCGAGTTCCGTGTACACGCTGCACTCGCGGAACAGCTCCTGCGGATGGGTCTCCTGGAAATACTCGCCGCCGATCTCCTCGGCCGGAATATGGGCGGCGATCGCCAGCACCGGGACGCGACTTCGCTGAGCGTCGTAAAGGCCGTTGATGAAGTGCAGATTGCCGGGACCGCAACTGCCCGCCACCACGGCGAGTTCACCGGTGACCGCGGCCTCCCCGGCCGCCGCGAACGCCGCGCTCTCCTCATGGCGTACATGAGCCCAGCGCATGGTCCCATTGCGGCGCAGCGCGTCCGTGAAACCGTTGAGGGAGTCACCCGGAAGACCGTAGACGCGGCGGACTCCGGAGGCCGCGAGGGCCTCCACCACACAGTCGGCAACTGTCGTGCTCATCTGTCGGCACCTCACTGTTTCGGGACGAGTCGAGCCCCACGGTCAGAACACTTCTGTGCGGCAATCCGTCCGGGTTCAGCCCAGCGGAAATACCTGCGTCACGTTGTAGGACATCGAACCCCGGAATCCCATGCCCGAGCGCACCGGGCGGAGATCGGCGAGCTCTTCGCGTGGCGCCGGGTAGAACTCGATCTCGCTGCTGCCGATCCACACCTGGGCCAGTTCCTGATCGCCGTAGTCCATGCGCACCAGTTCGTGCACGGCCGGCTTGTCGTACTTGCCCACTTCGAGGGTCGGGAAGTGCCGCAGGTTGACGGTGGCGCGGCTCAGCAGGGGCGACGGGTCCTCCAGCGGCTTCTCCAGCGTGACCCGGGCCTGGGCGAGCGTCCGCTCGTCGCAGGAGACACTGGCGCCGAACCGGGCGCCGGGCGCCGGCGTGGGAGACGCCTTTCCCGGTGAGGCGAAGACCCGCGTCTGATGCACCTGCCCGATCTTCTTCGGGAATCCCTGCACCAGCCCGCGCGCCAGGGCGTGGTGATTGTCGACGTAGATGTACGGGCACCAGGAGACCGGCTGTCCGTCGTAATGGGCGTCGACGAGGACGAAGAACTCGCGGTACTGGCTGTAGACCGGGTCGAGGTATTCGTCGTTCTCCCCGTTGAACTGCCAGTCGAAGAAATAGGCGACGACCCGGCCGGACGTCTCCGGATCCGGGGACAGACCTTCAGGAAGGGTGGCCTCCGCGGCCGCGGGATCGGTCCAGAATTCGACACCCACCACGTCTCCTGCGTAATGCCAGGGCGGCGCCATCGCCCCGTTCGCCTCGCCCTTCGGGGAAAGCGGAACAGTGTATCCCTTGAGCATGGAGACCTCCAGCCGGATACGCAGGGGAGCAGGCATACGGCTGCATGTGCGCGAGCCTGGTCAATCCCCCGCTGGGTTGTACCGAACCAAAATAGCTTGGATGCTCAACCGTTGCCTGGGGAGCCACCGCAGCCTTTGTCCCGGTACGACGATGCGGATTCCGTCCACCTGAACTGACGTCGTCGGTCGGCTCGTTGCCGGTCTGGTCAGGCCGCTGGCGGAGTCGGGGACGTGCGGCCGGACGGGCCGGTGTGCGTGGCGGCGTGGGCGACGGCCTCCTTGACGGCTTCGAGGGAGAAGGAGCGCAGGCGCTCGGGGGCGAGGTCCAGGTGCCGGAGGCGAGGAGCCGTATGAGACCGACGTCGGCGATGCGCGGCGCCATCCACTGCCCGCGCACGGTGATCGAGTTGCGCATGATCCATGGGTAGGGCAACGCGAGGTCGTCGCCGCCGAGCAGTGCCCAGCACCTCGACCAGATCTCCCCGCCCACCGGCTCGGGATCGGGTACCTCCCGCACCGTGAGCGGGGCACCGAACTCCGTCAGACCCGCTGCTCGCACGGCATTGACCTCCGCATTCGTCGTCGTTTCCCTGATCGACGTCAGGGAAGCGCAGGGCATGCGGGAAGCGACGATCGAGCATGCCTGGTATGCGTATACGGCATGGACGTCTCCAGTTCGGGCCTGCGGGTCCTGCAGCAGATCGCCGAGTCCGGCAGCTTCACGGCGGCGGCCGCCCGGCTCGGCTACACGCAGTCGGCGGTGTCGCGCCAGGCCGCCTCCCTGGAGCGCGAGGCAGGCGCCTCCCCCGGTTCGAGCGGCGCTCGGACGGCGCACGGCTCACCCCCGCCGGGCTGACCCTGCTGCGGCACGCCCGCACGATCCTGGACACCCTCACGGCGGCCGAACGCGATCTCACGGGGACCGCCCCGCGCACCGAGGCCGCACGGCTCGGGGTCTTCCTCAGCGCGGGCTCGGTGGTCCTGCCGGTCATACCGGGGCGGCTCGCCGCGTCCGATCCGCACCTCACCGTCACGACCGTCGAGGGCACCACGCCCGGCCTGACCCGGGCACTGCGCGCGGGCTCCATCGATCTCGCCGTTCTGACCTCGCGCCCGCCCCACCGGCCCCCGGACGACGAGTCGCCGCGGCTGCACGACCGTGCCGGCCCGCCTTGCGCCGCTGCTGCCGCCCGGGGTGAGCCTGCTCCACGTCGACGGGGCGTCCCCCGAGATCCGCCGGGTGCTGGTGGCCCGCCTGCCGGGCCGCGCGACTCCGGCCGTCACGGCGGCCACACGGGCGATCATGGCCGCCGTCTGACGCCTCCTCCCACCGGTGCTGAGCCCTCCTCCAGAAGGGTGAACGACTTGGGTGCACCACCCGGTTGGGGCTTGCCCCCCTTGTGCCCGACGACCCGGTAGCCGGCCTCCAGGTAGTAGGCGTTCAACCGCGCGTTGCCGGCCAGGCAGTCCAGGCGTACGTACGCCCGCCCCGCCTCGGCGTCGCGCTCCTCGGCGGCCCGCGACAGCAGCCGTCCCGCCCCCGGCCATGCGAGGGCGCGGTCGACCATGAGCCGATGCACATACCCGGCGATCGGCGGCTGCGGTCCCCAGGCGTCCTCGTCGTCCCACCACAGCTCCCACGCCCCGGCGACCCGGCCCTCGGCCTCGGCGACCCAGACCTCGCCCATCTCCATGACACGGCGAAAGTGGCCCTCGTCGAGCTGGCCGGGCTGCCACTGCCCCGCCTTACCCCGCGCGATCATCCAGCGGGCGGCCTCGTCACGCAGCCGGACCAGAGTGCCGAGGTCGGCGGCGCCGGCCAGCCGGAAGCGAAGAACGTCACGCCGGAATCCTCGCACGGGCGGTGGGCGCACCGGTCGTGGCCGTGCGACGACAATGACGCCATGGACCCCACTCGGCAGATCATCATCGCGCTGGACCACGCCAACCGTCAGGACGCCCAGGCGGTCATCGATCGGCTCGGTGACGCGTGCCGTTTCTACAAGGTCGGCCTGGAGCTTCTCACCGCGGCGGGGCCGGAGTTCGTGCGCCATCTGGTCGCTCAGGGCAAGGAGGTGTTCCTGGACCTCAAGCTCTTCGAGATCCCGAACTCGGTCGCCGGTGCGGTGCGCGCCGCGGGCGAACTCGGCGTCTCCATGGTGACGGTGCACGGCATGGGCGGGACGGGCATCATGTCCGCCGCCGTCGACGCGGCCCGCGACTGTCCCGGTCTGCGTGTTCTCGCCCTCACCGTGGTGACCAGCATGACCGACGCCGACCTCGCCGACATCGGCGTCCCGGACACGGCCGAGGCGCAGGTACTGCGGTTGGCGCGACTGGCCGAGCGCGCCGGATGCCACGGCGTGATCGCCTCGCCGCGTGAAGTAGCGCCGCTGCGCGCGCTGTTGGGGAGCGATGCCGTGATCGTCACCCCCGGAGTGACCCTGCCCGGCGCGTCCCCTGCCGAGCACGCCCGCCCCGGCACACCCCTGGCCGCCGTCACTGACGGCGCCTCACATGTCGTCGTGGGACGGTCGATCACCCGCGCGCCGGACCCGCTGTCCGCACTGCGCCGGGTCCGCGCCGACCTGTCACCCACTACGACGCCCCGTTGAGACCCGGGGGCGATACCCGAAAGCGCTGGGCGAAAGCGGCCCCGTACGAGATCATCGGTATCCGTGACCCATACGACACCCGAGACCCCGTGGCCCGGCGACATCAGCGCCATCACCCTCTTCGTGGAGGACCTGGACGCCACGAAGCGGTTCTACTGTGACGTGTTCCGACTCCCCGTGACGTACGAGGACGACGAGTCGGCCGTCTTCAGCTTCGGGAACACCCTCATCAACCTGTTGCGGTCCACGGCGGCGCACGAGCTGATCGACCCCGCGCGCGTCGCCGCCCCGGACACCGGCTCCCGCGTTCAACTCACCTTGCCCGTGGACGACGTCGACGCGATGTGCGAGGAACTGACCGACCGTGGTGTGACGTTGCTGAACGGCCCCATGGACCGGCCCTGGGGCATCCGCACCGCCGGCTTCAAGGATCCGGGCGGTCACATCTGGGAGATCGCCAAGTGACCCCTCCCGCCAAGACCGAGCTGCAGGTGCTGCTGTCCTTCCTGCACGCACAGCGCCGCCATGTCCTCGGCATCCTCGACGGCCTGGGACCGGAGGCGCTGCGGCGGCCCGTACTGCCGTCGGGGTGGAGCTGCCTGGGGCTCGTCCAGCACCTCGCGCTCGATGTCGAGCGCTTCTGGTTCCGGGCCGTCGTCACCGGCGATCAGGCGGTCATCGACGCCCTGGACGAGGTCGAGGACGCCTGGCACGTGGCCCCGGACGTCCCGCACACCGAGGTGCTCCACCGGTACCGGGCGGAGGCGGCCCTCTCCGACGCCGTCGTGGCCGCCGCGGACCCGGACGCCCCCTTGGTCTGGTGGCCCCACCACCTCTTCGGCCCACCGCACCTGCACACCGTCCGGGACGTCCTGCTGCACGTCATCACCGAGACCGCGTGCCACGCCGGACACCTGGACGCGGCACGCGAACTCCTCGACGGCCGGCGCTGGCTCGTCCTGACCTGAGCGGACGGCTCAGCCCAGGTCGTGGTCGAAACAGATCCGATGCGTACCGTCGGCGTCGACCGCGAGCCCTCCGGCACCGGTGATCGCCGCGAGGTCGCCGGCGCCGCTCGACGGCACGATGGTGAAGAACTCCGCCGAGCGGTCGCTGCCGGAGGTCGTCGCCGAGTGCACGATGTTGAAGGCACCCTCCCGCCCCTGCACCGAGCCCTCGGTCTGACATGCACTGCCGGATGACGGGTGTCTCCGGACGTTGCCCCTCAAGGGGTGCGCCCAGGCCACCGTCCCTCAGGTCGCCGTAGGCCACCCGCGCAACAGCTCCGCGATCCGTCCCGCCGTGCACGTCGGGTCCAGGAGCAGGTCCTTGAGGGCCACGGCGTGCTCGCGGGCCGGTTTGACCGTGATGCCGGCCGCCTCGAGGTACATGACGCCGGTCGCGGCCGCCACGGCCATGTTGGAGCGTTCCAGCCAACGGCAGCGTCCCAGCGTGTGCACCAGGGCCGCGGCTTTGGCGTACGGGCTGTCGTAGACGGGCTGCTCGAACAGCTCGGCCCGGTGGCGGGCGACCGCCGAGACGGGGACGCCGTAGTCGTCGGGCGCGGGGTCGTTCGCCCCGGCGATCTCGGTGACCTGCAGGATCCAGGGGACATCGATGTGCAGGTCCATCAGGCGGCGCGCACTCCGCCGGCCGCCCGCGTCCGCTCGCCGTCCTCGGCCTCGTCGAAGATCGCCTGGTGCTCCGCGAGGAAGCGTCCGGCGGCCTCGACGGCACGGGCGCGCAGCCCGCTGGCGTCGTCCTGCACCAGCCGGGCGAGATAGTCCCCCACGCTCAGGCCCAGGTCAGCGGCCCGCTTCTTCGCGAGCTCCGCGATGTCCTCGTCCACGCGCGCGCCCAGCTGTGTCTTTGCCATGCAGGCATGGTAACAGCTGTTACCAGGTCGACGGAAGGCCCGGAGTCGCCCTTGCCGGCGAGCAGGACCGGCCCCCTCCGCCGCCACCCCCGGCGAGCAGATCCGACCCCGCCCGCCGTGATCGCCCACACCCAACGTGCAGACCTTCCCCACCTCAACTCCCCCACCACACACCCCTCTTCACAGCTGACCAACAACCTGCGAAGACAAAACGGATTTCAACTTCCGGCTGCGTTCAATGCATTGACACGCTTATTACCCAGCGTTTACGTTCCGGCCATCTGAGAGCGCTCTCAACTCTCGGACTCCCCTCCTGTGAAGACTTGAGGTGCCCCATGCGATCCCCACGCACCAGACCAGCGGCAGTCCTGTTGCTGGCCTCAGCCCTCGCAGCCTTCGGGCTCGGTCCGGCCGCCTCCCCGGCGGCCGCGGCCACCGTGCCCGTAGGTTCCGGCAGTTACTCCGACAGCAGGCCGCCCGGCACATCGGGCCCCACCACCAACACAGGAACGCCCGTCACCCCCAAGGTGACCGCCGCTGCCAGGAACCGGCCGGTCCCCACCAACGACTGGTGGTCCTCCCTGGCCTTCCAGCGGTACGGCGACAACCCGTGGTCGACCCCCATGTACGGCCACCCCCTCACCTACCAGGCCACCGCCAACGGACTGGACGTCGGCTACCCGACCTCCCCGGCGATCGTCGGCGACGGACGCCAGTACGAGTACGCCCACAAGCGCGACCTGACCATCGGGCTGTCCGGCCTCAACTCCCCCGACACCAAGGCCGACGACTGGTCCGACTGGACGGTCACCCCGCTGTGGTCCGACGGCAGCCGCACCCTGCGGACCACCATCGGCCACGGCTCCCCCTTCGTATACGCCAAGGGCACCGGCGGCAACGCGCAGGTCACCACGGCCGGAGCGCCGACCGTCTTCGCCGACCAGGGCAACGTCCTCGGCATCACCGTCGGCGGACACCACTACGCCCTGTTCGCTCCGAGCGGCAGCGACTGGAACGTCTCCGGCTCCACCGTCACCGCGGGCCTCGGCGGCAAGGACTACTTCTCCGTCGCCGTCCTGCCGTCCACGGGCGCGCTCTCGACGTACGCGAAGTACGCGTTCAGCTTCGTCACCGACTCCAAGGCGACCTGGAGCTACAGCGGCGGCACCGTGCGGGCCACGTACACGCTGACCACGGAGGCGCAGGAGGGCAGCGAGCGCGGCACGCTCCAGGCGCTCTACCGCCACCAGTGGCTGAACACCTCGGACGCCCTGACCTCGTACACGTATGTCTCACCGCGCGGCACCATGAAGGTCCGTGAGGCGGCCTCGTTCAGCACCAGCCAGAAGGCGTCGGCGGTCCTGCCCGCGCTGCCCAAGTCGGACGGGGTGGACACGGCGCGGCTGCGCGGCTACCTCAACGACGTCGTGAACGCCTCCGACCCGTTCTCCGGCGCGTCCGACACCTACTGGACCGGCAAGGCCCTCGGCCGGCTGGCCCAACTGGTGCCCGTCGCCGAGCAGATCGGCGAGACCGGCACCCGTGACCGGCTGATCGGCCTGCTCAAGGGCAAGCTGCAGGAGTGGTTCACGGCCGGTGGCGCCAACGAGTTCAGCTACGACAAGGACTGGAAGACGCTCACCGGTTACCCCGCGTCCTACGGCAGCGACACCGAGCTGAACGACCACCACTTCCACTACGGCTACTACGTCTACGCGGCGGCGATCGTCGCCCAGTACGACCCGTCGTGGGCGGCGGACTCGGCATGGGGCGGCATGGTCAAGACCCTCGTCCGCGACACCGTCAACCCGAGCCGCACCGACAGCTCGTTCCCCTTCCTGCGCGGTTTCGACGTCTACGCCGGGCACAGCTGGGCCTCCGGTCACCAGGGCTTCGCGGCCGGCAACAACCAGGAGTCGTCCTCCGAGTCGACCAACCTCAGCGCGGCCCTGGTCCTGTGGGGTTCGGCGACCGGTGACACCTCGCTGCGCGATCTCGGCACCTTCCTGCTGACCACCGAGTCGGAGTCGATCGCGCAGTACTGGTTCGACGCGGACGAGCAGGTCTTCCCGTCCTCGTTCGGCCATGACACGGTCGGCATGGTGTGGGGCAGCGGCGGCGCCTACGCCACCTGGTGGACGGCCAACCCCGAGGAGATCCACGGCATCAACGTCCTCCCGGTGACGGGTGGTTCGCTCCACCTCGGCGGTGAGAAGGCCGCGATCCGCCGCAACATCGCGGAGATGGAACGGGAGAACGGCGGCCCGGCCGTCGAATGGCGGGACATCCTCTGGGAGTTCCAGTCGTTCGCCGACCCGGCCTCGGCCAAGTCCAAGTGGGACTCCGGCAACGGCGGTTACACCCCGGAGCAGGGCGAGTCGAAGGCGCACACCTACCACTGGATCAACACCCTCGACACCATCGGCGCCCCGGACGCCTCCGTCACCGGTGACATCCCCGCCTCGGCCGTCTTCACCAAGGGCTCGACACGCACCTATGTGGCCCACAACCACGGCTCGTCGGCCCGGACGGTCACCTTCTCGGACGGCAAGACGCTGTCGGTGCCGGCCCGTTCGACGGCCAGCGGCACCGGGTCCGGATCGCAGGACCCGGACCCCGACCCCGACCCCGATCCCGACCCGGAGCCGACGGGGAACACCTTCCAGCTGCGCGGCGGCGGTGTCCTCACGACGGCGACCGGCGGCACCGCGGGCAGCGACACCATCGCGTCCGCCGGTGGCACCAACCACGACGGCACGCCGTATCAGCCCCTCGTCTACGAGGCCCGGGGAGTGAACGGCACGCTCACCTCGGGCGCAGGTACCACCTTCAAGCTCCAGGTCGACGCGGGCACCTCGGTCGGTCTCGGCCAGCAGGCCCGGATCAGCTACGACCTGACCGGCGACGGCACCTTCGACCGGACGGAGACGTACAACTACTTCGCCACCGACCCGGTCACCGGGTGGGAGGAGTACAGCCAGGCCAGGGGCCTCAGGTCCAGCACGGGCACCCTGGGCAACCTCAAGAACGGCACGGTACGCCTGGAGGTGTGGAGCGCCATCGGCAACGGCAGCTCCAAGCTGCAGACCGGCACCGACAAGTCGGTGGTGGTGATCCCCTTCAGCTGACCCGACCGTGCGCGCGGCGGACGGCGGAGCCCTTCCGTCGTCCGCCGCGCGGCCGTGTGCCACCCGCACGGGTGAGGGTGGCCGCAAACAGCCCACTCCGGAGCGGCACCCTCCCGGGAATTGACCTGAGCATGGGAAAACTGGGCCTCCGTCGCCTCTAGTGTGACGGCCAGCCGATCTCCAGCCGCCCCCCTCCAGGAGTTCCCGTGACGTCACCGAGCAGCCGGCCCGCCCGGCGCATACCCGCCGTGCTCCGCCGCAAGGCGCTCCTCGCCGCCGTACCCATGACCGTGACGGCGCTGCTCGCCGGCGCGGGGCCCGCGGTGGCCCACGGCACGGGTTCGGCGGGCGTCGGTGACCCGTACTTCCCGCTGGCCGGCAACGGCGGCTACGAGGTGGACCACTACGACCTGACGCTGCGGTACGACACCGGCAGCCGGCGCCTGGAGGGCAGAGCCGTCCTCACCGCCCGCGCCACCCAGCGCCTCGCGCGTTTCGACCTCGACCTCACGGGCCTGAAGGTCACCTCGGTCACCGTGGACCACGCGAAGGCTGCGTTTCGGCGTTCCGGGCAGGAACTCGTCGTCACCCCGCGCCGCGCGCTGCGCCCCGGCCGGGCCTTCCGGGTCACCGTCGACTACCACGGCACCCCGAAGCCGGTCACCGACCCGGACGGCTCCGCAGACGGCTGGATCCCCACCGACGACGGCGCCTTCGTGGCCGGTGAGCCGCAGGGCGCGATGACCTGGTTCCCGGCGAACAACCACCCCACCGACAAGGCGACGTACGACTTCACGGTGACCGTGCCCAAGGGGCGCACGGCCGTGGCCAACGGCGTGCTGCTCGGACAGCGCACCGCACACGGGCGCACCACGTTCCGCTGGCGCGCGGCCGAACCGATGGCCGCCTATCTGGCCACCGTCACCGTCGGCACGTTCAAGGTGGAGCGGTACACCACCCGCGACGGCGTCGAGGTCTACAACGCCGTCGACCCGCGGGAGGCCCGGGCCGCGGCGCCGGTGCTGCGGAAGCTGCCCGAGGTGCTCGCCTGGGAGAGCGGGCTGTTCGGGCCGTACCCGTTCCGCGCGGCCGGCGCGATCGTCGACCACGCCCCGGACGTCGGCTACGCCCTGGAGACCCAGACCCGGCCGCTGTACGACTCCGCGCCCGACCTGGCCACGCTCGTGCACGAGAGCGCCCACCAGTGGTTCGGCGACTCGGTGTCCCTGACCACGTGGAAGGACATCTGGCTCAACGAGGGCTTCGCCACGTACGCCGAGTGGCTGTACGACGAGCAGCACGGCGGCGACACCGCCCAGAAGGCCTTCGACACCCTGTACGCCCGTCCCGCGAGCGACGAACTGTGGGCGTTCCCGCCCGCGGACCCGGGCAGCGGCGCGAACATCTTCGGCACGCCGGTGTACGCGCGGGGCGCGATGGCCCTGCAGGAACTGCGGCGCGCCGTCGGGGACAAGACGTTCCTCCGCATCCTCCGCGCCTGGGCCACCAAGCACCACGACGGGCACGGCACGACCGCCCAGTTCGTGAAGCTGGCGGAGGCGACGTCGGGGAAGCGGCTGGACGGACTGTTCCGGACGTGGCTGTTCACGGAGGGCAAGCCCCGGCGCGCCTGACCGCACGCCGGGTCACCGGCGTCTCGTCCACGGCCGCATCAGCTCCAGGTCCTCGCCCCAGGCGTCCAGCACCTCGCCGTGCCCGGCCCGCCGCGCGGCCGTCTCGACTTGGGCGAACAGCCCGCGCTGGACCGTCACTTCGCCGGTCGCCGTGATACGGCCGACCGTGTCGAGCAGGGTGTCGGTGTCCCACCCGGGGAGCGGGTGCCGGGCCAGTTCCCAGGCCAGGTACTTGTTGTAGGGGCGGGGACGGCGGTCGAGTGTGAAGAGCAGGTCGAGGAGGTGGCCGACGCTGTCGGCGGCGTCAAGGCGTGCGGGGAGGGACTGACCGTCCCGGTCGTTCTTGAGGGACCGGTAGACGGAGTTGACGTAGGCGTCCAGCCGGGTCGCGGCGTCGCGCGCCGCCTCGTCGGCGGTCAGGTGCGCCTTGGCGGCGAGGATGCGGGTGATCTCCCCGTCGAGGCGGTCGAGGACGACCCGGGCGCGCGCGAGGGCGTACCGCTCGAAGCCGGGCATCCCCGCCGCCCGGAAGTCCGTGAGGGAGACGACGACGAGGTCCAGTTCGGCACTGCGGTGCCCGGCGAAGCGGGTGAGGCCGGTGGGAGCGTCGTCGGCGAGGACCACGTACAGATCGTGGTCGGAGTGCCGGGTGGCCGTGCCCTCGTGGGCCCGGGACCCCTTGAGGACGAGCCCGACGACGGCCGGGTCGGCGGCGGCGAGGGCGACGAACGCGTCGTAGGTGAGGGGCTGTTGCGCGGTCATGGTGGGGATCTCCGTGGGGTGATGACGGGTTGCCTGCCAGGGCCCCCGCATCCAGGGCGCCCGTACCGTCCGCGGCTGCGCGGGGCCGCCGCCCGGAGAATCAACGCACGCCGGGACTGTACCCCGGGCCGACCGGGTAGCGTCGGGTCGGCCCGGGGAGGGGACGGACGTGACTGCGCGCCCGGCCGTGCCGGCGGCCGAGGCCGGCAGCCCGCGTCAATTCGGTGGAGCCGCGTATCGCCCCGCTGATACGTTCGCGGTGGACCGGCCGAGTCGTCGTAGGAGGTGAGACCCGTGAACGCAGTTTTCCGTGGGTGCTCCCTCATCCCGTCACGGTCCGGCGGCTGACGATCGGTGTCGCCAGGAGCGCCTGAGTTCGAGGCTCTCCTGGAAGGGGACTCCGATGGATCCGAAGACCTACCCATCACATCCGGCCGAGCAGGCCACGCTGGTCACGCGCGTCGCGTACGGGCAGTGGCATGCCCTGGAGGACGACCTGGTGGTCGGCCGAGGGCATGTGCAGCACCGGCCGGACGGACGACTGTTCGTCAGCGTCGACGCCTGGCACGACACCGCCTTCGCGCAGCTCGCCGAGGCGATGACCGCGGCGTTTCCGGCGCCGCTGCACACCGTGGTCGACGAGGCCGACACCGAGCTGACGGCCCGGTGGCGGCGGGCCGGTTTCACCGTTCCGCGCCGCGAGGTGGAGTACGCCGTCCCCACCGACCCCGACGTCACAGGGCTGCGTGCGGTCGTACCGCCGCCGGGCGTGACCATCGTGCCCGCCGGACAGGCGGACGAGGGGATGCTGCGCGAGGTGGACCGTGTCATCCGGGCCGAGGTCGAGGCGACCGTGGGCTGGCGGTCGATGCCCGCCGAGGTGGTGCCCCGAACGGAGGGCGACACCATCGTCGACCCGGCGCTGTACGCGGTGGCCGCGACGCCGGACGCCTACCTGGGGCTGATCCGGGTGGTGCGGGTGAAGCGGCCGCGGATCGGGCTGCTCGCGGTGCGGGCCGGTGAGCGGCGGCGCGGCGTCGGCCGGGCTCTGCTCGCCCACGCGCTGGGTGTGCTCCACCGTGCCGGGACCGCCGAGGCGTGGGCCGAGGTCGACGCCTCGAACGCGGTGGCGTCGGCGCTGTTCCGGGGCGTCGGGGCGCGGCCGGTGGGCGGCACGCTGGAGCTCGTGCGATGACGCGGACCAGGAACGTCATCGAGGCCGAGGGCCGGGTCGTGGAGTGTCTGCGCAGCGCCATGTTCACCGTGGAGCTGGAGAACGGCCACCAGGTCCTCGCGCACATCAGCGGGAAGATCCGCAGACACTACATCCGGATCATGCTGGGCGACCGGGTCCTGGTGGAGCTTCCGCCGTACGACCTGGCGCGGGGGCGGATCGTGTTCCGGTACCGGAACTAGCCGTGTTGTCCGTGGGGCCCGGTCCTGAACCGGACCGGGCCCCTTGGGCGTGCGGGCCGTCAGGCCGGTTCGGGTTGGGGCTGCGGCTGCCGGGCCGGGACGGTCCCCGTCTCCGCGTCCCAGAGCCTGGTCGTGCGGACGTAGACGTAGACCACCGACGTCATCGCCAGGACCAGCAGCGGCCCCCAGATGCGCGGGTGCAGCGCCATCTCCATCGGGAGGTACCGGTAGCTCACCAGCAGGGCGGTGAAGACCACCGTGCCGTACGAGACGAGCACGACGGCCGGCCGGTCCCAACCGCGCACCTGGGCGCGCAGCGCCGCCTCGATCGTCAGCGCGAACACCACACCGGCGAGCAGGTCCACGCCGTAGTGGTAGCCGAAGCCGAGGGTCGCGGTGAGCGTGGCGACCAGCCAGAACGTACCGGCGTGGCGCAGGAGCCGAGGGGCCCTGCGGGTGTGGATGAAGATCGCGATGCTCCACGCCGTGTGCAGGCTCGGCATGCAGTTGCGGGGGGTGAGCCCGTCGTACGGCATCGGGTGCGGGGTGCTCAGGGGCGGCGGGGTGTGGGGCCACAGGTTGAGCAGGGACCATTCCACGCCGCCCGTTCCGGACGCGCCCGGGCCGTAGGCGAAGACGGGGCCGACCACCGGGAAGATCATGTAGAAGGCCGGGCCGAGCAGGCCGATGACCAGGAAGGTGCGGACCAGGTGGTGGCGTGGGAAGCGGCCTTCGGAGGCCACGTTGCGCAGCTGGTAGAGGGCGACCACCACGGCGGCCACGGCGAGCTGTGCGTAGACGATCTGGACGATGTCGGTGCCGATCGGGGCCGTGGCCTCGAGCATCCGCCCGGCCAGCCAGGACGGGTCGCCGAGGGCCCGGTCGGCGGTGGCCACATACGGGTCGAGGACCGTCGGGCGGGTCTTGGCCGTGATGATCAGCCAGGTGTCACCGGTCTTGCGGCCCGCCATGAGCAGGAAGGCCAGTCCGACGCCCTTCAGCAGGAGGGTGCGTTCGGCGCCGGTGCGGCGGGTCACGGCGATGACCGCGAACGCCAGGATCACCCAGAGCGCGCCGCCGCCGAGGAAGTACTCGCTGGGCGGGTCGACGCCGATCATCCATCGCACCAGGGCGGAGACGACGTCGATGCCGAGCGCGGCGCCTGCCGCGAGGAGGCGTTGCCGCCAGGTGAGCACCACCATCAGCAGCGCGAGACCGGCGTACAGGGGGCCCGGTTTCGGGGCGTATATGAGGTCCTTGACCTGACTGGTCATCGGTCCCGGGACGCCGATGTCGCGTGCGGCGATCTCCAGGGCGACCAGGAAGCCGAGGACCGCCACGCCTGCCGCGGTCCAGAACATCGCCCGTGGCCGGCGCCATGGGACGGGTCCTTCGGCCGTGTCCTTCTCGTTCGGGGAGATCCGCGACGATATGGATCTCACCGTTGTGCCCGGTGTGTCATGGGCAGCCAAGCCACCTTTCGCGTCGCACGGCATGGTCTCCCTGGTGGGGGCGGCGGGGACCGTCGTCGGTGCGCACATGCTATCCGGGCGGCTCTGGGCGCTTTCCGCTGGTCACCGACAACGCACCGGGCACGGCCCCCGACATGACGGCGCCGCCGCCCGGCCCAGGGAAGGACCGGACGGCGGCGCCGTCAGGCGGGAGGCGGTCGAGGATCAGGGGGTCAGGGTCCAGCGGGCGATGTGGCCGACGTCGATGTTCGCACGGTCCTGCACGCGCAGCGCCCAGGTGCCGTTGAGCGGCTGTGCCGAGGCGTCGACGGTGAAGGTCTGGTCGACGTTGTCGGCGGAGCCGCCGCTGCGGTTGAGCAGCGGGTAGACGGTGCCGTTCGGGCCGACGAGGTCGACGACGAGGTCGCCGCGGTAGGTGTGGACGATGTTGACGTAGACCGAGGTGGTCGCGGAGGCGTTGCCCTCGCGGCCGCTGATGGTCACCGGGGACAGGACGGCCGCCCCGTTGTCGGGGATGTCCACGCGGGTGGCGTTGGAGTAGACGTAGGCGATCTGCCAGGTGAAGGTGTCCGAGGCGGTCGCGCCGGTGCTGTCGGTGACCGTGACGGTGACGTCACTGGTGCCGAGGGTGGCCGGGGTGCCGCTGATCAGTCCGCTCGGGCTGATGCTCAGGCCCTCGGGCAGGCCCTCGGCCTCGTAGGTGAGGCTCGCCCCGGAGTTGGTGGTGTAGGCGTCGAGCTGGAGGCTGACGTCCTGGTTGACGCCGCTGATCTGGTCGGCGACCGGGGCGAGGTTGACGCCGAGCGCGATGCGGTTGCCGACGTTGATCCCGGCCCAGGCGTCGGCGACGGCGAGGTAGGTCGGGCTGTAGGCGCCGAACAGGTCCGCGGCGGCGGACAGGGTGGCGGTGCGGGCCCCGGCGTAGTTGGTCGTCGACGTCATGTACGTCGTCAGCGCGCGGTACCAGATCGCGGCGGCGTTCTCGATGCCGATGCCGGTGACGGGCTGCCCGTCGTAGGTGGGGCTGTCGTAGTCGACGCCGTTGACGGTCTTCGGGCCGCTGCCCTCGGACAGCAGGTAGAAGAAGTGGTTGGCGGGGCCGGACGAGTAGTGGACGTCGATGCCGCCGAGCGTGGAGCTCCAGTTGTCCCTGGACGCGCCGTCCTTGGAGGGCTTGTCCATGTAGCGCAGCGGGGTGCCGTCGCCGTTGATGTCGATCTTCTCGCCGACGAAGTAGTCACCGGGGTCGGCGGGCAGGTCCTCGTGGAACTCGACGGCCGCGGCGAAGATGTCGGAGGTGGCCTCGTTGAGACCGCCGGACTCACCGGAGTAGACGAGGCCCGCGGTGGCGGCCGTGACGCCGTGGCTCATCTCGTGGGCGGCCACGTCGAGCGCGGTCAGCGGGTGGGTGTTGCCCGAGCCGTCGCCGTACGTCATGCAGAAGCAGGAGTCCTGCCAGAAGGCGTTGACGTAGTTGTTGCCGTAGTGGGCACGGCTGTAGGCGGCGACGCCGTCGTTGCGGATGCCGTTGCGGCCGTAGCTGTCCTTGAAGTAGTCCCAGGTCGCCGCGGCGCCGTACGCGACGTCCACGCCCGCGGTCTGGCGGTCGGACGGCTGCCCGTTGCCCCAGACATCGTTGTCGTCCGTGAAGAGGGTGCCGGTGCCCGAGGTGCCCTGGTTGAGGTCGTACGTCTTCTGATTCGCGCGGTCGGGGTCGACGAGCTGGAACGTCGACCCGGACTGCGTGGTGCCGATCTCGACGTCGCCGACGAACTGGCCCTTGCCGGAGCCGGTGTGCACCTTCTCGGCCGCCAGGAGCTGCTTGCCGGTGGCCGCGTCGGTGACGACCTGGAGTTCGCTGGGGGTGCCGTCCTTCTGGACGCCCTCGACGACGGTCTCCCAGGCGAGCACGGGCTTGCCGGCGCCGGCCCACACCACGAGCCGGGGCGCGCGCTCCGTCTCGGCGCCCTTGACGTCGGTCTTCTTCGACGCGGCGAGGGCCTTGCCGGCGGCGGCGGACTGGGTGACCTTGGGGCTGAGGGTGTTCAGGGCGAGCGTCGCCTTGCCGGCCCTGGTGACGGTCGTACGGCCGCTCCTGTCGTGGACGACGAGGTCGCCGCCGAGGACGGGGAGTCCGGCGTACGTGCGCTCGTAGCGCGTGTGCGTGGTGCCGTCGGCGTCCTTGACGACGTCCTTGACGAGGAGCTTCTCCTTGCCGCCGAGGCCGATCCGCTGTGCGGTGCCGGCCGCCTCCGACTGGGCGCTCTTGATGAGGGCCGTGCGGCGGGCGGGGGTGAGGGCGGCCGGGGCGGCGCCCGCCCGGGGGTTGGCGGTGATCTTCGCGGGGCCCGGGTCGGCCGGCGCCGCCGCGGCCAGACCGGGAGCGGCCAGGGCCAGCAGGGCCCCGACTGCCGTGAGGGCTATACCGGTTGCGCGTCTGCGCCGGACGAGGGCGCGGTGTCGCAGGGACAAAGGGGTGCTCCTTCGGGACGGTCGGCCCGTGTGGGGGCCGTGGACGAGAGGACCGGCGGGGTGTGCCGGTCCGTAGCGCTGCACGGCATGCGGGTGGAAGGAGGTGGGGGGTGGCAAGACGTCCGTTTCGCGTGGTGGTCACGTGGACGAACGGTGAACTCGAGCAGAAGGGTGACACCGGACCCTTGCGTTTGTCATGCGACCGCCAAAGTGACGGCTTGAATTGGCCTCGCAAGCCGGGTCAAATGGGCGCGGCGGGCGCGGGATTTCGGCCGCGCGGCCCGGAAGCAGCCGCAGCGAGTCCGCTGATCATCGCCTGCCTGACCACGTAAGACACGACTGAGGCCCTGCAACCGGCTACCGCCACGCTCAAAGGGCGGGTCCTTGTGAGCCTGGCCGGATACGGCGACCAGAGCATCTCCGCCCTGACGGAGATGCTCAAGAACCCGGCGCCGACCCCATGACCACGTGGCTACGGGACTGCACTCAGGTGCCGGTCACCCCGTCCAGCCGTTCGCGGAGCAGGTCCGCGTGGCCGTTGTGGCGGGCGTACTCCTCGATGAGGTGGACCAGGATCCAGCGCAGGGAGACGCCCGCGTCGCCTACGCGACCGGCCTCCCGCTGGGACAGGCGGCCGGCGTCGTCGAGGGAGGCGTCGGCCGTCAGTTCACGGCCCCGGGCGATCTGCGCCTGCCAGGCGGCCGTCGCCTCCTGCAGGCCGCGGTCCGGGGCGAGGGTGAAGCCGTCGGTGTTGTCCGCGCCGAAGACGGGTGGCACGTCCAGGGACGCGAAGACGCGCTGGAACCAGTTGCGTTCCACTTCGGCCATGTGCTGCACGAGGCCGAGCAGCGTCATCCGTGAGGGAGGCACCGCGGCGTGCCGCAGACGCTCGTCGTCGAGGCCGGCGCACTTCAGGGCAAGGGTCGCACGGTGGAAGTCGAGCCACGCCTCCAGCATGGTGCGCTCGTCGGCGTGGGCGGGAGGGACGGGCCGGCCGTCCGGTGTCGTAGTCGTCGTCATCAGGTCACCGTGGCATCAACACATCGCCCGCGTAATGGACTTCGTCCGCGACGAACACACCGCGTGTCGTCGGACCGGGGTTGCCCGCACCGACCCGGGGAAAGGCTTTTCACGCTCGTTTCACCCGTCCCACGGGAAGGACAGGAACCAATGAGCCCTCTTCTCCCTCGCGTCTCAGCCCGGCCCCGGTCACTTCGGTCGCAGGCGGGCCGCCTCGCCGTGGGCCTCGCCTTCGCGCTGACGGCCTCGGTGCTCGCCGCATCCGCCCCCACTGCGGCCGCCCCGAGCGAGGCGGGACCGCATCGGCCGTCCGCCGCGAAGGGGTGGTTCACCTCCTGGACCGGCTCCCAACAGGGGCGTGCGACACAGCAGTTGAACGATCAGTCCGTGCGGATGATCAGCCATCTCAGTCAGGGCGGTGACGCCCTGCGGATACGGCTGCAGAACACGTTCGGCGAGACGCCGTTGACCGTGACCGCGGCGACCGTCGCGCACAGCGACGGCGGCGGGGCGGCGACGGAGGGCGATCCGGTCCCCG
Organism: Streptomyces nigra; assembly: GCF_003074055.1. Lineage (NCBI taxonomy): Bacteria > Bacillati > Actinomycetota > Actinomycetes > Kitasatosporales > Streptomycetaceae > Streptomyces > Streptomyces nigra. Next base: position 7,335,015 of record NZ_CP029043.1, on the reverse strand, counting down.
TCACCTTCGCCGGGAGCGGCACGGTCGTCGTCCCGGCCGGCGGCGAGGTGTGGAGCGATCCGGCCCGGCTCCGCACGGCGGCCCAGGAGGACATCGCGGTGTCCGTCTCCGTGTCCGGCACCGTGACCGCCGGCATCCACAACAGCGCCTTCCGCGACAACTACCTGACCCCGCCCGGCTCCGGGGACCACACCACCGACGCCTCGGGTTCCGCGTACACGCGGACGACCGGCTCGACGTATCTGGTCACCGCCGTCGACGTGCACAACCCGCGGCTGCGCGGCACGCTCGTCGCGTACGGCAGCTCGGTGGTCGACGGCACCGGGTCGACCGACTGCGGTCCGGGCTGCCAGCGCCCGGGCGAGAACCTGCGGTGGACGGACTTCGTGGCACGGCGCATCACCGAAGAGCTGCCCGCCGACCGGCAGTTCACGGTCGCCAACGCCGGTATCGGGGGTACCACCAGTGCCGCCACCTGCCCCCGCACGGACCCGTCGCTGCGCGGCCTGGACGCGGTGTCCCGTCTGGAACGCGACGTGCTCGCCCTCCACGGGGTGACCGGGGTGCTCTACTACTACGGCACCAACGATCTCGCGGCCGGATGCGCTGCCGACCAGATCCTGGACAGCTACCGGGAGGTGTTCCGGCGGCTGCGGGCGGCGGGCATCGAGGTGTACGTCACGCCGATCACCCCGCGCCCCGGCTACACGGACCAGAACAACCGGGACCGGCACGCCGTCGGCACCTTCGTCTCGACGTGGAACTCCTGCGCCGGCACCTGTGACGGTGTGCTGCCGTTCGACCAGGTGCTGAGGGACCCGTTGAAGCCGAACGGCATCAACCCGCCGTACGACACCGGGGACGGCGTGCACGCCAACATCGCCGGTCAGGAGGCCCTCGCGGACATAGTGTCGCTGCCGATGCTGGCGGCGTCCGCGTCCCGCTGAACCCGTCCGCATGGGGCGTCACTTCGGTGTCGCGGTTGCGACATGTCCCACCTGTGCCAGCGAAAACGAGTGACACGGTGATCACCACCGCCGGATTCTGTCCAGCGCGCGGACATCCCCACGCGCTGGACGGAAGGCACTGCACACATGAGACGGATCCGCCTGGTGGCGGCGATATCGACAGGACTCGTCCTGGCATCCGGCGCGGTGGCGCCGACCGCCGCCCCCTCCGATACGGCGTCCCCCTCCCGACAACCCGCCCACAAACCCTCGCACACTCTGGGCACCGTTCGCCTCATCACCGGCGACCGGGTGACCGTGGGCACCGACGGCGAGGGGCGGCGCACCGCCTCGGTGACACCCGGACCCGGACGGCGAGGCCTCGTCTTCCGTACGTACGAGGAGGACGGGCGGCTGACCGTCATGCCGTCCGACGCCGGGAACCTGGTGGCGGCCGGGGTGGTGGACCGCGGCCTGTTCGACGTGGGCGCGCTGCTCGCGCAGGGTTACGACGAGGCGCACAGCGACGCGCTGCCCCTGATCGTCGCGGGCGCCGACGGTGCGGCGGCGTCCGCCGTGAAGCGGCTGACGGGCCTGGCCGAGGACGGCTCCCCGGTCCGCCGCCTGGACAGCATCGGCGCGCGTGCCGTGCGGGTCGCGGACGGCGACCTCGGGCGGTTCTGGAAGCAATTGACGCCGGATGCCGACGGGTTGAACTCCGCGCGGACGGCGAGCACGCCACGCGTGTGGCTGGACGGCCGGGTGCGGGCCACCCTCGACCGCAGTGTGCCGCAGATCGGCGCGCCGGAGGTGTGGAAGGCCGGCCAGCAGGGCGAGTCGGTCAAGGTGGCCGTGCTGGACACGGGCGCGGACCAGACGCATCCGGATCTGGCCGGGCGGATCTCCGAGGCCCGGGACTTCTCCGACAGTTCCGGGACCGGGGACGTCTTCGGGCACGGGACGCACGTCGCCTCGATCGTCGGAGGCAGCGGCGCGGCCTCCGTCAACGGCAAGGGCGGCAAGGGCGTCGCCCCGCGAGCCGACCTGATCGTCGGCAAGGTGCTCGGTGACGACGGCTTCGGGTCCGAGTCCCAGGTGATCGCCGGCATGGAGTGGGCGGCGGGCAGCGGTGCCAAGGTCGTCAACATGAGCCTCGGCTCGGACGTCCCGACCGACGGCACGGACCCGATGAGTCTGGCGCTCAACGAACTCACCGAGCGTACCGGCGCGTTGTTCGTGGTCGCGGCCGGCAACGCGGGCGAGCTGGGCAGGGGCACGATCGGCTCCCCCGCCGCGGCGGACGCGGCGCTCACCGTGGGCGCGGTCGACCGTGACGGCGGGCTCGCGCCGTTCTCCAGCCGTGGTCCCCGGGCCGGTGACGACGCCGTCAAGCCCGACCTGACGGCACCGGGTGTGGGCATCGTGGCGGCACGCGCGGACGGCACGACCATGGGTGAGCCGGTCGACGCCCGGCATGTGGCGGCCTCCGGTACGTCCATGGCGACCCCGCACGTGGCGGGCGCGGCGGCGCTGCTCGCGCAGCGGCACCCGGACTGGAGCGCGGCCCGGTTGAAGGACGCGCTCGTCAGCACGGCCCGTACGGCGTCCGGTCAGGAGGTGACCGAGCAGGGCGGCGGCCTCGTCGACGTGGCCGCGGCAGCGCTGGGCCCGGTCACCGCGACCGGCACCATCGCCCTGGGCCCGCTGCGGACGGACGGCGGCGAGCCGCGTACGGAACACCTGCGGTACACCAACACCTCGGGTGCGGCCGTCACTCTCGGGCTCACGGCCCGGCTGGCCACCCCCGGAGGACGGACGCCCGGCGAGGGCGCCGTGAAGCTCGGCTCCTCCTCGGTGACCGTGCCCGCGGGCGCCACCGCCGACGTACCGCTGACGGTGGACCCGAACCGCGTGCAGCGCGGCGACTACTACGGCTATGTGACCGCGGCTTCGGCGGACGGGAAGGTCACCGTGCACACCACGGTCAGCCTCGCGGTCCAGGGGCCCACACACCGGCTCACCGTCCGTACGGTCGACCTCTCCGGCCGGCAGGTGGAGGCGCTGCCGAACATCTGGGGTCCGGACGGCTTCGTCGGCTACACGAGCACCGAACCCGCCGTCGCCGAGGTCGAGGAGGGCACGTACCAGCTCGACTACTCGACCCTGGACAACGCTTCCGACGGGCAGGAGCTGCGGCAGGTGGTGCTGCCCGAGGTGCAGGTCACCAAGGACATGACCGTCACGCTGGACGTGCGCAGGACGACGTTGGTCGACATCCGAACGCCCCGCCCGGCGGAGCAGCGCGGCATCCTCAGCTACCAGACGTACCGGAAGATCGACGGGCGCGCTCTGCTCGCGGGCACCATGTACTTCGACGTCGTCCGGCGCCTGTACGTGAGCCCCACGAAGGCCGTCACCGACGGGACGTTCGAGTTCGCGTCCCGCTGGCAGTACGTCGCGCCGATGCTGCGGATGAAGGTGACCGGCGGCAAGGGCGGCCCGGCGGCGCCGAACGCGTTCTACATGCCGTCCTCGCCGCTGTTCGACGAGAAGGGCACAAGCCTGACCGCCGTCGACGCGGGGGACTCCACCGCGCCCGACTTCTCGAAGGCCCGTGGCAAGCTGGCGGTCCTCACCCATGAGGACTCGATCGACGAGCGGGCCCTGACCGAGCGGGCGGCCGCGGCCGGCGTGCGGGGCATCGTGTTCGTGCACTTCGCCGACATCGCCTGGACCCGGTGGCACCCCGACGGCGACCGCTGGGGCGTGCCGACGATCCGGATCGGCAAGACGGAGGGAGCGGCCCTGCTGAAGCGGATCGGCAAGGGGACCACCACGGTCCGCCTCACCGGCACCGCCCGCAGCCCGTACCTGTACGACATCATGCAGGTCTCGAAGCAGCGCATCCCGGAGAACGTCGTGCACACGGTCTCCGAGCGCAACAGCGCTGTCGTGCGCAGCCGGTACGCCGAGAACGGCGGCCTCCCCTGGGCGAGCGAGCAGCGTTTCGGGCGCCGGCCGTACCAGGACACCGCCTGGCTGCAGTACACCCGCTACGTACCGACCGGGTTCGACCGGACCGAGTACGTGAGCAGCGGGGACACCGAGTGGCAGCACCTGGTGCACCACGAGACGACGTACGACGTGGACACGCCGCTGCGCGCCGGCATGGCGGACGCCCCGCGGACGTACCGGGCGGGCGAGCGCACGAGCGACACCTGGCAGGCGTCCGTCGTCCGGCCGTCGATCCCGCGGGGCACGACGACGCCGTCCGTGCGCAAGGGTGACGTGCTGAGCGTGCGGATACCGGAGTTCACCGACTCCCGGGCGGGCCACTGGTCCCGCCTCGTCGTGGACAGCGGGGGCGGCGGCATCGGTACGCGGGCCCCGCGGGGCGACGCGGCCGAGGCGGTCCTGTACCGGGACGGACGGCAGGTGGGGCGGGCCGACGGCGGCTTCGCCGACTTCGAGGTGCCGTCGGGCACGGCCGGCTACCGGCTGGACCTGACCACTTCGCGGACCTCGCCGGAGTGGGCGTACGCGACGGGCACCGAGACGTCGTGGACGTTCCGTTCGGGCACGGCGGACACGCCGGCCACCCTGCCGCTGCTCCAGCTCGACTACGACGTGCCGGTCGACGTGGACAACGCCGTCCGCCCGGGCCGTACGCACACCGTCGGCGTGTCCATCCGCGCCCAGGACGGGCTCGCCGCGCCGCGCGGTGTGAGCGTCCAGGTCGAGGTCTCCTACGACGACGGCCGGACCTGGAGCCCGGCCGGGGTGAAGTCGCGGGGGCACAACGCCTTCGCGGCCACCGTCACCAAGCCGTCCCGGACCCACGGCGACGCCTTCGTGACACTCAGGGTGACGGCGCGTGACACGGCCGGAACCTCGGTCCGGCAGACCGTGAAGCGGGCCTACCTGCACCGCGGCTAGGCCGTACACGAGGGTGAGTGGGCAGGCAGGCCGCCCACTCACCCTCACCGCCTGTCACATTCGTGGAGTACGGTGTCCGCCGTTCGGGTTGGCCGGAAGTCGCGGGGAGGACACCATGACGCTGGAGGCCGCAGGGGTGTCGGAGGCCGAGGAGAACGTCTACCGGTATCTGGTGACGGTCAGCCACGCCTCGGCGGTGGACGTCGCCGAGCGCATCGGGCTCGGCCCGGCCGAGACGGAGGCCGTGCTCGACGCGCTGACCCGCAAAGGTATGGCCAGCCACACCGACGTGCTGCCCCGCCGGTTCCGGGCCACTCCCCCGGACGTGGCGCTGATGCCCGGGCTGAAGCGGCACGCCGACGCCCTCGACCTCGCCCGCGTCGAGGCCACCGGTCTGCTGGAGGTGTACCGCGACACGATGCGTCGGCGGGACGCCGGCGAACTGATCGAGGTCATCACCGGCGCCGAGGCGCTGCGCCAGCATCTGCGCCAGATCCAGTGCGGCGCGCGGGACGAGATGCTCTGGTTCTGCAAGGCCCAGTACGTGGCGATGCCGTCGGGCAGCAACGACTCCGAGTTCGAGGCGCTGGGGCGCGGCGTGCGCTACCGGGTGCTGTACGAGAAGGCGTTCTTCGACGACGAGGGAGCCGTTGACAACGTTGTTGCGGGCGTGCGGGCCGGGGAGGTCGCCCGTGCGGTGCCGCATCTGCCGCTGCGGCTGGCGGTCGCCGACCGGGCCGTCGCGATCTGCCCGCTCGTGCCCGGCGGCCCGCAGGGGAACCCGGACGAACCGACCGCTGCGCTCGTCCGGGACAGCAATCTGCTCGCCGCGCTCATCGCCCTGTTCGAGCGGTACTGGGAGACCGCGGTGCCCCTGGACGTCGACGACTCGGGCGCGGTCGCCGGGACGGACGGCGTCGGCGGCCCCGACCCGCTGTCGGCGACGGACCGGCGCCTGCTCGCGCTGCTGGTGGCCGGGGTCGCCGACAAGGCGGTGGCGACCCAGCTGGGCCTGAGCCGGCGCACGGTGCAGCGGCACATCCAGCGCATGATGGAGCTCGCGGGCGCGGCGACCCGGATGCAGCTGGCGTGGCAGGCCGCGCGCCGGGGCTGGTTGTAGGAGCCGCTACGGCACTTGGGGCGCGCTCGGTGTGCGCGGCTGCCGTTGCCCGAGCCACTGGTCGGCGCCCCAGGCGCGGAACCGCTCGACCTCGGTGAAGCCGAGCTTCGCCGCGAGGCGCATCGAGCGGGCGTTGGCGGTCTGTGTCGCAAGCACCACCGGCTCGCCCGGGAGGCACGCGTCGACCCAGTCGAGCGCCGCCGCGCACGCCTCGGCCGCGTACCCGTGTCCCCACGCCCGCGGCAGGAAGAGATAGCCGAGGTCGACCTTGCCCAGGGCCGCCTCGTTGCGGTGCTCCGTCACCCTCCTGACCAGGATCTGGCCGATCATCAGCCCGTCGCGCTCGACGACGAAGCTGCCGGGCCACGGCTCGGGCACGGCCGGCACCTCGCGTTCGAGTTCGTCGCGCTGCCGGGGACCGCCGAGGTAGGCGTGCACGTCCGGCGACGCCAGCAGCTCGATGAAGGTCGCGCGGTCCCGGACCTCGGGGGCGCGGAGCACGAGCCGCTCGGTCCTGATCGGCGCGGGCGGCCAGGTGACGGGTCCCAGTTCGGTCATGGCGGCAGGCTAGCCAAGCCGGGGACGGACCGTGCGACGTCCCGGCGTACGGGCCGTCCCCGGTGCAGCTCGCCGGCAACTCCCGCCGCACATACGGGAGATGGTTCAACGACGTAAGATCGACTCGCGAACGTGTCCGTTCACCCCCACCGGCGCGATGGAGCTGCCATGACGACCGATTCCCAGCCGTCCGTCCAGATCGACACCAGCAGGGCCCACCCGGCCCGGGTCTACGACTGGCTGCTCGGCGGCAAGGACAACTACCCCGTGGACGAGGCGGTCGGTGAGCGGCTGCCGCCCGAAGCGCGTGACGGGGCGCGGCAGAACCGGGAGTTCATGCACCGGGCCGCCGCGTGGCTCGCCGCCCAGGGCACCGACCAGTTCCTGGACATAGGCACCGGCATCCCCACCGAGCCGAACCTCCACCAGGTCGTGCAGAAGGTCGTCCCGTCGGCGAAGGTCGTCTACGCCGACAACGACCCGATCGTCCTTCGGCACGCCGAGGCGCTGCTGATCAGCTCGCCCGAAGGTGCGACCGACTACATCCAGGCGGATGTGCGCGAGCCGGAGGCGATCGTCCGGCACGCCCGGCGCGTCCTGGACTTCGACCGGCCCATCGCGCTGTCGCTGATCGCCCTGATGCACTTCATCACCGACGAGCAGGACGCCCACGGAATCGTCCGCGCCCTGGTCGACACCCTGCCCTCGGGCAGCCATCTGATCCTGTCGCACGCCTCGTCCGACCTGTTCCCGGAGCTGTCCGACCAAGTCGTCGCCGAGTACGCGAAGGGCGGCATCCAGCTCGCGTTCCGGCCCCGCCCGGAGGTGGAGCGGTTCTTCGACGGACTGGACCCCGTGGCACCCGGTCTGGTGACGGCGACGGAGTGGGCCCCCTCCTCCCCCGCCGCCGAGGCCGAGCCGAGCGGCATCTACGCGGGCGTGGCGCGCGTGCGCTGAGGCGGTCGCCCCGTGGCAGGGGTGGTGGGCCCAAGACTCGGTAGGGCGACTTTGTCTCCGTCATGAGAAAAGTAGCGAGATCTTGTGCGGAAGGGGTTCCGGGCGCGGACGAAGGCCGCTAACTTCCGGGAACTGAAGCGGTCATCGAGGCCCAGCGACGCGCGTGGGCCTGTGCTCGACGGCGCGACGGCGCGCGCCCGCAACCCCCCACCGGCGGTCGTCCGGCGTTCCACCGGCGACCGCCGCCACCCCACCCTCTCCTGGAGGAGCCGTGCGCACGAGATCGCCCTTACCCAGACGTGTCCGCACCGCACTGCCGGCCGTGGTGTGCGCCCTGGCCCTGGCCCTGCCGCTGAGCCCCGCGGCGGCGGCCCCCGGCGAGGCACCCGCCGCTCCCGGCGGCCGCGCCGCCCCCGCCGCGGCCGCCGAGGACTTCCAGCAGGTCACCCTGGCCAAGGGGGTCGCCGAGATGGGCGAGCCCATGACGATGACGGTGCTGCCCGACCGCTCGGTCCTGCACACCTCGCGGGACGGCACACTGCGCCGCACCGACGCGGCCGGCACCACCAGCGTGGCCGGCAGGCTGGACGTCTACAGCCACGACGAGGAGGGCCTGCAGGGGGTCGCCGCCGACCCCGGGTTCGCGTCGAACCGGTTCGTCTACCTGTACTACGCGCCGAAACTCGACACCCCGGCCGGGGACGCCCCTTCGAACGGCTCGGCCGCCGACTTCACCCCGTTCGACGGGGTCAACCGGCTCTCCCGGTTCGTGCTGAAGAACGACAACACGCTCGCCCTCGGCAGCGAGAAGAAGATCCTGGACGTGCCCGCCTCCCGCGGCCTGTGCTGCCATGTCGGCGGTGACATCGACTTCGACGCGGCGGGCAACCTGTATCTGTCGACCGGCGACGACTCCAACCCGTTCGCCTCCGACGGCTTCACGCCGATCGACGAGCGCGCCTCCCGCAACCCGGCGTACGACGCACAGCGTTCCGCCGGCAACACCAACGACCTGCGCGGCAAGATCCTGCGGATCAAGGTCGACGCCGACGGCTCGTACGCGATCCCGTCCGGGAACCTCTTCGCACCCGGCACCGCGAAGACCCGGCCCGAGATCTACGCGATGGGCTTCCGCAACCCGTTCCGGATGAGCGTCGACCGGGCCACCGGCACCGTCTACGTCGGCGACTACGGCCCCGACTCCGGCACCGCCAGCCCCTCCCGCGGCCCCGCCGGACAGGTCGAGTTCAACCGCGTCACCAAGGCCGGGAACTTCGGCTGGCCGTACTGCACCGGCAAGAACGACGCCTACGTGGACTTCGACTTCGCGACCAACACGTCCGGCGCCAGGTTCGACTGCGCCGCACCGAGGAACACCTCGCCACGCAACACCGGCCTCACCGACCTGCCGCCCGCACAGCCCGCCTGGATCCCCTACGACGGAGGCTCCGTCCCGGAGTTCGGCAACGGCTCGGAGTCCCCGATGGGCGGCCCCGTCTACCGCTACGACGCCGCCTCCTCCTCGGACGTGAAGTTCCCGCAGGAGTACGACGGGGACTTCTTCGCCGGTGAGTTCGGCCGCCGCTGGATCAAGCGCATCGAGACCGGCGGCGACGGCACCGTGCAGTCCATCAACGCCTTCCCCTGGGCCGGCACCCAGGTGATGGACATGGCCTTCGGCCCGGACGGCGCCCTGTACGTCCTCGACTACGGCACCGGCTACTTCAACGGCGACGAGAACTCCGCGCTGTACCGCATCGAGCATGTGACGGGCGGGCGCGCCCCGTTGGCGCAGGCCAAGGCGAACGTCACCTCCGGCAAGGCCCCGCTGGCCGTGTCGTTCTCGTCGGCCGGCAGCAGCGACCCCGACGGCGACACGCTCGGCTACGCATGGACGTTCGGCGACGGCGCCACCTCCACCGCCACGAACCCGTCCCACACCTACACCGCCGAGGGCCAGTACACGGCCACGCTGAAGGTCACCGATCCCGGCGGCAAGTCGGCGACGGCGTCCGTGCAGATCACCGTCGGCAACACCGCCCCGACGGTCCGGATCGACACACCCGCCGACGGGCAGATCTACGACTTCGGCGCCGCCATCCCGTTCAAGGTGACGGTCACCGACCCGGAGGACGGCACGATCGACTGCTCCCGGGTGAAGGTCAACTTCATCGTCGGGCACGACAGTCACGGGCATCCGCAGACCTCCGCCACCGGCTGCACGGGCACGCTGCAGACCCTCGCGGACGGCGAGCACGACCCCAACGCCAATATCTTCGGGGTCATCGACGCCGAGTACACCGACAAGGGCGCGGCCGGCCAGCCCGCGCTGACGACGCACGACCAGCGGGTCACCCAGCCCAGCCACCGGCAGGCCGAGCACTACGGCTCCTCCGCGGGCGTGCAGATCATCACCAAGACCCCGGCGCACGGCGGCCGTACCGTCGGAGAGATCCACAACGGCGACTGGATCTCCTTCACTCCGTACGCTCTCGCCAACGCCCGGTCGTTCACCGCACGGGTCTCGTCGGCGGGCGCCGGCGGCACCATCGAGGTACGGGCCGGCTCCTCGACCGGCACGCTGCTCGGCACGGTCACCGTGCCCGTCACCGGCGGCTGGGAGACCTTCCAGGACGTCACGACGTCGCTGAGCAACCAGCCGGCCGGGTCCACCTCGCTCTTCCTCGTCTTCAAGGGCGGCGGCGGAGCGCTCTTCGACGTGGACGACTTCTCCTTCAGCACCGCCTCCGGAGGCGGCAGCCGCACAGGTGAGGTCAAGGGTGTGAACGGCAAGTGCCTGGACATCGACGCCGCGGGCACGGCCGACGGCACCAAGGTGCAGATCTGGACGTGCAACGGCACCACCGCCCAGCGCTGGACCATCGGCACCGACAGCACCTTCCGGGCGCTCGGCAAGTGCCTCGACATCGACAACGCCGGCACCGCCGACGGCACGAAGATCCAGCTGTGGACCTGCAACGGCTCCGCCGCCCAGCAGTGGGCCCCGCAGGCCGACGGCACCGTACGCAACCCCAACTCCGGGAAGTGCCTGGACGCCTCGGGCGGCACCTGGAACGACGGAACCGCCGTCCATCTGTGGACCTGCCACACCGGACCCAACCAGAAATGGACCCTGCCGTAGAAGGGAGGAACCTCGTGATGCGCACTCTGTTCAAAGCGGCCACCGCGTTGTTCGCCGGCGCCGCACTCTGCATGTCTCCCCAGGCCTCGGCGCTGCCGGGCGGGGCACCGGACGCGCCCGCCACAGCGGCGGCGGCCGACCCCGCCTACCGGATCCTGGTCTTCTCCAAGACGGCGGGCTTCCGTCACTCCTCGATCGACGAGGGCATCGCCGCACTGCGTGATCTGGGCGCGGCGAACAACTTCACCGTCACCGCCACCGAGGACGCGGGTGCCTTCACCACCGCCAACCTCAGCCAGTACCGCGCCGTCGTCTTCCTCTCCACCACGGGTGACGTGCTCGGCGGCTCCCAGCAGACGGCGCTCGAGCAGTACATGGGGGCGGGCGGCGGGTACGTCGGCGTCCACGCCGCCGCCGACACCGAGTACGACTGGCCGTTCTACGAGGGTCTGGCGGGCGCGCTCTTCCAGTCCCATCCCGCGATCCAGCCCGCCACCGTCAAGGTCGAGGACCGGTCGCACGACGCCACCGCCCATCTGGGCCGCACCTGGCAGCGCACGGACGAGTGGTACAACTACCGGACCAACCCCCGGAGTTCGGCACACGTCCTGGCCTCGCTGGACGAGTCCAGCTACTCCGGCGGCACCATGTCGGGCGACCATCCGATCGCCTGGTGCAAGGACTACGCCGGTGGCCGTGCCTTCTACACCGGCGGCGGCCACACCGAGGAGTCCTACACGGACCCGGCCTTCCGCCGGCACCTCCTCGGCGGGGTCCGCTGGGCCGCCGGACTCACCCAGGCCGACTGCCGCCCCGAGACCGGCTACACGTCCCTGTTCGACGGCGGCGGTACGACCGGCTGGAGGCAGGCGGGGCCCGGTGGCTTCACCCTTGCCGACGGCACCCTCACCTCGCACGGCGGGCTGGGCCTGCTCTGGTACGACGCCAAGGAGTTCACCGGCGACTACTCGCTCAAGCTGGACTGGCGGATGAGCGGCGACGACAACTCCGGTGTCTTCGTGGGCTTCCCGGCCTCCGACGACCCGTGGTCGGCCGTGGACAACGGCTACGAGATCCAGATCGACGCCACCGACAGCGCCGACCGGACCACGGGTGCCGTGTACGGGTTCAAGTCGGCCGACCTGGCCGCCCGGGACGCCGCGCTGAACCCGCCGGGCAGCTGGAACACGTACGAGATCCGGGTCACCGGGGAGCGGCTGGAGCTGTTCCTGAACGGGCGGAAGATCAACGACTTCACGAACACCGATCCGGCGCGCAGTCTGCGGCAGGGGCACATCGGTCTGCAGAACCACGGCGACGGTGACGAGGTGGCCTTCCGCAACATCCGGATCAAGCAGGCCGGGAGCCCGTCCGGCCCGCGCACGGGTGAGGTGAAGGGGGTGAACGGCAAGTGCCTGGACGTCGACAACGCGGGCACGGCGGATGGCACGAAGGTGCAGATCTGGACGTGCAACTCCAGCGCCGCCCAGCGCTGGACCGTAGGCGAGGACAGCACCTTCCGGGCGCTCGGCAAGTGTCTGGACGTCTCCGGCGCCGGCACCGCCGACGGTACGAGGATCCAGCTGTGGACCTGCAACGGCACGGGCGCCCAGCAGTGGACGCCCCAGACCGACGGCACCGTACGCAACCCCCTGTCCGGCAAGTGCCTGGACGCCTCGGGCGGCACCTGGAACGACGGAACCGCCGTCCATCTGTGGACCTGCCACACGGGCTCCAACCAGAAGTGGACCCTGCCGTGACGGTGGGGCGGTGACAGCCGTCGGCCCCCACTCGGTCCGTCCGAGTGGGGGCCGACGGCCTCCCCGGGCCGCTACTCCCGGAGCCCGATCCCCCGTACCGGGCTGACACGCAGCACCCGGCCGATGGGCAGCAGCACGGCGACCAGGGCCAGCGTGACCGTGCCCGCGACGATCGTGACCCAGCCGAGCACGGGCACGTAGGGGACGCGTTCGCCGGTGACGGCGTTGACGACCGAGGACAAGGTGACGGCGGCGATGGCCCCGCCGACGGCGAGGGCGACCCCCAGCAACCCCGCCTGCTCGGCGTGGATCATCCGCTTGATCTGGCCCCGGGTCACCCCGACCAGGCGGAGCAGGGACAGTTCCCCGGTGCGGGCCAGCGCGGCCATGATCAGGGTGTTGGCGGCGGCGAGGACGGCGTAGCCGACGAGGACGAGGATGAGCATCCGGTTGAGCCAGGCGCTGACGGCGAGGTCCGCCGCGAGTTCCGCGGTCAGCCGGCCCGTGCCGGTGACGGCGGCCCCCGGGTACTGGCGGGCGAGGGCGGCGAGGGCCGCGCTCACCTCGGCCGGGGAGGCGTCGGCGGCGGTGCGGACGAGGACGTGGTCGTCGAGGCCGGTCCGGGTGTGCCCGGCGAGCGTGGCCTTGCCGAGGGTGACGTCACCGAAGCCGAACCCCCGGTCGTAGACGGCGACGACCCGCAGGGTGACGGGGGTGCCGTCGCCGAGCCACAGGTGTGCCCGGTCGCCGACCTCCCAGCCGGCGGACCCGGCGAGTGCGGTGGAGACGGCGACGGTGTCCTTGCCGCCGAGGGCTTCGAGGCCGCCGGACCGCACGCCGAGGTCCATGGTCCGGTCGGCGCCCTTCGGATCGATGCCCTGGGCGGATGCCGTCGTCGGTTCCAGACCGCCCCGCACGACCACGGCCGTGCGCCGTACTCCGGTGGCGGCCTCGACTCCCGGGATGTGCCGGGCCTGTTCGGAGGCGGAGGCGGGCAGGCCCGCACCGCTCAAGAGGGCGTGCCGGGCGCGGGTGCCGTCGTGGGCCTGCGCCTCGGTCTGGCGCTGGAGGTTGTCCTGGAGGAACCACACGGTGCCGCCGAGGCCGATGGAGAGCACCAGTGCGGTCAGCACGGCCACCATGCCGCGGGCGCTCGCCCGCAGATTGGCGGCGGCGAGGTAGCCGCTGTTCCCCCACACCGTGCGCAGGACCGGGGTGAGCAGACGCGCCGCGCCCTGGTTGATCCAGGGGGCGAGGAGCGCGATGGCGAGGACGAAGGTGTAGAGCATGCCGATGGCGGCCCCGAGTGCCGTGTCACCGGCGGTGGCACCCGTGACCCCGATCAGGGACACGCCCACCGCGAGGAACACCAGGCCGGACACGATCCGCGCCCGGCCGCCGAGGCCCTTCTCGACGGCGGCCTCGCCGAGCGCCTCCGTCGGCCTGATCCGTGTGGTGCGCAGGGCGGCGATCCACGCGGCGGCCGGCGCGACCAGGGCGACGGCGGCGGTGACCGCGAGTCCGGACAGCAGACCGCCGCGTACGGCGAACGTCTCGGGGACGAAGTGCCGGTCCACGAGTTCGTCGCGGATCCAGCCGGTGGCGGCCAGGCCGGTGGGGACGCCGACGAGCGCGGCCAGCGCGCCGAGCAGGCCCACCTCGGCGAGGATCATCGCCCGGACCTGGCCGGGGGTCGCCGCGACGGCCCGCAACAGGGCCAGCTCGCGGCGGCGGTGACGCACCGACAGACCGACCGTGGAGGCCGCCACGAAGACGATGACGACCGCTGCGTAGCCGCCGAAGGCGCTGCCGGCCCGGACGGTCAGGTCACGGGCTGCGGCCGCCTCGGGTTCCTCGGCCAGTCCGCGGTCCTCGCCGGTGTAGGTGGTGACGCCCGCGCGGTCCGCGACGCGGCGGACGGCCGTGACGACGGCCGCCGGGTCGGTGCCGGGCTCGGCGAGCACGCCGATCGCGTCGAACCGGCCGGGGCGCGGGTCGAGGCGGGCCGCCCGGGCGTCCGTGAAGAACAGCGCGCTGCCGCTCCCTCGGGCGGCGGGCGCCTCTACGATGCCGCTGATCCGTACCGCGAGGGTGCGGCCCCCTGTGACGACCTCGCTGCGGTCGCCGACGTGCAGCCGCGCCGTGTCCGCCAGCCGGGAGTCGACGGCGATGTCGGCGTCGGACCTCGGTGGCGCCCCGGCGACCAGCCGGTACGGGGCGAGCGGGGTGCTCGACCAGCCGTGCCCGGTGACCCGGGTGCCGGGTGCGGCGGGTGACGTGACCGGTATCCACCGCTCGCCCACCGCCTTCGACACGCCCGGCAGGGCGGCGATCCGGGGCACGAGGGACTCGGGGACGCTGCCGCGTTCCGGCAGGGGCAGGGTGGTGGACTCCTTCTCCCCCAGCGTCGTGTGGGTGACGGTCAGGTCCCGGTCGGCGACGACGGCGACGGTCCGGGCGTAGCGCTGCGGGGTGCCGTGGTACCGCAGGCCCGACTCCACGAGCAGCGCGCAGGTCATCAGGACGGCGACGCCCGCGGCGAGCGCGACGAACGTGGCGATGAAACCGCCCTTGCGGAAGCGCAGCATCTGCGCGGCCAGGGAGAGCACGGCTCAGCCCTCCCCGTGCACGGCGTACGACGGGCGCCCGAGGTGGGCCAGTTGCTCGGCGATGCGGGCGGCTCCGGGCTGCGGCATGTCCCGTACGACGCGGCCGTCGGCGAGGACGACGACACGGTCGGCGTAGGACGCGGCGACCGGGTCGTGCGTCACCATGATCACGGTCTGGCCGGCGTCGTCGACGACGGCGCGCAGCAGCGTGAGCACCTCCGCGGCGGTCTGCGTGTCCAGGGCGCCGGTCGGCTCGTCGCAGAAGATCACCTCGGGGCGGGAGACGAGCGCGCGGGCGATCGCGACCCGCTGCTGCTGCCCGCCGGACAGTTCGGAGGGCCGGTGGCTCAACCGGGCGCCCAGGCCGACCCGTTCGACGACCTCCTGGACCCAGCGCGGGCCGGGGGCGCTGCGGGCCAGCCGGGACGGCAGCATGATGTTCTGTTCCACGGTCAGGGCGGGCACCAGGTTGAACGCCTGGAAGACGAAACCGACGCGGGTGCGGCGCAGCACGGTCAGGTCCTTCTCGGACAGCGACGACAGGTCGCTCTCGCCGATCCGTACGCGGCCTGAGGTGGGCCGGTCGAGTCCGGCGGCGCAGTGCAGCAGGGTGCTCTTGCCGGAGCCGGACGGACCCATGACGGCGGTGAAGGTGCCGCGGCGGAAGTCGATGTCGACGCCGGCGAGGGCCACGACGGGCTGCTCGCCGTCGTATGTCCTGGTGACGCCTTCCAGGGTGACGGCACGGGCGGCCGGGGACGACGGGTGCATCGGAGGTACCTTTCGGGACAGGTGAGTCGGAGGCGGGTTCAGACGGTGAGGGCGGGCTGCCGCTTCGGCAGGCCCAGGCGGCCTCGGGTGGCGACGAGTGCGATGACCGCTCCGGCGCGGGAGGCCAGGAACAAGGCGTGGGTCACGTCGGCGTGGGACATCCCGGGGAACAGGTCCTCACCGGCGATCGAGAAGTAGTTGTTGACCCCGCAGTGCAGCAGCATGACCAGCGGCATGCTCTCGCCGGACCGGTTGAACACCCAGGTCATCACGAAGCTGAACAGGGTGGCCGTCGCCACGAATTCGACCGGTTCCGTCCAGGCGACGTCCGGGCCGCCGCCCCAGTCGGTGAGGAACAACGGCAGGTGCCAGCCGCCCCACAGGACACCGACGACGAGGGTGGCGGCGAGGGGGCCGTGGCGGCGCTGCATGCGCGGCATCGCGAACTCGCGCCAGCCCGGCTCCTCCGCGAGCCCGGTGGTGATCAGCTGGGCGATCAGGCCCGGCAGGAACGCAAGGACCACCGTGGCGGACGGCCGCGCGGGGCCGTCGCCGGACAGCACCACGGAGGCCAGGGTGAGCGCGAGCGGCACCGACACGAGGACGGCCAGGTACCAGCGCCAGCTCACCTTGAAGCGGGTCATGCGGCTCCGCCAGGTGCGCAGTCCGGCGCGTCCCTCGGTGAGGGCGATGATCAGCAGCGCCGAGCCGATGGGGCCGAGGTAGGCGCCGGGCAGGACCCCGGTGAGCTGGGAGGCGCCGGCGCCGCCGGGGAAGGTGAAGTGCCAGACGCCCAGGCCGTTCTCGGAGAGGACGTACGGCAGCCAGGCCGCCCAGCTCAGTCCGTAGGCCAACGAGAAGAACCAGGTCAGCGGCCGGCGGCGGACGCTGCCGCGCAGCGGGCGCTCGACCGGTGGTGTGCTGGTCCGTGCGGGGGTGTCGGTACTCACTGGGGGTCCTCTCGGCGGTCGCTGACGACGTGTCCTCAGCACACCACCGGGAGCCCGGCCGATCATTGCCGCGCACACCCCGAGTGGGGGTACAGCAGGCTGTACCCCGGGGCGGTTCCGTCACCGTCGGCGGGCGTCCTCCAGGTAGTGCAGGACGGCCGCGACCCGCCGGTCCACCTGGTCCGTCGGGGCCAGGTCGAGCTTGGCGAAGATGCTGCGGATGTGCTTGTGGACGGCTCCGTCGGTGACGACGAGCCGCTCCGCGATGGCGCTGTTGCCCAGGCCCTCGGCCATCAGGCCGAGCACGTCCTTCTCGCGGGGGCTGAGACGTTCCAGGCGGGTGTCCCGACGGGACCGCGTGAAGAGCTGGGCGACGACCTCGGGGTCGATGGCGGTCCCGCCGTCGGCGACCCTGTGCAGCGCGTCGAGGAACTCCTCGACCCGGCCGACGCGTTCCTTCAGCAGGTAACCGAGACCGCCGACACCGCCGGTGAGCAGTTCGGTGGCGAAGCTCTGCTCGACGTAGGCGGAGAGGACGAGCACGGCGAGGGAGGGATGGCGGCGCCGGGCCTCGACAGCGGCGCGGATGCCTTCGTCGGTGTGGGTGGGTGGCATACGGACGTCGAGGATGGCCACGTCCGGCTTGTGACGGTCGACGGCGTCCAGGGCGTCCTCGGCGGTGCCGGCCGTGGCGACCACGTCGAGGGACTCGGCGCGCAGCAGCAGGGCCAGCCCTTCGCGCAGGAGGGGGTCGTCCTCGGCGATCACGATCCGCATGGCAGGTCCACTTCCAGGGTTGTCGGGCCGCCCGGCGGGCTCGCCAGTCGGAACGTACCGTCGTGTGCGGCGACGCGCCGCCGGATGCCGGCGAGTCCGGAGCCGGCGCCGGGCGGCCCGCCGTCGCCGGACTCGGACGGGGCCGTGGCGCCGCCGTGCCCGTCGTCCTCGACGGCCAGCAGAAGCCGTCCGCCGGTGAGCCGGGCGGTGACGGTGGCCCGGCTCGCGCCGCTGTGCTTGGCGACGTTGGTGAGGGCCTCGGCGACGACGAAGTAGGCGGTCGCCTCCACGGAGGCGGCGCAGCGCCGGGGCACATCCACGTCGACACGGCACGGAACGGCGCACTCGGCGGCGAGCCCGGTGAGCGCCCCGGCCAGGCCCCGGTCGGACAGCACGGGCGGCAGGATGCTGCGGGAGACGGCCCGCAGGTCGGCGAGCGCCTGCTCGGCGGCGGACTGGGCGCGCTCCAGGAGTTCCTGGGCACCGGCGGGGTCGCGGGCCACCATCCGGCGGGCGGCGCCGAGCAGCACGGTCACGGACACGATCCGGTTCTGTGTGCCGTCGTGCAAGGCGCGTTCGATACGGCGGAGTTCGGCGGCGTGGGCGTCCAGTGCGGCGGCACGGGTCGCGGTCAGTTCGGCGACACGCAGGGAGAGGTCGGTCTCCGGGCCGGCCGCGAGCAAGCGCCGCCCGGGATTGGCCTGGGCGCGTGCCATGGCGGGGCCGAGGCCCAGGACGATGGCGATCCAGCCGACGCCGAGGAGCGCGACGGCGACGGCGTCCGCCCATGAGGTCGACGAGCCGATCCCGATGGACGTGGCCGTCACGTCCGCCGGCACGAACCGCCAGTACAGCGGGAACGTCAGATCCCGTACGGCGAGGATCGGCAGCAAGAAGCCGAAGAGCCCCAGCGGCAGGCCCACGACGACATGCCGGGCGAGCCAGCGCAGTTCACGCCGGGTGGTGGGGTCGCGCAGGGCGGCGCGCGGGCTGTCCGTCGGCGGCTCGGGTGCCACCACCTCGGGCCCGAAGCGGGCGAGCCGCGCGCGTTCCGCACCGGCCAGCCGATGCAGGGCGCGCAGCGCGGCCGGCGCGGCGAGCAGCCCCATGCCGAGGGGGACGGTGAGGGCACAGACGACCAGCAGGATGAGGACGAGCAGCGCGAGAAAGGCCGTACGGAGGCCGGAGACCAGCTGCCTGATCGCGCCCAGCGCGTCCCGCACGACTCCCCCGACGTACCCCCGCCGGCCTGTGCCCGGGTGTTCGTCGCCGTTCGACATGCCCACTCCTTCCGTCGAGCGCGGCGCGAACGACCCTATAAGAGGAGGTGAGCCGTCATGACCCCGCTCGGCGGCAGGTAGAGCCTGCTGTACCCCGGGGCCGGGTGCCTGCGGGATCGAAGGGGTGGGCGGTGGTGCCTAGCGTCGGATCACCACACGTCGCCCCCCCTAGGAGGAGCCATGTCCCGTCCCGAATCGCCCGCCCGCGTCGACCTCGCCCGTGCCCTGCTGTGGCCGGCGCTCGTGATCAGCGTGCTGGGCAATGCCGTGGCGTCCCTCGCCGGTGCCGACACGGCCGTGAACCTGGCCTTCGGGGCGTTCACCGCGGTGACGGCGGCGACGCTGGCGGTCCGGCGGTGGCGCGAGCACGGGTGACCGGCAGGTCTGGCGTGCAACTTCGGTGTGCACGCGGCCCATTGACGTCCCTCGCCCCCGCCGTTACGTTCCGAGAGCGCTCTCTCATCCGTCCTCCGGTTCCCCAGGCCGACGCTCGTGGCGGTGGCCGCAAGGAGAGGGGCACCGCCCTGGCAGGGAGGCCCCATGACTCCCGTACGAAGGCTCCTCCGGTCCCCGTGGGCCGCGCTGTGCGCGCTGGCGCTGCTCGTGGGGCTCGCCCCGCAGGCCGCCTCCGCCCCGGCTCCGAAGGCGGCCGTCTGCAACAAGTTCTGCGACGCCCGCGACCCCGCCCTCTCCCCCGGCGACCGTACGCCGGTGACGGCCTCCCTGTTCGGGCGGTCGATCGTGCTGCACTTCGACGACGCCGACGCCATGGGCTGGGCCTCCCTCGACAACGGCAGCCCCGGCGACGAGGTCTGGCTCGACCGGTCCTTCGACGGCGGACGGTCCTGGAGCGCCGGGAGCCGGCTCGGCGCCACGACGGTGCCCGCCGAACGCCGGGGCTGGCGCACGCTGATGTACAACGTGGACGACTGGGCCGGCCACGGCGTCGGCGCGCTGCGCGCCTGCGGCAGGGCCGGCGACCGGACCGAGATCGCCTGCACGCCGTGGGCGCGCACCACCTGGAACGCCGGTGACCGGCGGACGGCGGCGGCCACCGGGCTGATGACCTTCTACTCTTACGCGACCGGCCTGTTCGCCACGACCGGCTGGTGGAACTCGGCGAACGCCCTGACCGCGGTCATCGACAACATCCGCGCGTCAGGGATGGGGAGTTACCGGTACGCGATCTCCCGCACCTACGACCTGAACGTGACCGCGCAGGGCGGGCAGTTCCGCAACGACTACATCGACGACACCGGCTGGTGGGGGCTGGCCTGGATCGCCGCGTACGACCTGACCGGGGACGCCCGCTATCTCGCCACGGCCCGCGCGGACGCCGAGCACATGGCGGCCTACTGGGACGGCACCTGCGGGGGCGGCGTGTGGTGGAGCACGGCACGGACGTACAAGAACGCCATCGCCAACTCCCTGTACATCCACCTCAACGCGGCCCTGCACAACCGGATCGCCGGCGACACGACGTACCGGGACCGCGCCCGGGCGGGCTGGGCGTGGTTCCAGGGCACCGGGATGATCAACTCCGCGCAGCTGGTGAACGACGGGATCGACCTGGGCACCTGCCGGAACAACGGGCAGCCCGTCTGGTCCTACAACCAGGGCGTCCTGCTCGGCGCCCTCACCGAGCTGCACCGGGCCACCGGGGACGGCGCCCTGCTGGCCAGGGCCCGCCGGATCGCCGACGCCGCGACGACCGCCCCCTCCCTCCACACCGCCGACGGCATCCTGCGCGACCCCTGCGAGGGCGGTGACTGCGGTGCCGACGGTCCGTCGTTCAAGGGCGCGCACGTGCGCGGGCTGCGCAAGCTGGACGCGGCGCTGCCGGACCACCCCTACACGGCGTATCTGCGCGGCCAGGCCGACCGCGCCCACGGCAGCGACCGCACCCCGCTCGACCACTACGGGCTGCGCTGGTCGGGCCCCGTCGACACGGTGGACGCGGCACGGCAGCAGAGCGCGCTGGATCTGCTGAACGCGACGCCCTAGGCCGTGTCCGCAAAGTCCCGCCTGCCGTTCGACGCCCGGCACGCCCTCTCGCCGCACCGGCCGGCCACCCGCGTACAACCAGTACGCGGGAGCCCGTCCGGCGCGCCGAGAGCACGCACCGGACTCCGCTCGGCCCGCCCTACGGGCGGACGACGCGACTTTACGGACACGACCTAGCGCGAGCGTTGGCGGCGGCGCAGGGCCCGCAGTGCCGCCACGGCCAGGGAGACGGCGAACAGGGCCGCTGTCACCAGGAGCCAGCGGACGAGGAAGACATCGCCCGGCAGCCGCGTGGCCGGCTCGTAGCGGGCCACGCCGCCGCTGATCAACGGGAACCACACCAGCAGCAGCAGGGCGGACGCGGTGGCGGGCAGCCGTACGTGGTTCAGCAGGAAGGGGGCGCGCGAGCCGAACAGCGCGCGCAGGCCCGCGTCGATCACCGAGTACAGGGGGACGAGGACCAGGTCGTGCACCAGGGCCGCGCCGACCACCCAGTACACGACCGTGATCCACTCGTCGGCGTCCAGCAGCCGCAGGCCCGCGTAGCAGACCAGAACGAGTGAGGCGGCGGTGAGCAGCAGGTGCCCGGGGCCCGCCCCGTACCAGCGGCGCCACCACAGTCCCGCGCTCCGCGAACCCGGCGCGGGGTTCGGCGTGTTCGTCATACCACCCTCCCGAAGGACAGCCGGGCGACCCACTTGGTGTTGAGGACACCGGGGGCCGCCGGAACGATGACGCGCGCCGGGTAGCCGTGGTCCGGCGACAGGTCGGCGCCGTTGACCTGGAGGGCGAGGAGTGAGTCGGCGTCGCGCACCTGGTTGTGGCGCAGGGCCGCCCGGCGGAAGGAGCCGTGCAGTTGCAGGGACTCCACCAGGACGTCCGGCGCCCCGTCCGGCTCGTACCCGACGAGCGCGGCCAGGTCGCGCAGTCGTACGCCTCGCCAGTGCTGGTTCTCCGTCGACCAGCCCTCGACACAGGCGATGGGCAGGGCGGCGGTGTGCTGGGGCATGGCCAGCAAGTCGGCGCGTGACAGGCGTACTTGGCCTCGGGGTCCGGTGACCACGAGACGCCATGCCTCCCCCGTCTGCCGGTCGGTGACACCGGCGAGGGCGGCCGGCTTGTTGATCTGGAAGCCGTTGGGTCCGCTACCGGGGTCGCCGCCTCCGTGCGGGGCGAACAGCGCGGTGCGGCGCAGCGGCCCGCCGATGCTCTGCCCGGCCGTGGTGAGGAGCAGCAGCAGCGAGCCGCCTCCGACGAGTGCGGCCAGCCCGCGCCGCGAGAGGGTCGGCGGCGCCGGGTCGGGAGCGGCCAGGTCGTCGGAGGACGCCGGGCGGGCGGTGGTGGAGCGGACGTACGCGAGCGGGCCGCCGTGCTCCCGAAGGGTGCGTACGGTCCCCGGGATCCGCAGCGCTGCGTGGGCGGCGAAGGCGGACATGAAGACCCAGGCGCCGTAGAAGTGCAGGCGGTAGAAGGAGCCGGGGAAGACGTAGTCGAGCTGGACGTTGAGGACGCCGGTGAGGAAGGTGAACAGGCCGCCGCCCACCAGGAACAGCAGGGAGAGGCGCTCCAGTGCCTGGGCCACGGACCGTACGGGCGGCAGGGCGAAGAACCGCGGGATGACCGACCACAGCTTGGCGAGCAGCACCGGGATCAGCGCCACACCCACGGTGACGTGGACGCCCTGGGTGACCCGGTACAGCCAGTACGGACGGGTCGGCCATGCGAAGAGGTAGAAGCCGAGCAGGCCCTTGTCCGGCGTCTTGTCGTTCAGCGGCGACAGATCCGGGTTGTAGGCGGCGTACGACAGCAGGCCCGTCACGAACACCAGCGGCACGCCGGCCAGCAGTACGGCACCGAGCAGGGACGTCAGCCAGGTCCCGCGCAGGGGGCTGTGCCAGAAGCGCGGGGACACGGGCAGGCGGTCCACCAGCGCACGTAGGTCGCGTCGGTCGGTCATGGGGGCGGGCCTCGGCTCTCGGCTGGGCGGCGGTGCTGACTGTCCCGGACAGTAGGGCGCCGATGACCAAGGAAGTCTTTTGCCGAGGTGACGAAAGTCTGACGGCGGCCTTTCCGGGCGCGAGTGGCCGACGGCCGCCGTCTGCTCAATAGTGTGAGGAACGGGTCCTTCGCGCGGGACGACATGTCACCGTTTCAGGGAGACGAGCTGTGAGTTCTCTTTCACCCGGGTTCCACGGACGCGGTCGCCCCGCGTCCCTCAGCGAACGTCTGCCGCCCGGGCAGTACCCGACGGAGTCCTTCCCCGTCCTGTCCGCCGGTCCCACCCCCAGGGTGCCCACCGAGACATGGACGTTCACCGTCACCACGGAGGCCGGCGAGGAACACAGCTGGACGTGGGACGAGATGACGGCCCTCCCGCAGGAGGAGTCCGTGCACGACATCCACTGTGTGACCCGCTGGTCGAAGTTCGACACGCGATGGCGGGGGGTCAGCCTCGACACCCTGCTCGCCGACGTCGACACCGCCGCCGAGTACGCCGTGGCCCACAGCTACGGCGGCTACACCACCAACCTTCCCCTCGAGGACCTCCTCGACGGCAAGGCGTGGCTCGTGCACACCTACGACGACTATCCCCTCTCCCCCGAGCACGGCGGCCCCGCCCGCCTCCTCGTGCCGCACCTGTACTTCTGGAAGTCCGCGAAGTGGGTGCGCGGCCTGCGGCTGACGCAGGACGACGAGCCGGGGTTCTGGGAGACCGCCGGGTACCACAACTACGGCGACCCCTGGCGGGAGCAGCGGCACTGGGGGGACTGACCATGCCGATCCCGTGGCGTTCCGCCCGGCTCGTGAAGCGCGAGGACCAGACGGCCTCCGCCCGCACCCTCGTCCTGGAGGCTCCGGGCTGGCCCGGGCACCTGGCCGGACAGCATGTCGACGTACGGCTCACCGCCGACGACGGCTATCAGGCGGCCCGCAGCTACTCGCTGGCCGCGCCCGCCGACGGCGACCGTCTCGAACTGGGCGTCCAGTCGACGGCCGGAGGTGAGGTCTCGCCCTACCTCGTGCACGATCTGCCGATCGGGGCGGAGGTGGAGGTGCGCGGTCCGCTGGGGAACTGGTTCGTGTGGCGGGCCGGGCAGAGCGAGCCGGTGCTGCTGGTGGCGGGCGGCTCCGGGGTCGTCCCGCTGATGGCGATGATCCGCGCCCGCCGGCAGACGGCCACCGGGGGCCCGTTCCAGCTGGTGTACTCCGTGCGCGGCGAGCCCGACCTCTGGTACCACGACGAGCTGCGGGCCGACGGCCCCGACCTGGACGTCCGCGTCCTGTACACGCGGCAGGCCCCGCCGGGCAGCACGCGCGCCGCCGGGCGGCTCACCGCGGCCGACCTCGAACCAGTGGTCAGCCGGCTCACGCCCGCCGGGACCGTCTACGTCTGCGGGCCCACCGCCTTCGTCGAGACGGCCGCCGAGCTGCTGACGTCCTCGGGGCAGAACCCCGCCCGCATCCGTACCGAACGGTTCGGGTGAGCCCCGCTTGCCCACGACTTCCGGAGGTCATCGATGGCCCAGGTCTCCCCGCACCACGACTCCCCCCACCTCGACGGCAACAGCCTCGCCGGGCCGCTGTCGGACCTCTTCTCCGTCGACGTCACCCGGGCCTGGTGGCGCTGTCCGGGCTGCGGCTCCACCGGCCCGCTGGCCGAGCTGCACGTGTACGGCCCCGAGCCCGGTCTGACCGCGCGCTGCGCGCACTGCTCCCAGGTGGCGCTGCGCCTGGTCCGGCACGAGGAGCACACCTGGCTCACGCTGGGCGGCGCGGAGGGCGCGTTCCGTTTCCGGACCGCCCGGTAGGGTCGGATCCTCGGGCGGCGTTCTCGCGTCTGCGGGCGGCCACGGTGACGACGGCGACGCCCCCCGCCGTACACCATCAGGACGGTGCCCCGGGCCGTAAGGTCGCCCCGGCGGACCTCCTGGGCGTACTTCACCTGCTCGTACGTGCTCGTGCCGATGGAGCGGCCGGTGGCGGTGCCGTAGGACAGGGCGCAGGTGCGGCCCGGGCGCACGGGCGCGGGCTCCGGCTCGCCGTCCGCGCCGGTCTGCAGGCCGGGGCAGCGGGAGCCGGTGCTCGCCGCCGCCCGCAGCAGGTCGACCGCGCCCTACGGCAGCGGGAGAACGAACGGCACCAGCAGCACGATCCGTGTCCTCGTCGGCCCCACGGCAGAGGGGCCCGGCCGGGGCGTTGACCCCGGCCGGCGGCACCGGTCCCTCTTCTACGCGGCGGCGGGGAAGTCCGTCGCGGGGGCGGAGTCCGCGGTGGCGTCCAGGTTGGCCTGGAGGGCCTGGACCTTCGCGGTGGCGTAGGCGTGCGAGTCCGAGCCGAGCACCTGACGCAGCGGTCCCTCACCGGTCCGCACGCGGTCGATGATCGCGGCGGCCCCCTTGACCGGGTCGCCGAGCTGGCTGCCCTGGAGCTTGAGATGGGACTCGACCATCTCGCGCAGCGCCGGGTAGTGCTCGGTGGTGGCGGTGGGCAGGGCGAGGGAGTCCTGGGTGAGGAAGTCGGTGCGGAAGTAGCCCGGTTCGACGATCGTCACGTCGATCCCGAAGTCGGCCGCCTCGGCGGCGAGCGCCTCGCTCAGGCCCTCCAGCGCGAACTTGCCGGCGCAGTAGAGCGCCCAGCCGGGCACGGCGGTCAGTCCCAGGACCGAGGACACGTTCACGATGTGGCCGGAGCGCCGCTCGCGCAGGACGGGCAGCGCGGCGCGCAGCACGTTCCAGACGCCGACGACCTGTACGTCGAGCATGTCGCGGACGTCCCGGCCGCTGGTCTCCTCGACCGCGCCGAGGAAGCCGTAGCCGGCGTTGTTGACGACGACGTCCAGGCCGCCGAAGTGGTCGGTGGTCCGGCGCACCGCCTGCTTCACCTGCTCGTCGTCCCGCAGGTCGACGGTGAGCGGGAGCAGGCGCCTGGTGTCGACGTCGTCGCCGAGCGCGGCGAGCAGTCGCTCGGACGACCGGGTGGTCGCGGCGACGCCGTCACCGCGCTCGAGGAGCTGCCGGACCAGTTCCAGTCCCAGGCCGCGGGAGGTGCCGGTGACGAACCAGGTGGCGGGTCGGTCGGTCGGGAAAGCCATGATCGTCCTCCTGTGGAGCGGGCCGTCCGGGGCGGTTCCCCGGTGTTCGGCATGACTCCAGACTGGAACCGCGAGGGCGGCCGTGGGCCCGCATATCCCGCCCTGCGCGACCGAGGACGCCGCAACCTAGGACGCGTGGACCCAGTCCGGGACGGCCGGTTTCGGCGACACTGGTGGCGTGGCCAAGACGAACAAGGAACTCGCCGACTTCCTGCGCCGGGCCCGAAGTCAGGGTGATCCCGCCCGGGCCGGGCTCCCCGCGGACGGACGGGTGCGCCGGGTGCCGGGTCTGCGGCGCGAGGAGGTCGCCTTCCTGGCCGGTGTCTCCACCGACTACTACACGCGCCTCGAACAGGGCCGGCCCATCACGCCCTCCCCGGCGGTGGTGGAGGCCCTGGGCCGGGCCCTCGGCCTCGACGCCACCGGGCGCGCGCATCTGCACGACCTGATCGGCGGCGGTGCGGCACCCGGGCGGCGGCCCCGGCCGGTCCAGCGGGTGCGTCCGGGGCTCTACCAGCTCCTGGACTCCCTCGACGGCGAGCCCGCGCTGGTCCTGGGCCGCCGTACCGACATCCTCGCCGCGAACCGGATGGCCAAGGCGCTGTTCAGCGACTTCGACCAACGGCCGCCCAGGGAGCGCAACTACGCGCGCTGGATGTTCCTGGACGACGACGCCCGCTCCCTGTTCGTGGACTGGGAGGACCAGGCGCGGGCCGCGGTGGAGAGCCTGCGGTTCGAGGTCGGGCGGGCCCCCGACGACCCGGCGACGCTCGCGCTCGTCGAGGATCTGCGCGCCCGCAGCCGGGCGTTCGACGAGTGGTGGGAGCAGCACCGCGTCCACCAGCGCACGTACGGCTCCAAACGGCTCCGCCATCCGCTCGTCGGCGAGATCACCGTCGACTTCGAGACGCTGGCGCTGCCCGGCGACCCGGACACCACCCTGTTCGTGTACACGGCCGAGGCCGGGTCCGCGTCGAAACGGGCCCTGGACCTGCTGGCCAGTTGGACGCTCACGGACGCGCCGGGCGCGCGTGCGGACCACGCGCCGGAGTCCTGACCCGCCCGGGGCCGCCGCAAAATCGTTTGGCGGCGGCCGGGCCCGTGCCTACCGTTCGCCGTGATGGCGATGTCGTTCCGGAAGCCGCCGGAGAACCAGCACGAGATCGTCGTCCGCGACCGCAGAGGGCCGGACGTCCGGCTGCCCGCGCAGCCCGTGGGCCCGACCATGGCGCACGACCTGGTGCACGCCGTCGTGGAGACCGCCCTCGGCATCGAGGACGGCTTCTGGGGCGCCACAGCGCGCGGGGCCGGCTTCCAGGTGTTCCTCCTCGTCACCCCGGGCCGGCACCGGCGCTCGGGCCTGAAGGTGCTGCGCCGGGACGGCGACGCGGTGCCGGCCGCCGAGCTGCGGGTGAACTGGGCGTACCGGGACTGGCGCGGCCTGCCCACGGAGGGCCGCGGGGTCGGTCCCGCGCCGCTCACCGGGGACGAGCCGGCCAGGACCGGGCCACGCCTGGACGCCGCCGCGGCACACTGGGCGGCCGTCCCGGAGGGCGGGGACCGGTCTGGCGCTGGGGCACGGACCGTCGGCCCGGCGCGCTGCGTACCCTTGCGGCATGCGGATGCGCCCCACTCTCGTCTGGACGCCGGCCGAGGACTGGCCGGCCGGCACCACGGACCTCGCTCCGGTCGTCGACGCGCTCGACACGGGCGGGGTGCTGGTGCTCAGCGGGGCGGGGATCTCCACCGAGTCCGGCATTCCCGACTACCGGGGCGAGGGCGGCAGTCTGAGCCGGCACACCCCGATGACCTACCAGGAGTTCACGTCCAGCGCCCAGGCCCGCCGCCGGTACTGGGCGCGCAGCCACCTGGGCTGGCGGACCTTCGGCCGGGCCCACCCCAACGCCGGGCACCGGGCCGTGGCCGCGTTCGGACGGCACGGCCTGCTCACGGGTGTGATCACGCAGAACGTGGACGGTCTGCACCAGGCCGCGGGCAGCACCGACGCCGTGGAGCTGCACGGCGGCCTCACGCGGGTGGTCTGCCTGTCCTGCGGGACCTTCAGCCCGCGCGCCGAGCTGGCCGCCCGGCTGGAGGAGGCCAACGCGGGCTTCGACCCGGTGGCCGCCGCGATCAACCCGGACGGTGACGCCGACCTCACCGACGAGCAGGTCAGGGACTTCCAGGTGCTGCCCTGCACACGCTGCGGGGGCCTCCTCAAGCCGGACGTCGTGTTCTTCGGCGAGAACGTCCCCCCGGCCCGCGTCGAGCGCTGCCGCACGCTGGTCGCCGAGGCGACGTCGCTGCTGGTCCTGGGCTCCTCGCTGACGGTGATGTCCGGGCTGCGGTTCGTACGGCAGGCCGCCGAGGCGGGAAAGCCGGTCCTGATCGTCAACCGCGACCCGACCCGGGGCGACCGCCACGCCCTCACCCGGGTCGCGCTCCCCCTGGGCCCGGCCCTCACGTCGGTCGCCGCCCGCCTGGACATCCGGGTCGACTGAGGCGCCGCTACGCGCGGTTCCGCCGTTCCAGTTCCTCGGCATGGTTGTGCGCGGCGGCGCTGCCCTGTCGTCCGGGCGACAGCTTCACGACCGCCTTGTCGCTCTTCGGGTTCCCGCTCAGGCAGGCCCCTCAGCGTCCGGCACGACACCCTGCGCCAGGTTCCGCGCGACCGGCCCCGGAACGCCCCCTACCTGCATGGAAAGGCACATGCGGGGCAGACGGAGTCTCTGACCCGGGGAGGATGTGTATGACGATCACGGAGCAGTCCGCCGAGACCGAGGCCGCCGAGGCCCCCTGCTGCGGACGGCATGACAGCCCGCCCGCCGCGCCGGACGACGAGAAGCCTGAGACGCCCGAGACGCCGCGCGAGCGCGTCAACCGGCGCTGGAACGAGGTCCTTCAGGAGACGCGGGTCGCCCAGACCGGTGTGCAGATCCTCTTCGGCTTCCTGCTCAGCGTGGCGTTCACCCCGCTGTTCCGGGAGCTGGAGGCGCTGGACAAGGGCATCTACGTCACGACGGTGGTGCTCGGCGCGTCGGCAACCGGATCGCTCATAGCGCCCGTGTCGATCCACCGCTTCCTGTCCGGTCAGCGCATGAAGGACGAGCTCGTGGAGGCGGCCGGCCGGCTGATGATGTTCGGCATGGTCCTGCTGGCGCTGACCATCGGCTGCACGCTTCTGCTGATCCTCCGCTTCGTCGTGCCGGGCGTCCTCGCCGAGGTGCTCGTCGGCGGCGTCATGCTGTGGTTCGGCCTGTGCTGGTACGTCCTGCCGCTGCACCTGCGCCGCCGTGCCGAGCGCCGCGCCCGCACGCAGGACGCGTAGGGTGCCCTGCCCCGGTGGCCATGGCGATCACGGCCCCTCGTCGTCCGACACACCCCCCGACGACTCCCGCACCACCAGTTCCGTCGGCAGCATCAACTGCTGCCGTTCCGCGCCCGGTTCGGTGATCTCGGCGAGGATGCGGACCATCGCGCCGCCCAGCTCCTCCACGGGCTGACGGACCGTCGTCAGCGGCGGGTTGGTCCAGCGGGCGTGCGGGGAGTCCTCGAAGCCGACGACCGCCACATCCTCCGGCACCTTCCGCTTCTGGCGCCGCAGCTCCTCCAGCGCGCCGATCGCCATGAGGTCGGAGGCGGCGAAGACGGCGTCGAGGTCGGGGGCTCGTTCAAGAAGCGAACGCATCGCCCTGGAACCGCTCTCCCAGCTGAAGTCGCCCACCTCGACGAGGTCCTGGCGGGCGGGCACACCGGCCCCGTCGTGCGCCGTCCGCCAGCCCTCGAGGCGGCTGCGGCCGACGTCCATGTCGAGCGGACCGGCGATCGCGGCCACCCGTTTCCGGCCACTTCCCAGGAGGTGGCGGACCGCCTGGATCGCTCCCCCGGTGTTGTCCGCGTGGACATAGCTCAGGGCCTCGTCCGCGTCGCGGCGGCCTGCGAGGACCGTGGGCAGGCCCATCTCCTCCAGCATGGCGGGCAGCGGGTCGTCGGAGTGCACGGACACCAGCAGGACGCCGTCGACGCGGCGGGTGGCCACGGACTCGGTGAGCTGCTCCCGTTCGGCCTGGTCGCGGACGAGCATCAGCTGGAGCTGGGTGCGGCTGTCGGCGAGGGCCTGGCTGACGCCCCTGATCAGGGCGGCGAAGAAGGGCTCCGAGCCGAGACGGCTCGCGGACTCGGGGATGACGAGGGCCACCGCGTCGGTCCGGCTGGTGACCAGACCGCGGGCGACCGAGTTCGGTACGTAGTTGAGCTCCTTGATCGCCGCGAGGACTCTGGAGCGCGCCTCGGCGCTGACCAGTTCCGAGCCGTTCACGACGCGGGACACCGTCGTACGGCCCACACCGGCGCGGGCCGCGACCGTCTTGATCGTCGGACGGCGGTTCCCAGCCATGCGCTCCCCTCCCTGCATCCGCGGCAGCTCCCTCCGCGTAGGTGACCAGCGCCAATTCTGGCAGACGGCACCGTCGGAGAGGTGGCCCGTCCCGGGACGAAAAATGAACGCGAATCGTGCGGAACGACGGTTCTTCGCGTTCAAGTCATTGACAGATGCGCTCGCTCCGGAGAGTCTGCCATCCATCGCTGGGAACGTGCCCACCCGAGATTGGGCACGTTCCCACCACTCGCCGGAGCCGCTGCGGTCATCGTTTTCGTGTCGGGGACACGTCTGCGCAGGCCGTTGGGAGGAGAACCATGAGCAGTCTCGGATCGTTGCGCGGAAAGAGGCTGGCGGCAGCAGCTGCGGCCGTCAGCGCGCTGGCCCTCGTCGCTGGTTGCAGCAGCGGTGACGACTCGGTCACGGGCGGCGGCAAGAAGGACGGCAAGGTCACCATCACCATGGGCCTGTTCGGGGTCATGGGCCTGAAGGAGACCGGCCTGCTGGAGCAGTACGAGAAGGAGAACCCGAACGTCACGATCAAGGCGGAGATCGCCGGTGACGAGCAGACCTACTACACCGCGCTGCAGACCAGGCTCGCCGGCGGCAAGGGCCTGAAGGACATCCAGGGCATCGAGATCGGCCGGGCCAAGGAGATCACCGAGACCCAGGCCGACAAGTTCGCGGACTTCTCCGACGTCTCCGGCACCGACCACTTCCTGCCGTGGAAGGAGTCCCAGATCAGCACCAAGGACGGCAAGGTGCTGGGTCTGGGCACCGACATCGGCCCCATGGCCGTCTGTTACCGCAAGGACTACTTCGAGCAGGCCGGCCTGCCCACCGACCGCGAGGAGGTCGGCAAGCTCTGGGAGGGCGACTGGAGCAAGTACGTCGAGGTCGGCCGCACCTTCAAGAAGGACTTCAAGGGCGACAAGGTCGCCTACATGGACTCCTCCAGCGGTCTGTTCAACGCGATGGTCTACGGCTACCCGGAGCAGTACTACAACGAGAAGGGCGACCTGATCTACGACTCGAACCCGGTCGTGAAGGACGCCTGGAAGCTCTCCGCCGACGCCGCCGAGGGCGGGCTGACGGCCAAGCTCCGTCAGTTCCAGCCGGGTTGGGACCCCGGTCTGGCCAACGGCACGTTCGCGACGGCCGTGTGCCCCGCGTGGATGCTCAGCCACATCAGTGAGAAGGCCGGCGACGCCAACAAGGGCAAGTGGGACGTCGCCCGGGCCCCGAAGGGCGCCAACTGGGGCGGTTCCTTCCTCGGTGTGATCGAGCAGAGCCCGGTGAAGGAGGAGGCCAAGAAGCTCGTCGCGTGGCTGACCGCGCCCGAGCAGCAGGCCCACATCTTCAAGGAGATAGGCAACATCCCCTCCTCGAAGACGGCCCTGGACAACCCCGACGTGAAGAACGCCAAGTCGGAATACTTCGACAACGCGCCGATCGGTGAGATCTTCGGCGCCGCCGCCCAGGAGATCCCGGACAAGCAGGTCCTCGGCCGCAAGGACGGCACGATCAAGGACACCTTCTCCCAGGGCCTGGCCCTGATCGAGCAGGGCACCAAGCGTGACGAGGCGTGGGAGACCACCACGGAGCGCATCGAGAAGGCCGTCGGCTGACCCGATGCCCACCGCGGCCGCCCGGGCCCGCACGCGTGATCGCGGGCGGGTCCGGGGCCGGCCGTCCCCAGCCCCACTCAGGAAGGAAGTCCGGTGGCCACCTCCACCACCAAGGCCCTGGCCGGCGAGGAGCCGCCGGCCCCGCCCGGCACCGAGGGCGACGCGTCCGCCCGGCGGCGTGGCTCCCTGCTGCACCGGCTCGACGTCAAGGGCGCGCCGTACGCGTTCGTCGCACCGTTCTTCGTGGTCTTCGCCGCGTTCAGCTTCTACCCGCTCATCTACACGTCGTGGATCTCGCTGCACCATGTGGAGCTGGCCACCCTCGATGTACGGGAGTGGGTGGGCCTCGACAACTACACCGAACTGTGGCAGGACGAGCGCTTCTGGAACGCGCTGACGAACACCATCACCATCGGTGTCATCTCGACCGTGCCGCAGCTGCTGATGGCGCTCGGTCTGGCGCATCTGCTCAACTACCGGATGCGCGCCTCGCTGTTCTTCCGGGTCGCGTCGCTCGTGCCGTACGCCACGTCGGTCGCCGCCGCCGCGCTCGTCTTCACGATGATCTACGAGCGTGACTTCGGCATGATCAACTGGGCGCTCGGCTCGATCGGCATCGACCCGCTGGACTGGGAGGCCGAGAAGTGGCCGTCCCAGGTCGCGATCTCCACCATCGTCATCTGGCGCTGGACGGGGTACAACGCGCTGCTCTACCTGGCCGCGATGCAGGCCATCCCGGCCGAGCGCTACGAGGCGGCGTCCATCGACGGTGCCTCCCGCTGGAAACAGTTCACCAACGTCACCGTGCCCGGGATCCGTTCCACGATCGTCTTCACCATCGTGCTGTCGACGATCGGCGCCACCCAGCTCTTCGGTGAGCCGCTGATCTTCGGTCAGGGCCCCAACGGCGTCACCGGCGGCGCGGACAACCAGTACCAGACGCTGGGCCTGCTGCTGTACGAGGAGGGCTGGAAGAACTACCAGATGGGCCGCTCGGCGACCGTCGCCTGGGCGATGTTCCTGCTGCTCGTCCTCGCCTTCGCCGTACAGCGCCTGATCAAGCGCCTGCGGGCCCGTTCGTCCTGACCTGGAGCCGACATGACCACTCAAAGCCTCCCGGTCCGGACGAAGACCCCGGCCCGGACCCCCGAACCGACGACCGGCCGCGGCGGCCGCCGGCGCCTGCTGCGGATGCGCGCCGGACGCCAGCACCACGCGGGACCGCTCGCCTACGTCCTGCTCGCCGTCATGGCGATCCTGTCCATCTTCCCGCTGTACTGGACGATGGTGGCGGCGTCGACGGACAACACCCGGGTCAGCCAGACCCCGCCGCCGTTCCTGCCCGGCCCCAACCTGTTCAGCAACCTCGCCCGCGCCTGGGACGAGGCGGCCATGGGCAAGGCGATGGTCAACAGCCTGATCGTGGCCGGGGTGATCGCCCTGTCCACGGTGCTGTTCGCGACGCTCGCCGGATTCGCCTTCGCCAAGCTGCGGTTCAAGGGGCGCAACATCCTGCTGATGCTGGTGATCGGCACGATGATGGTGCCGCCGCAGCTCGGTGTCGTCCCGCTGTTCATGATGATGTCCGAGCTCGGCTGGTCGCAGCAGCTGCCCGCCGTCATCTTCCCGACGCTGGTCAGCGCGGTCGGCGTGTTCTTCATGCGCCAGTACCTGTCGGAGGCGCTGCCGGACGAGCTGGTCGAGGCCGGACGCGTGGACGGGGCGCACTCGTTGCGCATCTTCTGGAGCATCGTGCTCCCGGTGGCGCGGCCCGCCATGGCCGTCCTGTTCATGATCACGTTCGTGCACGCCTGGAACGACTTCTTCTGGCCGTTCGTGGTGCTCGACATGACCAACCCGACGGTTCCGGTCGCCCTCACCCAGCTCAGTGCCGGCTATGTCCGCGACCAGTCGCTGATCATGGCGGGCGCGCTGCTCGGCACGCTTCCGCTGCTGGCGATGTTCATCGTCTTCGGACGGCAGATCGTCAGCGGCATCATGGCCGGCGCCGTCAAGGGCTGACCCCGCACACCGGCCCGGCCGCACCTCGCCGGGCCCGCTCAATCCGTGTCGGCCCTTCGCTCCACGCGAACGGCCCCACTTCTGAAAGGACTTCCGTGGTCACCGCTGCACAGCAGAGCGAGTCCGGCATCGACGGCACCCGCACCTTCCCCAAGGGCTTCCTCTGGGGCTCCGCGACCGCCTCGTACCAGATCGAGGGGGCGGCCGCCGAGGACGGGCGCACGCCGTCGATCTGGGACACCTACGCCAGGACGCCGGGACGGGTCCGCAACGGCGACACCGGTGACATCGCCACCGACCACTACCACCGCTGGCGCGAGGACGTCGCGCTCATGGCCGAACTCGGCCTGGGCGCCTACCGGTTCTCGCTGGCCTGGCCCCGTATCCAGCCCACCGGGCGCGGCCCCGCCGTGCAGAAGGGCCTGGACTTCTACCGGCGTCTGACGGACGAGCTGCTGGAGAAGGGCATCCAGCCCGTCGCCACCCTCTACCACTGGGATCTGCCGCAGGAGCTGGAGGACGCCGGCGGCTGGCCGGAGCGGGCCACCGCCGAGCGGTTCGCCGAGTACGCGGCGATCGCCGCCGACGCCCTCGGTGACCGGGTGAAGACCTGGACCACGCTCAACGAGCCCTGGTGCAGCGCCTTCCTGGGCTACGGCTCCGGTGTGCACGCTCCCGGCCGGACCGACCCGGTGGCCGCGCTGCGCGCCGCGCACCACCTCAACCTGGCGCACGGCCTGGCCGTGCAGGCGGTGCGCGACCGTACGCCGTCCGGCACCCAGTGCTCGGTCACGCTCAACATCCACCACGTCCGCCCGTTGACGACACGGGAGGCCGACGTCGACGCGGCCCGCCGGATCGACGCCCTCGCCAACCGGGTCTTCACCGGCCCGATGCTCCAGGGCGCCTACCCGGAGGACCTCTTCAAGGACACGGCGTCGCTGACGGACTGGTCGTTCGTGGCCGACGGGGACCTGGAGCGGATCCACCAGCCGCTGGACTTCCTCGGCGTCAACTACTACACGCCCACGCTGGTCTCCGAGACGGACGGCAGCGGTACGCACAACTCCGACGGGCACGGCAACAGCCCGCACAGCCCGTGGCCGGCCGCCGACAGGGTCTCCTTCCACCAGCCGCCCGGCCCCACCACCGCCATGGGCTGGGCCGTCGACGCCACCGGTCTGTACGACCTGCTGCGCCGGCTGTCGCAGGACTTCCCGCGGCTGCCTCTGGTGATCACCGAGAACGGCGCTGCGTTCGACGACTACGCCGACCCGGAGGGGCGGGTCAACGACCCGGCGCGGATCGCGTACGTCCGCGACCACCTGGCCGCCGTGCACCGGGCCATCGCGGACGGCTCCGACGTACGGGGCTACTTCCTGTGGTCCCTGCTGGACAACTTCGAGTGGGCCCACGGCTACAGCAAGCGCTTCGGCGCGGTGTACGTGGACTACCCGACCGGCAGGCGCATCCCGAAGGCCAGCGCCCGCTGGTACGCCGAGGTGACCCGCACGGGCGTGCTGCCCGGCGCCTGACCGGAGTCCGGGGCGGCGGCTCCCCCGGCCGCCCCACGGGTCCGCCCCCGCGCCGAGGAGGGGACGGGGGCAGACCCCTTCCGGGCGGGCCGCGCACACGCGCGGCCCGCCCGGCTTTCCCGTACGCCGAACCCGCGCGAGGGCCGCGTCCGGTGTGCGCTCAGCCCTGCCGCGGTGGTGCAGTGCTCCGGCGTATCACCAGGTGGGTGGCGAGTTCGATGCGCTGGGCGCCGGTGCCGGGTTCGTCGGGGCGGACGAGCATACGGGCGGCCTCCTCGGCCATGGTGCGCAGCGGCTGGTGGACGGTGGTGAGCGGCGGGCTCGACCACTGGGCGAGCGGCACGTCGTCGTAGCCGACCACCGACAGGTCCTCGGGCACGCGCAGACCCTTGACGCGGGCCGCCTCCAGGACGCCGAGCGCCTGGAGGTCGCTGCCCGCGAAGATGGCCGTGGGGCGGTCGGGGCCGTCCAGCAGGGACATGGCGTGCTCGTAGCCGCCCTGGACGTGGAAGTCGCCGAAGCGCGTCAGCCGGGGGTCGCACTCCAGGCCGGCCATCGACATCGCCGAGCGGTAGCCGTCGAGCCGGGCCAGTGAGCACAGCATGTCCTCGGGTCCGGTGACGATGGCGATGCGCCGGTGCCCGAGGTCCGTGAGGTGACGGGTGGCGGCGAGACCGCCCGCCCAGTTCGCGGAGCCGACCGAGGGCACGTCCGGGTCCGGGTCGCCCGCAGGGTCGACGATGACGAAGGGGATCGCCGCCGCCCTGAGCCGCCGTTTGACGTCCTCGCGCAGGGTCGAGAAGACCAGCACCACGCCCATCGGCCGGCGTTGCAGCACTCCGGGCAGCCAGTCGGGGCCGGGGGTGTGCCGGGTGCCGCTCTCGGTGAGCGCGACGGTCGCCCGGTTGTCCCGGGCGACGTTCTCCACGCCCCTGATCAGCTCCATCGCCCAGACGCTCTCCAGTTCGTGGAAGACGAGCTCGATGAGCGGGGAGCGCGACGCCGCCTGGGCGCGCCGCCGGTAGCCGTGGACCTCGAGCAGGTGCTCCACCTTGGCGCGGGTCGCGCGGGAGACGTCCGTCCGTCCGTTCAGGACCTTCGAAACTGTCGGCATGGAGACACCGGCTTCTTTCGCTACCGCCGCCAACGTGACTCTGCCGCTCACCTCTTCGTCTTCGTGCATGAACGCAGGATAGGCCACCGCCGATCGGTAACGGTTCGGTCGAGTAGCGACATGACCGTTGACCGGATGTGGGCTCTGACCTACTGTCCCACCGCATGGACTTTCGGCGATGAGGCCGAAACTTTCGAAAGGCGAACGATGAAGACACGTGCGCGCTTGCCCAGACTGGTCGCCTGCGGTGCGACGCTCACTCTCGCGCTGACGCTCTCGGCCTGTGGGGACGGCGACGGGGGCTCGGGGTCCGACGGCAAGATCCATGTCCTGGTCTACGGGGACGCCACCAACAAGGTGGAGAAGCAGCTCGTCGAGAAGTTCAACAAGACCTCCGACGTCAAGGTCGTCCTCGACACCCTCCCCGGTGCGGACTACCAGAAGAAGCTGCAGACGATCATCAACACCCCGCAGGCCCCGGACGTCTTCTTCAACTGGGGCGGCGGCAGCATCAAGCCGTTCGTCAAGGCCGGCCTCCTGATGCCGCTCGACGACTTCATCGAGAAGAACCCGGACCTGGAGAACAAGTTCCTGCCCTCCGTGTTCAACAACGCGGTGGTGGACGGCAAGCCGTACGGCGTCCCGATGCGCGGCACCCAGCCCGTCCTGCTCTTCCACAACAAGAAGGTGCTCGACGAGGCGGGCGTGAAGCCGCCGAAGACCTGGGACGAGCTCCTCGAGGCCGTCAGCGCGCTGAAGGCGAAGGGCGTCACCCCGATCGCGCTCGGCGGCGGCGACATCTGGCCGACCCAGATGTGGTTCCAGTACCTCTACGACCGCGTGGCCGGCCCGGAGCTGTTCGCGAAGGCCCTCGGCGGCGACAAGAGCGCCTGGGAGAGCCCGGACAGCAAGAAGGCGCTGGACATGATCAGGGAACTGGTCGACGCCGGGGCCTTCGGCAAGAACTACGACTCGGTCAAGTACACCAACGCCGGCTCCGTCCAGCTGGTCGCCTCCGGCAAGGCCGGCTTCGAGCTGATGGGCTCCTGGTACTACTCCCAGCAGCTCACCGACCACCCGGACTTCGCCGAGAAGAGCCTCGGCTACACCGCCTTCCCGACCGTCTCCGGCGGCAAGGGCGACCCGAAGAACGTGGCCGGCAACACCAACAACTACTACTCGGTCATGAAGAAGACCAAGCACCCCGAGGCCGTCGCCGAGTTCCTGAAGCTCATGTACTCCGACGACTTCGTCAAGGCGCAGATGGACATCGGCAACCTGCCGACGACCACCAACACCAAGGACTTCCTCGACCAGGCCGCCGACCCGAAGTACTCCCGCTTCCAGTACGACCTGGTCGCCGACGCCCCGTCGTTCCAGCTGTCGTGGGACCAGGCGTACCCGCAGAAGGCCAGCTCGGACATGCACAAGGCCATCCAGCAGTTCTTCAACGGACAGCTCGACACGGACGGCTTCATCAAGGCCATGCAGGCTCTCCCGACCGACTGACGAACGGCTCATGACCACACAGATCACGAGCGCCCGGCCCGCCGCCGGCCCCCGCAAGGGGGCCCGGCGGCGGCCGCCCGCCTCGAACGCCACGAAGGTGGGCCGCCCGAGCTTCGCCTGGGCGCTGCCCGCCGCACTGTTCTTCGCCCTCTTCGCGATCGCCCCGCTGGTCATGGTGGCGGTGCTGTCCTTCATGACCTGGGACGGCATCAGCTCCCCCCAGTTCG
Source organism: Streptomyces nigra (assembly GCF_003074055.1). Taxonomy (NCBI): domain Bacteria; kingdom Bacillati; phylum Actinomycetota; class Actinomycetes; order Kitasatosporales; family Streptomycetaceae; genus Streptomyces; species Streptomyces nigra. The sequence goes on along the minus strand of NZ_CP029043.1, from coordinate 7,296,699 downwards.
TGGGCATGGACAACTGGTCGCGCCTGATGGACGACCCGGTGATGCTGAACAGCATCTGGCTGACCCTGCTCCTGACCGTGCTCGGCGTCGTCATCCAGACACCGCTCAGCATCGTCCTCGGGGTCTGGGCGGCCGGCAACCAGCGCAACCGCGCCGTGCTGTCGGTCATCTACTTCATCCCGCTGCTGCTGTCCGCCACGGCCGTCTCCGTGCTCTGGCGGGCGCTGCTCGACCCGAACTTCGGCATCCCCGCGGAGGCCACCTGGCTGTTCGGCGACGGCAACCTGTTCGGCGAACAGGCCACCGCCATCGGCGTCCTGGCGTTCGTCAGCACCTGGCAGTTCACGCCGTTCCACACGCTGATCTACCAGGGCGCCGCCCGTGCCGTCCCCGAAGTCCTCTACCAGGCCGCGGAGATCGACGGGGCCGGCCGCTACCGCCAGTTCTTCCACATCACGCTGCCGCAGCTGCGCAACTCGATGATCACCTCGATGATCCTGATGATCGTCGGCGGTCTGACCACCTTCGAGACGGTCCTGATCCTCACCCAGGGCGGCCCCGGCACCGACACCACCATCAGCGCCTACTACATGTACGACAAGGCGTTCCAGGGCTTCGACTTCGGCACCGGCTCGGCGATCGCCCTGGCCCTGGTGGTCGCGGCCACGATCATCTCGCTGGTCGTCGTCCGGGTGTCCGGCTACGACAAGATGCGCAGCACCATGGAGGGTGTGTCATGAGGCGCCGCCCCAACTACCTGGCCGGCGCCGGCTCGCTCGTCTGGCTGTTCGTCGTCGGTCTGCCGCTGTACGTGATGCTCGCCGCGACGCTGCGCACCCGGCAGGACTACGCCGAGAACGGCCCGGTCTCCCTGCCCGACAGCTTCACCCTGGACAACTACGCCGGCGCCTTCGACTCGGGCTTCGGCCAGTACTTCGTCAACACGCTCGTCGTCACCGGCTGCGTGATCGGCATCGTGCTGCTGCTGGTCCCGCCGCTCGCCTACGCGATCGTCCGCAGCCGCGGCCGGACCACCTCGGCGATCTTCCGGCTGTTCCTGCTCGGCCTCGCGATCCCGGCCCAGGCCGTCATCGTGCCGATGTTCTACCTCATCAGCGAGGCCGGGCTGTACGACAACCTGCTGGGCGTCATCCTGCCCACGGCGGCGTTCTGTCTGCCGATGTCGGCGCTCATCCTCAGCGGCAGCATGCGGGACATATCCCCGGAGCTCTACGAGGCCATGGCCATGGACGGCGCGAGCCCGCTGCGCATGTTCTTCCAGCTCGTGATGCCGCTGTCCCGGGGCGGGCTGTCCACGATCGTCGTCTTCTCGGCACTCCAGGCGTGGAACGGCTTCCTGTTCCCGCTGGTCCTCACCCAGTCCGACTCCACCAAGGTCGTCACGCTGGGTCTGTACAACTTCCAGACCGAACACGGCATCGACATCCCCGGTCTGCTGGGAGCCGTGGTCCTGTCCATGGTGCCCATCCTGCTCGTCTACCTGTTCGCCCGTCGCGCCCTCGTCCGGGGCCTGATGGGTGTCGGAGGAAAGTGAACACCGACGTGGCCGTAGAGACCACCCCCGAGACCCCCCTCTGGAACGACCCCTCCCACCCCGTCGCCGCCCGGGTCGACGCGCTGATCGGCGCCATGACCCTCCAGGAGAAGATCGCCCAGCTGTACGGCGTCTGGGTCGGCGCCTCCGACCAGGGCGGCGAGGTCGCCCCGCACCAGCACGACATGGAGGAGGCCGTCGACCTCGACGCGCTGCTCCCCACCGGTCTGGGCCAGCTCACGCGGCCCTTCGGCACCGTGCCCGTCGACCCCGCCATCGGCGCGCTGTCCCTGATGCGCACCCAGGCCCGGATCGCCTCGGCGAACCGCTTCGGCATCCCCGCCCTCGCCCACGACGAGTGCCTGGCCGGCTTCGCCGCCTGGGGCGCCACCGCCTACCCCGTCCCGCTGTCCTGGGGTGCCACCTTCGACCCCTCGCTGGTCCGCGCGATGGCCGAGGCGATCGGCCGTGACATGCGGTCCGTCGGCGTGCACCAGGGCCTCGCCCCGGTCCTCGACGTGGTGCGCGACGCCCGCTGGGGCCGGGTCGAGGAGACCATCGGCGAGGACCCGTACCTCGTCGGATCCATCGGCACCGCCTATGTGGCCGGCCTGGAGTCCGCCGGGATCGTCGCGACCCTCAAGCACTTCGTCGGCTACTCGGCCTCCCGCGCCGGACGCAACCTCGCCCCCACCTCCGTGGGCCCCCGCGAACGCGCCGACGTGCTGCTGCCGCCGTTCGAGATGGCGATCCGCGAGGGCGGGGCCCGCTCGGTGATGCACGCCTACACCGACACCGACGGCATCCCCTCCGCCGCGGACGAGGCCCTGCTGACCGGACTGCTGCGCGACACCTGGGACTTCGACGGCACCGTCGTCGCGGACTACTTCGGCATCGCCTTCCTCAAGACGCTGCACGGGGTCGCCGGTGACTTCGGCGACGCCGCCGGCGCCGCCCTGAAGGCCGGCGTCGACGTCGAGCTGCCCACCGTCAAGACGTTCGGGGCGCCCCTCGTCGAGGCCGTCACCGAGGGCCGCGTCCCGGAGGAGATCGTCGACCGCGCCCTGCGCCGCGTCCTCACCCAGAAGGCGCACCTCGGGCTGCTCGACGCGGACTGGAGCCCCGTGCCGCCCGCGCTCGACGGCGCCGACCTGGACGACGCCGAGGCGCTGCGCGGCCGGATCGACCTGGACCGCGCGGCGAACCGGGAACTGGCCCGGCGGATCGCCGATCAGGCCGTCGTCCTGCTCGGCAACGACGGCACGCTGCCGCTGACCCGGCCCCGCCGGATCGCCCTCGTCGGCCCCAACGCGGCCGAGCCCACCGCGGTGCTGGGCTGCTACTCGTTCCCCCTGCACGTCGGTGTGCAGCACCCCGAGTTCCCCGTGGGGCTCGAACTGCCCACGTTGCAGGACACGTTGACCGCCGAGTTCCCCGACGCGGAGATCACCGCCGTCCGGGGCACCGGCGTCGACGACGGGGACCTCTCCGGCATCGCCGCGGCGGTCGACGCGGCGCGTGACGCGGAGGTCGTCGTCGCCGTCCTGGGCGACCGCGCGGGCCTGTTCGGACGCGGTACGAGCGGTGAGGGCTGCGACGCCGAGTCGCTGGCCCTGCCCGGCGCCCAGCAGCAGCTCCTCGACGCGCTGCTCGACTCCGGCACGCCGGTCGTCACCGTCCTGCTCGCCGGGCGGCCGTACGCCCTCGGCCGGGCCGTCGACGAGTCCGCGGCGATCGTCCAGTCGTTCTTCCCGGGCGAGGAGGGCACCCGTGCGATCGCCGGTGTGCTGAGCGGCCGCACCAACCCGTCCGGGCGGCTGCCGGTCAGTGTGCCGCGTGGCGCGGGTTCGCAGCCGTCCACCTATCTCGGTGCCCGGCTCGCCCAGGCCAGCGAGGTCTCCAACATCGACCCGACCCCGGCGTTCGGCTTCGGGCACGGGCTGTCGTACACCACGTTCGCGTGGAGCGACCTGACGGTCGGCACCGAACAGGCGGCCACGGACGGCGAGTTCGCGCTCTCCCTGACCGTCCGCAACACCGGTGACCGGGCGGGGACGGAGGTCGTCCAGCTCTATCTGCACGACCCGGTGGCGTCCGTCGTACAGCCCGTGCAGCGGCTCGTCGGCTACACCCGCGTCCCGCTGGAGCCGGGCGAGGCACGCCGGGTGCGGGTCACGGTCCCGGCGGACGTCGCCTCGTTCACCGGCCGCGACGGGCACCGGGTCGTGGAGCCCGGCGAGCTGGAGCTCCGGCTGGCCGCGTCCAGCACCGACGCGTGTCTGACGGCGACGGTCACCCTGACCGGGCCGGTGAGGCGGGTGGACCACACCCGGCGCTTCCACGCGGTCCTCACCCAGGAGCCCGTGGACAAGGACTGAGGGGCACCGTCTCGGATGTGAGCGCACAGCGAAGGGCCCGGCCGAAGCCGGGCCCTTCGCTGTGCGGTGACGGTGTCAGGTCACCATCGGTACCAGCGGCCGCGACCACCACCTGCCGTGGTGGAGCGCATCACGAAGCCGAGCAGCCACACGACCAGAACCACGACCGCGATCCACCACAGGGCCTTGAGGGCGAAGCCCGCACCGAACAGGATGAGGGCCAGAAGCAGGACAAGAAGCAGGGGAACCATAGTTATCAACCTCCTGACCCTCGATTGCCCTGCGATCCTCAATCCATACACCGAGGTTGCCTTGTTTATACAGGGGAAGCCGGGGCAGACGGTGACGTTGCGACAAGGGGGGCGATGAGTATGGCGGCGGGCGCCGGTCTATAGGAGCAGTACCGCCCTCGCATCCCCCGGGAGTCCCGCCATGACCGCCATCTACACGTTCGACGTCTTCTCCAGTCTCGACGGCTTCGGCGCCGCCGGCGGCGACTGGACGGGCTACTGGGGCAAGCAGGGCCCCGAGCTCCTCGACCACCGCCTCTCGCTCTACGGCGAGGAGCAGCGGATGGTCTTCGGCGCCCACACGTACCGCGTCTTCGCCCAGCTGATCGCCTCGGACACGGACGAGGCGGTGCACGACCCGTGGGTGACCCGGATGCGGAACACGCCGGCCACGGTCGTGTCGAACACGCTCGAGGAGCCCCTCGACTGGCCGGACGCCCGGGTCGTCGGGGGTGACGCCGTGGACGTGGTCGCCCGCCTCAAGGAGGAGTCGGACGTACCGCTGCGCTCGCACGGCAGCCTGTCGATGAACCGGGCACTGATGGCGGCCGGCCTCGTGGACCGCATCCAGGTGACACTGTTCCCCGTGATCACCGGCAAGAGCGGACTGGACCCGATCTTCCAGGGCGCGGCCGACTTCGACCTCGAACTGATCGACCACCGGACGCTCGACGGCCACATCCAGGAACTCACCTACCGGCCGACCCTGCATCCCTGAGTCCGCCGCCCGTACCGGCCCACGTGCCCCGAGCCCAGGAGGGTTCGGGGCACGTCCGCGTTCTGATGCCCGGTCAGTTCACCGCCTCCTGTGCGCGGCGTCACAGACATGGATGCGATCCAAGTTGCCCGCATCACAGCGGAAATGCCCGAATAGGCCCAAGCTCGACTCGGACGCACACGCCCGAACTGGGCCTTGTCGGCGTCGATTTGGATACGCCCCACCTAAGTGACGCACACCACAGCGCTCGTGCCGTACGCCCCGCGCTTCCCGTGACGACGTACGCCCCCCGCTTTCCGCAGAGAGGTGCCACCCATGCCCGCGTTCCTGAGCCCCCCTGCCGTGATCCACGGCGAGCACACCGTGAAGACCAGCGAGATCGTGGCGGACGTCCTCGGCCGGCACCCGGACGCGGCCTGGGCGCCGCGTGTCGAGAGCATCGCTGCCAGTACGGGGATCGAGGCCCGCGGCTGGATGCTGCCGCTCCAGGCCGCCGTCGCCCCCGGCCGGGGCGACGGGCTGCCGGCCGCCGGTGCCGACGCGACGCGCGCGGCGCTGGCCGGCGAAGGCCTCACGGGGCCTGACGCGGACCGGGTGATCGCCGCCCTGGAGTCGATACCCGCACCGCAGACCGTCGCCGAGCGCACCGCGCCCGCCTGGGCCGCCGTCCAGGAGTACGGCGAGCGCGCGGCGCGCGGCGCCCTCCAGATCGCCGGTCTGGACGCCTCGGACATCGACTGCGTGATCACCAGCAACTCCACCACGCCCGCCCTGCCCGGTCTGGACGTCTCCCTCGCCAACCGGCTCCCCCTGCGGGACGACGTCCTGCTGCTTCCCGCCACCCAGTGGGCCTGCATCGCCGGGACCCGCTCGCTGGCGCTGGCCGCCGACCTGGTGGCCGCGGACCCCGACCGGGTGGTCCTCGTGGTGATCTCTGAGGCGCTGAGCACGACCTACCAGCCCGCGGACGACACCCTGGAGTCCCTGATCGTCCGGCTGCTGTTCGCCGACACGGCGGTCGCCGCCGTCGTCACCGGCCGCCCGCGGCCCGAGTCGGTCCTGCGGCTGGACTCCGCCTGGAACCACACCCTGCCCGGCACCCAGGACCTGCACCGCCTGGAGACCCGTGCGGACGGGACGCATTTCGTGATGGACCGGCGCGGCCCGCGTGCCGTGCAGGAGACCGTCACCGCGATGTGGGCCTGGCTCCAGGAGCGGTACGGGGAGGACCCCGAGGCCTGGCACCCCGACGTACTGCTCGCGCACCCCGGCGGGACGCGGGTGCTGGAGTACATGGAGCAGACGATGCCCGAGGCGTGGCCGGCTGGACTGCTGGAGTTCAGCCGGGACAGCTACACCAGCGGCAACCGCGGCGGAGCCGCCGTGTTCGACATCATGCGGCGGGCGTACGACGCCGGGCAGCCGGCGGGCAGCCGCGCCGTGCTGTACGCGGCGGCACCGGGCCTGACGGCCACGGCGCTGGAAGGTCGGTGGCTGTAGGCCTCAGCGTCCCACCGAGGCCCAGACCACCTTGCCGTCGTCGGTCCAGCGCACGCCCCACCGGGTGGTGAGCCCGTGGACGACGTGCAGTCCCCGGCCGCCGTCGCCGAGAAGGTCCTTGCGGCCGAGCCGAGGCCTGCCGTTGCCCTTGTCCCCCACCTCGCACAGCAGCTGGCCGTGTCCGCCCCTGATCAGCCGGACCGTGAGGGGCCCGCGGGCGAAGCGGACCGCGTTGGCGACCAGCTCGCCGACCACCAGCAGCACGCTGTCCCTGGTGTCCTCGCGGGTGCCCCACCGCTCCAACAGCCCGGTGACCAGTGCGCGCGCCCGGGCCGCCGCGTCACCGCGGGCGGGCAGCCGCCACGTCGCGGTGTCCTCCTTGCGGTAGCCGATCATGCGGGCGAGCAGCAGGGTGACGTCGTCACGCCGGTGCGCGGGCGCCAGCGAGCGGACGACACGCCGGGCCGCCTCCTCCAGGGGGTCCCACGGATGCACCGCCGACACCGCGTCGGACAGCCTGCCGATGCCCTCGTCGATGGACATCGCCGGATCCTCCACCAGGCCGTCCGTGTAGAGGGCGAGCATCGAGCCGGGGGGCGCGGCGAACGCGTACACGTCGAACGGCTCCCGCAACGCGAACTCGGCGCCCAGCCCGGGGTGCGGGCGGACCGCGACCGGTCCGGCGGTGCCGTCCGGGGGCACGAGGATCGGCGGCAGATGACCGGCGCTGGCCAGCTCCACCCGGTGGCTGACCGGGTCGTACACGGCGATGCAGCAGGTCGAGCCGAGGGCGCTGTAGCCGGCCGCGAGCCCCGACTCCGCGTCGTCCAGCAGCGACACCGTGTCGTCCAGGTGCTCCAGCACCTCGCCGGGCGCGAGCCCCGCGGACAGCAGCGCGCGGGCCTCCATGCTGAGCTGCCCCATGGTCGCCGCCGCGCCAAGGCCGTGCCCGACCACGTCCCCGACGACCATCGCGGTACGGCCGTCCGGCAGCGGGAAGCTGTTGACCCAGTCGCCGCCGACGCCGGCGCTGTCCGGGGTGGCGGGCTGGTAGACGCTGGCGGTCTCGATGGTGTCGCCGGCGGACCGGGGCAGCAGACGGCGCTGCAGCGCCAGGACCTGGGTGTGCTCGCGCTGGTGCTGCCGGGCGAGGTCGACGTGGTGGGCGGTGCGGGCCACCAGTTCCTGCAGGTCGAACAGCTCGCCGTCCTCGAAGGGCCGGTCGGCGCGCCGCCAGACCTCGGCCACGCCGAGGACGACGGGCGGCTCGCCGTCCAGCACCAGGGGCACACACGCCACGCAGGCCGCCTGGTCGCCGGGGATCAGGGTGCGGGCGAGGCGGGGGGTGCCGAGGACCCGCTCGACGGCCGCCCGGTCGGGCAGGACGACGGCCTGCGCGGGGTCGTCCCGGCGGATCGCGTGGGACAGCAGGCGGCTCGCGTCGGCGGGCAGGTCGTCACCAGGGGTGACATAGCCGTCGGGCCAGGCCCGGTCCGGTACGAGGGCGGCGCGGCGGAGCCGTACGCGGCCCTGCGGGCGGTCGGTGACCACCTCGCCGGTCCACACCGCGAAGTCGAGGTCGATGGCGGCCACGTCACCCCAGGCCAGCAGGGACTCGGCGAGGGACTGCGCGGTCTCGCCGATGTCCAGGGAGGTGCCGATCGCGGTCTCGGCGGCGTACAGGTGGAGCCGTCGCGCCATGGCGATCAGGGAGATGGTCAGGCCTTCCCGGGGTCCCGCGGCGGACAGGATGCTCATGGAGACGACCAGCTCGGAGCCGTCGCGGCGGCGCAGCCGCTGGACCCGGGCGACATGCGGCTCGCCGGTCTCGAGGACCTGGCGCAGCCGCCGGGTCACCGTGGGGACGTCCCAGGGCGGCAGGAGGTCGACGAAGGGCATCCCGGGGACGGGGTCCACTCCCGCGAAGACGGGCGCGTCCAGGTTGGAGTCGGTGATCCTGAGATCCCTGTCGACGTTGACCGCGCCGAGTATCTGCTCGGGACGCCCGGCGCCCCGCCGGGGTTTTCCCTCCCCGCGCGACGCGGCCGACTCGTCGATGTCCCCGGTGTCCTCGGCGTCGCCGTGCGGGATGTACTCCCCCAGCGCACCGCTGACCATGTCGAACGGTGACGCAGACGACGGGGGAGGCGTGGAGTCCATGCGGTTCTCTCAGCTCGCTCGCCGGCCACGGCACCGCGCCGGCGCCGTACCGGAGCCAGGGTGACGGGGTCCCGAGATCTCTGGCCGCACACCCCATTCAATAACACCCCGGTCCGCTTCGCCCACAGCAGCGGGCCGGACGCCGGTCACGCGGAGTGACGTACGTCCGGGGCCCTGCGGACGCCTCCCAGGTCGGGGCCTCCGTATCCTCGTCCCCGTGTCACTCCCCCGTCTGCACCGTGTCGCCGTCCTCGTCAGCGAGGGCGCCAAGCCGCTGGACGTCGGCATCCCCGCGCAGGTGTTCACGACCCGGGCGAGCATGCCGTACGAGGTGCGGGTGTGCGGGGCGACGCCCGGGCTGGTGACCGGCGGGGACGGCCTGTCGTACGCCGTCGCGCACGGTCTCGACGCGCTGGCCTGGGCGGACATCGTGTTCGTGCCCGGCTACCGGCATCCGGACCGCGACGACCCGCCGCGGCCGGTCGTCGACGCGCTGATCGAGGCGCACACGCGCGGGGCGCGGCTCGCCGCCATCTCGACCGGGGCCTTCACGCTCGCCGCCACCGGTCTGCTCGACGGGCGGCGCGCGACCACGCACTGGCACTACACGCGGGCGCTCGCCGCCCGCCATCCGCGGGTCCAGGTCGACGAGAACGTCCTGTTCGTCGACGAGGGCAGCGTGCTGACGTCGGCCGGTGCCGCCTCCGGAATCGACCTGTGCCTGCACATCCTGCGCGGCGACCTCGGGGTGGCCGCCTCCAACCACGCGGCCCGCCGGCTGGTGGCGGCCCCGTACCGCAGCGGCGGCCAGGCCCAGTACGTGCCGCGCAGTGTGCCCGAGCCGCTGGGCGAGCGGTTCGGCGCCACCAGGGAGTGGGCCCTGCACCGGCTCGGCGAGCCCCTGACCCTGGACGTCCTGGCGCGGCAGGCGGGGGTGTCGGCGCGCACGTTCTCCCGGCGTTTCGTGGAGGAGACGGGCTACACGCCGATGCAGTGGGTGATGCGGGCCCGGATCGATCTGGCCCGTGAGCTGCTGGAACGCTCCGAGCGCAGCGTCGAGCAGATCGCCGCCGACGTCGGGCTGGGCACCGGCGCGAATCTGCGTCTGCACTTCCAGCGGATCCTCGGGACGACGCCGAGCGACTACCGGCGCACGTTCACGCGCGGCGAGTAGGCCGCCTGGGGACGGCCCTGGCGACATCCTTGCGAACCGTGGCGGTCCCGCCACTGTCCGGCCGTCCCCGCGCGCGCGAGCCTTGGTGGTGGCAACAAGAAGGGACACCCACTCATGACTCGCATCGCCATCAACGGTTTCGGCCGCATCGGACGCAACGTGCTGCGCGCCCTGCTGGAGCGCGACAGCGCCCTCGAGATCGTCGCCGTCAACGACCTGACCGAGCCCGCCACGCTCGCCCGGCTGCTGGCCTTCGACAGCACGGCCGGCCGGCTCGGGCGTCCGGTGACGGTCGACGGGGACACCCTCGTGGTCGACGGGCGGCGCATCAAGGTCCTGGCCGAGCGTGAGCCGGCGCAGCTGCCCTGGGCCGAGCTCGGCGTGGACATCGTCCTGGAGGCCACCGGCCGGTTCACCTCGGCGAAGGCGGCCCGCGCGCACCTGGACGCCGGCGCCCGCAAGGTGCTGGTGAGCGCGCCGTCGGACGGCGCGGACGTCACCCTCGCCTACGGCGTCAACTCCGACTCGTACGACGCGGAGCTGCACACGATCGTCTCGAACGCCTCGTGCACCACGAACGCGCTGGCCCCGCTGGCCAAGGTGCTGAACGACCTCGCCGGGATCGAGCACGGCTTCATGACGACGGTGCACGCCTACACCCAGGAGCAGAACCTCCAGGACGGCCCGCACCGCGACGCCCGCCGCGCCCGCGCCGCCGGCGTCAACATCGTCCCGACCACCACCGGCGCCGCGAAGGCGATCGGCCTGGTCCTGCCGGAGCTCGACGGCAAGCTGTCCGGCGACTCGATCCGCGTACCGGTGCCGGTCGGCTCGATCGTCGAGCTGAACACGACCGTGGCGCGGGACGTGACCCGCGAGGACGTGCTGGAGGCCTACCGCACGGCGGCCGAGGGCCCGCTCGCCGGTGTCCTGGAGTACTCCGAGGACCCGCTGGTGTCCTCCGACATCACCGGCAACCCCGCCTCGTCGATCTTCGACTCGGCCCTGACCCGCGTCGACGGCCGCCACGTCAAGGTGGTCGCCTGGTACGACAACGAGTGGGGCTTCTCCCACCGCGTGATCGACACCCTGGAACTGCTGGCCGCTCGCTGAGCATCGGCGGACTGAAGCGCCGGGCGGCCGACGACCGCCCGGCGCTTCGTCGTACGGGTACCGAGGCCGCCGTCGACGTTCCAGGTCGCGCCGGTGACGAAGCTCGCCTCCGGGGACGCCAGGAACGCGACCACGTGCGCGATCCCCACCGGTTCCGCGATCCGGCCGAACGGCTGCACGAAGGCCAGGTGTGCCCAGGCCGCCACCGGGTTCGGGCCGGGAGTCGTGCTGGGCGGCCATCGGCGGGGTGCGGCAGCCGGCGCAGACCGCGTTGACACGGATGCCGTCCGGGGCGGCTTCGAGGGCGAGGGTGCGGGTCAGTCCGAGCACGCCCGCCTTGGCCGCGGCCAGGCGCGGTGCCAGGCGCCGGGAGCCCGGCCCGATCGACAAGCCCCCCTGGGCCGTGTCCGCAAAGTCCCGCCTGCCGTTCGACGCCCGGCACGCCCTACGGGCGGACGACGCGACTTTACGGACACGACCTAGGACACGCCCGTCTCCGCGCGGGCCGGAGCGGCCCCCGCTCCCCCGTCTCGCACATGGGTCCCGGCGTCGGCCGACTCCTCGCCGAGGCCCAGCCGGTACCGGAGCAGGAGCAGGGCCGTGGTGTCGGCGACGGGGGCGAGGCGTTCCAGCAGGGTGCGGATGGCGGGGTCGTCGCCGGCCCGTACGGCCTGGACGATTCCGCTGATCAGGGCGCGTACGGGCGCCGGAACGGGGTGGGTGTCGTCGAGCGGGGAGAGCGTTGGTCTGCAGTCCATGCCTCCGTGTACCCGGTGCGCACATGGCCAGAGTCACTCGTTCAGGCGATGTGGGGTGCGCGCGGGCTGCCGGACTCAGCCAAGCGGCCGTACGAGGAGCAGCGCGATGTCGTCCGGGTTCGGCGCCGGATGGCCCGCGTGGCCGAGCAGGGCGTCGGCCAGGGCGTCGAGGTCCTCGGGGGACGTGGCGGCGAGGCGGTCGGTGACGGCGGCGATCGCGTCGTCGATGTCGACACCGGGCCGCTCGACGAGGCCGTCGGTGTAGAGGGCGAGGACCGAGCCCGACGGGAGCGGGATGTCCACGGTGGCGTAGTCGGCCTCGGGGGTGATGCCGAGCAGGAGTCCGGCGGGGGCGGTCACGGGTTCGGCCCGGCCGTCCGGGTGCCGCAGGAGGGCCGGCGGATGCCCGGCGGTGGCCAACCGTGCGCTGTGCCCGGCCAGATCCAGATGGACGATGAGGCAGCTGACGAAGAGGCCCGGGTTCAGGTCGGCCAGGAGCCGGTTGGTGCGGGCGAGGATGTCGCCGGGCGAGGCGCCGGAGGTGGCGTGCGCGTGGACGGCGGTGCGGACCTGGCCCATGAGCGCGGCGGCCGTCGTGTTGTGCCCCTGGACGTCGCCGATCGCGGCGATGGCGCTCGTCGGGGTACGGCGGATGAGGTCGTAGAAGTCGCCGCCGATGTCCAGGCCATGGCTCGCGGGCCGATAGCGGGCGGCCGCGTCGAGGCCGGGGACGTTGCCCAGGCTGCGGGGCAGCAGGGCGTTCTGCAGGGTGTGGGCGAGGCTGTGTTTGGCGTCGTAGAGCCGGGCGCGGTCCAGGGCCTGCGCGATCAGCCCGGCCAGCGAGGTGAGCAGGGCCCGCTCGGCGGGCGGGAACGAGCGGGGCGCGTCGTAGGCGAGGACGAGGGAGCCCACGGGGCGGCCGGAGACGATGAGGGGCAGGAAGGCATAGGAGGCCATGTCGTCCTGGTGCCGTGCCGCCGGGTAGTCGCGCTGGAGGTCGGCGAAGCTCCGGTAGAAGCTGGCCTTGCCCGTGCTCACGGCGCGTACGGCCGGGGTGTCGGAGGTGAGGGACGCCGTCTCGAACCGGGAGATCAGCTCCCTGCCGTACCCCCGGTGCCCGGCGATGCGCAGGCGGCCGTCCTGCAGCATCAGCAGGGCGAGCGCGGCCGGGCCGAACGCGGGGACGATCTGGTCGGCCGCCAGCTCGACGACGTCCTTGACGCCGGCGGCCTCCGCGAGCGCGGCGGCGACATGGGTGAGGTGGTAGAGCGCCGCGGCGCCGACGGGTTCCGCCGGTGAGGGGGCCGGGGCGGTGGCGTGCGGGCCGGTGGATCCGTCGTCGGCGGGGGCGATGTGGACGCTGATGCCGGTGTCGTTCGGGTAGAGCCGGAAGGACAGCCGGGTGTCGGGCGGACGGGTGGCGGTGAAGGTGATGGGCCGGCGGGAGATCACCGCGGCCCGGTAGCGGTCCTCGAACAGCGGGTCGTGCAGCCAGAGCAGCACCTCCCAGGGCCGGTTGCCGAGGAGTGCGGCGGCTCCGGCGCCGACGAGTTCGGCGCCGGCCGGGTTGATGTAGGTGAGCCGCCCGTCGAGGTCGAGCGCACAGCACCCCACAGGCAGGCGCTCGGCGAACGCGAGGGCCGCCATCGCCCGCAGCGGGTCGGCGTCCTCCGCGTGGGGCGCGGTCAGCAGATGCGGGACATCCGGGATCTCGGGCAGATGGCCGCGGTCCGCCTCGCGCTGCAGGAACTGCGCCGCGCGGGCACACCCGGTGCCGATCGCCTCCCGCTCGGCGAGGCTGAGCTCCGGTGGATGCCACACCGGCCACAGCAGCACCACGCCGCCCCAGACAGGACCGCCGTCGGTGATCGGGGCGGCGGCGAGCATGAAGTCGTACGGCAGCACGAGGCCGAGCCGTGGATAGCGGTGGGCGGTCTCCTCCTGGCTGCCCAGCCAGATCAGCCGGCGTTCACGGATGGCGTCGACCACCGGGATCGCCGTGTTCATCGGGATCCGTGCCCAGGGCGCCGCGATCCGCCGCGACACGCCCGACACCAGCGCGAGGCGCAGCAACTGCTCGCCGGGCGCCGGCACGTACACCATCCCGACGGACGCCCCGGTGTCCCGGACCAGGTCGGCCAGCAGGGAGACGGGCAGTTCCGCGTGCGGACCGGAACCGCCGTCCGGCAGGTCCCGCACGGCGTCACCCGGTCCGCGCGCCACGCCGCACCACCTGGCGGTGCGCCGACCGTCGGTACCGCCGCCCGCGTGGGACGTCCGGCACGGAGGGCCGCGCCCCGCACCGACCGCGGCGCAGCACGTCACCCATATGCGGACAGTACGCCCACGGGCGGAGGTCGGCACCCTGACCGGAGCCCGGGGGTGCCCTGCCGAAGCGGGCCGCGCCCGGACGGGTGAGGTGGGCGGGGTGAGCGGCGTTTCGGGGTGCGGGGTCCTGCGGGGCGGCGCACCGTCGGTCGGGTGGGGGCGCGGGCCGTGGCCGGAACCGGTCGCCCGCGGATGCTCACAGGCGAGCGACGGCACCCGTCCGCGGAATTCCCGGAATAGCCCTGCGGGGAACGGGGGTTGGTGCCGTGGGCAGGACATTCTTGCGACGGAAGGCATGTCATGAAGATCGGCATCATCGGAGCCGGCCACATCGGCGGCAACCTCACGCGTCGCCTCACCGCGCTCGGGCACGACGTCTCGGTCGCGAACTCCCGTGGCCCCGAGACCTTGACGGAACTCGCCGAGGAGACCGGGGCCACGCCGGTACGTGCGGAGGAGGCGGCTCGGGGCGCCGAGATCGTCGTGGTCACCGTCCCTCTCAAGGCGGTCCCGGATCTGCCGTCCGGCCTGCTGGACGGGGCGGCCGAGGGCGTGGCGGTCATCGACACCGGCAACTACTACCCGCAGCGCGACGGCAGGATCGCCGGGATCGAGGACGAGGGGCTGACGGAGAGCCGCTGGACGGAACGCCAGATCGGGCACCCCGTGATCAAGGCGTTCAACGGCACCTACGCCCACGACCTCATCGACCGCGCCCGCCCCGAGGGCGCCCCCGACCGTATGGCGCTGCCCGTGGCGGGCGACGACGAGGCGGCCAAGCGCAAGGTGATGGCCCTGATCGAGGAGCTCGGCTTCGACGCCGTCGACGCGGGCGGCCTGGACGACTCCTGGCGCCAGCAGCCCGGTACCCCCGTGTACGGGCTGCGCGGCGGCGTCAAGGAGGTCCAGGACGCGCTGGCGGCGGCCTCGCCGGAGCGGCAGCCGGAGTTCCGCGGCTGAGGCTCCGGCGTTCTCCAGGCGCCCAGCGTCTGGCGCATCGGCGTTGAGTCAGGCGCCCAGCGTCTGCGCATCGGCGTTCTGTCAGGCGCCGAGCGTCTGGCGCAGGGCCGTGAGGCCGTCGCGGTAGATGCCCTGGAACAGGGCGGTCGCCTCCTCCTCGCTCACCCCGGCCGGGGTGAAGGTCCCGGACCACTCGACGCGTGAGCCGGTGCCGTCCACGTCGTGCACGGTGAGGGTGGAGCGGTAGCCGGTCACGGGGAAGGGCGCGTCGACGATCGAGTAGGTGTAGGTGCGCGCGTCGTCGTCGAACCGCTCCAGGCGTTCGACGATGACGCCGCCCTCCTCGTTGGTCAGGACACGGACGCGGCCGCCCTCCCTGAGCTCGCTGACGGGGATGTACGGCAGCCAGTCCGGCAGGGCGTCGAAGCCGCCGATGAGCTGCCAGACGGTATCGGCCGGTACGGGGAGGTCGATGGTCGCGGTCGTGCTCGTGCTCGTGCTCGTGGTCATGGTGGTACTCCGATGATCAGCGGGTCAGGCGGTCGGTACGGGGGCGTTCTCGGCGATCAGGCCCTCCTCGCGCAGCGCGGTCCAGAACGCGGCCGGGACGTCCGCGTCGAGGGCGGCGACGTCCTCGGCGATACGGCTGGGCCGGGTGGCTCCGGGGATGGCCGCGACCGTGGCGGGGTGGGCCAGGGAGAACTGGAGCGCGGCGGCCTTGACGGGGATGCCGTACTGCTCGGCGAGGGCCTTGATCCGGTCGACCTCGGCGAGGACCGCGGCCGGTGCCTTCTGGTACTCGAAGTGCTGTCCGCCCGCGAGGACACCGGAGCTGTAGGGGCCGCCGACGACGATGTCGACGCTCTGGGCCTCGGCGGCCGGCAGCAGGCGCTGCAGGGCGCGGTCGTGGTCGAGGAGGGTGTAGCGGCCGGCGAGCAGGAACGCGTCCGGCTTCGGCTCGTCCAGGTCGAGGGTCAGCTCCAGCGGCTCGACCCGGTTGACGCCCAGGCCCCACGCCTTGATGACGCCTTCGTCGCGCAGGCGCTGCAGGACGCGGAACGCGCCGGTGCGGGCGGACTCGTAGGCGGCCAGCCAGTCGTCGCCGTAGAAGTCCTGCGCGACGTCGTGGACCCAGACGATGTCGAGGCGGTCGGTCCGCAGACGGCGGAGGCTGTCCTCGATGGACCGCAGGGTCGCGTCGGCCGAGTAGTCGTTGATCATCTTGTTCGGCCGGCCGTGCTCGAAGAGGCCGCCCTTCTCGCCCAGGTCGCGGGCGGCGGGGTCCTCGGTCTCGTCGAGGATGACGCGCCCGACCTTGGTGCTGAGCACGAAGGCGTCGCGGGGGCGTCCCGCAAGGGCGTCGCCCAGGCGGATCTCGGACAGTCCGGCGCCGTAGAAGGGCGCGGTGTCGAAGTAGCGGATGCCCTGGTCCCAGGCGGCGTCGACGGTGGCGGCGGCCTCGTCGTCGGGGATGGCCCGGAACATGTTGCCCAGCGGGGCGGTGCCGAAGCCCAGACGGCCGGGCAGGAGGGACGTGATCGACATGGTGGTACCTCGTCGTGGTGCGGAAGACGGTGCGGTCTGCGGGCCGTCGGACGGAGGGGCCGGGGTCACCGGCCGGGCCTTCGACGACCTGACGTGTTCGACCGTAGGATCGGAACTTGAGACTGTCCAAGACTTGCTTGGACACACTTGAGTCCCTGGAGGTCTCACCATGCTCGACCTGCGCCAGATCCGGTACTTCGTGGCGGTCGCCGAGACCGAACACGTCGGCCAGGCCGCCGAGCGGCTGCACATCTCGCAGTCACCGCTCAGCCGGCAGATCGCGCAGCTGGAGAAGAGCCTCGGTCTGACGCTCTTCGAGCGCGGGCAGCAGCGGATCCGGCTCACCCGCGACGGCCAGGTCTTCCTGTCCGAGGCCAGGGCGCTGCTGCGGCACGCCGACCGCCTGGAGAACCTGGGCCGCCGGCTGGGCCGCGGCGAGGAGGGCGGCCTGTGCATCGGCTACATCGCCGACGCCATGCACACCGGTGTGCTGCCCGCGGCGCTGCGCTCCCTCAACGACGAGCGCCCCGGCATCCACGTCGCCCTCTACAGCCTGCCCCCCGCCGAACAGTTCGAGGGGCTGCGACAGCGCAGCCTCGACATCGCGCTCGTCCACGAGCCGCCGCCGTCCGAGGACCCGGACCTGACGGCCGCGCCCCTGCTGGAGGATCCGCTGCTGCTCGCCCTGCCCGCCGGGCATCCGCTCGCGGAGCGGCCGGAGCTGACGCCCGAGGACCTGGACGGGCAGCCGTGGATCGGCGTGGAGAATCCCCAGGATCCGGTCTGGCGGGACACGTTCGTCGCCTCGTGCGCCGCGTCCGGCTTCACCCCGGACATCCGCATGGACGCCGCCGAACCGCTGACCGCGCTCGGCCTGGTCGCCTCCGGGCTGGGGCTCGCCCTGGTGCAGCGGAGCATGGTGCGCGGCATGTCGGAGGCCGTCGCCGTCCGCGAACTCCCCTGGCACGACCGGTCGGTGCAGCTGTGGGCCGCCTGGCACCGGGTGGACCTGCGCCCGGTGGTCGCCTCCTTCCGCGCCCTCACCCTCGCGTCGGGACCGGTGAGCGCCGCCCGCGCGTGAGCGCGCCGGGCGTCAGCGCCCGATCTTGTCCAGCTCGGCGAGATCGCCGTCGGAGAGCGACAGGCCCGCTCCCGCGACGTTCTCCCGCAGGTGCGCCACCGACGAGGTGCCGGGGATCAGCAGGATGTTCGGCGACCGCCGCAGCAGCCAGGCCAGCGCGACCGACATCGGCGTCGCGTCCAGCCGAGCGGCCACGGCCGTCAGGGCGGACGCCTGGAGCGGGCTGAAGCCGCCGAGCGGGAAGAACGGCACGTAGGCGACGCCCTGCTCGGCGAGTTCGTCGATCAGCTCGTCGTCAGCGCGGTGGGCGAGGTTGTACATGTTCTGCACGCACACGATCGGCGCGATCGCGCGGGCCTCGGCGACCTGTTCGGCCGTCGCGTTGCTGACCCCGAGGTGCCGGATCAGGCCCTGACGCTGAAGGTCGACGAGCGTGTCGAACGGCTCCGCGAGCGATCCGGGGACGGCCCCCCGCGCGTCGCCCAGCCGCAGGTTGACGACGTCCAGCGTGTCGAGGCCGAGGCGGTCCAGGTTCGCCTCGACGGCCCGGCGCAGCTCCTCCGGCCTGCGCGCCGGAGGCCAGCCGCCGTCCGCGTCCCGGACCGCGCCGACCTTGGTGACGAGGTGCAGGGCGTCGGGGTACGGATGCAACGCCTCGCGGATCAACTCGTTGGTGACGTGGGGGCCGTACGCGTCGGCCGTGTCGATGTGCGTGATGCCGAGGCGGACGGCCTCGCGCAGCACGGCGAGGGCGCCCTGGCGGTCGGCGGGCGGGCCCATGACACCGGGGCCGGCCAACTGCATGGCGCCGTAGCCGAACCGGGTGACGGTCAGATCTCCCAGGGTCCAGGCGCCTCCGGGGAGCGAGGCGGAGGGGGTGGTCATGATGGGCCTTTCGGGTCGGGTCCGGGACTGGTGCCTGACGGCGCCTTGCACCACTATTGGTTCGCTGCTTCCTGTAGGGAAGTAGGCACTTCGAAGTGCGTAGGGCACCCGACGGTGGGAGGAACGGTCCATGGTGACGACGGCGGAGGAGCAGCGGCAGGCTCAGACCAAGGCGGAGTACGACGCCTTCCTCGCGGCCTGTCCCAGTCGCCGACTCCTCGACCGGATCTCCGGGAAGTGGGTCACGCTGGTCCTGGCCGCGCTCGGCAGCGGCGACGCGCCCCGGCCGGGCGCCGACTGCGCCGACGGGCCCCGGGCGATGCGCTACTCCGAGCTGCAGCGCCTGCTGGCCGGCGTCAGCCAGAAGATGCTCACCCAGACGCTGCGTTCGCTGGAGCGCGACGGTCTGGTGTCGCGCACCGTCGTGCCGACAGTCCCCGTCACGGTGTCGTACGAACTCACCGACCTGGGGCTGTCGCTGTACAGGATGATGCGCGGCATCAAGACGTGGGCCGAGGCTCACATGGACGAGGTGCTGGCCCACCGCGAGACCTACGACGCGCACGGCGCCTGACGCTGTGCCCCCTATCCGACCAGGCGGCGGCGCCAGTCCAGTGGGGTGACGGTGATGGCGCGGCCCGGGTCGCCGTCCCACTCCGTGTGGAGGCCCACCCCGTCGAGCGCGGCGACGATCTCGTGGCCTGTCGCCTCCGTGGTCTCGGACGAGCCGTCGAAGCCGCCGTAGAGCAGCATCAGTCCATGGCCGGCCGTGGCGGAGTCCGTGCACTGGGAGTGGAAGAAGACATACCCGCGGGCGTCGGGGTCGCCCGCGGCGCCGATCTCGGACTCGCCGCAGTTGCGGCAGCAGGCGAAGTTCTCGCGGGCGGTGATGCCGGCCTCCTGGAGGGCCGTGAACGCGCGGGTGAGCCGCTCGGGATCGGTCTCGCCCTGCCACGTGGCCTGTTCGGCGACGCGCTCGAGCCACAGTCGGTCGGCCAGCGCGATCGCCTGCTCGTGGGACACGGGGCGGCGGTCGTCGGTGACCAGGTGGTCCTCGGCGAGTTCGGCCAGTTCGGCCCGCGTGGCATAGCCGCCGGCCAGCGTCTCGCGTACGCGCTCCTCCAATGCGACACGCTCGTCGTCGGAGAGGTCGAGCGGCGGGACGTCCTGGACCGGTCCCATGTCGAGCCGCGACCAGGTCAGGCCGTCGTGCCATCCGGGCTGGCGGCGTGCCCAGCCCGTGAGCGCCGTGGCGACCGCCTCGGGCGTGTCGGCCGTTGCCTGGAAGTGCCGGTCTGCCGCGCCGTCGCGGTGCTCCACCGTGTAGGCGCCGCCGGCCTGGTGCCAGACCTGGGCGAAGACGTCGGGCAGGTCGGGTATGCGCTGGACGACCAGGAACCGGTCGCCGTCACCGCCGATGCGCCGGACGAGCCCGTCCAGTTCCTCGGCCGACACGCGCACGTGCTGCTGCCAGTTCTCCGTCTCCACCTTGATCTCGAGCATGCCCAGACTCTGGCACACGCCACTGACAACGGGACTGGGTGGGTTGGCGACCGCCGTGCGCCCTGCCTCGGTGAGACACCCCCTATGCCGTCAGGTCCGCGGCGACCGACCCGGCCCACTCCTCGATCTGAGCGAAGTCGCGGAAGTCGCCGCCCTTCCCGCTGCGCAGGATCATCCGGGCGACCCGGCCCCTGGCCCCCTCCGACAGGCAGCCGCCGAAGGTGATGTGGCCCTCGGCGTCCACCCGGTCCATCGCGCGCTTCACCCCGGGCACCGGGGGAATGTCGCGCTCGGAGGCCGACGGGTCCAGCGGGCCGCTGCTGAACAGCCACACCGGACGGCCGGCCAGGTCCGCGCGGTGCCGCCGGACGAACCGGCGGGCGTCCTTGTGCCAGCGTCCCGCGTACAGTCCGCCGCCGACCACGACGGCGTCGTAGCCGGACACGCTCTCCACCGTGCGGGCGGGCAGCGCCTCGGCGGTGAGGCCCTCCTTGCCCAGTACGTCGGCGACGGTCTCGGCGATCCGTGCCGTCGAGCCGTTCGTCGTCCCGTAGGCGACCAGCACCTTGGTGGTCATGGTCCTTGCCCTCCTGTCCACTCTCGGGTCACGGCCCGCGGAGCCAGTCGTGCGCGAAGCCGTGCAGGGCCGGTTCCTCGGGGCGGGTGTGCGCGTCGTCCAGGCGGTAGGACAGCTGGTTCACCACCGCCACCACGCCGTCGATCTGACGGGTCATCGACACGGCGATCTCCGTCTCGCTGCGGCGTTCCAGGTGGCCCGCCAGCGTGACCACGCCCTCCACGACGGTGACCGTGACAGCGCGCGGCGGCAGCCACAGGGCGCCCACCAGCACCTCGTCGACGACCTCGGCGCGGATGTCCTCGTCCGGCCGCAGGAAGACCTGGAGCAGGTCGCGGCGGGTCACGATGCCGACGAGGCGGTTCTCCTCGTCGAGGACGGGCAGCCGTTCCACCCGGTGCCATGCCATGGTCCGGGCCGCCTCCACGATGGTGTCGTCGGCGTGGACGGTGATCGGGGGCTCGGTCATCAACTGCCCGGCGGTGCGGGCCTCGGCCTTCGCGCCGCGCCGGCGTCCGGCGCGGGTCAGCCGGTCGAGGCCGAACCGCTTTCCGGTGCCGGGCTCGGCGGCCTGGCGGGCCAGCAGGTCGGTCTCGGAGAGGACGCCGAGGACCATCTCGTCGTCGTCCACGACGGGGAGTCCGCTGATGTGGTGCCGGTCGAGCAGCCGGGCGACTTCCTTGAACGGGGTGCCGTACTCGGCGCGGACGACGTCCGTGGTCATGACCGAGCCGACCTTGTCGTGTTTCATCGGGGGCCTCCTCGGCGGAGTCGGCGCAGATACGGGTCCTGGGGCGCGCGGGGCACCAGGCGCACCCGCGCGTCGAGCACGGTGACGCTCTCCGGGGTCGCGAGCACCGGGTTGAAGTCGGCCTCGGCGAGCTGCGGCAGGTCGGCCGCCATCCGGGACAGGCGCAGCAGCAGTTGTTCGAGGCCGGCGAGGTCGGCGGGCCGTGCGCCGTCCGCGCCGAGGAGGAGTGGGGCGCACCGGGCGGCCGTGATCAGGTCGTGCACGTCGTGGTCGGTGAGCGGGGCGAGGCGGGCGGCGTGGTCGGCGAGGACGTCGCTGGCGGTGCCGCCGAGCCCGAAGAGGACGAGCGGGCCGAAGACCTCGTCCTGCACGACACCGGCGAACAGCTCGGTGCCCCGGTCGGCGAGCGGCTGGATCAGGACGCCCTCCAGCAGCCCGGCGAAGCGGGTCTCCAGGTCGCGGAAGGCGGCCCGGACCTGGGAGTCACCCCGTAGGTCGAGATGGACGGCGTGCTCGGCGCTCTTGTGCACCAGTCCGGGCCAGTGGCCCTTCATCACGACGCGTCCGTCGAAGCCGCGCAGCCGCTCGGCGGCCAGGACGGCGTCCTCCTCGGTCTCGGCCCAGGCCCAGGGCGCCTGGGGGATGCCGTAGCAGCCGAGGAGTTCGGCGACGTCCCGCGGATGCAGCCAGCCGCCGTCCGGGTGCCGGTCGAGGTACCTGTCGGCGACGGCGCGGGCTCGGCCGGTCTCGACGCCGTCGAGGGCGGGGACCGTGCCGAGGGGGCGGGCGAGCCATGCGGCACGGCGGGCGGCGTGCGCCAACGCCCGTGCGGCCGCCTGGGGTTCGGCGTAGGAGGGGACGGTGGTGCCGTCGGCGGCGGGCAGCAGTTCGACGGGCAGGGCCTGTTCGAGGCGTACGGCGACGACCGGCCTGGGGCGCCGTCCGGACCGGGTGAGAGCCCGGACCAGGTCGTCACCGGTGGCGGCGGCGAGCGCGGTGGGGACGAGGGCGACGACGACGGCGTCCACGGCACGGTGGCGCAGGAGCCGGTCCACGCAGGTGGTCAGCTGGTCCTCGGTGACGGCGGCGGTGACGTCGACGGGGTTGCCGGTGACGGCGTCGGCGGGCAGGTCGTCCGCGAGGTCCGTGGTGAGTTCGGGGAGCTGGAGCCCGGCCTCGGCGCAGGCGTCGGCGGTGAGGACGCCAGCGCCGCCCGCGTTGGTGACGACGGCGACACGGGGTCCGGCGGGCAGCGGCTGGGAGTGCATCAGCGCGGCGGTTTCCAGGAGTTCGCCGCAGGAGCGGGTCGCCGTGATGCCGGCCTGGGTGAACAGCGCGGCGCGTGTCATGGTCCGGGTCGCGGCGGCCGCGGTGTGGGAGGCGGCGGCACGCCGGCCGGCCTCGGTGCGGCCCGCGTCGACGGTGAGGACCGGCATCCGGCGGGCCACACGCCGGGCGGTGCGGGAGAAGGCGCGCGGGCTGCCGAAGGACTCCAGGTACAGCAGGGCGAGGTCGGTGCGGCCGTCGCTCTCCCACCACTGGAGCATGTCGTTGCCGCTGACGTCGTACTTGTCGCCGAGCGAGGCGAAGGTGGAGACGCCGGTGCCGAGCCGGGACAGCCCGTCGAGCAGCGCGATGCCCACCCCGCCGGACTGCACGGCCACACCGGCCGTACCGGCGCTCGGGGGACGCGGGGCGAACGTGGCGTACAGGCGCAGTTCCGGGTCGGTGTTCGCGAGGCCGAGGCAATGGGGGCCGACCAGGCGCATGCCGTGGGACCGGCAGGTGTCGAGCAGTTCGCGGCCCTGTACGGCGTCCAGTCCGCCGGTGACGACGAGGACGGCCCGTACGCCGGACTTGCCGCACTCCTCGGCGGCCGCGGGGATCGCGTCGGCGGGGACGGCCAGCACCGCGAGGTCGGGTGTCACGGGCAGCGCGTCCACCGAGGGGTGGCAGGGGACGCCGAGGAGGGACCGTGCGGTGGGGTGCACGGCGAAGAGGCGGCCCGTGTAGCCGCCGGAGCGCAGCTGGTGCAGGATCGCCCGGCCCGTCGAGCCCGGCCGGCGGCCGGCGCCGATCACGGCGACGGTCCGGGGGCGCAGGAGTGGTTCGAGGCTGAGGACGTCGGCGGTACGGCCGCGTTCCTCGACGGCGGTGAGGTAGGTGTCGCTCTGGTCGAGGGTGATGACGCACCGGACCTCGGGGCCGTCGAAGTGGCGGGCGGTGCGCAGGCCGAGGCCGGCGAAGAGCCGGAGCACCTCGTGGTTCTCGCTGAGCGCGTCGGCGGCGAAGGTGGTGATGCCGTGGGCGCGGGCGGCGGAGACGAGGTGCTCGACGAGGAGGGTGCCGATGCCGCGGTGGTGCAGATGGTCGGCGACCGCGAGGGAGACCTCGGCCCGGTCCGCCTCCGCGGTGCCGCCCGTGTCGTACTCGGCGAGTCCGACGACGTCGCCGCCGGTCTCGGCCAGCAGGGCGAGGTGTCCTGGGCGGGGTGGCCCGCAGGTCCGGTCGGCGGCGGCCTCGGCGGAGCCCCGGCCGGCGGTGAAGAACCGCAGGCGCAGGTTCTCCGGGGACATGGCGTCGTACAGGGCGCGGATCCGGTCGTGGTCGGCCGGCCCGGCCGGGCGGATGCCCACGGTGGTGCCGTCCGCCAGGAGGGCGTGGGCGGTGGGCCGGCCGGGCGTGTCGTCCTTCATCGCTCCCCCTGCTGCTGTCCTCGGTGGTCTGCGGTCTTCTACGGTGTTCTGCGGTCTTCTACGGTGTTCTCCGTCGTGGGCCGGTGCGGCCCGGGTGCCGTCCGTCAGTGGTGCGGGACGACGGTGACCGGTGCCACGGCGTGGTGGAGGACGGCGTGGGTCACCGGGCCGATGTGCGCGCCGAACGGGCGGCGGCGGATACGGCGGCCGACGACCACCAGGGACGCCTCACGGGAGACGTCCACGAGCCGTGCTCCGGGGCTTCCGGCGGGCACTTCCTCGCTGACCTCGACGTCGGGGAACTTCTGCCGCCAGGGCTTCAGCGCGTCGGCGAGCAGGGCGGCCTGCTGCCGGACGATCTCGTCCTGGAGTTCGATGTCGACGGTCAGGCCGTAGACGTAGTACGGCGGGAGGTTCCAGCCGTGGAGCACCCGCAGCCGGGTGCCGCGGCGCGCGGCCTCTTCGAACGCGAACTCGATCAGCGTCCCGTCGGGGCTGTTCGCGTCGAGTCCGAGGACGACGGGCCGGAACGGCGTCTCGGTCGACGGCAGCCCGTCGGCGTCCTGCTCGTGCTCGTCGGTGGCCTGTTCACCGGCCCGGACGAGGACGACGGGGCGTTCCGAATGAGCGGCCACCGACAGTCCGACGGAGCCGACCATGAACCCGCCGATCCCGCTCAGGCCGCGCGAGCCGAGCACGACGAGTTCGGCCTCCTTCGCCGCGTCCAGCAGGGCTTCGGTGGCGTCGCCCGTGCGCTGCTCGATGGTCAGCTCCATGTCGGGGTGGCGCAGCCGGATCGCGTCGGCGGCCTCGCGCGGCATGCGCTCGGCCCAGTTCTGCTGGGTCTCGGCGCCGAGGAGCGGGGCCTGGGCCATGGGCGGAGGGATGGGCTCCCAGACATGGACGATGGTCAACGGCAGTCCGCGCAGCCGCGCCTCGCGGGCCGCCCAATCGGTCGCGGACCGGCTCTCGGATGAACCGTCCAGACCTGCGACAACAGTGCGGAACATGATGCTGCCTCCTGATCCGATCTCTGCTTCCAGGGTCGTTCGCGGGTGGGCGGGGGGGCAGGGGCCGCTGGTCCCCGGACCGGGACCGACCGGCCCAACGGCCCCGGGTCAGCGCAGCCAGGGGTGACGGGCGACGAACGGCAGCCGGGCCCAGGCGTGGCCGAGCCCCCGGGCGGCGCCGGCCCGGCAGCGGCGAGCGCGATCCGGACGACGGCGCAGACGAGGTGGTAGTCGGCGAAGGGGTTGGTCGACATGCTCGGCGAGCCGTCGCACAGATGCCGGGCGGGGGCCACTCGGCCATCCACATCAGGGCCGTCATCACGGTGCCGGCGACGGCGACGAGCCGCAGTGCGACGCCGAGGGCGAGCAGCCCGAGCATGAACAGCCAGTCCGCCCAGGCGTCACCGGCCCAGGAGGGGAAGACCGACTCCATCGGACCGACCGCGACCCCGCCGAGGAAGCCGCGTGTCGGGGAGCCTCCGTCGAGCCACTCCCTGCCGGACGGGGTGGCGTGGCCGAGGCCGAAGGTCTTGTCCAGGAAGGCCCACAGGAGGACGAAGCCGGTGAGCAGCCGCAGCCCGGCGAGGACGCACGCGCTCACGGCGGTACGGCCGACCGCGGCCTCGCCGGTGGCGGACTCGGCGGTGGCGGACTCGGCGGTGGACTCGCGCGCGGGCGAGAATCGCAGACCGGCGTGCCGGTGTGACGGATCGTGCACAGCCATGATCTTCATCCCCCTCGGGACGGATGCGCCGTCGACGTCGTCCACTCTCCCGGTGGGGACATGGCGTGACGCGGTGCCGAAGGCGACGGTCCGGGGGGCTGAACGGCCCTACCGCGTGGGTACGTTCGGACCCACGGACGCCGATTCCGCGCCAGGGCGCTCGGCGCGTGCGACCTGTCAGCGGTCGCCGGAGTCCTGCCGCTCGGCGGGGGCGATACGGCGGCCCGTGAGGCGTGCGGGCCTCAGCGTGATCCACAACTCCCGTTCCCCGCCCACCCAGGGCATGGTGTGCGCGTTCTCGGTGAGCCGCCGGGCCGTGCCGGCGTCCGTGACCGCGTTCGCGGGTCCCACGGCCAGCACGCTCCAGCCCTGGCTGAGGGTCTCGTCCACGTGGTCCACCTCGAAGGCGACCTCCGTCCCGGCGGCCGCCGCGACGACCGAACCGGGTTCCGTCCGGAAGGCGATCATGTCGTCGACGATCTCGTAGTTGACCGGGACGATCGCCGGGCGCCCGGCGGACTCCGTCACCCCGACGCGCCCCACTCCGTGCGTCGACAGCAGCGTGCGGCAGGAGTCCAGGTCCAGGTCGCTCACCTCCGGGCGGAGCAGGGCGTGCCCCTGGCCGGGCGGCAGGTCCGCGCCTCCGCCGCGCAGCGCCGTCGCCGTGGTGCCGAGGACGTCGGCGAGGCGGGTGAGGGTGGCCGCGGTCGGGTCGGCGGGGTGTTCCTCCAGGTAGGCCAGGTAGTCCGGGGACATACGGGCCCGGGCGGCCGTCTCCTCGCGGCTGAGCCCGTGCCGGCGGCGCGCGGCGACCAGGCGGCGGCCCATGTCGCCCGGGTTGGGGGCCCTCCCCCGGGGCTCCGTGCGCCCGGTGCCGGACCCGGCGCCGGGCTCCTCCTGCTCGAGGTGGTGGACGTGCGCGTCGGGGCCGGGGAAGACGAGGGTCACCTCGTCGGTGTCCGACCAGCGCACGTCGTAGGGGGGCGTCCCGTCCTCGTGGTGCAGCCCGACGATCTCGCCGTCGCGTTTTGCGGCGCCGGTGGACGGGCTCTCGATGACCAGTTGATCTCCGACGTGTGCTCGCATGGCCGTCGCCCTTCCTCCCGGTGGTGCGCGGTGGTGCGTGATGCCGCGTTGCGGTGCTCTCATCCCAACGTCGCACGCGCGGCCGGACGCCGCATGGGTCGACCGGCCCCAGGTCGTATTTCGAAGGTCCCGTCCGGCTAAGGGCTGTCCCGCAATTCCCGGCGGGCGCGCGACGCCGCCGGCTACGACACCTCGCCGCGTTGTCGGATCGTCCGCATACATCCAGTATGCGGACGACCCTCCGCCTTGCGATGCACCGCATCCGACGCCGCGCGCCGATCCACCGGGAATGACGGGACAGCCCTTATCGGGCGAGAGGATCTCAGCACTTCATCTCGTGCGGCGCCACCAGTTCCCGCTGGGCGGTCTGCGCGACCCGGGAGAGCAGCACGCGCAGCTGCTCGGCGTCCCCGTCGGTGAGGTCGGCCAGCAGGCGGGCCTCGGCGGAGGCGAGGCTGCGGCGCACCTCGCCGAGACGGGCGCGGCCGGTCTCGGTCAGGACGACCTGACGCGCGCGCCGGTCGCGCGGGTCGGGCCGGCGCAGCACCAGATCCTGCGCTTCGAGGTCGTCGAGGAGGTACGTCATCACGGTCCGGTCCAGGCTGATGGCAGGGTCACCTACGCCTGGCCGACCGCCACCTGGTCCCAGTCCTTCACCACCTTCATCCCGGGCACCCGCACCGTCACCCTGGGCGCTCCTGGCACTGCCGGTGGGGTACGCGCCCGACCTGCCCCAGGTGTGGCAACCCGGCAACTTCGGCCACCCGAATGCTGCCGTGGACCCGACAAGCAGCTCGGAGACGGGTGATGGCACGCTTCCGCGTATGAACAGCGCGCCCGAAGTGACGTGCCGCACTCGGTCGAGGCGGCCCCTGTGGTTCTTCGTCGGTCTCGGCGTGGCCGGGCTGGTCCTGGCCGTGGTCCGGCTCGTGGGCACGGGCGGGGTTCCCGACCGGTGGGTCGCCGCCGGGGCCTGCGTGCTCGTGCCGATCGGCGTCGTGGGGATGTACGGCCTCGCCGTCCGGGTGCACGCCGACGCGCGCGGGCTGTCGTACCGGACGCTGCTGCGTCGCCGAAGCGTGGCGTGGGGCGATGTCGCCGATGTGCGGGTGCACGTCCAGTACGTGCGGAACGGCGAGCTGTACCGCGTGCACGTCGTCACACGTGGCGGGCGGACCCTGCGCCTCCCCCTGCCCTTCGGGACGGCCGCCGACGACCGGTCCGAGTTCGACGCCACCGTGGAGGCGCTGCGCGCGCTGCACCGCGAGCACGGCGCACCGGAGTCGGACCATCTCGCCGTGCTGACCAAGGGCACGGCCGGGCGCGGCCTCCGGCTCCCCGCCTTCCTCTGCGTCCTGTTCCTCGCCGGGGCGGTGCTGGCCGCGTGCTTCGTCCCGGTGGTGGCCGAGAAGAAGCTGGCGTGGACGTCGGCCGTCCCGTGTGCCGAGGAGTCGTCGGGGCGCGACGCGGACTGTCTGACGTACCTTCCGGCCGTGGTCGAGCGCACCGACGTGGCGCGGGGGAAGGGCCAGAGCTGGGTGTACTTCACCGGCGGGCGGCCGGTGGAGCGGGTCTCGGTGTCGAAGGAGGGGGCCTCAGGGTTCGACGAGGGTGACCGCGTCGAACTCACCGTCTGGCGGCGCCAGGTGCGGGAGATCGTCGGGGAGCACCATGCGTGGCGCGAGCACTTCCCCGCCGCCGGAGAGGTCACCGTGATCGCGGCGATGTCCGCGCTCATCGCCGCCTACCCGGCCGCCCTTGTCGTGCTGCGCCGGCGCGCGCGCCGGCGGCCCGCCGACGAGATGCTGCCGTCGCCGCTCCCGTTCGCCGGTGCCCTCGTCGGCACGGCCGTGTGGGCGCTGCCGTACTGCTACACCCATCCGACCCTCGCGCCCGGTTCGCCGGCCGGTGTCGCCTGGGCCGGCGCGGGCTCGCTGCTCTCGGTCGGTCTGTTCGCCCTGGCCTGGCGCGCCACCCGTATCCGTACGGCCGGTGCGGACGGCACACCGCATGCACCGGTGGACGCGGGAGCCGAGGACGTGTTCCTGCCCGCCCGGTTCCTGGAGGCCACCGAGTACAACCCGAACGGCTTCGGCACCCACATCGTCCTCGGGGGCGGTGAGCCCGCCGTACTCCCCCACGCCGGTCCGGGCCGGTTCGCGGCGCGTTCGATCCCGGTGGAGCGGCTCACCGTCCGGACCGTGCGCCGGCCCCGCGGCGGGGACGGCGACCTGGTGCCGAGGAGCTGGGACATCGCCGAACTGGACGACGCGGGCAGGCCGGTCCGCCTCGCGGCCGCCCCCACCGACCTGGCCCGCATCCTGAGCGCGTTCACCGCCGACGACACCCCCACGGTCGCCGCCGGTTCGGACGGCTGACGGAGGGCGGCCCTCCGTCAGCCGCACAGCCCCAGGCGCCGAGAACCCCTGTCGCTCACATTGGACTGGACCAAACCCGGTCCGATGTCTTGACAGGGGTTTTCCGCTGCTCCTTAAATTCACGGTGTGAAGTAACTCTGCATTCCCGCAGTAACCCCTGTTTTCCCCCACCCTCGTTCAGCGGTCGACGACTTCACAGCCCCCCACCTCCCGTCTGTCATGGGCACGCCACACAGCCCTCGGTCGTGGACGAGCCGCGAGCCGCCCCGCGCGACGACGACACAACAGGACGACGCATGCCTTCTCCCTCCCTCCCCAGGACCGCCCGCCGCGGCGCGGCCGGCGCGGCCGTGGCCGCCCTCCTCCTCACCCCGCTCACCGCCCTCCCCGCACACGCCGCCGCCCAGGCCACCGGGCAGATCACCGGCCTCGGCGGCAAGTGTCTGGACGTCGCCGGCGCGGCCACCGCCAACGGCACCGCCGTACAGCTCTACGACTGCAACGGCACCGGCGCCCAGCAGTGGAACGTCGGCTCCGACGGCACGATCCGCGCCCTCGGCAAGTGCCTGGACGTCGCGTCCGGCGGCACCGCCGACGGCACCCGGGTCCAGCTGTGGGACTGCAACGGCAGCGCCGCCCAGCGCTGGACCGTCACCGCCGCCCGCGACCTCGTCAATCCGCAGGCCGACAAGTGCCTCGACGCGAAGGGGGCGAGCTCCGCCAACGGCACCCCGGTGCAGCTCTGGACCTGCACCGGCGCCGCCCAGCAGAAGTGGACCGTGCCCACGGCCGACACCCCGGCCCCCGGACCGGGCGCGATGGCGGTCGCCCCGTACCTCTACAACGGCTGGGGCGACCCGCCGAGCCCGACGACCGTCATGAACGCGACCGGCGTCAAATGGTTCACCCTCGCGTTCATCCTCAGCAACGGGTACTGCAACCCGCAGTGGGACGGCGGCCGTCCGCTGACCGGCGGGGTGGACCAGCAGACGATCAACACCGTGCGGGGCGCCGGCGGCGACGTCATCCCGTCCTTCGGCGGCTGGAGCGGCAACAAGCTGGAGAGCTCCTGCGGCAGCGCGGGCGAGCTGGCCGCCGCCTACCAAAAGGTCATCAACGCCTACGGGCTGAAGGCGATCGACATCGACATCGAGGCCGCCGCCTACGACAGCCCGACCGTGCAGCAGCGCACCGTGGACGCCCTGAAGACCGTCAAGGCGAACAACCCCGGCATCAAGGTCTACGTCACCTTCGGCACCGGCCAGAACGGGCCCGACGGCAGCCTCATCGGCAGGGCCGCCGCCTCAGGGCTCACCGTGGACAGCTGGACCATCATGCCGTTCAACTTCGGCGGCGCCGGCCAGAACATGGGGCAGCTCACCGTCCGCGCGGCCGAGGGTCTGAAGACCGCCGTCAAGAACGCGTACGGCTACAGCGACGACCAGGCGTACCGGCACACCGGCATCTCGTCCATGAACGGAATCACGGACAACGACGAGACGGTGACCGTCGCCGACTTCCGCACGATCCTCGCCTACGCGCAGCAGCGGCATCTGGCGCGGCTGACGTTCTGGTCGGTCAACCGGGACCGGCCGTGCACGGGCGGCGGCGCGGACAGCTGCTCCGGGGTGGCCCAGCAGCCCTGGGAGTTCACCCGCGTCCTCGCCCAGTACGCCGGCTGATGGAAGGCCCACCCCGCCCCCCGACTCACGCCGCTCCCGCGGCAGGAGGAGCAGACATGCCCCCACGCACCCCACCCAGACGGCCTCACTTCGTCGCCCGGCTGCTGGCCCTGGTGGCTCTCGTCCTCGGGCTCACCGCCCCGGCGGGCTCCGCGTCCGCCGCTCCCGAGGCGGCGGCCCCGTTCAAGGTCATCGCCTTCTACAACGGCACCTGGGACGCCGCCCACATCGACTTCGTGAAGGAGGCCAACCAGTGGTTCCCGCAGGCGGGGGCCGAGAACGGCTTCACCTACCGGGCGACCACCGACTGGAACCTGCTGGCGAACGGCGGGGTGGACGAGTACCAGGTCGTCCTGTTCCTCGACGACGCGCCGCAGACGGCGGCCCAGCGGTCCGGGTTCGAACGGTATGTGCGCGGCGGCGGGGGCTGGATGGGCTTCCACGTCTCGGCGTTCACCACGAACGCGGGGTCCTGGCCCTGGTACTACAACTCATTCCTCGGCAGCGGGAACTTCAGGTCGAACACCTGGGGCCCCACCACCGCCGTCCTGCGCACCGAGGACCGTACGCACCCCGCGACCGCCGGTCTGCCCGGCACCTTCACCTCGGCCGTGAGCGAGTGGTACAGCTGGTCGAACGACCTGCGGGCCAACCCTGACATCAAGATCCTGGCCTCGGTCGATCCGAGCAGTTTCCCGCTGGGCACCGACCCGAACCAGTCCTGGTACAGCGGCTACTACCCGATCCTGTGGACCAACACCCAGTACCGGATGCTGTACGCGAACTTCGGGCACAACGCGATGAACTACGACACCAACACCCGGCTGTCGTCGACGTTCGCCAGCGCCACCCAGAACCGCTTCCTCCTCGACGGTCTGAAGTGGCTGGGCGGGGCCGGCGAGGGTCCCGCGCCCACCGACCCGATCTCCCCGACGGCCTGGTACGCGCTGAGCGACCGGGCCGCCGGGACCTGCGTCGACGCCCGGTCGGCGGCTACGGCCAACGGCACGCCCGTGCAGCAGTACACCTGCAACGGGACGCTCGCCCAGCAGTTCCAGTTCCGGCCCACCGACGGCGGCTACGCGCGGATCGCCATCCGGGGCAACCCGAACCAGGTCGTCGACGTCACCGGCGTCTCCACCGCCGACAACGCGCCCCTGCAGCTGTGGGCGTACGGCGGGGGCGGCAACCAGCAGTGGCTGCCGGTGCGCGAGGCGGACGGCGCCTACCACTTCACCGCCCGGCACAGCGGCAAGTGCCTGAGCACGAGTGGCGGTGCGGCCAACGGCGTGCAGCTGGTGCAGCGGCCGTGCGACGGGTCCGCCGCCCAGAGCTTCCGGCTCACCGCCCAGCCGTGACCCCGCGCCGTGGCGTCCCCCTCGAGGGGTCGCCACGGCCGTCCGGGTGAGCGTCTGCGGGCCGTACGGAAACGGGGCCGGTCGTCCACTGCCCGGCGGGCGCACGGGCGGCGATAATCGGCCGGTGAGCGGCTACGACCCCAGCGATGCCAGTGACACGTTGACCAGCCAGACCCGGGCGCGCTGGCGGACGTTCGTGCAGACCGAGACGGGCAGCGCCGCCCTGCTGCTCGCGGCGGTCGTGGTGGCCCTGCTCTGGGCCAACATGGACCCGCACTCGTACGAGGCGGCGTGGGGGGCGACCTTCACCATCGGTTTCGACACCTACCACCTCGCGCTCGACGTGCACGAGTGGATCAACGCCGGGCTGATGAGCCTGTTCTTCTTCGTGGTGGGGCTGGAGGCGCGCCGCGAGTTCGACATGGGGGACCTGCGGGACCGGCGCTGGGTGGTGCTGTGCGCGGTGGCCGGCCTGGGCAGCATGGTCGTACCCGCGCTGATCTACGTCGCGATCAACGCCGGTCATGACTCGGTGCACGGGTGGGGTACGGCGATGTCGACGGACACGGCGTTCGCCCTGGGCATCCTCGCGGTGTTCGGCCGCCGGCTGCCGGCCGCGCTGCGCGCCTTCATGCTGTCGATCTCCGTGGTGGACGACCTGGTGGCGCTGGTGGTGATCGCCGTCTTCTACAGCGAGGGCGTCGAGTTCATGGCGCTGCTGGTGGCGTTCGGCGGTCTGCTGGCCATCGTGGGGCTGCGTCTGGCGGGCGTCCGCAACGGCATCTACTGCGCCCTGATGTCGCTGGTCGTGTGGATCGCCCTGCACGAGGCGGGCGTCGACCCCGTCGTCACCGGGCTGGCCGTGGGCGCGCTGGTGGTCGCCTATCCGGCGCCGCGCAGCGACCTGGAGCGGGCGAGCCGGCTGTTCCGTTCGTTCCGTGAGCAGCCCACGCCGGAGCTGCAGCGCTCCGCCGTCCAGGGGCTCGCCGCCGCGATCTCACCCAACGAGCGGCTGGAGCAGAAGTTCCTGCCCTGGGTGAGCTACGGCATCGTGCCGCTGTTCGCGCTGGCCAACGCGGGCATCGAACTCAGCGGGCCGAAACTCGCCGACGCGTTCACCTCGCCAATCACGCTGGGCATCGTGGTGGGCTGCGCGGCGGGCAAGCTGATCGGGATCGTCGGCTCCATGGCGGGCGCGCGGCTGCTGACGCGCGGCATGCTGCGGCCCACCGTGGGCTGGGGTTCGGTCACCGCGGGCGGGGCCGTCGCCGGGGCGTCCTTCACGGTGTCCCTGCTGATCGCGGCGATCGCGTTCGAGGGAGAGGAGCTGGAGCAGGCGCAGATCGGCGTCCTCACCTCCCTCGTCGTGGCGTTCGCCCTGACCTGGCTGGTGTCCGGCGCGATCGGGCTGCTGCCGGAGGCCCTCAGGGCCCGCGCCCTGCTGGGCACGTCCGAGACACCGACGGATCTCGCGGTGGCCGTCGATCCCCGGCACGACCAGGTGCGCGGGCCCGAGCACGCGGCGGTGACCGTGGTCGAGTACGGCGACTTCGAGTGCCCCTACTGCGGACAGGCCGAGCGGGTGGTGCGCGAACTGCTGGGCTCGGACTCGGACATCCGCTATGTGTGGCGGCATCTCCCGCTCCCGGACGTCCATCCGCACGCCCAGCTGGCGGCCGAGGCCGCGGAGGCCGCCGCACGACAGGGCAGGTTCTGGGAGATGCACGACCTGTTGCTGCAGCGTCAGGACGCGCTCACCGGCCGGCATCTGCTGGCCTACGCCGAGGAGATCGGGCTCGACGTGAAGCGCTTCCGCGAGGACCTCGAGCGGCACCGGGGGGCGCGGCGGATCGCGGAGGACGTCGACTCGGCCGACCTGAGTGGAGTGTCGGGCACCCCCACCTTCTTCATCAATGGCCGGCGCCACCAGGGCGCCTACGACATCGAGGCCCTGACCCGCGCGGTCGAGCAGGCGCGGCAGCGGGTCCTGGCGGCGGAGACCTCCGGATGACACCCGCGGGACTGAGCGCCATCCGGTCCCTCAGCGGCTACAACTGTCGCGGCCCTTCGCGGGTCCAACCCGCACAGGCCACACAGGTGCGACCCCAGGGACAACACATGACGCACGGCAACCCGGCGGCCGTCGCCGCCGCCTCCTTCCTGCTCCTGACGGGCGCGGTGATCACCGCGGCCCCCGGCGCCCACGCGGGCACACCCGCCGGGACACACACCGTCGAGCGCGGCGCCGACTTCGACGGAGACGGGTACGACGACGTCCTCGTCGGGGCACCGACCGGGACGGACGGCAGCCGTGAGAACTCCGGCTACGTCACCGTCCAGTACGGCGGACCGCACGGCATCGGCACCGCCACCGGCGCCCGCGCGGCCCGTACGGCGGTCTTCGGGCAGAACACGCCCGGCGTGCCCGGGAGCGCCGAGTCCGGTGACGGCTTCGGCGCCGCCGTCGCGAGCGGGGACCTGAACGCCGACGGCTACGACGACGCGATCGTCGCCGTGCCCGGTGAGGACGTGGGCGGTGTGAGGGACGCGGGCCGGGCGACCGTCCTGTTCGGCTCGCGCACCGGGCTCAAGACGTCGGGCAGCGTCACGTTCGGGGCGGCCACGCCGGGCGCGGACGCCGGTTTCGGCCTGGCGGTGGCCGCCGCGCGGCTGAGCGGCGCCGCACCCGGTGACATGCTCGCCGTGGCCGACCGGCGGGGCGTGCATCTGTTCACCCACGCCGGTGGCGCGCTGCGGCCCGCGGGACGCCTCGACACGGTCGGCGCACCGGGCGACGAGAAGATCCAGCCGGCGTCGCTGACCACGGGCGACTACGACGCCGACGGCCACGCGGACCTGATCGTCGCCGGGCGCAGCCTGGAGGAGGACGGCCAGGGACGTTCGGCGGTCTACCGCGGCGGAGCCGGCGGCCTCATCCATGTCCGCGACCTCCCCGGTGGCCCGGCGACGGCCTCCGGGGACATCGACCACGACGGGTACGACGACCTGGTCGCGGGGCGGCCGGACCGGCTGGAGGACGAGTACGAACCGCTCACCGGCGGCTCCGTCCTGGTGTTCCTCGGCGGCCCGGACGCCTTCGCCGACCTGGACGAGTTCGGCCGGCCGGACCAGGTGTGGCTCCAGCGCGATCCGGGGGTGCCGGGCACTCCCGAACTCGGCGACGGCTTCGGCTACGACGTGTCGCTGGGCGACGCCGACGGGGACGGTTTCGCGGACCTCGCCATCGGTGTGCCCGGTGAGGACGTCGGCACCGTACGGGACGCGGGGACGGTCGTCGTCCTGCGCGGCTCGGCCCGGGGGCTGACCACGGCCGGTGCGGTCTCCTTCACACAGAACAC
This sequence comes from Streptomyces nigra, assembly GCF_003074055.1. Classification (NCBI taxonomy): domain Bacteria; kingdom Bacillati; phylum Actinomycetota; class Actinomycetes; order Kitasatosporales; family Streptomycetaceae; genus Streptomyces; species Streptomyces nigra. Next base: position 7,261,130 of record NZ_CP029043.1, on the reverse strand, counting down.
CGCGAACGTGCCCGGCACGGTCGAGAAGGGCGACCGGTTCGGCGCTCAGGTCCGGTTCGTGGACACCGGCCGTGACGGGCGCGCCGCTCTGCTGGCCACGGCGCCCGGGGAGAACTCCGCCGACGGAGCGGCCTGGTATCTGCCGGGGACGGCGGCCGGCACGGTGGCCCGGGGGTCGTGGTCGTACGGTCCGCGTTCCCTGGCCGCGCCGCCCGCCGACGCCGGGTTCGGGACCGCCGTCGACGAGTGAGCGGAACTGCCCGTCAGGTCTTCAGGGGGTGGGCCTGGGCGATGAGCAGGGCCACGTCGTCGTGGTCGGAGGGCGTGCGCAGCGCGCGCAGCAGCCGTTCGCACCGGTCCTCCGGGTCGCTCGGCGGGCCTTGGAGCAGGCGCAGCAGGTGGGCGAGCCGTTCGTCGATGGGGTCGTCGCGGGTCTCGACGAGTCCGTCGGTGTAGAGCACGAGCTGGTCGCCGGGTTCGAGCGCGACGGTCGTGGTCTCGAAGGCGCCGCCGCCCACCCCGAGCGGGGTCCCCGAGGGCAGGTCGAGCAGTCTCGGCGGGCCTCCGTCGGGCACCAGCACGGGCGGCAGGTGCCCGGCGGACGCGATGTGCAACTGGTGCAGATACGGGTCGTAGACGGCGTAGGAGCAGGTGGCGAAGAAGGGGTCCAGGTCCTGGGTGATCTTGTCCAGGTGGGTGAGGATGCGGGCCGGGTCGAGGTCGAGGTCGGCGAGCGTGGACGTGGCGGTGCGCAGCCGGCCCATCGCGGTGGCCGCCGGGATGCCGCTGCCCATGACGTCGCCGACGGCGAGGGCGGTGCGGTCGCCGTCGAGGGGGATGATGTCGTACCAGTCGCCGCCGACCTCGCTGAACGCCTGGGCGGGCCGGTAGCGAGCGGCGATCTCCAGGCCGGGGTGGCGGGGTGAGAGCTGCGGGAGCAGGCTGCGCTGGAGGGTCTCGGCGGCGCTGCGGAAGTGCTGGTGCAGGATCGCGTTGTCGATGCTGAGCGCGGCGGCCGAGGCCAGCTCACAGGCGAGGGTGAGGTCGTCCTCGTCGAAGGGCCTGGGGTTGCGGGCCCGGGCCAGGCCCATGACGCCGATGACCTCGTCACGGGCGATCAGCGGCACCGCCATGTCGGTGTGGACTCCGGCCTCGGCGAGCAGCCGCGCGGCCTCGTCGTCTGCCGCGACCCGGATGAGGTCGGCCACCTCCAAATGCTGGATCAGCTGGGGTTCGCGGGTGCGGAAGCAGTGCGCCGCCGGATGGTCGGCGTGGTAGGTGGTGAGGTGGCCGGGCTGGATGATCGCCTCTGAGGCGTCGGTGGGGTAGGCGGTCTTGACCGCGAGGGCGCGGAAGAGCGGGAGGCCGTCGCCGGTGTCGGGCCGCCCCGGCTTGAGCAGGGAGTCGATGAGGTCGACGGCGACCATGTCGGCCAGGTCGGGAACGAGGACGTCGGCGAGTTCCTGCGCGGTCCGCTCGACCTCCAGGGTGGTGCCGATGCGGGCCGAGCCGTCGGCCATGATGCGCAGCCGCTGCTGCGCCCGCTCGGCGCGCTGCGCCGACTCGTAGCGGTCGGTGACGTCCACGATGACGGTGGCGATGCCCAGGATCTGCCCGCTGTGGTCCTCCAGGCGGTACAGGGAGACGGCCCAGGCGTGGTCGCTGTCCGGGTCGGCCCGGGTGCGTCCGACCACCTGCTGGTCGACCACGGGCCGGCCGGTCTCCAGGACCTCGTGCATCTGTGCCTCGGCGGCCGCGAACGGCTCGCCGGGCAGGATCTCGCGGAAGCCGCGGCCCACGTGGCCGGACTCGGGGACGCCGTGCATCCCGGCCAGGGCCGGGTTGACGGCCACGTAGCGCAGGTCGGTGTCCAGGACGGCGAGTCCGATGGGCGCCTGGGTGACGAGCTGGCTGGACAGGGCGACCTTGCGTTCGACCTGGCGCAGGGTCGCCCGGTCGGTGGCGAGTCCCAGCGCGTAGTGGTCCCCGATGTTGTCCGTCAGGCGCATGTTGCGGAACTCCACCACGCGGATGCCGCCGTCCTTGTGCCGCACGGGGAACGCACCCGCCCAGTCCTCGCCGGTCTCCATGACCCCGGCGAACAGTCTGACGGCCTCGGCGCGGTGCTCCGGGTCGACGAGCAGCCGGGCCGCGTACTGGCCGAGCGCCTCCTCACCGGTGTAGCCGAACAGCGCCTCGGCCTGGGGGCTCCACATGTCGATGCGGCCGTCGGCCTCGACGAGGACCGCGGCGACGCCGAGGAGGTCCATCAGCCCGCTCGCGCCGGAGGTGGCCTCCAGCGGGAAACCCGGCTGCCGTGGACGCTGCTTCCCTCGGCCCATCACACTCGCCCCTCTTCCCGTACCGTCGGCGTACCCCGGTCCGCACTCCGCCGATGACGGCGTTCTTCCCACAGGTCGGCGACCCGTTCACGATGCGGCAAGGGACATACGACGGCCAGGGGACTCGCCGGGACCGCGCGGTGCCGTCGGGCCTCCCTGAGGTCCGGCACGCGGTACACGACCCACACCATGAATCAACCCGTCGCCTCGGTCAGCACGTCACTTCTGCTTCCCATGGTCCGTCGAGGACCTCGCCGGGGCTCTCGGACCGGCCGTTTGCCTCGTCGTATGGGTGGTAACCCGGGCGGGCATGAGCGAATCGCCACGCCGTCCTCCGGGACGGAACCGTGTCCTGTCGTTGCTGGACCGTCTGGAGCGCGAGCCCGCGGCCGACCGGGTCGTGGACGCGCTGCGCACGGGGGTGCGGGCCCTGCCCCTGGGGCGTGCCCGGGATCTGCTGCACGGCCGGCCCCTGGGGCATCCGGTGCACCCGCTGCTGGTGCAGGTGCCCATCGGCAGCTGGCTGTCGGCGGCCGTGCTGGATCTGCGGCCCGGCCGGTCGCGGGAGTCCGGGCTGCTGATCGGGGTCGGGCTGGCCGCCGCGGGGCCCGCCGCGGTCGCCGGCTGGGTCGACTGGGCCGAGCTGCACCGCGAGCAGCAGCGCGTAGGCCTGGTCCACGCCCTGTCGAACATCGCGGCCGTCGGCCTGTACGCCACCTCGCTGACCTGTCGGCTGCGGGGCCGTGAGGCGGCGGGCCGGGCGTACGGCTTCCTCGGGCTGACGGCGGTCGGTGTCGGGGGCATGCTGGGCGGTCATCTGGCCTACCGGCAGGCGTCCGGCGCCAATCACGCGGAGGAGGTGCCGCACGTCGTCACCGAGGGCTGGCACCGGGTCGGGGCCGTCGCGGACTTCCCGGTCGGCGAGGCCGTGCGGCGCAGCGTCGACGACGTGCCGGTGCTCGTGGTGCGGGAGACGGGCGGGGAGGTCCACGCGCTGGCCGAGCGGTGCAGCCATCTCGCCGGGCCGCTCGCCGAGGGCACGATCGCCGACGGCTGTGTGCGGTGCCCGTGGCACGGCAGCGTGTTCCGCCTGTCGGACGGCTGGAACGTGAGCGGTCCGGCCACCGCCCCGCAGCCCTCCTTCGAGACCCGGATCATCGGCGGCCATGTCGAGGTGCGGCTGCGGCACCAGAACGGCGGGCGGCCCGCCCGCAGGCAGGTCACCCGTTCCGCGCGTCCGTAGGTAGGAGGAGGGTCAGCCGCCCTCCCCCATCGCCTTGCGGACCGTGTCCCGGGTGCGGTCCATGAGGGCCGCGACCGGGCCGAGGGCCAGCCGGCCATGTTCGCCGCGCCGGACTCCACGCCGGGGTACGGCCGGGTCGGCGCCATGGCCTCGGCGGCCTCGGCCATGGTGGCGAGCTGCCCGGGGTCGGCGCTGCGCCGGATGTGCGTGAACTCGTACCGTTCCTCGGCACGCGCGTGTCCGCCGGCACTCCGTCCGCCGAGCGTCGCGGGATGCCCACCACCTGACGCCGTCCGTCACCGGCGCCCGGGGAGTCCCTCCACCGCTGTGAGGGCTTCCAGGGCGCTTGCCTGGGTGCGCCAGTCGGCCGGGTTGGGGGCGGTGCCGGCCCAGCGCTGGCCCAGGCGGTTGAGGGGGTCCCGGTCCTTCGCCCAGATCGAGTCGGCCTGGCGGATGAGGTAGGCGCGGTGGGCGGCCGATCCGGTGGCGTCCGCGAAGTCGGCCAGGTGGCGCACGAAGATGCCCTTGAACTGCTTCTGGTTGTCGTCGCAGGACGCGGTGCCGAGGTCGCAGGACTCGGTGAGGACGCCGTCCCGGGTGAGCTGCGGGGAGGTGACGGCCGCGTCGGCGAGCCGCCGGGCGGTGTCGAGGTGGCGGCGCTCGCCGGTGCCGCGCCACAGCTGGGTGAAGGCCCCGATGGCCAGGCCCTGGTTGTAGCTCCACACGGTCTGGCCGTTGTTGGCGCAGCCCGCCGTGAGACCGTCGTTGACGAGTCCGGCCGCGTTGATCATCCCGCTGTCGAGGTACCAGTCGGCGGCCGTCGCCGACCGGCCGCCCCAGAGGGTGTCGCCCGGCAGTCGCTGGTGCAGGGCGGCCGTCAGCCACAGGTACAGCCCGTTGGTGACGGCGTTCTTGTAGGTGCGCTCCCGGTCCCACCACACGCCTCCGCCGCAGGTGCGCGGGTCCCAGTACTCGTGCACGTACGACGTGATGGTGACGGCCTCGTCCAGGTAGCGCCGCTCGCGGGTGAGGTCGTACGCCGTCAGCCAGGCGACCGCCCACCAGGCGGCGTCGTCGATGGCGCGGCTGATGAAGTGCCCCTCGACGGGGTCGGAGCCGCGCGCGCCGGCCGGGAAGGCGCCCTTGTTCTGCTCGTAGGTGCGGGCGATGGCCCAGTCGTAGTCGTGCCGGCCCGTGCGGCGCGCGAACTCGGCCACCGTGGTCACGGCGACCGCCGAGTTCCACCAGCTGCTGCGCCACCAGCCCTCGTCGGTCCGGTACGACGCCATCAGGGCGTCCGCCGCAGCCCTGGCCCGGGTCGGGGCGGGCCGCGCCCACGCCGTGCAGGCGCCCTCCTGGCGGTCGGCCGCCCGCCCGCAGGCCCGGACCGCCCCGCCGTACAGCAGGCCGCGCGGGTCGCGGGTCGCGACCATGACGGTGTGTGTGCCGGACGCGCCGGCCGGTACGGACGTACGGCCCAGGGAGGAGCCCTCGGGCCAGGTCGCGCCGCCGTCCCAGGAGCGGTCCAGCCAGACCTCGTCACCGGCGCCGCCCCGCCCGATCGTCGCCCAGGCCATGCCGCGCGCCTGGTCGACGTGCAGGTCGATGGCGCGTCCGAAGAGGGTGGCCGCCGGCACGGGCCGGTCGTCGCCGGACGCCCCGGCGGGGTCGTCGCCGTCGCAGGACGAGCCGTCGCACACGGTCGGGTACACCCAGTCGGTGCAGGTGACGGCCGCCGCGTCGCCGCAGGCGCGGATCCAGCCGCGGCGGTGCCCGACCGGGTCGGTGAGGTTGTACATGAGGGTGCGGGTGCCGGTCCACGTCCCGGGCACGGTCGCCTTGCCGAGCAGGGGTTCCCAGGTGGCGCCGCGGTCCCAGGAGCGGTCGAGCCATACGGCGTCGCCCGGGGTCGCCCGGTCGATGCTGGCCCAGGCCATGGAGTCCGGGTCGGAGACGTGCAGCCGCAGCAGGCGCCCGTTGATGACGCGGTCGCCGACCGGGAAGGTGTCCTCCCTGGCCTTCGACGGGTCGAGGGTGTCGCAGGACAGGGCGCACACCGGTACCGGGGCAGCGTGCGCCGGGGTGGGGCGGGCCGTCAGGCCGGCGGCGGCGACGGCCAGGGCGACGAGCCCGCCGAACAGGCTGCGCATCCGTATCGGCATGACGTCCCGCTCCTGTTCCCCGCACCACTGGAACTGTGTCATGGCCACGACAGCACCGTCCGGCCCCCTTGTCCAGGGTGCGTGTCAGCCCACGCCGTCCCCGCCGGGCCGCCGGGCCGCCGCGGCCACCGGCGGAGCGGAGCCGTCGGACTGCTGCAGCTCCGCGAGGAGCTGGTTGCGGCCGGCCAGCAGCTCCGTGAGGATGCGCCGGGCGGCCCGCAGCAGCTCGGCCACGTCACCGCCGGCGAGCGCGTAGCTGACGGTCGAACCCTCCCGGATGGACACCACGATGCCCGCGCGCCGCAGGACGGCCAACTGCTGCGACAGGCTGGAGGGTTCGATCTCGATGTCGGCGAGCAGGTCCCGTACCTGGACCGGGCCGTGCTGCAGCAGCTCCAGCACCCTGATGCGCGCCGGGTGCCCGAGCATACGGAAGAACTCCGCCTTGGCTTGATAAAGGGGAACGTGCATCACGCTCTTCCTGCCGGTCCGTCAGTACGTCTCCCATGACGCGGCGGACCGGAGGGTCCGGACGCGCCATGGGGGTCCCGCTCATCCTGCTCTTCCCGGGCGGCGGGCGTTCACGAAGTGCGGCCCTCTCCATGTGATGACTTGAAGAAGTCTTCAACTTGTGGGCGCACGGCGGCCCGGAAACGGCCGAAGAGTCAGACCTCGAGTTGTTCCTCGAGCCGCTTGAGCTGGTGGCGGGCCATCGCGAGGTTCGATCGGGCCTTGTCCAGGACGAGGTAGAGGAACAGGCCGTTGCCGCCCCGGCCGCCGATCAGCCGGATGACGTGGTACTGGTGGCTGAGCGTGATCAGGATGTCCTCGACGTCGCCCTTGAGGCCGAGGTGCTCCATGGTCCGCACCTTGGCGCGGATGACGTCCGTGTTGCCGGCGGCGGCGACGTTGAGGTCCAGGTCCTTCCCCCCGCCCAGTGTGCCGAGGGCCATACCGCTGGTGTAGTCGACCACGGCCGCGCCCAGCGCCCCCTCGATCCCCGCCATCATCTCCTTCAGTGTGACTTCCACGTTCGCCATCGGCGCCTCCCCTTGTCGGTGCGTTCGGCGGGCGCCGGTCCCGGGCCCGCGAACGGCACCGTAGGCCGATCCGAGGGGGCCGGGGGGCGGCCTGTGCGGGAACGACACCGACCGATCGGAAGATATGAAGAACGCATCGGTGAACGATCACGCCTGACCGGCGGGTGCCCGTCCCGGTGGCCGTCCTGGACGCCGGGCCGGAGCCTTCCTGGTCACGGCGGCCCGCGCGGGACGCAGGGGGCTCGCGGGGTTCCTGAGACGGGGGATATGTCCGGCACAGCCGGGTACTCGGCGCCGGATCCCACGGCAGCCGGCTCTTGACGCCGGCGGGCCTCAGCCCGGCGGAAGCAGAGGACGATAGCGATGAGCCAGCCCAACCCCCTCAAGCGGGCGGCGGACAAGGTCACGGAAGCCGTCCAGGGCGACGGCAAGGGCCCCGAGGACGGGATTCCCGGCAAGCCGGCCCCGCAGTCCCCGACGCTCGCGGAGCCGACCGAGCCGATCGAGCCCCTGCCGCCGAAGCCCGACCAGAGCGGGCCGGACACCATGTCCCCCACCGGTCAGGCGACGGGAGCGGCACGGGCGCGCATGGCGCAGTCGGGGGCCTGTCTGACGGACGCCCAGGGTGTCCGCCGGTACGACACCGACCACTCGCTCAAGGCGGGCGCGCGCGGACCGGTCCTGCTCCAGGACCACCATCTGCGCGAGAAGGTCATGCACTTCGACCACGAGCGCATCCCGGAGCGGGTCGTGCACGCCCGTGGCGCGGCGGCGCACGGTGTCTTCACGAGCTACGGCACCGCGTCCTCCGTGACGAAGGCGGCGTTCCTGGCACCGGGCGTGGAGACGCCGGTGTTCGTGCGCTTCTCCACCGTCCTGGGCTCCCGCGGCTCCGCGGACACGGTGCGCGACACGCGGGGCTTCGCGACGAAGTTCTACACCGAGGAGGGCGTCTTCGACCTCGTCGGCAACAACATGCCGGTCTTCTTCATCCAGGACGCCATCAAGTTCCCGGACATCATCCACGCAGGCAAGCCGCACCCGGACCGGGAGATCCCGCAGGCGCAGAGCGCGCACGACACCTTCTGGGACTTCGTCACCCTGCACACCGAGGCCACCCACCACACGCTGTGGAACATGTCCGACCGGGGCATCCCGCGGTCGTACCGGATGATGGAGGGCTTCGGCGTCCACACGTTCCGGCTGGTCGCCGAGGACGGTTCCACGACGCTGGTGAAGTTCCACTGGAAGCCGAAGCTCGGGGTGCACTCGCTGGTGTGGGAGGAGGCGCAGCTCGCCGGCGGTGTCGACCCGGACTTCCACCGCCGTGACCTCGCCGACGCCATCGAGGCGGGCGCGTATCCGGAGTGGGAGCTGGGCATCCAGACCTTCCCCGACACCCCCGACCAGATGTTCGAGGGCATCGATCTGCTGGACGCGACCAACATCGTGCCGGAGGAGCTGGCCCCCGTGCAGCCGATCGGGCGGCTCACACTGAACCGCAACCCGTCGAACTTCTTCGCCGAGACCGAGCAGGTCGCCTTCCACGTCGGTCATCTGGTCCCCGGCATCGACATCACCGACGACCCGCTGCTCGCCGGGCGGCTGTTCTCGTACCTGGACACCCAGATCACCCGGCTGGGCGGCCCGAACTTCGCGCAGATCCCGATCAACCGGCCGCACGCGCCGGTCAACGACATGCACCGCGACGGCTTCCACCAGGACGCCGTCCACCGCGGGGTCGCCCCGTACCGGCCCAACTCCCTCGACGGGGGCTGCCCGTTCCTCGCCGGGGCGGACAACGGCGCGTACATCGAGACTCCGGTGCGGGTGCCGGAGGGGACCAAGGTCCGCGAGGCGCCCGAGTCGTTCTCCGACCACTTCAGCCAGCCGCGCCGGTTCTGGCTCAGCATGAGCGCGGTCGAGCAGGAGCACATCGTCGGCGCCTACACCTTCGAGCTCGGCAAGTGCTACGAGCAGGCCGTCAAGGAACGGGCGTTGCTGGTGCTGGCCAACATCGACGCCGGTCTGTGCGCCCGGGTAGCCGAGGGCCTGGGCCTGCCGGCGCCCGAGGCGACCGTGCCGTTCGCCGACGTCGACCCGAGTCCGGCGCTGTCCCAGGTCGGGCAGGTGTGGCCGACGGAGGGCCGGCTCGTCGGTATCGTCACCGCCGACGGCGGCGATCTGGACGGCGTACGGGCGGTGCGGGAGGCGGTGCTCGGCGCGGACATGGTGCCGCTGGTCGTCGCCCCCACCGGCGGCATGCTGGGCACCGGCGACGACGCCGTCACCGTGCAGCGGACGTTCGTGACCGCGCGGTCCGTCGAGTTCGACGCGGTACTGGTGGCGGGCGCAGCGGCGGCGGGCGGCGACGCGTACGGCTCCCGTGACGCCAAGGCACTGCCCTCCGGGCCCCCGGCGGGCACGGACCCCCGCGTGGTCCAGCTGCTGGCCGAAGCCTTCCGGCACGGCAAGGCGATCGGTGCGTGGGCGGGCGGCGAGGCGGCCCTGGAGGCGGCCGGTGTCCCCGTCGACGCGCCGGGTGTGGTGGTCGGCGCCGACGGAGCGGCCACGCTGGAGCGGGTGCGGGAACTGATGGGCGCGCACCGCGTCTGGGAGCGGTTCACCACGACCGTCTGAGTCACTCGGCGGGCGGGCCGGTGGACGCCCGACAGCGAAGGGCGAGGAGATCCGTCTCCTCGCCCTTCTCAAGGTATAGCCCACATGGGGGCTTGCGGCAAGGCCCCCATGAGGGCGCAGAATCGGCGGCCGTTGCCACTGCCTGCGGAAATGAGGGCTCGACGTGCTTGTGGTGTGGTCGGCGTACGAACGGTCGCTTGTGCCGTGCGGGACGACCGAGGCGGAGGTGGCGTGGTGACCGAGCCCCTTGTGGTGGACCTTCGGGACGTCGACGCGACGCGGATCGCCGACGTCGGCGGCAAGGGCGCCCACCTGGGCGAGCTGTCCCGGATCGACGGCGTCCGGGTGCCCGACGGGTTCTGTGTGACGACGCACGCCTTCCGTCGGGTCGTCGCCGCGTCGCCGGAGGTCGGTGAACTGCTCGACCGGCTGTCCCTCGTGGACGGCAAGGACGCGGCCGGTGACCTCGCCGTACGGCTGCGCCGGGCCGTCGAGGAGACACCGCTGCCGGACGAGGTGGCGGCGGCGATCACCGGCGCGCTCGCCCGCCACGGTGAGCGGTCCGCGTACGCGGTGCGGTCCAGCGCGACGGCCGAGGACCTGCCGACCGCCTCCTTCGCGGGCCAGCAGGACACGTATCTGAACGTGGTGGGCGCGGAGGAGGTCCTGCGGCACATCAGCCGCTGCTGGGCCTCGCTCTTCACCGAGCGGGCCGTGACCTATCGCGGACGCCAGGGCCTCGACCACCGCACGGTCCATATGGCCGTGGTCGTGCAGCACATGGTGGTGCCGCGGGCGTCCGGCATCCTGTTCACGGCCGACCCGGTGACGGGCGACCGCCGCACGGCGACCGTCGACGCCGGGTTCGGCCTCGGCGAGGCCCTGGTCTCCGGACTGGTCAACCCGGACGTGCTCACGGTGCGCGACGGCGAGGTCGTCACCCGCACGATCGCCGCGAAGCAGCGCGCGCTGGAGGCCCTGCCGGGCGGCGGGACGCGGGAGACGACCGTCGATGAACAGCAGGCACGCGAACCGGCCCTGACGGATGATCAGGCCGTCCGGCTGGTCGCTCTCGGGCGGCGGATCGAGGCGCATTTCGGGAGCCCGCAGGACATCGAGTGGTGTCTGGCCGACGACGGCTTCCACATCGTGCAGAGCCGGCCCGTCACCACCCTGTTCCCCGTCCCCGAGCGGGACGACGACACCTTCCGCGTCTACGTCTCCGTCGGTCACCAGCAGATGATGACCGACCCCATGAAGGCGCTGGGGCTCTCGGTGTGGCGGATGGTGGCCATGGCGCCGATGCATGAGGCGGGCGGGCGGCTGTTCGTCGACGCGACCGCCCGGCTGGCCGCGCCCGCGAGCCGGGCCGCCCTCCTCGACGTCATCGGCAAGGGCGATCCGCTGACCCGGGACGCGCTGGAAACCGTCCTGGAGGACGCGGAGTTCGCGCCGGCGCCGCCCGGCGGGGCGGGCCCCGGTGGCCCGCCACCCGGGGACGGGCCCGCCCCGATCGAGACCGATCCGGGCATCGTCACCGAGCTGATCGAGCGCAGCCGGCGGTCCGTCGCCGCGCTGGAGCGGGACATCCGCGCGAAGACCGGCCCCGCGCTGTTCGACTTCCTGCGGGAGGCCTTCGAGGAGCACAAGCGGGTCCTCGGCGATCCGCTGAGCATGCGCGTGATCATGGCGGGCATGGAGGCCACCTGGTGGCTGAACGACCGGCTGGAGGAGTGGCTCGGGGAGAAGAACGCGGCCGACACGCTCACCCTGTCCGCCCCGGACAACGTGACCTCCGAGATGGGCCTGGCGCTGCTCGACGTCGCCGACGTCGTCCGCCCGCACCCGGAGGTGGTCGCATTCCTGCGGGGCGTCGAGCACGACGACTTCCTGGACGAACTGCCGAAGCTCCCCGGAGGCACCGAGGTGCGGGACGCCTTCGAGTCGTACCTCGACCGGTACGGCATGCGCTGTGTCGGCGAGATCGACATCACACGGCCCCGCTGGCGCGAGCACCCGAGCGCGCTCGTGCCCGTCGTCCTCGACCACGTCCGCGGTTTCGAGCCGGGGGCCGCCGCCCGCCGCTTCGAGAAGGGCCGCCGGAAGGCCGAGGCGAAGGAGCACGAGGTGCTGGCCCGGCTGCGGGCCCTGCCCGACGGGGAGAGCAGGGCCGAGGAGACCCGGCGGATGATCGAGCGGGTCCGGACCTTCATCGGCTACCGGGAATACCCGAAGTACGGCATCGTCGCCCGTCTCTTCGTCTACAAGCAGGCGCTGCTGCGGGAGGCCGACCGCCTCGTGCGGTCCGGAACCCTCGCCGACCGCGAGGACGTCTTCCACCTCACCTTCGCCGAGTTCGAGGAGGCCGTACGTACTGGCAGGGTCGACCAGGGGCTGGTACGGCGCCGTGCGGAGGCCTTCCGGTCGTACCGGGCGCTCACCCCGCCCCGGGTGCTCACCTCGGACGGTGTGGCCCTCACGGGGGCGTACCGGCGGGACGACGTGCCGCCCGGGGCCCTGGCCGGTCTGGCGGTGTCGGCCGGGACGGTCGAGGGGCGGGCCCGTGTGGTCCTCGACATGGCGGACGCCGATCTCGCTCCGGGCGACATCCTGGTCACGCCGTTCACGGATCCCAGCTGGTCACCGCTGTTCGTGGGGATCGCGGGCCTGGTGACGGAGGTGGGCGGGCTGATGACGCACGGCGCGGTGATCGCCCGGGAGTACGGCCTGCCGGCCGTGGTCGGGGTGGAGGGCGCCACCCGGCTGATCCGGGACGGGCAGCGGATCCGGGTGCACGGGACGGACGGCTATGTCGAGCTTCTGTCCTGACAGCGACGGCTAAATCGAGCTTCTGTTCTGACCGCCGGGCCGGCCCTCGGTTCCGGCGGTGTGGGGCTCGTCGACCAGGCTGATCCGGGCCGTGATGCGCTTGCCGACCTCCTCGCGCTGGGCCGAGAAGCCCTGGGAGACGGCCATGACGATCTCCAGACCGTGCTGTCCGACCCGGCCGGCGTCGGCCGCCCGGGCCACGGGCAGCACGGGATCGGAGTCCCACACCGCCACCTCCACGGCGTCGCCGTCGATGCTCAGGTCCATCCGGGCCGGACCGGGCGCGTACTTGCGGGCGTTGGTCACCAGTTCGCTGACGACGAGCTGGGTGAGGTCCATGCCGCGCTGGGACAGGGGCACCCCGTACTCGCTCTGCGCCCGGGTCAGGAAGGCGGCGGCCATGTGGCGGGCGTCGGCGATGGCGGTGCCGTCCCCGTCCAGCGCGACGCTCGTGCGCAGCACGGCACTCTCCGCGGCGCCCGCCCTCTGCATGCCCGTGGGCTCTGGATCCCTCATCAATGCCTGCGCTCCCCGTTCGTCCGCCCGCGCCTACCCACGCGCGGCCGGTCCACTCCCCACGCCCGGCCGCCGTCCGGCCCGCCTCCCCGGCGGCGCCGTCCGATCCTGCCACCCCCGGCTTACGACGGCGCTCGGGCACGAACTCCCAGCGTGCAGTATCGCCCACCCGGCGCGGGCCTGCACGGCCGACCCGGATTCCGGACGGCACGGCCCCCTCAGGCGGAGCCGGGCTGCCTCGTCGGGATGCGTGAGGTGAAGAAGAGTGCGAGGGCGCAGGCGAAGGCGAGGATGGCGAGGGCCGCGCGCAGTCCGTCGAGGCGGGCCTCGGCGTTGGCGTCCAGCGCCGCCCGGGCGACCTCCTCGTCCACGCCTTCCTCGTCCAGCGCTTCCCTGAGCTGAGCGTCCGACAGGAACGTCACGCCGCTCTCAAGTTGTACGGCGGCCCGCTCGCCGATCTCGGGCGGGACCGCCGGGTTCTGCTCGAAGCTGGTCAGGAACGACGAGGCGAGCACGCCGATCAGCAGGGAGCCGGCGAGGGCGGTGCCGATGGACGAGCCGAGGTTGGTGACGGCGTTCTGGATGCCGCCGACCTCCGCGCTCTGCTCGTCCGGCACCGCCGACACGGTGACCGCCCCGAGCTGGGAGGCGAGCGCGCCGGTGCCGAGGCCGATGAGCAGGAAGGGCACCGTCACGATCTCCGCCCCGGCGTCGGCGTCCAGCGCGGCCATCAGGACGACCGCCCCGGCGAGCAGCGCCAGGATGCCCAGCCGGACGACCCGGCGGGGTGAGACGTCGGGGAGGAAGCGGGGGATCAGGGTGGCCGCCGCCAGCAGGGTCAGCGACAGCGGCAGCAGCCGTGCGCCGGTCTGCAGTGCGGACAGGCCGAGGGCGATCGACAGATACAGCGGGACGACGAAGAACACGCCCATCAGGACGAGGTACTGGAAGAAGAACATGGTCAGCCCGCCGGTGAGCTGCCGGACCCGCAGGAGTGCCGGGTCGACGAGCGGATCGCGGTGCCGGGTGACCAGATGTGCCTCCCAATACAGGAACACCCGGATCAGCAGCACACCGGCGAGCATCAGCCAGATGACGAGCGATACGCCGAGCCAGTCGGGGGCGCCGGGCCGGGGGCGGAACCAGCCCCATTCGTCGGAGCGGAGCACGCCGTACACGAAGGTGCCGAGGCCTAGCGCGGACAGGGCCGCGCCGATGAGGTCGAGGCGGGGGCGTCCGGCGCTCAGCGGGTCGCGGATGTGCCGGGCCACCACCAGGATGACGGCCACCACGGCCATCTCCCCGGCGAACACCCAGCGCCAGGAGAGATAGGTGGTGGCGAAGCCGCCGATCAGCGGGCCGAGGGCGATCGCCACGGCACCGGCCGCGGCGACGAGTCCATAGGCGGCGGGCCGTCGTTCCGCCGTGAAGTTGCCGGCCACCAGGGCCACGATCGCGGGCAGGATGAGCGCCGCTCCGACGCCCTCCAGGAAGGACCAGCCGAGCAGCAGCACGGGCAGGTTCGGGGCGAGGGCGGTGGTGAGGGAGCCGCATCCGTAGATGACGCAGCCGATCGCGAAGGCGCGGCGGCGGCCGATGACGGCGCCGACCTTGCCGCCCGGGATCATGAGCATGGCCATCACCAGGGTGTAGGCGGTGATGGCGCCCTGGATGCCGGTGACCGTGGTGCCGACGTCGTCGGCGACCGTCGCGATGGAGACGTTCATGACGGAGCTGTCGAGCGCCATGAGGAACTGCCCGGCGGCCAGCGTCCACAGGACGAGCCGCCCTTTCGTCGCACCCTCGGCCGTGCCGGTCCCGGACGTCATGAGCAAGGCATTGCCGCCCGTCCGTGCCGTGCCCTGGCCTGGCGGCGGAGTTCAGCCGCTCGGCGCACACACGGGCGAGGCGTGCGGGGCCCGTCCGCTCCCCCGTGGAGGGCGGCCCGTCGCACGCCGTCGCCATGCCGTCAGCCGTCCGAGCCGCACATCGGGTCGTCGAGGGCGGTGACCGTGTAGGGCGGGGTGCCGGGCGGTTCGTCGTTCTGGCTGTTGACGACGTACAGGCGGCATCCGCGGCGGGCGAGGGTGGTGGGCAGGTCGAAGGTGTCGCCGGTGACGCGGTGCACGACCGTGCCGGTGCGCAGCTCCGCGTCGAGCCGGGCGATGTACACCCCGTGCGGGGCGCCGTAGTTGAGCACCGCGTACAGGGTCCGGCCGCGCAGCACCATGCCGTCCGCGCCGAACGACGTCTCCCCCAGGTCGAGGCGGCCGATCTCGCGGGTGGCGGTGTCGATGCGCCATACGGCCTCGGTGCCGTTCGAGGCGACGAGGAGGGTGCGCCCGGCCGGGTCGGCGACGATGCCGTTGAGCAGCCAGTACCGGTCGGGGAAGCCGGGGAACGCGCCGCGCATGTCGGCCCACGGCTCCAGCGGGCCGACCCGGCCGTGGTGCAGCCCGGCGCGCAGGACGACCGGGTTGGCCCAGTCGGTGACGTACACGGCGTCGGGCGTGATGACCAGGTCGTTCAGGTCGGGGGCGCCGAGGGGTCCGGCGGGGGCGTCCACGGCCTGCAGGAGGCGTCCGTCGGGCGCGTGGACGGTGAGCCGGCCCCGGCCGACGGAGAAGACCCGGCCCGCGCGGTCGGTGTGGACGCCCCGGGTGCTGTCCCGGGATGTGGCGCCCTCCGCCGGGAAGGGCCGCATACGGGGCGAGGTCACCCGGCCCCGGTACAGGGCACCGGTCGCGTCGGAGGACACGTACATCGTGCCGTCGGCGCGGACGTCGATGCCCTCGGGCAACGTGCCGGGGGTGTGGGAGACGACGTAGCTGCCGGGGAGCGGCCGGCCGGTGCCCGCGGCGGGCACGGCGGCGGTGCCGACCAGCAGGGCCGCGGTGACGAGCGCGGGCGCGAGGAGTCGGTGCGGTACGGACATCTGGCCTCCAGGAGGTCATGGCGCAGGGGGTCGTGGCGTCGGCGGGGGCGCCGGATCCGCACGCAGGATCGCCGTCCGTGGAGGGCCCGCGCCCGTCCTTTCGGGCAGGGCCGAAAGGACGGCCGCTCCGGTAGCCTGCCCGGCGTGTTACGGATACGGTTCGGCCCGGCCGACCTCGCCCGCGTCACCGTGGCCACGGCGCCCGACGTCCTCCTGGAGACGGCCCTGAGCGTCCGTCACCTCGTGGCCCCGGCGCCTGGTCCCGCGGGCCGCCGGGGCGAACTCGCGGCCTGGCGGCGGGCGGTCGCGCCGGGGCTGGCGGCCCGCGCGGGCGTCCTGACCCGGCTGGTCCGGCCCACCGGTGGACTGCCGGACTTCCTGTACCAGCCGACGGCGAGGGACGCCGCGTCCGCCGCCGAGCTGGCGGCCCGGACCCCGACGGCCCGGCTGGCCGCCGAGCTCGCCGTCCTGCCCGAGAACCCCACCGCGTCCCTGACCCGGGACCTGGCGCAGGGATCGCCGGCCGCGCGGCGGCGCCTGGCCGAGGACCTGACGCGCTATCACCGCTCCTCGGTGGCCCCGCTGTGGCCCGCCGTGCTGAACGCGGCCGCGGCAGACCGCGCGCTGCGCTCGGAGACCCTGCTGCGCGGCGGCGTCGAGGCGCTGCTCGCGACCCTCCAGCCGGGCTGGCGCTGGGAGCCGCCCGATCTGCTCGTCCCGTTCGGGTCCTCGCACACCGTCGAGCTGTGCGGCCGGGGGCTGCACCTCGTGCCGTCCTACTTCGCCGCGGGCGCGCTGCTCGTGTACGACCCCTCGGCGCCGACGGTGCTCGTCCGTCCGCTGCCCGTCGCCGACCGCGCGGTCGCTCCGGGCGACGTACTGGGCGCGCTGCTGGGCCGCACCCGGGCGCAGGTGCTGGCATCGCTGTCGACACCGGCGGGGACGACTGCCCTGGCCGAACGGGCGGCGGTCTCCCCGGCGACGGCCAGCGAGCACGCCTCGGTGCTGCGGGCGGCGGGACTGATCACGACGGTGCGGGACGGCAGCCGGGTCCTGCACGCGCTCACCCCGCTCGGGGAGGCACTGCTGGCCGGCGGGTGAGGCACCGGACTCAGAAGCCGGGCCGGGGAACTGATCGTCCGCCTGCGGCGTAGTGAAGGGCATGGCACAGGGCGGAAGCACGATGGGTGAGGAGCCGGGCTGGGGCGAGCTGCTGGGGGCCTTCGTTCTGGTGGCGTCCATCCCGGTGGTCGTCGGCGGGGCGCTGATCTGTGCGCTGGTGGGACTCTCCGTGTGGGTCTCTTCGGCGGTACGGCGGCGGCGTACTGGCGGGGGCGGGGGCACGGAAGCGGTGTGCGATCCGAACGGTCCGGCCTGATCCGGACGAGAGGCCCTAGCCTGGAACGGTCCCCGGCTGTCGGGACCGTGTCCGGTGCGGCGGCCGCCTCTGGTGAGCGAGGAGTCCTCATGCCCGCGCCCGGTGCCCCGTCCTCGTCGCTGCGCACGATCGGGGGCACGCCCCTGGTGCGTCTGAGCCATCTCGTCCCCCAAGGGGCGGCGGACGTCCTGGTGAAGGTCGAGGGCGGCAACCCGACCGGAAGCTACAAGGACCGGATGGCCCTGGCGATCATCGAGGGCGCGGAGCGCCGGGGTGCCCTGAGGCCGGGGCAGCACGTCGTCGAGTACACCGGGGGCAGTACGGGTTCCTCGCTGGCCTTCGTCTGCGCGGTGAAGGGGTACCCGCTGTCGCTGGTGTCGTCCGACGCGTTCGCGCCCGAGAAGCTGCGCACCATGCGGGCGTTCGGCGCGGACGTCATCGTGCTGCCGAGCGAGGGCGGGCGGATCACACCCGAGCTGTTCGTACGGATGCGGGAGGCGGTCGAGGAGATCGTGAAGCGCGACGGAGCCTTCTGGACCGATCAGTTCCACAACACGGACGCGCTCACGGGTTACTCCGAGCTGGGCCGCGAGATCCTCGAACAGACCGGTGCCGACGGGACGACGGTGGACGTGTTCTGCGCCGCCGTCGGCACCGGCGGCATGTTCGCCGGAGTCTCCACGGTGCTCCGCGAGGCCGGCCTGCCGCGCGCCGTCGCACTCGAGCCGGCGTCCTCGCCGATGCTGTCCGCCGGCGAGTCAGGCCCGCACCGGGTCGAGGGCGTCGCCACCGGGATCGTCCCGCCGCTGCTCGCGCACGGCCCGTTCGACGAGGCCCGCACCGTCGAGGAGCAGGAGGCCCGGCGGCTGGCGCTCCCGCTGGCCCGCCGGGAGGGCGTGTTCACGGGCACGTCCGGTGCCCTCAACGTCGCCGGCGCGCTCCGCCTCGCGCGGGAGGCGGGCGCGGGACACACCGTCGTCACGGTCGCCCCGGACACGGGCCTGAAGTACCTCGCGGGCGATCTGTACGCCGACTGACCGACTTCCTCGCCGCGCCACCTCTGGACAGGTCCGCGTCAACGTGCTGTCATGCCAACGGCCGTCATTTCCAACGTTGTAGAGCATGGCGGCGCCCAGCGCTCCGCCGTCTTGCCCACGCCTCCCCACGTACGTGCGCGACATCGTCGTCCCCCTCGATCGCCCCCTATCGGAAGGCAGGTCCCCCATGTCGCTGAGTCGACGGGCATTGCTCGGTGCGGGTTCGTTCTCCCTCGGAGCGGTGGCTCTCGGCGCTCCTTTCTCCGGGGTCGCGTCCGCGGCGCCCGGACCGGCGGCCGAGAAGCCGGTGCCGGACCGGTTCCTGCGGCTGCGCCCGGGCAGCATCACCGCGCGCGGCTGGCTCGCCGGACAGCTGCGGCGCCAACTCGACGGCCTGTGCGGGCGGTTCGAGTCCGGCTCCCACTTCCTGGACTTCTCGGCGACCGGCTGGGTGCACCCGGAGCGCGGCGGCTGGGAGGAGGTGCCGTACTGGCTGCGGGGCTATGTCCCGCTGGCCGTCGCGACGGGCGACGCCGCCGCGCTGAAACGGTCGCGGGTATGGGTGGACGCCATCCTGGCCACGCAGCAGAGCGACGGCTTCTTCGGTCCGCGTGCCCTGCGCACCTCACTCGACGGCGGCCCCGACTTCTGGCCGTTCCTGCCGCTGCTCCAAGCCTTGCGCAGCCACGAGGAGTACACCGGCGACCCGCGCGTGGTCCCGTTCCTCGTGCGCTTCCTCCGCTTCATGAACGCCCAGGGGCCGGGCGCGTTCGACCGGAGCTGGGTGTCGTACCGCTGGGGCGACGGTCTGGACATCGCCGTCTGGCTCTACCGCCGTACCGGTGAGGCGTTCCTGCTCGATCTCGCCGCGAAGATGCACACCCACGGTGCCGACTGGACCGGAGCCACCCCGAGCCGGCACAACGTGAACATCGCCCAGGGTTTCCGTGAGCCCGCCCAGTACGCGCAGCTCACCGGTTCCGACGACCTCACCCGGGCCACGTACAGCGCCTACGACAGCGTCATGGGCGAGTACGGCCTCTTCCCCGGCGGCGGGATGGCCGGTGACGAGAACTACCGGCCCGGGTTCACCGACCCCCGGCAGGGCTTCGAGACCTGCGGCATCGTCGAGTTCATGGCCAGCCACGAACTGCTGACCCGCATCACCGGCGATCCCGTGTGGGCGGACCGCTGCGAGGAGCTGGCGTTCAACATGCTGCCCGCCTCCCTCGACCCCGAGGGCAAGGCCATCCACTACATCACCAGCGCCAACGGCGTCGACCTCGACGACCGGGCGAAGACACAGGGGCAGTTCCAGAACGGGTTCGCCATGCAGGCGTTCCAGGCCGGTGTCGACCAATACCGCTGCTGCCCCCACAACTACGGCATGGGCTGGCCGTACTTCACCGAGGAGCTGTGGCTGGGGACGCCCGACGGCGGTCTCGCCGCCGCGCTGTACGCGCCCAGTTCGGTGCGCACCCAGGTCGCGGGCGGCACGACGGTGACCGTCACCGAGGCCACCGACTATCCCTTCGGGGACACGGTCACGCTCACCGTGTCGACTCCCCGCCCCGTGCGCTTCCCGCTGCTGCTGCGCGTCCCCGGCTGGTGCCGCGACCCCGAACTCCGGTTGAACGGCAGCGCGTTCGCGGCCTCGGACGGCCCGTCCTGGGCGCGGGTGGAGCGCACCTGGCGGGACGGCGACACCGTCCGCGTCCGGTTCCCGCAGCAGGCCCGGCTGCGGAGCTGGCCCGGGCAGCACGGCGCGGTCAGCGTGGAGCGGGGCCCGCTCACCTTCTCCCTCGCCATCGGGGAGGAGTACGAACGCATCGGCGGCACCGACGCGTTCCCCGCCTACGCCGTCCACGCCACCACGCCGTGGAACTACGGACTGGTGCCGGAAACCCCGCTCACCGTCACCCGCACGGCGTCCCGGGTCCCCGGGCAGCCGTTCACCCCCCAGGCGGCACCCGTGCGGATCACGGCACAGGCCCGTCGCATACCGGAGTGGATCGCGGACGACGAGCACGTCGTCGCACCGCTCCAGGACAGCCCGGCCCGCAGCACGGCGGCCGTGGAGAAGGTGACGCTCATCCCGTCGGGCGCGGCCCGGCTGCGGATCACCTCGTTCCCCACGGCGACGCCCGACGGCCGGCCGTGGACCCCGGAGCCGCCGTTCCGCCGGGTGCAGAACAAGCACAGCGGCAAGGTGCTCGCCGTGGACGGGATGTCGCTGGAGAACAGCGCCCGTGTCGTGCAGTTCGCCAACACGGGGACCGCCGACCACGCCTGGCAGCTCGTGGACCGGGGCGACGGCTGGCACCTGATCCGCAACGGCCACAGCGGCAAGGTCCTGGGGGTCGACGGCATGTCGACCCAGAACAGCGCCCGGGTCGTGCAGTTCGAGGACAACGGCACCGACGACCATCTGTGGCGGCTGGTCGAGGACGGCGACGGCTGGTACCGGGTGCTCAACAAGAACAGCGGCAAGGTGCTCGGGGTGGACGGCATGTCGACCGCGGACAGCGCGCAGGTGGTCCAGTTCGAGGACAACGGCACGGACGACCATCTGTGGCGCTTCCTGTGACGGCCCCGCGGCTCCCTATGGGCTATCCCGTCATTCCCGGTGCATCGCAAGGCGGAGGGCCGTCCGCATACTGGATGTATGCGGACGACCCGACAACGCGGCGAGGTGCCGTAGCCGGCGTCGCGCGCCCGCCGGGAATTGCGGGACAGCCCTTAGGGGGTCGCCCGGATCTGCTCCAGCCATTCGGCGGCCAGCGCCCGCCCTCCGGGGAGCTGGTCGTCGCGGTCCCAGCGCCAGGCGGTGACGATCGCCAGGACGAGGGTCCGGCAGCGGCGCAGAAGGTCGTGGTCGGCGCCCGGGTAGTGGGCACCGACCTCTTCGGGCGCGTGGGCGAGGTCGAACTCGACGGGCCCGCGGCAGCAGGTCTCCAGGTCGATGAAGAGCACCCCGCGGTCCGTGGTGAGGACGTTGCCGGGGTGCGGTTCGCCGTGCAGCAGCTGCTCGGCGCCGCCGTGCTCGCTCACGGCCTGTCCGAGGGTGCGCAGCGTGTCCGCGAGCAGGGTCCGGTCGGCGTCGGGGAGGTCCGGCGTACGGGTGTGGTCCGCCACGAGCCGGCGGGCCTGAGCGACCCGGTCCGTGAAGTGGGGTGCCGGGACGTCGAGGGCGCGCATGTCCGTGTGCAGCCGGGTCAGGGCGGCCGCGTACGCGGCGGGCGGGACGTCCGGCAAAGCGGCGGGCGGGTAGTACGTCCACAGTGTGATCACGAAGCCGTCCCGCTCGTACGGTCGCGGCGCGACGCGGGGGTCGAGGGCGGCGACGGGACTTCCTGAACCGGCGAGCGCCTGGGCCAGGGTGATCTCGAAGGCCGCCACCTGCTCGGTCGCGGGTGCCACCCTGGCCAGGAGGTCGCAGGGCAGCAGACGCAGGGTCAGCTTGTTGGAGTCGTTCAGGACGACCGCTTCGTCGGCGGGCAGGCCGAGCGAGGTGACGACCTCCAGGGCCGCGGCCTGTGCGCGGGACGCCTCGGTGCGGTGCATGATCGTCCTGCCTCTCCGCCGGGGACGCGACGTGTCGGCGATCATGCCAGGGTCCCGGCGGGGTCCGCCTCCCGGTTTGCGGTCACGCCTCCCAACTCGGCCCGGTAGGTTGCTCCTTGCCGGGTTGAACAGGCCAGATCTGGAGGGCTTCGCGTGACCGAGATTTCCGCTGCGTCGAGGGAGGCGCGCAAGCGCATCAAGACGGACCAGCCGCACACGGCCCGCATCTGGAACTACTGGCTGGGCGGCAAGGACAACTACGAGGTCGACCAGGCGGCCGGGGACCAGATCCGCGGCCTGCACCCGGGCATCGGCGACTACGCGCTGGCCGACCGCAAGTTCCTCGGGCGGGCCGTGCGGTACCTCGCCGGCGAGTGCGGCATACGGCAGTTCCTCGACATAGGCACCGGTCTGCCGACCGCCGACAACACGCACGAGGTGGCCCAGCGCATCGCGCCGGAGTCCCGCATCGTCTACGTCGACAACGACCCCATCGTGCTGGCGCACGCGGAGGCCCTGCTGACCAGCACGCCTGAGGGGCACACGGCCTACCTGGACGAGGACCTGCGCAACGTCGACGCGATCCTGCAGCAGGCGGAGCGGACGCTGGACCTCACCCAGCCCGTGGCGCTGATGCTGCTCGGCGTCGTCATCTTCATCGAGGACGACAAGGAGGCGACCGGGATCGTGAGCCGGCTGATGGACCGGCTGCCCTCGGGCAGCCACCTGGTGCTCTCGCACACGGTCACGCACCCGGACATGCCGGACGTCGACGCCGCCGTCGCCTTCTGGAACGAGCACGGCACGCCGAAGCTGACCCAGCGCACACCGGAGGGTGTCGCCCGGTTCTTCGACGGCCTCGAGATGCTGGAGCCGGGCGTCGTCTCGTGCAACCGGTGGCGGCCGGACGAGAGCCTGGCCGGGCTGCCGGAGGACGTGGCGATGTTCGGCGGTGTGGGGCGCAAGGCCTGACGCGTCCGTCCCGGAGCCGATCGTGCTCCGGACACACGACGGGGCGGCCAGTCATCGCTGCTGTGCCGCCCCGAAGTGCGTCCCTGCTCCACCCGCCGGTCGAGTGCCCCGGCGAGGCCCCCTCACACTCGTGATCCAAGAAGTTTTTCTGGTCGCCTCAGGCCTGGTGCGTGGGCGCCGCCTCGGTCCGGGCCTCGGCGGCGGACGACGTGATCACCTCGGAGCTCGCCGCGCGGCCGTCGCGCCGCTCCAGGGCGCCGCCCGCGAAGGCCAGACCGAGACCGGCTACGGCCAGGGCCGCGCCCACGAGGCTCGGCGAGGCCCATCCCCAGCCCGCCGAGATGGCGAGGCCGCCGAGCCAGGCGCCACCGGCGTTGGCCAGGTTGAACGCGGAGTGGTTGGAGGCCGCCGCCATCGTCGGGGCGTTCTTGGCCTTCGCCATCAGCAGCATCTGGACGGGCGTCGTGATGAGGGACCCCATGGCGCCGATGAACGTGATCGTGATCAGCGCCCCGACCGTGCTGTGGACGGTGAAGTAGAACGCCACCAGCGCGGCCGCGAGCAGGGCGAGACCGCCGTACATGGTCGGCCGCAGGGCGCGGTCGGTGAGCGGGCCCGCCACCAGGGTGCCGAGCGTCATGCCCACGCCATACAGGGCGAGGACCAGGGTGGTGGAGGAGTCGGAGATGCCGGTCAGGTTGGTCAGCATCGGCACGAGGTAGCTGTAGACGGCGAAGAAGCCGCCGAAGCCGATCACCGCGGTGCCCAGGCCGATCGCGACCTGCCGGTTGCCCATGGCCCGCAGCTCGTGCCGGATGCCGGACTGCCGGCCGCGCGGCTGGTCCGGGACGAACAGCGCCAGCGCGATCAGCGCCAGGACCCCGATGACGGCGACGGCGCCGTAGGCGGACCGCCAGCCGAGCTGCTGGCCGAGCGCGGTGCCGGCCGGGACGCCGACGATGTTGGCGATCGTGAGTCCGAGGAACATCTTGGACACCGCCCGGGCGGCCCGGTCGGGGGCGACCAGCTTGGAGGCCACGACGGCGCCGACGCCGAAGAGCGCGCCGTGCGGCAGGCCCGCCAGGAAGCGGGCGGCGAAGAGCAGACCGAAGTCGGGGGCGAAGGCGGAGGCGACGTTCCCGACCACGAACAGGGCGGACAGCCACAGCAGCAGCCGCTTGTGCGGGACGCGGGCACCGATACCGGTCAGCAGCGGCGCGCCGACCACCACGCCGAGCGCGTAGGCCGAGACGACGTTGCCCGCCTGGGGCACGGACACCCCGATCCCGTCGGCGATCTGGGGCAGCAGCCCCATGGTGGCGAACTCGGTGGTGCCGATGCCGAAGGCGACGACAGCCAGGGCCAGCAGAGCCAGAGGCATGGTGCGGGTGAACCTTTCGAAGACGGTGGTCCGGGACTATGGAGGAGCCGAGAGGCCGAGGTCACAGGAGTTTCTCGACCGGCCGCGTCGAGCACCGTTGCCCAGCGCACCGCCCCACGCAGGGCAGGCCCATCAACACGGCAGCAATCACGGACCTGCGCGCATTCCTGGATCGAGCCACAGAGCGACGTGATCTACGTCATGTGATGACGTGCCGGTGCGCACCCGGTCACACCGTGCGCTCCGCGATCGTCCCGCCACCGCCGTACGCGTCTCGCGCGTACAGTAACTCGTATGCCTTTACCGGAAGTTGGGTGGCCCGGGCCACCGCCCCGGGAGCGGGCTCACCCGCTCGGATGCTCTCGGCGCGCAGAAGATCGTCACGCTGTGCATGGTGAGATCATGAACACCACACCGCGCCTGAAGAAGGCCATCTCCCGCATGCCGCGCACGCTCGCCGTGACCACCGCCGTCGGAATCGCCTGTGCCGCGGGCCTGGCGACCGCGGCCCCCGCCATGGCGGCGCCCACCACTCACGCCGCCGTGCAGGCGGCCCCCGCCGGCGGCGGGGAGGACCAGCAGTGCGGCAACGGACTGCTCGTCCTGCTGAACTTCTGTAACTGACCGACCACTCGAACCGACCCCACAGCCTCCCCAAGGCGGTCAGGCACAAAGGCGAGTGACTTTGTGCCTGACCGCCCTGACGCGCGCGACCGGTCTCAGACGCCCACCTGCCGGGCCGGGACGGACGGCCGTACGGAGACGGCGGAGCGGCGCTGTTCGGCGGCCGTCGCCCGCGCGGGGGCGACACTGCGCAGCCACCAACTGGACAGCCCCAGCAGGCCGGTGAAGACGACGAGGAGCAGCACGGACGTCCACATGGTCCGGCTTCCGGGGGACGAATACGCCGTCCCGAGGCTCGTCGACGCCCACAGCAGGGCGCCGGCGGCGTAGACGGTGCGCATCCGGCGCAACTGCCGGGCTATCGACCAGGATTCACGGGACTCGCTGTGTGCTGCCATGCGCGCCGTGTACCCCGGTCCGCGTCGTACGCACCTGCCATCTCACACATCTCCGGAACCACTGGCGGGCCGGGTACCGGCTGCGCGTAGGCTGCCGTCGGCAGGCAGACGGCGGGGGCGGGGTGGATGAAGTCCGAGGTCGCACAGACACAGGGGTGGGCGTCGACGCTGGACGCGGTGGTGGTGTACGCGCAGGGCGCGCTGTGCACCCGCGTCGCCCGGGGCACCGTACCGGAGGACGGCCGGGTGCGGGTGACGGGGCTGCCGCGGTCGATGGACCCGGGGTCGCTCCGCGCACGGGTGACCGGTGGGAGCGGCGTACGTGTCACCGAGGTCCGGGTCGAGGTGGACGCCGAACCGGCCGGCGCCGAGGACGCCGACGCGCTGCGGCGCGAGATGGAGCGGCTGCGGGACGCGCACGCGGCGATCCAGGCGCGGCGCGACCGGCAGGCGAAGATGATCGGTGAGATCGCCGCGCTGCGCCCGGTGCCGCCCACCCGTGAGCCCGGGGACCCGCCGCGTCCCACGCCCGCCGACGCCTGGCTGCGTCTCGCCGAGTTCGTCGACGAGCGGCTGCGGGCGCACCAGCTCCGGCTGACCGCGCTGGAGGAGGAGCTGCGCCAGGCCGAGCACGAGCTTGCGGTGGCGACGGACCGGTGGACCCGTGCCTCCACCGACGTGCCGTCCGAGCACATCGCGACGAGCGTGGTCGCCGTCCTCACACTCGACGGCGCGACGCCGGACGCCGGGCCGGTGGAACTGGAGCTGGAGTACGGCGTCCCGGGTGCCGTCTGGGTCCCCGCGTACCGCCTCCTCCACCGGCAGGGCGAGGACGGCGGCACGCTCGTGCTGCGGGCCTCGGTGGCGCAGCGCACCGGCGAGGACTGGACCGGCGTCCGGCTCGCCCTGGCCACCGCGGATCTGCGCCGCCGCACCGATCTGCCGAGGCTGCGCTCGCTCCGGGTGGGACGGCGGCAGCCCGCTCCCGCGCCGTCCGGCTGGCGGGAACCCCCGGCGGGGCTCGCCGACCTCTTCTCCGGGTACGACGCGGCGGGCCCGCGCCCCGTGCCCACTCCCCCGCGTGCCGCTCCGGTCCCGCCGCCGCCGATGCCCCCGGGATACGGCGTGGCGCCCGCCGCGCTGCCCGAGCCTGGCGGGCCGGCCGCGCCCGGGGCCGCTCCCTTCCAAACCGCCCCGCCCCCACCGCCCGCGCCGCAGGCGTTCGGGATGCCGCCGGCCGGCTTCGCGAGTGCCCCGCCCGCCTTCGACGTGGGAGCGCCTGCCGCGGCACCGGCACAGCGGTCGCGGCGGGCGGGAGCCGCCCCCATGGCGCCGCCGCCGTCACCGCCGGCCGCCGCGCCGCCCCGGCCCAGCGGGGCCGAACTGGACTACACCGCGCTCGTGCTGTCCGGTGCCGACGAGTCCGGTGACCGCCGGGGCCGGCTGTTCCCCGGCGCGTCGTACGACGCACGGGCGGACGAGCTCCGCCGGCGCGCCGAGTCGGTGGCCGCGCTGCCGCTGCCGGGGCACGCCGTACGGCCCCGGGCGTCCGCGGGGTCCTTCGACCATCGCCATGACGCGGTCGCCCGCGCCGACATCCCCTCCGACGGTGTCTGGCACACGGTCACCGTGACGGAGATCCCGGTGGGGCTGCGCACCGAGTATCTGT
Source organism: Streptomyces nigra (assembly GCF_003074055.1). Taxonomy (NCBI): domain Bacteria; kingdom Bacillati; phylum Actinomycetota; class Actinomycetes; order Kitasatosporales; family Streptomycetaceae; genus Streptomyces; species Streptomyces nigra. Next base: position 7,234,400 of record NZ_CP029043.1, on the reverse strand, counting down.
GCGTGCCGTCCGTGGAGCAGACGGTGTACGCGACGGTCTTCCTCTCCAACGCCACCGACCAGGCGCTGCTCGCCGGGCCGGTCGAGGTGATGAGCGGTGACGACTTCCTGACCACCGCCGCGCTGCCCACGCTGGCCCCCGGCGGCCTCCGCCGGATGGGGCTGGGACCGGCCGAGGGCATCCGGGTCACCCGCCGCACCGAGCTGCGCGAGTCGACGGCCGGCCTGCGGAACAACACGACGGTGCTCGCGCACCGCGTCCATGTGGAGCTGGCCAACCGGCTCGCGCACCCCGTCACCGTCGAGGTGCACGAGCAGGTCCCGGTGACGTCCGAAGCGGACGTACGCATCGACGAGCAGGCCGACTGGACGACACCGGAGCAGGACGCCGACCGCTACGCCCCGGGCACCCGCGTCTGGCGCGTCGACCTGCCCGCCGGCGGCGAAACCGCCATCGACGGCGGCTACGACATCCGCGTCCCGGCCGCCAAGGCCCTGGTCGGCGGCAACCGGAGGAGCTGACACCATGCCCACGGACACCCTGCCGGTCCCGCTGCCCGTCACCGCCGTGACCTGCCTGGAGGACCGCGCCCACATCGAGCGCACCGCCGACCTGGACGTCGGCGCCGGCGTCCAGCGGCTGCGCCTCGGCCCGGTGAGCGCGCTCGCGGTCGACCGCACCCTGCACGCCGACCTCTCCGGCGACGTCGAGGCGGACGTCCTCGACGTACGGATCGTGCGGACCTGGACGCCTCGCGGGCCGCGGCCCGCCCCGGACGACTCCGCGCTGCGCACCCGGGTCCGCGCCCTCGAGGAGGAGCAGCGCACGCTCGGGCACACCCGCGACCGGCTGCGCGCCCGGCTCGACCTCCTCGGCCGGCTCGCCGCCGACCTGCTGCGGGACATCGCCGAGGGCGCGGGTTCCGGCGAGACCGACGAGGGGCGCTGGACCCGTGAGCTCGACCGGGTCGACGCCGAACGCGACACCTGCGCGGAGGAACTGCGGGCCGCCGAGGCCCGATCGACGGCGCTCGCCGGCGAACTGGCGCAGGCGTCCCAGGCGCTCGGGCTCGCCGAGCAGCGGCCCGCCGAACTGGTCGGGCATGTCGAGCTGACCGTGCGGTCCGAGGCCGCCGGGCGGCTCCGGCTGCGGCTGACCCACCTCACGGCGTGCGCGCTGTGGCGCCCCGCCTACCGGGCGGTGCTCGACGGCGACGCGGTGACGCTGGAGACCGACGCGATGGTCTGGCAGCGCACCGGCGAGGACTGGTCGGACGTACGGCTCACCCTGTCCACGGCGCGTTCGGCGCTGACGACGGATCCGCCGCGGCTGACCGAGGACCGTCTCACGCTGAAGGACCGTACGGCCGAGGAGCGCCGCACGGTCGACGTGGAGCTGCGCGAGGAGGACATCGCGGAGCTCGGCCCGACGGCGGTCGTCGGCCTGCCCGGCGTGGACGACGGCGGCCAGACACGCGTCCTGCACTCCCCCGCGCCTGTGTCGGTCCCCTCGGACGGCCGGGCCCACCGGGTGCCGGTCACGAAGGTCACGACGCCCGCGCGCAGCCAGTACGCCGCTTCGCCCGAGCTGTCACCGCTGGTCACACAGGTGGTGCGGTTCGACAACACCTCCGGTCACGCCCTGCTGGCCGGGCCCGTGGACCTGGTCCGGGGCAGCGGCTTCACCGGCCGCGGCACGCTGGAGTTCACAGCACCGGGCGCCCCCGTGGAGCTCGCCTTCGGCAGCCACGACGACTACCGGGTGGTCCGCCACACCGAGGAGTCCCGGGACACGGCCACGCTCACACAACGCACGGTGATCACCCGCACGGTCCGCCTGCACATCTCCCGCTTCTCCGCACCCGACGCTCACGGCGACCAGATCGTGGCCCTACGGGAACGCATCCCGGTCTCCGAGGTGTCGGCGGTCGAGGTACGACTCCGCAAGGAGGCGTGCACCCCGGAGCCGGACACGATCGACGCGGACGGAATCGCCCGCTGGGACCTGCCCCTGCCCCCGGGCGGCCGCCGCACGATCACCCTGGTGTACGAACTCTCCGCGAGCGGCAAGGTGGTGGGGTTGTGAGACGCCGGATCCTGCTTCTGGCCGCCTCGCTGCTGGCCTCGGGATGCACGGCAGGGGACTCGGAGGGCGGTTTCGCCCTGGACAAGGACGGGATCGCGACGGTGGCGAAGGACGACAGGGACCTCGCGCCGGATCTGTCGGGCCGTACCCTGCACGGCGAGCGCCTCTCCGTGGCCTCCTACCGGGGCGAGATCGTCGTGCTGAACGTGTGGGGGTCGTGGTGCACGCCGTGCCGCAGGGAAGCCCCGCACTTCGAGAAGGTCCATGAGGACCTCAAATCCCAGGGCGTGCGGTTCGTCGGCATCAACGTCGGCGACCCCCGGGCCGCTCACGCCCGTTCCTTCGAGAAGGAGTTCGGCGTCACGTACCCGAGCCTGCACGACCCGACCAGCAAGCTGATGCTCCGTTTCGAGAAGGGCACGCTGAGCCCGACGACGATTCCGTCGACGCTCGTGCTCGACCGGGACGGCAGGATCGCGGCCCGCTCGCTGGCCGCGCTCGGCGAGGACGGTCTGCGCCGGATGATCTCGCCGGTCCTGGCGGAGGGGTGAGCGGCGGCGACACGACGGGGCCGCCCTGAAGGGGGCGGCCCCGGGGTGCTTCAGGCGGTCACTCGATGATGATTCTGAAGGTGCTGGTCGTGTTGCGGATGTCCTGGGCGTTGCCGTTCATGCGCAGGTTGCGGAAGACGGCCTCGCCGACTGCTGGGCCCTGACCGGGTTCGGGCAGCTCGTTGGCCCAGATGCCGAAGCCGGACTTGGCGTCGAACGCGTCGCCGCTCTTCTTGGAGTCCGTGATGGAGATGTCGGTGAAGATGGTGTCCTTCACCGGGAACTGCGCTTGCCCGTTGACGTAGTTGGTCTGGAACATCACGCCTCCGTAGGTGGAGTCGCTGATGTCGACGTCGTCGACCCGGATGCCCTGGAAGACCTTCGAGGCGGAGAACGCCCAGATGGCGGGGAAGACCTGCGAGCCCCAGAAGTGGCCGCCGGTGCGTTCCAGGGAGACGTTCTCGATCGTGGTGGGCTCGGTCCCGAAGCCGTTCATCGGGTAGCCGAAGTCCAGCGAGGAGATCGTGATGCCGGAGTAGACGAGGGTGTCGGCGACGCGGATGTTGCGGAAGGTGTTGTCGTAGCCGCCGTAGACGGCGATGCCGGCCGCGCGCCAGGTCAGGGTGGAGGTCAGGTTCTCGTAGAGGTTGTTCTTCTCGTCGGCGCCGCCGGCGTCGATCGCCGAGAAGAGGGCGAAGCTGTCGTCGCCGGTGGCGCGGGCGTCGTTGTTGACGACGTGGTTGTCCGTCGAGCCGTTCGTCATGTTGACGCCGTCGGCGAACAGGTCGCGGATACGGGAGTTCTTGATGGTCATGTTGTCGGTGTTGGCGCCCCAGTAGAGGCACACCATGTGCTCGACCCAGATGTCGTCGATGGTGATGTCGGAGACGTTGGAGAAGTCGAACACCTTGCCCGGGCCGTCGATCCGGGACGTGTAGTTGCCGAAGTAGGCGAACCCGGCGAACGTGGAACCCTTCGCACTGGCCTCGGCGCGGAAGCCGACGTCGGTGTTCTCCTGCGAGGCGGGGGCGTGGAACCGGGTGAACCACGGCCCGGCGCCGACGACCTCGACCGCCTTGCCGTACACCTGGAACTTGCTCGACGTCTCGTAGTCGCCGGCGGGCAGATAGACGCCGACGAGTGTGCCGGTGGTGTCCATACGGACCTTGTCGAGGGCGTTCTGCACGTCCTGGTGGGAGAACCCGGCCGGGACCGCGTAGGCGGCCGGGTCGGGGTTGGCCTTCGCCGTCGCCTGTTCGGTGTTGACGAAGTCGATCGCGTACGTCGAGGAGTTGGCGGCGTCCTTCTGCAGCCGGATCCGGGAGCCGGCCGGCACGGTCCTGCCGAGGTGGACGTTCGCCTCGTCGTAGATGTGCCGGGGGGCGCCGGCGCCGGGTGAGTTGCCGGGCGCGGCCTCGTTGCCGTACAGCCAGGCGTACTTGGAGGTGAGGTCGACGGGCTTCAGGAACTGCCCGTCGACGTAGACGTTGAGCGTGGTGTTCGTGCCGTCGGGGATGGAGAAGCGCGTCACCAGGGTGTTGGTGGCGGCGCGGGTGGTCCACTCGACGTACTGACCGGTGCCGTCGAGGGTGACGGCCTTGCGGCCGCTGGCCTCGCCCGCCACGTCGCCGATGGTGCGGTTGGGGCCGACGACCTTGGCTCCGCCGCCGACCGTGCCGTCCTCGGCCTCGTACATGTCGTACGGCATGTCGGCGCCGCGGCCGACGAACAGCGGGTGCGTGGTGGTGTTGTTGGCCCGCTTGACGGGCAGTTCGTTGGCGTCGTCGGCGATGACCGTCTTCACGGTGTACTTGCCGTTCGCGGCCGTCCAGGTGCCGAGGCGGACGGGCGCGGTGGTCTGGCCCGCCGCGATGGCGCCGGTGTGGGAGCCGGTGAGCGTCTTGACGGTGGCTCCCTTGGCGTCCTGGACGGTCAGGGTGATGCCGTGGGCGCCGGACGCGGAGGCCACCGAGCCCTGGTTCCTCAGGGCGACGGTGAACGTGACGTCGTCCCCGGCGGAGGCGCTGGTGGGCGTCCAGGAGACGGGGGCGGCGAGCAGGTCGGAGCTGGCGACCGGCTTGACGACGAGGGCGTCGGGCCGGGTGTAGGTGTTGTTCGCCTCGTTCTGCTCGATGACCTTCTCGGACGGGTCGACCTCGGCGCCGACCGGGTAACTGCCCGCGTCCCGGGTGCCGATGCTCGCGGTGACGGCCTTCGACTCGCCGGCCGCGAGAGCCGGGACGTCGGCGGTGGACGCCTTGCTGCCGGCGAGGGTGAAGTCGAGGTCGGTGGCCTTGGACGCCCTGGTGCCGCTGTTGGTGACGGTCGCGGTCAGGCTGACAGCGTCCGACTCGACGGGGGCCGAGGGGGTGTGGGTGATGCCGGTGACCTTGAGGTCGGGGTTGGCGGCCGGGGTGCCGATGACCTGGAGTTCGGCGACCTGGGCGCCCGGGGCTCCGGAGTTGGCGGTGAACCGCAGCCGGATGTCGGCCGCGGCGCCGGAGACCGGGATGGTCACGCTGTTCCCGCTCGCCGGGTTGAACGTGTACTCCTTGGCGGCGGCGAGGGTCTCGAAGGTCGTGGCGTCCTGGTCGCGGCCGAGGACCTGGATGTTCTGGGTGCGGGTGGACCAGGCGGGGTCGGGGTTGAGCTTGACGACGACCCGGTCGAGGTCGGCGTTGGCGCCGAGCTTCGTGGTGAGGGTGGCCGGGTAGGCGCCGCCGCCGCTCTCCCAATAGGTGGCGATCTGCCCGTCGTTGGCGTTCGCGGCGACATAGGTGAAGACGGTCGAGGACGCCTCGACGGGCTTGCCCTGGGCGAGGTCGGAGCCGGCCGTCGTACCGGGGCGGGTGACGCTGTTGCTGGCAGGCGACACGTTCCCGGCGGCGTCCTTCGCCTTCACGTGGTAGGTGACCGTGGCCCCGGCGGACGGGGTGTGGGTGTACGTCGTCACGTCGCCCGCCACGGACTTCACCAGCTCGTTGTTGGCGTACACGTCGTAGCCGGTGACCTTGACGTTGTCGCTGGACGCCTGCCAGGTCAGCTTCACGTCCCCGCCGGACTGCGTGAAGGCGAGGTTCGCGGGCGCGGTGGGTGGCTGGGCGTCGCCGCCCGACCCCTTGCGGGTGACGCTGTCGCTGTCGGCGGAGACGTTGCCCGCGGCGTCCTTGGCGCGGACGAAGTAGGTCACGTCGTCGCCGACGGGCTGGGTGTCGGTGTAGGTCAGCACGTTCCCGGCGACGCTCGCCCGCAACTGCCCGTTGGCGTAGACGTCGTAGCCGGTGACGCCGGTGTCGTCGGTCGCGGCGCTCCAGGTGAGCCGGATCTGCCCGGTGGCGGGCTCGGTGTAGGCCAGGTTCGCCGGCGCGGAGGGCGCCCGGGTGTCCCCCGTGGCGGGCCCGTACACCTCCAGCTCGGACACCTGGCCCGCGGGCCAGCCGGTGTTGGCGGTGATCAGGACGCGGACGTACCGGGTCGTCGTGGCGTCGAAGGAGAGGGTCACGGACTGGTCGTTGCCGCTGTCGAAGGTGTAGGCCTTGGAGGCGGTCAGGTCGGTGAAGTTCCGGTCGTCGGTCGAGCCCTGGAGTTTGAGGGTCTGGCTGCGGCTCGGCCAGCCGGCGGGCAACCGCAGCGTCACCTCGTTCACCTTGACTGAGGAGCCGAGGTCGACCTGCAGCCACTGCGGGAAGGCGTTGTTCCTGCTCTCCCAGTAGGTGGCGCGGCTGCCGTCACCGGCGTTCGCTGCGCCGTAGACGTCCGCGTGCCCGCTCTCCGTGAAGGGCTTGCCCTGGGCCAGGTTGGGGGTGGCGGCGGCGCTCGTGAGGACCTGCATCTCGGCGAGCTGGGCGGTGCCGGCGACCGAGTTGGAGCTGAAGTCGGCGCGGACGTATCGGGCGAGGGTGGCCGGCACGGTAATGCGGACCGTGTTGCCGTCGCCCGGGCTGAAGACGTAGCGCTTCGACGGCTTGAGCGTGGCGAACGTCCTGCCGTCGGCGCTGCCCTGGAGGGCCAGCGTCTGTGTGCGGGCCTTCCAGTGTTCGGGCAGGCGCAGCACGACCTGCCGGACACGCTTGTCGCGTCCGAGGTCCGTCTGGACCCACTGGGCGGACTCCTTCGCGGCCTGCCAGTAGGTGTCGGTGTCGCCGTCGGTGACGGCGACCGCCGCGTGGGCTTTCCGGGCGCTGCCGGCCGTGGCCGGGGCGGTGGCGGCGGCGTCAGGGCCGCCGGCCGCGTGGGCGCCGACGGCCGGCAGGCCCAGCACCGCGACGGCACACGCGAGCAGGGCGGTTGCCGTGCGCCGTCTCGGAGTTCTCGGCTTGGGTCGAGTCATGCGGGGTCACTTCCTGGGGAGGCTCGCACGCCGGGGCGGCGAGGGCGGCTCGTTCCTGAGGTGGTGCCAGGTGGTGCCAGGTGGTGCCAGGCAGTGCGCGGGGGCAGAATTTTGCAGTGATTCATCGAAATATTGCAGAGCACTGTGGGCCGGTCTACTGTCGCGGCAGCACAAATTTCACCAAAATCCCTCAGCGGCGGGCGCGGGAGGCCCTACGGCGGCGCCGGCCGGGCCGCCTCGGCACTCAACGGCCGCGCTCACGACGGCCACTGGGCCACATCAGGAAGCACTGGAGCCGCGCGGCGACCTGCCGTTCACTTACGCACCGACAGCGCAAGTGAACGCAAAGACGCGCAACTTCTTGCGTGACGATGCCACGCGCAGCGCATGGACTTTCAACGCGTCAGATACGCCTGCACAGCCGGTGCGTACCGCTCGACCAGTTCGTCCACCGCCGTAGCGCGCACTTCCGTGCCCCGTGCGATGCCGTACATGACGCCGAGGCCGAGAAGGGTGGCGACGGCCAGTTCGGCGCGCAGGCCCGCGTCGGGGCCGTCGAGGCGCGCGGTGATGCGCTCGGTCACCTGGCGGCGGAAGTTGGCGCGCAGGATGTCGCCCTGCTCGCCGTGCAGCGGCGCGAACACGATCCGCAGCAGCGGGTCGGCGCCCTGCTCGGACTGGCTGACCAGCACATGCCGGACCATATGGGCGCCGAGCCCCTCCAGCGGCGCGGCCAGCAGGGCGTCGGCGTCGGCCTCGAAGGACATGACCCGGGCGAACAGGGTGTCCTTGTTGCCGAAGTACTTGAGGATCAGCGGCGGGCTGACGCCGGCGCGGTCGGCGACGGACTTGAGGGTGATGTCGGCGTGCGCGTGCCGGGCCAGCAGATACCGGGCGGCCCGGAGGATGGCCGCCTTGGTGGCGGCGGCGTCCCTGCGGGCCGGTGTGGGCGTGACGGGTGGAGTGCTCACGGCACTCATGCTCCCTCCAGCGCCTCGTCCCACGCGCCCCGGGGGCCGTTCTCGGTGCCGCGCACGACATCGCCGGTGCCGCCGGCCGGTTCCGCGGGAATGCACCAGGCGGCTACGGCGGCCACCACGGCGACGGCGCCCGCCATGACGAACGCCAGGAGATACCCGTGCAGCGTCGGCACCGGCACCCCCGCGACGGGACTGGTGTGGTGCACGAGGATCGCGGCCACGGCGGCGCTCGAACCGGCCTGGCCGATCGTGCGCATCAGGACGTTGACGCCGTTGGCGGAGGCCGTCTGCTCGGCCGGGACGGCCCGCAGGATGAGGGTGGGGAGCGCCGAGTACGCGAGCGTGGTGCCGACGGCGACGACGGTGGCCCCGGTGATGATCATCCACAGGTCCCGGCTGTCGGCGATGCGGAGGGCGTACCCGGCCGCGATGACCAGGGCGCCGAGGGCGAGGGTGACGCGGGGGCCGCGCGTGGCGGAGATCCGGGCGGAGACGGGCGACAGCAGCAGCATGACGACACCGCCGGGCAGCAGGCAGAGGCCGGTGGCGACGATGGACAGCCCCAGCCCGTACCCGGTGGCCGCGGGGGCCTGCACCAACTGGGCCGTCACGAGGGTGTTGGCGTAGAACGCGAACCCGGCGAGCAGCGCTGCCACATGCGACAGGCCGACCCTCGGCCGGGCCACCAGCCGCAGATCCACCAGCGGCTCCCGGGAGCGCAGTTGCTGCGCGCACCACAGGCCGAGCACCACGACGGCCCCGGCGAACAGGCCGACGACCCGGGCGCTCCCCCAGCCCCACTGACCGCCCTGCGAGACGCCGAGGAGCAGGCACACCAGTCCGACGGCGAGGCCCAGCGCGCCCGTGACGTCGAAGCGGCCCGGCTGCCGGACCGGGGACTCCCGTACGGCCCAGAAGACCAGCATGACCCCGGCGGCACCGAGGGCGCTCGTCACCCAGAACATCGTGTGCCAGTCCGCGTACTGCACGATCAGGGCGGCCAGCGGAAGGCCCAGCGCGGCGCCGATACCCACCGTGGAACTCATGAGCGCGACGGCCGACCCGCGGCGTGCGGGCGGCAGTTCGTCGCGCAGGATGCTGATGGAGAGCGGAACGACCGCGGCGGCAGCCCCGGACAGGGTGCGGGCGGCGATCAGGACCCGGATGTCGGAGGACAGGGCGCACAGGACCGAGCCCGCGGTCATCAGGGTGAGCGCCGCCATGAGGACCCGCCGCTTGCCGTACATGTCGCCGGCCCGGCCCAGCACGGGGGTCAGTACTGCCCCGGACAGCAGGGTCGCGGTGACCATCCAGGAGACCGCGCCCGGCGAGGCGCCGGTCAGCGCGGGCAGGTCGGGCAGCAGGGGCACGACCACCGTCTGCATGAGGGCCATGAGGATGCCGCCGTAGGCGAGCACCGGCACGGTGAGCCGCCCCTCGAGGCCGCCCTTGGTGAGCGGCTCGGCTATGTCGGCGGATCGGTCCATCGGCACGTCACTCCAGCGGGGAGCGCCTGGTGGGGCGGTGGGCTGATGAGGTGAATGGCTATTCACCTTAACCGGTGAATAGCCATTCACCCAAGCTCGTGAGGTTTCCTGCCCAGCGATCAACGGCAGGCCGACCTCCACCCTCCCTTGCTCAGGGCGCCCCGCACCCGTACGCTCACCGGCCATACCGACTGGACGGTAGGTACACCCGTGAGGGCGCCCCCGTCCACCGGTGGCACCGCTTCGCCGACCTCCAGGGAGCCTCCGCACATGTCCGGAACCAATCACCAGGTACGTCTGGCCGCGCGTCCCGTGGGCGAGCCGCGACCCACCGACTGGGAGCACACGGAGGAGCCGGTCGGCGAGCCCGGCGACGGCGAGTTCCTGGTCCAGGTGCTCTACCTGTCGATCGACCCGGCGATGCGCGGCTGGATGAACGCGGGCCGCTCCTACATCCGCCCCGTGGAGATCGGCGAGGTCATGCGCGCGGGCGCGATCGGCCGTGTGATCGCCTCACGCCACCCCGGGTTCGCCGTGGGCGACCACGTATCGGGCTCGTTCGGCGTGCAGGAGTTCTGCGTCTCCGACGGGCGCGGCGTGACGACGGTCGACCCGGCGGTCGCCCCGCTGCCGACGTACCTGGGCGCCCTCGGCATGTCCGGGCTGACCGCCTACTTCGGCCTGGTGGACATCGGGCGCCCCGAGCCGGGACAGACGGTGGTCGTCTCGGGCGCCGCCGGAGCCGTCGGCAGCGTCGCCGGTCAGGTCGCCAAGGCCCTCGGCTGCCGGGTCGTCGGCATCGCGGGCGGCGAGGAGAAGTGCCGGCTGCTGGTGGACGAGTTCGGGTTCGACGCCGCGATCGACCACCGCGGCGAGGACATCCGCAAGGCGCTGCGCACCCACGCGCCGGACGGCGTCGACGTCTACTTCGACAACGTCGGCGGCGACGTCCTGGACGCCGTCCTGCCCCGGCTGGCGCGCGGCGCCCGCGTCGTCGTCTGCGGCGCCATCTCCCAGTACAACAGCACCGAGCCGAAGGGCCCGGCCAACTACCTCTCCCTCCTGGTCAACCGGGCCACCATGACGGGGATGGTCGTCTTCGACTACGCCGACCGGTACCCGGAGGGCGTGGCCCAGCTGGCGGCGTGGCGGACCGAGGGGCGGCTCACCTCCCTGGAGGACGTCGCGACCGGCGGTGTGGCGGCCTTCCCCGACACCCTGATGCGCCTGTTCCGCGGCGAGAACCGCGGAAAGCTCGTCCTGAAGATCGCGGACTGAACGGGCGGGACGGGAGGGGAGAGCGATGAAGGCACTGACCTTCCACGGCCGGCACGACATGCGGTACGGCGATGTCCCGGACCCGGCCGTCACCAGCCCCACGGACGCGGTCGTCGAGGTGACCACGGCCGGTATCTGCGGCAGCGACCTGCACATCTACACCGGCCATCCGTTCAGTCCCGAGCTCGGCTACACACCGGGCCACGAGTGCGTGGGCGTGGTCGCCGACACCGGGGGCGAGGTCACCGGCTTCCGGCCCGGCGACCGGGTGCTGGTGCCCGCCTCGGTCGGCTGCACCCGCTGCCGGACCTGCGCGGCCGGTTTCACGGCCCGCTGCGAGCGCGCGACGTCGAGCCTGGATCTCTGCTACGGCGTGAGCCCGCGACTCCCGGGCAGTCAGGCCCAGTTCCTGCGGGTTCCGCACGCCGACATCAACCTGGTGCGGCTGCCCGAGGGCATCTCCGACGAGGCGGCCGTCGTCCTCACCGACAACGCCCCCACCGCCTGGTACGGCTGCCGCCGTGCCCGTATCCAGCCCGGTGAGACGGTCCTGGTCGTCGGTCTGGGCCCGGTCGGGCTGATGGCCGCGCAGTCCGCCTTCGCGATGGGGGCCGCACGGGTGCTCGGCGCCGATCTGGTGCCGGAGCGCCGCGCGTTCGCCGCCTCCTTCGGCGTCGAGCCGGTGGAGGGTGACGACCAGAAGGCCGCCGTCCGTGAGCTGACCGACGGCCGGGGACCGGACGTCGTGGTGGAGGCCGTGGGCTCGGACGCCACCATCGAACTGGCCCTCAAGGCGGTGCGGCCGGCGGGCCGGGTCAGCGTGATCGGGGTCAGCCACAGCAAGGCGTTTCCCTTCCACATGGGGCTGGCGCAGATCAAGGAGCTCGAGTTCCACATCGGGCTCTGCTCGATCCACTACGAGCTGCCGCCCCTGATCGCCCTCGCGCAGAGCGGCCGGATCACCCCCGAGGCCGTGGTCTCGCACCGCTTCCCGCTGTCGGAGGGCGCGGCGGCGTACGCCCTGTTCGCCGACCGGTCGGACGGGGTCCGCAAGATCCTCCTGGACCCGACGGGCTGACCGGGCCGGTTCAGGTCGCGCGGGAGCGGATGGTCATGCCGGGGCGCCTGCGGTGCACCGTCACATACGACAGACCTTGCTCCCCCGCGGCCAGGGCGCGCCGGCTGCCGTGGGGCAGCCACAACAGACCGCCGGTGGTGAGGTCTTCGTCGCCACCCGAACCGGTGACGGTGCCCTCCCCCGCGACGACGAGGAGCAGGACGTCGAGGTCGGGTTCGACGTGCGGGTCGACCCGGCGGCCCGGCGGCAGGTGCACGACGTTGGCGTCCAGCTGCCGCCCCGGCTCGCTCAGTTTCCACAGGACCCCGGCCGGCGCCGGGGCCTCGGTGAGCGCCGTGACGTCGCACAGCAGCCGCGCGAGCGGCTCCTCCTCCGGGCCGGTCGATCCACCCTGGTCGCCCACGAGCCGTTCCTTCCGATCGGGTGCCGGGGCGATCATACGGAAGCGGCGCGGCCGTCGGGTCCGGCGACGGCCGCGCCGCGTCCGCTCAGATGGAGAACCGCTCCTTGCGCAGCAGAGGCCGCACGCGGCTCGCGAACCCGCCCGTGCGGAACGGGGCCTGGAGCAGGCCGGGGCGCAGTCGCTGGGCGAGCGCGGCGATGACCATGCCCTGGTCGAGGGCGAGGACGAAGTCGCTGACCCGTCCGGTGGTGACGTCGACCGAGTCGCGGAAGCCGTACCGGTCGTCGTAGGCGCCGAAGGCCCGGTCCAGGCCGCGCAGGTTGGCGACGGCCTCGGTGGGCGCCTGCGCGAGGGCGAGGAAGTTGGCGTGCGGGGTGACGACGCCGAGCGACCGGTAGCCCTCCTCCTGCATGCCGAGGGCGTCGACGCCGTACTCGCTGTAGCCGCCCTCGGGGACGGAGGCCGGGGAGAAGCCCCAGTAGCCGTAGCCCTCTTCGGCCAGGCCGTGTTCGATCTGGGCGCGGACGTACCGCTGGTGGGTGAGGCCCCAGGAGCGTGGCGACCACTCGGACTCGGGGACGAAGAGCGGGACCATCAGGGCCTCGAACATCGAGCCGCCCCAGGTGGGGACGACGTCGAGACCCCGGTAGGTGTAGTGCCCCTGCCACACACGGACGCCGTCGATCTCGGTGTACGCGCCGCTCGGCTCCTGTTCCTGGCCCGCCCCCGGCAGCAGCGTGCGGAACAGGTGCCAGTAGTGGTCGGAGGGCACCGAGCCGTCCGCGATGCCGAGGTAACTGGCCATGCGGGGCTCGGTGTTGAGCGCCCCGTAGTGGTGGCCGGTGGGCTCTCCCTTGCCGGGTCTGTCGGGCCAGTAGCCGCCGCGCAGCTGGCCCGGTCCGGCGACCGGGTCCGCCGGGTCGTAGGGCGTGTAGTAGTACGACCAGTCGGCGTCGGCGAGGAGTGCGGCGACGCGCGGGCGCAGGGCGGGGTCGGCGTCGGCGGCGATGCGCAGACCGGTCACCAGCCAGGCGTTGTCGACGGTGGAGAGGAAGGGCCGGACGGGGTCGCCGGTCTCGGGCCAGGCGGTCAGCAGGGAGCCGTCGTGGGCGTCGTACCAGTTGAACCAGAACCCGTGGGCGCGCTCGAGCCGTTCGACGGCGCTCAGGGCTCGCTCCAGGCGGCGGTGCATGGTGCTCTCGGAGATGAGCCCGAGTCCGGCGGCGGCGACCGTGGACCACAGGCCGCAGCCGATGTTGGTCGGCGAGGTCTGTGCGGAGGGTACGGGGGTGCCGCTGCCGCTGACGTCGATCTTGTCGGTGGCCAGGCCGAGTTCGGTCGTCATGGCCTCCATGGAGCGGTAGGTCGCGGCGAACCACTCCATGAGCAGGCGGCGTTCGCCGGAGGGAGCCGCGTGGGCGGTGAGCGGCGTGGCGCAGGTGAGGGCCGCGGCGGTGCCGGCGGCGGCGGTGATGAAGCGTCGGCGGTTCATCGGTCTGGCTCCCTGGGGTGAGGGGACGGACGGTGTGGTGCCGGGAAGTGCGAGGTCGAGGCGGGGCCGGCCGGTGTCAGGGGCCGGCCGGCCCGCGCCTGTCAGGGGCGGCCGTGGGACGGGGGCGTGCGGGAGGCGACCCCGTCCGGGCCGGCGGTCAGTCGCCGATGCGGGGCAGGGCGCGGTCGCGGGCGAGGCCGCCCAGCCAGACCGCGGACGGCTTGGCCGTACGGGCGAAGGTGACGGGGTCGACCGCGATGAGGCCGAAGGTGGGCCGGTAGGAACCCCACTCGTAGTTGTCGAGCGCGCTCCACGCCAGATAGCCGCGGACGTTGAGCCCGTCGTCGAGGCAGCCGGCGACGGCGTCGAGGGCGCCGGTGTAGTAGTCGATCCGGCGGCTGTCGTCGGCGGTGGCGATGCCGTTCTCGGTGACGATCAGCGGGGTGTCGTCGCCCAGGACGGCGGCGGTGTGCCGCAGGGCGTGGCCGACGGCCGTCGGGTAGTACTCCCACTGGGTGAGGGTGCGCTCGGCGTCCTCGGGTGCGGGGATCGGGCCGTCGGCGCCGATCTTGGTCCGGGTGTAGGACTGCACGCCGATCCAGTCGTCGCCGCGGGCGGCCTCGATGAAGACGTCCTCGCGCGGGTGCCGGTAGTCGGCGGTGATCCGCTCGGCGCCGGGGAGGGCCTGGTACACCTGGTTCGCAATGGTCCAGCCGACCTTGATGTCGGGGTGCCGGTCGCGGAGCGTCTTCACGGCCGCGTGGTGCGCGGCGATGATCGCGTGGGTGGTCTCCTCGTCCGGAGTGGGCAGCCCGGCGGGCGGGAAGCCCTGGTCGCCGGCCTTCTTCAGACCGGCCATCACGGCGATCATGTTGGGCTCGTTGATGGTGCAGACGTACGGCACCCCGTCGGCGATGATCGGCGCGCAGTGCTCGACGTAGCGGGCGAAAAGGTCGGCGGCTCCGTCCGCGGTCCAGCCGCCGCGGTCCTCGAACCACTGCGGGACGGTGAAGTGGTGCAGGGTCACCATGGGGCGCAGACCGCGGGCGATCGCGCCCTCGACCATCCGGCGGTAGTGCGCGATCTCGGCGTGGGAGAAGGTGCCCTGGACCGGCTCGATCCGGGACCACTCGACGCCGAAGCGGTAGTCGGTGAAGCCGAGCTCGGCGAGGAGGTCCATGTCCTCGTCCCAGCGGTGGTAGCTGTCGCAGGCGTCGAGGCTGGGCTCCTCGATCCCGGCGGCGGGGTCGTGCTCCTTGCGCCACCAGTCGCTGTTGACGTTGTTCCCCTCGATCTGGTGTCCGGCGGTGGAGGCCCCCCACAGGAAGCCGTCGGGGAAGGGGGTGGTGCGGTGCGTCATCGTGTGTGGCTGTCTTTCCGTGGGTGGGGGTGTGGGGGTCGTCCGGGCACGACGGCCCGGCCCGGTGGCGTACGGGACGGCGGCCGGGCGGGTACGGGGGGCGCGGTGGGGCCCACCTGAGGCTGGGCCTGCTCGAGGCCGGGCCTACTTGAGGCCGGCCGTGGCCACGCCCTGGGTGAAGTGCCGCTGCAGGACGGCGAAGACGAACAGGACAGGCAGGACCACGAGCAGCGAGCCGGCCATCAGCATGCCGTTGCCGCCGGCGACGGTGCGGTTGGGATCGTTGGCGAAGGTCGCCAGCGCCACCGGCAGCGTGTACTTGTCAGGGTCGTTGGTGGCGATCAGGGGCCAGATGAAGTTGTTCCAGGAGCCGAGGAACGTGAAGATCGTCAGCGTGGCGAGGGCGGGCTTGACCAGCGGCATCACGATGCGCCAGAAGATGTACCACTCCCCCGCGCCGTCGAGGCGGGCCGCCTCCAGCAGCTCGTCGGGGACCTGGAGCATGAACTGCCGCATGAGGAACACCCCGAAGGCGCCCGCCGCGAACGGCAGCACCAGACCCGCGTAGGTGTCGATCAGCCCCATGCCGTTCATCAGGACGTACAGCGGCAGGATCATGAGGTTGCCGGGGACCATGAGGGCGGCCAGGACCAGGCCGAAGACCTTGGAGCGGCCGGTGAAGTCGAGCTTGGCCAGCGCGTAGCCCAGCATCGAGCAGAACACCAGGTTGCTGACGGTCACCAGGACGGCCACGATCGCCGAGTTCAGGAAGTACCGCGGCATGTCGAGCTGGTCGAGCAGGGCGGCGAAGTTGTCCAGCGTCCAGTGGGTGGGGATCCACACCGGCGGGCTCGCCGTGAGGTCCTGCCGGCTCTTGAACGCGGACAGCGCCATCCACAGGAACGGGGTGGCCATCACCAGCAGTCCGAGCGAGGCGACGGCGTACAGCAGGGGCTTGCGCGCACGTCCGGTGCGGCGCGGCCGGTGCGCCTTGGCGGCTGTCTCGGCGGTCATCGGGTGTTGTCCTTCAGCAGGCGGAGCTGGAGCACCGTGATGCCCATGATCACGACGAACAGGACGTACGCCATGGCGCCGGCGTAGCCCATGTGGAAGAAGTTGAAGCCCTCCCGGTACATGTCGAGCGACACCGTCAGGGTGGAGTCGGACGGGCCGCCCTGGGTCATCACGAACGGTTCCTCGAAGACGTTGAGGTAGCCGATGGAGGTGATGACGGTGGCGTAGAGCAGGGTGGGCCGCAGCAGCGGGACGGTGATGCGGCGCAGTTCCTGCCAGGCGCCCGCGCCGTCCAGCCGGGCCGCCTCACGGACCTCCGTGGGGATCGCCTGGAGGCCGGCGATGCACAGCACCATGACGGTGCCGAGGTTGCGCCACACCGCCATGGCGATGAGCGACGGCATCGCCCAGGTCTCGGAGCCGAGGAAGTCGGGTGCGGTGACGCCGAGTTCGGTGGCGAGGGAGGCGACGAGCCCGTCGGACGGGTCGAGGACGAACCGCCAGACGATGGCCACCGCGACGATCGTCGTGACGACCGGCGCGTAGAAACCGATCCGGAAGAGCGTACGGGCGCGGTCGATGCCGTTGTTGAGGAGGATCGCCGCGAGCAGCCCGAGCAGGATGGTCGCCGGTACGCCGACGACGACGAAGTACGCCGTGTTGAACAGGGCCTTGAGGAAGGTCTCGTCCTGGAACAGCCGGATGTAGTTGTCCAGGCCGACGAACTCCGCCTCCAGCGGGCGGGTGACATGGCGGGCCCCGAAGTCGGTGAAGCTCATCAGGAGCGTGGCGACGATCGGGAAGAGCATGAACAGCCCGAACAGCACCAGGAAGGGTGTGGAGAACAGCCATCCGGTCAGGTTGTGCCTGCTCAGGGACCGGCGCCCGCGGGGTGCGGGGGTACTGCCGGGCCCGGGACTCTTGTCGACGGCCGCGTGGGGGGCGGCCGGTCCTGTCGTGAGGGACATGAGGGGGGAGCTCTCTTACTTCACGAGGCCTTCGATCTGGGACTGGGCCTTGTCCAAGGCCGCCTTGGCGCCGGACTTGCCCTGGGTGACGGACTCGATCGCGGCGTCGACCTTGGAGGTGATCTCGGTCAGCCGGGGCTGGGACGGCGGGGTCTTGGCGGTGTCCATCTGGGCGCGCCAGATCTGCAGCGCCGGGTCCTTCGCGAGCTCGCCGGACTCCCAGGCGCCCTTGTGGGCGGGCAGGTCGTTGGTCCGCTCGAACCAGTCGGCCTGGCCCTCAGCGTCGGCGAGGGAGGCGATGAACTCGGTGGCGGCGGCCTTGTGCTCGCTGTCGGCGGACACGGCCAGGCTGGAGCCGCCGGCCATGGACACGGACGCCTTGTCGGCGGGGACGGGGGCGATGGCCCACTTGCCCTTGAGGTCGGGGTAGTTCTCGTCGAGGAGACCGGTCATCCAGGGTCCGCCCAGGAACATCGGCACGGCGCCGGTGTTGAAGTCCTTCGTCACGTCGTAGCCGGGCTGGACCGACTTGTCGCTGAGGTCCTTGCGGAAGAAGCCGCCGTAGTTCTCCAGCGCCTCGACGGCGGCGGGCGAGTTCACGACCGGCTTGCCGTCGTCGTCCAGGACGGCACCGCCGGCCGAGTACAGGAACGGGTAGAAGCTCTGCACGGTGTCCAGGCCGCGGGGCTGGATGGACAGGCCCCACTTGGTGCCGGCCTTCTCCCGGTACGCCTGCGCGGCGCCGCTCAGCTCGGCCATGGTGGCCGGCGCCTTGTCGATGCCCGCCTTCTTCGCGAGGTCGGTGCGGTAGAACAGCACGCGCGTGTCCACGTACCACGGGACGCCGTAGGCGGTGCCGTCGTACGAGCCCTGCTGCCAGGCGGCGGGGAAGAAGTCCGCCTCCTTGAAGGTCTTGGTGTCGACCGGCTCCAGGACGCCCATGTCGGCGAACTCGCCCAGATAGGTCCCGCCCATCTGCACGACGTCGGGGAGCTTCCCGGCGGCGGCCGCGGCGACCAGCTTCTGGTGGGCGACGTCCCAGCCGATCGGCGTGACCTTGACGGTGATGTTGGAGTGTGTCTTCTCGTACTCCTTCGCCACGTCACCGAGCTTCTCGCCCTCGGTGCCCATGGCCCAGACGGTCAGGGTCTGCTCGGCGTCGGCGGCCACGCCCGCGCCACCCGAGCCGCCACAGGCGGAGAGGGTGAGCGCTGACGCGAGGGCGAGGGCCAGCGACCCGGTGGCGGCGGCGCGGTTCATGGAGGGCTCCTCCTTGAGCTCTGAACGGATGTATGCGCTGTCTGTAAGCGCATACATCACTCTGTTGCAGCACTTCGGGGCCTGACAAGAGGGGTTGTGGTCACACTCCGGTAACGAGCGCGAAACCTGCCCGCCGGCCCGAGCGGCACCCCTGCCACGAGGCCGCGCGCGGTCGGCGGTGCACCTGCAACGTAGGTCGGATCATTGCATAGGGAAAGGATGTGTGACGTATGCCGCGGAGTCCCTGCGGAGCAGGTATGAGCGCGGCCTGCGGGCGCGGTGGCCCCTGGCCGACGATGGGGCGAGGCGCTGGCCTGCGGGCACCCCTGGAGCCAGGTGCGGGGGCGCGGGAGCTGCGGGGCGGTGGCGGGCCGGGCGGTGGCGCGCGGGACACCGGAGAGGCGCACATGGCTTTGCTGGCGCGACCTGGCGGGCGGCCCAGCCGGCGATCGGCCGGCGCTACGGATTCGTCAGTCGGCGTAGTACTCGTCGTGGTAGGCGGAGTGCTTCTGCACGGAGAAGTCCTCGAACTGCCCGCACGTCTCGAGCTCAAGCAACCGTTCCAGTGCCGCCGCGGCGGCAGGTGCCGGATGGGCCGAGAGATGTGCCTTCGTCGCCTCGAGGCCGTGACCGAGCAGCAGCTCGGCGTCGATCGAGCAGGCCGCGTCGAAGCTGGACTGCTTGGCATCCCAGATGCGGAGCACGTCGTCGAGGTCGCCGCCGTTGAACAGGTGGACGCAGCAGAGCTTCATCACGAGGGTGTTGCCCTCGCCCTGGCCGCGTCGCTCACGCGCCGCGTGCTCGGCGAGGAGTGCACGGATCTCGTCGAGTTCCGCCCCGACGGGGCGAAGCCCGTAGCGGCGCAGGCATTCGTCCTCTTCCGTGCCGTATGCGTCCATGCCGACTTCATCCATACCCGTCCCCCGTGATCACTGTCTACAGCCGCATTCATAGGCTGGGCGGACGGTCGAACGCAACACGGGGGAACAGGTGCTGCCTGCGCACAGGCTCGAGGTCGGAACCGAACCGCCGGCCGAACCGGCGCGGAACTCGGTGGGCGGCCGGCCCTTCCTCGACCCGGGCCAGGACTGGCCGGAGTGCTTCCGCGGTGAGCGGATGGCGCTGTTCTTCCAGTTCGACATCCCCTCGGACCTCGAACCCTTCGGTGGCGACCACCTCCTCGCTTCCACTGCCGCGCGCACAACGACGCGTCCTGCCCGGAGGTCGTCGACGGCCGCCTCGAGCCCCGGTACCGGGACGCTCCGCAGCCGGGTCACCCGGCCCCGTTCCGGCGGGTCCTGCTCCAGACCCTCGGGGCGCAACCGGCTCCCGAAGCCGAACCGTCCATCCGCGCGTTCCCGCTGACCCTGCGCTCCTTCGAGGACACCCCGGCCGGGGCCCAGACCTTCAAGGTGGGCGGGCCCCGTCCTGGGCGCAGCGTCCGAGTTCTACACGTGCGCCTGCGGCGCGGACCTGGTGTACGTCTGCCAGGTCCCGGAGAACAGGGACTTCGCCGTTCACCCCGGCCGGCCGGAACAGCCCGACAGCGTCAGGCCCGACGCCTACGGGCTGTTCCTGGGCAACGAGGTCTATCTGCCGGCGTGCCCGGACCGCTGCGATCCGGCGGCCGTCTGGCCGGTCAACCAGAACTGAGGGGTCCGCATCACGTCCTCTGTCCCACGCCGGTTGCTCCCCGAGACGCACCATCGGCCGGCGTGCTGTCGTCGGGGGCGGAGTCGCCCGCGACCGGTGTACCGGAGCGACCGTGGTGAAAAGCCGCGGTGCGGTCGCTGTGACGCGAGTTGACCAGGTGGATGAGCAGCACCCCGAGGGCGATCATCGCCAGGATGGCGATCACGGTCACGAACGTCTCCATGGTGCTCACCTCTCCGTCGGCTGCTGCGGCGCGGTGCCGGTCGCGGCCGGGAGAGAGGGGCGTGCGGCCGGATCGCGCGCCTCATGTCCCCCTTCGGAGTCCCAGACCGCCTCCACGGCCCGGTCGGTCTCATCCACCGTCCGCAGGCGCGCCGCCTCCGCCATCAGCCGGCTCGCGGTCGACGTGCCCAGCGGGTCGCACGCGGCGGCCATCAGCCACGCGGCCGAGGCCGGAGGCGTCTGCGGCGGCACCACCAGGAGGTTCCAGCGGCCCATGCGGTACGAGAGCAGCATGAGCTCATGGGGGTCCTGTTCGGCGAGGAACCAGCCCACCTTCACCACGTGCCCGGCGACGGGCACCCTGCCCGGTACCACCGGCCAGTGCGTGGGATTCACCGTGACCCGGGTGATCCGCCCCCACAGCGCTTCCAGTACGGAGGTCAGGGAAGGGAGTTCCGCCCCGAGATCACGGCTACGGGGCCACCAGGCGCCGTCCAGCAGAGCGGGTGTGGAACCGACGGGAACGAGCGACAGACGAAGCAACGACGACGAGGCCGGCTCGTCGGGTTCGAGTGTCGGCGAGGAGGAGATGGTCGCAGTCATCACGCGGACCCTGCCCCGGGCCGGCCGTGGCCGGCCCAGCGTATTCGATCGCCGAAAACGACACGGCCGTGGAAGCCGGTGCACGGAATATCCTCGGTAGGTCCAACGTACTCCCCCGGCAGGCCGAACGGACCGTACGGCCGAGGGAGATACGACGCCGTCCGCCCCCCGCCGGCATCCCGTCACCGGCGCGGCGGTTCGCCCGGGGCCTCGAGGACGGGCGCGGCCGGTCCTCCGTGCCCCCGGGACTATCCCCTGCGGGCCTGCGGGCCTTCCACGACGCTCGTCGGCTCCGTTCGCCCGGTGCCGGTGTCGATGAGGATCTGTTCAGCCTGCGTCGCGCTGCCCGCGCGGACGGCCTCGGCCATCGCGGCCTGTGCGGCGCCCGGCGTCGCATGCGGTGGGATCACGAGGAGGGAGAAGAGATCCCGGTCGCCGCGGGTGATGAGAACCGTGTCGTCGCCGACCGGGAAGGAGTCGATGTGGACGACGCGGTCGTCGATGATCATCCGCGTCGGCAGCCTTTCCCACGCGCCCGCGTCCAGGCCCACCCGCGTGATGGGCCCGAGGTGCCGGGTCAGTGCGGTGATCAGGCGGGGGAGCTCGGCGACGATGTCGCGGGAACGAGGCCACCACGCCCCGTCGAGCACACCCTGCCGGTCATGGGTCGTCTCCAGCCGTGCGACAGCCGTCCCGGGCCGCACGGCCTCGTGGACGGTGTCCGGCAGAAGCCGGGTCACCCGCGGGGAGCCGGAGTCGGACATCGCGCTCGCCTGCCTGCCTGGCTACCGGGACTGAGGAGACCGAGTGGCCTCCTCCTCTCACCGTACTCCGCGGACCGCACCGGCCGGAAAGGCCGACGGTCATCCGTGAGACACCCCGGCGGTAGAGTGAGTGATCAGTCCCCATCCCATACCGGCACATCGAACTCCGAGGTCGCCATGCAGTCCACGGAAATCCCCTCGGAGGGGCACGCCGAGGTGCACATCGTCGCGGCCTCACCCGAGGTCGCCCGTCGGGTCGCGGAAGTCCTCCGTCGTTGCTTCGCCGCCACCGAGCAGCGCAGCTATCCCGCGGGCCCCGACGGCGGGACCCGCCTCGACCTCACCGTGGACACCACCCGCGCGGCAGAACCCGCCCGCTCCTGGCTGGAGACCAGCCGGTCCGCGCAGGACAGCCGGCCAGGGAATTGAGACGGCGGCCGGAAACGGCCCGCCCGGCTCCCTCGGGGAGTAGCGTGAAGTCACCGGGAGCACTTCGCACACCGGCCCCTATGCCGA
Source organism: Streptomyces nigra (assembly GCF_003074055.1). Taxonomy (NCBI): domain Bacteria; kingdom Bacillati; phylum Actinomycetota; class Actinomycetes; order Kitasatosporales; family Streptomycetaceae; genus Streptomyces; species Streptomyces nigra. Next base: position 7,212,356 of record NZ_CP029043.1, on the reverse strand, counting down.
TGTCGTTCCCGGTGTGCGACGACACCGGTCGGTTCCGCTCCCGCGGCAGTGCCGGAGACAGGTCTGCGCGATGTCCGCGACCACCTCTCATCTGCCGCTGCGGGCCGCTCCTTTCAGGGCTCCGACCGTGCGCCTCGCGCTGAGACCCGAGAGCCCCGCCCGCGGGCATTCCGACCTGGACGGCGCCTGGTGGCCCCGTTCTCGTGACCTGGCGAGCGAGCTGTCCACCCTGGCGGACGTGCTCGATCCGCTGTGGGGTCGCATCACCCGGGTCGCGGTCGACCCCCGCCACTGGCCGAGCCTCTCGCCCCGGATCTCCGTCAACGGACATGTGGTGAAGGTCGGTCGGTTCACGTCGGAGCTCGATCCGAACGAGATCCTTCTGCTGTCCTACACCGCGGGCCGCTGGGACCTACTGGTGATCCCGCCGGAGACCGGTGCCTCTTCGGCCGCCCGGCTGATGGCCGCCGCGAGCGGGGACACCGCCGCGCACACGACGGCGACCGCGGTCATGACGGCTGAACGGGTCCGGCACGGGAGGCCGGACGCGGCCGAGGTCGCGGGCGGCGACGCCTTCTCCACGCGGGACCCGGATGAGCAGGACGCCGTGAGGATGTGAAAGCCCGTCCGATGCCGTCCGGTCGGGCCGGGCGGCACCAGACGGGTCCGCGTCTCACCCCTGGTCGCCCGCCGCGGCCGCCATGAGCGGTTCAGCGGCGTCCTCGGTCGTCTCCGGCGGCACGACCAGCAGGTCCCAGCGCCCTTGGCCGGGCGCGAGCAGGACGATGGTGTGTGCGGCGGATGCCGTGAGGGTCCGGCGCAGCCGCACGACCTGGTTGGAGACGAGCATCCGACCGGGCACCGCGGCCCAGGTCGCCCCGTTGACGGTGACACTGGCGATGTTCCCCCACGCGCGCGGCAACCCGACGAGCAGACGGGGAAGTTCGGCGAGCAGGTCGTACGAGCGGGGCCACCACGCCCCGTCGATCGACCGGGGCACACCGCCCCGGGGCGCCAGGCGCAGACGGAGCAGGGGCGGGGAGGGACGCGCGGGTTGTCGTGCGGCGGTCATGAGAACTCCTGCCGACTGCCGTGCGCGGGCTGGTGGTTGGGGTCAGGCGCGGCGGGCGTCGATGCGTGACGGGGCGGGCCGGCATACGTCGTGCGCCCGGCCGAACCGGTCGAGCGGACGGTGCCGGCGGCCGACGGGTCGAGCCGGCCGCGGTCGACGCCGTGACGTGCGCTGGTGGGGTCGGCATGGTGGAGGCCGTGCCTGCTCGTGCCGAGCGAGGGCAGGGCCGCCGACGACAGCTCGGCGGCCCGGTCGCGGCGCAGGGGCGGCGGTGCGGGCTGCGACGGTGCGACCGTCGTACAGGGCGTAGGGCTGACCGGCATGCGGACTCCTCGACCTCGATGCGGATGGCGCGGCCGGAGTCAAGGGCTGCCCATAGGACGGGGGCGCGCCGTAGTCGGTGGCGCGCCGTAGAAGGAATGTGGTCTGGTGGACCCATTGGAATACGAGGGCTGGAACACGAGTGAGCGGTCCGGAGCCGGTCGGAGTTCCGGCATACGAAAGGGCCTCGTCGTCCCCACGGTACTCCCGGCGGTGCGGCGACCGCGTCTGCTTCGCCTCGCACGCGGCATCGCGCACCTCATGGATCACCGCCGGACGTCGACGGCGGCACGGCTCGACGCCACGCCGCTCCGGCGTCCGGCACAACGCACAGGAAAGCGGACCTAGATGTACGACCAGACACGCGCCCAACAGCCGGCGGACGGGCCCCGCGGTCGCGCGGAGCGTCGCTCGCCCGGCCCGGCACCCCTGTTCCCCTCGGACGAGCGGGACAGGATCGCCCGGCGCCTCGGGCGGGCCCTCAACACCTTCCCGGACGCTCCGGTGGAGTCACTGGAGGAAGCCGAAGCCGCCTTCGACGAGACCACGGCACAGCTCATGGAAGCCCTGGCCGAGCAACGGCGGGCCCTCCGCGAGGGCTGGCAGGACCACGACCCGGAGACCCAGTCCACCGAACTGCACCTCGCGCTGAGGCAGTACCGCGAGATCACGCAACGCCTGCTCGGTCTCTAGCCGCCCGAGGGGGCGGGGGCCTCAGACAGCGCCGAACGTCCCCGTCCCCGTGCCGGCGCAGCCGCAGCTTTCGCGACGGGCGACGCTGACCGGCAGGACCAGGGACACCGGCTCGTCGCCGCTCTGGCCGCGCAGGCGGCCGATCAGCAGCTCGGCGGCCTGCTCGCCGAGGCGCACCATCGGCTGGCGGACCGTCGTGAGGGAGGGCCGGACCAGACGGCTGAGGGGGATGCCGTCGAAGCCGGTGACGACAACGTCGTCCGGGACCCGTACGCCGCGCCGTTCGAGGGCCTGGAGGGCGCCCACGGCCATCTGGTCGTTGGCGAAGACGAACGCCTCGGGCCGCTCGCCGTCGGTGTCGGTGTCGCTGTCGCACAGCAGGTCGGCCGCACGGGCACCCTCCGCCTGCGTCATCATCGGCATCCGCAGCGCGGGCTCCGTCCCGGTGTCGACTCCGGCCTCGGCGCAGGCCCGGCGGAAGCCCCGGAAGCGGGCCTCGACATCCGGCGACGTGTCGTCGACGCCGACGTACGCGAGGCGGCGCAGCCGGTGGTCGTGCAGGAGGTGCCGGGTCAGTTCGTACTGGCCGTCCTCGTTGGCCACCTCCACATGGTCGAGGTGGTCCAGGGACGGGTCGGCACGCGGTCCGGCGAGCATGACGACGGGCTGACGCCGGGAGATGACCTCCAGCTCCTCGGTCGGCACGGTCCGCGCCAGCACCGCGAATCCGTCGACGCGGCCGGCGACCTTGGCGACCAGGCTCTCGGGGCCGCCTTCGAGGGAGGCGGCGATCAGCAGGGCGTAGCCGTGGCGCCGGGCGGCGCGTTCCATGCCGCGGATGATCTGGTCGGAGTAGAGCATCGCCGCGTCGTCGTCGTCGATGTCCGCGGTGTCCGGGTCCGCGTAGTCGGGGAAGCACAGGCCGAGCACGCCGGTCGACCGACTGGCGAGGCCGCGGGCGTTGCCGCTGGGCACATAGCCGAGCTCGCGGGCGGCGGCCAGGACGCGTTCGCGTGTGGCGGCCCGTACGGAGTCGGGGTTGCGGTAGACCCGGGACACGGTCGCGATGGACACGCCGGAGCGCTCGGCGACGTCGTACACCGTGGGTGCGGCGTTCACGATGCGGCGCCCTCCATGGTCGTTCCCCTGTCCTTGCTGGTCGCGCAAGGCGCCGACCTACGAATGAAAGCGCATTCACCCTAGGGCCGGGGCGGGGTGGGAGGCAACCGTGGACTCCCCCGCGGCGCAGGTCGACGGCGGCGCAACGGCGCTTGCGGTGACGCGCGCGGCATCGAACGACGGGGAACTCACCGGACAGCCCGAGGTCCCGTCTCCCCTGCCGGTGGCCGCCCGCCACGCCCTGCGCCAGGCCATCATGTCGTGCCGGAGCGGCGGCGTGGTCTCGGTCATCGGCGTCTACGGTGGGATGATCGACAAGTTCCCGGCGGGCGCCTGGATGAACAGGTCGCCGACCCTGCGGACCGGGCAGTGCCACGTGCAGAAGTACACGCGGCCGCTGCTCGGCATGATCGGGCAGGGCAAGATCGATCCGACCCGGATCATCACCCACCGGCTGCCCCTGACCGAGGGGCCGACCGGCCACGACCTGTTCAAGAACAAGAAGGACCACTGCGAGAAGGTCGTCCTCACGCCCTGAGACAAGCGCGGGGAGCCGGTCAGGGCGTGACCGGGAATCCCTTCGGATACGGCCACCCGCGCTCAGTGCCTGGGCTGCGGGGCCCACCCCGGTGGGCCGAACGCGTAGCCCGCTCGGTCGCGCCAGCGGGTGGCCGTCCGGATGTCGTGCCAGGTGGCCGCGTACTCGTGGAAGGCGACGCGCAGCGGGTTGTACGTGTCGATGTTCTTCGTCAGGCCGTACACGACGCGCTCGCCCTCCGGCTGGAACGTCCCGAACAGACGGTCCCAGATGATCAGGATGCCGCCGTAGTTGCGGTCCAGATAGACGTTGTTGGAGCCGTGGTGGACGCGGTGGTGGGACGGCGTGTTGAAGACGAACTCGATCGGGCGCCACAGGTGGTCCACGCGCTCGGTGTGCAGGAAGAACTGGTAGATCAGGCTGATCGACTGCTGCAGCAGGATCATCCACGGCGGGATGCCGAGCAGCGCGAGCGGCATCCAGAACGGCAGCCCGCTCATCGGCGTCCAGCTCTGCCGCAACGCCGTCGACAGGTTGAACCGCACGCTGGAGTGGTGGACCACATGGCTCGCCCACAGCAGCCGCACCCGGTGGTGTGCGCGGTGGAAGGAGTAATAGGCCAGGTCCTCGGCGAAGAAGAGCAGCACCCAGGTCCACACCGACCCGGGCGACAACTGCCAGGGCGCCACGCTGTAGAGGGCGGCGTAGGCGACGATCACCACCGCCTTCCACGGCAGGGCGATGACCTGGCTGCCCGCGCCCATCGACATGCTCGTCGCGGTGTCGCGGACCTCGTAGCCGCGTTCGTCGTCGTCCGGCAGGAAGCGGTACGACAGCGCCTCCACGGCGACCAGCAGGACGAACGCGGGGATGGCGTAGACGACGGCGGGTATCACGCCGGACCTCCTTCGGGCTCCCGGGTGGGGTGGGCGGCGGGGACACTGCGGGCCAGCAGGGCGCGGGCCGCCGCCTCGGCGCCCTTTTCGTCGCGCGAGGCGATCAGCGCGGCCAGCTTCATGTGCCCGGCCATGTCCAGCAGTTCGGTCGCGCGCAGTTCGACCGGCACCTCGCCGGCGGTGAAGCGGTCGGCGACCAGCGTGTTGAAGGCCAGCAGATAGGCGATGTTCTCGGAGCCCTCCACGATCAGGCGCCACCACGCCACGTCCGCCGCCGCCAGATCGGCGAGATCCGGGCCGCGATGGGCGTAGGCCGCCGCCGCGCCCACGACCTCGGACGCCGTCCGCTCGGTGCAGCGCGCGGCGCACAGCCGGGCCGCGTCCGCGCCGATGGACGCCCGCATCTCGAGGATGTCGCGGCTGAGGTCGTAGGACGCTGACAGGCCGTCGGTGTGGGCGAGTTGCAGGGCGAGGTCCAGGCCGGCCGTGCGCCGCCAGTCGAGGACCCGGGTGCGTCCGCCGTGGCTGACCTCGACGAGCCCTGCCTGCTGGAGCCGCTTCACCGCCTCCCGTACCGCGTGCCGGTTCACTCCGAACTCCGCGGCCAGGTCGCGCTCGGCGGTGAGCGCGGTGCCGGGGGCCAGGGCGCCGCTGAGGACCCGGTCCCGGAGCAGCGTGAACAACTGGTCGGAGACCGCCTCTCGGCGGATGCGCTGCTCTGTCATGGCCACACCGTGTCAGCGGCCACCGTCACTGGTCAACTGGTTGGACCAGATTCCCTTCTGGCTGAAAGCAGCCGTGCCGCAGGGCTCCGGGAAAGGGGTGGAATCGGCCCGGCGGGGCGCGAAGCAGCGCCTCGACCCTGTGCGTTGGCAATCGATCGAACGACGCGCGACCGCCCTATCCGCGTTTCACGCGTTAGATTTCGCAATACGTGCGGACCCGGTGTCCGCGACAGGGACACGTAGAGAGAGGTGCCACGCGTCATGTCCGGAAACAGCACCACGGTCACCGAGTTGACCTCGCAGTACAGCGCACAGGTGACGGCCGACCTGGAGCGCAACCGCAAGGAACAGGACCGCATCGCCGGTGAGATCGAGGCGTTGCAGGGGCAGTTGGCCGCCCTGCGGCACGATCAGGCCGTCCTGGAGAACATCCAGCGGGCGATCGGAGCCCCGCAGGAGTCCGCCGGGACGGCCGAGGAGGCCGAGCAGGAGGCCGTCGCCGCCGTGCCCGCACCGCGTGCCGCCCGGCGTACGAAGGCGTCCGGCCCGGCCGAGCGGACGAAGCCGACGCGCCCGGCCAAGCGGGCGAAGGGCAAGGCCGCCGCCACGAACCGCAAGCGGAGCGGCACCAAGAAGGCCACGAAGTCCACCACCACAGCCGCCGAAGCGGCCGACTCGTCCACCCCGTCCTCCCCGTCACTCGTCGAACTCGTGCGCGACCATCTGGCCGCTCACCAGGAGCCCCGCTCCGCCGCCGAGATCACCTCGGCGCTGGCCGAGCAGCACCCCGAGCGCGGCGTGAAGGCGACGGTGGTGCGCAGCACGCTCGAAGGGCTCGTCGCCCGGAATCAGGCGCACCGCAGCAAGCAGGGGCGGTCCGTCTTCTACACCGTCCCCGACACGGCGGCCGAGCCGTCCGCGCCCACCGAGGCCGCCCCGGAGCAGGCGGACTGACTCTCCACACCGCCCGCCGCCTCCGAACGGACCAGCCTCCGGGGTCTTTCCGGTGATTTACGCCCGCCCGGGCCCGTCGCCCGGGCGGCGGCGGGTACGGCGTCTGCGGACCGGCCTCACGACCTGGAGGAGAGTGGGCATGTACGCAGTGGTGCGGCGGTACGAAGGGGTGACCGATCCGGCGGAGGCGGGACGCCGGGTCGGGGAGGAGTTCGTGCCGATCCTGCGCCGGGTCCCCGGGTTCGTGGCCTACTACTGGGTCGACGCCGGTGGCGGCGTGATGCTGTCGACGGGCGTCTTCGAGGACCGGGCGGGCGCCGAGGAATCGACGGCCCGTGCCGCCGGCTTCGTACGGGAGCGGCTGGCCGAGCTGCTCCCACAGGCGCCCCTGGTGACGGCCGGTGAGGTCGTGGCCCATTCCTAGGCTCCGCCTCACAGGCCGCTCGCCCGCATCCGCGGCCCCGGCCGGGGCCACGAGACTCTGGAGGCAACGGTGACGGTGAACCGCGTGGGACTGGTGGTGCACGGAGGGCGTCCGGAGGCCGTCGACGCGGCCGCCGCGGTCCGTGCCTGGTGCGCCGAGCTGGGTGTGCCGTGCGTCGATATCGACGTATGGCACGAGGGCGGCCGGCACAACGCCCGTGACGAGGTGGAGGCCGCCGGTGACCCCGACCTCATCGTCACGCTGGGCGGGGACGGCACGTTCCTGCGGGGCGCCCGGCTCGCCGCCGAGAACGACGCCCTCGTGCTCGGCGTGGACCTGGGACGGGTGGGGTTCCTGACCGAGGTGTCGGCGGCGGCCATGCGGTCGGCGCTGGACGCGGTGCGGGAGGAGCGCTTCGACATCGACAGCCGCCTCCTGCTCGCCCTGCGCGCCTCCCGCCTCCTGGAGATCCCGTCCGGCATGGAGGCCCTGATGGAGTACGGCCGCGGCCCGCTCCTGCCGCCGCCCCGGGTGCGTACGGACTGCAGGGTCGACGAGGACTGGGGCGTCCCCCTGGACGTGACGGCGCTCAACGACGTGGTGCTGGAGAAGCTCGCCCGCGACCGGCAGGTGTCGGTGGGCGTGTACGTCTCGGGCCGGCTGCTGGCGTCCTACTCGGCGGACGCCCTGCTGGTGGCGACGCCGACGGGCTCGACCGCCTACAGCTTCGCGGCCGGAGGTCCGGTCGTCTCGCCCCGCGCGGAGGCCCTCGTCTTCACGCCCGTCGCCCCGCACATGACGTTCGACCGGTCCGTCGTCACCGCGCCGGACGAGCCGGTCGGGCTGCGCATCCTGGAGCGGTCCGGGCAGGCGGCGGTCAGCATCGACGGCCAGCTGCGCGGTGTGCTGGGCCCGGGCGACTGGATCGGCGTGTACGCCGCGCAGCGCCGGCTGCGGGCCGTACGGCTGGGGCCGATGGACTTCTACGGGCGGCTGCGGGAGCGGATGAACCTGACCGACGCTCCGGCCGCCGTCGCCGACGGGTCGGCCGCCCCGCTGTGGTCCGTGACCACACCGCCCCCGGGCGACATCGCGCACCTCGCCCTGCTGACGGCCCCGGAGGGCCCCCCGCGCGCGCCCTGAACCGATCCATCCCGGACCGGGTCACCGCTCCGCGTTGACGTCCGCCGTCTTCCACTCGAAGGCGTCCGGGTCGGTGAAGGGGCCGGCGGAGCTCGCGATGGCCAGCCGGTGGGAGCCGGTGCCCTCGGGGGAGACACCGGCGACCTTGGCGAGGCCCCGGCGCTTGTAGAGCGCCAGCTTGACCGGGCCGGTGCCGGTGTCGAACTCGCAGTACTTGCCGCCGAAGCTCTTGCCCACCACGAGGCCGTGGTCGACGTAGAACTGCTTGCTGGCCTTGACGTCCTCGACGCCGAGCAGCAGCACGATCTCCTGGAAGTCCCGGGTGGCCGGGCCGGTGTTCTTCTTGGACGAGGAGGCCACCTGCCAGATCGTCCCGTCGGGCGCCTGGACGACACCGCCGTAGCCCCACAGCGACTTGGCGGCGGGCTTCAGGGTCGTGGCGCCCGCCTCCACCGCCGCGTCCACGAGGGCGTCGACGTCGGCGGGCTGGGCCACGACCAGCGACAGGGTGAAGCCGCGGAAGCCGGTGCTGGGCGACTCGGCGGCCCGGAGCCGGAGCTGGCCGGTCAGTCCGAAGGCGGTGGTGTAGAAGCGTTCGGCGGCGGCCGGGTCGGCCACCTCGAGGGTGACGAAGTCGATGGAAGTCATGAGGAAGACGCTAGAAGGGTCCGGCGCGCCGCGCTTCTCGATTCCTGACCGGTCCCGCCCGGCCCCCTCATGACGGGCGGCGCGAGCACGGCCTCCAGACGGACTCGGACCTGGATCTCCCGCGCCGGCGGCGCGCGGTGCAGCGCAGCGGCATGGTAGGTCGGGATGTGCTTCGGCGTCCGGGCCTTCGGCTGGAAGGAGGCGGCCGAGCTGGACGGGTGGGAACGGATCGAGCCGGGCCCTCTCGAGGGGGCCTCCGACGCGGCGGCGGAACACGAGTACCGGGCCGGCGAGATCGCCGGCGAGTCGGGCTCCGGGACGGTCCGGCATGTCATCGACCGCCGTTTCCGTGCCGCCGACCACAACCGCTACGCGCTGGTCGCCTACGGTCCCGACAGCCAGGACTGCGCCGAGCGGGAGCTGATCGACACGGCGGCCGCCTGGTTCTGCCCTCCGGCGATGCCCTGCCCGGCCCCCGACGGATCGTGACGGGGTGAGCCGTCCGCGCCGGCCGGGTGGCAGGGCCGCCCCGCCGGAGTGATCCTTGGACAGGCGTGTCGTTCGGGGGCCCGGTGATGGCTGGAGGTCCGGTGGGAAAGCTCGTGGTCGCCGGTGTGGACGGCTCGTCGTCCTGCAGGGCGGCGGTGGAGGCGGCCGCGCTCGAGGCCCGGCGGCGCGGTGCCGGGCTGCGCGTGGTGCATGCCTTCGGCCCGCCGACCCGGCCCATGTACGCACCGCCGGATCCGGGCCCGCTGGAAGAGCTGATGAACGAGGCGGCGGACCACGCGCACGAGGCCGCCCCCGACATCGAGGTCACCCATGAGGTGGTGACGGGCGGTGCCGTGGAGGTGCTGACCGCCGAGTCACGGGCCGCCGACCTGCTGGTCGTCGGGGCCCGGGGCGTCGGCGGCTTCGTCGGGATGCTGCTGGGTTCGACGGCCGTGTCGCTCGCGGCGCATGCCCTGTGCCCGGTGCTGGTGGTCCGCGGCGAGCAGGGCGGCGACGGGCCGGTCGTGGTCGCCGCCGACGGGTCCCCGCGAGGTGAGCGGGCCGTGGAGTTCGCCTTCGCGGAGGCGGCGCTGCGCGGGGCCGAGCTGCTGGCCGTGCACGCGTGGCAGCCGGACTACGCACCGGCCGGTACGGGGGTGGAGGCGGCGGAACGGCTGCTGGCGCTCTCGGTCGCCGGGTTCGCCGAGCGGTACCCGGACGTGGTGGTCCGGCAGCAGGTACTGAGCGGCGAACCCCGCGAGACGCTGATCGAGTCCAGCCGGAACGCCCAGCTCATGGTCGTGGGCGCCCGGGGACGCGGCGGTTTCGCCGGACTGTTGCTCGGCTCGGTCAGCCAGGCGGTGCTGCACCACGCGCACTGCCCGGTGGCCGTCGTCAGGGGCCAGGACTGATGCACGGCCCTCAGGGGCGTACGTCCACATGGTCGCCGGTGGCCTTCGCCGCGCCCGTGGTGGCGGTGCCGGCGAAGTTCCAGCGCCAGTAGCCGTCCTCGGTCGCTCTGGCCATGATGTGCAGGGTGCCGGTGCTGCTGGTCCTGGCGGTCGCGACGGTGGCGTAGGTGCTGGAGTTCTTGGGGCGGAACTGCAGCTTCACGGTCTGGCCCGCGTACCCCCGGTACCGGTAGGTGTCCCAGTCGGCCCGTTCGAGCCGGCCGGTGACGACGAACCGGGAGCCCCTGACGGCCGGCTCGGGTGAGGCGTTCACCGTGAGCCGGGCGGCCCGCTTGAGCGAGAACGACCCGAGGTCCCGGGCGAAGACGGACGTGCCGTCCGCGGTGTCGGCCAGCGCGTCGACGGACCAGGTGCCGGCCTGCGCGTTGGTGAGGTCGACCGGGTCGTCGCCGCCCGGCCGCAGGTGCGCGTTGACGGTGAACGTGGTCGTGCAGGCCGTGGCGCTCTCGCAGAAGGCGTCGGTGGTGTAGAAGCCGCCGTTCGGTCCCTTCAGGTCGACGTCGACGAACGTCAGGGCCGGGTTCCCCGAGCCGGTGACCGTGACGGGGAAGGTCACGTCCTGTGTCGTACCCACGACGACGTCACGTCCCTGGTTGACGACGGCCTGGCCGACCACCTGTCCGGCGGCCCGGTCCGCGCCGGCGGCGCCGGCCGACGCGCCGGCTCCCGCGAGCAGCACCACGGCGGTTCCCACGACGACACCGCGACGACTCATCGTTCCTCCAAGGGGGCGTTCCCACTGCCGCGTTCGGCACTGCGTACGACTGTTGAGGCGGCCCGACCGTTGCCCCGCCGGAGCCGTGGAAAGCGCACGGGTTCGCGGCTCGTCTCCGCTCCCCCGGCTCGCCGGTTCCCGGCTGCGCTGACATAAGAACGCCGTAAAGGGGCATTCGGGGTGCAGCCAACAGTGAGGAGAGCGCGGGTCGTTCGGTCCGCGCGACCGGCAACAGGGAGTGTGCAATGGCGAGTTACGGTGGTTCCTCCGCCGCTTCGGGGTCGCGTACGAACGGCCTGGCGATCGCGAGTCTGTGCTGCGGCGTCGTGGGCCTGTTCGTCCTGAACATCATCCTCGGCCCGCTGGCCGTCGTCTTCGGTGTCGTCGCCCGGCGTCAGGCGGGCGCGAAGAACGGCGCGGGCATGGCGACGGCCGGCATCGTCCTCGGCGTGGTCGACGTGCTCCTGTGGATCCTGTTCGTCACGCTCGCGGCGAGCAACGGCGGCTTCAGCTGGTACATGGGCGGCTGACCGCCCACCACTGCTTCCCGCGCCACCGAGGGGCGTGAGGGCGCGCCGACGGGGCATCCGCTTGGGGGGCCGCTCATGCGGCCCCCTGAAGCACATGTCTTTGAAGGCCCTGTGGGAGACCCGACGTGATACTCGACGGCATACCGGCACCGACTCCTGACCAGGACAGACCTGCGTCGACGGCGGAGCGCAAGCAGCGGCTGCGCCGCCGTCTGGAGCGGCTCATCGGGGTGGCGGCGACGGAGGGCAACGAGCTCGTTGCGCTGCGCAACGGCGACGAGATCTTCCCCGCGATGCTCGGTGCGATCCGCGATGCCGAGCACACCATCGACATGATGACCTTCGTCTACTGGCGCGGTCAGATCGCCCACGACTTCGCCGCCGCACTCGCCGACCGCGCGCGTGAGGGCGTCCGTGTGCGGCTGCTGCTGGACGGTTTCGGCGCGAAGGAGATCGAGGGGCGGCTGCTGGAGCTCATGGCCTCGGCCGGGGTGGAGATCGCGTGGTTCCGCAAGCCCGTGTGGTTGTCCCCGTTCAAGCAGAACCACCGCTGTCACCGCAAGGCCCTGATCGTCGACGAGCGCACCGCGTTCACCGGGGGTGTGGGGATCGCCGAGGAGTGGTGCGGCGACGCGCGCAATCCGTCGGAGTGGCGGGACACGCATGTGCGGGTGCGCGGTCCGGCCGTGGACGGGATCGCCGCCGCGTTCGCGCAGAACTGGGCGGAGTGCCACGAGGAGCTGTTCGACGAGCGTGACCGTTTCACCGAGCACCGGCAGGAGGGGTCGTCGGTCGTACAGGTGGTGCGCGGGTCCGCCAGCATCGGATGGCAGGACATGCAGACGCTCATCAGGGTCATGCTGGCCTCGGCGGTGGAGCGCTTCCGCCTGGTCACCGCCTACTTCGCGCCCGACGCGTACTTCGTCGACCTGCTGTGCGCCACCGCGCGGCGCGGGGTACGGGTCGAGATACTGCTGCCCGGTCCGCACACCGACCAGCGGGCCTGTCAGCTGGCCGGCCAGCAGCACTACACGCGGCTGCTGGAGGCGGGCGTCCACATCCGGCAGTACCAGCCGACGATGATGCACGCCAAGATCATCACCGTGGACTCGGTGGCCGCCCTCATCGGCTCCACCAACTTCAACCGGCGGTCCATGGACCACGACGAGGAGGTCATGCTCGCCGTGCTGGACGAGGAGTTCACGGCCGAGCTGGACCGGGACTTCGAGGCCGACCTCGAGAAGAGCGTGGAGATCGATCTGCGCCGGTGGCGGCGGCGGGCGGCGGCGCAGCGTGTGAAGGAAGCAGCGGTCACCCCCATCCGGCGCTTCCTCTGAGGCCGGGGGCGGGCCGCCCGCTCAGTCGAGGCAGAACTCGTTGCCCTCGATGTCCCGCATCACGATGCACGCGTCGTGGCCGTCGTACAGCAGCCGCTCGCGGACCGCGCCCAGCGGGAGGAGGCGCGCGCACTCGGCCTCGAGCGCGGCGAGGCGTTCCTCGCCCACGAGCCCGGTGCCGACCCGTACGTCGAGGTGCACGCGGTTCTTGACGACCTTGCCCTCGGGGACGCGCTGGAAGAACAGCCGCGGCCCCTCGCCGGAGGGGTCCTGGCAGGCGAACCACGCGCCGCGCCTCTCCTCCGGCCGGTCGTCCCAGTACGCGTCCCAGGTCGCGAAGCCGCTCGGGGGCGGCGGTACGACGTACCCGAGGACCTCGCACCAGAAGCGGGCGAGGCGCTCCGGATCGGCGCAGTCGAACGTGATCTGGACCTTCCTGATCTCTGCCACGGCACGCACCCTAACAAGGGCCTGCGGGAATGACCTTGGGAGCGGGTAGGTTGCCCGAGCATGACGACGAACGCGAAGCCCGAGGTGCTCCGGTACACCGCCTTCTCCAGCACGCCGGAGGGAGGCAATCCCGCGGGGGTGGTCCTGGACGCGACAGGTCTCGACGAAGGGGACATGCTGGCGATCGCCGCGGACCTCGGCTACTCGGAGTCCGCGTTCCTCACGGCTCCTCCCGCGGACGGCGGGGGTCCGGACGGGCGGGCGTACACCATCCGCTACTTCAGCCCCAAGGCGGAGGTGCCGTTCTGCGGGCATGCGACGGTCGCGGCGGCGATCGCGCTGTCCGAGCGGATCGGGCCCGGCGAGCTGGTGTTCACGACGCCCGCCGGTGTGGTGCCGGTGGAGGTGACGGAGGACGGCGGGACGGTCCGGGCGACTCTCACCAGTGTGGAGCCGCGCCTGGAGCAGATCGCGGACGGCGATCTCGGGGAGGCGCTGGCCGCGCTCGGCTGGCCGGCCGGTGATCTCGACCCCGCATTCCCGCCCCGGATCGCGTTCGCCGGGGCCCGTCATCTCGTCCTGGCGGCGGCGACCCGCGAGCGGCTCGCGGATCTCGCGTACGACTTCGCGCGTCTGGAGGCCCTGATGCTCCGACTGGACCTGACCACCGTCCAGTTGGTGTGGCGTGAGTCCGCGACCGTCTTCCATGTGCGGGACCCGTTCCCGGTCGGCGGGGTCGTGGAGGACCCGGCGACCGGTGCCGCCGCGGCCGCGTTCGGCGCCTACGCCCGGGAGCTGGGCCTGGTCCCGGAGGACGCCGTGCTGACGCTGCTGCAGGGCGAGGACCTGGGCCGTCCGGGCGAGTTGACGGTGACACTGCGCGCCGGTGATCGGCGGGTCCGGGTGAGCGGCGCGGGGACACGGATCGGCTGAGAACCCTCGTCCTGCGGTTCGGGTGGGCGGTGTGTGCCGCCCACCGGAACCGATGACGTCCCGTCAGGAGATGCGGATGCCCGACCAGTCGGTGCTCTTGCCGGCCTGGGTGCGGTTGGCGAAGCCGCCGCGTCCGTCGCCCTTGTTGAGCCAGGCGCGGCCCTGCTTGTCGAGCGAGATCAGGTCGGCCCTGCCCTCCCCGGACAGGTCGAGGCCGCCGACGACGTCCTTGTAGGACGTGCCCCAGTCCTTGAAGACCAGCGCCCGTGGCGTGAAGGTGCCGCGGCCGGTCCCCTCGAAGCGCCAGAGCTCGTTGGACCTGTCGATCGCCAGCAGGTCGTTCCGTCCGTCGCGGTCGAGGTCCCCGGCGGCGATGAGCCGCTTGTACGTGCCGTAGCCCGAACCGGCGACCGTGCGGGCCTCGAAGCCGCCCGCACCGTTGTTCGCGTAGAGGTAGAGCTTCCCGCCGGCGGCGGAGCGGGTCAGCAGGTCGGGGCGGCCGTCGCCGGTCAGGTCGCCAGGTGACACGACGGTGTCGTAAGCGCTCCAGTCCGAGGAGACCTTGAGGCTGTACGTCTGCTGGTCGGGCTGTCCGCTGCAGATCGTGACGTGGATCCGGGCCTCGCCCTGGGGGCCGCGGGTGAACACGTCGTCGCAGCCGTCGCCGTCGAGGTCGCCGTAGGGCAGCACGAGCGTGCCGGACGGCCAACTGCTGCTCCGTTTCTGGGCCGTGAGCCTGGTCGCGTCCCCGGCGTAGACCTTGACCCCGGCGCTGCTCCGGCCGAACAGGTCGGCCTTGCCGTCGTCCGTGTGGTCGCGCCACGCGGGCAGGGCGCGGGCGGCTGTGGTGGTCTGGTGGACTCCGTCGAGGACGGTGGCGCCGGTGGTGGACGGCTGGTACTCGTCCCATACGGCGACCGGGCGGCCCTGGGCGTCGGCGGCGAGCTGCGGGGCGCCCGCGAACCGGCCGCCGGTCGCGCTGAGCCGGTGCGCGGCGGACCAGGTGCCGCCCTTGAAGACGGCCGCCATCGCGTACTCGGCGCCGGAGCAGCCCTCCCGCCAGGTGACCGTGACGGTGCCGCCCGAGGTGGCGGCGGCGGACACCGAGCGGACCTTCTTGTGGGTGGAGAAGGCCTGGGTGAAGGGCTGCCAGGTGCCGGTGGCCGCCGAACGCAGCGCGTACCAGGGGCCGGTGCCGTAGCCGGGGGCGCCCGCGACGAAGAGGTCGCCGTTCGGCAGCTGGACGGGTGCCGTCATCCCGCTGGTGCTGCCGGTGGCGGCCGCGGTGCGCGGGGCGCTCCATGCCGTCGATCCGGCGGTGCGCCGGGTGTACGCGAGATGCTCCCGGTCGTCGTAGAAGTCGTCGAAGCCGCCCTTTGGGCGTGCGAACGCCTTGGGACGTGCCAGGTCGGCGGCGGGGACGGGGAGGCCGGTGACCGTCTTCCAGGCGGTCGCGCTCCCGGACTTCTCCAGGGCGACGACGGCCTTGGTCCGCTGCCACTGCCACACCAGCAGGGCGGTGCCGTTCCTGTCGACCGCGAGGTCCAGGGCGGCGATGTCCCGACTGCCGGACGGCGGCTGTGTGTTGAGGCCGGCGGGTGCGGTCCACGCGGCCTGCGGGCCGGGCTTCTCGGCGGCCTTCACCACGCCGGAGTCCGTCCATACGGCGACGAGGCGGCCGTCGGGCGCGGCGGCGAGGTGGTGGTACCCCTTCTCGGGGACCGGGGCGATGTACTCGGGTGCGGAGAACGCGGTCGCCCCGGGGGCGAGGGTCGCCATCCGCAGCCAGTGGGTGCCGTGGTCGTCGGCGCGGCGGGCCCGCCAGACGAGGCGTACCGAGCCGTCGCCGAGCGCGACCAGTTCGGTGTTGTAGGGGCCGGCGTCAGGCCAGGTCTGCGGTGCGAGCCAGCGGGGGCCGCCGGCGGGCCGGATCCGGGTGGACCGGGAGAGCGCGTCGCCGGTGAGTGCGACCAGGGTGCCGTTCCCGGCCGCCACGAGGGCGTTGAGGCCGCCGGAGGCGGAGCCCGGGGTGGGGCTCGGGGCGAGTTGGGTCCGGGTGGCCCAGGGGCCGGGTGCGCGCTGGTCGGCGGTGGCGGTGGCGCCGGCCGTGGCCGCCGGCGGCTGTGCGGTGGCCGGTGTCACGGCCGCCAGGGTGAGAACGGGTGTCAGCGCGAGGCCGAGCACCGCGCGTCCTTGTGTCGTCATGGGCAAGCCCCCCGGGCCAGACGAATCCGACGCACGGATTCGCTGAACTGTTCGAAGGGCAGCAGCGTATATCAGCCAAGATCGCCTGGCATCCATGCTCGTTCCTGCTCGTAACCGCTGTTTATCGAGCACGTATTGACATGCGCGGGTCGCAGCCTCCAGAGTCATGCCGCGACAGAACGACCGTGTCCCGGCACTGATGCACGCCACCCCTGAGGAGTGTTGCCGTCATGTCCGAAGCACCCGCTGTCTCCCGCCGGCTGCTCCTCGGCGGAGCCGTCGCCACCGGGGCCCTCACCGCCGGTGTCACCGCCGCGGCCCCGGGCGCGGCGGCCTCGGCCGGCCGCGAACCCCGCCGCCGCCCCGGGCAGAAGTCGATGATCGGCGTGCCCTTCGAGCCGCACCGGACCGTGCGCGTCGCCGTCATCGGCCTGGGCAACCGCGGCGGCGGCATGATCACCGGCTGGGCGGCCGTCCCCGGCTGCACCGTGACCGCCGTCTGCGACATCCGCGCCGACCGGGCCCGCGCCGCCGCCGACCGGCTGGAGGCCAAGGGCGAGCCCCGGCCCGCCGCCTACGGCGGCTCGGCGGACGCGTACACGAAGATGCTGCGACGCGACGACATCGACCTGGTGTACGTCGCCACGCCGTGGGAGTTCCACCACGAGCACGGCCGGGCGGCGCTGCTGAGCGGCCGGCACGCCGTCGTGGAACTGCCCGTCGCGACCGAGCTCGACGAGCTCTGGGACCTCGTCGACACCTCCGAACGCACCCGGAGACATCTGCTGCTGTCGGAGAACTGCAGCTACGGCCGCAACGAGCTGGCCATGCTGCGGATGGCGCACGACGGCCTGTTCGGTGAGATCACGAACGGGCACGGGGGCTACTGCCACGACCTGCGGGAACTGCTGTTCTCCGACACGTACTACACGGACTCCTGGCGGCGGCTGTGGCACACCCGCAGCACGGCGTCGCTGTACCCGATGCACGGGCTGGCCCCGATAGCGGCAGCCATGGACATCAACCGCGGCGACCGGATGACCACACTGCGCGCCACGGCGACCGCCCCGAAGGGGCTGGCCGACTACCGGGCGCGCTTCATGCCACGCGACCACCCGTCATGGAAGGAGACGTACATCAACGGCGACCTGATCACCTGCCTCATCGACACGCACCGGGGCAGGGTGCTGCGCGCCGAGCACGAGGTGAGTTCACCCCGCCCGTACAGCAGGATCAACACGCTGGCCGGCAGCCGCGGCATCGTCGAGGACTACGCCGGGCCGTCGCCGACCGGTGCGCGTGTCTATCTGGAGCCGGACCACGCCGGGCACAGCTGGCGGGACTTCGCCGACTACCGCAAGGAGTACGACCACTGGCTGTGGCGGAAGGTCGGGGACGACGCCGCGAACAACGGCGGGCACGGCGGCATGGACTACGTCCTGCAGTGGCGGATCGTCCAGTCGATGCGGGCCGGGCTGGTGCCCGACTTCGACGTCTACGACTCGGCCACCTGGTGCTCGGCGGTCCCGCTGAGCGCCGCGTCCCTGGCGCGGGGTGGACGGCCCGTCGTGGTCCCGGACTTCACCCGGGGCGCCTGGTCGGCCCGGCGCCCCGGACTGGACTCCGAGCCCACCGACATGCCGCCGGTCGGCTGACGCACGTCTAGGGTCTTTCGTTGGGATCAGGCCGGGCTCGCGGGGTCTGGCACCGCACCTCGCCGCGTTGTCGTCGGTTGCCATGGCGCCGCCATGGCGCCCTCCTCCGCCTTGCGATGCACGGAACCAGACCCCGCTCCCTGATCCGGCCTGATCCAAACGAAAGACCCTAGTCGCGGCGGCAGCGCACGAACAGATGCGGCTCGGGCCCGCCGTCCGGGTGGTCGGGGGTGAACACCGAACCTTCCGCGGACAGCACGGTCAGTCCCGCGTCCCGGACCAGCGCGAGCACCCCTTCCTCGGAGAAGCTGGTCGCGCGGATCGCCCGGCCCATGAAGACCACCTCGACGTCCTCCACGTCGGCGGGCACCGTGGCCAGCACCAGGTGCCCGCCGGGCCGCAGCGCCGAGGCCAGCCGCCGCACCAACGCCGCCTGGTCGGCGCGGGACATCTGGAGCAGCGAGAAGAACACGCAGATGCCGTCGAACGACCTGTCGTCCAGCGGGAGTTCGCGGATGTCGGCGTGGCGGAACTCGGCGCCGGGCACCTGACGGGAGGCCAGCTCGACCATCACCGGGGAGACGTCGACGCCGAGCACCGAGTGGCCCGCCGCCACCAGGGTCGCCGCCGTGGGCCGCCCGGTGCCGCTGCCGACGTCGAGGACCCGCCCTTCCTGCGGCAGCCGCTCGGTCAGCCACTCCAGCGCGGACAGATGCGCGGGGGCGTGCGCGAACGCCTTCTCGTAGTCGGCGCCCAGCGCGTCGAACAGCTCGGCCGCGGGCGGCCGTCGGTCGTCGTGCCTCACGTCGGTGTCCCCTTCCCTCGCCGGAGTGCATGGTCGCACCGGTCGGGTACACGCCACAACGGGTGCCCGCGGCGCGTCCCGCCGTCATGGGCGGGGGACAATGGGGGCGTACCCATCGGACGACGTGTGCGAAGGAGCGGACATGCAGGACGCGCGTGCGGGGCAGGTCGCGGGGCCCGGGGATCTCGTGGATGTGGCCCGGCTGGTCACGGCCTACTACGCCCTGCGGCCCGACCCGGCCGAGCCGGGGCAGCGGGTGGCGTTCGGCACCTCCGGACACCGCGGCTCGTCGCTCGCGGCGGCCTTCAACGACGACCACATCGCCGCGACCAGCCAGGCGATCTGCGAGTACCGCGCCCTGCAGGGCACCGACGGCCCCCTCTATCTGGGCGCGGACACCCACGCCCTGTCCGAGCCGGCCCGGGTCACGGCCCTGGAGGTCTTCGCCGCCAACGACGTCACCGTGCTGATCGACCAGCACGACGGGTACACGCCGACCCCGGCGGTGTCGCACGCCATCCTGACGTACAACCGGAACCGGACGTCCGGCCTCGCCGACGGTGTGGTGGTCACGCCCTCGCACAACCCGCCCGCCGACGGCGGGTTCAAGTACAACCCGCCCAGCGGCGGCCCCGCCGGCTCCGAGGCGACATCCTGGATCCAGGACCGCGCCAACGAGATCATCACGGGCGGCCTGAAGGACGTACGGCGCATCCCTTGCACCCGTGCCCTGGCCGCGCCCGGCACCGGCCGCCACGACTTCCTCGGCGCGTACGTCGCCGACCTGCCCCAGGTGCTGGACCTGGACGCGATCCGCTCGGCCGGGGTGCGCATCGGCGCCGACCCGCTCGGCGGCGCGTCCGTCGCCTACTGGGGCCGGATCGCCGAGCAGCACCGCCTCGACCTGACGGTGGTCAACCCGCTCACCGACCCGACCTGGCGTTTCATGACGCTGGACTGGGACGGCAAGATCCGTATGGACTGCTCCTCGCCGTACGCGATGGCGTCGCTGATCGAGCGGCGCGACCGGTTCGACATCGCCACCGGCAACGACGCCGACGCCGACCGGCACGGCATCGTCACCCCGGACGGGGGCCTGATGAACCCCAACCACTATCTGGCGGTGGCGATTTCCTATCTCTTCTCGCACCGGGAGCAGTGGCCGGCGGGCGCGGGGATCGGCAAGACCCTGGTGTCGTCCGGAATGATCGACCGGGTCGCGGCCGACGTCGGCCGGGAACTCGTCGAAGTCCCGGTCGGATTCAAGTGGTTCGTCGACGGCCTGTCCGACGGCTCGCTCGGCTTCGGCGGCGAGGAGTCGGCGGGCGCGTCCTTCCTGCGCCGCGACGGGTCGGTGTGGACCACCGACAAGGACGGCATCATCCTGGCGCTGCTCGCCTCCGAGATCACGGCCGTCACCGGCCGGACGCCGTCCGAGCACCACGCCGGGCTCACCGAACGGTTCGGCTCCCCCGCGTACGCGCGCATCGACGCCCCCGCCACCCGGGAGGAGAAGGCGCTGCTCGCGAAGCTGTCCCCCCAGCAGGTCACCGCCGACACCCTCGCCGGTGAGCCGGTCACGTCGGTGCTCACCGAGGCCCCCGGGAACGGGGCGGCCCTCGGCGGCATCAAGGTCTCCACCGCCAACGCCTGGTTCGCGGCCCGCCCGTCGGGCACCGAGGACGTCTACAAGATCTACGCCGAGTCCTTCCAGGGCCCGGACCATCTGCGGCGGGTCCAGGAGGAGGCCAAGTCCGTGGTCCTCACGGCGCTGGGCGGCTGACGGGCGGGGCGCGGGCGGAGCGGCGCGGGACGGCTGGCGAGGCACGCTCGGACGGGTCAGGATGCGGCGAAGTGTCTAAAATGGGGACACATCGTCTCCGGCGTCAGGAGCAGGCATGTCCAGCCAACCCGCGCCGATCAGCAGCGCCGCTCGCCAGGCGCTGGAGCAGGAGCTGTCACGGCTGCGCACCGAGCGCGACACCGTCGCCTCGACCCTCAGGGACTCGGACGCGGCGGTCGGGGACCTCGCGGACGCGGCCGACGAGTTGCAGCGCGCCAACGACCTGCGGCGGATCGACGCCAGGATCACGGACCTCACGACACGGCTGGACACGGCCGGCACGGCGGGTCCGCCGCGGGACGACCGGGTGGGGGTGGGCAGCACGGTCACCGTCCGCTTCACCGACGGCTCGCAGGAGACGTTCCACGTCGGTGAGACCACCGTGGGCTCCGACGGGTCGCTGGTGACCGTGGACAGCCCGCTCGGCCGTGCCCTGCTGGGGCACGAACCCGGAGACACGGTGCACTACCACACCCCCGGCGGCTCGCAGAGCGCCCTCGTGGTCTCCCTGGGGCAGTCCTGACCTGTTGTCAGGGCGTGCCGTCCGCAGTGCCTCGGAACAGCCGGGCCGCCGTGGCGGCGACCTCCTCGGGCGGGGGCGTCACATCGATCGAGGTCCCGTCCTCGCCGGGTTCCAGGGGTTCCAGCGTCCGCAGCTGCGAGTCGAGCAGCCCGGCGGGCATGAAGTGGCCGCTGCGCCGCCCGATCCGCTCCGCGAGCAGCCGCGGATCACCGGTGAGGTGCAGGAAGAAGGCGCCGGGGCAGGCCGCGCGCAGGACGTCCCGGTAGCGGCGCCTGAGCGCGGAGCAGGTGACCACGGCACCGGTGCCGTCCTCCTGGTGTGTGCGGAGCAGCCGGCCGACGCTCTCCAGCCAGGGCAGGCGGTCCGCGTCGTCGAGCGGGACGCCCGACGCCATCTTGGCGATGTTGGCCGGCGGGTGCAGTTCGTCCGCGTCCGCGAACGGCACGCCGAGACGTACGGCCAGCAGCCGGCCCACCGTGGACTTGCCGGTCCCGGAGACGCCCATGACCACCACGGAGGGCGGGTCCGTGCCGTGCGGGGTCATCGTGCGGGCGGGCCGTCCGAGCCGGCCGGATACTCCTCCAGCGGTACGAGGTCCTTGCGCCACGCGGACAGCACGGGGTCGACGACCCGCCACGCCTCCTCCGCCTCGTCGCTGCGGATCGACAGGGCCGGGTCGCCCGTGAGCACGTCCAGCAGGACCCGGGCGTAGGCCGGCAGGGGCGGCGGGTCCATCCGGGCGGTGAGGGTGAGCGGGGTGAACGCGTCTGTGCCGGAGCCGGTGCCCGTGAGGTCCAGGGTGAGTCCCTCCGGTTCGAGCTGGAAGCGGAGCACGTTGGGCACGGCGGTCCCGCCGTGCCGGAACGGCAGGTGCGGCACGGAACGGAAGTGCACGGCCACCTCCTTGCGGTCCGTGCCGAGCGCCTTGCCGCTGCGCAGCCGGAAGACGCAGCCGGACCAGCGCCAGTTGTCGATCTCCAGTTCCACCTCGGCGAAGGTCTCGGTGCCGCGGCCCGGGTCGACGCCGTCCTCGTCGGCGTAGGCGGGGATGTCACGGTCGCCGATCCGGCCCGGCAGATAGCGCGCCCGGCGGGTGCGGCGCACGGCGTCCTCCTCGGTGAGCGGCCGGACCGAGCGCAGGACGTCGACCTTGCGGTCCCGCAGGTCCCGCTCGCCGAGGGTGATCGGCGGTTCCATGGCCACCAGGCACAGCAGTTGCAGCAGATGATTCTGGATCATGTCCTTGAGGGCGCCGACGTGGTCGTAGTAGCCGGCCCTGCCCTCCAGGGCGAGGGTCTCGTCCCAGACGATCTCGATCTCGGCGATGTGCGTGCCGTTCCACAGCGGCTCCAGGACCCGGTTGGTCAGCCGGCTGCCGAGGACGTTCTGCACGGTCGACATGGCCAGGAAGTGGTCGACGCGGAACACCGCCTGCTCCGGCACGAGCGCGGCGAGCAGCCGGTTGAGCTCCTGCGCCCCGGCCAGGTCCTCGCCGAACGGCTTCTCCAGGACGATCCGGCTGCCCTCCGGCAGGCCGGCCCGGTGCAGCGCGACGACCGCCGCGGGGAACACCGCCGGGGGCAGCGCCAGGTAGACGGCGACCGGCCCGTCCCCGGCGAGGGCGGCGGCGACCTCGTCGGGGTCGGCGACATCGCAGCGGACATAGCGGGCCGACGCCACGACCGCGTCGGCGTCCTCGGACCGTGACGGCCCGAGCCGGTCCGCCGCCCACTCCCGGTACTGGTCGGTGCTCCAGTCCTGGCGTCCGGCGCAGAGCAGGTCCAGGCCGTCACCCACGTGCCCGGCGCCGCGCAGGGCGGCCAGCGCGGGCAGCAGGAAGCGGGCGGTGAGATCGCCCGTCGCGCCGAAGACGGCAAGCCGCCCGATCATCGCGTGACACCCGCCCGGGCCCTGGCGAGGTTCACCCCGCTCGCGACCACCCCGATATGGCTGAAGGCCTGCGGGAAGTTCCCCATGAACGCTCCTGTCGTGGGATCGATCTGTTCCGACAGCAGCCCGAGCGGGCTCGCCCGGGCGCACAGCGAGGCGTACAGGTTCTCCGCCTCCTCGATCCTGCCCTGGGCGACGAGGTTGTCCACCAGCCAGAAGCTGCACAGGACGAACGCGCCCTCGTCACCGGCGAGTCCGTCGGGTGACTCGTCGTGCAGATAGCGGTACAGCAGGCCGCCGCCCGCGGACAGACGTTCGGCGACGGCGGCGGTGGTCGCCGTCATCCGGGGGTGACCGGCCGGCACGACCTCGCGCAGTGGGAGGGCGAGCAGACTGGCGTCGAGGACGCCGCCGCCGTCCAGGTGCGCGCTGAGGGTCCGCGCCCCGGGGTCCCAGGAGTCCAGGACGAGCTGCCGCAGCCGGTCCGCGGCGTCCCGCCACTCGGTGACCCGGCCGGGCAGTCCCAGCCGCGCGCCGATCCGCGCGGCCCGGTCGACGGCGACCTGGCAGAGCCCGGCCGAGTAGGTGAAGACGCGGCCTTCGCCACGGACCTCCCAGATCCCCTGGTCCGGCTGCCGCCAGGCCTGCTCGGCGGTGTCGGCGAGGCCGGCCAGGCTCGCCCACAGGGCGGGCTGGATCTCGCCGCCGGAGCGCAGCCACTGGTGGGCGCAGTCCAGGATCTCGCCGTACACGTCGTGCTGGCGCTGGTCGGCGGCGCCGTTGCCCCAGCGCACGGGGGCCGAGCGCCGGTACCCCTCCAAGGCGCCGTCCACGGTCTCGTCGGGCACCGGGCCGCCCCGCAGGCCGTACATGATGCGGGGCTGTCCGCTGTCCTCGAAGGCGTCCAGGACCCAGCCGAGGAAGGCGTCCGCCTCGCCGCCGAACCCGATACGGCGCAGCGCGAACACGGCGTAGGCGGCGTCGCGGATCCAGGCGTAGCGGTAGTCCCAGTTGCGGACGCCGCCGATCGGGGCGGGCAGGGAGGACGTGGGGGCGGCGACCAGCGAGCCGTGCACCCAGTCGTCGCAGAGCTTCAGGGTGATCGCGGCCCGTCTGACCAGGGGCTCCTCGGGGCCGTCGTAGACGAGGTGGCGCATCCAGCGGTGCCAGGCGTCGGCGGTGGTCCGCAGCATCTCCTCCGCGTCGAAGCGGTGGTGCCGGTGGAAGCGCCCCCAGGACAGGACGATGTCGAGCCGTTCGCCCCGCGACAGTTCGTGGACGGTGCGCAGGCCGTCGAGAGGCCGGTTGGAGCGCAGATGCAGCCGTAGCTCCGGGCGTCCGGACGGCAGCACCTCGAGTCCGCTGAACAGGGCCCGGGTGCGGGCGCCGCCGCGCGGTTCCAGTTCGGCGCGCAGCCGGACGTGCCCGTCGAGGACCCGCGCCGAGCGCACGAGTTCGCCGCGGCCGGCCGGTACGTCGTCGGTGAGGTCGGCGCCGGAGCGCAGGGACAGCGCGTCGGTGATCCGGACGACCCCGGTGGCGGCGCGCAGTTCGGTGACGAGGACACCGGTGTCCGGTTCGTAGAACTGCCGTGCCTCCCTGAGGTCCTCGGGCGCGAGGGTGAAGTGGCCGCCCCGGGCGTGGTCGAGCAGGCCGCACAGGACGGGCGCGTCGTCGAAGCGGGGCAGGCACAGCCAGGGGACGGACCCGTCGAGGCCGACCAGGGCGGCGGTCGTACCGTCGCCGATGAGCCCGAGGTCCTCCAGCGGCAGATGGCCGTCGGGTCTGCGGACCGGCCGGAAGGGCGGGTCGGGGTCATGCATGCCGTCTCGTTTCCCAGCGTCGAGGACCCGGGTCCCGTACGCGCCCGAGGACCCCTCAGGGCATCGTGCAGGGTCCGGTGACGACCGCGCGTGCGGTGCCGTCCTTCCCGGGGACGTCCGGGGGCCGTACGGCGCAAGCGGGGTTTCGTCCGACCGGTCCCGGCCGATGAGTTCCGGGCCCTGCGCCGGTCTGCCCTCACAACGCCGTGCACCGACCCGGAGGACACCATGACGTCCACACCCCGTGACCTGGACACCGAGCGGCCCGGCCGCCCCGTCGTCGACCTGGCCACCTGGCAGAAGGCCCGTGACGAGCTCCTGGTCCGGGAGAAGGCGCACACCCGTGCGGGCGACGCCCTCGCCGCGGACCGGCGCCGGCTGCCGATGGTGGAGTTCGACGCCACGGTGGAGGTCGTCGGCCCGGACGGGCCTGTCCCGTTCCTCGACCTGTTCGAGGGCCGCGACGAACTCCTCGTCTACAAGCACATGTGGTACGACGGCACCCCGCCGCAGGGCCAGTGCGAGGGCTGCACGACGGCCGCCTGGCATCTGCGGGACGCCGTGTACCTGAACGCCCGCGGGGTCTCCTTCGCCATCGTGACCACGGGCCCCTGGGACGAGGTGGCCGCCTTCGTGGACTTCATGGGCTACACCCAGCCCTGGTACTCGGTGCGCGGCGTGGACGAGCCGGTCGGCGGCGCGACGGGCTATCTGACCAGCTATCTGCGCGACGGCGACCGCGCGTTCCTGACCTACAGCACGACCGGCCGCGGCAACGAACCGGCCAACCCCTCGCTCGCCCTGCTCGACATGACGCCCCACGGGCGCGGTGAGGCGTGGGAGGAGCACCCCGAGGGCGGTACGGCCCCGGCCGGCGAACCCTGCTGGTACTGGCGCACGGACTCCGACGGCCGGGCGACCTGGGGCCCGACGAGCCGCCCCGCCGCGCAGTGGACGAGGCCGGGCGCGACCCCCGAGACGACCCTCGGCCGGAGGGGTCCCTGCCACTGACCGCCCATCCGCACTACTGCCCGGTGGCGCGGACGACCACCACCGGGCAGGCCGCGTGCTGGGCGCAGTGCTGGGCCACGGACCCGAGGAGCAGACCGGCGAAGCCGCCGCGGCCCCGACTGCCGACCACGAGCAGGGTGGCCTCGCGGGACGCGTCGACCAGGACCCCGGCCGGGGCGCCGTAGCGCACCTCGGTCCGCACCTCGACGGGCGGCCGTGGCCCCAGGGTTTCCTCGACGGCCGTGGTGAGTTCGTCGCGGGCGCGTTCCTCCAGCGCCGCCTCGTCGGTGCTCTCCGGTGGCAGCCAGCCGAGCGCCCCGTGGTACTGCGGGACCACCCAGGCGCCGAGCACCCGTACCTCTCCCCCGGTGAGCCCCGCCTGCCGCACGGCCCAGCGCAGGGCATCCCGGGACGCGTCCGAACCGTCCACCCCGACCACGACCCGGTCCGCTCCCTCAGCCTGCTCGGCCATGCTTCCTCCTCGGCTCGACGGCCCGGGCTCCAGCCTCCGCCCGATGGCCGCCCGCCGCAGTCCCACAGGGCCGGCCGGGCGTCGGAGGCCTCGGACGCCTCGGACGCCTCAGAGGCGGATGACGATCAGCGCGATGTCGTCGGAGGAACCGCCCGCCACGTCGAGCCGGGCGAGCAGCGCGTCGGCCAGCTGGTCGTGGCCGAGCGTGCCGTCCTGGGCGAGGGCGGAGGTGAGCCGGGCCAGGCCGACGTCGATGTCCTCCCCGCGCCGTTCGATGAGGCCGTCGGTGTAGAGCACGAGGGTGTCGCCCGGCTGGTAGGAGACGCCGGCCTGGGGGCGGGGCACATGGTGCTCACGGGTGCCCAGGGGCGGGTCGGTCGCCCGGTCCAGCAGCTCGCACGAGCCGTCGGTGTGCAGCAGGACGGGCGGCGGATGCCCCGCGTTGCTGTAGATGATCAGCCGGCTGCGGGTGTCGACCAGGACCTTCACCGCGGTCGCCGCCGTCGCGCCCTCCATCGAGCGGGCGTACAGGCCGAGCACCTCCAGCGCCTGGGCCGGGCTGGGGGTGGCCCGGATGACCGCGCTCAGGGCGCTGCGGAGCATGCCCATGACGGCGGCGGCGCGCAGCCCGTGCCCGACCACGTCGCCGACCGCGGCGGCGTAGCGGTCGGGCGGCAGGTCGACGACGTCGTACCAGTCGCCGCACACGTTGAGCGAGGAGGCCGCGGGCAGATAGCGCACGGCGATGTTGTCGTGGTGCAGATCGAGGTCGGGGGCCGACAGCATGGCCTCCTGGAGCGCCACGCCGATCTGGCGTTCCCGGGCGTGGGCCTGACGCAGCTCCTGGTTCAGCCGGTGCGCCTCGCGGGCGCGGACGTACAGCTCGGCCGCCATGCCCTTCTTCAGGTCCGTGAACTCGCCGGCCGGCTCCTGAGCCCGCTGGGAGCGGACGAACCCGGTGACGTCGTCGGCGCGCTGGACGATCCACCGCACCGCGCCGTCCGGACCCACGATCGGGGTGTGGATCTCCGACCACCAGCGCTCCTCGAAGCCGCCCGAACCGTCACGGGCGGGGATGTCGTAGCGCTGGAGGACCAGGGTCTCCGGCTTCCCGCTGTTCAGGACCCGGGTCAGGGAGGCCCTGAGGTTGTCCTCGGCCTGCTCGGCGCCCGGGTTCTCCGGCAGGGCGTCGAAGAAGCGCTTGCCGACCAGTTCGTCGGCGGTGCGGCCGGTGACCCGCAGATAGGCCGGGTTGACGTAACGGATCACCAGGCCCGTGTCCAGAACGAGATACGGGCTCGGTGTGGCGTCGAAGAAGGCCGTGAATTCGATGTCCGCCGTCATGCGCGCTCCCCACGACCCCCGAGCGCGTTCTCCGTCAGTACCAATCTAAGCGGGGTGCCGCCGCTCGGCTTCCCGGTGGCCTCCGCGCGTCCGAGCCCGACCACGGGCCCCATCGGCATCCCAGGCCCCCGTATCGCCGCAGGCCACAGGGGGCGGGACGGTTCCAGGGCGGCGGGTCCGGCACGGGTGGTTGCGGCGGGTCCGTGGGTGCGGTGATGCTCGTGGTGTCGCACCGGGCGGGAGCGGACCGACCATCCGCCGACCGCCGCCGCGCGCGACTCCACGCGTCTGTCACGCCGGGCCCGCAGCGGGTGCCGCTCGGCGTCATCTCGGGGGAGACACCGGCTTGGAGACGATCATCGTTCAGCCGTCCGGCCCGTCCCGGCCGGGCGCCGGCGCACTGCTGCACCTGGGGCCGGGCGACACGGCCGAGTTCGGGCGTGACCTGCCCGGCGAGCGGACCGGCCGCTTCGTCGCCCTGCGCGATCCGGGCGTGTCCCGGCGGGCGGGTCTGCTGGAGGCCGCCGGGGACTACTGGCGGCTGTCGAACTTCAGCGGCGACACCGCGTACGTGGTGGAGAACATGGAGAGCGGCGGGGAGTATCTGACCGTGGCGCCCGGACGGCTCGGCGCGCCCGTGCCCTTCGAGTTCTCCCGGGTCGTCCTGCCCGCCCTGGACGGGAGCGCCGGGTTCACGGTGTTCGCCCCGCAGCATGCCTACCTCGACGAGCGGTGCGCGCCGGGCGGGGGCGAGCACACCGTGCACCCCTTCGCGCTGGACGCGACGGCCAAGTACTTCCTGGTGCTGGTCGCGCTGTGCGAACCGCGGCTGCGCGGGGTGCCGGACGGCGCGCTGCCGGGCGCCGGTGACATCGCCCGGCGATTACGGCCCCTGGACGGCTGCGGCGGCCTGACCCGTTCCGCCGTGAACTACCACATCGACTATCTGGCCCGGACGAAGCTCCGCCTGGACCTCGGCGGGGACCCCGGTGACGACGACGGGCGTACGGGGGCCAAGCGCGCCCGGCTCGCCTCGCTCGCCCTGCGCTTCGGTCTCGTCCGGGAGGAACACCTCGCGCTGCTCCCGCCCCGTCGGCGCGTCGCCCCGGAAGGGGACGGGGTGTGAACCCTCGCGACCGGGGGCCCCGTCTCCCGGTGGGCTTCCAGGTCGGGGGCTGGGCGCTGGGCGCCGTGATCGGCTCGGGCGGCCGGAGCATCGTGTACGAGGCCCGGTCGGTGCCCGGGGGTGCGCCGGCCGCGGTCAAGGTGGTGTCCACGCCGGACGACCTGGTGGAGCGGGAGGTGTGGTTCGGGACCCGGGCCGACCATCCGCACCTCCTGCGCACCCGTGCCGTCCGCCGGATCGACGCGCCGGAACCGGCCGGTGCCGTCGCCCTCGTCATGGACCGGGCCGACGTCAGCCTGCGCCAGGCGCTGGCCGCCGGCGTCCCCGGCCTGGACCCCGTACGGCTGCTCCAGGGGATCGCGGCCGGGCTCGCCCATCTGCACGGCCTGGGGTGGGTGCACGGCGACGTCACCGCCGCCAACGTGTTGCTGGGCCCGCGGGACGGGGTGCGACTCGCCGACTTCGGCCTGACGTCGGAACCCGGCGGCGTGTACGCCCGTACTCCCCCGCTGGGCACGCTCGACCACCGGCCGCCCGAGTGGTGGTCGCCGCGCCGGCGCGCCGACGGCACCGTGCTGCGGGCCACCGCCGACATCTGGGCCTTCGGTGTCCTCGCCCACCAGGTCCTCACCGGAGGGCACCACCCGTTCCCCGGCCTCCACGCGCGGGCCCGCGCGCTCGCCGCCCAGGCCTACGCCCGCGGCAACGCCCCACTGCGGCTGCACCCCTCCCTGGACGAGGGACGGCACCGGCTCATCGCGGACTGCCTCGCCCGGGACCACGCCTCCCGGCTTCCCCGCACCGCGGCGTCGCTGGTCGCGCGTATCGGAGATGGCTGGACGTGACTGAGGGCTGTCCCGTGATTCCCGGCGGGCGCGCGACGACAGTCCACGGCACCTCGCCGCGCTGTCGGGCCGTCCGCATACATCCCGTATGCGGACGGCCCTCCGCCTTGCGATGCACCGCACCTGACGCCGCGCGCCGATCCACCGGGAATGACGGGACAGCCCTCAGTGGGATCGACGCCATGACGACGGCGTCGATCCCGCTGGATCAGGGCAGTGGCCCTGTCAGTGCTTGCCGTGGCGCATCAGCCACACGCAGACGCCGAGCGCCGCGGCGGCCACGAGCAGGCCACGGTGCTCCCTGGCCATCCGCGCGCCCTGGGCGGCCTTGTCCTGGACGGGCTGGGGCGCCTTCTCGTGCCACAGCCGGCCGGCCTGTTCCGCGGTCTCCTTGACCTGGCCGGGCACCTTGGCCTGCACGCGGGCCGTCGCGTCCGAGGCCTTGGCCTTGACCTCCTCGGCCTTGTGGGCGGCCTGCTCCTTGAGGGCGCCGGCCCGGTCGGCCGCCTGGACCTTCACCTCGGCGGCCTTCTCCTGCGCCCGGGTCTTCACATCGGCCTTGGCCGCCAGGGCCTCCACCGTGGTGCCGAGTTCATGCCGGGTGTGCTCCACCTGCGCGCGCAGTTCCTCGGGGGACTCGGCGGTGGGCTTGTCGTGGGGCGGCTGAGTCATCGGTGCGCACTCTCCTTGATCTCGGCCACGTCGGCCTTGACGTTCTCGATCGTCTGTTCGGGCTTGGGCGGGGCGGCCCGCGACACCTGCTTCTTGCCGGTCAGCGCCATCACCGCGGCGATCACGCCGAGGACCGCCGTCACGATGAGGGCGGCCGCCCACACCGGCAGCGGTACCGCCAGTGCCGCGATCGCCGTGGCCACGAGTGCCTGGAGCATGAGGAACCCGACCAGGCCGGCGCCTCCGAAGAGCCCGCCTCCCTTGCCGTACCGCTTGCCCTTCTCCTTCATCTCCGCCTGCGCCAGGTGCAGTTCGGCGCGCACCAGCTCCGTCAGCTGTTGCGAGGCGCGCTGCACGAGTTCGCCCACGGGCTCCGACTTCGCCGTCTGCTGTTCGGCGAGGGGGCGCGTCCGGGTGTCCGACGCCATGGCGATCACCTCCCGTCTCTCGGTTCTGGCAGGAAGGCGCCGCAGCGCCGTCCGCTGAGCGGGCGAGTACCCCGAAAGTCCCGTTCACGACAAACGAATGCCGGTCGGATCACTGCTTGACGCCACCTCCACGCCTCCGAGGCGTGCGCCGGGCCCTTCGAACGCCGAAGGGCCGGTCCTCCGCATCCGCGTGATCGCGGGGTGCGGAGGACCGGCCCTCGGTGCTGCTGCCGGCTGGTCGGCCGGGGCGGCTGGGGTCTAGGCGGTACGACCACCGCTACGGCCGCCGCCACGCCGGTCCGCCGTACGACCGGCCGCGGCTCCCCCACCGGTCGCTGACCTGCGCGGGCCGCCGCGTCGCGCGCCGCCCGCCGAGGTGCCGGTGGCGGCCGTGGCGCCGGACCCGGACCGGCCCGTGGCGCCGGACCCGGATCGGCCGGTGGAGGCGCGGCCGGTCTTGCGGGCGGTGGCCTCGGGTGCCGCCTTGGCCTGGCCCTCGGCGCGGCGCCGTCGGCCCCCGCGCGAGGACGCCGGCTTGGCGGTGCCGTTCTTGCGGGCCGGGCGGGACGCCGCCGGCTGCGCCTGCTCGGGCACCGGGAGGGTGACGGCCACGCCGGACGGTTCACGGGCGCCGGTGATCGTGGCCAGCGCTGCGTCGCTTGAGGTGATCCGGGACGTGCGCGGACGGATGCCCGCCTCCGACATCAGCCGGGTGACGTCCCGCTTCTGCTCGGGCAGGACGAGCGTGACGACGCTGCCGGAGCCGCCGGCGCGGGCCGTACGGCCGCCCCGGTGGACGTAGTCCTTGTGGTCGGTCGGCGGGTCGACGTTCACGACGAGGTCGAGGTCGTCGATGTGTATGCCGCGGGCCGCGACGTTGGTCGCGACCAGCGCGGTGACGTCGCCGTTCTTGAACTGCTCGAGCGTGCGGTTGCGCTGCGGCTGCGAGCGTCCGCCGTGCAGGGCGGCGGCGCGGACGCCGACGGACAGCAGGCGCTTGGCGAGCCGGTCCGCGGACCTCTTGGTGTCCAGGAAGAGGATGACCCGGCCGTCACGGGCCGCGATACGCGTGGTGACGGCCTTCTTGTCGGTCTCGTCGAGCAGGTGGAGCACATGGTGCTCCATCGTCGTCACGGCTCCGGCGGACGGGTCCACGGAGTGCACCACGGGGTCGGTGAGGAACCGCTGAACGAGGCGGTCGATGTTCGCGTCCAGGGTGGCCGAGAAGAGCAGCCGCTGGCCGTCGGGCCGTACCTGCTGGATCAGCTTGGTGATCTGCGGCAGGAAGCCCATGTCGGTCATCTGGTCGGCCTCGTCCAGCACGGTGACACGCACCTGGTCGAGGACGCAGTCGCCGCGTTCCACGAGGTCGTTGAGCCGGCCGGGGGTGGCCACCAGCACCTCGACGCCGCGGCGCAGCACACCGGCCTGCTTGGTGATCGACAGGCCGCCGACCACGGTGGTCAGGCGCAGGTTGACGGCGGTCGCGTAGGGCGTCAGCGCGTCGGTCACCTGCTGGGCGAGTTCACGGGTGGGCACCAGCACGAGGGCCAGGGGCGCCTTGGGCTGGGCGCGCAGTCCGGCGGTGCGGGCCAGCAGGGCCAGGCCGAAGGCGAGCGTCTTGCCGGAGCCGGTACGGCCGCGGCCGAGCAGGTCGCGTCCGGCGAGCGAGTTCGGCAGCGTGGCGGCCTGGATGGGGAAGGGGGTGGTCACGCCCTGCGCGGCGAGCGTCTTCAGCAGCGCTTCGGGCATGTCCAGACCGGCGAAGTCCTCGACGGCGGGAAGTGCGGGCGTCGTGTTCTCCGGCAGCCGGAATTCCCTGTGCGACGGCGTGGGCGTGGCGGGTGCCGAAGCGCGCCTGTTGGACTTCTGGGGTCTGCGGGCCATGCGGTTCTCTCTCTGCCTTCCTGGAAACAGCACAAACCGGGGTCCGCATCACAAGGATGCGGACCCCGGTGAGCGGAATACGTCCGGCAATCAGGCGGGGACGATGTTCTCCGCCTGGGGGCCCTTCTGGCCCTGCGTCACGTCGAAGGAGACCCGCTGGCCCTCCTGGAGCTCGCGGAAGCCCTGCGTCGCGATGTTCGAGTAGTGGGCGAAGACGTCAGGGCCGCCGCCGTCCTGCTCGATGAATCCGAAACCCTTTTCGGAGTTGAACCACTTCACGGTTCCCTGTGCCATGACGTTCTCCTTCTGATAGGCAGAGGCCCCATCCGGAGAAGCCGGTAAAAACGAAATATGCGCCTGATGGATAAGCATTCCCGTCAGGCGCACATAGGTTCATGGGTACCACAACTGCAACTCTGAAAGCGTAGCACAGCTCGGCCGGTCACACCCGTCGGCGCGCCGCATCCGGGCATCCCCTGAGCTGGAGCGGTAAGGCCGTCGTGGCGGGGTAAGCGGACGTCCACCGGCCCCCGGCCGGGCAGTCGGACGACCCCCTGTGGAGAAGGATCCAGGATGACCGAGGACGCGTACCTGTTCCTGCTGGACGAAGACGACCCCACCGCACCGCTGGGCGTGGCCCCGGCCGCCGTCGGTGATCTCGCGTGTATGGACACCCCGGCGGTGCGCGCCTGGCTGGACGCCCAGGGTGTCACCGCGACCTCGCCGCGGCTGCGGCTGCTGCCGCCGGAGGAGACCGGGGCCATCCCGGAGGGCGCCGAGCGGCTGCCCGTCCCGCTCGGCGACGAGGAGCTGAGCCGGGTCCGGCACACGACGGCGCCGGAGCCGCTGGCCCGTCTGGAGGAGGAGCTTCTGGCGTGGCGGGACTGCGCGGACGGCCGGGACGGTCTCATCGGGCGGGCCCTGGCCGCCGGGGTCGCCCCGCACCGCATCGTCGAACTGACGGGCGTGGACCCCGCGGCGGTGACGGCCGCGGCGCGCGGCTGACGGGCGGCCCAGAGGTCAGCCGCCCGCTCCTGGGTCAGGCTGGACGGCCGGCACAGTCCTGCGGGTCAGCCGCCCGCCCTGGGCCAGGCGGGACGGCCGCCTGACAGGCCGCCCCGCGCGTCAGCCACCCGCCCCGGGATCCGGCTGGACGGCGGACTCGATCCCCGCGCGGGCCGCCTCCAGCTGGGCCGCGAAGGCGATACCGAGGAACAGGGCGACGGCCGTCAGGTTGGCCCACAGCAGCAGGGCGACGAACGCGGTCAGCGGGCCGTACAGGGCGCCGAAGGCACCACTGCCCTCCACGTACAGCGCGAGCAGCCAGGTGGCCGCCACCCACAGGACGAGGTGCACGGCCGAGCCGAACGCGAGCCAGGTGTAGCCGGGCTGCACCCGGCGCGGGCACCAGCGGAAGATCACGGCGGAGGCCACCCAGGCGAGGACCAGCCCGACCGGCACGTCCAGCACCGCCCACCATGGCGAGCCGCCCTCCAGCCCTGCGGACTCCGCCACGGCGTCGCCGAGGGCCTCGCCCGCGACGAGGGCGACGAAGCCCAGCCCCAGGGGCAGGCCGGCGGCGACCGCGAGCACCATCGCGCGGGCGTACTTGCGCGGGAAGGGACGGTCCCGCTCGATGCCGTAGATGCGGTTGGCGCCCCGCTCGATCTGACCCATGGCCGAGGCGAGGTTGAGCAGGGCGAAGCCCAGGCCCAGCCACAGCGCGAGGGTGCTCCACACGTCGCCGTGGGCGGTGCGCCGGGTGCCTTCGAAGGCGTCGGCGACGATGTCGGCGCTGGCGCCCGGCACGATCCGGCCGAGGGTGCGCTCGATGATGTCGCCGACGCCCTCGGTGTGCACGGAGGTGGCGAGTCCGACGAGCGCCACGGTGCAGGGGACCAGGCCGAGGACGACCTGGAAGGCGAGGGCACGCGCGTTGCTGAACCCGTCGGCGTAGCGGAACCGTGCGAAGGAGTCGGTCAACAGCCGCCATCCTCCGTAGTGGCGCAGGGCGGTGAACGCCTCGTCGCCGGAGAGCTCCTCCCCGATCATGTCCCGGGTCTGTGGCACACGGACGGCGGTACCCATGGTGGCTCGGCGCTCCCTCGTCGTACGGCGGTTCGGTGACCGCATGCCCGGGAACGGTCCCGCTCCACCCCTCCCGGCGGTAAAGCCGTGGGCCCGGCCTGCGGAGGCCGGGCCCGGGTGGGCTCGGACGGGGTCAGCTCTGCTTCCGACCCTGGCTCGCCGCCTGGTTCGTGACGTCGGCGACCTGGCCGGCGGGCGGGGCCTCGGCCTCGACGTCGGTTCCGAAGTCGGTGAACTCCATCACCGTACTGATCGTGATCTGCCGGGGCGCCACGCTCGCGCCGGACGCCGGCGCCTTGACGGTCATGTCGATCTGCTGACGCCGGATACGGCCGTCGTCGTCGAGCCAGAGCCGCATCGGCAGCGTCCGGCCGACCTGGTCCCGCAGCCGCTCGCCGCCGGGCAGCCGGGAGACGTCGACGGAGACGTCGTAGCGGACCGTGCCGACACCGGCGACCTTCTCGGAACCGGACCTGGAGACGTCGTCGTCGTTGATCGCCTCGGCGTAGGCGGCGGACCGTGCCGGGTCGCCGATCTGCCCGGGGTCGGCACCCTGCTGCCGGGCGACCTTGCTCAGGTCGATCTTCATCCAGGGCTTGCCGTCCTTCTGCTGCCCGGGCACCTTCTGGTACAGCACCCGGTCGACCACGCGCTGCTCGACGGCACGGCCTCCGGCGGTGATCGTCATGGTGCTGTCGCCGTCCTCGAAGTCGATGGCTCCCTCGCCGTCGGAGGTGATCGACTTCCCCTCGGCCCCGGCCTTCACCTTCATCGTCATCTTCGCCGAGTCGGCCTCGGCGGTCTTGTCGTATGCGCCGCGCACCGCTTGTGTGCTCTGCTGCCGGCCGCCGGCGCTCTCACCGGCGGCGGGCTTGCCGGCCTCCGGTTCGTCGTCGCCCCCGCAGCCCGTCAGTACGGCGCTGCCCAGCACGACGGCCGTGCCGATCGCGGACGCCTTCGCCCTTCTGCTCCGCATGAGCTCCCTCTCTCCTCGCACCGGCCGGCCCCCTCGGACGTGGCGCCGGCGTGCGACGTGGGTGCCCCCGGGCGGGCCCGATATGCCCTGAGACAGGGGTGGTTGACCGGATGCGGTGGCTTTCGGCCCGTCCTTCGGCCATGTCGGCGGGTGCGGGGCGTGCGCGGGTGGGCACCTGGTACTGCGGGCTTCTGTCATCCCGTCAAGCGGAACAAGAAGATCCGGTACGTCGGGGTCAGCGCACCGTCCAGCGCGGGGCGGTGCGGGCCCAGTCCTCGTCCCAGCGGGCGAGGTTGCGCCGCTCCAGCCGGCGGACGGCCCAGCGGTGGGCGACCGCTGCGGCGACGGGCACGGCCAGCGCGGCGAGCACGGCACAGCCCAGCGCGCTGTCACGGACCTGATCCCTGGTCAGGGGCGCTTCGGTGACGCGTCCTTCGGTGTCGGCCCACACGCGGATCACGCTGCCCGCGGGCGTCGACGGAGGCACCTCGGCCTCGGCGGTGCGGGTGCGGCCGGCGTCGTCGGTGAAGCGGACGGTGACCGGGTAGCGGACCTTCCCCGCCTCGTCGCTGCCGGGTTCGAGATGGCGCGGTGCGTCGTGCTCGGTGACGGCGGTGACCTCGTAGCGGGTCGCGGCCTGCTGACGGGCCGTCCGCAGATAGTGGCGGTGGGCGGCGTCGCCGGCGAGGACCATGGCGACGGGGGTGGCCGCGAGGACGGCGAGGAACAGGCCGAGGGCGATCCACGCCTGCGCGAGGTCGGCGGGCCGCCGCAACGGGTTGCGCCGCCAGCGCCAGGTCAGGGCGTGGCGGGGTTCGTCAGGGTCGGGGTCCGGGCGTTCAGGGGGTGGCTGTGCCGGGGGGATCGCGCGGGCCATGGGGCTCCTTCCGGGTGGGCGGCCGGCGGGCATGCGCGACTACCCTGCGGACGTGCGTCCGCAGGGGGTCGTGAGCAGCCCGGAGGGATGAACCAGTCCGGTCTAGTGCGGGTGCGGGGAGTCGCCGGAGGCGGGCGTGGCCACCGACGGATGGCCGTGCACCGACTGCAGGAGGGCCGCAGCGCCGCGTACGGCGGCCGTGTGCGGGGACGGTACCGGCCGTACGGGGGCCTGCAGCCGCTCGGTCAGGCGGTAGGCGAGGTCGGGGCGCAGGGCGCCGCCGCCGGCCAGGAGGATGCCGCGTCGCAGGGCGCCCCGCGTCTGCGGGGTGTCGTCCAGGATCGCGGTCACCATGGCGATGACCGCTTCGGTGATACGCGAGGGCGGCACCGACCGGTCGATGTCGCCGGTGCCCACCGCCGTGCGGCGCGCGTCGGCCACCGTGCCGTCGATGAGAAGGACGACGTCGGTGACGTGGGCGCCGATGTCCGCGACGAGCAGGGGCCGGCCCAGGTCGGCGCCCGCCGCCTCGGCCACGGCCCGCGCCGCGGGCACCGTCAGCACGCTCTGCGGGCGCAGCGCCTCTGCCGCCGTGCGGGCCTGCGTGCGGAACGCCATGCCGCCGAGGACGGGCGCCGCCAGGATGACGAGCGGCCGGCCCAGGCGCGGCAGCCGGTGGCCGAGGAGCCGGTCGAGCATCCGGGCGGTGCCGGGGGTGTCGACGATGGCACCGCGCCGTATGGGGTGCAGGGGGCCGTCGCCGAACGTCACGGTGGGGACGTCGAACAGCAGGCCGTGGCCCGGCATCCACGCGCGGGTGCGGGCGCTGCCCAGGTCGAGGGCGATGCCGGGGCACCGCCGCGGCCAGGGCCGGTGCCGGGCCCGGGCCGCGTGGGGGTCGACGGCGGTCACCGCTGGGCCTCCTTGACCTGCTGGCACCGCGCGCAGTAGCCGGCCTGGGGCACGATCATCAGGCGTTCGCGGTCGATGGTCCGGCGGCACAGACGGCAGGTGCCGTAGCTGCCGTCGTCCATACGGGCCAGGGCCGCCTCGACGTCGGCGAGGACCATGCGCGCGGAGGCGGCGAGCTTGACGCCCACCTCGACGCGGCCCGCGGCCTGGCGGTCGCGCAGCGCCTCGGCGCGGGGCAGGGCCGCGGCCGTGAGCTGCTGGAGCTGCTCCCGGCGGAACAGGAGCTGCTCGTGCAGGTTCTCGCGGAGCGCGGCGAGGTCCTCGGCCGACAGGGCCGTAGTGCGGTCACCGGTGATCTGGTTCACCACTTCACCCCTTCGGGCAGGGCGG
Source organism: Streptomyces nigra (assembly GCF_003074055.1). Classification (NCBI taxonomy): domain Bacteria; kingdom Bacillati; phylum Actinomycetota; class Actinomycetes; order Kitasatosporales; family Streptomycetaceae; genus Streptomyces; species Streptomyces nigra. The sequence goes on along the minus strand of NZ_CP029043.1, from coordinate 7,174,626 downwards.
GAGAGGGAGGCAGGTGGAGAGGGGACGGGGTCGTCAGGCGGCGGTGCGCTGGCAGGGCACGCAGTACCGGGCGTACGGCAGGATCTCCAGACGTTCCGCCGGGATCGGCCGATCGCAGCCCTGGCAGGTGCCGTAGCCGCCGGCCTCCACGCGCGCGAAGGCGGCGTCGATCTCCTTGAGGACGCGTTCCAGGGTCTCCTTCTGCCCTGACATCAGCTGCTCGGCCTCCGCCTCCTCCCCCGCCTCGGCCAGGGCCCGCAGCTGGGTGAGCCGGGTGGCGCGCTCGTGCTCCAGGCGCCGGCGGATCTCGTCGGCCGTCGCCTGCTGGGGACGGTGAGCGGAGTCGGAGGGGGTGGTGTCGAGAGACATGGCGGGTCCTAGGGTCGTGGCGGTCGTGACGGGGCCGGGCATCTCGTGATGGGGCCGGGCGCATACGGAAAAGACCTGCCGGCGGCAGGCCTGGCGGATACGGGGACCGGGATCACGGTGGCGGGGTCATGCCCCCACCGTGGCCGATCCCGCGCGCGAATCCCATCGGGCGCGATACCCATTTACCGACCGGCCGGCCAGTGGCCGGCGCGGCTCCCACCGGTGGAAATGGGCACTGGCACCCATCGACGTACGCGTCCGCCACGAGCAAGCTGGGGCTCAGGCCGGTCCGCAGCCATGGCCGTGGCTCATGCCCGGGGTACGCGGTGACCGAAAGGGTGGACAGAGCCCTGTCACAAGGAGAGAGGCGTCATCGCGGTGTCCCTGTTCTGGCGGATCTTCGCACTCAACGCGGTGGTGCTGGGTACGGCCACCGCGCTGCTGCTGTGGGCGCCGGTGACCGTCTCCGTGCCGGTGCTGCTGACGGAGGCGGTCATCCTGGTGGGCGGCCTGGCCGTCATGCTCATCGCCAACGCCGCCCTGCTGCGCATCGGGCTGGCCCCACTCGGCCGGCTCACCAAGCTCATGACCACCGTCGACCTGCTGCGGCCGGGCCAGCGCCTGCCGGAGCAGGGGCGGGGTGAGACCGCGGAGCTGATCAGCACGTTCAACGCCATGCTGGAGCGGCTCGAGCACGAACGGGCCGCCAGCAGCGCGCGGGCGCTGCTCGCGCAGGAGGGCGAGCGACGCCGTATCGCCCAGGAGCTGCACGACGAGGTCGGCCAGAGCATGACCGCGATCCTGCTGGTGCTGAAGAAGGCGGCGGACGAGGCCGACGAGCCCCTGCGCGGTGAGCTCCAGCAGGCGCAGGAGATCACCCGGGAGAGCCTGGACGAGGTCCGCCGGCTGGTCCGCCGGCTGCGGCCGGGCGTCCTGGAGGACCTGGGTCTGGTGAGCGCGCTGACCTCGCTGGCGACGGAGTTCGCCACACACACCGGGCTGCACGTGAGCCGTTCCTTCGACGCCGACCTGCCCGAACTCGACCCGGAGAGCGAACTGGTGCTGTACCGGGTCGCACAGGAGGCCCTGACCAACGCGGCCCGGCACGCCGAGGCGGCGAAGGTCGAGATGAGCCTGCAGCACACCGGAGGCACGGTGACCCTGACCGTCAAGGACGACGGCCGCGGCACGGGGGTCGCGCGCGAGGGCGCCGGGATCCGTGGCATGCGGGAGCGGGCCCTGCTCGTGGGCGCCGCGCTCGACATCACCTCCGAACCGCGCGCCGGAACACAGGTCCGTCTCGCGGTGCCCGTCCCGTCCGTCCCCGGAAAGCAGTCATGACCACCACCGACACACCCGTGATCCGCATCCTCCTCGCCGACGACCACGCGCTGGTACGGCGAGGGGTGCGGCTGATCCTCGACCGGGAGCCGGACCTGGAGGTCGTCGCGGAGGCCGGGGACGGCGCCGAGGCCGTGGCGCTGGCCCGCGGCCAGGACGTCGACCTGGCCGTCCTGGACATCACGATGCCCCGGATGACGGGGCTGCAGGCCGCCCGTGAACTCAACGCGCTGAAGCCGGACGTGCGGGTGCTGATCCTGACGATGCACGACAACGAGCAGTACTTCTTCCAGGCGCTGAAGGCCGGGGCCAGCGGCTATGTGCTGAAGTCGGTGGCCGACCGCGACCTGGTCACCGCCTGCCGCGCCGCAATGCGCGACGAGCCCTTCCTGTATCCGGGCGCGGTCACCGCCCTGATCCGCAACTACCTCGACCGGGTCCGGCACGGCGAGGAGCCGCCGGGGCAGGTCCTCACGCCCCGGGAGGAGGAGGTGCTGAAGCTCGTCGCCGAGGGCCACTCCTCCAAGGAGATCGCCGAGCTGCTCTTCATCAGCATCAAGACCGTCCACCGGCACCGGGCCAACCTGCTGCACAAGCTGGGCCTGCGGGACCGCCTCGAACTCACCCGCTACGCCATCCGGGCGGGGCTCATCGAGCCCTGACCCCCTTCCCACTGCCCGAGGGTCCCGGCCGCCTACTCCCCGGCCAGGATCCTCGGGCGCACCACGGCTCCGCCGAACCCGACCAGAGGGGGACGTCGCATGGCGCGCACCGCACGGCCCGCCCCCTGTGCCACGGGGCCGGTCGTCGTCCTGCTCGCCGTGCTCCTGGCCCTGCTGAGCCCTCCGGTCCACGGCACCCCTCACCCCTCCCCCGCGCCTTCGGCGGGCAGCGGCGCACCGCGGGCGGACGACGGACACGACCACGTCCGCCCGGCCGTCGTACGCGGCCAGGGTGACGCCCCCGCCGAAAGGCCGGCGACACCCGCCGAGCCGGCGTCGCGCTATGAGCCCCACAGTGGGCCCGCGCAGGCCCGTGCCTTCCGTACGGCCGCGCTCGCGCCGGACCACGCCCACCCGGCCCACGCCCCGCACCGCCGCGCTCCGCCCCCCACCTCCGGCATCTGACGCAGTTCGTTCCCCTTCCTTCCCGACACCCGGTCACCGTCGTGGCCGGGGTGTGCCTGCCGGAGGCCACCCGTGAACCGCGCCCTGCGCATCAGAGGGCTGCTCGCCCTCGCCGTGATCGCCCTGTCCCTGTTCGTCTCGTTCACCCAGCCCGTACGCCTCGGGCTCGATCTGCGCGGCGGCACGCAGATCGTCCTGGAGACCCGCCCCGGTCCGGGCGACTCCGCCGCCGAGGCCACCGACCGCACCCTGGAGGTGCTGCGCGACCGTATCGACGCGCTCGGCGTCGCCGAGCCCTCCCTGTCCCGCTCCGGCACCGACCGGATCGTCGTGGAACTGCCCGGCGTCCAGGACCCGACCGAGGCCGCCGATGTCCTGGGCCGTACCGCGCAGCTCACCTTCCACGAGGTCCTCGGCACGGCCGCCGATGAGGACGGCACGATGGCGGGCGCCGAGCATCCGCGCGTCGTGAAGGACGAGTCGGGGCAGCCGCTGCGGCTGGCGGCGGCCAAGCTGACCGGCAAGGACGTCGAGGAGGCCGCGGCACGCCTCGACCAGCAGGGCGGTGCCGGCTGGCATGTCGCCCTCGACTTCAAAGGCAGCGGCGACGCCTGGGCCCGGCTGACCGGGGAGGCCGCCTGCCATCCCGCGGGGGACGCGAGGCGGCGGGTGGCCATCGTCCTGGACGACAAGGTCATCTCCTCGCCCCAGGTCGACCCCTCCGTCGGATGCGGCACCGGTATCACCGGCGGGTCCACCCAGATCACCGGTTCGTTCACCGTCGACGAGGCCAAGGAACTCGCCCTGCTCATCAACGGCGGCGCGCTGCCGGTGCCCGTCGAGACGGTCGAGCAGCGCACGGTCGGCCCGACGCTGGGCGCCGAGGCCATCACGGCCAGCGCCTGGGCGGCGATCGTCGGCACGGCACTGACCGGCGTGTTCATCATCGCCGTGTACCGGCTGCTCGGCTTCCTGGCCGTCGTCGCGCTGGCCTGCTACGGCCTGATCTCCTACGCCGCACTGGTCGCGCTCGGCGCCACGCTCACCCTGCCGGGGCTCGCCGGGTTCGTCCTGGCGATCGGCATGGCCGTCGACGCGAACGTGCTCGTCTTCGAGCGGGCCCGTGAGGAGTACGCCGCTCGCCGGCGGCCGAGCCCGCGGTCCTCTCTCGCGGCGGGGTTCCGGGGCGCGTTCAGCGCGATCGCCGACTCGAACATCACCACCCTCATCGCCGCCGGGCTGCTGTTCTTCCTGGCCTCAGGCCCGGTGCGCGGCTTCGGTGTCACCCTGGGCATCGGTGTGCTCGCCTCCATGTTCAGCGCGCTGGTCGTCACCCGCGTCCTCGCCGACCCCGTGATCAACCGTGCCTGGCTGCGCCGCCGGCCGCGGCTGACCGGGATCGCGCACACCGGCGCGGTCCGGGACCGGCTGACCCGCAGGGCGCCCCGGCTGATGCGGCACCCCCGACGCTGGCTGGCCCTGTCCGCGGCGGCACTGGTGCTGGCGGCGTCGGGCATCGCGGCGCGCGGCCTGGACTTCGGTGTCGAGTTCACCGGCGGCCGGCTCATCGAGTACGGCACCTCCTCCCCCGTCGACCCCGACCGGGCCCGCGCCGCACTCGCCGACGCCGGGTTCCCCGGGGCCGTCGTACAGGAGTCCGGGGACCAGCGGATCAGCGTGCGCACCGACCGGCTGACGAACGCCGAGGCGGCGGCCGTCACGGAGGCCGTCGACGCGGTGGGCGACGGGGCCGACAAGCTCCGGGACGAGACGATCGGACCGAGCCTGGGCAAGGAGCTGCGCCAGGGCGCGCTCATCGCGCTGGCCGTCGCCCTGGGCGCCCAACTGCTCTATCTGTCCGCCCGGTTCCGCTGGCTGTTCGGCACGGCGGCCGTCGCCGCGCTCGCCCACGACGTCGTGATCCTCGTCGGGATCTTCGCCTGGCTGGGCAAGCCGATCGACGGTGTCTTCCTCGCGGCGCTGCTCACCGTCATCGGCTACTCGGTCAACGACTCCGTCGTCGTCTTCGACCGCGTCCGGGATCTGATGCGCCGTAAGCCCGAGGCACCCTTCGCGACCGTCGCCGAGCGGGCGCTGCTGCAGACGCTGCCCCGCACCGTCAACACCGGGATGGGGGCGGCGCTCATCCTGACCGCTCTCGCGGTGTTCGGCGGCGACTCGCTCACCGACTTCGCGCTGGCCCTGCTCATCGGGGTCGCGGTGGGCACGTACTCGTCGATGTTCACGGCGACCCCACTGGCCGTGGAACTGCACCGGCGCAAGTAGAGGGTGACGGTCACAGAGCCCAGACGTACAGGGCGCTGTCGGCGGCGGACACCGTGTACCAGGTGCCGTCGCCCAGCGCCCTGGGCGGTCCGGACACCTCGACCGGGTAGGTGATCGGGTCGAGCGGCCGCGGGGAGGCCGGGGCGACGAGCCAGTGCCGGCCCGCCCCGTACTCCTCGTCGCTCTCGGTGGTGCCGACCACGATGGTCTCCTCGTCGACGAAGCCGCCCTCGTAGCCGAAGTACGCGCGGATCTCGTCGGCCTCGGCGTCCTCCTCGGCCGCCGGGTGCGGGGGAACAGTCTCCGCGTCCAGGGCGGCCGTCACCTGGCCGTCGGCGGCGCGGTGCACGGCGAGGGTGTCCTGGTCGTGGGTCACGGTGAGCAGGCGGTCCCCCGTGGGGCTCACCGCGAGCAGCACGCGGTCCTCGCCGCCGAAGGTGTCCACGGTGAGCCGCCTACCGTCCCATCGGCCCCAGAGCAGGGGCGAGCCGTCCTGGCCCTCGCCGACGCTCAGACCCATCCGGCCGGGGTCGGGGTGCGGGACATGGACGGATCCGGCCGCCACCGTCCCCGTGGCGGCGCGGGCCAGCACCGTGCCGTCGGCGGCGTCGAGGACCAGCCACTCCTCCGGGCCGTCGTCCCCGTCCGCTTCCCCGTCCGCCGAGGGGCCGGGTACGTGCGCCCAGACGAGCTTGCCGTCGGTGGCGAAGGCGACCGAGCCGCTGCCGGAGTACCGGTGGTCCCGGTCGTCCACGTACTCGGAGGCATCGGTGTGTCCCGCGCACCCCGCCCAGCAGGGGTGTCGAAGCTCCCAGCGCGTCCGGCCCGACGGGTCGACGGCGCGCAGGGCGTGCCGTCCCGCGAACACGGCGAGGTCGGCGCCGGGCGACACCGCCCACGAGCCGAACCCCGGCGGCCAGGGCGCGGGGAAACGGATCGTCGGACCCGGCGCCCAGCCCGCGAGTCCACGCACGATCAACTCGGTGTCGTCGCACTGGACGAGATACCGGGCGCCCGGCCCGGACATCAGGCACGGTGCCGACCCGAAGCCGGTGACGGGAGAGGGGGCCTCGAGCGAGGCGACGAGGCGGGCAGGACGGGACACGTGGGCTCCACAAGGTCCGGGGACTCTGGCGGAACCCTAGGCCGCGCCACTGACATCGCCTCAGGCGGCCAGCGTCTCGTCCTCGGGCCTGCCCTCCCGGCGGTCGGCGCCGTAGCGTTCGAGCAGGGCGTCCGCGGCCTTGAGCGCGTCGCCGGCGGTCCGGGCACCGGTCATCACGCACAGCGTGTAGGTGGCGTCCTCGAGCACCCGGCTGGTGCGGCCGGTGGGAAGGACGTCGTGAGCGATACGCGCCTCCGCGAACCGGGCCAGGGCGCTGCGCAGTTCCTTCTCCGCCGGCAGGATCATGGCGATTCCTCTCTCCCGAGACAGGGCCGTCGTACGGCCGACTCCCCGCGCGGGGAGGAACCGAGTGCGTCCCCGCGCAACACCGCCCGGCACCAGGTCCGGCACCGAGCTGATCACCAGGTGCCCCGGGTCGAAAGGTTCATGCCCGCACCCTGCACGGAATTTCACTCGGGTCTGCGTCCCCAGGCCGTCAGCAGCCCTGCCGACAGGTCGGCGCACGCGTCCGAGGACAGGTGGCGGATGCCCTCGTCCACGGCCGCGTCGTCGACGAGGCCCGTGGCACGCAGCGCCTCCCGGCTGCGGTCCCAGGTGTCGGCCCAGAAGCGGCTGATGGGGCTGCCCGGCTCCAGTGGCGGTACATGGATCTCGGCGGCGACCCGTTCGAGTCCCGACGCGCGCAGCAGGTGCGGATACGACGGCACCCAGGTGACGTCCGTGCCGATGGTGTCCCGCAGGCCCCGCCACATCGCGCGCATCACACGCGTGTAGGGCGTGTCGGGGGCGCGGTCGCTCGTCAGGTCGACGGCGTCGCCGAGCACCAGGAGGCCCCCGGGCTCGACGCACTCCAGCAGCGTCCGGATCACCCGCTCGCGGTCCGGGAGGTGCATCAGTACGAAGCGGGCGTGCACGAGGTGGAAGCGGCCGGGCGCGAAGTCCGGTGCGGTGACGTCGGCTTCGCGTACCTCCAGGCCGGGTACGGCCCGCGCGGCGAGGAACCGGACGTCGCGGTCGACGGCGAGGACGCTGTCCACGCCGGCCTCGTCCAGCAGTCGCCGCGCGATCGTGCCGGTGCCCGCGCCCACGTCCAGGCACCGCCACCCGGGCCCGGCGCCGAGCGCCCGCAGCCGCGCCACGGTGACGTCGTCGTAGGCGAGGGCGCCGTAGTCGATGCGCTCCTCCTCGCCCTGCTGTCCGGGCCGGAAGACGGTCTCGCCGTAGCGACCGGAGCCGGGTTCCGCCCGCTCCTCGGCGGGCCTCATGGCGCCACCGGCGTACGGGTGTGCAGAGTCATGGCGGAACCTCGTCGCGTGGCGGTGAGGGGAGCGGGGGCGGCCCGTCAGGTGGCCGCCCCCGCACCGATCCTGCACGCGGACCCTCCTGTACGGCCGAGGCGCGCCGGGACACACCGAGGGTGAACCGATCGGCCCAACGCACGGGCCGGGCGCGGGTGTCAGCCGACCACGGGGCTGCGGCGTTCGATCAGCATGACGTCACGCCACACCCCGTGGTGCCGGCCGATGCGTTCACGGACGCCGATGACGCGGAAGCCGGCCTTGCGGTGCAGGGCGAGGCTCGCGGTGTTCTCGGGGAAGACCCCGGACTGGATGGTCCAGACGCCCGCGGCCTCCGTGGAGGCGATGAGCGCGTCGAGCAGTGCGGCACCGACGCCCCGGCCGCGCGCCGCCGGGTGCACGTACACGGAGTGGTCGACGACTCCGGCGTAGGCGCACCGGTCGGAGACGCGGATCACCGCCACCCATCCCAGCACCTTGCCGGTGGCGTCGAGCGCGACGTACCGGTGCTCGGGCAGTTTGACGGCGTCGAAGGTGTCCCAGGTGGGCGCGACCGTCTCGAAGGTGGACTGGCCTTCGTCGATCCCGAGCTGATAGATCGTCAGCACCTCCTCCGCGTGCTCGGACGTCATCGGGGCGATGGACAGGTCGTCGGCCGGACTCACGGTCGGCTCTCCTCGGCGTATCGAGTCGGTCAGGGCGGCGTTGCGTGCCCACGGTCCCATGGCCCCGGTGACAGCGGGGCGGACGGGCCGACGGCGTATTCCTGAGGCGACCTCTCCCCATGCATGCGGAACACCTTTCAAGTTACCCGGAGGTTTCTCGTGACTTCTTTCACAGCGCTGCGTAGAACTCGTTTCCGTTCTATGTCAGAAGGGAGATCTGCATGGACTCTGGCAGAGCCAGTCACGTCGAAGGAAGAGGTCTTTCCCGCCGCCACTTCATCAGTGGAACAGGTTCTATTCTTGGCGCCGCGACATGGGGCGCATTCGGCCTTCCCCCGGCCGCCGCCGCCCCGCGCGAGGCGGTCATCGAACCCGGCGCACAGGTCACCGCACTCGTCATCGGCAGCGGATACGGAGGGTCCGTCACCGCGCTCCGGCTCGCGCAGGCCGGCGTCGACGTCCACATGGTGGAGATGGGCATGGCCTGGGACACCCCGGGCACCGACGGCAAGATCTTCGCCAACACCACCAGCCCCGACTACCGGTCGTTCTGGCTGCGCACCCGCACCAAGCAGCCACTGAGCAATTTCCTCGGTTTCCCGCTCGACCGGGACGTGCCCCGGTACACGGGCATCCTCGACGCCGAGGAGATGGGCGGCATCGTGGTGTACCAGGGGCGCGGGGTCGGCGGCGGCTCCCTCGTCAACGGCGGTATGGCCGTGACCCCGGAGCGCAGCCGCTTCCCCGCCGTGCTCCCGTCGGTCGACGCCGACGAGATGTACGACGTCTACTATCCGCGTGCCAACAGCACCCTCGGTGTGCGGACCATCGACCCGGCGTGGTTCGACACGACGGAGGCGTACACGTACGCGCGCGTCGGCCGCAAGCACGCCCAACGGTCCGGATTCCGCTTCGTGTTCGTACCCAACGTCTACGACTGGGACTACATGAAGCGCGAGGCCGAGGGGTCCGTGCCCCGGTCGGCCCTCGCCGGCGAGATCCTCTACGGCAACAACCACGGCAAGAAGTCCCTGCCCAAGACCTATCTCGCGCAGGCCCGCGCCACCGGACGGGTCACCATCTCACCGCTGCACCGGGTGACGTCGGTGACACCGGCCACCGGCGGTTACTCGGTCACCGTCGAGCAGCTCGACACGACCGGGACCGTCACCGCCACCAAGACGGTGACGGCGCGACGGGTGTTCTTCGCAGCGGGCAGCGTCGGCACCAGCAAGCTGCTCGTCCGCCTCAAGGGGACGGGCGCGCTGCCCGGCCTCAACCACGAGGTCGGCAACGGCTGGGGCGAGAACGGCAACGTCATGTGCGGCCGCGCCAACCATCTGTGGGACCCCACCGGGGCGCTCCAGTCGTCGATCCCGACAGCGGGCATCGACAACTGGGCGGCGGGCGGCGCGTTCGCGGAGGTGGCACCCCTGCCGACCGGCATCGAGACCTGGGCGTCGTTCTATCTGTCCATCACGAACAACCCGCACCGCGCCCGGTTCACCTGGAACGCGGCGGCGGGAAAGGTCGAGCTGGACTGGCAGACCGCGTGGAAGCAGCCGTCGATCACGATGGCGAAGACGATCTTCGACAAGATCAACGCGAAGGAGGGGACGATCTACCGCTCGGATCTGTTCGGCGTCCACAAGATCTGGGGCGACCACCTCACGTACCACCCGCTGGGCGGAGCCGTGCTCGACAAGGCGACGGACAACTACGGGCGGCTGCACGGCCATTCGGGCCTGTATGTGATGGACGGGGCCCTCATCCCGGGCAATGTGAGCGTGAACCCGTTCGTCACGATCACCGCGCTCGCCGAGCGCAACATCGAGAGGATCATCGCCGACGACTTCTGACCGCGACTCGATCGGTGGGGCGGGCCGGGACCACGGGGTCCCGGCCCGCCCGTCATGCTCCGCGTGCCGTCGGGACGACGCACACGCTGTCGATCCCCAGCACGTGGTTGAGCCGTCCGAACGCCAGCCAGGAACCGATGCTCATGCTCAGCTCCACGATCTCCGCCTGGCTGTAGTGCGCCTTCATCCGGTCCCAGAACGCGTCGTCCAGACCGTGGTGGTCGGTCGCGTAACGCTCGGCGTACTCGGCGGCGAGCCGGGTGCGTTCGTCGAAGGCGTCGGTCGTGCGCCACTGCGCGACGGTGTCCAGGAACTCCTCCTCGACCTTCTGCCCGTCGCGTTCGGTGCGCCAGCCGAGGCAGAACCGGCAGCCGTTGATCTGCGCGATCCGCAGCCGGGCGGCCTCGAACTCGCGCAGCCCGAGGGTCGTGTGCTCGTAGACGGCCAGGGAGAAGGCGCCGGCGGCCCGGCCTATCTCCGGTACGAGGTCGCCCCAGACGTACGGGATGGGGTCGGCGCCCTCGGGGATGTCGATGCGCATGGTCACCTCTTTCCGAGTCGGCCCGCCGCCGGGCGCAGCGGGACGTCGAGCGCGTCGTGGAGTCCCGGTCCGGCCTCGGCGAGCCAGTCGATGGCGTTCACCAGGCGCCCGGCCGCCGTCGCGTTCCCGCCGGCCGCCCGGTTGTCCCCCTCGTCCGTCGCCTCGACCGTGACCTCGATGCGGGGGCGGCCCTCGACGATCACGCGGTGGGCCCCTGCTCCGCCGTCCGGCGGCGTGGGCCAGTCCGGGGCGCAGGAGGGGTGGATCCGGGTGATGTGCTCGACGACGATCCGGGGCTCGCCCGCGACCATGCCGCGCACCTCCAGGCGTACGGCTCCCTGGGTGCCGGCCCGGAACTCCCCCATCGTGGCCGTGTGGACGGTCTCCTCCAGCGGGCGGCGTTCCAGCGTCTCGTCGATGCCGTCGAGTACGGCGCCCAGGGCGCGGGCCATCATCCGCAGCTGCCCGCCCCAGATCATGGTGGGGATGCCCTCGGCGAGCATCAGTGGCTGGTGGTCGAGCGGATGCCCCATGCCGATCAGATCGCGGACGGCCTCCTCCTGGTCGTACGTGGAGTAGTCGAAGATCTCCTGGCAGCGGAGCACATCGATCTCCGAGCCCAGTCCGCTGACCAGCAGCGGGAGGGCGTCGTTGGCCCAGCCGGGGTCGACGCCCGAGACGAACAGCGCGCCGCCCCCGGCCTCGGCGGCACCGGCGAGGACGTCGCGGATCTCCTCGGGCGCACTGGTGGGGTCGTACATGCCGTACAGGGAGGGGGTGACGACGACCGCTCCGGCGCGCAGGGCGCGGGCGACGTCCTCGATGGCGCCGTCGGGGCGTACGTCGCCGGAGGCCGCGTACACGACCGCCCGGGGGCGGGCCCGCAGCACCGCGTCCACGTCGTCGGTCGCCGCCACGCCGAGGGGGCGGCCGAGCCCGCTCAGCTCGCCCGCGTCCCTGCCGGCCTTGGCGGGGTTCGACACCAGTACGGCCACCAGGTCGAGCGCCGGATGGGCCGCCACCGCCCGGATGGCGGCGCGCCCGACGTTGCCTGTGCCCCAGACCACCGTGGGAATCATGCGCGGAGGGTAACGACGCGTAGCGAAAGTTCCCATAGCCGTGCACGAGGAATCCGGCCGGTCCGGGGTCAGCCGTCGCTGTCGTGGCCCCAGCGGTCCGGGCCGACACCGCGCCAGTCGATCCAGGGCGCCAGTGCCACGTCGGACGGGTCGATCTCCAGTCCCGCGCGGCGCAGGAACTCGGCGACATCGGTGAGGTTGTGGGCCAGTCCGAGGATCTCGCCGTCGACCCGGACGCGCCGGCCTCCGGTCGGGGACGGCGGATGCACGGTCACACGCGGGGATCCGGACATGTCCTCAGGATCATCCGGGTCGCCCGACCCCGCACTCCAGCGCGTCATCGGGCGGCCCGGCCGCCCGCGCGGCCCAGCTGCCGCAGCTCCCACCACGCGCCGGGGCTGGGCCGCCGGTGCTGCCAGTAGGGGTGGAAGAACACCTCGGCCGACAGCCGGTACAGACGCCGGCGCAGTTCGGTACGGCCGGGCCGCTCGGCGAGCTGCCGGTAGGTGGCGCTCCACTCCTGCTGGGCCCGGGTGAGGTCGTCTGGAAACGTACGCATGGCCGAATTCAATCATGTGTTCGATTTCCAGGGCCACCGGGACCCGGTGGTGAGGGGACGGCCCGCTCACGCCTCCGGGGAGAGCGTGCTCCAGCCGCGCTCCAGAAGCTCGAGGACCCGGGTGACGGCCGCCCGGGTGTCGTCATGGACGGCTGCCGCGCGGGGGGCCTCCAGCGCGAAGCGGGCCAGGGCCGTGCAGGCGGGGTCGGCGGCGGCGAGGCCGCTCTCCGCGGCGATGACCCGGGAGAGGGCGGCGGTGTGCCGCAGCCACATCTTCCGGCCGTAGCCGAGCAGCGCGGGGGTGCCGTTCACCAGTGCAGTGAAGGCGCGAAGCGGGGGTCGCCGTCGCCCGGGGCCAGGCGGATGGACAGGGCGTGCTCGCGCAGGGCGGCGGGAAGGGACTGCCCTTCGGGGCGCTCGCGGACGGCGGCGAGGAGGCGGGCCTCCTGCTCGGCGTCCTCGTCGAGGACCAGGGCCTCCTTGACCGGGAAGTGCTTGAACAGCGTGGTGGTGGAGACGTCGGCGGCGTCCGCGATCTCACGGATGCCGACATCGTCGTATCCGCGCTGCAGGAACAGGCGCAGGGCGGCGTCGGCGATGGCCTGGCCTCGGGGACACCGCCCACCTCATGCCGCCGCTGGGCGTCGGCGTCAGCCTCTCCATGCTGGACGCCTGCGAACTCGCGCTCGCCCTGGCCCGGCACGACACGGTCGACGAGGCCGTCCGCGCCTACGAGCGGACCATGCTCCCCCGCTCCGTGGAGACGGCCCGGGCTCTCGACGGTGCCGCCGAGCACCCGCTCTCCACCGAGCTGCCCGACTTCGCGGCCGCCGAACAGGGCTGACGGCTCCTCAGCCGGTTGCGCCGACCTCCTCGACCGGCGGCATGAAGGCGCGCAGCCAGCGTTCCGTCTGGGCGACATGGGCCTGGGCCGCGCCGGCCGCCGCGACCGGGTCGTGGTCGGCGATGGCGGTGGCCAGGACACGGTGGTCGTCGTCGCTCTTCCGCCGCAGCTCGGGGCCCTCGGGCAGGGTGAAGACCTGGTACTTGCGGCTGCGGGCCCGGAAGACGGCGAGGAGGGTCGCCAGGGTGGGGTTGCCGCCCACCCTGGCGATCTCCGCGTGGAAACGGTGGTCCAGTTCGGAGGCCTCGGTGGGGTCGCTGGTGGCCTCCATGGCGTCGATCAGCGAGAACAGGGTGTCGACGTTCTCCGGGGTGCAGCGCGCCGCCGCCTGGGCGGCCACATGGGCCTCCAGGACGCGCCGGATCTCGTAGACCTCCAACAGGCCGGAGAGCGGCAGCAGTTCAAGAGTCAGGGAGAGGCTGCCGATGACGTCCTCGGGCCTCAGCTGAGAGACGTAGGTGCCCGAGCCGTGCCGGGGTTCGATGACGCCCAGGGCGGCGAGCATGCGGACGGCCTCGCGCAGCGACCCCCGTGAGACGCCCAGCTCCTCGCAGAGCTCGCCCTCGGGCGGGATGCGCTCGCCGGGGCCGAGGCGCCCCGTCCCGATCATGTGCCGTAGGCCGTGGAACGCCTTCTCGACTGCGGACATCCGTCCCCTCTTCCTCCCCGTACGGGCCGGCGATCACGCCGCCGGCGCCTCGGAGCACTGTAGCGACTTTCCGATGTGTCGGCCGCATATCACCCGGAAGTCATCTGATGACTTTCACGGTACGACCCCTTGTTTCCCCCTCTGAAGATGTGCAGGATGCCGAGTCATCAGATGTGTCCGGCGGATCCTGTGCTTCCGCAGGACCGCCCTGCCCAGATGTGGAGACCTGTGAGCGAGACCGAGGTGACCACCGCACCACGCCCCCTGCTGCTGGCCGACGGCACGCCGGCCGACCGGGCGTGGTCGCTGGACCCCGCCCTCAAGCACCTGAACCACGGCTCCTTCGGGGCCGTGCCGCTGGTGGCCCAGGAACGCCAGGAACTGCTGCGCGTGCAGATGGAACGCTCACCCGTGGTGTGGTTCCCGGCGCTCCCGGAGCGGCTCGCCGCCACCCGGGTGCGGCTCGCGGAGTTCCTGCGGGTCGACGCCGGCGATCTCGCCCTCGTCCCGAACGCCAGCGCCGGCGCGAGCGTCGTCTTCGCCGCGCTGGCCCTGCGCCCCGCCGGGGAGATCGTCGTCACCGACCACGGCTACGGGGCCGTGACGATGGGGGCCGAGCGGCTGGCCCGGCGCCACGGCGGACGCGTGCGCACCGCCCGGGTGCCGCTGGACGCGGACGAGGAGCAGGCGTACGAGGCCGTGACCGCGGAGTTCTCCGACGCCACCCAGCTGGTGGTCGTCGACCAGATCACCTCGGCGACCGCGCGCCGGCTGCCGGTGGAACGCATCGGCGCGGAGGCCGGGCGGCGCGGCATCCCGGTCCTCGTGGACGGCGCCCACGCACCCGGTCTGCTCGACGCGCCGCTCACCGGTGCGACGTACGACTTCTGGACCGGCAATCTGCACAAGTGGGGCTGCGCACCGCGCGGTACGGCGGCCCTGGTGGCCCGGGGACCGCTGCGCGAGCTGCTGTACCCCCTCATCGACTCCTGGGCGGCGGCCGAGCCGTTCCCGGACCGCTTCGACCAGCAGGGCACGATCGACGCCACGTCCTATCTGGCGGCGCCGGCGGCCCTGGACTTCGTCGAGCGCACCTGGGGCTGGGCGGCCGCCCGCCGCTACATGGACGAACTGGCGGACTACGGCGCCGGGGTGATCGGCGCCGCGTTCGCCGGGACCGTGGGCTCGGACAACGCTGTCGACGTCGGTATGCCCGTCCCCGGGATGCGGCTGGTGCGGCTGCCGGACGGGCTCGCCGCCGACCGGCTCCAGGCCGACGCGCTGCGCGACCGGGTGGCCCGCGAGCTGGACGTGGAGGCGGCGTTCACCAGCTTCGGCGGCGTCGGCTACATGCGGCTGTCCGCGCACGTCTACAACACCGCCGCCGACTACGAGTACTTCGCCGAGGAATGCGTCCCCGTCCTCGGCGCGTGGGCACGAGAGAACACAGGGAAGAGGTCAGCACAATGAGAAGAAGGACGGCAGTCCTCGCGCTCGGCACCGCCACCGCGCTGCTCGTGACCGGCTGCTCCACCATGAGCCCCGAGGCGGACGGCACCGTCACGCTCAACATGGTGGAGAGCCTGACGAATCCGACCCGCACCGCCCTGCTCGAGGACCTCATAGCCGACTTCGAGCAGCAGAACCCGAAGGTCAAGGTCAACCTGGTCTCCCCGCCCACCGAGCAGGCCGACCAGAAGCTCCAGCAGATGCTCCAGTCCGGCAGCGGCGTGGACGTCCTGGAGGTCCGCGACATCACCGTCGGACCCTGGTCGAACAACGGCTGGCTGTACGACATGAAGAAGGACCTGGACGGCTGGAAGGGCTGGGAGGCGATGACGGAGAACGCCGTCAACGCCTCCAAGGACGCCAAGGGCGCCACGTACTTCGTCCCCTACGGCTTCTACGGCCTGAGCCTCTTCTACCGCACCGACCTCATCGAGAAGGCCGGCTTCGACAAGCCGCCGGCCACCTGGGAGGAGCTGCTGGAGCAGGCGAAGGCCATCCACGACCCGTCCGAGCGGCGCTACGGCTACGCCTTCCGCGGCGGCGCCAACGCCAACAGCAACGCGACGGCCGCCATCGAGGCGTATCTCGCCGACGACGTGGACCCGGCGAACGGCTTCAGGCTGAAGGACGGTCGTACGATCTTCGCCGCCCCGGAGGCCGAGGACGCGATCGAGAACTATCTGAAGCTGTTCAAGCAGGCGTCCCCCAAGTCGTCCGTCGCCTGGGGCTATCCGGAGATGGTCGAGGCCTTCTCCAACGGGTCGACGGCGTTCCTGCTCCAGGACCCCGAGGTGATCGCCACCGTCTCGGAGTCCAAGTCGATCTCCAAGGACCAGTGGGGCACCGCGCCGCTGGTCGCGGGCCCCGGCGGGAAGACCGTGCAGCCGCTGGCCACCGCCGGCTGGGGTGTCGCCAAGGGCAGCGGCCACAAGGCCGAGGCCGTGAAGCTGGTGCAGTTCCTGTCCCAGGGCGAGGCGTCGACGTCGTTCACCAAGAAGAACAGCCTGGTGCCCCTCCTCAAGTCGGCGACCAGTGACCCCTTCTACAAGTCCGGTCCCTGGGCGAGCTACGTGACCATGACCGAGCAGCCGGACAAGTACCTGGTCGTCACCCAGCCGCGTGGCGTCAGCTGGTGGGCCGAGTGGCAGCAGAAGGCGGACGCCGACGTGCAGAAGCTGGTCCTGGGCAAGACGTCGCCCAAGGAGCTGCTGGCCGGCTGGAACGCCTTCTGGACCGAGAAGTGGCAGCAGGAGCAGTAGACATGCCGGTCACGTCCACGACGACGTCGAAGACCACGGCGCCGGCCGAGGGGGCGGCCTCCCGCAAGGGGGGTCTCCCCCGCGGGGGCCGCCGCAAGCGGGAGTTCACCACCCGGCGCGGCCTCGGCATCGCCGCCTATCTGGCGCCCGCCGCCCTGTTCGTGGCGGTCTTCACCTACTACCCCATGATCGCGGGCGGCCAGATGGCCTTCCGCAACTGGAAGCTGACCGACCTCACCGACACCTCGTGGGTCGGGCTGAAGAACTTCGGCGACGTCTTCGCCGACCCCGCCTGGGGCACGGTGCTCACCAACACCGCGGTGTGGGTGGTCGGTTCGATCGTCCCGCAGCTGGTGATCGGTTTCGCGCTCGCGCTGTGGCTGCGCCGCCGCTTCCGCCTGCGCGGTCTCTACCAGGCGCTGATCTTCTTCCCCTGGGCGATCTCCGGCTTCCTCATCGGCATCCTCTTCCGCTGGATGTTCAACAGCGAGTTCGGCGTGGTGAACGATCTGCTGCAGAAGGCCGGTCTGGTCGACGAGCCGATCGCCTGGCTGGCGGACCCGGACACCGCCATGGCGGCGGTGCTCGTCGCCAACATCTGGTACGGCGTCACCTTCTTCGCGATCATGATCCTGGCCGCGCTCCAGTCGATCCCCGACGAGTTGTACGAGGCGGCCGCGCTGGACGGCGCGGGCAAGGCGCGCACGCTGTTCCAGATCACGATCCCCTACATCCGGACCACGCTGGCGCTGACCGTGCTGCTCCGGGTGATCTGGATCTTCAACTTCCCCGACCTGATCTTCGGTATGACCGGCGGCGGGCCGAACAACGAGACGCACATCGTGACCACCTGGATGATCAAGATCACTCAGCAGGGCGACTACGGCAGGGCCTCCGCGCTCGGCCTCCTCGTGGTGGCCGCGCTGCTGGTGTTCGCGGTGTTCTTCCTGATGGCCACGCGCGAGAAGAAGGGGGCGAGGGCGTGATCGGCAAGGAGTCCACGGCCGGCCGGGCCGTCAAGTTCGTCTTCCTCGGCGGGTGGCTGCTCTTCACCGTCTTCCCGCTCTACTGGATCGCCGTCACCTCGCTGAAGGCGCCCGGAGACATCTTCCACTTCCCGCTCGCGTACTGGCCCGAGCACTTCTCGCTGGAGAACTACCGGGGCCTGTTCGGCACGGCCGACTTCGGGACCTACCTCACCAACAGCCTGATCGTCTCCCTGGTGGCCGGTGCCACCGCGACGGCGATCTCCATGCTCTCGGCGTACGTTCTGGCCCGCTTCGAGTTCCGCAGCAAGTCGGCGCTGCTGATGGCGGCGCTGGTGACGCAGATGATCCCGTCGTTCATCGCCCTGGGCCCGCTGTATCTGCTGATGACGGACCTCGGCCTGGTCGACAACCGTCTCGGGCTGATCCTCGTCTACATCGCGGTGTGCATCCCCTTCTGCACGGTGATGCTGCGCGGGTTCTTCGAGAACATCCCGGACGCCCTGGAGGAGGCCGCCATGATCGACGGCCTGTCGCGGTTCTCGGCGCTGTTCCGGGTGCTGCTGCCGGTGATGCGGCCCGGGATCGTCGCGGCGTTCATCTTCAACTTCGTCAACTGCTGGAACGAGCTGTTCCTGTCGGTGACGCTGATGAACAGCGACGCGAACAAGACGGTGCCGACCGCGCTGAACGGGTTCATCTCCAGCTTCAACATCGACTGGGGCTCGATGTCCGCGGCTGCCGTGCTGACGATCCTGCCGACCATGCTGCTGTTCGCGTTCGCCAGCCGTCACATCGTCCAGGGACTGACCTCGGGGGCGGTCAAGGGCTGAGCGTCGCGCCAGGTCGGGGCAGGTGGATGGGCTCCGGCCGTGTGAGGCGTGTCCCGGCGGGTCACTCGGCGACCGAGGGGTTGGGACCACAGCCTCTTGGGTTTCCCGGGGCCCGCCCGCCCCGGGAAACCACACATTCCGCCCTCCGGGACCCCGCGGCAAATCCTCTCGTGTACCTCGTCCTGGCGCTTTCACTCCTCTTCGAGGCCATCGTTCTCGGCACACCGGAAGGCCCCTCTCCGGCTTTTGTTGTCGCCCGGCAACTGAGTTAACCTTCACCGGATCTTTTCATCCGGCCGGTTGCCGTGAACTGCGGAAACCGCCTGGTGAGTGGGCCCTTCACCGGGCCGGCGCGGTTCCGAGTCCTCGGTGCGGGGGCTCTTGGGGAGCGGAACGAGGGTGCGCATGACCAGCAAGACGACCGAGGCCGTCGAGACCGCCCCGGGTGACCAGGAGCTTCGGCAGCTGCTGGCCGGGCTGACCGCCGTACGCGACGGTGACTTCGGCACCCGGCTGCCGTCCGACGGCGAGGGCCTGGTCGGAGACATCGCCAACGTCTTCAACGGCATGGTCGACCAGCTGTCCGTGTTCACCTCCGAGGTCACCCGGGTGGCCCGCGAGGTGGGCACCGAGGGCACCCTGGGCGGCCAGGCGGAGGTGCCGGGCGTCTCCGGCACCTGGGCGGACCTGACCGACTCCGTCAACGCCATGGCGGGCAACCTCACCACCCAGGTGCGGGACATCGCGCAGGTGGCCACGGCGGTCGCCAAGGGCGATCTGTCGCAGAAGGTCGACGTCCCGGCGCGCGGCGAGATCCTGCAGCTCAAGGAGACCGTCAACACGATGGTCGACCAGCTCTCCGCGTTCGCCGACGAGGTGACCCGCGTCGCCCGCGAGGTCGGCAGCGAGGGCCGGCTGGGCGGCCAGGCCCAGGTGCCCGGGGTCGGCGGCGTGTGGCGCGACCTGACCGACTCGGTCAACTTCATGGCGGGCAACCTGACGTCCCAGGTCCGCAACATCGCCCAGGTGACCACCGCGGTCGCGCAGGGCGACCTCTCCCAGAAGATCACGGTCGACGCGCGCGGCGAGATCCTCCAGCTGAAGAACACCATCAACACGATGGTCGACCAGCTCTCCGCCTTCGGTGACGAGGTGACCCGCGTCGCCCGGGAGGTCGGCACCGAGGGACGCCTCGGCGGGCAGGCGGACGTCAAGGGGGTCAAGGGCACCTGGCGGGACCTCACGGACTCCGTGAACTTCATGGCGGGCAACCTCACCGCGCAGGTCCGCAATGTCGCCCAGGTCGCCACGGCCGTCGCGCAGGGCGACCTCTCCCAGAAGATCACCGTGGACGCGCGCGGCGAGATCCTGGAGCTCAAGACCACCATCAACACGATGGTCGACCAGCTCTCCGCGTTCGCCGACGAGGTCACCCGCGTCGCCCGCGAGGTGGGCACCGAGGGCAACCTCGGCGGGCAGGCCGTCGTCCGGGGCGTGTCGGGCACCTGGAAGGACCTCACCGACAACGTCAACGTGATGGCGTCCAACCTGACCGGTCAGGTCCGCTCGATCGCCAAGGTCGCCACCGCCGTCGCCCGCGGCGACCTGTCGCAGAAGATCACCGTCGAGGCCAAGGGCGAGGTCGCGGCCCTCGCGGACGTCATCAACACCATGGTCGACACGCTGTCCGCGTTCGCCGACGAGGTCACCCGTGTCGCCCGCGAGGTCGGCACCGAGGGCCGGCTCGGCGGCCAGGCGCACGTCCCGAACGTGGCGGGCACCTGGAAGGACCTCACCGACAACGTCAACTCCATGGCGAACAACCTGACCGGTCAGGTCCGCAACATCGCCCTGGTGACGACAGCGGTGGCCAACGGCGACCTGTCGAAGAAGATCGACGTCGACGCCCGCGGCGAGATCCTGGAGCTGAAGACCACCATCAACACGATGGTCGACCAGCTGTCGTCGTTCGCCGCCGAGGTCACCCGTGTGGCCCGGGAGGTCGGCAGCGAGGGCCGGCTCGGCGGGCAGGCGGAGGTCGAGGGCGTCGAGGGCACCTGGAAGCGGCTCACGGAGAACGTCAACGAGCTGGCCGGGAACCTCACCCGGCAGGTCCGGGCCATCGCCGAGGTGGCCAGCGCGGTCGCCGAGGGCGACCTGACCCGCTCGATCACCGTGGAGGCGTCCGGCGAGGTCGCCGAGCTGAAGGACAACATCAACTCCATGGTGGGCTCGCTGCGGGAGACCACCCGGGCCAACCAGGAGCAGGACTGGCTCAAGACCAACCTGGCCCGGATCTCCGGCCTGATGCAGGGCCACCGCGACCTGCCGGTCGTCGCCGAGCTCATCATGGACGAGCTCGCCCCGCTGGTGTCCGCGCAGTACGGGGCCTTCTACGCGGCCGAGGACAGCGACCGCGGCCCGGAGCTGCGGCTCGTGGGGTCGTACGGCTACCCCGACGCCACCGACCGGCCGGAGCGCATCCGGGTGGGCCGCTCACTGCTCGGGCAGGCCGCGCGCAACCGCCGTACGGTCAGCGTCGAGGAGCTGCCGGAGGACTACGTGACCATCTCCTCCGGCCTCGGGCAGACGGTGCCGCGCGCCCTGGTGGTGCTGCCCATCGTGGTCGAGGACCAGGTCCTCGGCGTGATCGAGCTGGCCTCCGTCACCCGCTTCACCCAGATCCACCAGGACTTCCTGACGCAGCTGATGCCGACCATCGGCGTCAACCTGAACACCATCGTGGCCAACGCGCGCACCGACGAGCTGCTGGAGGAGTCGCAGCGCCTCACGGCCGAACTCCAGGAGCGCTCCGAGGAGTTGCAGGTGCAGCAGGACGAACTGCAGCGCTCCAACGCGGAGCTGGAGGAGAAGGCGTCCCTGCTGGCCTCGCAGAACCGCGACATCGAGGCGAAGAACCTGCAGATCGAGCAGGCCCGGCAGGAGCTGGAGACCCGCGCGCAGGAGCTGGCGCTGGCCTCCAAGTACAAGTCGGAGTTCCTGGCCAACATGAGCCACGAGCTGCGCACCCCGCTCAACAGCCTGCTGATCCTGGCCCAGTTGCTGGCACAGAACCCGTCGCGCAACCTCACGCCGAAGCAGGTGGAGTACGCGGGCATCATCCACTCCGCGGGCTCGGACCTGCTCCAGTTGATCAACGACATCCTCGACCTCTCGAAGGTCGAGGCGGGCAAGATGGACGTCACGCCGGAGCGGGTGCCGCTGCGTGAGCTGCTGGAGTACGTCGAGGCGACGTTCCGCCCGATGACGACGCAGAAGAGCCTGGAGTTCGCGGTGGCGACCGCGCCGGGCACACCGGCCGACCTGCTCACCGACGGCTCCCGGCTGCGGCAGGTGCTGCGCAACCTGCTGTCGAACGCGGTGAAGTTCACCGAGCAGGGCGGCGTCGAGCTGCGGATCGAGCCGGCCGCGGACCGGGAGGTGCCCATGGGCGTCCTGCGCGGCGGTCCCGTCGTGGCCTTCCGGGTCAAGGACTCCGGTATCGGCATCCCCAAGCAGCAACTGGAGACGATCTTCGGGGCGTTCCAGCAGGCGGACGGCACGACCAGCCGCAAGTACGGCGGCACCGGCCTCGGTCTGTCGATCACCCGGGAGATCGCCCATCTGCTGGGCGGCGCGGTCACCGTGGAGAGCACGCCCGGCCAGGGCAGCACGTTCACGCTGTATCTGCCGGTGGCGCGGGCCGACTTCGAGGGGGTGCTCGACGGCACCGCCCGGTCCCCGGAGCAGCAGGACGCGACGGCCGAACTGCTGCCGGCCGCCGCCTCGGAGACCTCTTCCGTCAAGGCGCCCGAACAGCGCAGACGCCGGCTGCTCGTCGTCGAGGGCCGCACTCGCGGTCTGCTCACCCTGGTCGCCGAGCGGGCCGTCGCGGACATCGCGCCGGACGCCGACGACCGGCTCGGCGCGATCGACATCATCACGGCCGTCGGGGCGCAGGAGGCGGCGAGCACCCTGGCCGCCGAGCCCTGCCACTGTGTGGTCCTGGAGCTCGGCATGGCCGACGAGGAGGGCGCGCGGCTGCTGCAGGCCATGGAGGGCGACTCGGCGCTGGCGAGCGTGCCGGTGCTCGTGCACACCGGTCACCATGTGGACCAGGCGCGGGAGCAGGCGCTGCGCTCGCGGGCCAGCGGCCGGCCGCTGGACTTCCTCTCCAGCCTGGACGAGCTGCGCGAGCGCATCACCCTGCACCTTTCCGCCGAGGAGCCGGGGGACGTGCTGCAGCTGGTGCGTCCCGAGGAGCCGCAGCGGGCGATGACACAGGTCGTGGACAGCGCGTTCGCGGGCCGTACCGTGCTGGTGGTGGACGACGACGCGCGCAACCTGTTCGCGCTCAGCGGGGCGCTGGAGCTGCACGGCTTCCAGGTGCTGCACGCCGACAACGGCCGCCGGGGCATCGAGACGCTGCTGGCGCACCCGGACGTCTCGCTGGTCCTGATGGACGTGATGATGCCGGAGATGGACGGCTACGCGGCCACCGCGGAGATCCGCGCGATGCCCCAGTACGCGGATCTGCCGATCATCGCCGTCACCGCGAAGGCGATGCCGGGCGACCAGGAGAAGAGCCTGGCGTCCGGGGCCAACGACTACGTCACCAAGCCCGTCGACACCAACGACCTCATCAGCCGGGTCCAGCGCTGGCTGTCGCCGTGACGGGCGGTCGCACCGCCGCGTACCGCCGACCGCCCGGCGTCCCCGGACGTCCCCGCCGACGAACAGGTCAACCGTGAGCCATCCACTTCAGCCGGCCGAGCCGGAGCCCACCGGTGCTCCCCCCGGCGCCGAGCCGCCGCCCGAGGAGCTGTCCACCGCCGTCGCCCTCCCCGACGGCGACGACCTCGCGGTGATCGAGGTGCCGGCCGGCGACGGCGACGCGCAGCGCTCCCCCGTCGGCAGACTCGCGGCGACCGTGGAGCGGCTGCGCCGGGAGGTGCGCGCGGCGCAGGCCGAGGCCGACGGGCGGGCCCTGATCGAGCTGGCCAAGGGCATCCTCGTGGAGCGTCTGGGCTGTGGTCCGGCGCAGGCGGCCCGGCAGCTCGCCGAGCTGACCGAGCAGGCGGGCATGTCCCCGCTGGAGTTCGCCGTCGAGGTCATCAACCAGGCGGCCCGGGACCGGGTCGCGGAGGTGACCAGCGCGTTCCTCGCGAGCACGGCCGAGGACCCCGACAGCGGCGCGTCGGCGGTGCGGTTGCGGGCCGCCGAGAGCGGGGCGCTGGCCGCGCATGACGCGCAGGCCGTGGCCGAGTCCTTGATGGAGCACGCCCTGCGGCCGATCGGCGCGGAGGCCGTGGCCATCTGGGCGCTGGGCTCCGACGGCTCGCTGACGCTGGCGGGCAGCGCCGGGTTCTCGACGGCGGAGGCGGGGCGCTGGCGGTACGTCCCGCCGGGCGTGGCGACCGTGGCGCGGCGCGGACTCGGTGAGCGGTCGGGGCACTGGATCGGCTGTCTGTCCGACACCCAGCTGCCCTCGATCGGCCAGCACCTCCATCCGGACGGCGGCCGGGCGGCCGTACCGGCGGGCACGGGCGGCCGGATCCACGGTGTGCTGGAGATCGTGTGGCCGGGGCCGATCGAGCCGCAGTCCCCGCAGATCGTCCGTCAGGTGGAGGCGCTGGCCGAGCTGTGCGCGCACACCCTGGAGACGTCGACGCCGCCCCGTCCGGGCGACGAGTGGCGTCCGGGCGGGCTGCCGGACGTGGCCGAGCTGATGGACCTGGCCGACGGACTGCACGATCCCGCGCTGGTGCTGCTGCCGTATCTGGACGCGGAGGGCGAGCTGGTCGACTTCCGCATCCACCACGTCAACAGCCGTTTCCTCGACCCGAGCGGCCGGCCCCGGAGCGTCGTCACCGGTTCGCTGCTGCTGGAGGCGTATCCGATGGCCGCCGGGGAGAGCGAGCTGTTCGACCATGTCGAGCGGGTCTACGCCACGGGTGAGCCGTTCCGGGCCCGGCGGATGCGGCTGACCGCGCTGGTGGACGAGGTGCCGCTGGCGGCGGTCGCGGACATCCACGCGAGCCGGCACGGCGCCTGCGTCCTGCTGATCTGGCGCATGGAGGACGAGACGGCACGGCTGGCGAGTCTCCTCCAGCACGCGCAGCGCCTCGGCCGCATCGGCGGGTTCGAGGAGAACCTGCTGACCGGTGAGATCACCTGGAACGTCCAGCTGTACGACCTGTACGGCAAGCCGCCGTCCGACGGCCCGATCCCGCTGGAGAACCTGCCGGCGCACGCCCACCCGGACGACGCGGTGTCCATCGGGCGGTTCCTGCGCACGCTGCTGCACCAGCGCAGGCCCGCCTCGACGGCGTTCCGGCTGCAGCGGCCGGACGGTGTGACCCGGCACATCCGGGTGGTCGCCGAGCCGGAGCTGGACACGGACGGCCGGCTGTTCGTCGTCCGGGGCGCCTACCAGGACATCTCCGCGCACCACTGGACGGAGGTGGCGCTGGCCGCCACCCGGGACCAGCTCGCCCACTCCGAGCAGCAGGCCAGCGAGCGCAACCGGCTGGCCCTGCAGCTCCAGCACGCGATCATGCCGCCCACGCAGGCCCCGCTGGACGCCCCCGGCCTGCGGGTGGCGGTGCGCTACCGGCCTGCCGAGACCCAGCATCTGGTCGGCGGCGACTGGTACGACGCGGTCGTGCTGCCGTCGCGGCTGGTGCTGCTGTGCGTGGGGGACGTCGCCGGTCACGGCATAGACGCGGCGACCAGCATGGTGGTGCTGCGCAACGCGCTGCGCGGCCTCGCGGTGACGGGTGCCGGCCCCGCCCAGCTGCTGTCCTGGCTCAACATGGTCGTCCACCATCTGACCGGCGGGGTGACGGCGACGGCCGTCTGTGCCCTGTACGACCCGGAGCGGCACACGCTTCGGTGGGCGCGGGCCGGGCATCTGCCGCCGGTGCTGGTGCGCGGCACCGAGGCCAGTCCGCTGCCGCTGGTCAAGGGCCTGCTGCTGGGCGCGGTGCCGGAGGCGACGTACGAGGAGGGTGAGGTCCAGCTGGCCGTGGACGACACCCTGCTGATGTACACGGACGGTCTGATCGAGCGGCGGGACCGGTCGGTGGAGGAGTCGCTGACGCAGCTGCTGGTGGCCGCGCGGACGGTGCCGCCCACACTGGAGCAGCAGCTGGACCGGCTGCTCACGTACAGCAGGTCGGACACGGACGACGACACCTGCATCGTCGGCGTCCGGGTGGCCTGAGGACCGTGGACCGGCCGGGTGGCGCTCACCCGACCGGTCCACGGCCCGGTGGTCCGATCAGTGAATGAAAGGCGCATCACAGGTCTGCCCCGGCGAAAGCAGGGCACCTGATTCCTACTTCACCCTTTCTGAAGAGGAGTAGCGAACATGGCGAAGGACCTCACCCCCAAGTACACGGTGCCCGGCATCGAGCGCGAGGCGGCGGGGCGGCTCATCGACGTCCTGCGCCTGCGGCTGCACGCCCTCAACGACCTTCACCTCACGCTCAAGCACGTGCACTGGAACGTGGTGGGCCCGCACTTCATCGCCGTGCACCAGATGATCGACCCGCAGGTCGACCGGGTACGCGACATGGCCGACGACACGGCCGAGCGCATCGCCGCCCTCGGCGGGGTCGCGCAGGGCACGCCGGGTTCCCTGGTCAAGGAGCGGACCTGGGACGACTACTCGATCGGCCGGGAGGACGCGCTGGCGCACCTCGGCGCGCTGGACCTCGTCTACACCGGGGTCATCGAGGACGTCCGGGACGCCATCAAGGCCGTCGGGGAGATCGACCCGGCCACGGAGGACCTGCTCATCGAGCAGCTGCGGGACCTGGAGCAGTTCCAGTGGTTCGTCCGGGCGCACCTGGAGAACGCGGGCGGCACGCTGACGACGGCGCGGGCCGGTACGGAGACGGAGGCGGCCGAGGCCGCCAAGCGGTGACCGGTGAGGGCGGGCGCCCTCACCCGTTCGGAGAAGAGCCCCGGTCGCGACAGGCGGCCGGGGCTCTTCCGTGTCTTCAGGTGCTCCGTGGCTCGTCGAGGCGGGACAGCCAGGTGGTCAGCAGGGTCTCCAGGGTGTCGGCCTCGTCGGGCGAGAGCAGGTCCAGCAGCCGCCGTTCGTTGCGCATGTGGTCGGTGAAGGCGCGGTCGATCAGTTCCCGGCCGGGCGGGGTGAGGGCCACGATCCGGCCGCGCTGGTCGTCGGCGGAGCGGCGGCGGGTGACGAGTCCGGCGCGCTCCAGGCGGTCGATCCGCTTCGTCATGGCGCCGGTGGTGACCATGGTGTGGGCCGCGAGCTCGCCCGGTGCCCGCTCGTAGGGCTCCCCGGCGCGGCGCAGCGCGCACAGCACGTCGAACTCGCCCTCGCTGAGCCCGTAGTGGCCGTAGACGAGGGCGAGTTCCCCGGTCAGCCGGTCGGCCAGGCGGTGCAGCCGGCCGATCACGCCCTGGGGGCGGATGTCCACGTCGGGCCGTTCCCGGCGCCATTCCGCCTGGATGCGGGCCACGCGGTCGAGGGGTTCACCAGGTTCCATGCCGTCCATCCCATCACAATAGCTTCTCGGGAAGCTATATTGTCTTCCATGGAAGCCAATATGCGGTGGGTGTCGATCACCGCGTTCGCGCCGGTGGCCTGGGGGGCCAACTACTACGTCACCCATGCGTATCTCCCGGCCGACCGGCCGCTCCACGGAGCCGCGCTGCGGGCGCTGCCCGCCGGGCTCGTGCTGCTGGCCCTGTGCCGGAAGCTCCCGCGCGGGGCCTGGTGGGGGCGCGCCGCGATACTCGGCCTGCTCAATGTGAGCGTGTTCTTCGTCCTCGTCTACGCCGCCTCCCAGCTGCTGCCCACGAGCGTCGCGTCGACGGTGATGGCGGCCTCCCCGGTGGCGATGCTGCTCATCGCCTGGGCGCTGGTGTCCGAGCGGCCCGGCCTCGCGCATCTGGCCGGTGCGGCGACCGGGCTGGCCGGGGTGTGTCTGATGGTGCTGACGGGCGGCGAGTCGGTGAGCGTGCCGGGGGTGCTCGCCTCCGGGGCGGCGATGCTCGTCTCGGCCTTCGGTCACATCCTGACCAAGCGGTGGAGCACGGACGTCGACGTGCTCGCCTCGACCGCCTGGCAGCTCACGGCGGGCGGCCTGCTCCTGCTGCCGTTCGCGGTGGCGGTGGAGGGCGGCCCGCCCGCGCTGTCCGGCCCCGCGCTGCTCGCCTTCGCGTTCACCGGCCTGGTGGCCACCGCGCTCGCCTTCGTCGCCTGGTTCACCGGGCTGCGCCATCTGCCGGCGGGGACCGTGGGACTCGTCGGACTCCTCAATCCCGTCACCGGGGTGCTCCTCGGGGTCGCGGTCGCCGGTGAGGCGCTGACCCTGAAGCAGTACGGCGGACTCGCCCTGGTGCTGCTCGGGGTCGCCCTGGGCCGGCCCCGGCCGCCCGCTGCGGCCCCGGCGGCGCGTTACGCCCCGAACGATCCGGGTACCCGGAGGGATCGCGCTTCGCACGGTGTACGGCGCGGGACCCGCTGAGAGCGGGGACTTCCCGCCGCCGTCGGCCGCTTCCGGCCGAGATTGACGGGCCGCGCACTGTGCTGCGAGGCTCGGGAGGAAGTGTGACCGTTGTCGTCGAGCGAAGGGTGATCAGGTCCGACAGGTGCGGAGCTGACGAATTCATGACGCGTGTTGAAGGCTCCTTGCCCCAGGGGCAGGAGCTCTTGTCGTCCGTGGGTACCGCGTGGATGCGGGCACCCTACCCCGCTCTGGTCGTGGACACGGCCGGGGCCCTCGTGGAGATCAACGCACAGGCCGCCCGGCTCTTCCCCGCGGCCGGCCCCGGCATCCCGCTCGCCGACGTGGCACCGGACTGGCTCGTCGAGGGCCACCGGCGCGCCGCCGTCACGGGCGGCGAGGACGCCGGCGGGCCCGTACGCGGCCGTCACGGGCAGTGGACGCTGGAGGCGCACGCGACACCCGGCGCGGACGGCCAGGTGGTGTGGTGGCTCGTCGACGACACCCACCGCGAACTCGCGGAGACGGCCCTCAGGAACGAGAAGGAACGTCACGGCTTTCTCGCCGAGGCCTCCAGCCGGCTGCTCGCGTCCCTCAACACCGAGCGGTGCATGGAGGTGGCCGTGGAGCTGGCGACCCGGTACCTGGCCGACGCGGCCGTCCTCGTCGCCCCCGCCGCCGGACGCCGCCACCCGTTGTCGCTCTGCGCCGGGGACGGCGTCGTCCACCGGACGGCCCGGATCGAGCCCGCCGACGTGCCCGGCCTCAAGGAGGCCCTGCAGGGCTTCCCGCCCGTGCCGTCCCGCTGGATCGACCCGTCCGCGCTGCCCGAGTGGGCCGTGCCGGAGGGTTTCGACGGTCCGGTGGGCTCGGTCGTGGTCACTCCCCTGCCCGGGCACGGCGTCCCGGCCGGCGCCCTGATCCTGCTGCGGCGCAGCGACCACGCCGCCTTCGACGCCTCCGAGGAGTCCTTCGCACGGGTCTTCGCCGCCCGCGCGGGCGCCGCACTGTCCGCGGCCCGCCTCTACATGGAGCAGACGTCCATCACCGCCACGCTCATGGCGGACCTGCTGCCGCCGATGCTGCGCCGGGTGCACGGCGTGGAGTTCGCCGGCAGCTACCGGACCGCCCAGGACACCGAGCGCGTCGGCGGGGACTTCTACGACGTCCACCCCGGCGCCGCCCCCGGCGACAAGACCCTCGCCGTGCTGGGCGACGTGTGCGGCAAGGGCCTGGAGGCCGCCGTGCTCACCGGGAAGATCCGCAGCACGCTCCAGGCGCTGCTCCCGCTGGCCGGCGACCACCAGCATCTGCTGCGCCTGCTCAACGGCACGCTGCTGAACAGCCGGCACACCCGGTTCTCCACCCTGGTGCTGGCCTCGGTGCTGCGCCAGGAGAACACCACGCATCTGTCGCTGACCAGCGCCGGGCACCCGCTGCCGCTGATCGTCCGGCAGGACGGCACCGTCGAGGAGGCGCCCACGTCCGGCACCCTGATCGGCGTGCTGCCCGACGTGAAGTCGACCACCGCCGAGGTGGATCTGCGGCCGGGCGAGAGCTGTCTGCTGTTCACCGACGGGGTCACCGAGGCCCGGGGCGGGCCGCTCGGCGACGTGATGTTCGGCGACGACCGGCTGCGGGCGGCGCTGGCCGATTGCGCCGGGATGCCCGCGGAGGCCGTCGTCGAGCGGATCCACATGCTCGTCGCCGAGTGGATCGGCGACAACCGGCACGACGACATCGCGGTGATGGCGATCACCGCGCCCCGTACGACGCATCTCACAGCCGTGGACGGCCATACGGCGGGCAGGTACACCGCATGACCCACATGACGACCGCGCAGGAGGACGGGACGCTCGAGCGGGCCCGTGAGCAGCTGTGGCAGGCGGTGTGCGCCCGCGACGAGGACGCCGCCGCCCGGGCGGTGTTCACCGCGCTGGACGACGGCGCCGAACCGCAGGACATCCTCCTGGACGTCATCGCCCACACCCAGCGGGAGGTCGGCCGCGCCTGGGCGGAGAACCGTTTCACGGTCGCCCAGGAGCACTCCGCCACCGCGATCCACGAGCGGATCATCGCCGCCATGGCGCACCGCGTCCCCGCCCCGGCCACCGACGACCCCCGTGTCACGGTGACGGTCGCCTGCGTGGACGGCGAGTGGCACGCCCTGCCCGCCCGGCTCCTCGCCGAGGTGCTGCGGCTGCGCGGCCACCGGGTGGACTTCCTCGGCGCCCAGGTCCCGACCCCGCATCTCATCGCCCACCTGCACGCCACCGCGCCGTCCGCCGTGGCCCTGTCGTCCTCGCTGCCCCTGCGGCTGCCGGCCGCGCACAGCGCGATCACCGCCGTCCAGGCCATCGGCATCCCGGTCGTCGCCGGGGGCGCCGCCTTCGGCGCCGACGGCCGCTACGCCCGGCTGCTGGGCGCCGACGCCTGGGCCCCGGACGCCCGGACCGCCGCCGGACTGCTGGAGCGCGGGCTGCCCCGCCCGGCCGGCGGTGCCGTCCGGCAGAGCGTCGACGACCTGCCGCACCTCGTCGACCAGGAGTACACGCTGGTGACACGCGCCAGACGGCAGGTGGTCCGAAGCACCCTGGCGGGGCTGGAGGAACGGGTGCCCGCGATGCGCGACTACAGCGAGGAGCAGCGCGAGCGCACCGCCGAGGACGTGCTGCACATCGTGGAGTTCCTCGCGTGCGCCCTCTACACCGACGACAGCTCCCTGTTCACCGGGTTCCTGGACTGGACGGCCGACATCCTGGAGGCCCGCCGGGTGCCCGCCCGTGTCCTGGACCCCACCCTGGAACTGCTCCAGGGCGAGCTGAAGGACTTCCCCCGCACACTCGGCCTGCTCGCCGAGGGACGGGACACGCTGCGCCGGCGTGCCGCCCGTCCCCCCGCTCACGGACCCGGCGCCCCCGTATGAGCACCACATCCGACGACAGCGTCTTCCACCTCGACACGGCCCTCGACGCCACCGGTGACGCGCACATCCGTATCACCGGCGACCTCGACTGGGACAGCGCCGACGAGTTCACCGAGGCGGCGCGCGCCCTGCTGCGCGCCGACCCGGCGCCCCGGCGGCTGCGCCTCGACTGCGCCCGGCTGACGCTGTGCGACTCGCTCGGCCTCGCCTCGCTGCTCATGGTGCAGCGCGCCAGTGCCGAGGCCGGGACCCCCCTGCACCTGGACAACCGGCCCGAGGCGCTGCGGCGCCTGCTGGACATGACCGGCACCGCCGAGCTCTTCGACGGCTCCGCGGGCCGTGCCGCCGACGCCCCGGACGCGTCCGGCGAGGCCGGCGCGGCACCCCCGCCCGGCCGGACGTGACCCGTGCGGCATCCGCCCCGCGCCCAGCCGGTCCCGGCCGTCACCGCTCGCGGTGAGCGGGGGCGGGGGCGGGGGGACGGGTGCGCACCCACCTTTCTCACGCGCGCGGGCACCTGTGAGAATGCCCCGGTGAACGACGAAGCCGAGATCATCGAGACCGTGGTCGAGGACGTGCGCGTCGTCCGGGTCACCGGCGAGTTCGACGCCGACGAGGCCGACGCCGTCACCGCCGCCCTTGCCGCGCCCCGCGACGGCGCCGCCCTGGCCACCGTCGTGGACCTGGGCGGGGTGACCTTCGCCGACTCCTCCCTGCTGCAGGCGCTGCTGACCGCCCGGCAGGACCACGCCACCGCCGGCCTCCCGTTCGCCCTGATGGCGGTGAGCCCTCTCGTACGGCGCCTGCTGGACCTCACGGACACCGCCCGCGTGTTCACCACGGCCCCGGACCTGACGTCGGCCCTGGACCTGATCCGCGAGGAGATCATTTCTCGTCGGGGATGACCAGTCATACTCGCCCGCGATGCGGGAACCAGGGAAAGGGGTGTTACGGGCAAGTGGGACATGAAGGAGGAGATGTGACCGCAGCAGACCTCGCCGCCGAACCTCAAGCGCGGCCCGTCACCGCCGCCATGGCCCGCTCCCACGTACGCGCCCTCCTGGGCACCCGCGCCCAGGGAGAGTCGCCCTCCCCGACCACGGTCGACGACATCCTGCTCGTCGTCACCGAACTCGTCACCAACGCCGTACGGCACGGCGGCGGGCTCGTCGCCTTCGACGCCACCCTCGACGGCGAGACCCTCACCATCAGCGTCACCGACGCCTCGCCCGCCGCCCCGCACACGGTGCAGCGCACCCACTCGACCGCGCCCGGCGGCTTCGGCTGGCCCCTCGTGCGACAGCTCAGCCGCGAGGTCACCGTGACGCCGACCGCACACGGCAAGACCATCCGGGCGATCATGGCGGCCGGCCCCGGCGCCTAGGAACGCCGGAACGCCTGGGCATTCCCCCGTTCGCCTAGCGGGCCGACCCGCTCTCCCATAGGGTCGCGGGCAGACGACGGCTCCGACATGGGAGGAGTGCCGATGTCCGGACAGTTCGAGACGACCTTCGAGGTCGACCGGCCCGTGGACGCGGTGTTCGACTATCTCGCCGACGGCCGCAACGACCCCCAGTTCAGCCCCCGCGTGCAGCGCATCGAGCGGGTCCCCGACTCCCCGACCACCGTGGGCACCGTCTTCCGGAGCACCGTCAAGGACGCCGGGATGAAGACCGCCCGGGAGTTCCGCATCACCGAGCTCCAGGCGCCCTCGAAGATCCGCTGGGCCGAGGTGTCGAAGAACAGCGTGACCGCCGACGAGGGCGGCTACGACCTGGAGCCGCTGGGCGACGGCCGCACCCGGGTCCATCTCTACAACGTCCTGGAGGGCCACGGGGTCGGCAAGCTCCTGGTGGGTCTGGCCGTCGCCGCCGCCCGCAAGGACGCGCCCGCCTTCGGCGAACGGATCAGGACCGCGGCGGAGGCGGCCATCGCCCCGCGCTGACCGTCAGGCCAGGGGGTCGTGCCCCCAGTTCATCAGCGAGTGCCGCCAGCGGCTGTCCTCGACGTCTCCCGACGGCCGCTGTGCCAGATGGCGGCGGACATAGCCGACGACCTTGCGCATGTGCCCGTAGTCGTCGTCCGTCAGGTCGTCCTTCTTCGTACGGAGGATCTCGGCGATCCGCCGCCCGGAGGCGTGCCCGGTGGACTCGCCGCCGTCCCTGTGCTGCCCGGCCTCGCGCGACTCGTCGGTCGCCAGCCACTCGTCGAGCCGGGACGGTGACATGTTCACCACGTCCCGGAAGTCGCTCCAGGTCTCCTCGCGCTCCGCGTCGTCCACGCCGTCCCACTTCCGTCGGTGTCCGGGCCGCCCCCGTCCAGACTGCGAGGGCCGCGCTCGATCCGCAGCTTCTGGTCCGCCGTCCCGCGCGCTCTCCGCGCCCCTGTCACGCAACCGGTCGAGGCGGCCCACCACCGGGCCCGCCGTCACCCCGTGCACGACGACGGAGACCAGCACGGTGAACGTCACGACCGCCCACAGCTCCCGCGCCGGCACCGGGAACTCGTGGTGCCCGAGGGCGTACGCGAGGTAGTACAGCGAGCCGATGCCACGGATGCCGTAGGCCGCGATCACCCAGCGCTCCCGGCGCCCCGGCCGCCCGCCGAGCAGCCCGAACCAGCCGGCCCAGGGGCGGATCACCACCAGCAGCAGCACCGAGGTGACGGCGCCCTGCCAGGTCAGCGCGTCGAGGCCGCCCCGGGCGACGAAGGCGCCCAGCAGGAACAGCACGGCGGCGGTGAACAGCCGCTCGATCTGCTCCACGAAGTCGTGCAGGACGTTGTGGAAGCCATGGGCGCGCTCCGCCGCGCGCAGCGCACAGGCCGTGACGAACACGGCCAGGAAGCCGTAGCCGCCGACCAGCTCCGTCACGCCGTACGACAGGAAGGTGGCGCCCACCGCGACGAAGCCCTCGCGGTGTTCGGACAGCCGCAGCACCGGCCGGCGGGTCCAGAAGAACAGCCAGCCGAGGAGCCGTCCGATGACCAGACCGCTCACCACCCCGACCACGCACTTGAGGAGGACGTCGTGGGCGACCCAGCCGCCGATCCAGTCGGCCGACCAGCCGCTGCCCGCGGCGGCCAGCAGCGCCAGCGCCGCGTACGTCAGGGGGAACGCGAGCCCGTCGTTGAGTCCCGCCTCACTGGTGAGGGAGAAGCGCACCTCGTCCTCGTCGTGCGGGTCCTCGGTGGGCTCCCCCACCCGCACCTCGGAGGCGAGCACCGGGTCGGTCGGCGCGAGGACCGCGGCGAGCAGGAGCGCGGCGGCGGGCGGCCAGTCCAGCAGCCACCAGGCGGTCAGCGCGGTCGCCACGACGGTGAGCGGCATGGTGATGCCCAGCAGCCGCCAGGTGGTGCCCCAGCGCCGCAGGCCCACGGGCCGGTTGAGGGCCAGCCCGGCGCCCATCAGCGCGATGATCACCCCGATCTCGGTGACATGCTCGGTGACCAGCCGGTCGGCCACCGGATCGACCTCGGGCAGCGGCAGGGGCAGCAGATACACGCCGACGCCCGCCGCCAGGAACACCAGCGGCAGCGACAGCGGCCGTCCGGCCACGACCCGCGGCAGCACCGCCGCGAGCAGCGCCCCGGCGCCCAGCCACGCGCTCACCGCATCGCCGATCGTCACGTTCCCGTGCCCACCCTCCCGTCATGCCGTGTGCTCCCACGCGTCGCACGAAGCCACGGCCGTCACCTGAACCCGGCCCGCGTACCCCCGGCGCGGGTGTCCTATGAGCGCGCATCCGTCCCGGCCGTCCCGCCTGGGACGGTTACGTCCGCGCGGGCCGGGAACGCGGTCCGCCGGAACACCCGAGGCAAGGCTGGTGCAGCGATGACCGAGTACGAGCGTTCCCGCACGATGCCCGCGCAGCCCGAGCACGTCTTCGACCAGGCCGCCGCTCTCGACCGGCTGGGCAGCTGGCTGCCGGACGCCGTACACGTGGAGGCGGACGACCCGCCCGCCGTGACCGTGCACGAGGACCGCACCGACGAGGACACCGCCGCGCTGCTGCGGGCCCGGCCGGAGCAGATGCGGCTGGAGTGGGGCACGCGTGACGACGGCGCCTACGCGGGCTGGCTCCAGGTGGCCGGGATCGACAGCGGCGCCAGCGAGGTGACGCTCCATCTGTCCTTCTTCGACGAGCGCCACGACCCCGGCGAGGCCCGGGTCGGCGAGGCCCTCGACAGCAGCCTGGCCCGCCTGGAGGAGCAGGTGCGGTTGCGGGTCGACAACGCGGCGGGCTGATCCGGTACCGGCCACGGCCGGTCAGCCGCCGTCCACCGCCGGGAACTCGACGCCCGGCCCGCCGTACGCGGGGCGGTCCCCCGCGTACGGCCGGTGGGCCGCCACCGGCGGGGCGCAGCCGGCGGACGCCGTCCCGCACACCGGTGTCGCGGCGCCCAGCGGGACGCCGTTGCCGCGCAGCACCGAGCGGACGTCCAGGATGAGCGGGAAGACCTCGTGGTTGCGGTCCTCGCCCTGCTCGTCCCAGGCCCGCTGCTCGGCCTCCACGGCCATCCGGTCCTCGGCGAACACCCGCTCGGTGAAGCGCCGGATGAGCGGCCAGGCCAGCCGCAGCGCCCCCGGCACCTTCGGCTTCTCGATCATGAGCAGGCCGTAGGCGTGGCAGACGCGCTGTTCGGCGTCCTCGGGGACGTACACCGCCCACAGCCGGAACGCCGGGTGGTCCGCGCCCTCGGGCACGAGGTCGAGCGTCTGGTACGGATACTCGGTGCGGATCGTCATCACGTCCGCGGAGTCCTTGCCGCCCAGCCCCTCGGCGGCGAGCAGACCGGCGCCGCGATTGCGCTTGCCCCCGGAGTGCGTGAACAGGTACCGCGCCTCGACCGAGCGCGGGGTGGTGGTGTAGCCGAGCAGTTCGGGGTGCAGGGTGCCGACGACGCCCCTGTGCAGGAACTGGTGGTTCATGTCGAGGAGGTTCTCGTGCATGAACGAGTAGTGGCAGCGCACCGTCCGGCTGAAGGTCATGGTGCTGTAGCGCGGTGAGCCGTAGGCGGGCAGGTCGGGCAGCTCGGTGACGTCGGCCTTCTCCGGGTCGCCGGGGAAGACGAACACCAGCCCGTACGCCTCGCGGACGGGGTAGCCGCGCACACCGCGCGGCGGTCTGCGGTCGCCCTTGGAGAGGTAGGGGATCTGCGAGATACGGCCGTCGCCGCGGTAGGCCCAGGCGTGGTAGCAGCAGCGCAAGGTCTCGCCCTCCACGACGCCCATGCTCAACGGCACCTGCCGGTGCGCGCAGCGGTCCTCCAGGGCGTGCACGATGCCGCTGCGGGTCCGGAACAGCGCGATGCGCTCCCCGGCGAAGACCGCGGCGACGGTCCGGCCGCGGCGGACCGAGCGGGACCGGGCGACCGGGTACCAGAAGTCGGGATGCGCCCCCACCCGCCTCAGGTCGAAGGCGGCGTCCGGTTCCGGGTGTCCCGGGCTCCGGCTCTCCTGGCTCCCGGCGGAGTCCGTCTGGTTCATACCTCTCCCTCGCGTCGGGACGACCGGCCGGGGCCCGCCCGAGACGCGTCGCGGGGCCCGGCACCCGCTCATCCTCACGGCCGGAGGGGGCCGTGTCCCGCCCAGCACGTCCACCGGGGTGAGGGGCCGTCACCCGCCCCTGAGTTGCGGCGGGGCTCCGCCAGGCATTCCATAGCCATGCGGAGCAGTCGCCGGGGACCTCCGGCCCCCGGCAAGCGTGCAGGGCCGACGCTGTCGGGCGCGCTGGCGGAGAGGTCCGGATATGAACTGTTACGAATGCAACCAGTTGGACCGCGCCACCGACGCGGTCGCGGTGTGCAACGTGTGCGGGGCCGCGGTCTGCGCCGAGCACGTGCACTCGGAACCGGTGCAGATGCGGGGGCCCGCGCAGCCGGGCAAGGTGATCCACAGCCGGCCGGCCCGGCGGATGACGTGCCCGGTGTGCCGTACGGCCGAGAAGGCGACCTGACCACGGTTCCGCGCCTCGCGCGTGCCGTCTCAGTCGGCGTCCGGCTCTCCCGTGCGGCGCAGATCCCGTTCGATGCGTTCCCAGACGTGCCGGGACGGGGCGTCCGGGAGGTCCGGGGCCTCGATCGCGCGGGCGAGGCTCACGACCCGGCGCAGCCGGGACAGTTGCTCGCGGCAGCCGGGGCAGTCCGCGAGGTGCCGGGCGGTGTCGCCGTCCTCGCCGGGGTCGTCGTCGCGCAACGCCCACTCCACCAGGGTGGCGGGCGTGAGGTGCCCGGGGGCGGCCGTCATGGGTCGTCCTCTCGCGAGTGAGCCCCCTCCTGCGGGAGGCTCACTCGCTGTTTCGGATGCCGGGCGCGCGGTGGATGCGGTGCCGGGCGCAACGCTTCAGGCGGCCATGGTGTCGGCGCGGCCCTGTTCGAGCGCGCCGCGGAGGCGGTAGAGGCCGCGGCGGGTGTGACTCTTGACGGTGCCCAGGGGCAGGCCGGTGCGCTCGGCGATCTGGGCCTGCGTCAGGTCGTCGTAGAAGGCCAGGCACAGCACCTGCTGCTGGCGGGCGGGGAGCCGGGACAGGGCGTCCACCAGCAGCACCCGGTCGAGGACGTCGTCGGGGCCGGTGCTCTCCCCGGCCGCCGGGTCCGTGCTGTTGACGGCGTCGGCCAGGGCCAGGCGCCGGGTCCGCGCGGAGAGCGCGTCGGCGATCTTGCGGCGGGTGATGCCGACGAGCCAGGCGCCCAGCGGGCCGCGTTCGGGCCGGAAGCCGTGCCGTCCCCGCCAGGCGCCGAGGAACACCTGCTGGGTGACGTCCTCGGCCTCGTGCGGGTCCCCGAGGGAACGGGCGGCCAGGGTGTGCACCAGCGAGCCCCAGCGCCGGTAGATCCCCGCCAGGGCCTGCTGGTCGCCGGCGAGCAGGCCCCGGGCCAGCTCCTCCTCGTAGAGGGTCTCCTCGGCCGGCGCGGAGCCGGCGGGGCGGGTCGGGATGGTGGCGGTTCGCGTTCGCGTGCTCATGGCCCGGTTCCTCCTGCCGCTCGCCGGGTGCCGGGAAGGCCGTCGGTCGAGCCCTGACGGTCGCCGTGCTCTCCGGCGCGGCCCTCAGTCTCTTGAGCATGAAACGACGCAGACAACACGCGTCGTTTGTGCGTCGTACACTGTCAGGGTGGACACCGACACGCGGGACGACAGGGACGAGGGGGACGCCGGACGCGGCGGCGGGCTGACGACGGGCGAGGTCGCCCGGCGGCTCGGCGTGGCGCCGACCACCGTCCGCACCTGGGACCGGCGCTACGGCCTGGGCCCGGACGCGCACACCGGCGGCCGGCACCGCCGCTGGACCCCCGCGGACGTCGCGCGGCTGGAGCGCATGTGCGCGCTGACCGCCAACGGGCTACCCCCGGCCGAGGCGGCGCGCCTGGCCCGCGAGGGGGCACCGGAAGACACCGCCCGGCCGACCGCCGGACCCCCGCCCCGGCGGGCCGCGCCGGCGCGCAGCCGGGCCGGCAGCGGACTGCGTCTCGGGGACGTGCGGCAGGAGTGCAAGGGGGTCGCCCGCGCGGCGCTGCGCCTGGACGCGCCGGCGCTGGACGCCCTGCTCGCGGCCGCGATCGAGGAGCACGGGCTGGTCACCGCCTGGACCGAGGTGATCATGCCGACGCTGCAGGCGGTCGGCCGGAAGTGGGAGAACTCGGGCGACCGCTATGTCGAGGTCGAGCACTTCCTGTCCTGGCATGTCTCCGGTGCGCTGCGGCGGAGCGCGCCCCCTGTGGCCGCCGACCGTCCGGGCGCCGTCGCCGTCCTCGCGTGCGTGCCCGGGGAGAGCCACACCCTGCCGCTGGAGGTGCTGGCCGCCGCCCTGTCCGAACGCGGCGTCCCCGTGCGGATGTTCGGCGGGGCGCTGCCGGCCGGTTCCCTGGTGGCGGCCGTACGGCGGACCGGTCCCTCGGTGGTGGGGCTGTGGGCCCAGTCCCGGTCCATGGCGAGCAGACCGCTGGCCCAGCACGTCGCCGGGATGGAGTGGGGCGTACGGGGAGCCCGACGGCGACCGGTCGTGCTGCCCCTGGGACCGGGCTGGGCGGGATCGCCGATGCCCGGTATGCCGCGCGCGACGAACCTGGCGGAG
Organism: Streptomyces nigra; assembly: GCF_003074055.1. Taxonomy (NCBI): domain Bacteria; kingdom Bacillati; phylum Actinomycetota; class Actinomycetes; order Kitasatosporales; family Streptomycetaceae; genus Streptomyces; species Streptomyces nigra. Next base: position 7,135,753 of record NZ_CP029043.1, on the reverse strand, counting down.
GCGGTCGCCGCCGTGGAGGCCCACATGCGGGTCTGACCGCCGCCGTCTCGACCGCCGCGCACCGGGTACGCGCTCCGCGCAGGGCGATTCGGGTGGGTCGTACCGGGGTTGCGGGCGGGCCGCCCGCCGGTGGGCCGCCCGGCGCGGTAACCGTGGTCGCGAGGAGGCGAGGAGGGCTATGCGGGCTTGGCCGAGCGATTCCGGGGCGGGGGCCGGTCCCGTGCATCCAGGGGTGGGCGGCGCGCGGAAGACGGGGCGTATCGAGACGGCCATCCACCGACAGATCCGGAGTGAGGCGTGAGCGGCGACGGCACTGGCCCCCGGCGGTGGGTCGCGTGAACGGGCCCGCACCGGACACCGACGTGCTCGTGCTGGGCGGTGGCGCGGCCGGGCTCTCCCTCGCGCAGCAGTTGACCGCGACCGCAGACGTCCGGGTGCTCGTGGTCGAGCCGCCCGACGGCCCGGTCCGCCCGCCGGTCCGGACCTGGTGCTTCTGGGACGACGGTGACAGCGGCCTCGACGACGTCGTCAGCGCGTCCTGGCCACGGCTGCGGGTGCACGGCGGCGACGGCACATCGCACACCGTCGACCCGGCCCCGCTGCGCTACCGGATGCTGCGTTCGACGCGGTTCGAGGAGTATGTGCACGCCCTGCTGGCGGAGCGGCCCGGCTGCGGTGTCCTGCGCGCCACGGCCGGCGCCGTACGCGACACACCCGGCGGGGCGGAGGTCGACTGCACGACGCCCGACGGCGGTCCGGTGACCGTGCGGGCCCGGCTCGTCTTCGACTCGCGGCCCCTCGGCGCCCTGCCGCCCGCCCGCACCCGGCTGCTCCAGCACTTCCGGGGCTGGTTCGTGCGCACGGCACGGCCCCGGTTCGACCCCGGCGTCGCCGACCTGATGGACTTCCGCGTCCCGCAGCCCGGGCGCGGGCTCGCCTTCGGGTACGTCCTGCCGCTCGCGCCGGACCACGCCCTCGTCGAGTACACCGAGTTCTCCCGGACGCCCCTGACCACACCGGCGTACGAGAAGGCCCTCGACCGGTACTGCCACGACGTGCTCGGGCTGGGCCCGTTCACGGTGGAGGCGGCCGAGCAGGGCGTCGTGCCGATGACCGACGCGCGCTTCCCGGTGCGGGTCGGTCCCGCGGTGTACCGCATCGGCACGGCCGGCGGCGCGACCCGCCCCTCGACCGGCTACACCTTCGCCGCTGTGCAGCGCCAGAGCCGGGCCGTCGCCGTCTCCCTCGCCGCCGGACGCCCGCACGTTCCGCCGCCGCACGGACGGCGGGCCCTCGCCATGGACGCGGTCATGCTGCGCGCCCTGGACACCGGGCGCCTCGACGGACCCGCCTTCTTCACCGGCCTGTTCGCCCACACCCCCGCCGAGCGGCTGCTGCGGTTCCTCGACGGCGCCACCTCGCTGCGGGAGGAGTGGGCCATCGGACTGCGCGGTCCCGTGGGCCCGATGCTGCGCACCGCCCTCGAACTGCCCCTCCTGCCCCGCCGTTCCCACCCCGCACCACGATCCGGAGACCGCCTCCCATGACACTGCTGCGCGACCACGACCTGGCCCGCGCCTTCGACCACGCGTCGGGCACCTACGACCGCCTCACCGCGCTCAACCCCGGCTATCGCGCCGAACTCCTGCGCTCCGCACGCCGGTTGCGGCTCCCCCGGGGCGGCGAGGGGCTGCGCGTCCTCGACCTCGGCTGCGGCACCGGCGCCTCCACCCGCGCCCTGCTGCGGTCCGCGCCCCGCGCCCGGATCACCGCCGTCGACGCCTCGGCCGGGATGCTGCGCCGGGCGCTCGAGAAGCCCTGGCCGGAGCAGGTGCGGTTCCTGCACCGCACGGCCGAGGAGACGCTCACGGACGACGAGGGCCCGTACGACGCCGTGTTCGCGGCCTATCTGTTCCGCAACGTCACCGAGCCCGACCAGGTGCTCGACACCGTACGGACCCGTCTGCTGCGGCCGGGCGGGCGGCTGGCCGTCCACGAGTACAGCCTCAGCGGGTCGACGGGCCACCGGGCGCTGTGGCGGGCGGTGTGCGGCGGGGTGATCGTCCCGATGGGCACTCTCACCGGAGACCGCGCCCTGTACCGGCACCTGGGCCACAGCGTGCTGCGCTTCGACACGGCCCCGGCGTTCGGGGACCGGCTGACCCGCGCCGGCTTCATGGACGTACGGGCGCTGCCCGTCGCCGGCTGGCAGACCGGCATCGTGCACACCTTCCTGGCCCGCAACGGCTCCCCCGCGCACCCGGAGCCGGCCCGATGACCGCCCAGGGTCAGCCCGCCGCCCGGCGTGGCCGCGACCGCAAGGCCGAGGTGCTGATGCCGGCGCCCGGCCGGGAGCGGTTCGCCCCCGGGGAGGCGCCGTCCGTCGCCGTGATCGGCGGCGGGATCGCGGGGCTCGCCGCGGCCACGCTGCTGGCCGAGCGGGGCGCCCGGGTGACCCTCTACGAGCGGGAGCAGTCCCTGGGCGGCCGGCTCGCGGGCCGGCGCACCCGTCTGGCGGACGGCTCCGACGTCACGATGAGCCGCGGCTTCCACGCCTTCTTCCGCCAGTACTACAACCTGCGCGGTCTGCTGCGGCGCACCGATCCCGGGCTCGAGCGGCTCACCCCGCTCGCCGACTATCCGCTGCGGCACAGCGGCGGTCTGACGGACAGCTTCGCGAAGGTGCCACGCACCCCGCCGTTCAGCGCCCTCGGCTTCGTCGTGCTGAGCCCCACCTTCGGCTGGCGCGACCTGGCCGCGATGAACGCGCGCGCGGCGCTGCCGCTGCTCGACGTGCGCGTCCCCGAGGTGTACGAGCGTTTCGACCACGTCAGCGCGACCCGCTTCCTCGACGGGGTGCGCTTCCCAAAGACCGCGCACCATCTGGCGTTCGAGGTGTTCTCGCGGAGCTTCTTCGCCGACCCCGCGGAGCTGTCGGCGGCCGAACTGCTGCTGATGTTCCACATCTACTTCCTCGGCTCGTCGGAGGGGCTGCTCTTCGACGTGCCGGACGAGCCGTTCCCGCAGGCGCTGTGGGAGCCGCTGGGCGAGTACCTCGAGCGGCTGGGCGCGGTCGTGCGCACGGGCACCCCCGTCGACGCCGTCGAGCCCCGGGAGGGCGGTGGCGCGGAGGTGCGGACCGGTTCCGACGCCGTCGCGTACGAGGCGGTCGTGCTCGCCCTCGACCCGGGCGCGCTGCGGCAGTTGGTCGCCGCCTCACCCGCGCTGGGGAACGAGGCGTGGCGCGCCGACATCGACGCGATCCGCACCGCCCCGCCGTTCCTCGTGTCCCGGCTCTGGCTCGACCGGCCGGTCCGCCCCGAGCGGCCCGCCTTCCTCGGGACCAGCGGGTACGACGGACTGGACAACATCAGCGTCCTGAACCGCTACGAGGGCGAGGCCCGGCGCTGGGCCGCGCGCACCGGCGGCTCGGTCGTGGAACTGCACGCGTACGCGGTCACCGACGGACGGCCCGAGGACGTGCAACGCGGGCTCCTCGAACGGCTGCACGAGATCTACCCGGAGACCCGGGACGCGATGGTGATCGACGCCCGGCACGAGTGGCGCGCCGACTGCCCGCTCTTCCCGGTGGGTTCGTACGGCCGCCGCCCCCGGGTGCGCACCCCGCACCCCTGGCTGACGCTGGCCGGGGACGCCGTCCGGTGCGACCTGCCGGTCGCCCTGATGGAACGGGCGGCCACGACGGGCTTCCTCGCGGCCAACGCGCTGCTGGCGGCGCGGGGAGTGCGCGGCCAGGTCCTGTGGACGGTGCCGCGCGCGGGCCGGTCCCCGGCCCTGCGGGCCCTCGGCGCCCTGGCGACGGCACGCTGAACGCGGCCGGGCGGGGACGCACCCCGCCCGGCCGCCTTCGTAGCCCGCTCAGCCCGGGAAGCGCCCGGTGCTCCGCAGCGCCCAGCGGCGTTCCGCGTACGCCAGGTCGTCGCGCCACAGGCGGCCCGCCGTACGGCGCATCAGGGGCCGCACGGCGGGGGCGGCCGCCCGGGCGAGGGCGAAGCCGCGGCGGTCGGAGGCGGCGACGATCGCCTCGACGACCGCGGTGCGGGGCCTGCTCGCGCCCTCGGCGGTCAGCGGCGTGGCATGGGTCTCCACCACGGACGTCGCCCCCTCGCCCTCCGTGATGCGCATGAGGACCGTGCGCGGATCGGGCGCGGTGAACTCGGCGCGCACCGGCACCACCCAGGAGCCCAGCGCCCGGAAGGAGACGTCGACGACGAACGCGTCGTCCCCGTCGCCGTCCGGTGAGCCGACCACCTTCAGGTCGACGAACGAGTACGGGTGGAACCACGAACCGTGCCAGGGGTCCAGGCGGTTGGCGACGACGTCCTGCGGCTCGCAGGTCCCCACCGCCGTGAACACGGCGTCCAGCGCGCCCGCTTCGGGGCGGCGCGGCACCACCGGCCGCTCCAGCGGCTCCTCGCCGCCGACCTCGTCCAGCCGTACCCAGACGAGGACCCCGTCGTCGTGCACGGGGTACGGCTCCCAGCCGGCGAACGGGGCGCCGTCCAGGGCGAGTCCGTGCCAGTGGCACACCAGGGTGCCGCACACCACACGGCTGTCGCGCAGCGGCGCCCCCAGGTGCGGGCAGATCCCGGACCCTGCGTGCGGTGTGCCGTCCTGCCCGCGCCACAGCACGACCTCGACCCCGCCGACGGTCCTGCCGCAGGGGCGTTCGCCGGCCCGGACGTCGCGGGAGGCTCCGACGACGAACCAGTTGCCGGAGGGGCGGGCCGAGGCCCGCTTGAGCGCGTCGGCGATGAGCGCGGGGCGGGCCTGCCGCCAGGAGGGCCGCTGCCGCGCCCAGTCCGGCGGGCGCCGGAAGCGCAGCGGTGAGGTCCAGCGGGCGTCGTCCGGTCGTCGGGTCACCTTGCCTGCCCCTTCGTCTGCGGCGCCGGCCGCCCGGCCGCGGGGGCCGGGTGCGCGGCGCGGGTGGTGGTGTGCCGGCGAGCCGCGAGGATGCGGACCGCGCCGGCCGCTGCGGTGGCCGCGCGGCGGCCGACGGAGACGACCGCGCGGCGGTGCAGGACGTCGTAGTCCTGCTCGGCGATGGCGTCGAGGATGCCGCCGTACAGGGTGAACGCGGTGCGGATGCAGGGCCGTACACGGGGTTCGAGCATGGCGATGCCCGGTTCGGCTGCCCGGTAGACCTCGCGGGTCAGGGCCTCGGCGGCGGCGAACGCGGCGCGGATGCGCGGGTCGCGGCGGCCGGTGCGGCGGCTCCACTCCAGCAGGGGCCGGTCCACTCCGTGGGCGGCGAGCAGGTCGGCCGGCAGATAGACGCGGCCCCGGTCCAGGTCCTCGCCCACGTCCCGCAGGAAGTTGGTGAGCTGGAAGGCGACCCCGAGGTCGGCCGCGTGCGGGGCGGCCTCCTCGCGGGGGACGACGGTGCCGAGCACCGGCAGCATCTGCAGGCCGATGACGGCGGCCGAGCCGTGCATGTAGGCGCGCAGGTCGGCGTAGGTCGGGTAGTCCGTGACGGTCAGGTCGGCCCGCATCGAGGCCATGAAGTCGGCGAACAGCGCGGTGTCGATGGAGTAGCGGGCGGCGGTGTCGGCGACGGCGCGGACGACGGGTTCGTCGCCGCCTCCGGTGCGCAGTCCGTGCGCGAGGTCGCTCTCCAGGCGGCGCAGCAGCACGTCCCGTTCGGCGGGGGTGCGGTCGCGGTCGAGGTCGTCGACGATGTCGTCGGCCCAGCGCGCGAAGCCGTACAGGGCGTGCACGGCGCAGCGGCGTTCCAGCGGCAGCAGGCGGGTGGCGAGGAAGTAGGTGCGGCCGTGGCGGGCGTTGAGGGTGCGGCACCGCAGGTAGGCGTCGCGCAGCGCGGGGTCGGTGATGCGGGCGGCGTCGAGTTCACGACGGGACATCGGTACCTCGTACGGTCGGGGCGGACGCGGCGCGCCCGGTCGGCGGGAGGGCATGGGCGCGGGAGGGGCGGCGGCGCGCGGTGGCACCGGTCACGCCGGTGACGCGGGCGGCGGCGAGCTTGCCGCTGACGAGCACCGTGGGCACGCCCACCCCGGGGGTGGTTCCGCAGCCGGCCAGGACGGCGTTGTCGACGCCGCGGACCAGGTTGCGGGGCCGGAAGGGGCCGGTCTGCGCGAAGGTGTGGGAGACCGAGAAGGGGCTGCCCGCGGCGTGGCCCTGGGCGGTCCAGTCCAGCGGGGTCACCAGCATCTCCTCCTGGACGCTCGCGTCGAAGCCGGTGAGGCCGCGCCGTTCCAGTTCGGCGACGAGGCTGTCCCGGTAGCGGGGGCCGAGGTCGCGCCATTCGGGGGCGGACGGTCCGACGTCGGTGTTCGGGCAGGGCGCCAGGACGTAGTGCAGATGCCGTCGGGGCGGGGCGAGTTCGGGGTCGTGGGTGGTGGGGCGGGTGATGAGCAGGGACGGGTCGCTCATCAGGGCGCCGGTGCGGGTGAGCTCGTCGAAGGTGGACTCCCACGCCGTGCCGAAGGACAGCGTGTGGTGGGCGAGTCCGGGCCAGGTGCGGTCGGTCCCGGCGTGCAGGATCACCGCCGACGGGGAGTGCCGCAGCGGGACCGGGCGGCGCGGGGCGCGGCCCAGGAGGCGGTAGGTGGTGGGCAGTTCGCAGGTGAGCACCACCGTGTCGCAGGCGATCCGCTCCCCCGACGCCAGACGGACGGCGCGGACCCGGCCGGCGGACTGCTCCAGTGAGGCCACCTCGGAGGACCAGCGCAGGTCGGCGCCTGCCTCGGCGGCCGCGTCGGCCATCCCGCGGGGCAGCGCGTGCATACCGCCGCGCGGGAACCAGACCCCGGCGACGGTGTCCATGTAGGCGATCACGGCGTAGGCCGCGAGGGCGCGGGCGGGGGCGACCCCGGCGTACAGGGCCTGGAAGGAGAAGATCCGCCGCAGGCGTTCGTCGCCGAGGAAGCGGCCGATGCGGCGGTCGAGGCGGCCGAAGCCGCCGAGGGCGGCCAGCCGGGCCAGGTCGGGGCTGACGAGCTGCAGCGGGGAGTCGAAGTTGGCGTCGATGAAGCGGCCCATCTGCGCCCGGTACAGGCGTTCCAGCCAGCCCCGCAGGTCGCGGTATCCGGCCGCCTCGGCCGGTCCGGCGAACCGCCGCACCTCCTCCTCCATCGCGGCGCCGTCGGTGTGCACGTCCAGCGCGCTGCCGTCGGCGAACAGCGCCCGGTACGCGGGGTGCAGCGGCATCAGCTCGACGTGCCGGGCGAGGCTGTCGCCGACCGCCGCGAACGCCTCGTCGGCCAGGTGCGGCATGGTCAGGACGGTGGGCCCGGTGTCGATCCCGTACGGGCCGAGCCGCACGCGTCCGGCCCGGCCGCCGGGGCCGGCGTCGCGTTCGACCAGGGTGACCCGGCGTCCGGCGCCCAGCAGATGGAGGGCGCAGGCGAGGCCGGAGAGGCCGGCGCCCACGACGACGACGTGTTCCGTCGGTCCCGGTACGGTCCTCACGCGATGTCCTCCGTCCGCTGCGGGACGCCGCCCGAGACCCGCGCGACCAACGCGGCGAACTCCTCGCGTACGGCGGTGTCCGCGCCGGTCCCCTCGAAGTGCCGCAGGCTCGCGGCGGCCAGTTCGGCGATCTTCGTCTCGGTGAGCGCGCGGGCGCCGGTCCACTCCAGGGCCTTGCGCATCCGCTCGACGGCGCCGTCCGGACGGTCGGAGGGCGCGGGGGCGAGCGCCGCCACGGCCTCCTCGTCGCCGGAGGCCGCCGCGAGCCGGACGGCGACGGCGAGCAGATACGTCAGCTTGCGGGTGCGCAGGTCGTCGTCGGCCGGCTTCCCGGTCAGCGCGGGGTCGCCGAAGGCGCCGAGGAGGTCGTCGCGGAGCTGGAAGGCCAGCCCGGCGTGCCGTCCGGCGCGGCGCAGCGCGTCCACGGTGGCGGGGCGGGCCCCGGCGAGCACGGCGCCCAGGGCGAGGGGCCGCTCGACCGTGTAGAGGGCGCTCTTCAGGGTGGCGACGGTCAGCGCCTCCTCGACGCCGGACGCGCCGGTGGCCTGGGCGTGCAGATCGCGGTACTGGCCGGCGACCATCTCGCCGCGCATGGCCCGCCACTCCTCGTACAGCCGGGGGCCGTGCGGGAGGCGCAGCGCGACCTCGGTGAGCAGGTCGTCGGCCCAGGCGAGCGCCAGGTCACCGGCGAGGACGGCGGCGGAGGCCCCGAACGACTCCCCGGAGCCGGTCATCCGGGCGGCCGAGTGCAGACGGGTCAGCTCCACGTGCACGGTGGGGCCGCCCCGGCGCAACGGTGAGCCGTCCATCAGGTCGTCGTGTATGAGCGCGCAGGCCTGGAGGAGTTCGAGGGCGGCCCCGGTGCGCAGGACCGCGGAGGCGTCACCCGTGCCGCCCGCGGCCCGCCAGCCGCACCAGACGAACGCCGTGCGCAGCCGTTTACCGCCCCTGCGGATCAGTCCCGCGACGCGCCCGGCGACGTCCTCGGCGAAGACCGGGTCCACCTGCCGGGCCTGGCGCAGTCGGGTCTCCAGGACGTCGTCCAGCACGGCGTCGACGCGCCGGGCGGCGTCGAGAGCCGTCGCCGGCGCGTGGGCCGTATCGGCTGCCGTCGGCCTCATTTCCAGCATGCACGGCCCCTTCTCACTCTCCGTCACCTGCACACCTGTACTTCTGCCGAGGCCTCGGGTGTGGATGCGCCCATGTGTTCCCCGCCTGCTCGCTCCGCCGGTCGAATGCACTCCATGGGCCGAACACGGCCGTGAAGGTGGGCCCCGCGTACCCGCGAGGGCCCGCGGCTCACCCGGTGTCGCCGATCCCCTACCGGCCGGAACCAGGACATGAAGGAGTGAAACGGACTCCCAGTGGACCACCGACCGGCCGCGTTCCGGCGCTACGGCACGGGCGATCCGGCGGGATTCGCCGTACCGCTCCTATTCGGGGCCGCCGCCGGAGCGGGCGCGTGCGGACCGGCGGAGCGCGTCGGGGAGACGGGACTCGATGCGGGCGAGCTGGGCGGCGAGTCCGCGCAGCCAGGTGTCGAGGTCGACCCCCGCCGGTGCGGGCCGCCCCGGCGGGGGTTCGACCGGTGGCTGCGAGGGCCGGGGCGGCGGGGGTTCGCCGGCGCACAGTGCGGCCAGCCGGTCGGTGGTCTCGGCGAGGGCGCGGGCGCGCGCCTGTTCCCGGTCGGCCGCGGACGGCGGCAGCGCGGCGACGGGCAGATCGAAGCGGGGCAGCCACTGGGCGCCGAGGAAGACATGGTGGGCCGTCATGAGGACGGCCTGCCAGTCGGCGCCGCCGTGCCCGCCGCCCCCGGGTTCGCTTCGGAACTGCGCGTACGCGGCCTCCGCGAGCCGCAGCCGGTGCAGGGCGGGCAGCGTCGGCGGGGGCGGCACCGACCCCGGGGGCACGGCGGCCAGCATGGCCACGGTGCCCTTGATCAGCGGGCCGCACTCGCGCAGCAGCCCCGCCATCGTGCGGCGCACCTCGGCGCGGGCGCCGGCCGGCCAGGCGAACAGCCCGCACAGCAGTCCGATCGCGCTGCCGGTGACGACGTCCACGATCCGCACCTCGGCCAGCTGCCAGGACGCCGGGGTGATCTGGGCGAACGCGGACGACACCACCAGCGTGAACAGCCCCTGCGCCCAGGCGATGCCCAGCAGCGGCCCGACCGAGAACGCGACGAGCATGGCCGGGGCGAGCACGGCTGCGTAGGCGTCGGTGTGCCGGCCGAGCCCGATGAGCAGCGCGCCGGCGGCGACGGCGCCCAGCAGATTGCCGAGGACGGCCCGGCGGATGGCCGCCCAGGTCTCGCCGACGGTGGTCCGGCTCAGGGTGAGCACCGTCAACAGCACCCAGAAGCCGTGCGCCAGGTCGAGCGACCCGGCCACCAGGCGGGCCGCGGCCAGCGCCACGGCCATGCGCAGCGCGGTGTGGAACTGCACGGACCGGGGCGTCAGATTGCCGGTGATCCGGCGCCACCAGAGCAGCGGGGTGCCGCTGTACGCGTACCAGAACAGCACCGGCGGCTCGATGGGCTCCCTGCGCCGCCCGTCGAGGCCGACGCGCACGGAGATCTCCAGGGTGCGCACCGACTCGGCGATGGACAGCAGCAGCGCCTGCCGGCGCAGGACGTCCGCGGGCGGCACCTCGCCGGCCGGCCCGGCGGCCTGCCGCACCCGGATCCGCTGGAAGTCCTCGATGGCCGCGTCCATCCGGTGGGAGGGCGGCGGGGCACGGCCCGTGCGCAGCGCGGTGACGGTCTCGTCGAGCAGCGTCGTCACCTCCGGCAGGAGCGAGCGCAGAGCCCGGTCCGTGCCGTCGGCGTCCTGCCCCGCGGTGCCGGCGAGGGCGCGCAGTTCGCCCCGCTCGGTCAGATGGGCCAGCTGCTCCAGCAGCCGGCGGGTGGCGGTGCCCGCCTGGGCCATGCCGCGCATCGCGCGTCCCGGGCCCGCGGGGCGCTGCGCGGGCGCCACTCCGGACAGCCTCAGCCGCGCGCCGGCCTCGCGCAGTTCCTGCGGGGAGAGGGCGAGGTCGCCGGTGATGGCCGCGCGGGCCGTGCGCAGCGCCTCCGCCAGGGCCGCGCGATAGGTCGGGTGGCCGGGTGGATCGGGCAGCACGAACAGCTCGCACACCACCAGCGCCAGCACCCCGACGGTGAGCCCCGCCAGCCGCAGCCCGAGCGCGCCGGGGTCGTACGGCGGGAAGCAGGCGAGGATGTAGAAGAGCTGGAGCGCGGGCGCGGCCCCGGCAGGGCGCGGGCCCGCGACGGCGGCGAAGGCCAGCAGGAAGCCCACGACGAGCATGCCGAGGACGGCCGCCCAGGTGTGTACGGCCAGCGCGGTGCCGAGCGCCACCAGGGCCAGGCCCACGGGCAGGGCCTTGAGCATGACCTCGGCGCGCTGCCGCCCCGACCCGGGGATCGTCGACAGCAGGCCCAGCGAGATCGGCGCGAAGAGCGCGTACAGCGCGAGGACGGGCTCGTCGAAGCCGTACAGGCAGGTGTAGAAGCCGGCGGACGCGGCGAGGGCCACCCGCACCGCCCGGCGCAGGATCGCGGTCCGCCTCGCCTTCTTCGGGCCGGTCGCGGCGGATGCCGGTGGAGCCTGGGCGGCCTTCTGCATGGTCCTCCCGGACGGACGCCACGGCGACGCATCGCGGCACGGAACGGACATGGTGCTGACGTTCTTGATTCTTGCCGGGTACCGGCCTTCGGGCGAATTCCGGGCGGCGGTCGCGATCGCGGGGACATTCGGTGGTACGGGGCATGGAGATGGCCACTCCCCCCGATCCGTCTCCCCCGCCCCCCGGTCGCCCGGGCGGCGTGGACGCCGGTGTGCCGGGCTGGCTGCGGACGGCGGCCGCCTACGCGTGGCGGATCATCGCCGTCGCGATCGTCGTACGGGCCGCCTTCTCGGTGCTCGGGCAGTTCCACCGGATCGCGGTCGCCGTCTTCCTGGGTCTGGTCCTCACCACCGTGCTGCGCCCCGCCACCGGGCTGCTCGCCCGCCGGATGCCCCGTCCGCTCGCGGTGGCGGCGTCCCTCGTCGGCGCTCTCGCGCTCGTCATCGGGGCGCTGGTGCTGGTCGGCGAGACGGTGGCCGATCAGCGCAAGGGTCTGCAGAGCGAGTTCGAGAAGGGGATCGACCGGATCGAGGACCAGTTGGAGGGGCCGCCGTTCCGGCTGCCCGCGGACACCTTCAGCGATGTCCAGTCACGGATCGGCCGACTGCTCTCCGAGCACCGCTCCACGGTCATCAGCGAGGCGGTGAGCGGCGCGAGCCGGCTGGTGGAGGTCCTCACCGTGCTGGCGCTGGCGCTGTTCTGCGCCGTGTTCTTCACGCATTCGGGCGACCGGCAGTGGCAGTGGATCTGCGCCCAGCTGCCCGCCTCGGCGCAACGGCCGGTCTCGGTGGCCGGCCGGGCCGCCTGGCGGACGTTCACCGGGTACACCCACGGCATCCTGCTGGTCGCGGGCACCAACGCCGTGCTCGTCGGCGTCGCCCTGCTCGCGCTGCGCGTGCCGCTCGCCGTGCCCCTGGCACTGCTGGAGTTCGCGGCCGCCTTCATCCCGCTGATCGGCTCGCCCATCGCGCTGGCCGTCGCGGCGGTCGTGGCGCTGGCGGCGAAGGGGCCGATGACCGCGCTGATCGTGGTCGCCCTGATCGTCGTCATCGGGCAGATCGAGGGGCACGTCCTGCATCCCCTGGTCTTGAGCTGGGCGGTCAGTCTGCACCCGGTGGTCGTAGCGCTCGCCGTCGTGGGCGGGGCGATCGCGGCCGGGTTCATCGGCGCGGTCGTGGCCGTGCCGTTCGTGGCCGTCCTGTGGTCGGTCCAGCAGGCGTTGCGCGGCATGAAGAACTAGCTGCGTGCTGCCGCAGTGACGGCCTGGTGGACGGCGCGGGCCACGCGGGCTCCCCACAGCGAGCGCGGGCCGCCGAACGCGTGTGTCTCCTCGCCCGGGACCGGTCGGCGTACGGCGACGCACACGGCGTCCGTCGGGGTCCCCGAGCAGTCGAGACCGACGTCGACCAGTGCCTGCACCTTGGCCTCGGTCGCGGTCATGACGGTGTTGACCAGGGCCGCGTCGGTCAGGGCCACGGGCACCGCGACCACGATGTTCACGGTCCCGGGCCGGACGGCCGTCATGGCGGGCTCGGTCCAGGACGCCGCCCAGCCCCGTACGCCGAGCCCCGCGGTGGCGATCGCGGTCACCCCTTCGTCCTGCCCGCTGCCGTGAGCCCGGACGTCCGCGGCCGTCATCAGCCCGACGCCCGGCCCGTGCGCGCCGGCGTCCCGGGCCAGGTCCGCGAGGTGCCGGTCGGGGTCGGTGCGCCGGTAGCCGTGGGCGACCTGGGCGTTGAGGACCCAGGCGCGGTCGCCGATCCCGCCGCCCAGCACGGCGTTGCTGACCATCCGCCAGCCCTCCCCGGCCCGCCACAGGAGGGCGTTCAGACTCTCGCCGTCCTCCGTGCGGGTCACCTGCTCCACCATCGGCGGCGCGGGTGCGGGGCGGGACGGAGGGACGACGGCGGTCACCGGGGAACTCCTTGCGCGCGGCGGGGACCGGCCGATCGTACGGGACGGGCGGCCGGGTGTCCGGACCGCCCGTCCCACACTCGGAACAACCGGTGTGCCGTCAGCCTCGGGACTCCAGGTACTCCTTCACCCCGGGCGCGGTGTGCGCGTCCTCCTCGTTCACGACGGCGCCGACCGCCTTGGCGTCGGGCTTGAGCACATAGGTCTCGGTGCTGGCGGGCCGGGCCTTGTCGGAGAAGTTCTGCGCGGTGCCGAGGCCGACGTCGACGGCGGACTGCGCGCGGTGCGCCGCGACGACGTCCTCGCGGGCCAGACTGCCCTTCTCGCAGGCCTTCTTCAGGTCGTCGCCCATGATGCGGGCGGCGTTGTAGCCGGACAGCACACCGGCGTCGAGCAGGGAGCCCCGGTACTTCTTCTGGTAGGCGGCGACCATGTCGCGCACGCCGGGCAGCTCGGAACTGACCGCGGGGGCCGCGCTGACCACGTGGAGCAGGGCGGCGAGGGCCGGCGCGGCCGGTGTCTTCATCAGCTGCGGCGCGTAGCCGGGGGCGCTGCTGACGACGGGCACCTTCAGGCCCCGGGAGGCGGCGACACCGACGAGCGAGGCGGTCTGGGCGGGCCCGGCGCTGATCAGGATCGCCTTGACGCCTTCCTTGCGCAGCGCCGAGACCTGGGCGGACAGATCGGTGTCGGTCGCCTTGATCTTCTGTCCGGCGACCTTGAGGCCCGCCTTCTTCGCGGCCCACTGGGAGCCCTCGAGCGCGTTGGCGCCGTAGTCGCCCTCGAAGTAGACGTGTCCGATCGTGTCGCCCTTCGCCACCTTCTTCGTACGGGTGAGGTAGTCGACGGCGGCGATCATGTCGACGTCGTAGGTGGTGCCGAGGACCTGCACGGACTCCTTGTCGAGCAGGGAGGCGGCCCAGGCCTGCGGGAAGGTCAGCACCTTGTCGCGTTCGATGTCGTCGAGCAAGGCGGCCATCACGGGTGAGCCGATGACCTGGGGCAGGGCGACCACGTCGGAGGAGAGGTCGGCGTAGGCGGTGACGGCCTTCTGGACGTCGTAGCCGTGGTCCTTGACGACGATCTCCACCCGCCGGTCGCAGATGCCGCCGTCGGCGTTGACCTCGTCGGCCCACATCTGCTGGGCCTGCACGATGCTCTTGCCGAGGGTGGCGTAGGGCCCGGTGAGGTCGGTGAGGGCGCCGAGCCGGATGGTCTTGTCGGTGACGCCGGGCCCGGTCTTGATGCCGCCGGCGCCCTCACCGCCGCTCTTGGCGGAGTCGGCCTTGGAGCTGCATCCGGTGCCGGCGAGCAGCAGGGCGGCGAGGCCCGCGGCCAGGAGCGTCCTGGTCCGTGGGACGGCGCGGTGCGGGGGCTTCACAGGGTCGTGCGTGGGCTTCACGGGGTCGGCTCCTTGGCTCGTACGGCGGACGCGGGGGACGGGGACGGTTCGGGGGCGCCCGCGGGCGGGGGCGCGGCGCGGGGACGGCGCAGCCGGGCGCGCAGCCGGCGGGCCAGGCCGTGCAGTCCGTCGGGGGCGAACAGCAGGATCAGCACGATCGCGGCGCCGTAGAGATAGCGGGCGGCCTCGGTGGGGCCGACCGTGCCGTCGGAGGTGCCCGGGGCGGCGACCAGCGGCAACTGGTCGGCGTAACGGGTCATCAGCAGGGGCAGCGCCGTGACGAAGACGGCTCCCGCGGTGGCGCCCGCCACCGAGCCGAGGCCGCCGATGACGATCATGGCGAGGTAGTCGACGGACAGGACGAGGCCGAAGTAGTCCGGGACCACGCGGCGGAAGGACAGGGCGAGCAGCACCCCGGCGAGGCCCGCGTACATCGACGACACGACGAAGGCGGCGGAGCGGTACCGGGACACGTCGACGCCCATGACCGAGGCGGCGGTCTCGCTGTCGCGCAGCGCCACCAGGGCGCGTCCGGGGCGGCCGCGCAGCAGTCCCCGGGCGGTGAACCAGGTGAGCGCGAACAGGGCGAGCCCCAGGTACCACAGCCGTTCCTCGGCCCCGAACGGCACGCCCAGCAGGGTCAGTTCGGAGTCGGCGGAGAAGGAGAAGCCGCCGAGTTCCAGCGGGGGCACCGAGCGGCCGTTGAAGCCGCCGGTGACGGAGTCCGCGGTGAGCAGGACGTGGTGGCCGAGGAAGACCAGCGCCAGCGTGGCGACGCCCAGGTAGACGCCGCGCACCCGGCCGGCGACGGGGCTGAACAACCCGCCCGCCGCCCCGGCGAGCAGGACCGCCAGCACGGCGGCCACGGAGGTCGGGAGCCCCGGGCCGGGCTCACCGGCCAGCCAGACGTAGCCGTAGGCGCCGACGGCCAGGAAGAAGGCGTGGCCGAGGGAGAGTTGGCCGGCGGTGCCGGAGAGCAGGCCGAGGCCGACCGCGCCGACCGCGGCGGCCATCGAGAACAGACCGATGCGCAGCCAGAACGCGTCCAGGTAGAACGGCAGGGCGCACAGGACGGCGACGACCGCGAGGGTCCGGCCGAGGCGCAGGGCGTGGGCGCGGGAGGATCGCTCAGACACGGACGGCCGCCTTTCCGCCGAACAGCCCGGTGGGCCGCACCAGCAGCACGAGCACCATCACCGCGTAGGGGGCGACGTCGCCGAACCCCTCGCCGAGGACGTGCAGTTCGGACTGGTAGCCGGCGACGAGCGCCTCGGTCAGGCCGATCAGCAGACTGCCGGCGAGGGCGCCGGGCGGGGACGCCATGCCGCCGAGGATCGCGGCGGGGAAGGCTTTCAGGGCGATCTGCCCGGTGGTCCGTTCCAGGCCGGGGGCGGGGAACGCGGCGAGGAAGACGGCCGCGAGGGCCGCGAGCGCGCCTGCCAGGCACCAGGCGAGCATCCGGACCCGCACCAGCCGCACCCCCATGAGGGAGGCGGCCTCGACGTCCTCGGCGGCGGCGCGCAGCGACAGGCCCCAGGAGGTGTACCGGAACAGGGCGAAGACCCCGGCGATGACGAGGGCGGAGACGACGATGGCTGCGATCCTGCTGTCGGCCACGGTGACCGGCCCGAGCGCGCTGACGTCGTCGCCCCAGGGGTCGCCGAGGGCGAGGAGGTCGCCGCCGATGCGCCGGGACAGGTCGGTGAGGATGACGATGTCGACGCCGATGGTGACGATGGTCTGCACGTGGGCGGCGTGCGGGTCCGCTCCCCCGCCGGCCTGGAGCAGGAAGCGGTCCATGGCGCCGGCCACGGCGGCGGTCACCAGGACCGAGACGGCGAGGGCCCCGGCGAAGCCGAGGTCGTCGTGGAGCACGGCGGTGAGGTAGCCGCCGAGCAGCAGCAGCGAGCCGTGCGCGAAGTTCATGACGCCGGACGCCTTGAAGATGATGACGAAGCCGAGGGCGACGAGGGCGTAGACGGCGCCCAGGGCGAGGCCGTTGAACAGGGTGTCCAGGAAGGTGGTCACGCGGCGTCCTCCTCGTCGGCGCCGGTGCCGAGGTAGGCGCGCAGCACCTCGGGGTCGCCGCGGACCTCGTCGGGGGTGCCGTGGGCGATGACCCGGCCGAAGTCGAGGACGGTGACCTCGTCGGCGAGCCGCATCACCAGGCCCATGTCGTGTTCCACCAGCACCACGGAGAGGCCGAGTTCGGCGCGCACGGTGTGCACCACCTCGACGGCGCGGGCGCGTTCGGCCGCGTTCATGCCGGCGACCGGCTCGTCCAGCAGCAGGACGCTGGGCTCCAGGCACAGGGCGCGGGCGAACTCCACGCGCTTGCGGTCGCCGTAGGGGAGCAGGGCGACGGGGCTGTCGAAGTGCCCGTCGAGACCGGTGAGTTCGGCGATCACGCGGGCCCGCGCGAGGTGGTCGCGCTGTTCGCGGCGGGCGTGCGGCAGGCGCAGCGCGCTGGCCGCGAAGCCGGCCCGGGACAGGGCGTGCCGGCCGAGCATGAGGTTGTCGGCGACGGTGCCCTGGGTGGTGACGATGTTCTGGAAGGTGCGGGCCATGCCGAGGGCGGCGATGCGGTGCGGGGCGAGCCGGGTCAGGTCGGCGTCGCCGAGTCGCACGGTGCCGGACGCGGGGCGGCACAGTCCCGACAGGACGTTGAAACAGGTGGACTTGCCCGCCCCGTTGGGGCCGATGAGCGCGTGGACGCTGCCGGGGGCGACGGTGAAGGACACCGCGTCCAGGGCGGTGAGACCGGCGAATCGGACGGTCACGTCCGTCACGGCCAGTTCGGGTGGTGCGGTGGTGCGGACGGTCACGCGGCTCCCTGCCCCTCGGTGTCGTTCGTGCCGGGGGCGGTGGCGCCCCCGGTCGTCTTCGCGGGCTCCGGTGTCTCGCCCAGGTACAGCCGGCGTACGGCGTCGGTGCGGGCCAGTTCGTCGGCGGGCCCGGACAGGCGGACCTCGCCGACCTCCAGGACATGGGCGGTGTCGGCGAGGGACAGCGCCATGCCCGCGTTCTGCTCGACCAGCAGGACGGCGGTGCCCTGGGCGTTGATCTCGCGGACGACCTCGGCGATCCGGTACACCATCTGCGGGGCGAGGCCCAGGGAGGGCTCGTCCAGCAGGAGCAGCCGCGGGGCGGCCATCAGGGCGCGGCCGATGGCGAGCATCTGCTGCTCGCCGCCGGAGAGCAGTCCCGCGGCCTGCCGGGTGCGTTCGGCCAGCCGCGGGAAGAGGGCGAAGACCCGGTCGCGGGCCTCGTCGACCTGCGCGGGGCGCCGCCGGCCCAGGCCGAGGCCGCCGGTGCGCAGGTTCTCGTCGACGGTCAGTCCGGCGAAGACGCGGCGGCCCTCGGGGACCTGGACGACTCCGGCGCGTACGGCGGCGACCGGGTCGCGTCCGTCGAGTTCCGTGGTCCCGTAGTGGATGCGGCCCGCCGTGACGGCGCCCCGGTGCAGGCGCAGGGTGCCGGACACCGCGCGCAGCAGGGTCGTCTTGCCCGCGCCGTTGGCGCCGAGCAGGGCGACGACCGAGCCGTGCGGGACGGTCAGGGACACGGAGCGAAGGGCGGACACGGCCCGGCCGTAGGTCACGTCGAGCGCTTCGACGCGCAGGGCGGGCTCCGCGTCCGGTGGTGCTTCGGGCATCACGTCTCCTCGGATCCGTGCCGTCGGGCACGGGTGCTTCGGGGGGAAGGGCAGCCCACGACAGCACGCCCGCGACCGGCCGGTACAGGTGTCCGCACGAGGTCGCTGCGTGGTCCCAACGGGGGTGGGTCGGGGTTGTGCCGGTGCCCAGGTGCGGCCGGCCGTGCGGCACCGGGACGGGTCTGCCCTACAGGCTCCTCAGGATCTCCGCCCTGCGGTCCCGGTACTCCTGCTCGGTGATCGTCCCGGACGCGCGCAAGTCGTCCAGCGCGCCCAGGCGGGCGGTGATGTGTCGGGCGGACACCGGCGGCGCGGCGAGGCGTCGGCCCAGCAGATCCGCGAGGGCCGTGCCCTGGTCGCGGGGCACCTGGCGGATCTCGGTCCTGCCGCCCGCCGAGACGACGGCGAGCGTGCCCGTCAGCAGGCCGCTGGTCCACTGGACCGAGCTGATCCGGTCGTACGGGACGTCCTCGACCGTGCGCGTGAGCACGCCGTGGCCGTAGAAGACCAGGCGCCGGTCGGTCAGGGCGAGGACGCCGGTGCCGCGACCGTACGTGCCCGTGGCGAGCATCTCGATGGTCTCGCCCTCGTCCAGGACCTCGGGAAGGCGCCGTACCGCGTGCCGCACGCCGAGGTTCGCGACGCGGAGGGCCGCCGCGTTGACCCGGGTGCGCACGGCCGCGTGCGGCCAGGTCCGGGGCACGGGCGCGAGGAGCCCGCGCCGGCGTTCCCTGTCAGCCATGGCGCCTCCAGCGGACCGGCCCCCCGGCCTCCTCACCCGAGTGCACCATCAGGGGCGCGGCCCCGCATCTCCGTCCGCCGGACGCCCGCCGGGGCGGCCGGTCAGCCGCGCAGCAGGCGCCGGGCCGTCAGGGCGAGGCTGATCTCGACGACATCGGCCGGGCGGGCCAGGGAGCGGCCGGTGAGCTGCTCGCAGCGGCGCAGCCGGTTCAGGACGGTGTTGCGGTGGCAGTACAGCCGTTCCCCGGCGCGCTGGGCGGAGCCGTCGCAGTCGAACCAGGCGGTCAGCGTGTCCAGCATGACGTCCCGGTCGGCCGGGTCGAGGCGCAGCAGCGGGCCGAGCACCTGCTCGGTGAGGGTGGCGCCCAGCTCCGGGCAGGAGACCACGAGGGCCTCGGGGAGGTGCTCGGTGAGCCGGATCGTGCCGCCGTCGGGCGGGCAGATGCCGAGCGCCAGATCGGCCAGCCGGCGGGCGTCGCCCACCGCGGCCAGGCCGGTCACCGCGCCGCCGACGCCGATCCGCCGGCCGTGCACGCCGTCGGCGGACAGGCCCAGCGCCTCGACGGGGTCGCGGCCCTCGTCCGCGTCCCCCTCGTCGCCGACCAGGACGATGCCGTGGTCCACATCCCCTCCTGAGTGCCAGTACACGCTCGCATCGGGTGGTACGGCGGTGGCGCGGACGCCCGTCGGCAGCTGGGGCCGGCCGCCCGCGACCGCGACGACGACATAGCGGCCCTGTTCCGGCAGGCGCAGCCCCTCGGCGGTCTCCGGCAGGTCGGCGATCCGGCTGGCGCCGTCCAGGAGGGCGGCCGCGAGGAGCCGCACCCGGTTCTCGCGCCGCCAGGCGAGCTGCCGCTCGGTGTGCCGGTACGCCTCGGCGACGATGCCGCAGTGCTCGTCCACGAAGTCCCAGACGTCGGTGGCGACGTGCACCAGGAGCCGGACGTCCTCGGGCGCGGAGCGGGAGGTCTCCTCGACCAGCCGCTGCCAGACCAGGGAGCCGCCCAGCCGGAACGCGTGCAGCAGGGCGTCCAGGGGCAGCCCCTGCTCGGCCCGGTTGACGCCGATCCGCCAGGTGCAGCGGTGCGCGGCGTCGCGGGTGCCGCGCGGGTCGAGCAGGGAGGTCACGCTGTGCCGCAGCGAGCGGTGGGCCTCCTCCCAGGTGGCGCCGTGGTCGTGGGCCAGCGCGGCGCGGTACGCGGGTTCCTGCTCGCCGAGGGCGGCCAGCAGCCGGTCGGTGAGTTCCGGGAGGTCGTCGAGCAGGACACGGGCCGCCCGGTGCAGGACGCGCAGCGCGTCGGCGTCGATCAGCGACCGCAGGCGCGGTGTGCGCTGCCGCGGAACGGGCACCGGCCCGGTGCGGATCGTGGCGCGTGTGCGTACGGCAGGATGCATCGCGGTCCTCCCCCAGCCTCGGCTTCCCGGCAGGGCTCCGGCGCCGGGCCGGCTCAGCGGTGTCCGGCGGGGTGCGCTGCCCGTGCGGCGGTCGCCACCCGAATCGTCCTGCACCGAAGGATGGCATACCGTCCGGTCGGTCCCTAGGGGTGTGCAGGGGCATTCTTCGGCCGGGGCGGGTCTCGGGGTGGTTCACCGGTCCTCCTGGCCGACCATGAGCGCCAGTTCGATACGGGAGCGCACGCCGAGGGCGGCGAAGACGTTGCGCAGGTGGTAGTCGACCGTGCGGGTGCTGACGGCGAGGCGCTGGGCCACCTCCCGGTTGGTGGCGCCCTCGGCGACGTACCGGGCGACGCGCAACTGCTGCGGGGTGAGCCGGGCCAGGCCGGCGGCCCGCTCGGTCCTGGACGCGGCGCCGTTGGCGCGCAGCTCGGCGCCGGTCTGCTCGGCCCAGGCGGCCGCGCCGCAGCGTTCGAAACCGACCAGGGCGGCGCCGAGGCGGCCGCGGGCCTCGCGCAGACGCCGGCGGCGGCGCAGCCAGCGGCCGTACAGCAGCTCGGTGCGGGCGCGCTCGAAGTCGCCGCCGGCCTCGTCGTGCAGGGCGAGCGCCCGCAGATAGAGGTCGTCGGCCCGGTCGCCGGGGGCGAGCAGGGCCCGGCAGCGGGCGAGCTGCGCCGGGGCGTGCGGGTCGGCGCCGAAGGCCGCCCACAGCGCGAGGTCGCCGACGAGCGGCCGCGCGTCCTCGGGGTGCCCGGCGAGCACGGCGGCCTCGACGAAGCAGGGCACGGCGAGCATCCACACGGCGAAGTGCCCGCGCCGGGGGCCGGGTCCGACGAGTGGTCCGAGCCGGTCGGCGGCGTCCAGGGGGCGGCCCCGGGCCAGGTCGGCGCGGGCCACGGCCCATTCGGCGAGGGTCGCGGCCTGCGCCAGGCCGTGCCGGCGGGCGATGGTCAGGGCGGTCGCCGCGTAGCCCTCGACCGCGCCGGTGTCGCCTTCGATGGAGGCGGCCAGGGCCAGCATCGCGTGGTGGCTGGCCGTGATGTTGCGGTGCCCGGCCGCCGCCGCGGCCCGGACGCCCTCCTCGGCGTGGGCGCGGGCCTGCGCGTGCCGTCCGGCGCGCAGTTCTCCGTAGGCGAGGTACTCCAGCGCCCGTGCCTCCGAGGCGACGCAGCCCGTGTTGCGGGCGGCGGCCAGGGCGCGGGCGCCGGCGGCGCGGGCCTCCCGGAGGTCCCCGAGCAGCAGGGCCGCGGCCGCCGCCCGCAGCAGGCGTTCAGGCCGGTCCTCGGTGCGGGCCCGGTCCAGCACCCGCCGCAGCGGCCCGACGGCGAGCTCCGGCCTCCGGGCCAGCAGCGCGCGCATGCCGTCGCGGTGGTCCCGGAGGAAGGCGTCGCCCGTCCACCCTGGTCCGGCGGGGGCCTCGCCGTCGAGGACACTCAGACAGGCCGCGATGTCGCCCGCCGCCCAGGCGGCCTCCGCCGCGGACATCCGGGCGGCCCCGGCCAGTTCGGGCGCGTCGGCGGCGAGCAGGGACGCGGCCAGCAGCAGGCTCTCCCGGGCGTCGTCCACCGGCCCGTCGAACAACTGCCGTCGGCCACGGGTGAGTTCGAGATGCCCCCGGTCGACCACGACCCGGGGAGCGGTCCGCGCGCTGCTCCTGTCTGCGGTCATTCCCGTGACGTTACCGGCGCGTAACGCAAGGCGGAAGGCCCGCGTCCGTACCGGGGCGGGCCCGAATCCCGGGCCTCACCTGCGCGTTGGCGGTGGACGGCGGGCGACGGGTCTGTGCCGGCGCCCAGCCGTCGGCGCCGGGGACCGTGCCCCGGCACAACGCGGGGGCGGTGGACGCCGTACGCGCGTCCACCGCCCAAGTGCCGTGCGTTGTCAGGAGGTGTGGGGGCAGTTGCCCCGGTACTCCTCGATGGTCAGGCTCGGTTGCGGCAGCGGGCACAGGAACTGCTCGTAGCGGGTGTCGTTGTCGATGAACCGCTTGAGCCAGGAGATGCTGTACTTCGCGATCGTCGTGTTCGACGTGTTGGGCGTGAAGTGGGTCGCCCCGTTCAGCTCCAGGTACGCCCGGTCGAGGCGCGAGGACAGGCCGTTGTAGAACGGCTCGGCGTGCGTGGCGACCGGGGCGATGGTGTCGCCGTCGGCGCCGAAGATCAGGGTCGGCGTGGTGAGCTCGGGCCAGCTCTTGTCGGTGTTCCACGGGGTCAGCGGGATCGCCGCCTGGAGCGAGGGACGGGTCTTGGCGGCCTCCAGGCTGCCGCCGCCGCCCATGGAGTGCCCCATGACGCCGAGGCGGCTCGCGTCGACCCGTCCGCGCACCGAACTGCGCTCGGTCAGGTAGTCCAGCGCGGCCAGCAGCTGTCGGCCCCGCGAGTCGGGCTGGTCGACCGTGGTGAGGGTGTCGATGGTGAACACCACGAAGCCCTGTGAGGCGAGCCGCGGTCCGAGCCAGGCGATCGACGACTCGTAGGCGGTGAAGCCGGGCGACACGGCCACGGCGCCGAAGGTGCCGTCGCTGGTCGAGGTCGGGTAGTAGATGGTGCCGCCGCCGAATCCGGTGACCGCGAGCGAGGAGACGGACGTCTGCGACACGGAGTACGGGCCGCGCGTCGCCTCGATGCTGGACGTGGTGGGGGCCGGTCCGCGCTCGTAGGGGTTGTCGGCGGCGTGGGCACCCGGCCCGCCGAGGGTGCCGAGTCCGACGAGCGCGGCGAGGGCCGCGGCGGCGCCGGCCAGGCGACCGGTCCGGCGCCGCGCGGACGCGGGGGCCTGCGGACGTGTGGTGCTGTGGGGGTGGTGCACGGGTCGTCCTCTCTGTCGTGGCGGGCGGGAGGCACCACGGGCACACGGGACATGGGGAGTCGGCCGTGTGCCCGCGGTGGGACCCGCCGTGGGCTGGCCGTGCCACTGTCGGGGACCGTGCGGCCCGCGCGGACCGGCAATGTCACCGGTCTTGTGGCGGGCGGTGCGCGGCACCCGGTGGCCGCGGCCGTACGGCGTTCCGCTGCGCGGCGGCCCGGATGCGGCCAAGCTGGGGCGTGCAGGACCCGACCGCAGGAGCAGGGAGCCGCCCATGTCACTCGCCCGTGTCCACAACTTCTCCGTCTCGCTCGACGGCTTCGCCACCGGCGAGGGACTCAGTCGCGAGGCGCCGTTCGGGCATGCCGGGGAACGGCTGCACCAGTGGATGTTCGCCACCCGCTGGTGGCACGAGCGGAGCGGCGACGCGGGCGGGACCAGCGGCGCCGACGACGTCTTCGTCCGCCGGTTCGAGCCGGGGATCGGCGCCGAGATCATGGGCGCCGGCAAGTACGGCTATCCCGGCTGGCACGAGGACCCGGACTGGAAGGGCTGGTGGGGGCCCAATCCGCCGTTCCACACGCCGACGTTCGTCCTCACCCGGCACACCCGGCCGCCGCTCGCCATGGAGGGCGGCACCACCTTCCACTTCCTCGACGCCTCACCGGCCGACGCGCTGAGGACGGCACGGGAGGCGGCGGGCGGGAAGGACGTACGGATCGGCGGCGGCGCCACCGTGATCCGGGAGTTCCTCGCCGCCCGGCTCATCGACCATCTGCACGTGGTGGTCGTACCGATCGTGCTGGGCCGGGGCGTCCGCCTCTGGGACGGGCTGGAGGGGCTGGAGCGGGACTACGCCGTCGACACGGTCACCACGTCGAGCGGTGTCACGCATCTGACGTTCGAGCGGACGGCCCGCTGACGCCGCGTCGCACACCTCCCCTCCTGACACTCGCGTTCCCGTCTGTCACGGCCCAGGCCGCCCCGGTGGAAGCGCCGCGTGTGCGGGGGCCGCGCCGGGGCATCCGCATGTCCGGGAGGTTCACATGAACACGAGTGCGATGGCGTCGACCGGACGGCTCGGACGGCTGCGGAGCGGGCGGGCCGCACGGGGTTCGGTCACGCGGGGGGCGGCACGGGCGGGGCTCGCCGCACGGGGTGTGATCTATCTGCTGGTCGGCGCGCTGGCCGTGCAGGTCGCGTTCGGTGACACGGGCCGGCAGGCCGACCGCGGCGGCGCCCTCGCCGAGCTGTCGCACCGGCCCTTCGGCGCCGTGCTGCTGTGGGCGCTGGGCATCGGGCTGGTCGGGATGGCGCTGTGGCGGCTGAGCGAGGCGGTGTTCGGCGCGCCCGGCGAGGACGGGCGCAGCGCGCGCAAGCGGCTGATGGCGGCGGCCCGCTGCGGCTTCTACGTCTTCGTCGCCTACTCGGTGCTGTACTTCGCCGCCACCCGGCACCAGAGCTCCGGCGGGTCCAGCGACCAGCAGTCCCGGGATGTGACCGCCCGGGCGCTTGAGCTGCCCGGCGGCCAGTGGCTGGTCGGCGCGGCCGGGATCGGTGTGGTGGCCGCGGGGGTCTGGATCGGCGTCCGCGCGGTCCGGCGCAAGTACCACGACAAGCTCCAGCTGGGCCGGATGAGCCGGCGCACCCGTCAGCTGGTGGACGTCACCGGCGTGGGCGGTGGCGCGGCGCGCGGCCTGGTGTTCGCCGTGGCCGGGGTCTTCGCGGTCCGTGCGGCCGTCGCCTATGAACCGGACCGGGCGAAGGGCCTGGACGACACGCTGCGCAGCCTCGCCGAGACGCCGCTGGGGCCGTGGCTGCTGGTCTGCGTGGCGGTGGGTCTGGTGCTGTTCGGGCTGTTCTCGTTCGCACTGGCCCGCTGGCGCCGTGTGTGAGCCGCGCGGGGCGGGAAACACGGGGCGAATGAGCGAATTCGAGATTCCGCAAGGCGACGGCCGGCCCGTGGACGTGTACCTGGACCTCCTGCGCGTTCGGATGGACACGGAGGACTACCGCCTCCTGCGACGCCTGGTGGAGCCCGTGCTCCAGGCGATCCAGGAGGAGCGCCTGTCCAGCCTCGACCTCGCGCTCGACTCCGGGGCCGACGACCTGCCCCAAGAGGTCCGTGAGGAGGCCGCCCTGGTGATCGCCACCGCGGTCACCGGCCGCATGGACAACGAGGTGGTCGAGATCGACGTCGACGAGACCGGTCCCGTTCGCATCGTCACCGACGCCACCACCGCTTCGGACCCGGAACGCCTCGGCGAGATCGCCGACTACATCAGGGAACGGCACAGGGAGACGGAGGAGCTGCGCGGCATCGCCGAGGTCAGCGGGCTCTCCACCGACTTCTGACCCCGGGCTGCCGAGGGGTGCCCCGAAGGACCGGCTGGACCGGCTTCACGGGCACCCTTTCGGCATGTCCTCCGGCGGGACGCGGCGGCGCGCGGAGGCGGCCAGCCGGTCGGCGAACGCGGTGACGAGGCCGCGCAGCTCGTCGGGGCGCTCCACGACGAACGGCCGGTCGAGTGCGGCGAGTACCGGCGGCAGCCAGTCCAGCCGCTCCGCCCGCAGTTCGACGCGCAGCCAGCGCCGGTCCTCCCCTCCCTCGCCCGCCGGATGCTCCTCCACGCTCGCGACGGAGGCGGGCAGGTGGCTCTGGATGTGTGCGGCCGTCGCGTGGATACGCAGGGTCACCTCGTGGCGGTACGCCGCCGTGGCGAACCCGGACACCACACGCTCCGCCGGCGAGGGCCCCTCGGGCGCTGCGAACGAGCCCGGCAGGGTCCGTGCGTCCGCGATGCGGTCGAGCCGCAGGGTCCGGTCCTCGTCGATCCCGGCGTCCCTGCCGGTGACGTACCAGCGGCCGGCGTGCGCGACGATCCCGTAGGCGTGCAGGGTGCGGTGGCTGCGCCGCCCGTCTCGGTCGGTGTAGCGGAGCGCGACGGGACGGCGGTGGCGCACCGCGTCCGCGAGGGTGAGCAGGACACCGGAGTCGGCGGCATCCGGCTCTCCGGGCTCGTCCGTGAAGGCGAGGGATTCGAGGAGGGCGTCGAGCCGGCGGGCCAGGTGCCGGGGCAGTACGCGCCGGATCTTCGCCGACGCCGTCTCGGCGGCCGTGCGCCGGGATGTCGTCAGCCCCGCCCGGCGGCCGGCGACCAGGCCGAGCAGCACGGCCAGCGCCTCGTCGTCGCCGAGCATGAGCGGGGGGAGCCGGTGTCCGGGACCGAGCCGGTAGCCGCCGTAGCGGCCGCGCACCGACTCCACGGGGACGTCGAGGTCGATCAGCTGGTCCACGTACCGCCGCACCGTGCGTCCCTCGACGCCGAGCCGGTCGGCCAGTTCGGCCACCGTCCGGGTGCCGCCCGACTGCAGCAGCTCCAGCAGGGTCAGGACACGGGCGGTGGGCCGGGACATACGTCCAAACCTAGCGGCAATAGAGGACCGATCATGTCCCCTATTTCTCCTAGCCTCGCCGGTGAACGTCTTCCGCACAACGTCTTTCGCACCGCCGAGGAGAGTCCCATGGAGTTCGTCTCCGTCCGCATGATCACCGCCGATGTCGCCCGCCTCGTCGCGTTCTACGAGCGCGCCCTGGGCGTGCCCGCGACCTGGGCCACCGAGGAGTTCGCCGAACTCAGGACCCCGGGTGCGGCCCTCGCGATCGCGGGCACCGCCACCGTCCCGCTGTTCGCCCCCGGCTCCGCCCGCCCGGCGGCCAACCAGAGCGTGATCGTCGAGTTCCTCGTCGACGACGTCGACCGTGTGCACCGGGACCTGACCGGCTTCGTGAGCGATGTCGTCGCGGGGCCCACCACGATGCCCTGGGGCAACCGGTCCCTGCTGTTCCGCGACCCGGACGGCACCCCGGTCAACTTCTTCACCCCCGTCACCCCGGCCGCCCTCCAGAAGTACGGACGCTGACCCCGCGCCCCGCAGATTGCTTTTCGGCCACGGAGCGGCGCCGCGAAGATCGTCTCCCTCTATCCTTCCGCTGCCGCCATCGACGGTGGCCGAGGGACAGACGGGGGACGACATGACATACCGGCGCGCGGCGATACCGGCCCTGGTCGGGGGTGTGCTCATCACCTTGCTGCTGTGGTGGGCCGGGGCGAGCGCCCACGCGCTCCAGTTGCAGGGCGCCACCCGGGCCCTCGGCATCGAGTCCGTCCAGGAGCTGCGCGGCTGGCTCGCGCCCTGGGCCTACGACCAGTCGGTGCTGATCGCGCCCGGTGACGGCGCCGGGGTGAGCGGGACGCCCGACTACTCCGATCTGCGGCGCACCGGGATGCAGATCCGGTTCGTGGCGCTCTTCCTCTTCTACGTCGGGGGCGCCCTGCTCCTGCTGCGCCGGATGCCGCCCTCGCACGGGCGGACGCCCGGCACACTGCTCGCGCTGTGGGCGTGGGGGCCGGTGGCCGGGACACTGGCGGCCGGCGTCTCCACCCCGTGGCTGATCGCCTCGGGCGGGCAGGGCAGCTACCGGTTCCTGCCGCGGCTGGCCGCGGGGATCGAGTCCAGCGGTCCGGTGGCCGTGCTCGTCGCGCTGCTGGTCGCCGGGCTCACGGTCCTGGTCGGGCGCGCCGTCGCCAAGGACGCGGGGACGCCACCCCGGTCGGCGGTGCCGGTGCGCGCCGCACGGCTGGGGGCCACGCTGGGCACCGCCTGGATCGCCGTGTCGCTGCTGATCCTGTCGTACGACGGGGTCGCGGCGCGGATCCACACCGCGTTCGGCGGCACGGGACGGCTGTCCGAGCCCGGCGACCTGCTGCGCCAGTGGCTGATCCTGGGCGGCTGGACGGCCCCGGCGGGCAAGGCGTTCGACGACTGGCTGCTCTACCGCCTGGTGGACGTGCTGGTGCTGGTGGCGGTGTGGTGGGCGCTGCGGCTGCTGCCGGGCCTGCTCACCCGGGTCACGCTCCCCGCGATGGCGGTGGGCGGGGTCTGCGCGACGGTGCTGGCGCTGCTGACCGGCCAGGTCCTGCGCATCCCGCTGGACGACACGCTCGGCGTCTGGGGCCCGACCCACTTCCTGGCCGGCCTCGGCCAGCATGTCCCGGCCGCGCTCACCTTCGGCGCGACGGCGGGCATGCTCGCCCACGTGATCCTGCGGCTCGCCGGCGAGCGTAGGGCGGAGGCCCCGCAGCCGGTCGCAGCGGTGTGACCGGCCTTCAGGCCCCTCCCCCGGACGCCGCCCGGTCCGCGTCGCCGCCCGCGCCGAGCGGGCCGGTGTGGGCGAGGGGGATCTCGGCCTCCAGACGGGGCATGGCCCGGCGGGTCACGCGGAGCACCACCGGGGGCAGAGCCGCGCGCACCGGCTGGGTGAGCCGCAGCCACGCCGGGGCGTAGACGGACGTACGACGGCGTTCGAGGCCGCTGACCAGGCGGGCGGCGACGGTGTCGACCGGGTACACCCGGCGTGCGGGCGGCGGCATGTGGCCGCGCAGTTCGCGCAGGACGGCGTACCGGTCGGCGTCCCGGATCATGTCGGTGTCGGTCCAGTTGATGTAGGCGACGCCCACACCGACCCCGCGGTGCGCCACCTCGGCCCGCAGGGCGTGCGCGAAGGCCTCCACGCCCGCCTTGGAGGCGCAGTAGGCGCTCATCAGGGGCGCGGCGCCGATCGCCGCGAGGGAGGCGATCTGGAGCAGGAACCCCCGGGTGTCGAACAGGTCGGGCAGGAAGGCGCGTGCCGTGTTGGCGCTGCCGGTGAGGTTGACGTCGATGACCCGGGCCCAGGCGGCGGGGTCCGAGGAGGGGAACGGCCCGCCCTCGGCGATCCCGGCGTTGGCCACCAGGGCGGACACGGGTCCGAGACCCGCCCGGACCCGCCCGGCGGCGTCCGCGAGGGCGTCCGGGTCGGTGATGTCGGCCTCCAGGGCCAGGGTCGGCCCCGGCAGTTCCTCGGCCAGCGCCTCCAGTTCCTGCTTCTCGTGGCCCAGCAGGGCCACGCGGGCGCCGCGTCCGGCGATCTGCCGGGCCATGGCGGCGCCCAGGCCGCGGGCGGCTCCGGTGACGACGACCGTCCGGTCGGCGAGCGGGCTGCTGCGCACGGGCGGTCCCTCCTCTCAGTGGTCGGTCGGGGCCGGGTCCGGCCGCGTCACGACTCCTCGGTCGGCGGCAGCGGCGCGTGGTCGGGGTGGCCGTGGGTCCGGCGCTCCTCCTTCATCTCCGCCTCGAAGAGGTGGTCCGTGCCGTCGGCGAGCTCCTGCAGCGCGCTGGCCTCGAGCTGCTGGAAGGGCCGGTAGTAGGTGGCGTTGTAGGCCTCGATGATCTGGAAGGTCCAGTGCCCGGGGATGACGTTGCGGCCGAGGATCTCCTTGCGGACCTTCTCGGCCCACTCTGCGTGGCCGGCCTCGCGCAGCAGCTCGACCGCGCGGTCCAGCTGCAGATCGGCGGTCCCGGTCAGCTGGTGGAAGTCGTAGAGGCGGCCGCGGGCCCGCTCGGTGGTCTCCAGCGCCTTGGAGAGCGCTCCGAGGGCTTCCACGGTCTTGTCGTCGACCCCGGCGGGGCGGGGCCGGATGCGGTCGCGGTGTGCGGAGGCGTCGTCGTGCGCGGTCATCGTTCTCCTCGACGGCGTCGAACTGGCTGCGGTGGGTGGGTGTGTCGTCATCGTCGCGTGCCGGTGCGGTCCCGGCCGCTCAGCAGACGCTGGGCGCGGGACAGTCCGGGCGGCCGGTGGCGGTGCAGGGCGGCGCGTGCGGCGTTCGCGCCGGGCGCGCCGTGCACTCCGCCGCCCGGGTGAGCCCCGGAGGAGGCCAGGAAGAGGCCGGGGATCGGGGTCTCGGGGCGTCCGGTGCCGGGGACGGGGCGGAAGAAGAGCTGCTGGTGCATGGCGGTGGTGCCGCCGTTGATGGCGCCGCCCATCAGGTTGGCGTCCATGGCCTCCAGGGTCGGGGGCGCGAGGACGCGGCGAGCGCGGATCCGCCGGCGGAAGCCGGGTGCGAAGCGTTCCACCTGGCGTTCCATGCGGTCGGCCATCAGCTCCTGCTCCTTGGCGTTCCAACTGCCGGTGACGCCCTCGTCGGCGGCGTCGGCGCGGATGTCGTGCGGCACATGGGTGTACGCCCAGGCGGACTCCGTGCCCTGCGGGGAGCGGGAGGGGTCGGAGGTGGTCATCTGGCCGAAGAGCAGGAAGGGCCGGTCGGGGACCTCGCGCATGGCGAGCTGGGCGGCGAATCGGGTGAGCTCGTCCACGCCGTCGGCGAGGTGCACGGTGCCGGCCCGGGCCGCCTGCTCGGCCTGCCAGGGCA
The DNA here is from genome assembly GCF_003074055.1 of Streptomyces nigra. NCBI lineage: Bacteria > Bacillati > Actinomycetota > Actinomycetes > Kitasatosporales > Streptomycetaceae > Streptomyces > Streptomyces nigra. Next base: position 7,105,512 of record NZ_CP029043.1, on the reverse strand, counting down.
CCGGCCCGTCGAGCGCCCAGTCCACCTTGAAGGTGGCGAAGTCCCACTGGAAGCGCCGCAGGTCGTCCAGCAGCTGCGCGGGCAGATGCTCGGGTTCCACCAGGTCGCCGTAGAGGGCGGGCACGGACAGGTCGGCGAGGACGGCCCGGCGGGCCGCGACGGTGTCCCCGGCCGCGGTCCGTACGCCGACGGCCCGTCCGCCGCGGACGACGACACGCTCCACGCGCTGCCCGCAGCGCACCTCGCCGCCGAGCGAACGCAGCCGCCGGACCAGGGCGTCGGTGAGGGCACCGGACCCGCCGGCCGGCACGGGGAAGCCGTAGGTCTGGCCGAGCATCGTCATCAGCCAGCCGAAGCCGCCGCTGCCCGCCGACTCCGGGGCGAGGTCCGCGTGCAGGGCGTTGCCGGCGAGCAGCACCCGGCCGCCCTCGCCCCGGAACTCCTCCTCGCCGAGCCTGCGCACCGGCAGGACCAGACTGCGGGCCATGCGCAGTCCGCCGGCGGCCCGCAGCCGCAGCGCGAGCCGCGCCCCCGCGCGCACCGGCGGGAACGGCGTGAACAGGGTGCCCAGCAGGTCGGGGCGCAGTTTCTCCCAGATGTCGTGCAGCCGCCGCCAGGCGTCCCCGTCGCCCGGGGCGAACGCCTCGAGGGACGCGGCGGTGACCTCGACGTCGCGGTCCAGCAGGGCGCAGCGGCCGTCCGTGAGGGGGTGCGCGACCACGCTGGGCGCATGGCTCCACCGCAGGCCGTGCTCCTCCAGGCGCAGTCCGGCCAGGATCGGCGAGGCGGCGGCGAGCGGGTAGAAGGAGCTGAAGACGTCGCTGACGAAGTCGGGGTCGACGCCCCGGTCGTGGCGGACGGCACCGCCGGGCTCCGGCTGCTCCTCCAGCACCTCCACCTGCCATCCGGCGTCCGCGAGGACGTTGGCGGCGACCAGCCCGTTGGGGCCGGCGCCGATGACCACGGCGTCAGGCATGCCCGGCTCCGTGGGCCGCCGCCGGACCGGCGCTGTCCTGGCGGTCGGGCCGCTCGTCCGGGGCGGCCTCGCTCTCGCAGAGCCGGGCGAGGCGGGCCAGCATGGTGCGGTGCCGGAGCTGGATCAGCACCTCGAACCCGGCGTTGTGCAGCGTGCCACCGGCCCCCTGCAGGGGGTGCTCGTCCACGATGACGAGCGTCTTCTCGCCCCAGGGCCGGACGTCGATCGAGATGCGCGCGGTGCCGAGCGGGCCCGCCTTGGCCTCCAGCTCCAGACAGCGGCCCTCCTCGTAGCGGCGGACGACCGTCTCGTTGACCAGCCGGGCAGGGCCCACCTTGATCTCGTAGCGGATCGCCGAATCCGTCTGCGGCCACTGTCCGCGTACGGGTTCGGACCGCGCGGTGCCGACGACCCACTCCGCGTACCGGGTGCCGTCCGCGAGGACGTCCCAGACGGCACTCGGCCCGACGTGTATCAGACGATGGCGTTTGGCCACGGAGACCTCCCAGATGCCAGGACCGTGTGTCGGTCGACTCCGGCGCCCCGAGTTCCCGCACTCCGGGTGTCCAACCGGCGCCGTATGCTGCCCCCGCGCACGAGGGACGGGAGACCGTGATGGCCGAGACGGCCGGGGCCGGGACGACGGTGACCGAGGTGATGGCCGAGCTGGCCGCGCTGGAGGACCCGAAGACGCGCGCGGTGAACGAGCGGCACGGCGACGACCACGGTGTGAACCTGGGCAAGCTCCGGGCGATCGCGAAGCGGCTGAAGACCCGGCAGGACCTCGCGGAGGAGCTCTGGGCGACCGGTGACTCGGCGGCGCGGCTGCTGGCGCTGCTGATCTGCCGGCCCAAGGCGTTCGGCCGGGACGAGCTGGACGCCATGCTGCGCGAGGCCCGCACCCCGAAGGTGCACGACTGGCTGGTGAACTACGTGGTGCGCAAGAGTCCGCACGCGGAGGAGTTGCGGGTGGCCTGGTTCGCCGATCCGGACCCGGTCGTCGCGAGCGCCGGCTGGGCGCTGACCACCGAGCGGGTGGCGAAGCGTCCGGACGGCCTGGATCTGGCGGGACTGCTCGACACCGTCGAGGCGGAGATGAAGGACGCCCCGCCGCGGCTGCAGTGGGCGATGAACCACTGCCTGGCCCAGATCGGCATCGAGCACCCGGAGCACCGGGCCCGGGCGATCGCCATCGGTGAGCGGCTGGAGGTCCTGAAGGACTATCCGACGTCCCCCGGCTGCACGTCGCCGTTCGCCCCGGTGTGGATCGACGAGATGGTGCGCCGGCGCGCCGAGTCGTGATCTTGCGCACAAGGGAATGGACCCGTCCGGGCATCAAGGGTGATCGTTGACGGCATGACGGACCTCTCGCCCCAGACTCCCCGCACGCCGTCCGCCGAGGCGGTGGAGGTCCGTCGCTTCTGGGAGGGGCTGGGGCTGCCGGGTCTGATCGACGTGCACACCCACTTCATGCCCGAGCGGGTGCTGCGCAAGGTGTGGGGGTACTTCGACGCGCTCGGGCCGCTGACCGGCGGTGTCGAGTGGCCGATCACCTACCGGCACGAGGAGGGTGAACGGGCCGATCTGCTCCGGGACTTCGGGGTGCGCGCCTTCACCGCGATGCTGTACCCGCACAAGCCCGGCATGGCCCGCTGGCTGAACGGCTGGGCCGTCGACTTCGCCCGCCGCACCCCCGGCTCCCTGCACACCGCGACCTTCTTCCCCGAGCCCGGCGTGGAGACGTACGTCCGGGAGGCCGTGGAGGCGGGCGCCCGGGTCTTCAAGGCGCATGTGCAGGTGGGCGCGTACGACCCGGCGGACGAGCTGCTCGACCCGGTCTGGGGTCTGCTCGCGGAGGCCGGCGTCCCCGTCGTGGTCCACTGCGGCTCGGGCCCCGCGCCGGGCAAGCACACCGGGCCCGGCCCGATCGGGCAGGTGCTCGCCCGCCACCCCGGACTGCCGCTGATCGTCGCGCATCTGGGGATGCCGGAGTACGAGGACTTCCTCGGTCTCGCCGAGCGGTACCCGCGGGTGCGGCTGGACACCACGATGGCGTTCACCGACTTCTCCGAGGAGATGGCGCCGTTCCCGCGCCGCGCGCTGCCCCGGCTGGCGGCGCTCGGCGACCGCGTCCTGCTCGGCTCGGACTTCCCCAACATCCCCTACCCGTACGCGCATCAGCTCCGGGCGCTGGAGCGGCCGGGGCTCGGCGAGGAGTGGCTGCGGGCGGTGTGCCACGACAACGCGGCGGCGCTGTTCGGCATCCGGTGAGCCGGGCGGACGGCCCCCGTACGGGCTGTTCCGCCGAAGTGACTGGTGCGCACACGCTTCCGTGTAGTTCCCTGACTCCATGACCGTGCTCGTGACCCGCCGCCACGTTGACCACGTGCGTGTCACCACCACGGCCTGTTCCGTCGTGAGCTGACCTCGTCCTCCGGCGTCGAACCGTTTCTTCCACCGCGTCACGCCGACTCCCGACCCCTGCCCTTCTTCGGGCCGGTCCCGTCGGCCCGCGGTGACTTCACCCTCCCCCTTCCCGTCCCAGGCATCGCCGCACCCGTACCCAGGGAGAGCCATGAGCCAGCCCCTCGACTCCGTCACCGCCGGTCACACCCCCGAGGACGCTCAGACATCGACGCGCCCGCCGCCGACGGCACGGTGACCCTGGACTTCAACCACGCCACCAATCTGCCGTGCGCCTACACCGACCTGGCGACCTGCCCGCTTCCGCCGGCCGAGAACCGGCTGCCGGTGGCGATAGAGGCGGGCGAGCGGATCTCCGAGTCCGCGTGACGCGTGGTGCGGGGCCTGTCAGGCCAGGCCCCGCACCACGTACAGGCCGCCCACCGCCATGGCCAGGGTGCCGAGGAGCAGGCGCAGCGCCCGGTCCGGGAGGCGGGGCTGGAGGCGGGCGCCGAGGTAGCCGCCGATCAGACCGCCGATGCCGCAGGCCAGGCCCAGGGACCAGTCGGGGGCGACGTCGGAGCCGGTGAGCGACAGCAGGGCGAAGGCGGCGGCGCCCACGACCGATGTGGCGAACGTGGACGCGAGGGCGGCCGGGGCGACCACGGCGACCGGCATGCCGCGGCCCACCAGGACCGGTCCGAGCAGGGAGCCCCCGCCGATGCCGTAGATCCCGCCGACGATCCCGACCACGAGGGCCAGCGCGGTCACGGCGCGCGGTGACGGCTCCGGGCGCGGGGGCGTCCGGGTGGGCCGCAGGGTGCGGGCGACGAGCCACAGGCCCAGCGGGGTGAGCAGCCCGGCCACCAGGAGCCGGAAGACGGTGGCGCCGGGGACGGCGAAGACCCGTACGGCGGCGCCGATCACCACACCGGGGAGGGTGCCGAGGACCAGGAGCCGTACGAGCGGGCCGCCCAGCGTGCCCTTCCGCCGGTGCCGCAGGAGGGCGCCGGGGCCGGCGACGACGTTGTAGAGCAGGTTGGTGGGGGTGACCGCCGGGCTGGGCACGCCGAAGACGCTGAGCTGCACGGGCAGCAGGAAGACGGCTCCCGACACCCCGACCGGCGCGGTGACCAGGGCGATCACCAGGCCGGCGGCGAGACCGTACAGCTCCGTCGGCGCGGTCATCCTGGCTCCCTTCCCCTGGCCGGGACCCTATCCCGCGGCCGTACGCTCCCCGTCGTCGCGCCGGGCCAGGGAGCTGGGCCACCAGGCCCGGCGGCCGATGTCGAGCATCAGCGCGGGCACCAGCAGCGACCGGACGACGAGCGTGTCCAGCAGGACTCCGAAGGCGACGATGAACGCGATCTGTACCAGGAAGGCCAGCGGGATCACCATGAGGGCGGCGAAGGTCGCGGCGAGGACCACACCCGCGGAGGTGATCACACCGCCGGTGGTGGTGAGACCGCGCAGCACGCCCTCCCGGTGCCCGTGCAGCAGGGCCTCCTCGCGGACCCGGGACATCAGGAAGATGTTGTAGTCCACGCCGAGGGCGACCAGGAAGACGAAGCCGTACAGCGGTACCGAGGCGTCCGTGCCGCTGAAGCCGAGCAGGTGCTCGAAGACGAGCGTGGACACGCCGAGCGTCGCCAGGAAGTTGAGGGCGACGGTCGCGACGAGCAGCACCGGGACGAGCAGGGAGCGCAGCAGGAGCATCAGGATCAGCAGGATGATCGCGAGGACGACCGGCACGATGAGCGTGCGGTCCCGGGAGGCGGTCTCCTGGGTGTCGTACTGCTGTGCCGTGTAGCCGCCGACCAGCGCGTCGGCGCCGGGGATGGCGTGCACCTCGGCGCGCAGCCGCTCGACGGTGGCCTTGGCGGCGTCGCTGTCCGCGGCGGCCTTCAGCGTGGCGTCGACGCGTACGCGGCCGTCGACGACGAGGGGCTTGCCGCCCCCGGGCCGCCCGGACCCGGAGACGGCGCCGGCGGAGGCCACGCCCTCGGTGTCCTCGGCCGCGGCGGTCACCTCGTCGACGCGGTCGGCGGCGGCGATGATGACGGCCGGGTTGCCGGAGCCGCCGGGGAAGTGCTCGCCGAGCGTGCGCTGGGCGGCCACCGACGGGGCGTCGTTGACGAAGATCTCGTCGAGCGGCACGCCCTTGGAGGACAGCTGGGGCGAGAAGGCCGCGAAGACGGCGAGGACCAGCGCGGTGACCACCCAGGTGCGGCGCGGCCGGCCGGCGACCGTGGCGGCGACCCGGCGCCATACGCCCCGGCCCTGCGCGGACTCCTCGGGCGGCTGCGGCTTGGACGGCCAGTAGGCGGCGCGCCCGAGCAGGGCCAGCACGGCGGGCAGGAACGTGAGCGTGGTGAGGACGGCGCACACGATGCCGATGGCGCCGACGGGTCCGAGCGCCCGGTTGTTGGTGAGGTCGCTGGCGAGCAGCGCCAGCAGGCCCAGCGCGACGGTGGCCGCGCTGGCGGTGATGGCGCCGAAGGACCGGCGTACGGCGGCGAGCGCGGCGACGGACCGGTCCCCGCCGCGGGCCAGTTCCTCCCGGAAGCGGGCGGCGAGCAGCAGGGCGTAGTCGGTGGCGGCGCCGATCACCAGGATGGAGAGGATGCCCTGTACCTGTCCGTCGACCCGGACGACGTCCCGGTCCGCCAGGGCGTAGACGACGGCGCAGGCCAGCGCGAGGGCGAAGACGGAGCCCACGATGATGAGGAGCGGCAGCAGCACGCTGCGGTAGACGAGCAGCAGGATGACCAGCACCGCGCCGAGGGCGACACCGAGGAGCAACCCGTCGATGCCCGCGAAGGCGTCGGACAGGTCGGCCTGGCTGGCGGCCGGTCCGGCGATCTGCGCCGTCGTGCCGGACACGCCGCTCGCGGCGTCCCGCACCGCGTCGAGGGTGGTCTCCAACTCGTCGCCGAGGTCGGGCCTCAGCTGGACGACGGCCTGCAGCGCCTCGCCGTCGTCGGAGGGCAGCGCGGGCGAGGGCCGGCCCACGACGCCCTGCTCGCCCGCGAGTCCGCCGACGGCCCGGGTGGCCTCGGCCTGCTGGGCCTTGGAGACGCGTTCACCGTCCGCCGTCCACACGACGATGGCGGGCAGCGTCTCGGACTGGTCGAAGGCCTTCCGGGCCTCGAGGACCTGGGTGGACTCGGCGCTCTGCGGGAGGAAGGCCGCCTGGTCGTTGGTGGCCACCTCGCCCAGCTTGCCCGCGTACGGTCCGAGCGCTCCGCCGACGCCCAGCCAGACGAGCAGCAGAACGACGGGGACGAGCCACCGGGCCCAGCGCGGTGCGGTTCTCATCGGCATCCCATGCAATAGTCGAGTCAAGTTAGCTCAATGGAAAAGTATCTCACTCATTGAGTGATCTTATACTGCACCCATGAGCGGTTCCGAGGTGCCCTCCCCCACTGTTCCGGCGGCCGACCCGACAGGGTTGCAGTCGTTCGCCGTCCTTCTGCGCCGTATGAACAGCGAGTTCAACCGCATCGCGCAGGAGTTCGCCCAGGCCCAGGGGCTGCATCTGACGGACATGCAGGCGCTGATCGCCATCCTGGACGCCGATCCGGAGGCCGGGCCGATGACCCCCGGCCTCCTTCGCCGCCAGCTCAACCTCACGTCGGGCGCGGTCACCGCCTGTCTCGACCGGCTGGAGCGGGCCGGGCACATCCACCGGGTCCGGGCGGCGGACGACCGCCGCGTGGTGCACCTCCACTACGCCGAGCCCGCGAAGGCGGTCGCCCGGGACTACTTCCGCCCCCTCGCGCACAGCACCGACGCGGCCCGGAGCCGTTTCTCCCCCGAGGAGCTGGACGTGGTCGTGCGGTTCCTGCGGGAGCTGAACGCCGAGCTGGTCCTGCTGCGCAGCGGGCCCGCCTGACTCACATGTCCAGGACGACGTCGGTCCGGGGCCGGGAGCAGCAGATGAGGGCCTGCCCGGCCGGCGGCGGCTCCAGCGGCGCGGGCGCGTAGCCGACCTCCCCGGACAGCACCGGGGTGACACACGTGTGGCACACCCCGGTACGGCAGGCCCAGCGGGCCGGCACATCGCAGGCGTCGGCGAGGTCGAGCAGGCTGCGCGCCCCGTCGGGGAAGGGCGCCGTCACTCCACTGCGGGCGAAGGTGACCCGCGGTCCGGTGCCGGGCGGGCCGGGCGGCGGGTGCGGCGCCGGGGCCGGGGTCCCGGTGAGGCCGGGAGTGAGGGACGGCAGGGTCGCGAAGAGTTCGGTGTGGACACGGGCCGGGTCGACGCCCGCCTCGGTGAGCGCCTGCCGTACGTCCGTCATGAAGGAGTCGGGCCCGCAGACGTAGGCGCTCGCCTCGGCGGGTACGCCCAGGGCGCGGACGGCGTCCGGGGTCAGGCGCCCCGGAGACGCGTGGGCCCGACGGCGCTCCTCGGGGGTGGCCGCGCTGTAGTAGACGTGCTCGTGGGCGTGCGGCAGGGAGGCGAGCACGGTGTGGGCCTCGCCGCCCAGGGGGTGTTCACGCGGTCCGCGGGCGCCGTGCAGCCACCACACCTCCCGGTCCGGGGTGCGGGCGGCGAGCTCGTGGAGCATGGCCAGGACGGGGGTGACACCGATGCCGGCGGAGACGAGGAGCACCGGTCCGGCGCCGCCGTCCAGGACGAAGTCGCCGCGGGGCGCCGCGACGTCGAGGACCGCTCCCGGGCGCAGGGCGGTCGTGAGATAGCCGCTGGCCGTGCCGTGCGGTTCGCGTTTGACGCTGATGCGGTAGCGGCCGGAGCCGGGCGCGGCGGAGAGCGAGTAGCTGCGGATGGGGGCGGGTGGCCCGCCGCCCGGGACGCGCACCGTGAGGTACTGCCCGGCCCGGGCGTCGGGCAGCGGTGTCCCGTCGGCCGCGGTCAGATGGAGGGAGACGACGGTGTCGGTCTCGGCGACCACGTCGGACACCCGCAGACTCCGGAACCCGTCCCAGGCGGGTGCCCCGCCGCCGGACTCCCCGCCCTCGGCCTCGGCCAGCAGGTCCCGGAACGAGCCCTGCCAGCCGGGGCTGAGGGCGGGCACCGCGAGCGCGCGGCGCAGCAGCTCCGGGTCCCGGCCGGGGAGGTAGAGGAGGGCGTCCGTATCCGCCACGCTCAGCGCGCCGGGGCCGGTCCGGGTCCGGACGACCGGATCGCCCGCCTGGATCCGCCCCTCCCGGATCACCCGCATGTAGAAGCCGGGCCGGTGGTGGGCGACCAGCAGCGCGGGCATCTCTGGCACGCCCAGGCGCAGCCCGACGCGGTAGCAGGTCACACGGGGCTGGGTGACCTCGAACTCCGCTTCGCCGACGCGGTACCGGTCGCCGATGCACACCTCGTCGTCGGGCAGCCCTTCTACCGTGAGGTTCTCGCCGAACTGGCCGTACGCGAAGTCGTCCCGCCCCAGGTGCCGTTGCCAGTACCGGTAGGACTCGATCTGGTAGACCAGTACGGCGCGTTGCTCGCCGCCGTGTCCTTGGAGGTCGCCCTGCCCGTCCCCGTCGAGGTTGAGCCGGCGGGCCATGACCGGGCCGGGTACGGAGTGCTTCCAGACGCCCGTGCGGACGGTTCTGCCCTGCCAGGGCACGTCCTGGGGCATCCCCACGTTCACCGACAGCAGTGCGGGCATCCGGGCGCTCCTTCCGGTACCAGTCAAGACCGGTCGGCGTCCGGTCTCATGTCGATCACCCGGCGGGCGGCGCCTCGCGCAGCCCGATACGCCCACCGCGCACGCGCAGGGGCCGGAACCGGACCCGGCGTCCGGTGCCGCCCTCGTCGGGGGCGGCCGCGGGGTCCTGCCACTCCACGGTCGCCTCGCCGCCGAGGTGCAGGGTGCGGCCGGTGGCGAAGTCGAGGAACAGCAGGGCGGCGGCGGGGTCGACGGTGAGGTTGCCGAGGCTGTTGAAGAGGTTGTTGCCGGCGTAGTCGGGCCACCACAGCTCCCCGCCCTCGATACGCACGAACCCGGGCGCACCACCCTTGTGGGAGGCGTCGGTGCCCCGGGTGGGGTGGGTCGTGCCGAGGAAGAAGGTGTCGGCGCGCTCGATCAGGCCGCGGTCCTGCTCGTCCAGCGTGTCCCGGTCGGCCGTGGGGGCCGATGCACCGAGGACCGGGGCGGCGGTGTCCGGGGCGAGGAGGCGGGGCTGGATGTAGGCCGGGCAGTTGCCGAACGCCTGGTCGGCCTCGATGGTCAGGACGTCGTCCGTACGGCCGGTCAGCCGCCCGTTGACCCGGATCCGGCGCCGGAGGCCGAGGTCGATCGCGAGCAGTCCGGCCGGTTGCGGCACAGGCAGGCCGTGCAGCGGATCGCCGGCCGGAGGGACGGCGGCCACGGTGAGAGTGGTGCCCTCCCCCGCCAGGAAGCCGGGCTCCCCGGTGAGCGGGGAGATCCACAGCTCACCGTCCCGGTCGCGGGCGGTCAGGACGGCGAACGTCCGTGCGGCGAGGGCCGCCCGCAGTCCGCCGCCCAGCCACGGCGGCTGCAGCATGCCGTGCAGCCGTCCGGCCGCCTCCGTGGCGCCGGCCCGCTCCTGGACGGCACGCTCCCCCTCATGGAAGCCCGTTGCACTCATGGGGACTCCTCTCCTGGTGGCCGCCGCTGTGGCGGGCCCGTTGGAACGGTGGACGGGGTCAGTCGAGGACGCGGCCGAGGAAGGCGCGGATGTCCCCGGCGATGGTGTTCAGATGGGACTCCAGGGCGAAGTGCCCGGTGTCCAGCAGCCGGATCTCCGCGTCCGGCAGGTCCTGGCGGAAGGCCTCGGCGCCCGCCGGGCCGAAGATCTCGTCGTTGGCGCCCCAGACGGCGAGCAGCGGGACCTGGCTGTCGCGGAAGTACTGGTGGACCCGCGGGTACAGCGCGATGTTCGTGAGGTAGTCGCGGAAGAGCGCGAGCTGGATCCGGTCGTTGCCGGGCCGGTTCAGCAGGGCCAGGTCGTGGGTCCAGGTGTCGGGGCTGACCAGGCTCGGGTCCGGGACGCCGGTGACGTACTGCCAGCGCACGCCCTCCGGGGTGAGCGCGAACCGCATGGGGCCCTCGGTGTCGGGGCCCGGGTTCTCGCCGTACGCGAAGACGTCCTTCCAGAAGGAGGGGACGAGTCCCTCCTCGTAGCCGTTGCCGTTCTGGGTGACGATCGCGGTGATCCGGTCGGGGCTCCTCAGGGCGAGCCGCCAGCCGATGGGGGCGCCGTAGTCCTGCACGTACATCGCGAACCGGTCGACGCCGAGCTGCCTGAGCAGCCCCTCGGTGACGTCGGTGAGCGCGTCGAAGGTGTACGGGAAGTCCTCCAGGGCCGGCATCGCGGACTGGCCGAAGCCGATGTGGTCCGGGGCGACGACGTGGTAGCGGTCGGCGAGCGCCGGGATGAGCCGGCGGAACATGTGCGAGCTGGTCGGGAAGCCGTGCAGCAGGACGAGGGTGGGCGCGTCCGGGTCGCCGGCCTCGCGGTAGAAGACGTCCAGGCCGTCGACGACGGCGGTGCGGTGGTGCACTGCATACTCCATGATCCTAACCCCTCTAGAGCCGTTCACCAGTTACACACCCAGTCGACCACGACGGCCCTAACCTGTCAACACGCTTTGAAGGGTTACCCTCGATGGAGGGCGGGCACGCGGTAGCCTGCGCAGGTCGAGACCGAGGAGACGGAATGGAGAGCGCACGCGTGGATCAGGACGCGCTGCTGGAGCTGCTCAACAGCACTCCGGTGGTCGACGGCGCCGTGGAGGACCTGCTCGCCGACCCCGAGGCCGCCCGTGCCTGGCAGCGGGCGCACGGCGGCAGCGGCACCGCCGCCGAGCGACGGCACCTCGTCGAGGCGCGCGATCTGCTCCAGCAGGTGGTCCGCGGCAACCTGCCCGCCACCGCCCTCACCCCGCTGCTGGAGGGCGTCACCTCCCATCCGCACGTCGGCCCGGGCGGCGTGACCTGGGAGCCGAAGCCGCCGGCCGACCGGCGGCTCGGGGTGGAGGCGGTGCTGGCCTGGGGCGCGATCCAGGAGTCCCTGCCCGGCAGGCTGCGCCCGTGCGCCAACGAGGAGTGCCGGCGGTTCCTGCTGGACCGCAGCAAGACGAACAAGGGGCGCTGGTGCTCGATGGCCCTGTGCGGCAACCGTATGAAGGCCCGGCGCCACTACCAGCGCACCCGCGAGGCGGCCGCCCGCCAACCGGACTGACCCCGCCCCCACCGTGACGGATGAGGACGGGGCCCGCCGGTCACGGCAGGATGGAGTCGACGTATCCGCCGTCGACCCGCACCGCGCCGCCCGTCGTGGCCGACGCCTGGTCGGAGCTGAGGTAGACCACCATGTTGGCGATCTCCTCCGGCTCGATCAGACGCTGCAGCAGGCTCTGCGGGCGGTACTCGCGCATGAAGGCCCGCTGCGCCTCGTCCCACGGCAGGTCCTTGTCGACCAGCTCGTAGACGAAGTCCTCCACGCCACCCGTGTGGGTGGGACCGGCGATGACGGAGTTCACGGTGACGCCTGTGCCGGCCGCCTGCTTGGCGAACCCCCGGCTCACCGCGAGCAGGGCCGTCTTGGACATGCCGTAGTGGATCATCTCGGCCGGCGTCACGATCGCCGAGTCGCTGGCGATGTTCTGCACGCGCCCCCAGCCCCGCTCGGCCATCCCGGGCAGGAACCGCCGGATCAGCCGTACGGCCGACAGCACGTTGACGTCGAAGTAGCGCCGCCACTCCTCGTCGCTGATCTCCAGGGGGTCGGCGGAGCCGAAGATGCCGAGGTTGTTGACGAGGATGTCCACCTTCGGCAGGAGCGCGGCCACCTGCTCGACACCCTCCTCCGTGGTCACGTCCGCCGCCACGGGCACCAGGTCGGCACCGGGCACCCGGCTGCTGAACTCGGCGACACCGCGCTCCACCCGGTCCCGGCTGCGCCCGTTGACCCCCACCCGCGCCCCGGCCCGGGCCAGCCCGACGGCGATCGCCGCGCCGATGCCCTGGGTGGAACCGGTCACCAGCGCTGTGCGGCCCTTCAGATCGATCTGCATGCCTAGCCCTTTCCCGTGTCCGTGCGTACGTCTTCGGGTACCCCGCGGCAACCCTTGCGTACGCCCTCAACAGGCGGGCGCGCCCATACGGCGTTCAGCCGATGGTGTAGCGCTGGTTCTGGGCGTTCCGATCGCATGCGGCGGTGCGGTAGTAGCCGTCGTCCTGCTGGTAGAGGCAGCGGCCGGTGCCGACGCTCTGCAGCATGACGGCGCTGCCCGCGGCGGGCTGGACGGTGCGCCACTTCTGGTACGACCCGCCGTTGCACTCCAGGGGGTAGACGTCGCCCCGGTCGTTGCTATCGAGACAGCGCTTCCAGACGGTGTTCCTGAGCGTGGTGTTGGTGTTGAGGCGTCCGTTCCACTGCCACAGGAGGCTGCCACGTCCGGTGCCGCAGCGGTCGGCCTTGAGGAGGGTTTCGTCGTGCTCGCGCAGGCAGTCGCCGTAGCGGTAGTTCGCGAAGCGGCTGGTGGCGGTGGCGGCCGAGGCTGTGGTGGGGGTGAGCAGCGGGAGGGCGAGGCCCGCGGCGGCGACGAGGGCGGCAAAGGCTTTGCGGGTCGGGCGGCGCAACAGATGTCTCCTTGCGGTGTTTTTCAGCGATATCGCACCATGATCCCGGAACAGCACCGCACATGCCGTGAAAACACGGGAAACGCCGGCACCCGGAGAACGGACTCCCGATGCCGGCGGCAGGGTGACGCGGGGTCAGTTGAAGGACTCCAGGGTGATGACCGCCTGGCGCGGGTCGCCGTCGTGGACCAGGGACTCGTGGTGGCCGACGTCGTCGAAGGCGAAGGCGTAGGCCTTGCCGTCGGACATCTGGGAGTGGATCACTCGGGCGTAGTGGTTGGTGACGCCGTCCCGGTAGAAGTTGTCCGCGTTGGCGTCGGGCTGGTTGGGGTTCACCAGCAGGGTGGAGCGGTGGAAGCCGGCGCACAGGGTGCGTGAGATCGGGCCGCGCACCTGGTCGTTGGGCGCGTCGAGCCTGCGGTGACAGCCGAAGATCGACGAGGCGTCCGGCTTCTCGAACTGGGTGACGACGGCACCGGCGCTGTTGGTGAAGCGCATGACCCCGCCGGAGACCCGGCCGAAGTACTTGGTGCCCGGCTGATCGGCGAACGGCGTCACCGTCAGGGTCGCGGAGGTGTACTTCTGCCACACCCGGTTGATGTAGTCGTCCAGCACCGAGGCGGGCAGCGCGCCGGTCTCCAGGCCGTACAGCGGCGACAGCGCGCGCAGCACGGTGCCGTCGGCGCGGGTCTGGATCAGGTTGCCCCAGCCGCCGGACTGGGACCTGAGGCCGTTGAGGACGGCGTTGTAACCGCCGGACTTGAGCTTGCCGGTGGTCGTGGTGCTGCCGTCGGGGCGCTGCACACCGACCGAGTACGGCGCGGAGAACATGTCGACCTGGGTGCTGTTGAGCCACAGGCCGCTGTCGTTGAGCGTGTACTCGGACCAGTTGAAGAGGATGTTGCGGTTCGGGTCGCTGGGGTTCTGCACGGCGGGCTGGACGAGCCCGCCGGTGGTCAGCTTGAACACCAGCTTCTGCCCGTACGAGAAGTACACGCGGCCGGAGAACTTGGGCATCCGGATGGTCGTGGACTGTCCGGCGGCGGGGCCCGGTATGGAGGCGTCCGGCGCGGGGGTCGGCGGGTTGCCGCCGGCAGGCCAGGGGTGGAAGGTGCCGTTGGCGTCGGCCCAGCCCTGCCGTCCGGAGGAGAGCTCGGTGCCGAGGTTGTAGATGTACACCTGGTCGCCGCGCGCCGAGTTGTTGGTGATCTTCAGGGGGATGGTCGCCGGGACGGCGGCGTGGGCGGGTGGGGCCGTCCCGGTCGCCAGCAGGGTGCCGCCGAGGACCGTGGCGAGGGCCATGCCCGCCGCCGCGATCCGGCGTCGGAAGGTCTTGCGCATGCTCCGTCTCCGTTCGACTGGGGGATCGAGGATTTCTGAGAGCGCTCTCAATGTCCCGCGCTGGTATGGACCTGTCAACGACTCAACCAATATCGACTGTCCCGGCAGCCGGACGGGGCACAGGAGTCGGGCGCGGCAACGGGGGCGGGGCGGCCCGCGACCGGCCGCCCCGCCTGCTCAACGCCGGGTCAGGTGCCGTTCAGCCAGCGGTCCGTGACGGCCAGTGCCGCCGCCATGATGCTCAGCTGCGGATTCACCTCGGGGCAGCTGGGCAGCACCGATCCGTCCGCGATCAGCACGCCGCGCACCCCGCGCAGCCGTCCGACGGGGTCGGCCGGCGAGCGGTCCTCGTCGGCGCCGGCCGCGGCCGTGCCGGTGGGGTGGAACGCGGACACGTGCAACTGGCGTACGGACACGTCCGCCAGCAGGGCCTCCAGTTCCGCCATCGTGCGGGCCCGGGGCGCGTGCGGCACGCCGGTCAGGACCTCCTCGGCGCCGGCCGCGAACAGCAGGCGCCCCATGGCCCGTTGGGCGCGCAGCAGTCGGCCCGCGTCGCGGCGGTCCAGGTCGTAACGGAGCAGGGTGCCGTGCCGGCCGAGGACCCGGCCCGAGGGGCGGTCGGCGATCATCGCCCCGAGCGTCGCCAGGTGTTCGGTCTCCTCCAGGGCCTGGCGTAGGGCGCGTCCGACGCCGGGGAGTACGAAGGAACTCATGCCGGGCGGTGCGGCGGTGGCCTCGATGAGGATGCCGTCGGCGTGCAGTTCCTCGACCGCGACGCTCTGCAGGACGGCCCGTCCGCCGCCGACGGGGGCGGAGAAGCGGCCCGCGACGCTGAGGGCGGGGTGGACGCTGAGGTTGCGTCCGAGTGCCGGGTGGGCGCCGAGGCCGGAGCGGCGCAGCAGTTGAGGGGTCTGGAGGGCACCGGCCGCCACCACGACCAGCGGGCCGAGGATCTCGAGCTCGCTGCCGTCGGGGCGGCTCACCAGGACACCCGCGGCGACGGGGCCGCCCGGCCGGTCGCGGTCGGTGAGGAGGCGCCGTACACGGGCGCCCGTGACGATGCGGGCCCCGGAGGCGCACGCCTCGGGCAGCACCGAGAGCTGGACGCTCTGCTTGGCGCCGGTCGGGCAGCCGACGACGCACTGGCAGGAGCCCCGGCAGCCGGGGGCGTTGCGGCGCAGGGGGCCCGCGGCCCAGCCGAGGTTCCGGGCGCCGGACAGGGCGAGTCTGCCGTTCTCGCCGAGGACGTCGAGCGGCTGCCGGGCGACGTGCAGGGTGCGTTCCGCCTCGTCGAGGTGGCCGGCGAGACCGTCGGCGGCGGCGAAGCCGTGCGTGGTACGCCAGCGGGTGAGGACGTGGTCCGGAGTGCGGTAGCAGGTACCGGAGTTGACGACGGTGGTGCCGCCGACCGCGCGTCCGGTGGGCACGACGAGCGGAGGGGTGCCGTACGCGATCGTGGCGCCCGCGTCGCGGTACAGGGAGGTGAAGCGGTCGAGGGGGGTCCGGCGCGCGAAGGAGGCGGTGGTGTGGTGGTCGCCCTCCTCCACGACGACGACCCGCAGCCCGGCGCGGGCCAGGGTGCGCGCCGCCATGGCCCCTCCGGCGCCGGACCCGACGACGACGGCGTCGGCGGTGGACCGACTCGGCCAGGCGTAGGAGGGCGTGCAGTCCAGAGGCGGATCGTCGGGGACGGATCCAGGGGACGGGGTTCCGGCGGCCAGCATCCGTTCGGTGCCGGCGGCGAGCAGGACGGGCACCTTGAGCGCGTCCAGGACCGGCAGGGCCGTGCGGTGGGCGGCCAGGCCGGTCAGCAGGCGTTCGCGCTCCTCGGGGGCGAGGCCGCCCAGGCGGCGGCCGGTGCGGGCCACGGCGTAGGCGTCGAGCGCGAGGGCCGCGCCGTGGACACCGGTGCGTGCGAGGCGCGGCATCGCGGCCAGCAGGGTCCGCAGGCGGCCCGGCACGGCCCGTACCCAGTCGGTCGTACCGTCGTCGGCGAGGAACGCGGCGCCGAGCGCGGGGAGTGTGGCGTCGGGGCGGGTGCTCATCGCTCGCCGACCTCCGCGTGGGCGGTGCCCGTGAGCCGCCAGTGCGCCTCCGGCCGCCACCTCCCCCACCAGCGCTCCAGGGTGATCTCCGCGTCGGCGCTCTCGCTGTTGCGGCAGACCGCGGCGGACCCGTCGGGGTCGGTGTAGTCCAGGGCCAGCGTGCGCTCCGGCGGCTGGGTCACCGTCACCCGGATACGGCGGAGTCCGGCCCGGCCGGTGATCTGCCAGCGGGGCAGGGCGAGGTCCGCCGTGAAACGGCCGGCTCCCGCCCAGCCGACGGCGGTGCGCTCGGCGCGCCTCGGCCAGGTCCGGCCGCCGTGCAGCAGCCGCAGGAAGACGAGCGGGGGCAGCCGGTCGAGTCCTGGACGGGTGGAGCGCGCGGCGACGATCTCGAGGATGTCGCCGCCGCCGAGGTCGGCGTGGAGCCAGCCCCAGCGTTGCGCGTTGCCGTGGCCGTAGATACGGGCGCTCGCGCCGAAGGCGCCGTCGAGGCGCAGTTCCTCGTCGTCGCCGTGACGGACGGTGCCGGTGTAGCGGCAGCGGGAAGCCGGCAGCATATGGCTGGCGGGCAGCCACGGGTGGCGCCACGACCAGCGGGGGAAGGTGTGCACCGGCGCGCCCTGCGGTGTCTCGGTGAGCGACCAGGTGACCGGCCCCGCGCTGCCGGACAGCGCGCCGGGGGTGACCCGGACGCCGTCGGCGGCGAAGCCGTCGGGGCTCTCCGTCACCGGGACGGGGCCGAAGCGGGCGTGCCGCACGGGACCGTCCTGGGGGAAGACGGCGGCCCAGCCGTGCGCGTGGGCGGCGGAGCCGTCCGTGGGGGCGACGACCTCGTGGTGCAGCCACACCCCGGTGCCGGTCGCCGGGTCGGTGAGGGTCGTGTACCAGACCTCCGTGCGGCCCGGCTCGCCGTCCCAGCGCGGTGCCAGGTGCCGTCCGGGGCCGGGCGTGGACGGGCGGGGGAAGCGGAAGCTGGCGAGGAACGGCAGGAGCTGGGTGCCGAGCGGGAAGCGGAGGGTGCCCGACCCGGCCGGCCGGCCCTTCTCGTACAGGCTGTACGGCAGCACGGTCATCGAGGTGACGGGCCGTGCGGGGGTGAGGGACTTCCAGCCGTCCAGTTCCAGGCGCCGGCCCTCGAGGGTGAAGGTGAGCCGGTAGCGGATGCGGCGGCGGGTCAGCGGGGCTATCTCCAACTCCCCCGTCGCCTCGGCGTCGTCGGAGCGTCCCGCGATCCGCACCCGTCCGGTGAGCCGGGCCCGGGTGGTGCGGTGCGGCAGCACCATGGCGTCGGCGCGGGCCACGAGGTCGAGGCGGACGGGCCGTTCGCGGTCCTCGCCGTCCAGGCGTACGCGGCCCAGCAGGGTCTCCCGGAACACCGTCCCGCGGGCGCTCACCGCTGTCCGCCCTGACCGCGGCCGGTGTCGGCCAGTCCTTCGAGCATGATGCGTTCGGTCGCCGACAGATAGGCTCCGGCGGCCGTGCGGGCCGCGCTCTCGTCACGGGCGGCGACGGCCTCGACGACGGGGGCCAGCCGGTCGTGGGCGGCCCGGGCGTCCTCGAAGGGGCCGACCAGTGCCGAGCGCACCGGGAGGTAGGCGTTGAACAGGGTGTTGGTCAGCAGGACGTACACCCGGTTGCCGGTGGCGCGGGCCAGCGCGCGGTGCACCTCGGCGTCCGCGAGCTGTGCGTCCTCGCCGCCCTTCGCCTCGGCGACGGCCGCGACGAACCGGCGCAGTTCGGCGACCTGGGCCTCGGTGGCGCGCGAGGCGGCGCGTTCGGCGATCAACGCGCCGATGCTGCGGCGGACTTCGAAGATCTCCCCGATCCAGTCGGGGCTGTGCCGCACCAGCATCGGCAGCAGGTCGGCGCCGCCCAGCCGCAGGAAGTCGCGGACGCGGGTGCCCACTCCGTGCCGGGTCTCCAGGAGTCCCGCGTGCACAAGGCGGCCGAAGGCGTGCTTGAGAGTGGTGCGGTTGACGCCGAACTCGTCGGCGAGTTCCCGTTCGGGCGGCAGATAGCTCCCGGCCGGGTGCCGCCCGGCGAGAATCCGTTCGCGCAGGCGCTGTTCCAGGACGTCGACGACGGTCTCGCGCGGCAGTGCTCCCATGGGGGCCCCCAGCGTGGGTGGTCGGTGAAGTGTGGTCCAGTGACTGAGCCACTGAACCACCGTGGTTGACCACGCGTCAACAAGTCGTGCACTTACGGTTGTTGGAAGGGCGCCGCTCAGGCGGGGACGCGCAGGGCGAGCAGGGCCACGTCGTCGTCGTTGTCGGCGGGGCGCACCCGGCGCAGCACCTGGTCGGCGAGGACGGAGAGCGGGCGGTGCACGGACGCGGCCGCGTGCCGGTGCAGCCGGTCCAGACCGACGTCGAGGATCTTGCCGTGCTCCTCGACGAGGCCGTCCGTGTACAGCACGAGGGTGCAGCCGGGCTCGAGCACGGCCTGCGCGTCCGGCCGTCTGGTGCGCAGCCCCGTGCCCAGGGCGACCCCGTGACCGGCCTCCAGGAAACTGCCCACGCCGTCCCGGTTGATCAGCAGCGGAGGCGGATGGCCGGCGTTGGTCCAGGTCAGCTGCCAGGTGCCGTCGTCCAGTGACTCGACCCGGGCGAAGATCATGGTGGCCATGCTGACGTCGGTGATGTGCTCCATCGCCTCGTCCAGGCGCCTCACGATCCGGCTGGGCGGTTCGTTCTGCGCCCACGCGTAGGCGCGGAGCATGTTGCGGAGCTGGGCCATGCCGGCCGCCGCCTCCAGGTCGTGCCCGACGACATCGCCGATGGCCAGGGCCGTCGCCCCGTCGGACAGCGGGAACGCGTCGTACCAGTCGCCGCCCACCTGCGAGGCGTCGGGAGCGGGCAGATAGCGGGCCGTCATCTCCAGGCCCGCGACGCCCGGCATCTGGGGCAGCAGATGGTTCTGCATGGTCTCGGCGACCTTGCGCTGACGCTGGTAGAGGCGGGCGTTGTCCAGGGCGAGCCCGGCGCGGCGCGCGATGTCCTCGGCCAGCGGCAGGTCCGCCGCGGTGAACGCCACCGGGTCCGTGGCACGGCCCATGGTCAGCGCGCCCAGCACCTCGCGGGCGCCGCGGATGGGGGCGATGGCCGCCGAGTGCATGCCCGTACGGTCGAACAGACGGCGCTGCTCGACCGCGATCCCGGAGTCCGGGGTGCCGTGGTACTGCTCGGGTCCGGTGATGGTGGAGGCCACGCCCCGCAGGGCCCGGGACAGCGGCCACTGGGACTCCGCCAGGACGGGCGGCATGGGCCCCTCCAGATCCTCGTGCCGCTTGAGCGTCGTGCCGTCCGCGTGGACGACGAGCTCCCGCCACACCTCGTCGCGCTCGGAGATCAGGTCCACGACCACCCAGTCGGCCAGCCGTGGCACGACCAGATGGCTGAGCCTCCGCAGCATCTCCTCGGTGTCGAGCGTCGAGGTCAGCTGGGCGGTGGCCTCGGCCAGCAGGGCCAGGCGTTCCAGGTCGGTGAGGGTGGCGGCCGGTGTCTCCGCCGGGGACGCCGGCTCCTCCGGGGCCTCCTGCGGGTGGAAGATCACCAGGGTCCAGCCGGCCTCGTCGCCGTCGGACTCGTAGGGCGTTATCAGCCAGGCGACGGCCCGGACGGAGCCGTCGGGCAGCGCGAAGTACTCCGGCGCCCCCTGTGCGGGCCTGCCCGCGTGGAACGCCTGGCGCATGGAGCACCGGCTGTGCGGCAGCCGGTGACCGTGCGGGTCGCGGTGCAGCAGGTCGTGCGCGTCGTAGCCGGTGAGGTCGCCGGAGGCCCGGCCGAGCATGCGCTCCGCCTCGGGGTTCACCGCGATGATGTAGCCCCGTTCGTCCACGACGTAGGCGCCGGCGCCGAGGGCGGCCAGGGCCCGGGACAGTTCGGCGGGCGCAGGCGCGACGGCCTCTCTGCGCATGCTCTCGGTGCCCTGCGGCCCTTCCACGTCCAGCCTCCCTGCCGATCGGTCCGGGATGCGCACGCGCGTCCGCGCGCCCTGCCGAACCACGCCACCGCTCCCGGTGTGCCCTCCGTATGCCCCTCGATGGCCGAAAGCCACCTTCCTTGCAGCGCCGCCGTCCCGGCTGGAAGATCCACGTGACCGGAGCGTACGGCGTGGCCGTCGCGTACGCGCGCTCCGGCGGGGAGGAGCCGGCATGGAACGGCGGACGGGCGGATCGTACGGCCTGTTCGTGGGCCTGTGCACGCTGGACGTCCTGCAGCTCGTGGACCGGCTGCCGGGGCCCGACGAGAAGGTGACGGCACGGGACCAGCTCGTGGCCGCCGGGGGCCCGGCCACGAACGCGGCCGTGACCTTCGCCCATCTGGGCGGCACGGCACGGCTGCTCACCGCGGTCGGCGCGCATCCGCTGGGCGAGGGCGTCCGGGCGGACCTGGACCGGGCGGGGGTGACGGTGACCGACCTGGCGGCCGGCCGGACGGAGCCGCCCGCCGTGTCGTCGGTGCTGGTCACGGCGGCGACCGGGGAGCGCGCCGTCGCCTCCACCAACGCCCGGGGGCACCGGCTCGCCCCTCCCCCGGACCTCGACGCCCGGGTCGCCGCCTGCGACATCGTCCAGCTCGACGGCCACCACCCCGCCCTGGCGCTCGCCACGGCCCGCGCGGCGCGTGCGGCCGGACGCCGGACCGTCCTCGACGGGGGCAGCTGGAAGCCGGGCACGGAGGACCTGCTCCCGTACATCGACGTGGCCGTCTGCTCGGCTGCCTTCCGCCCACCCGGCACCGGGACCCCCGACGACACCCTGCGGTTCCTGCGCTCCCACGGCGTCCCCTGGACGGCCATCAGTCATGGGCCACGCCCCCTGTTGTGGGCCGGCCCGGACGACAACGGCACGGTGGAGGTGCCCGACGCCCACGTGGTCGACACCCTGGGCGCCGGCGACGTCCTCCACGGCGCCCTGACACACGGATTGGCCCGCCTGCCCGACCTGACCGGCCCCGCCTTCGCCACCGCCCTGCGCGGGGCGGCGTCCCTGGCCGCCCGCTCGTGCACGTCGTTCGGCACGCGGGCGTGGATGCGGGACGGTTGAGCGGGGGTTCACCCGGTCCGGCCCGGGGTGCTCGGCGGGCACGCCACACCGAACGGGCTCACCGAGCCTGCCCGGGTGGGCTCGCCGGCGGTCCCCGGCGCACCCGGACGGGAGTACGGCCCGCCCGCGACGATCGGGAGCCCGGCGTCGCCTCCCGGAACCTGCCGACGCGGCCGTGCTCCGCGTCCGGCACCCGGTACCGGGGCCGGGCGCTCGACGGGCGGGCGCTCGGCCGGCCGGCCGGCTGCCGCAGCTGAGCCGGCTCGCGCCGCCACCAGGGCGGGCTCACCGGACGCGACCGCACCCGGCGGACCGTACGGCCCGACCCATACGACCGGAAGCCCGGCGCTCGGCTGGCAACCCACCGACGCGACCCTGCGCCGCGTTCCGCACCCGGCACTGCAGCGCGGCGCTCGACGGGCATGTCACCCAGCACACCCGGTCGGCCGTACGGCGAGGCCCTACGGCGACCAGCCTGCCGGACGGCTGCCGCAGCTGAGCCGGCTCGCGCCGCCACTGGGGCGGGCTCGCCGGACGCGACCGCACCCGGCGGACCGTACGGCCCGACCCCGGCGTTCGGGCTGCCGGAACCTGCCGACGCGGCCGTGCTCCGCGTTCCGCACCCGGCACTGCAGCGGGGCACTCAGCGCAGCCTGTCGGCCGGCCCCGGGCGGGTGCCGGAGTCGACCCGTGCGGCGGGCACCCGGCATCGGAGTGGTGCCGTCAGTCCGGGCCCGGGGGCGTCGGGGGGCGCATGATCCAGCGGATGGTGCGGGTGAGGGCCTGACCTGTGGGGCGGATCGCCAGGTCCTCCACGACCGGGAGGCGGGGCAGCCACAGGAGGCGGCGGGCCCACGGGGGCAGCAACGCGACGGCGTTCGCGGCCAGGCCGCCGTACAGGGGGCGGACCGCGAGGGGGACGGGCGGCTGGAGAAGGAGGAAGCGGGCGGTCGCTCGGGCCTCCGGGGTGGCCCGGAGTTCGGGGCGGTACGCGGCGAGGCGTGCGGTGAGCTCGCGTCGGTCGCGCGGCGGGTCGGTCACGCCCAGCGCCGACGCCACCCGGGCGACGTCGGCGACGTAGCCGTCGTAGCCGGCGGCGTCCAGCGGGTGTGCGCCGAAGCGCTCGTGGGCGCGGAGGAAGCTGTCGGTCTCGGCGGCGTGCACCCAGCCGAGCAGATGCGGGTCGGCCGCGTGGTAAGGCCTCCCGTCGGCCGCGGTGCCGCGGATCCGCTCGTGGATGGCGCGGACCTGGTCGACCGCCCGCTGCGCGTCCTCGGCGGTGCCGTACGTCGTCACGGCGAGGAAGGTGCTGGTGCGCTGGAGGCGGCCCCACGGGTCGCCCCGGTAGCCGGAGTGCCCCGCGACCGCCGCCATCGCCAGCGGGTGCAGGGACTGCAGCAGCAGCGCGCTCAGCCCGCCGATGAACATGGACGCGTCGCCGTGGACCGAGCGGATCGGGCGGTCGGGGCCGAACCAGCGCGGCCCCGGGGTCAGATGGATCCGGGCGCGGGTCGCCGGGCCGTCAGGGCCCGCGACCCGGCGGAACAGGGCCTGTCCCAGCTGGTCACGCACCACGTTCAGCACGGTCGGGCTCCCTTCCGCCCTCGTCGTCGTCATCCGGCGGCGGCCTCGGGTCCCGCCTCCCGGTCGGAGGCCGGCCACACGTACGGCAGGTCGTCGGCCACCCCGGGAAAGAGGGCGGCGTACACGTCGGGGTCCTTGCGGACCAGCGCCGAGCGGTGGCTCTCGTGGAAGGCCTCGTCGCCGAGCCACGGCGGCAGCTCACCGGTCGCCGCCAGCTCCTCCTGCCCCCGGACGGGACCGGGCCGGTGCGCGGCCAGTCCGGAGACCAGGGAGGCCGCGCAGCTGTCCTGGTGCCCCTGGTCGCGCCAGACCCGGCAGATCTCCAGGCCGTACCGCACCAGGGCCTCCTCGTAACCGACCCACATACGGACGGCCGGGTGCCGGCGCCAGCCGTAGCCGGGCACGGTCAGGCCGCGCAGGACCTGGAGCGCCTCGACGCGCTGCTTGCCCAGCCGGCGCCGGTCCAGCAGCAGTGCCGTCCGCCCGAAGTCCGGGTCCGGCAGGAACGTCTGCATACGGCCCCGCTCACTTCTTGCGCAGCGCGGACGGCTTGTGGACGGCCGACCTGCCGGACTTCTCGCTGCGCACCTCGTACTGCGGTTCCTCCGCTGAGGCGTCCACGGTGCGGCCCGCGGCCTCCGTACGACGGGTGATCTTCCGTTCGACGGTGCCCTCGGCGGTGCTGCCGTGGCTCTTCCAGGTCACCTCGTCGCCCTTGGACAGCCGCCCGTCGTCGGACTTCTTCGCCTTCTTCGCCACCGTGATCCCTCTCTTCCCTCATCCACCGTCCCGCGCAGGCGGGGTCGTCGGCCGGGACCCGCCCCGAGTGCCCGCCCGGCACCGGCCCAACCTGCACGGCCGCCCCGGATGCAGGGGCGCGGGCCGAGTGCTGCAATGACTTCAGGGCCGGAGCCGGGCCTCGCGTATGCCCCGCCGCCGTCGGGGGCGAGCGGGCCCACAGCATCGTGTGAGGAGTGGTCATGCACCAGGACATCGCGGACATGGGGCCCGTCGACTACCTGATCGTCGAGTTCCCCGGCAGCCGGATGACGGGTGAGGGGCTGCCCCTCCTCGTGGACCTGGTCGACCGGGGGATCATCCGCGTCCTCGACCTGGCCTTCGTACGCAAGGGCACCGACGGTTCGGTCGAGGCCCTGGAGCTGCGGAACACCGGGGACGAGGTCGACCTCACCGTGTTCGAGGGGGCCTCCTCCGGACTGCTGGACCAGGGCGACCTGGAGGACGCCTGCGCCGCGCTGGAGGCGGGCAACTCGGCGGCGGTGCTGGTCTACGAGAACCTGTGGGCCGCTCCCCTGGCCCGTGCGCTCCGGCGCGGCGGGGCCGAACTGGTGGCGAGCGGCCGTATCCCCATGGACAGCCTGGTCGCGTCGCTGGACGCGGCCGAGGCGGCGGCGCCCGCGGGCGGGTCCGTCGTCGCGCGGTGAGTGCGTCCGCCCCCGCCCCGGGCACACCTCAGCAGGGAGACGAACGACATGCCAGGACTGCTCCGCGGGGTCGCCCGCACGGCCGTCATCTCCGGGACCGCCACGGCGGTGTCCAACCGGGTCTCGCGCCGCCAGGCCGGCCGCTGGGCCGAACAGGACCGGCAGCGGGGGATGGTGTACGAGCAGGAGGCGGCCCCCGTGGCCCCCGCCCCGCCCGCCCCGCCCGAACCGGTGGCGGCCGACGACATGACCGCGAAGATCGAACAGTTGAAGCAGCTCGGTGACCTCAAGGCCCAGGGGGTACTCACCGAGGAGGAGTTCCAGGCCCAGAAGCGCCGGATCCTCGCTTGACGCACGACGAGCAGGGCGCGCGGGAGCCGTCCCCGTCCGGGGGACGGACCCAGCCGGAGGAGGCCGACCGGCTGCGCGCGATGCTGCGCGACCCGGCGTATCTGAAGGCGCTCGTCTTCTCCGCGCTGATCGGCGTCCCGGTGTCGCTGCTGGCGTTCTGGTTCCTGGCCGCGCTGCACCAGCTGGAGCACGCGCTGTGGGTCGACCTCCCCGACGCGCTGGGCTGGGACACCCCGCCCTGGTGGTGGCCGCTGCCGGTGCTGGCGGTCGCCGGGGTCTGCGTCGGCCTGGTGGTCCGTCATCTGCCGGGTGCGGGCGGGCATGTGCCGGCGGCCGGACTGCACGCCCCCGGCATGTCCGCGTCCGCTCTGCCGGGTGTCGTCCTGGCCGCGTTCGCCAGCCTTCCGCTGGGCGCCACCCTCGGTCCCGAGGCCCCGCTGATCGCGTTCGGCGGTGGCCTGGCCATGATGTTCGCCCGGCTGGCCCGCGCGCCGACGACCCCGCAGAGCGCCGCGCTGCTCGGCGCGGCCGGTGCGGCGGCCGCTCTGCCGGCGATCTTCGGCAACCCGCTGATCGGCGCCGTGATCCTGATAGAGGTCGCCGGGGTGGGCGGTCCACGGCTGTTCGCGGTGATGCTGCCCGCGCTCCTGTCCAGCGGTGTCGGCTCCCTCGTCTTCACCGGGTTCGGCCGCTGGACGGGCCTGTCCACCGGCGGCCTGTCCCTCCGGCTGGGCGTGCCGACGCCGCACATCGACGCCGGGGACGTCGTCTGGTCGGTCCTGCTGGCCGTGGCCATCGGGTTCGCCGTGCACCTGGTCATGGACACCGGGCGGCTCGCCGCGGTCTTCGTCGCCGGGCGGCCGGTGACCCGTACGGCGCTCTGCGCGCTGGGCGCCGGGGTGTGCGGGGCCGTCTACACGCTCGTCACCGACCGGAACCCGGCGGACGTGGCGTCGTCCGGTCAGGCCACGCTGGCAGGCCTCGCACAGGACCCGCACGCGTGGGGGGTGGGCGCGCTGATCGCCGTCCTGCTGTGCAAGGGCCTGGCGTACGCGCTGTGTCTGGGCAGTCTGCGCGGCGGTCCCATCTTCCCGGCGCTGTTCCTGGGAGCGGCCGCCGGGGTGCTGGTGGCGCCGCTGCCGGGACTGGGCGTCGTGCCGGGGCTGGCGGCCGGGATGGCGGCGGCGGGCGGGGCGGCGCTGCGACTGCCGGTGAGCAGTGCGGTGCTGGTCGTCCTGCTTCTGGGCCAGGCGGAGATGACACCGGTGGTGCTGCTGGCGGCGGTCGTGGGGTTCGCGACGGTCGAGCTGCTGCCGCCGGGCCGTGCCGTTGCACCGGTCGGAAAGCCCGCCGAGGCCACCGCGCCGGGCGAGCCGGAAGGCCGTACCCGGGCCGCGGGCGGCGGCGCGGGCAGCGTGTGACGGGCGGCCTCGGGACGCTTCAGCCGCAGACCCGGTCGAGGCGGTCTCGAGCGCTTCAGTCTCGGCTCCGGTCGAGAGGCGCCCCGGGACGTTTCAGTCCCGGCCCCGGTCCAGGGCCGCGTTCAGGGTGAGGGCCGCGTCGACGAGGGCCAGATGGGTGAAGGCCTGCGGGAAGTTGCCCAGTTGGCGGCCGGTGGGCGCGATCTCCTCGGAGTACAGGCCGAGATGGTTGGCGTACCCCATCATCTTCTCGAACACCAGGCGGGCCCGGTCGGTCCGGCCCGCGCGGGCCAGGGCGTCGACGTACATGAAGGTGCACAGCGAGAAGGTGCCCTCCGAGCCGGCCAGGCCGTCCGGCGACGCCTCCGGGTCGTAGCGGTAGACCAGGCTGTCGCTGACGAGTTCCTCCTCCATGGCGGCCAGGGTCGACGTCCACAGCGGGTCCTGAGGCGTGATGAAACCGACGGTCGCCATCCGCAGCAGCGAGGAGTCCAGGACGTCGCTCCCGTAGTGCTGGACGAAGGCCTGCCGGGTCTCGCTCCAGCCCTTCGTCATGACCTGCCGGTAGCAGGCGTCGCGGGCCCGGCGCCAGCGGGCGGGGTCGGCGGGCCGGCCGTTGGCGCCGGCGAGGCGCAGCGCGCGGTCGAAGGCCACCCAGGACATGACCCGGCCGTAGGCGAAGTCCTGGCGGCCGCCGCGGGTCTCCCACAGTCCCTCTTCCGCCTGGTCCCAGTGGTCGACCAGCCAGTCGAGGTTGGTGAGCAGCGCGGTCCAGCCGTGGTGGCCCATCGGATGTCCGTGCCGGTGCGCGAAGTAGATGCTGTCGAGGGCCTCGCCGTAGATGTCGAGCTGGAGTTGGCCGGCGGCGCCGTTGCCGATGCGTACGGGTGCCGAGCCGGCGTACCCCGCCCAGTGGTCGAGGATCTGCTCGTCGAGGTCGGAGGAGCCGTCCACCCGGTACATGATGTTCAGCGGGCCGGTGGTGCTGTCGCGTCCGGCGCGCTCCCTGACCCGGTCGGTCAGCCACTGGATGAACGCCTGTGCCTCCTCGGTGAAGCCGAGGCCGAGCAGGGCGTACACGGAGAACGACGCGTCCCGGATCCAGGTGAACCGGTAGTCCCAGTTGCGTTCGCCGCCCAGTTGCTCGGGCAGTGCGGCGGTCGGGGCGGCGACGACGGCCCCGGTGGGCGCGAACGTCATGAGTTTCAGGGTGATCGCGGACCGCTCGACGATCTCGCGCCAGCGGCCGGTGTAGCGGGACTGGTGCAGCCAGGACCGCCAGTACCGCACGGTCTCCTGGAACTCCTCCGCGTACTCGGCGAGCCGGATGGTGCGCGGAATGCCGTCGCCGCCCCATTCAAGGACGAGTCCGCGTTCCTGGCCGGCCTCCAGCGTCATCGTGAAGTGTAGGGCGTCACGCCGGTCGGCGAGGACGTCGATCAGCCGATCGTCCTCCGGCTCCCGGATCGGGTGCACGGTGAGGTGGGTGCCGTCGTCGGCCTCGAACGTCGCCCCGTGCGTGGTGATGTGCACCCGGTGCGGGCGGCGCCCGTAGTCGAACCGGGGGGCGATCTCGACCTCGAACGTCATCCGGCCGCGGACACAGCGGACCATCCGCATCAGCCGGTGACGGTCCGTGACGGTGGTGCCGGTGACGGGCATGAAGTCGTGCACCTCGCCGGCGCCGGCCTCGGTCATGTAGCGGGTCACCAGGATCGCGGTGTCCGGCAGGTACAACTGCTTGGTCGCGTAGGCGCCGTGGCACGGCCGGACCGTGCAGTGCCCGCCGGCGTCCTTGTCGAGCAGACCGCCGAAGACGCTCGGCGAGTCGAACCGGGGGGCGCAGAACCAGTCGACGGCTCCGTCGGTGCTCACCAGGGCGGCGGTCTGCAGGTCGCCGATCAGCCCGTGGTCCTCGATGAGGGGGTAGTCGTCCATCGGGGCGGACCTCCCGGTGTGCGCCGGTCCCGTCCCCCCTCCGCCTCAGGGTAGGACGGCGGTGCGGGTTCGGCGCGCGGGGCTCCTGGGTCAGCCAGCCAGCCCGGAGACGCTCTTCCCCACCAGGTAGAGCCCGATGGCGACACTGCCGACGACGATGGCCCGCTCCGCGTGGCCGGCCATCCAGCCGCGCATCGCGAGCAGCCGTCGCCGGGCCCGCTCGGGGCGCAGCGCGAGGGAGGTCTCGGCGGCGAGCAGGCTGGCGGTCGCCAGGAGGCAGAACGCGACGAGGACGAACCACGTCGACTTGTGGGAGCCGTCGGCGTCCACGACGGTGACGGCCCCGGCGGCCACCAGACCCCACGGCTGGAGCAGTACGGCGAGGACGGCCGCCGGCCAGACGGCGCCCCGCTCCAGCCGGTAGGTGAGGAACGGCGACGAGCCGCCGGTGCCGTCGGCCCTGGACTCACGGGCCTTGCGGGCGCGGTGCCCGGCCGGCTCGCGTCCGCTCCGGCGCAGCAGGTGCCCGCGCACGCCGTAGCGCGACCAGCGCGACCCCGATGGCGAGTTTCACGGCGAGAGCGGCCGTGGACGGCGGTGAGCGCGGTTCCGGCGGGCTGCCGCCGGTGAGGGTGAGCACCAGGACCAGCACGACGACGAAGCACGCCGTCCAGCCGGTAATGAAGGCCAGCCCGATCCGCAGGCCCCGCGCCGACGCCACCACGAGGACGAACGCCATCAGCGGGAGGGGATCGAGCGTGATGGCGGGGGCGACGAGCATCAGGTCGAGGACCATGGGCGCCCCCATCGGGCACGGTACGGGTCGAGCGTACGCACGGCCGTCGCCCGCCCGCATCTTCGCGTGGGCCCGTGCGCACGGCGGCGGACGGCGTGCCGGGCACCGCGTCCTCGCGCACTCTGGAGGTGGGAAGGAGCGGCTCGATGGAGACTCGCCGGCGTCGGTCGTCCCCGCTGCGCGCCGCCTGGTGGCGTGAGCGTTCCCGGGCGACGGTCGCGTGGGCGACGGCCGTCCACGCGCGGCTGGAGCGCCGTTTCCCGGTGATCACGGGGATCGTGGACCGGCTCGTGGCGGTGAACATCTTCGACTCCGCCACCCGGATCGCCGCGCAGTGCTTCCTGACGGCCGTGCCGCTGCTGTTCGTGCTGAGCGCGTACGCGCCGGAGGCGCTGCAGGAGCAGGTGACGACGTCCATCACCACGGTGTTGGGGCTGACCGGGCAGGCGAAGGCCGAGGTGGAGCGGACGTTCCAGCCGCCGTCGGAGGATCTGCGGCAGGCGACCGGCGTGGTGGGCGGTCTGATGGTGCTGCTGTCGGCGACGGCGGTGAGCCGGGCGGTGCAGCGGCTGTGCCG
Organism: Streptomyces nigra; assembly: GCF_003074055.1. Taxonomy (NCBI): domain Bacteria; kingdom Bacillati; phylum Actinomycetota; class Actinomycetes; order Kitasatosporales; family Streptomycetaceae; genus Streptomyces; species Streptomyces nigra. The sequence goes on along the minus strand of NZ_CP029043.1, from coordinate 7,076,022 downwards.
CCGGGCCTGGCAGATGCCCCGTTCACGGACGAAGGTGGCGCCGTGGCGGTGGCTGGCCTGGATCGGCCTGTGGCTGGCCGCGCTGGTCGTCCAGGGGCTGCTGCACAACGGGTTCGGGATGGGGGCGGCGCTGGGGTTCCCGATCGTGCTGCTGATGCAGGCCCTCATGTGGTGGTGGACGCAGCATCTGCTGCTGGGCGGGGCCGTGCCGTGGGGGCCGCTGCTGCCGGGCGCCCTCATCACGGCGGTCGCGGTCAGCGGTCTGTCGGTGACCGCGCACTTCTACATGCCGCGGGCGCTCAACAGGGCGCTCACCGACTACGGTTCCTCCGGTTCCGTCTTCGTGCTGCTGTCCTGGCTGATCGTGGTGTGCGTCGCCGTGGCGATCGCCCTGAGCGTGGGGGCCGTCCTGTCCCAGGAGCCGTATCTGAGACGCCGGTTGGGGCAGCCCCCGGAGTCACCGGACGCGCCCGGGCCGGACTGAGCCACGGGGCTGCGCATACGGCGTGGACGGGGCGGTCGTGCTGGCCTATGGTTCGTCCGCACGCGATCTTCCGCGGGCTTTTCCACTCGTCGCCCGTGGGGGGTCGTCGTCATGTCCTTCTCCTCTGACCTGCAACCGCGTCCGCAGTTGCCCGGCGCCGCCCGGCCGTCGTCCCGGGTGCTCCTGGTCGTCGTCTGCGTGCTGCTGGCGGGCATGGCGCTGAGCGACCTGTTCGCGGTGTTCGCTGGTCTGCGGTTGCGCTCGCTGGCCGGGAGCTCGCCCGAGCGGGCGCTGGACGACGGCTTCGCGCTGTTCGAACGGGCGGGTGACGTCCAGGGGATGGTGTCCCTGCCCGGCGCGATCGTCTTCGTCGTCTGGTTCTACCTGATGCGACGGGACCTGGGCGTGCTGGCACCCGACGGGTTCCGCAACGGCCGCGGCTGGGCCATCGGGGGCTGGCTGATACCGCTGGTGAACCTCTGGATGCCGTACCGCGTCGCCGTCGACATGTGGGGCGCTGCGGCGCCGCTGCCCCACGAGGGGCGGCCGCGCGGGACGTCGCTGTGGCCGGTGAACCTGTGGTGGGGGCTGTTCGTCGGCGCGACGCTGCTCGGCCGGTTCGCCGCGTCGTACTACTCCGACGCCGAGAGTCTCCAAGAGGTGCGCGAGGCCATGGCGCAGTACGCGGTTGCCGACCTCCTGCACACCGGTACCGCCGTGGCCGCCGGGTATCTCGCGATCCGGCTGACGGCGATGCAGCGCTTCAAGGCCCTCGAGGGGCCGTTCGCGAAGTAGGTGAGCCGGGCGTGCCGTGTGCCGCCCGGCTCACGGCACGTCAGGGCTGTGCCTCGCGCTCCCCGTCGTCGGAGGCGGCGCGGGTGCCGGTGCGGTCGCGGGTGAACCACGCGACCGCCCACAGCGCGACGCCGACCAGCAGCAGCACACCCGCGATGCGGTACTCGTCGCCGGGGCGTCCGGACGACCACGGCAGCACCAGATAGAGGCAGGCGACCGCGCCCACGACGGGCAGGACACGGCCGGCCCGGAAGTGCGGGGTGTCCACGGTGTCCTTGCGCAGCACCAGGACCGCCACGTGCACCCCGGCGAAGACGGTGAGCAGCAGCAGCGACGTCGTGCCGCCGAGGAGGGCGACGACCGGGCTGTCCGGGTTCAGCGAGACGAACGTGATGAGGCCGAAGGCGATGACGGTGGTGAACACGATCGCCGCCTGCGGGGTGCGCCGTACGGGGTGCACCTTGGCCAGGAACGGCGGCAGGACGCCCTTGCGGCTCATCCCGTAGAGCAGCCGGCTGGCCATCATCATGTTGATCAGCGCCGAGTTGGCCACGGCGAACATGGAGATGAACGGCAGCAGGTCGGAGATCGGGAAGTCGGGCGCCGCCGTCCGCACCACGGTGGCCAGCGGTGTCTCGCTCTCGGCGAGCCGGCCGACGGGCACGACCGCGACCGCGCACACCGACACCAGGACGTAGATCAGGCCGGTGATGCCGAGCCCGGTGAACATCATGCGGGGGAAGATCCGCGACGGTTCCCTGGTCTCCTCGGCCATGTTGACCGAGTCCTCGAAGCCGACCATGGCGAAGAAGGCGAGCGAGGTGGCGGTGCTGACGGCGAGGAAGACGTTCTTGTCGGAGGCGCTCTCGAAGGCGACGACCCGGGAGAAGTCGGCGTTCCCCCCGGCGATGAACCAGCCGCTGATCAGGACGACGAGCAGCAGACCCGACAGCTCCACGGCGGTCAGGAACACATTGACCTTGAGGCTCTCGCTGACGCCCCGCAGGTTCACGAGCAGCACCAGCGTCATGAAGCCGAGGGCGATCGCGAGGACGAGTCCGTCGCCGCCGTCCAGTCCGAACCCGGTGACCAGGTTGGCGGCGAAGGCTCTGGAGGCCGCCGACGCCGAGGTGATGCCGGAGCACATCACGGCGAAGCACACCAGGAACGTCAGGAAGTGCTTGCGGAACGCCTTGTGCACGTACAGCGCGGCACCGGCGGCCTCGGGGTACTTGGTGACGAGTTCCAGATAGGAGCAGGCGGTGATCAGGGCCACGGTGAACGCGATGACGAACGGCAGCCAGGCCGCTCCCCCGACCTCGCCCGCGACCTGGCCGGTCAGGGCGTAGATGCCGGTGCCGAGGATGTCCCCGACGATGAAGAGCAGCAGCAGACCCGGACCCATCACCCGCTTGAGTCCGGGCTCCCCGTCCGGGGCGGTGGCGGGTTGGTCCTTCTGTCCCGTGGATGTCATGGCGTACTCCTCGTCGTGGTGGTGGCCGGGACCCTCACTGATGACGACTACTGCCCTGATCGAACGGCCGCATGTGCGCGACGGGAATCGGGCTGCTGTACGGCCTGCCGTACCGCGCGGGAAACGTACGAGGCCCGTCCGCGTGTCGCGGACGGGCCTCGTGCCGGAGCGCCGGGCAGGCCTTGCACCTGCATCTCCCCGCAGGAAGCGGGGCGTCTTTCCTTGGACCACCAACGCAGGGTCGGTGACCGCGAGTTGCGGTGACCGGCTCTGGGAGCAAGCTTAGTACATGTGGGCGAGTGCCCGCGCCCCCGGGCCAATCCGTCCGTCCGTCGGTCCGTCAGTCGATCAGTCGGGGCAGTCGCCCTGCTGGAGGCGCTGGGGCCGGGACAGGGCGACCTGGTCCCGGACCACGCCGTCCTCGTCCTTCACCGGTGAGGCGGCCTTGAAGTCGGTGATCGCCCAGTAGTGGTGACCGTGGCCCTCCATCGGGCCGGTGCCGGTGTGCTCGTAGTCGATCCACAGCACCCCGGTGACCTCCTGGCGCTGGTGGCGGTGCTGGAGGTGCGCCTTGTGGCCCTTGGGCACGAACGCGCTGAAGCTCTGCGTGCTGCCCGTGGAACGGCCCCAGGTGTGCTGGTAGCTGGTCTGGATCGACGCCTTGACGAGTTCGCTGAGCCCGATCTCGACGCCGGCGCCCACCGTGACGCTGTTGGAGGTGGAGTACTCGTTGCTGTGGGACCAGGTGAGGTTGTTCTGCTCGTTGCCGCCGTAGCAGTTGGAGAAGTCGGCGGTGAGCGGCTTCCAGGTGCCGTAGCCGGTGGTGCGCGGCTCGCCGTACGGGTAGAAGCCGCAGGCGACGCCGGGTATGTCCTGCTCGCTCTCGGCCGCGCAGTCGCGGACGATCTGCTCGGCGGTGATCCGGTCGTCGCCGGAGGTCTCCGGGTAGGCGTCGGCGGGGGCGCCGAAGGCGGTGCCGTTCTCCAGGCAGACGTATCTGCCCTGGCAGAAGGAGGGTGTCTCCGCGTGGGCGGTCGCCGTGCCGAGGGCGCCGAAGCCGAGGGTGGCGGTGGTGACGGCGAGCAGCCGTGCTCTGCGAGGGTGCATGGTGAATCTCTTCGTGTGGTGGGGGGTTGGGGCGGAACGGGCCCTTCCGGGGACGTCCGCGCCCTCAGACCCTAGGCAGCCGGCCGGGTGCGGTACAAGCGTTCGAGTCAGAACGGCCGCAAGGGGTCGGCGAGTTGGGCCGACCCGCCGGTAACGGCTAGCGTGACTCGGCTCGGTGCCCCGGCCCGTGCCGGTGGACGGCGCACGTCGCGGGCGTACGCGTCCGGACTCAACGGACGGGGGCGGGGGCGGACTTCGGCCGGACCGGGCACCGGACGCCCGGAGGTCAGCCGCCCAGCAGAGGCAGGGTGAGGCCGCAGCGGACGGGGTGGGCGTGCGCCGGGTCGAGGGCGTTGCGCACGAGCTGGGCGGCGTTGGTGTCGTAGGCGAGCGACAGATGGTCGGACATGTCCTGCGGGCACACGTCCTGGATGAGGATGTTGCGGACGGTGGCGCCCGGGCCCGCCGTCAGGAAGTTGTTGCGGTACGGCGTGGCGAACAGGTCGTACCGGGTGGAGACCACCGTGTACGAGATGCCCGGCTGCGTGTCGCCGTCGCGGTCGAGCCGGCGGTTCACGGCGGAGCCCACCATCTGGTCCGACCACGCCTGGCCGACGACGGCGGACACGGCCGGGTCCAGGCCGAGGCGGCCGGTGACCGTGCCGACGCCGGAGATGTCGCCGCCGTGGTTGGACGGGGCGAGGGCGATCAGCCTTCGCACCTTGTTGCGCTTCGGGTGTGCCGGGTCGGTGCCGCCCTCGAAGCGCAGATACCAGCGCGGGGTCGGGCCGCCGCCCTGCGAGTGCCCGACGAGGTCGACCTTGCTGGCGCCGGTGGCCTTCAGGACGCGGTCGACGTACCGGGCGACCTGCCGGGCGGACTTCGGGATCGGCCCGGTGGCCTTGAACGGATTGCCGGGCGTGCCGCCGTAGTTGGGGGCGAAGACGCAGTAGCCCAGGCTCTTGAGGTAGGGGGCGAGCATGCTCCAGTTGGCGTAGGCGTTCGCCGCCGAGCCGTGCAGCAGGACGACCGGGCGGGGGTGTTCGCGCGAGGGCCGGCACGACCAGTCGTCGGCTCCGGCGGGGGCCGCCTCCGGGTGGACGAGCCCGTACGCCACCGCCGCGGCGACGTCGAGGACCGGGCGCGTCGGTGCGGGTTCGGCGGACGCGGTGGCCGTGCCGGTCAGCCCGAGGGCCAGCGGCAGGGCGACTCCCGCGCAGAGCGTCGCCCAGCGGCCGCGCGGCCGCTGCGGCCCGCTCCGGGAAACCTTCCGGTCCGCCATGGTCACTCCTCGTCTCCGGGCCGGCCCAGCGCCGACGCGAAGATCATCGGGGACCCTCCGGGCGCGGGGCGCCGGGGCCGCTCACGGCACCTCCGATGGAGCAGACGCATTTCATCCGACCGGCCCAGCCGGTGCGGGGAGGGGTCCGTCAGGCGGCGGCCTTCTTGCGCCGGCGTCCGCCGCCGGCGAGGGCGTCGATCAGCTCCTGACGGCTCATCCGGGACCGGCCGGGGATCTCCTGCGCGGTGGCGCGTTCGTACAGCTCGGCCTTGCTCAGCTCACGCAATTCGCTCTTCTTCGGAGCGGCGGAGCTCTTGCGTGCCGAACTCTTGGGCGCGGAGGCGGACTTGGACCGCTCCGACGCGGGCTTGGACTGCTTTGCCCCGGACTTGGTCTGCCCGGCCGGGGACGTCTTGCCGCCGCCGGAGCGGGCGCGTTCGATGCTGCCCTGGAGGACCTCCATGAGGTCGACGACGTTGGTCGCGCTCGGCGGCTCCTCGGCCGGGGCGATCTCCTGCCCCTCGGCCTTGGCCTGCACCAGCTCGCGCACCTTCTCCTCGTAGGTGTCGTGGTAGCGCGACGGCTCCCACGGGCCGCTCAGGGCGTCGACGAGCTGGAGCGCCATGTCGAGTTCCTTGCCGCTTCCGGCCCGGTGCTCCGGGAGCTGCGGCAGCTCACGGGTGGAGTCGCGGACCTCGTCCGCCCAGTGCAGGGTCTGGAGCATCAGCGCCTTCTCCTCGGCGCGCAGTGCGGTGAGGTACTGCTTGCCGCGCATGACGAAGGTGGCGACACCGATGCGGTTGGCCTTCTCCAGGGCGGCGCGCAGCAGTTCGTACACCTTGAGGTGCTCCTCGCCGCGCGGCGCGAGGTAGTAGGTGCGGGCGAAGTACACCGGCTCGATCTCGTCCAGGTCGACGAAGTCGGAGATCTCGATGGTCCGGCTGCGGCCCGGTGCGATCGCGTCCAGCTCCTGCGGTTCGATCACGACGTACTCGCCGTCCGCGATCTCGAAGCCCTTGACGATGTCGTCCGGGGAGACCTCCTCGCCGGTGCGCTCGTTGACCCGGCGGTTGCGGATGCGGTCGGAGGTGCCGCGCTGCAGCTGGTGGAAGTGCAGGGTGTGGTCCTGGGTGGCGGTGTAGAGGCCGACCGGCACGCTGACCAGCCCGAACGTGATCACACCTGTCCAGATCGCCCGCGCCATGACCGTCCCGCTCCGTCCGTGTCCCGAGTGCTGCCCTCCACGCTGGCACCACGACGGCGGGCGCGCGCGTCGAGCCGGCCCGGCCGGGGGCCGACCGGCGCAACCCCTCACACCGGGGCGGCGAACGCGGATGAACTGTGCCGGGACTGGAAAGCTGGTGCCCACGGCACGTGCGACACCGGGCCCGGACACCTCGGGGATGACGCCCTTCGCGACGCTGGGCGAGCTCGCCGATCTGGTCGCCGCCCGCCGGGGCTGTACGTGCGCTGGTCCCTGGGCCCCGCCACGGACATGGCGGCGATGTCGAGCCGGGACGAGCTGACGGGGCTGCGCTGCCCGGTCTGTCCGCGAACCCGCTGGACGTCGAGGAGCGGTGGGACGGCCGCCCGCTCCGCGTCTGGGTGGCCCGGCGCCTGTACGACTACGCGCACCTGCCCCGCATCAAGGACTCCCGCACCCGGCCCTGGGTCCTCACGGCCCGCGAGGCGGCCCGCGGCCCCGACAACGAGCCTCTGGTCAGGGACGTACGCCCACTGGGCTGGATCGAGGACCGGGTCATCACCGAGGCCGACCGCGTCGTCCGGCACCACCGGAACTCCTGGGGACCGCTGGACCGGGGCGGCACGACCGGCACCTGAATGCCTCGCCCCGACGGGCGTGGGTACCCGGCCCCTCCCTCATCGGATCGAGGAGGACCCCCGTGACTGAATCGCCCCCGTCCCGGGCCGAAGGCGACCGCGACCAGGACGACACGCCGGCCCAGACGGAGGAGGCGGCACGGACGACCCCGTCCCGGGCGGAGGGCGACCGCGCGGACGATGACGGCGACCCGTCGTAAGCCCAGCGGGAACGGGAGAGCGGCTGGTCGGGACCGTGAGCCCCGGTCACCGGCCGTCACGGTCACGGCCAGGCCTGTGCTGGTGCAGGTGTTCCAAGGCGTCCAGGACCACCGTGCGGCGGTACCAGCTGCGCCAGGCCGCCACGTCTGAGGCCAGGCGGAGCAGTTCGGCGCGGCGGGCTGTGCCCGGCCAGGTGCCGGGGTCGTTGCGGTGCAGGGTCAGGGTGCCGGTGCAGTGCCGCTCGGGGGTGATCAGCGGAACGCTGTACACCGCGTGGCTGCCCGCCGCCAGGAGGGCCTGGCCGGCCGGGTGGGCCGCGAGGGTCTCGTCGGCGGCGACGTCGGGCACCGCGACGGGTGCGAGCCGGCTCTGGGCCAGGGCGACGGGGACCGGCGGGCCGGTGACGAGGGCGACCTCGTCCCAGTAGGCGGCGTCGAGGCCCTGATGGGCCTCCAGGATCAGCGCGTGGTCCTGGGCCGGGTCGGTGAGGTGCACCTCGCCCGCGTCTGCCTCGGCCACGGCGATCGCCGTGGCCAGGGCGGCGCCGATGATCTGCCGCCGGTCGGTGACGTCTCCGGCGCAGGACCGCAGGAACGCGGTGTCGGGCGGCGGGGCGTGCGTCCCCCGTCCCGGGAACCACTCGTCGTCGCTCTGCGGCGGAGGCGCCGTGACGACGGCGGACGCGAGGACCCGCAGGGGGACGTTGCGCTGCTGGGAGCCCTCTCGCAGCAGGGCGAACGCGGCTTCGGGGTCGGGCAGGCCGTAGCGGGCGATGAGCATGCCCTGCGCGATGCCGATGAGCCCGGCGGTGCGTGCCTTGGCGCGGAGTCCGAAGACCTCGCCGCGCAGGCTCTCCGCGTCGGTCGCCGGTCGGTGCCGCCTGGGCCGGGCCGTCGGGGCGGGGACCGGTGTGGGGGGAAGCGTTGTCAGGGCCTCGGCCAGTGTGCCGTACAGGCGCAGGCCGGGGAGGTCCTCCTCCTGCTCCAGTTCCTTGCGCGCCTCGGGTGTCGCCACGACCAGGACCGGGGCGTCCGCGAGGTGCAGGGTCCCGTCCCGCAGGGTCCGCCGGACCGTGGCGTCGACCGCCGGGGCGGCGGCCATGTCGAGGACCAGCCGGTGGCCCAGACGGGCGGCGCGGTCGAGATGGTGCCGCAGTTCCTGGTCCAGCCGGACGCAGCCCTCGGCGTCCGGTGCGCCGGCCAGACACACCACCGTGACACGGCCGGTGGCCGGCACCATCCTGAGGGGGGAACGACTCGCCATCGTGCCTCGCTCTTCCGCTCCTGTCGGCCGCGTGCGTCGGACGGGCGGTGCGCCGGGGTGGCCCCGCCGCCCGACCGCATATCCACCCTCGCCCGCGTGTGCCGGGAGGGCAAGGAGAGAACCCCGGTGAGGGGGCGGATCGCCTGTCAGGCCGGGGACGGGGTGAGGAGGAGGGAGCGGGCCGCTACGACGACCTCGGCGGTGTCGATCCGCAGCAGGCACGGGTCGGGGGCGGTCCCGTGCGGGTCTCCGGGGGGTCCCGGCCGCCACAGGGCGATGTGCCGGCCGCCAGGCGGTGGCCCCCAGAGGCGGGGCGGCACCGGGCCGAAGAGCGTCACGGACGGTGTGCCGTGCGCCACCGCCAGATGGGCCAGTCCGGTGTCACCGCTGACCAGGAGTGCCGCGTGGGCCCCGCCGGCTGACCTGCGCGGGGTCAGCCGCCCCTGCCCGCCCTGAACAGCAGCTGCGGGGACAACCCATTGCGGGGTGCGGTCGGCGACGCGCTCGGCGAGTTCGTCGAAGCCGACGGTGTGCGCGTCGACGAAGGCACGGTCGACCCGGCCGGTGCGGATGATCTCGTGGAGCAGCGCGTTGAGCAGGGCCACATTGGTGCCCGGGCGGGGCGCGAGGTGGACGGTGGCGTGCCGGGCGACCTGTGTCGGGCGCGGGTCGACGCACACCAGGCGGGGCGGTTCGGGGCCGGGCAGCCGGTCGAGCACCCGCATCCACAGCACGGGCTGGGTCTCGGCCATGTTGTGACCGAACAGCGCGAGGACGTCGGCGTGGTCGACGTCCGTGTACGAGGCGGGCCGGTCGTCGCAGCCGAAGGTCTCCTTCAGCGCCTCGGCCGCCGTCGCCGTGCACAGCCGGGTGTTGCCGTCGATGTGGTGGGTGCCGATCCCGGCGCGGGCGATCACGGCGAGGGTGTAGTACTCCTCGAGGAAGAGCTGGCCGCTGGTGTGGAAGCCGATCGAGCCGGGCCCGTACGCCTCCGGCAGGTCCTTGCTGCGGTCGACGATCCTGGCGAGGGCGATGTCCCCGTCGCAGGGCTCCAGCCGTCCGTCGCGGCGCACGAGGGGCGTCGTGAGCCGGTCCTCGGAGCGGTTGGCCTGCCAGCCGAAAGGTCCTTCGGCCCGAACCTCCCGTGGTTGACGCGGTCCCGGGCGCTGCCAAGGACCCCGACGATCCGTCCGCCGGCGACGGCGACGTCCATGGCGTCCCCGTTGGAGTGCAGGACGGACGCCGTCGGCACCCAGGCGTCGACGTCCCCGGCCGTGACGCCGGGTCCCAGATACGAGTCGACCCGTGCCGGCCACGGGGTGCCGGGGCCGTACGGGGTGCGTTCGCCCCACGGCTCGGCGATCCGGTCCACCTCGGCGCGCATGGGCGTCACCACGCTTCCCACGTCGGGACGACGTGCGTCCCGCCCCGCCGGACGGGACGACCGGCCGGTCCGCCGTGGTACGGACCGGCCGGGAGTGCTCCGAGCGCGCCGTCAGAGGACGGTGCCGGGGTCCTCCGGCCGGATGCGTCCGCGCCATCCGCCGGTGCTGCCGCCCTTCTCGACGTACTCCTTGAAGCGGTGCAGGTCGCCCTTGACGCGCCGGTCGATCATGCCGAGGGCGTCCGCGCCCTTCTCGGCCATGCCGGTCGGCTCGACGTCCATCGTGAGTTCCACGCGCGTGTGCGCGTCGTCCAGCGGTTCGAAGCGGACCGAGCCGCGCTGCTTGGTGTCCCCGCTCACGGATCGCCAGGTGATGCGGTCGTCGGCGAGCTGGTCGACGATCTCCGTGTCGAACTCGCGCCGCACCCCGCCGATGCTCGTGACCCAGTGGTTGTGCCGCTCGTCGAGCTGGCGGACCTCCTCCACGCCCTCCATGAAGCGCGGGAAGTCCTCGAACTGGGTCCACTGGTCGTAGGCCCGGCGCAGCGGAACCTCCACGTCGACCGTTTCCTTGACCGTGCTCATCGATCCTCCTGATGCGCTCGTCTCGCGGGCCGGTTCCGTGCGTCGCGGCCCGGCCTGTCGTGCGTTGCGGGGGTCGGGTACCCGTGCCACGGGATGTAAAAGTCCGTGGGTCCGGCAAAAGATCGTCGGTCCCGCGAACGACCGTGGTCCGGCGATTCGGCGTGTGTTCCCGGCCGGCCGGGAACCCGGCGCCCATGAACGCTGAGAGCACGCCCTACGAGTCGTACTGGCTGCGGACCGCCCCGCCCGGCGATCCCGCTCCCCCGCCGGACGGTGACCTCTCCGTCGACGTCGCCGTGGTCGGCGGGGGCATCGCCGGGCTGAGCACGGCGTGGGAGCTGGCCCGGCAGGGCCGTGAGGTGGCCGTGCTGGAGGCGGGGCGGCTCGCCGCCTCGGTCACCGGGCACACCACGGCCAAGCTGACCGCGCTGCACACCCTGGTCTACGACCGGCTGCGCCGCACCAGGGGCCCGGAAGCGGCCCGGCTGTACGCGCGCTCGCAGTCCGAGGCGATCGGGCACGCGGAACGGGTCGCGCGGGAGCTGGGCGTCGACTGCGAGTGGGAGGAGGCCGCGGCCCACACGTACGCCGAGGACCCGCGGCACGTCCCGGAGCTGCGCGCCGAGGCGGAGGCGGCCCGGGAGGCGGGCCTGGACGCGGAGTTCGTCACGGAGACGGACCTGCCGTTCCCGGTGGCCGGCGCGGTCCGGGTGAACGGGCAGGCACAGTTCCATCCGCGCAAATACCTGCTGGCGCTGGCGGAGGACCTGCGGCGGCTCGGCGGCGCGGTGTACGAGGGCACCCGGGTGACCGGGCTGACCGAGGGCGAGCCGTGCGTCCTGACCACCGAGGCGGGCGTGCGGGTGCGGGCTCGCAAGGTCGTGGTGGCCACGCACTACCCGGTGTTCGACCGCGCGCTGCTCTTCGCGCGGCTGTCCTCGCGCCGGGAGCTGGTGGTGGCGGGCCCGATCGCCGGGGAGCACGCGCCGCGGCAGATGTACATCACGCCGGAGCGGAACACGCGCTCGGTGCGTACGGCGCCGCTCGACGACGGACGCCGGTTGCTGATCGTCACGGGCGAGCACTTCACGCCCGGCACCGCCGACGCCGAGGAGCGCTTCGAGCGGCTGGCCGCGTGGACGCGGCGGTACTTCCCTGAGGTGACGCTCACGCACCGGTGGGCCACCCAGGACAACGACGCGACGGACACCGTGCCGCTCGTCGGCCCGTTCCACGCCGGCGGCGAGCACACGTACGTGGCGACCGGCTTCGGTGGCTGGGGCATGAGCGGCGGCATCATGGCGGGCCGGCTCCTCGCGGATCTGATCGGCGGACGCGAGGTGGCGTGGAGCGGGCTGTACGACCCGCGCCGGCTGGGCCCGGTCGTCCGCGAGGGGGGCCGGTTCCTGGCGCACCAGGCGCAGGTCGCGCGGCATTTCGTGGGCGACCGGATCACCCCGCTGCCCGGGAGCGGTCCCTCGCCGGACGACATCGCGCCCGGCGACGGCGCGGTGGTGCGGTCCGGCGCGGGACTGTGCGCCGTCCACCGGGACGCGGACGGCACGCTCCACACGCTGTCGGCCCGCTGTACGCACCTCGGCTGCATCGTGTCCTTCAACCGGGCGGAACAGGCGTGGGAGTGCCCCTGCCACGGCTCCCGCTTCGCCCCCGACGGCCAGGTGGTCCAGGGCCCGGCGGTGCGGCCCCTGCCCCGGCGTGATCTCTGAACCGCGTTTCCCGGCCGCGGGTCGGGGGCACCCGGTCGGCACTTCAGGGAGCCGCGACCGGCTCCCACCCGAGCAAGGAAGAAGTTGAAGCGCCGTGACCGCGCGGACCGCGAAGAAGGAAGTCCTGCACCTGCCCCGGACCGGCTGGATGGAGTCCCGGCACCCGGAGGAGAAGGCGATACGTACGTGCGTCGCCGCCGTGGAGGACAGAAGCACGCAGCCATCGGCCCGCGCGGAGGCCGAGTGGAACATCGTCCGGGGCGAGGACTGAGCCCCTCCCCGGCCGATGGCCGACCCCCGTCCTCGATCCCCGGAGCGACTGTGAAAGCACTGGTCATCAACTGCACCCTGAAGGGGTCTCCCGAGCCGTCCAACACCGAGGCGTTGGCCTCGGTGGTCGCCGGTCGGCTCGCCGAGCAGGGCGTGGAGGTGTCGTCCGTACGGGCCGTCGACCTGAAGATCGCCCCCGGTGTCGTGACCGACGCGGGCGACGGCGACGAGTGGCCCCAGGTGCACGAGCGCGTTCTGGACTCCCAGATCGTCGTCATGGCCTCGCCGACCTGGCTGGGACGTCCGTCGTCGGTGGCGCAGCGCGTCCTGGAACGCATGGACGCGATGCTGTCCGAGACCGACGACCAGGGACGCCCCGTCGCGTACAACCGGGTGGCCGGTGTCGTCGTCACCGGCAACGAGGACGGGGCGCACCACGTCATCAGCGAGATCTCCGGGGCCCTCGCCGACATCGGCTTCACGATCCCGGGCCAGGCCTGGACGTACTGGCATCTGGGCCCCGGCCCCGGGCCCGACTATCTGGACGAGCAGAGGGGCCGCGACTGGGCGCACAGCACCGGTCGCACCATGGCCGACAACCTGCTCGGTGTCGCCCGTGCCCTGTCCGAGCGGCCGCTGCAGGCCGCGGGCTGAGGAGCGCGTCCATGACCACAGAAGCTCTCGCTCCGCACCCTCCCCTGCGCTGCTGGGTGCTCCCGGGCGTGTACCGCCCCCAGTTCGACACCCGGCTGCTGACCCGCGCCCTGCACCTCGAGGGGGTCACCGCGGGGACCGATGTGCTGGATCTGGGCACCGGCAGCGGCATGCTGGCGGTGGAGGCGGCCCGCCTGGGCGGACGCGTCACCGCCGTGGACATCTCCCGGAGGGCGCTGGCCGCCGCCTGGTGGAACGCCCGGCAGAACGGGCAGACCCTGCGGCTGCGCCGCGGCGACCTGATGACGGCGGTGCCCGGCCGGCGGTTCGACCTGGTCGTCTCCAACCCGCCCTATGTACCCGCGCCCGACAGCCGCCCGTCGAAGGGCGCGGCCCGGGCCTGGGACGCGGGGGCGGACGGAAGGCTGCTGATCGACCGGATCTGCGACCACGCGCCCGCGCTGCTGCGCCCCTCGGGGAGGCTTCTGATGGTGCACTCGCATCTGTGCGGGGTCGAGGCCACGCTGGCCCGGCTGACCGCGGCCGGGCTGCGGGCCCAGGTCGTGGAGCGGGCACAGCTGCCCTACGGCCCGGTGCTGCGTTCCCGGGCGGAGTGGCTGCGCGAGCGCGGTCTCGCGGACGAGGATCTGACGGAGGAACTGGTGGTGATCCGCGGTGAGCGCGTCTGAGCGGCCCCGCCGCATCCGGGTGCAGCGGGACGGCCCGCTGCTGATCGAGGGCCCGGTCGAGGTGGTCGGCGAGGACGGCGAGGTGACGGTCTGCGACCGGTTCAGCGTGGCCGTCTGCACCTGCCGCCGCAGCAAGATCTTCCCCTGGTGCGACACCAGTCACCGCAAGCGGGCGAAACGTACGACGACGGACGAGGACGGGACCGCATGACCACGACGACTCCCCGGCGGCTCTCGCGGCGGACGGTGCCCGCGCTGCCCGAGCCGCGCGGCCCGCTCTCCGGCGCCGTCATGGACCTGATGCGCGGCGCGCGGGACGTGGAGGTGCCGGCGCCGGCCGCGGCGGATCCGTACGGCGACGATCTGCAGCTCGCCCTGTACGCCCTGTACGAACTGCACTACCAGGGCTTCGAGGGCGTGCCGGAGGCGCGGGAGTGGGACAGCGGCCTGCTGTCCGTGCGCGCGGCGCTGGAGGATCGGTTCCTGGGCGCGCTGCGCGCCGACGTGCCGGCCGGCGACAGGGAGAGCGCCTGGGCGGCGCTGGACGAACTGCAGGTGGAGCCGGTGGACGGCACCGGCAGCGTCTCGCACTTCCTGCGCGACGAGGGCACCCTCGGGCAGCTGCGGGAGTACGCGGCGCTGCGCTCGCTGTACCACCTGAAGGAGGCCGACCCGCACGCCTGGGTCATCCCCCGCCTGTACGGCCGGGCGAAGGCGGCGATGGTCGCCATCGAGTTCGACGAGTTCGGCGGGGGCCGCGCGGACGAGATCCACGCCCAGCTGTTCGCCGACCTGATGGCGGACCTGGGCCTGGAGACCGCGTACGGCCACTATGTCGATCCGGCGCCCGCCGAGATGCTGGCGACGGTGAACCTGATGTCGCTGTTCGGTCTGCACCGGGCGCTGCGGGCCGCCCTCGTGGGGCACTTCGCCTCCGTCGAGGTCACCTCGTCCCCGGGGTCCCGGCGGCTGGCCGAGGCTTTGGAGCGGGTGGGCGCCGGCCCGGCCGCCGTGCGGTTCTACGCCGAGCACGTGGAGGCGGACGCCGTGCACGAGCAGGTCGTACGGCACGACGTCGTCGGCGGGCTGCTCGAGGAGGAGCCGGGGCTGGAGGCGGACGTGGTGTTCGGCATCCGCGCGACCGGCCATCTCGAGGACCGGCTCGCCGCCCGGCTGCTCGCGGCGTGGCGGGACGGCGGGTCGGCGCTGCGGACCCCGGAGCCGGTGGCCGCGACCGCCTGACGTCCGGCCCGGCATCGGGGACGGCACTCGGGGAACCCGGCCCCCATGGGGATGAACCACGCCGAAGCTCCGGTCCTCGAAGCGCTCGCCGCCTACGGGAACGAGGACGAACTTGCCTTCACTCCCCCGGGTCACAAACGGGCCCGGGGCGCCGACCCCCGGGCCCGGGCCGTGCTGGGCGACGCCGTGTTCTTCGGGGACGTCCTCGCCAACGGCGGCCTCGACGACCGGCTCGCCCGCAACCAGATCCTCGTGCGGGCCGAACAACTGATGGCCGACGCGGTCCACGCGGACCACACGTTCTTCTCGACCTGCGGCAGCTCCCTGTCGGTGAAGGCCGCGATGCTGACGGTGGCCTGCCCCGGCCACAAGCTCCTCGTCGGCCGCGACGCCCACAAGTCGGTCGTCGCCGGGCTGATCCTGTCCGGGGTCGAACCGGTGTGGGTGGAACCCCAGTGGGACGCCGGGCGGAGCATCGCGCACCCGCCGTCCACGGCCGCGTACGAAAAGGCGTTCGAGGAGCATCCGGACGCGGACGGCGCCCTGGTCACCAGCCCCACCCCGTACGGCGCGGCCGCCGATCTGAGCGGGATCGCGGAGGTCTGCCACCGGCGCGGCAAGCCGCTGGTCGTGGACGAGGCCTGGGGCGCACACCTGCCCTTCCACGCCGATCTGCCGGCCTGGGCGATGGACGCGGGTGCCGACATCTGTGTGACCAGCATCCACAAGATGGGCAGCGGTCTGGAGCAGGGCTCGGTCTTCCATCTGCGGGGGGATCTGATCGACCCGGCCGAGCTGGCCTCCCGTGCCGACCTGCTGGACACCACCAGCCCCAACGTGCTGATCTACGCCGGGATCGACGCCTGGCGGCGGCAGATGGTGCAGCACGGCCACGACCTCGTCGGCGGGGCGCTGAAGCTGGCCGCCCGCACCCGCGAGGCGATCGAGGCCATCGACGGCATGCATGTGAACGACGCGGACGACTTCTGCGGCCCCCATCTGGCCGCCGGCTTCGACCCGCTGCCGGTCGTGATCGACATCAGCGCGCTCGGCACCACCGGCTACCGGGCGGCGGACCGGCTGCGCGAACACCACCACATCGACGGGCACCTTTTCGACCACCGCAGGATCAGCGCACAGCTCACCCACGCCGACGACGAGGAGACCACGGGCCGCCTGCTCACGGCGCTGCGCGACCTCGCCGAGCACGCCCCGGAGCTGCGCGACGCACCGCGGGTCGCGGTCCCCTCCCCCGCCGGGCTGCGGATGGAGCAGGCCGAACTGCCCCGGGACGCCTACTTCGCACGCCACGAGAAGGTCGCCCCACGGGATGCCGTCGGCCGGGTCGCCGCCGAGATGATCACCCCGTATCCGCCGGGCATCCCCGCCGTCCTGCCCGGCGAGCGCCTGACCGAGCCGGTGCTGGAGTATCTGCTGACCGGTGTCGAGGCCGGGATGTTCCTGCCGGACGCGGCGGACCAGCGGCTCGGCACCGTACGGGTCGTCGCCGAGGACTGACGGCCGTCCCGCGCGCCCCACCCGTTACACCGGCGCCGCCGCCGGGTACTCGACTGCGCGTTTCCCCCATACCGGCCCGTTTCCCCCAGGGAGAGGCGTGACTGACGACAGCGGGAGCACCCCCCGCACCGACCCGACGGACACGACGAAGGTCGCCCTCCTCGTGATCGACATGATCAACACGTACGACCACGAGGACGCCGAGCTCCTGGTGCCGTCCGTCGAGCAGGTCGTACCGGTCCTCGCGAAGCTGATCGAGCGGGCCCGCGCGGCGGACGTGCCCGTGATCTACGCGAACGACAACTTCGGGCGCTGGCGGTCCCACCACGGCGAGCTCGTGGAGAACGCGCTGTCCCGGCCGCGCGCCGACCTGGTCGAGCCGATCCGCCCGGACGACGAGTCGCTGTTCGTGGTGAAGGCCCGCCACTCCGCCTTCTACGAGACCCCGCTGTCGTATCTGCTGTGGCGGCTGGGCGTGGGACACGTGGTGCTGGCCGGGCAGGTCACCGAGCAGTGCGTGCTGTACTCCGCGCTGGACGCGCACATCCGGCATCTGGACGTCACGGTCCCCCGGGACACCGTCGCCTCGATCCATCCGCATCTGGCGTCCGCCGCGCTGGAGATGATGGAACTCAACATGGGCGCCTCCATCGTGGACGCGGCGGACGTCGACTTCGGCGCGTGAGTCAGCGCCGGGCCCCGGTCACCGCCTTCGCGGCGTCTTCCGGGATTCGTTCGGCGGGCCGGTGACCGGAATCAGTGCCGCCGCGGACGACGAGCACGGCGGCGAGGGCGACGGCGAGTCCGAGGGCGGTCCGGACGCCGAAGGGCTCGCCGAACATGAGCGCCCCCCAGACGGCCGTCACGGGTGCCATCAGGAACATCAAGGTGTTCACCTGGGTGACGCCCGAGCGGCTGAGGATGATCCAGTACAGGCCGTAGCCACCGAAGGTGGCGAGGACGACGAGCCAGGCGGTCGCGGCCCAGAAGGCGGGATCGGCGGGCGGGACGGCCGCGCCGGAGCCGACGGCCAGCGCGGTGAAGACGACGGCGCTGGTGAGGCAGTGCGTGGTCAGCGCGGCCTCGGGCGCCACCTTCGTACGGGCGCGGCCCTCGAGGAAGGTGGCGGCGACCAGCGACAGCATGCCGAGGAACGGGACGGCGTAGGCCCACCATGCGGCATGCCCGCCGGACGCGGCGTCCGCGCTCGTGACGACGGCGACGCCGGCCACGCCGAGGCCGAGACCGAGCCACTGGCGGCGTGTGACGTACTGGTGGAGGAGCGGACCGGCCAGGGCCCCGGCGACCAGGGGCTGCACGCCGTCGATCAGGGCCGTGGTGCCGCTGGAGACGCCGAGCTGGATGGCCCAGTACACGGTGAGCAGGTAGCCGCTCTGCGAAAGGGCACCGATGACGACCTGCCGGGCCACGTCCCGCGGGGCGAGGCCGCGCCAGGAGGACCGGGCCAGGGCGACGGCGAGCAGCACGAGGGCGAGCGGCAGGAACCGCCACATGAGGAGGGTGACGGCGGAGGCGCTCCCCGCGCCGAGCTTGGCCCCGATGAAGCCGGAGCTCCAGCAGATCACGAAGGCGGCCGACAGCAGCGCGTTCATGCGCGGGCCTCCAGTAAACAGATCGGTATAGTCAGTACCCGGCCAACTATACAGATCGGTATACACTGGGGGCATGGAGAGCGTGCGGAATCCGCGACGGATCACGATGACGCCGGCCGCCCTGCGGGTGCGGTCGGCCGCGGACCGGCTGTTCTACGAGCGGGGCATCCACGCCGTCGGCGTCGACCTGATCGCCACCGAGGCCGGGGTCACCAAGAAGACGATCTACGACCGGTTCGGCTCCAAGGAGCAGCTGGTCGTGGAGTACCTCGCCGACCGGGACGAGCGCTGGCGGGCCTTTCTCGACGGCCATCTGAACGTCGCCGGGCCCGGCGCCCGCGCCCGCGTCCGGGCCGTCTTCGACGCCTCGCTCGCCTGGGCCGCGGACCACAACTCCAAGGGCTGCAGCATGGTCAACGCCCACGCCGAGATCAGCGACCCGTCCCATCCCGCGTACCCGGTCATCACCGGCCAGAAGGCATGGATGCTGGCCCTCTTCACCGACCTGGCGCGGGAGGCCGCCCCCGGCGAGGCCGAACGGCTCGGCCGCTCACTGATGCTGCTGCACGAGGGGGCGCTCGTCGCGTACGGCCTCGGCGTGTTCCCGGACCCCATCGGCCACGCCCGCGACCAGGCCGAGGCCCTGCTCGAGGCGGCCGGGCGCGGCGCCCGGGCTCAGCGGCCCTGACGCCGGCCGCGCACCAGCAGATACAGGAAGTACGGCGTGCCGACGGCCGCCGTCATCAGGCCCGCGCCGAGCTGCGCCGGGGCGATCACGGTACGGCCCAGCAGATCCGCCGTACCGACCAGCACCGCGCCCAGCAGGACGGCGACGGGCAGCACCCGGACGTGCCGGCGGCCCACCAGGGCCCGCGCCGCGTGCGGGGCCACGAGGCCGACGAAGCCGATCGTTCCGGCGGCGGCGACAGCGGTGGCGCTCAGCAGCACCGCGAGGACCAGGAAGCCGAACCGGCCCCGCGCCAGGCCCAGTCCCAGCAGACGCGGAGTGTCGTCGTCGAGCGAGACGAGGTCCAGCTCCGTGCGCCGGGCCACCGCGACGGCCAGCCCGAGGACGAGGACGACGGCGAGCGGCACGACGTCCGGCAGAGTGCGGCCGTAGGTCGAGCCGGACAGCCAGGTCAGCGCCTTCGTCGCGTTGAACGGGTCGGTGAGCACGATGAGCAGGCTGATCAGCGCGGTGCAGGCGGTGGCGACGCCGATGCCGACGAGGACGAGCCGGTTCTGCCGGAAACCACCGCGCGCGGCGAGGCCGAAGACGAGGACGGAGCTGACCGCGGCGCCCGCGAAGGCCGCGCCGGCCATGCCCCACGATCCGGCGATCGGCACCGTCGTCACCAGCAGGACCGCGCCCAGCGCGGCACCGCCCGAGACGCCGAGGACCCCGGGCTCCGCGAGAGGGTTGCGGGTCACGGCCTGCACGAAGGTGCCGGCCAGGGCGAGGGACGCGCCCGCGAGGAGGGCCGCGAGGACCCGGGGCACCCGGGTGTCCAGGACGAAGGAGACACCCCGGCCCGCTCTGCCCTGCGCCCAGTTCGCGACGTCGCCCAGCAGCAGTTTGCTGTCGCCCAGCAGAAGGGCCGCGATCGTGACGCCCACCAGTACGGCGGCCAGCACGGCCGTCGTGGTGAGGAACACGGCCCGGCTCCGGATGCGCAGCCGGTCGGGCGGAGCCGCCCCCGCCGTGTCCTTCAGCCGGGCCGCCATGACGACGAGGAACACGGCGCCGACGAGGCTGGTGACGACGCCCGTCGGCACGGCGACCGCGAGATCGGCGGGCACGAGGGCGCGCAGCAGGACGTCCGAGCCGAGCACCAGGGCGGCGCCCGTGAGACCCGCTATCGGCAGGCGTACACGCGAGCGGGTGAGGCCGCGGGCCCTGCGGGCGAGGGCCCGTACGAGGGCGGGGGCGCACAGGCCGACGAAACCGATGGGCCCGGCGAGGGTGACGGCGGTGGCCGAGAGCAGCGAGGCGAGGACCACCGCGGTGACGCGGGTGGCGCGCACGGGGACGCCGAGGCCGCGGGCGGCGTCGTCGCCGAGCGCCAGGGCGTCGACGCGCCGGGCGACCAGCAGCAGCCCGGCGAGTCCGGCGAGGGCCGGCGGCGCCGTCTGCAGCAGGCCGTCGAAGCCGCTCTGCGCGATGCTGCCCTGGTTCCACTGGTAGAGGCCCTGGGTCTCCTGCGGGAAGAGCAGCAGCAGTCCCTCGGTGGCGGCGGTGAGGCCGAGGGCGAGCGCGGTGCCGGCGAGCACGAGCCGTACGGTGCCGGCGCCCGGGCCGGAGAGGCCGAGGACGACGGCCGCCGCGGCGAGGCTCCCGGCGAAAGCGATGCCGGAGGAGGCGAGCAGCGGCAGCGAGACACCGGTGACGGCGGCCAGCGCGAGGGCGAGATACGAGCCCGCGTTGACGGCGAGGGTGTCCGGGGAGGCCAGCACATTGCGGCTGACCGCCTGGAGGGCGGTGCCCGCCATGCCGAGGACGGCGCCGACGAGGAGGCCGGCGGCGGCCCTCGGCAGCCGGGAGGCGACGACGACGGAGGCGTCGCCGGCGTCGGCCCGGCCGGTGAGGGCCTTCCAGACCTCACCGGCTCCGACGTCGGCGGTGCCCTGGGTGAGGTCGGCGACCGCGAGGGCCGCGACCAGCAGGATCAGTGCGGCCGTCACCGCGGCCGTGCCCGTCCTGGAGGGGGCGGCCGCCGGCCGGGCGACAGAGGGGGGCGCGGTGACGGCCATGCGCTACTTCGTCAGCTCGGCGACGACGGCGTCGACGTACCGCTCCATGGAGCCGGGGCCGCCGAACATCCAGATGCCGTCGGGCAGCCGGTGCACCTCGCCCTTCTTCACGAAGGGCAGCGAGGTCCACACCTTGTCCTTGGCGAGGGCGCCGGTGAAGGGAGTGGCGCTCTTGTCGCCGTCGTTGCCGATGTAGGCGAACCGCACGTCGGCGGGGAGCTTGGTGAGGCCCTCGACGTCGGTGGTGCCGAGGCCGTAGTCCTTGTCGCCCTCGACGGTCCAGGCGTTCTTCAGGCCGAGCTTCTCGTTGACGGCCCCGATGAGCGAACCGCTGGTGTAGGGCCGGATGGAGACCTGGTTGGAGATGTCGTAGCCGTCGGCGAAGGCGAACTCGGCGCCGTCGAGACCGGCGTCGGCGAGGGCCTTGGCGCCCTCGGCGAGCTTGGTGTCGAAGTCCTTCTTGAGGGTGGCGGCCCGTTCGGTGGTGCCGGTGGCCTCGGCGATGAGGTCGAGGTTCTTCGTCATCTGGCCGAGCGGGTCGGACGCGCCGGCGGAGCGCACCTCGATGACCGGGGCGACCTTCCGCAGCTGCTCGACGGCGGCGGGCGGCAGATCGGTGCTGGCGACGACGAGGTCCGGGGAGAGCGCGGCGATGGTGTCCATGCTGGGCTCGCCGCGGGTGCCGATGTCCTTGGGCTCGTTCTTCAGCGGGACGGCCTGGTCCCAGGTCTTGTAGCCCTTGACGTCGGCGACGCCCACCGGGTCGACGCCGAGCGAGACGAGCAGCTCGACCTCGTGCCACTCGGTGCCGACGACCTTCTTGGCGGGCCCGTCGAGCTTCACCTTCGTGCCGGCGGCGTCGGTGAGGGTGATGGCCTGGTCCTGCTTCTTCGCCGCGGCGTCGTCGGCCGCGGGCTCGGTGGTGCCGCAGGAGGTCAGGGCGAGGGCCGCGGCGGTGGCGACCGCCGCGGTGGTGATCAGGCGTCTCATGAGGGTGTGCCGAGCCTTTCGGTTCGCGTGTGGTGGCGGCCGATCGCGCGGGTGCGCAGCCGGCCGGTGAGCGGGTCGGTGCCGACCTCGATGCGGATGCCGTAGACACCGGTCAGCCGCTCGGCGGTCAGGACGTCGTCGGGGGTGCCGTCGGCGACGACACGTCCCTCGTGCAGCAGGACGACGCGGTCGGCGAGGGCCGCGGCCTGGTCGAGGTCGTGCAGGACGGCGCCGACGGCGATGCCGTGGTCGTCGGCCAGGTCGCGGACGAGGTCGAGGAGTTCGATCTGGTAGCGCAGGTCGAGGTAGGTCGTCGGTTCGTCGAGCAGGAGCACGCCGGTCTCCTGGGCGAGGCAGCTCGCGAGCCACACCCGCTGCAACTGGCCGCCGGAGAGGTGCTCGACGCCGCGTCCGGCGAGGTCCTCGACGCCGGTCAGGGCCAGCGCGCGGTCGACCGCGGCGGTGCCGTCCGGGTCCGCCCCGCCCCACCGGCCCCGGTGGGGGTACCGGCCGAACTCGACGACGTCCCGTACGGTCAGGCCGCTGGGGGTGGGGCGGCCCTGCGTCAACAGGGCGACGCGGCGGGAGAACTCACGCGGGGTCAGCGCGAGTCCGTCGGCGCCGTCGACCACGAGGGCGGCGGTGCGCGGCCGCTGGAGGCGCGCGACGGTCCGCAGGAGGGTGGACTTCCCGCTGCCGTTCGGCCCCACCAGCACGGTCACTCGACCGGGCCGGAGCGACAGCGACGCGCTGTGGACGACGTCGACGCCGTCGTACGCCACGGTGACGTCCGTGGCGGACAGTTCATGACCACGACGGGGACGCGCCGCCGCCGAGGTCGTCTCCTCTGCTTGCACGTGACAGAGGTTAGCCTAACCTAAGTCGATCACGGGAGGGGATCCACCCGATGGACACCCGGCCCCCTCCGGTACGCTTCCTCGACTTACGGCGTCCGGCGCCTACTGTGACGATCCACGCGATCTCGCCGTACCGGAGGAGGGATGACCGTGGACCGGGCGCGGCCTGCGGGTGAACGGCGGGGCTGGGCACCACTGCTGGCCGTGTGCGCCGGCTACTTCATGGTGATCCTGGACGTGACCGTCATCAATGTCGCCGTCCCCGTCATCGGCCGCGAGCTGTCCGCCTCGCTCACCGGCGTCCAGTGGGTCACCGACGGCTACACGCTGGTCCTCGCCGGCTTCCTGCTGACCGGCGGCGCGCTGGGCGACCGGCTCGGCAACCGCCGCGTCTTCTGCGCCGGTGTCGCGGTGTTCACGGTCTCCTCCGCCGCCTGCGCGCTCGCGCCGGACGCCCCCTCCCTCATCGCCGGGCGCCTCGTGGAGGGGCTCGGGGCGGCCCTCATCGTCCCCGGCTCCCTCGCGCTGCTCCAGCAGGCGTACCCGGAACCGGCGGCCCGCTCGCGCGCCTTCGGGCTGTGGGGATCCATGGCGGGCATCGCCGCCTCGGCCGGTCCCCTGCTCGGCGGCGCGCTCGTGTCCACGGTCGGCTGGCGCTGGGTCTTCCTCATCAACCTCCCGGTCGGCGCGGCCTGCCTGGCGCTGACGCTGCGGCACGTGGCGCCCTCGCCCCGCCGCGCCGACCGCGCCCTGGACTGGCCGGCGCAGTGCGCGGTGGTGGCGGCCGTCGCCCTGCTGACCACCTCGCTCAACGAGGCCGGACGACGGGGCTGGACCGATCCGGCCGTCCTCGCGGGCCTGGGCCTGGCGGTTCTCGCCGCCGTGCTGTTCGCGGTCCGCGAGAAGCTGGCCCGCTCCCCCGCACTGCCCGTGCCGCTGCTGCGCACACCGGCGATGAGCGGTGGTGCCGTGATCGGCCTGCTGTTCAACTTCGCCTTCTACGGCATGGTGTTCACGGCGAGCCTGGAGTTCCAGCGCGAGCGCGGCTACAGCGCCTTCGAGACGGGGCTCGCGCTGTTCCCCGCGGTGGCGATGACCATGTTCGCCTCCGTCCTGTCCGGCCGGCTGGCCCGCCGCACCGGCGACCGGCCCCTGGTGATCAGCGGCATGCTGCTGGCCGCGCTGGGGCTCGCCGGGTGGGCGGCCGCGGGCCCCGACCCCGGCTACGCCCTTCTCGTCGCCCCGATGATGGCGGCGGGCTTCGGCACCTCGTTCGCCCTCACCGGCTCGACCACCACCGTCATGGGCGCTGTACCCGCCGGGTACGCGGGCACCGCCTCGGCGCTGTTCAACACCACCCGCCAGATCGGCAGCGCCACCGGCGTCGCCCTCGGCGGCAGCCTGCTCCTGTCGGCCACCACCCCGTCCACCGGCCTGCGCCTCAGCATGGCGATCGGCGCCGCCGCCTACCTCACGGCCGCGGCACTGGCCTGGAGGTGCGTGCCGAAGCGGTGACGGCCGCCGCGCCCCGGCCCCGGGCGCGCTACTGTCGCCGATCATGGGCGACTCATGGCGCGGGGACAGGATCGGCAGCGCGCTCCGGGGGGCCAACCCCACCGTGCCGCGCCGACTGGAGGCCGGGTTCGCGGTGATCGGGGACGTGCAGTTCCTCCCCGGCTACTGCGTGCTCCTGTCGGACGACCCGACGGCCCAGCGGCTCTCGGACCTGCCGCGGGAGAGGCGGTCGGCCTTCCTGTCCGACATGGACCGGCTCGGCGAGGCCGTCGAGCGCGCCTGCGGACGGCTGGACCCGGGCTTCCGGCGGGTCGACCTCGAGATCCTCGGGAACACCGACCCCTTTCTGCACGCGCACGTGTGGCCCCGCTACGGCTGGGAGCCGGACGGTCTCGTGCGGATGCCGGTGTGGCTGTACCCGCGCGACTCCTGGAGCGCCCCGGAACACGCCCTCGGCCCACGGCACGCCCCCCTGCGGGCGGCGATCGGCGCTGAGCTGGACCGGTCGGCGTCACGCCTCTGACCTGCGTGGACGATCGCCGTAGGCCGCGTCGCCCGTACCGCTCGCGGCGCTCCGTGGAATGCTGGAAGGGCGCACGCCGAGAGGTGGAGGACGGAATGGACTGGGCCTGGTTCGCGCGGCAGATGGCGTCGATGGCACGCGATCTCCTGGCGCAGGAGTCGGTCGACGCGACCCTGGGACGGATCACCCACACCGCCACCGAGCTGGTGGAGGGCTGCGACGCCGCGGGAATCCTGGTGCTGCGCGGCGACGCGGTGCGGACGCTGGCCGCCACCGACGACCTCGTCGTGGTCAGCGACCGGATCCAGGGGGAGCTGCGGGAGGGGCCCTGCTTCGACGCCGCGCGCTCCCGAACGGGCGAACGCGTCTACCGCATCCCCGACTTCACCGCGGACGCGGTGCGCTGGCCCCGCTACGCTCCCCGGGCCCAGGAGCTCGGGGTCGGCAGCATGATGGGTTTCCTGCTCTACACGGAGGACGAGGATCTCGGGGCCCTGAACCTCTACTCCCGCAGGCCGGGTGCCTTCGCCGAGGCGAGCGAGCTTGCCGGGTGGCTGCTCGCCTCCCACGCCGCGATCGCCTTCTCCAGCGCCCGCACCCACGCCCAGATGGAGGAGGCCGTCGCCACCCGCCATGTGATCGGCGAGGCCAGGGGCATCCTCATGGGCCGTCACGGACTGGACGAGACGCAGGCCTTCGACGTCCTGCGCCGCTACTCGCAGGAGAACAACGTCAAGCTCCGCGAGGTCGCCCGGCAGATCTGCGAGAAGGGCGCCCTGACCTGAGCAGCGGGCACCCCCGCGCGGGGAGGGCCGCACTCTAGACCACGGTCCCGGCGCCACGCCCGGGGGGCCGTGTTCGACCTGGCCGAGCCGGGAGTGGAGAATCAGGGGCATGAGCGAGAACGTGTTTTTCCAGATCTCGGCCGACGGCGAGGACCTCGGCCGCATCGTCTTCCGGCTCTTCGACGACGTCGTGCCGAAGACCGCGCGCAACTTCCGTGAGCTGGCGACCGGCCAGAACGGCTACGGCTACAAGGGCGCGCCCTTCCACCGGGTGATCCCCGAGTTCATGCTGCAGGGCGGCGACTTCACCAACGGCAACGGCACCGGCGGCAAGAGCATCTACGGCGAGAAGTTCGCCGACGAGAACTTCCAGCTGAAGCACGACCGTCCGTTCCTGCTGAGCATGGCGAACGCCGGACCGAACTCCAACGGTTCGCAGTTCTTCATCACCACGGTCGTCACGCCGTGGCTGGACGGCAAGCACGTCGTCTTCGGCGAGGTCGTCGAGGGCGAGGACGTCGTCAAGGCCGTCGAGGCCCTGGGCAGCCGCTCGGGCTCGACCGCCAAGAAGATCGTCATCGAGGACTCCGGCATCGCCGCCTGACGTACCGTCAGCACGGATACGGCCCGGCGTGGATCCCACGCCGGGCCGTACACGTCAGCGGAGGTCAGGCGTCGCCGGGAGCCTCCGGGGCGCCGCCCGCGACGGTGCCAAGCCGGCGGTACGCGGCGCGCGCGTGCCGCAGCCGGGCCAGGACCGTGCCCACCAGGGCGGCGGTCAGCAGGCACGCCAGCCAGAACGTGTCACGGGACCCGGCCCAGGTGAGCGTGCCCTCGGGCGGCACGCCGAACGCGTTGAGGAACAGCCAGCACAGGACGGCCGTCCCGGGGGCGGCGCTGAAGCGGGCGCCCAGCCCCAGGAACGCGGCCAGCAGCGACAGCGCGGTCAGCGCCAGAAAGGGCCGGTCGGGGCCGACGAGGGCGTTGACGAGTGCCACGAGGACCAGCGCGCCGCCGAAGGCCCCCGCCCACACCAGACGGGTGGGCACGGGCTGGGGAACGGGCCTGGCGCCATTGCCGTGGGACACCCATTCGATCACTGCGGTGCTTCCTTCCGGTCCACCCCCGCCGCCCGGCGATGAGGAGAGTCCCGGTCGCCACGGCGCATGAAACTGAACCGTGATTGTCTCACTGGTCCCTGTACGGCCTCCGCGGCCGGTTCGGGGGTCGCTCGTAGGGTGGCACCGGCGGTGTGCCGGGGGAACCGCCCTTCCGGCCATGTGCTTCGGGCCGGGGCGGGCTCCCGCAGCGCTCCACGGCGATCCCGGCGAGGACCAGCCCAGCGGCGATGAACAGCCCGTCGGCCACGGCGATCCCGGTGCCGAGGCCGGCGAGGCCGGCCGCCAGCAGCCACCAGGCGCGGGTCCGCCGGTACTCGCGGGGCCGGGCGGGCCGGCCCGCGCGGAACCGCCGGATGAACCGCGGGTCGTCGCGCAGGAGTTGGGCCTCGAGGGCGACCAGTCGGTCGTGGTCGGACGGGGGCATGGCTCCTCCTTCCCGGAGCGCGTCACCGCGCCTGGAGCCGATCCGATCGAGGGGGGTACCGACAGTCGAACCCGGGCGGTCGTGCCCCGGCCATCGGTCCCCGCACCCATGTTTCCCGGGCCGCGACACCCACAAGCCCGGGCGGCTGGACCTGCACGAACCCCTCGCACAAAACGGCCCGGGCGGCGGTTTCCGGCGGGATGTATCCCGCCGGAAACCGCCGCCCGGGCCGTTACCGAGTCACGCGCCGCCGGTCGTCGCCGGCGGCCGGCTCACGCCGTTCCGGCCGGTCCGCTCCGGACCGTCTCGGCGGACTCCTCGGGCAGCCGCTCCGTCGCCGGGGGCGGCGTGGAGCCGCCCTTGCGGCGGGTGAGGAACGCCGCGACCGGCTCGGTGTAGCGGGCGGTCAGCGGGCCCACGACGACGAGGATCAGGACGTAGGCGGTGGCCAGCGGGCCCAGCGAGGGCTCGATGCCGGCCGTGACGGCGAGTCCGGCGATGACGATGGAGAACTCGCCGCGGGCGACCAGCGTGCCGCCGGCCCGCCAGCGGCCCTTGACACCCACGTCGGCACGCTTCGCCGCCCAGTAGCCGGTGGCGATCTTCGTGGCGGTCGTGACGACGGCCAGCGCGAGGGCCGGCAGCAGCACGGGCGGGATGCTCGCCGGGTCGGTGTGCAGCCCGAAGAAGACGAAGAACACGGCGGCGAACAGGTCCCGCAGGGGCGCCAGCAGATTGTGCGCGCCCTCGGCGACCTCACCGGACAGGGCGATGCCGACGAGGAAGGCGCCGACGGCCGCCGAGACCTGGAGCTGCTGGGCGATCCCGGCGACCAGCAGGGTCAGGCCGAGCACCACCAGGAGCAGCTTCTCCGGGTCGTCGCTGGAGACGAAGCGTGAGATGTGCCGTCCGTAGCGCACGGCCAGGACGAGGACGAGCCCGGCGACACCGAGCGCGATGGCCAGCGTCAGGCTGCCCGCCGCGATCCCGGCCCCGGCCAGCAGGGCGGTGAGGATCGGCAGGTAGACGGCCATCGACAGGTCCTCGAGGACCAGGATGCTCAGGATGACCGGGGTCTCGCGGTTGCCGAGCCGGCCCAGGTCGCCGAGGACCTTCGCGATGACGCCCGACGACGAGATCCAGGTGACACCGGCCAGGACGACGGCGGCGACCGGCCCCCAGCCCAGCAGCAGCGCCATGGCGGCGCCCGGCAGGGCGTTCAGGGTGGCGTCGACGAGACCCGCCGGGTACTGCGTCTTCAGATTGGAGACGAGGTCGCTGGCCGTGTACTCCAGGCCGAGCATGAGCAGCAGCAGGATGACGCCGATCTCGGCGCCGATCGCCACGAACCCCTCACTGGTGCCGAGGGGCAGCAGCCCGCCCTCGCCGAAGGCGAGACCGGCCAGCAGATAGAGGGGGATCGGCGAGAACTGCAGACGTCCGGCCAGCCGGCCGAGCAGGCCCAGGCCGAGGATGATCGCACCGAACTCGATGAGGAAGATGGCGGAGGAGTGCATCGAATCACTCCCGCCCGAGTATCGCGGCGGCCGCCTCCACGCCCTCGCGGGTGCCGATGACGATCAGGATGTCTCCCCCGGCCAGCCGGAAGTCCGGCGTCGGCGAGGGGACCGCCTGGGCGCGCCGCAGGACGGCGACGAGGGAGGCACCGGTCTCGGTCCGCATCTTCGTGTCGCCGAGGACGCGTCCGTTCCAGTACGAGGTGGAGGACAGCTCGATGCGCTCGGCCACCAGACCCAGATCGGTCGTGGACAGCAGGTTCGGGCTGTGGTGGGAGGGGGCCAGCGCGTCGATCAGCGAGGCGGTCTCCGCTTCGTTCAGGTGCAGCGACTGGGCGCACGCGTCCGGGTCGTCGGCGCGGTAGACGTTCACCGTCCGGGTGCCGTCGCGGTGGGCGATCACCGACAGATGCCGGTGTTCCCGCGTGGTGAGGTCGTACTGGACACCGATCCCCGGCAAGGGCGTGGTGCTCATCCGCGGAGCAGGCACAACCCCTCCCCTCCATGTTCGTTCGCGACTTGGTGCCGGCACGGCTCGTCGGCCCGGTGGCCACCGTGCGGTGTTCATCGTGCCAGGTGCGCGCGAGCTGGGGATATGGGTGTCAGCACGGATGGACGCGGGGCGGCGCCGACGGTGAGAATCGGTGCGGGGCAGTGGGCCCCTTCACAGGCCGGGCCCCCGCCGGGGGTCGTCCGGCGGCCACGGGAGACAGTGGAGGTGAGCGGCAGCGGGAAGGGCGGCGATCATGACGTTGTACTGGCGGATCTTCCTCCTCAACGCGGCGGTCCTCCTCGCCGCGGTGCTGCTGCTCCTGGGACCGGTCACCGTGTCCACGCCCGTGCTGTTCGGGGAGGCGCTGGTCCTGCTCACCGGGCTCGTGGTGATGCTGGTCGCCAACGCGGCGCTGCTGCGGTTCGGGCTCGCCCCGCTGGCGCGGCTGACCCGGGCCATGGCCGCCGCCGACCTGCTGCGCCCCGGCAGCCGTACGAACGTCACCGGGCCCGGTGAGATGGCCGAGCTGACGAAGACGTTCAACGCGATGCTCGCCCGTCTGGAGGCGGAGCGGGCCACCAGCACCGGCCGGGTGCTGTCGGCGCAGGAGGCCGAGCGGCACCGTCTCGCGCAGGAGCTGCACGACGAGGTCGGCCAGACCCTGACGGCGGTCCTGCTCCAGCTCAAGCACGCGGCCGACCGGGCGCCCGAGACGGTCCGCGCCGATCTGCGCCAGGCGCAGGAGACCACCCGGGCGGGCCTGGAGGAGATCCGGCGGATCGCCCGCCGGCTGCGCCCCGGCGTCCTGGAGGAGCTGGGGCTGCACAGCGCCCTGCGCGCCCTGGCGAACGAGTTCACGACCTCCCGGCTGAGCGCGACGACGCAAATCGCGCCCGGCGTCCCCGCTCTGGATCCGGCGACCGAGCTGGTCCTGTACCGGGTCGCCCAGGAGGGGCTCACCAACACCGCGCGGCACGCCGGTGCCACCCGGGTCGAGGTGCGGCTGCGGCCCGAGGCCGACGGCCGGGTGACCCTGCTGGTCACCGACGACGGGCGGGGCATCGGGTCGGCGCCGGAGGGCGCGGGGATCAGCGGGATGCGGGAGCGCGCCCTGCTGGTGGGCGCCGACCTCTTCGTCGGCCCCGGCCCGCGGGGCGGCACCGAGATCCGTCTGTGCGTCGACGGCAGTCCGTCCGGCCCCGGCCCCCAGGAGAACGCACGATGACCGCTCCCGCCCGCATTCTGCTCGCCGACGACCACGCCCTGGTGCGTCGCGGAGTGCGGCTCATCCTGGACGCCGAACCCGATCTGACGGTGGTGGCCGAGGCCGCCGACGGCGCGGAGGCCATCGAGCGGGCCCGGGAGCTGGGCGACGGCGTCGACCTGGCCATCCTCGACATCGCGATGCCCCGGCAGACCGGCCTCCAGGCGGCGCGCGAGCTGTCCCGGGTCCAGCCGGGCCTGCGCACGCTGATGCTGACGATGTACGACAACGAGCAGTACTTCTTCGAGGCACTGAAGGCGGGTGCCTCCGGCTATGTCCCGAAGTCCGTCGCCGACCGGGATCTGGTCGAGGCGTGCCGCGCGGCGCTGCGGGACGAGCCGTTCATCTATCCGGGTGCCGAGTCGGCCCTCATCCGCACCTATCTGGACCGCATCCGTTCGGGTGACCGGCTGCCGGCCCGCCCGATCACGGAGCGGGAGGAGGAGATCCTCAAGCTCGTCGCCGAGGGGCACTCCTCGAAGGAGATCGCCCAGCTTCTGGTGATCAGCGTCAAGACGGTGGAGCGGCACCGCGCCAATCTGCTGCAGAAGCTGGGGCTGCGCGACCGGCTGGAGCTGACGCGCTACGCCATCCGCGTAGGACTCATCGAACCGTAGGGGATGTCTCGCCGTGTACTCCGCCCCGCTCGGGGTACGCCCCTTTGCACTGATGAAGTCCAGGCAGGACGGACCATGCCCCCCGAACAGGATTCCCCCCTCCCCTCCTACGCCGTCGGACGCGAGACCGTCGAGGCCGTGGAGGGCCTGGTGACGTTGTGGTTCTCGGCGGTCGCGGATGTGAATCCGCGGCTGTCGCCGCGTCAGGTCCGGGCACTGAGAGCAGTACGGCGCCGGCCCGAGCTGAATGTGACCGCGCTGGCCGGGCATCTGCGCATCGGCCTGCCCACCGCCAGCCGGCTCTGCGACCGGCTGGAGGCGGCGGGGCTGCTGAGACGCTGTGTGCAGCCGGACAACCGGCGTGAGGTACGGCTGGAGACCACGGCCCAGGGCGACCGCTTCCTGGCGGAGCTCACCCGGCTGCTGTCGGTGCGGCTCACGGCCGCGTTCGAGGGGGTCGCGGTCCATCGGCGGGTCGGGCTCGAGGGGGTGCTGCGCGCCCTCGACCACGGCCCCCTGGACCCCGAGTAGCCGCCGCGGGGCTCAGACGGGCTGCTCGTCGCCGTGCACATGGCACAGCAGCAGGCAGACGTCGTCGTCGTGCTCGGAGTCGTGCAGCAGCGGGTGCAGCAGCCGGTCGGCGGACCCTTCGAGGTCCTGGTCGAGTTCGTCCGCGCCGAACGTGGCCAGGGCGTCGGTGAGCCGCCCGATGCCGGGGTCGATGCCCTGGGCCCGGCGCTCCACCAGTCCGTCGGTGTAGAGGGCGAGCGTGGAGCCGGGGGGCACGGGCGCGGTGTGGTCGGCGATCCGCTGCTGCAGGGGGATGCCGAGCATCGCGCCCGGCTTGGCGTCCAGGGTGAGCACCTCGCCGTCGGGGGTGCGCAGCACCGGTGGCGGGTGGCCGGCGGCGGCCCAGGTGAGGGTGTCGTCGTGCGGGTGGAAGCGGGCGATGACGGCGGTGGCGTACAGGTCCATGCGCAGCCGGTGCAGGAACTCGTGGAGCCGGGTGAGGAGTTGGCCGGGGCCGCTGCCGTCGACGGCGTAGGCGCGCAGGGCGGTGCGCAGCTGGCTCATCACCACCGCGGCGTGCAGTCCGTGCCCGGTGACGTCGCCGACGACGGTGATGAGGCTGCCGTCGGGCTGGCGGAAGGCGTCGTACCAGTCGCCGCCGATGTTCAGGCCGCGGGTGGCGGGGAGGTAGCGGGCCGCGAGGGTCAGTCCGGGGGTCCGGGGCAGCTCGGTGAGCAGGGCGCGCTGCAGGGTCTCGGCGATGTCCCGGTTGTGCTCGAACCGCCGGGCGTTCTCCAGGGCGATGCTGGCGCGGCGGGTCAGCTCGACGAGCATGACGGCGTCGTCGGCGTCCCAGCCCTCGTCGGGGGCGGTGAGGGTGAGGACGCCCTGCGGGGCCCGGCGGGTCAGCAGGGGGATGCAGAGCAGGGCCCGGCCGGGATCGAGGGCGGACGGCGGATGGTCGTCGACGCCGGGCAGGCCGCCGGGGTGGTCGGCCGCGTACTGGGGCCGCTCGCGGCGGGCGGCGACGACCGCGGCGGCCGGGTGGGAGGCGCCGCCCCGGGCGGGCTCGGTGCCGTCGAACAGCCAGACGTCGATGGCACGGGCGTAGCGCGGGACCAGCAGGGCGGGCAGCAGCCGCACGATGGCCTCGTGGTTCAGGGAGGCCGTCAGGGCGGCGCTGGCGTCGGCGAGGAAGGTCAGCCGGCCGCGGGCCGCCTCGGCCTCCCTGCGGGCCTTCTGCTCGGCGTCGAAGAGGCGGCGCTGGGCCTGGTTGGCGGCGTCGAGTTCGGCGTGCAGGGCGAGGACGCCCTGGTTGGTCTGGTGCAGTTCCTCCCGGTGGAAGGCGACGAGGGCCTCCTGCTCGTCGAGCCGTTCCAGCAGCAGGGCGGTGTCCTCGTCGGCGCCGAACAGGGCCTCGGCCAGCGAGGCGGGGTCGTCGGCGCCGTGGTCGCCGTCGGAGAGGTCGACGTCCTCGGCGCAGGAGATCGCCATGCGCCAGGGACCGGGGCGGTCCTGGGAGCCGCGGCCGACCGGTTCGACCTCGAGGACGAACTCGCCGCCGCCGGGCGTCGGGGTCGTCGTGACACCGATCCGCCAGGTTCCGCCCTTGGTGAGGCACTGCCGCAGATGCGCGGTGAACGCCGTGACCAGACGGGTGCGTTCGACCGTACTGACCCCGCAGGTGGCCGCCAGCCGGGCCGCGGCGATACGGGCCCGCGCGGCCTGGGTGACGGTGCGGACAGACCAGGTTCGGATCATGAGGAGCGGTCCGGGGGGCTGGGGCTCAGGACGGCGACGGCGGTGTCGTCGCGGACCGGGCGGGCGGAACTGCTGGCGTCCCGCACGATCGAGGCGGCGACGACGGCGGGGTCGAGCAGGGTCGGTCCGCCGGTGGCGGGGCCGGGGCTCCAGCGGCTGGGCAGGCCGTCGGAGTGCAGGACGAGAAGGCTGTCGGGGGTCCAGGCCTCCTGGTGCAGGCGCAGATGCGTCGGCAGGTGGGCGCCGACGATGCCCGGGCGCGAGACCAGTCCGTGCCAGGTGTCTCCACGACGTAGCCGGGCCCCCGCGTTTCCCACCCCGGCAAAATACAACTGCCCGGCACTCACGTCGAGTTGGGCCACGGCGACGGCCGCGCCCCGGGTCTCGCGCAGCGCGGTGTGCATCCGCCGCAGCAGCTCGTCCGGGGACAGATGGGCCGCCTGGTGCAGGGCGTGCGTGGCCGCCGAGGAGGCGCGGGCGGCCTGGGGGCCGTGCCCGAGCCCGTCGGCGAGCATCAGCGTGACGCGGTCGGCGGTGCGTACGCACGTCCAGGCGTCGCCGGAGTACTCGCCGCCGGCCAGCGGGACGTTGACGCCGCCGGCCCGCACCGGGACCTGCGGCGGGTACGGGCCGGTGCCGGGCCGGTCGGTCCGGGGGCCGATCCTGGCCATCGCGACGGTCCCCTTGCCGGGCACGCTGTGCAGGCCGAAGCCGTCGGAGGTGCGCCGGCAGGTACCGAGGCCCGCGCCGAGGGAGTCCCTGGTGGAGAAGCCGTCCATCAGCGCCGTCTCGACGTCGGCGATGCCGGGGCCGTGGTCGATGGCGACGATCTGCACCAGCCGGAGGGGGTCGTCGCCGTAGGACGGCGTGGCCGGGACGACCAGGTCGAGCAGGACGCGTCCGCCGCCCGCGTGCTTGAGGAGGTTGGTCGCCAGCTCGGTGGCCACGAGTTCCGCGGCGGCGAGCCGGTCCTCGGGCAGCAGGGCGCGCCCGGCCGCGTCCCGGGCCGCGACACGGACGTCGCGGACCCGGGTCGAGTCGTGCACCGGGACCTCCCAGACGCGCGGCATCAGGGTGCCTCTCGCTGCCGGGGCGGCCCGGCGACCCAGGACGTCACGGTGACGGTGGTGCCCTGGCCGCGGGCGCTGTCGACGGAGAACTCGTGGACCAGGCGCCGGGCGCCGGGCAGCCCCATGCCCAGCCCCTCGCCGGACGTGTAGCCGTCGGAGAGTGCCTGGTCGAGGTCGGCGATGCCGGGGCCGTCGTCGCTGAAGACGAGGCGCAGGCCGCGTACGCCGCCGTCGGTCACCTGTGTGCACTCCATCCGGCCGCCGCCGCCGTGGACGAGGGCGTTGCGCGCCAGCTCGCTGGCCGCGGTGACCAGCTTGGTCTGCTCGACCAGGCTGAACCCGAGCTCGGCGGTCATCTGCCGCACATGCTGCCGGGCCCGGACCAGGTCCAGGTCCGAGGTGAGCGGCAGACGGGCGGAGACACTTCCGGTGCTGTGGGTCACGGCCGCTCCCGGCGGGCGCCGGCGGTCCGGGGCAGGTCCGCGACCTGGGCGCCGAGCAGGTTCATGGCCTCCTCGGTGCTCAGCGCGGTGCGCAGCCCCGGGAGGGTCAGGCCGAGTTCCACCAGGGTGATGGCGACGGCCGGGCGCATCCCGGCGACGACGGTCTGCGCGGCCAGCAGCTGGGTCATGGCGGCGATGTCGCTGAGCACCCGGCCCATGAAGGAGTCGACGATCTCGACGCCCGACAGATCGATGACGACACCGGTGACCGCGTCGTCGGAGACGGTGCGGCCGATGTCCTGCCTCAGCCGTTCCGCCGTGCTGTCGTACAGATCGCCCTGCAGGGTGACGAGCAGGATCCCGCCGAGGCGCAGCACGGGCACATAGCCGTCGGGCGGTGTGGCGGTCCCGGTCACCGCGGCTCCACGACGGGGCCGGCGGAGGGCACGATGTGCGCGCCCTGCTGCTGGAGGGCGTAGGCCAGGGCGTCCGCGAGGCTGGCGCGGGTCTGGATCGAGCTGAGGTCGATGCCGAGGTGGACGATGGTCTGCGCGATGGCCGGCCGGATGCCGGAGACGATGCACTCGGCGCCCATGAGCCGGGCCGCCGCGACGGTCTTCATCAGGTGCTGGGCCACCAGCGAGTCCACGGTCGGCACCCCGGTGATGTCCAGGATCGCGATCCGGGCGTGCTGTTCGACGATGGCGTCCAGCAGGGTCTCCATGACGACCTGGCTGCGGGCGCTGTCCAGCGTGCCGATGAGCGGGACGGCGACGATACCCTCCCAGAGCTTGATCACGGGGGTGGCGATCTCCAGCATCTCCAGCCGCTGCCGGTTGATGAGGTCCTGTCCGGCGACGGTGGTCGTCTCCAGCATGACCAGCCGCAGGGTGCCCATGAGCACGGCCAGGACGGTGGTGCACTCGCGGACGTGGTCGGCGGGTGCGCCGGACAGCTCGTCGAGCAGCAGCTCGGTGACGGGCGGGCGCAGTGCCTCCATCTCCGCGGAGATCTGGCCCATGGTGGCGCCGGCCCGGGCGCGGGCCTGCGCGGTGCGCGCGAGCTGCTCGCGGACCACGGCGAAGCCGTCGGCCTCCAGGTCCTCGATCCGTCCGGACGCGGCCACCGCGGCCAGGGCCTCCACGACGGAGCGGCCCGCCTCGACCGCCTCGTCACGGGAGACGGTGAACACGGTGCGGAACACCGCGGCGTCGGCCCAGCGCTGGGCGATCTGCTCGCGCCGCTCCCGCAGGAAGGCACCCACCTCCTGCTTGGGATCGGTCCTGTCCTTGGCCGTGTGCTGTTCCGGCACGAAGTTCCCTCCTCGTTGGTTGTGCGCTGCCCCGACCCTACGGGGAAGCCGAGCCGCCGGTCAGGCCACCTCGGGCGGCCCGAACCAGTCGAGACACACCACGAGCGCGTCGTCGGCGGGTTCGGTGGCGCCGCGGTGGCCGGACAGCTCCCGCAGGACGGCCCGGGGGACCTCGGCGGCGGGCAGCAGGCTGGTGGAGACGATGGCGCGGGCCAGGGCCCGCTCCCCGTACTCCTCGCCGCCGGGCGCGCAGACGGCGTACACCCCGTCGCTGACGAAGAGGAGCCGGTCGCCGGGGGCGAGGTCGACCTCGTGGGGGACGTAGTCGGTCTCCTCGAACATGCCGAGCGGGAGCTGGGCCTCCAGGTCGACGGGGGTGACGCTGCGGCCGCGCAGCCGCAGCATCCGCGGGGACCCGGCGTCGACGACCCGCAGCCGCCCGGTGCGCAGCTCCAGGTCGACGAGGAGCACGGAGATGTACGACTCGCCGCGGTACTGGGCGAAGACGGCCTGGTCGGCCAGGGCGGCCTGGTCCTCGATGGAGAGCCCGGCGCGGCGCGCGTTGCGCAGGGCGTTGATACCGAGGTTGGTCAGCAGGGACGCCTCGATGCCCTCGCCCATGCCGTTGGTGACGTAGACCATCAGGCGTTCGGCGTCGGCGGACCAGTCGAAGTTGTCGCCGTGGATCGCGTAGGCGGGCTCCAGCTGGGCACCCAGGGCGTACTCGGGCCCGGTGCAGGAGCGTCCGGGCAGGAGCTGCCACTGCATCTCGGCGGCGAGGGTGAGCCGGTCGGCGCGACGGGCCCGCATGTAGACGTCGGTGTCCCGGTCGGCGACGACGATCTCGTGGCCGAGCACCTGCGCGATGTCGGCGAGCTCGTCCAGGGCGCTGTCGGCGTCTTCGGCGGGGGGCATGGTCACGATGAGGACGCCGAGGCGGTCGCCGCGCACGGTCACCGGGAGGTGCAGCCGCACCCGGCCGCCGGTGAGCTTCTCGGTGTACGGCTCCTGGGAGCCGAAGGCCCGTCCGGCGGTGCTGCCGCGGGCCGGGACGGACTCGGCCCGGCCGTCGGTCGCGTGGACCTCCTGGAGCTGCACGAGGGCGTAGTCGGCCAGGTACAGCTCGACGGACGTCGCGCCGTACTCGGCGCACAGCACGTCCCGCGCCGCCTCCACGAGCCGGTGCGGTGCCGCGGAGCGCAGCGCCCTCTCGGCTGCCACGAATCTGTTCACGATGTCGGATCGGCCATCCTCGTCACGGTGACGGCGCCCGGCCCCCGCGTCACCGCGGGAACCGCCGTCGGTCCCTCTTGTCCGTATCTATCGTTCTGCACGTATTGCCCGGAACAGCGGGCTGACAGCATCCGCCAAGCCTGAAAGAGTGGGGCCGTGACTTCCTCCTACGCCCATCCGCGGCCGGACGAGGTGGCACACATGACCTCCGAGGCCGCCGAGTTGCTGGAGGTCCTGTGGGGCCGCGCCTCGACCTCTCCGGTGTCCGCCTCCCAGATCCGCGTGCTGTTCATCCTGGAGCACAGCGACGGCATCAACCTGCGCATGCTCGCGGAAGCGCTCGGCTCCACCCCGCCGTCCACGAGCCGGCTGTGCGACCGGCTGCAGGCGGTGGGCTTCGTCGAGCGTGAGACCAGCGCCGCCAGCCGCAGGGAGCTGCGGCTGCATCTGAGCCGGCGTGGGCGGACGTTCCTGGCGGAGCTGCGCGCGCGGCGCGAGGCCGCCCTGCAGTCCGTCCTGGAGCAGATGCCCGTGGCCAAGCGGGACGCGCTGCTGGAGGGCCTGGAGGCCTTCTGCCGCGCGGCTTCGGCGGAGATCCACGAGAGCGACGAGGAGCCGGACGCCCGAAGCGCCTGACACCCGTCGCCGCGCGGTCACGGGACCGGGAAGGGACGGGGTCGGCGCCATCGGACGGCGGCGCGGACCGTCGTTGCCGAACGGCACGTTCCACCACCCCTCCCGCGCTATGACTCGCTCACTCTGTTGCCTCATGGCCATAGTTGTCAAACGGCAACTGTTGTGCCTGCGGGGGCAGGAGACGCCCTGCGGGCCGTCCCGGTGGAAACCGATGGAAAGCGGCGTTCAGTCCTCGTCCGGGGGCTCGGGGGCGACCGGGCCGCCGGAGTCCGCCACGGCCAGCGCCTCCTCGACGCTCTCCACGATGGGCACGGTGATGCTGACCCCGGTGAGGTCCATGATCCGCCGGACCGCGGGGGTCGGCGAGATCACGTACACACCGCCGGGGATCTCCCGCACCTCCTGGTAGGCCCGCAGCACGATGTTCATGCCGGACGAGTCCATGAAGGGCACGCCGGCGATGTCGAGCAGGAAGTGGCGGCGGCCGTGATGGAGCTGGTTGGCCAGGTGGTGCTGCAGCTCGGTGGCCGTGTCCATGTCCAGGTCACCCTCGACCGTCAGCAGCACGGCGTCCTCCCTGGGCACTTCCACCTTGATCGACAAGGGATTCTGGGCAATGGACACAAGTACCTCCCACAGGCGTTGGCGATCGGGACGGGTTCCCCGAACGGCCGGTTCGATGCATCGCGGAACACGTCGTCCGGGGCCGGCCCGGGCCGGTCGTCGGCGGTCCGGGGTCGGCACCCCTCGACCCGGCCGTGGCTCACGGCCCCGACCGTGCGTCGACGCGTTCCGCTGGGCCGTCTACCCCCGGATCCTCCTCGTACACGGCCGGATCCCAGGCGCTTCCCCGCAGGTCACCCGTCCGGACGGCCGTACGGACACAGGCGCGGGGAAACGGTTTGATCCCCTTCCGTCTGGTCACGCGAAAAGGGAGGGAACGTCACAGATCGTGGAGGAGGGAAGAAAGCGGCTCCGCCCCCGTCCGCCCGGGACGCCCGGCGACCGGCCCGTCTTCCCGCCCTCCGGTCAGGGAGCTGCAGCATGAGTCAGGAACAGGGGGCCCACGCCCCCACCGGCCCGGCCGGCGACCCCGCGCGCCACCGGCCGCTCAACCCCGCCGAGGCGCGGGGAGCGGTACGGCGTGCTCTCGCCGAGCGCCCGACCGGCCGGAGTGCCCCGTACACGCCCGACTCGCTGTCGGACGCGCTGCTCGTCGCCTCGGAGCTGACGACCAACGCGATGCTGCACGGCGGCGGCATCACCGACTTCGACGTCGAGGTCGTCGGCGAGAACCTCCATCTGTCCGTGTGCGACCGGGAGCGCCGGCGGCCGGTGACGCTGGAGTCCGTCGACCGCCGCGGCCGGCACCGCTGCGGAGGGCGTGGCTGGCCGATCGTGTGCCGGCTGGCCTGCGAGGTCGAGGTGGCCGACCTGCCCACCGGCGGCAAGCGGGTCACCGCGGTGATCCCCCTGCTCGGGCCGCACCCGGAGGGCGCCTGACCCCGGACATACGGGTGGGCCGCCGGCCTCGCGGCCACGGCCCACCCGCGACGCCTCGGCGCCGCGCTTCCTGCGACTTCCCTCGTCCCGGGGTCAGGCGACCCCGGGCTCCAGCAGTCCGACCCGCAGCTGCTTGATGATGCGGCTGATGAGCCGCGAGACATGCATCTGCGAGACGCCGATCTGCTCGGCGATCTGCGACTGGGTCAGCTCCTCCACGAACCGCAGGTGGATGATCTTCCGTTCCCGGTCGTCCAGTCCCGCGATCAGCGGGGCGAGCGAGTGGAAGTCCTCCACCAGCTCCAGCGACGGGTCCTCCTCGCCGAGGAGGTCCGCCAGCACCGACTCGCCGCTCTCCGCGTCACCGGAGACGGCGGCGTCCAGCGAGGCCGACTGGTAGCAGTTGGAGGCCTTGCGGGCCTCGATGACCTCTTCCTCCGACAGCGACATCAGCTCGGACAGCTCACGGGTGGTCGGCGTCCGGCCGAGCCGGGAGCTGAGCTCCTCGGTGGCCTTGGCCAGCTCCACGCGCGCCTCCTGCAGCCGGCGCGGCACATGCACGGCCCAGCTGGTGTCACGGAAGAAACGCTTGATCTCACCGACGATGTACGGCACGGCGAAGGTCGTGAACTCGACCTCGCGAGAGATCTCGAACCGGTCGATCGCCTTGATCAGCCCGATCGTGCCGACCTGGACGATGTCCTCCAGCGAGTCCCCGCGGGCACGGAAGCGCGATGCCGCGTACCGCACGAGGGACAGGTTCATCTCGATCAGGGTGTTGCGTACGTACTGGTATTCGTGCGTGCCCTCTTCCAGCACATCCAGTCGGTCGAAGAACTGACGCGACAGCTCGCGTGCGTCCTGGGGCTTCACCCGCGACGGGTCCTCGATCAGCGGCAGCGCCGCCTCCGTCGCGTCCTTCTCCTGTGCCGTGGCCGTTGCCTGCGCCACCGTCACGGCTGCCATGTGCCGCCCTCCCGATGCCAGAACCTGTTGTCGTACCCCCGCGTGCCCCCGATCCCGCGGGTCAATCCCGAGGAAACCGAGAATCTCGAGGAACTTCTCGTACGCGGTGACTTCTCGCCGGAAACCACGTCCGGATGCATCCACCATAAGCCGCGTCCGCTCCCAGGGACCCCGCCGGGCCCCGTCCATCCGGCGCGCGGACTTCTTTCCCCTTCTTCTGCGTGTGCGCTGTTTGCACCACAGGACCCGGGGCATGCGGGATTTCGTGCTTCGGACCAGAGGCGCGCCGGTGCGAACGACGTGAGCCGCTCCGGGGCCAGCGTGCCCCGTGCACCGTTTCCACACGCACATCCCTGAGAAGGCCGTTCAGGAGCTGTTTTCATGCTGGTTGAAACGTCCGCACATGGTTCCGACCTCCCTGCCCGCCCCCGCGTCTCCGGCGGGCGCGTCCACGACGACGCCCCCGACACCGCGAGCACCTTCGTCCGGCTGGCCGAGCTGCCGCACGGGCCCGAGCGGGACGCGCTCCGCGACGAATTGACCCGGGCCTGGCTGCCGATGGCCCACCGGATCGCCGGCCGCTTCCGCAACCGCGGGGAGTCGCTGGAGGACCTGCGCCAGGTCGCCGCGCTCGGCCTGGTCAAGGCGATCGACCGGTACGAGCCCGGGCGGGGCGCCTTCGAGAGCTACGCCGTGCCCACCATCACCGGTGAGATCAAGCGGCACTTCCGCGACCGGATGTGGGCGCTGCGGGTGCCGCGCCGCGTCCAGGAGCTGCGCAACAAGGTGCGGATCGCGCGCCGTGAACTGACCGAGTCCGGCTCGGGGGCGACCGCGTCCGTCGCGGACATCGCCGCCCACACCGGGCTCACCGAGGACGAGGTGAACGCCGGCCTGGAGGCCCTGGAGAGCTACAGCACGCTCTCCCTGGACGCCGAGATGTCCGCGAGCGACGACGGCTTCAGCCTCGCCGACACGATCGGCGGCGTCGAGGAGGCGTACGACGTGGTCATCGACCGGGAGGCGGCGAAGGAGGGACTGCGGCGGCTGCCCGAGCGCGAGCGGACGATCCTCTACATGCGCTTCTTCGAGGACATGACGCAGAGCCGCATAGCCGACCAGCTCGGTATCTCCCAGATGCATGTCTCACGGCTGATCAGCCGGTGCTGCGCGAAGGTCCGGGCCGAGGTGCTCGACCAGGACGCCCACCCGCAGCGCCGCGGCGGAGGCCGCTCCGGCTGAGACCGCCGGCCCCTCCCCCGTACGACGACTCCGTGCGACGACTTCATCCGAGGAGCGGACACCGATGCTGATGCCCCACCCGACGCTGCTGCGCCGGCTCGTCGACGAGTACGAGGCGCTCATGGCGCGTACGGCCCCCGGCGAGGGCCCGGACCGGCACGACCCGCGGGTCCAGGACCTGGCGTACACGCTGTGCGTCTCGACCGGGACGCGCGAGGTGGGACATGCACATGAGACGGCGCGGCACATGCTGGCCGCGTCTCTGGACGAGCCCGCGGCATGCCGCGCGGCGGCCGCCGCCGTGTAGACGGGCCGGCGGCACGGATGTGAACGGTCATGACGGAAGGGAGCGATGTGGGCACCGACGGAATCTGGTCCTACCGGCCGGGCAGCGGGCACCGGGAGGGGCTGGACCTCACCGGGTTCAGAGTCGAGGCGACCGACGGGATCATCGGGCATGTGGACCGGCAGGCCGACGACAGCCATCAGCGCCATCTGATCGTCGACACGGGCGCCTGGGTGTTCGGCCGGAGCCTGGTGATCCCCGCGGGCACGGTGACCGGGGTGGACGAGCGGGAGCGGACCGTCACGGTCGCCTGCACCCGCGCGGAGGCCAAGGAGGCCCCCCGGTTCGAGACGGACCGCGAGACCCGTGATCCGCGGTACCTCGCCGCCGTCGGTGCGTACCACGCGCGGCTGTCCCATGCTTCGCGGGCTTCGGGGTAGCCGGGTGGTCATGCACGGGAACGGGACGAAGGGCACGGGACGAGCGTGTCCGAGGGATGGTGGCATGACGACAGCCGCACGGCACCGGGTGCGCGCCCGCCGGGCCTCGCGGGCCGGGGCGCGCACCGCGGGCGGACGCTCGTGAGGCCGGCGGAGCACCGGCGGGCCGGGGACGGAGGCGTGCTGCGGTTCCGGTCCGCCGAGGTCAGCAGCGCATCGGCGGCACGCGGCTTCGTGAAGTCGGTCGTCGAGGAGCACGCCCGCACCTCCCCCGTGGACGAGCGCGCGGTGATGGACCTGATGCTGGTGGTGTCAGAGCTGGTCACCAACGCGATCCGGCACGGCGACGGCCTCGCCGGGTTCGAGGTGGCCGTGGAGCGGGAGGGACTGCGGCTGCGCGTGCACGACTACAGCGACACCGTGCCGTCCGCCGCCTACGGTCCGGGCACGTTGCCGCAGACCCACGAGGGCAGCGGGTACGGCTGGCCCCTGATCATCCGCCTGACGCGGGAGATCCGGATCGACCACCGCCGTGAGGGAGGCAAGACGGTCAGCGTCCTGGCGCCGCTGACATGAATGCCCGTCCCGCGGCCGGGCGGCCCTTCCGCAGGACGGTCACACGTCATGGTTCACCAGGGCAGGAAGGCGTGGACGTCCTTTCCGTCCTCGCGCACCACCACGCTGACCTGGTCGCACAGCGTGTGGATGAGATACCAGCCGATGCCTCCGCCCTTGCCCGTCCCGGGGTGGAAGGGGCGCGGCGCCGGCCGGGTGGTGCTGGTGTCGCCGAGCGTCACATGGACGCCGTCGAAAGCCTTGCGCATGGTCAGCTCCATGGGACCCGGCGCGTACTGGATGGCGTTCGAGACCAGCTCGCTGACCACCAGCAGGATGTCGTCCCGGTACTCCGGGGTCGCCGGGGGCGAGGCCCGCGCGAGCGTGTTCAGATACTCCTCCGCGCCCAGACGCGCACGCGTCACATCGCCGAACCCCCCGTCGAAGCGGGCCCCCCACTCCTGTGTCTGTTCCGTAGACGGCTTCTTGCCGCCGTCCTGTGATTCGGTCGCCATCACACCTTCTTCGGCCCCGTCCGCCGTTCGGCCGCGGTGACTTGTCCTTGCTGCTTACTCCGCTGCTGGTTCCCAGCGAGAGCGCGGCTACGCGTCCCGAACCGGGTGCAGCCTGCCAGGTTCCCCTTCGGCGGGGTACCCACACGCGGACACCGGGTGCCATCACCGGGCAAACGGACCCGGTGCCGGCCTTCCGGTCCCCTGCGGTGTGTGCGTGATCACAGGCGCGGGGACCCTACGGCTGTCCCTCCCGGTCCCCGCCCGCGCGGTCCCCCGGCGGAACGTCCCTGGCGGCTGACCTATCTTGGCGCCATGCAGGCATACACGATCGGTCAGGCGGCGCGGCTGCTGGGTGTCAGTCCGGACACCGCCCGGCGCTGGGCGGACGCGGGCAGGATGGCCACCCATCGCGACGAGAGCGGCAGGCGCCTCATCGACGGCAGGGACCTCGCCGCCTTCTCCGTGGAGCTCGCCCGCAGCGGCGCGGGCGAGGAGGCGCCCTCGTCCACCTCCGTGCGCAACGCCTTCCCCGGCATCGTCACCGCGATCAAGCTCGGGGACGTGGCGGCCCAGGTGGAGATCCAGGCCGGCCCGCACCGGCTGGTGTCGCTGCTGACCCGGGAGGCCGTGGAGGAGCTGGGTCTTGAGGTCGGCACGGAGGCCACCGCCCGGGTCAAGTCGACGAATGTCCATATCGACCGCACGTGAGCCGGGCGAACCTTCCGTAGAAACGCACATGCCAGGGCAGCGGCCCCCGTCCACGGCTTATGCGAAGTGACCAGAGCCTTTTCCCTTGTATCTGCGGCAGTATGATCGGCATACGCGTTCGTTCGCGACCGAGGGAGTGCCTCCGTGCCCAGCCGTTCTTCGCGCCGGATCCGGCGCGCCCTGTCGTCGGGTGCCCTGGGGGCCGCCGCGCTGCTGGTCCTGGGCGCCTGCTCGTCCTCCGGGCCGCCGCCCGCCTCGGGATCGGGCGGTGTGTCGGGTGAGGTGACCGTGTTCGCCGCGGCCTCCCTCAAGGAGAGCTTCGAGGAGCTGGGCGAGCGGTTCGAGCGCGAGCACCCGGGCACCCATGTCACCTTCAGCTTCGGCGGCAGCGACGCGCTGGCCGCGAGCATCACCGGCGGCGCGCCCGCCGACGTCTTCGCCTCGGCCAGCCCGAAGACGATGAAGATCGTCACGGACGCCGGGGACGCCTCCGGTACTC
The DNA here is from genome assembly GCF_003074055.1 of Streptomyces nigra. Taxonomy (NCBI): domain Bacteria; kingdom Bacillati; phylum Actinomycetota; class Actinomycetes; order Kitasatosporales; family Streptomycetaceae; genus Streptomyces; species Streptomyces nigra. The sequence continues at coordinate 7,031,356 of NZ_CP029043.1, read as the reverse complement.
CCGTCACCTTCGTCCGCAACCGGCTGGAGATCGCCACCCTCCCCGGCAACCCCGACCGGATCGGGTCCCTGAAGGACCTCACGCGCAACGGCCTCAAGGTCGTGCTGTGCGACGCCTCGGTGCCCTGCGGGGCCGCCGCCAAGAAGGCCCTCGACGCGAGCGGGCTCGAGCTCACCCCCGTCTCCTACGAGGAGGACGTCAAGTCCGCGCTCAACAAGGTCGTCCTGAAGGAGGCCGACGCGGCCGTCGTCTACAGGACCGATGTGCAGGCCGCGGGTGACAAGGTGGAGGGCGTGGAGTTCCCCGAGTCGGCCGACGCCGTCAACGACTACCCGATCACCGTGCTCGAGCGGTCGGAGAACACTGAGGCCGCCGAGGCGTTCCTCGCGCTCGTACGCTCCCCCGAGGGCCGGAAGGCCCTGACCGGGGCCGGGTTCCTCGCGCCGTGAAGGCCCAGGATTTCCCGGCCGTTCCCCGGCGCCGCCGCCGTGTGAGCCGGGGTGCCCCGCTGCCGCTGCTCGTGCCCGCGCTGATCGGGGTCGCGTTCCTGGTCCTGCCGCTGATCGCCCTGCTCGTACGGGCCCCGTGGCGGAGTATGCCCGATCTGCTGACCAGCACCGAGGTGTGGCAGGCGCTGCGGCTGTCCCTGGTCTGCGCGACGGCGGCGACCGCGGTGAGCCTGGTCGTCGGCGTGCCGCTGGCCTGGCTGCTGGCCCGGGTGGAGTTCCCCGGGCGGCGGCTGGTCCGGGCGCTGGTCACGCTGCCGCTCGTCCTGCCGCCCGTGGTCGGCGGTGTGGCGCTGCTGATGGCGCTCGGCCGCAACGGCGTGGTGGGCCGGCTGCTGGACGACTGGTTCGGTGTGACCCTGCCGTTCACCACGGCGGGCGTGGTGGTCGCGGAGGCGTTCGTGGCGATGCCGTTCCTCGTCATCAGCGTCGAGGGCACCCTGCGCGCCGCCGACCCGCGCTACGAGGAGGCCGCCGCCACCCTGGGCGCCTCCCGCTTCACCGCGTTCCGCCGGGTCACGCTGCCGCTCGTCGCGCCCGGCATCGCGGCCGGCGCCGTCCTCGCCTGGGCGCGGGCGCTCGGTGAGTTCGGGGCGACCATCACGTTCGCCGGGAACTTCCCCGGCCGGACCCAGACCATGCCGCTCGCCGTGTATCTGGCACTCCAGAACGACCCGGAGGCGGCGATCGCCCTCAGCCTGGTCCTGCTCGCCGTGTCCGTCGCGGTGCTCGCGGGCCTGCGTGACCGCTGGATGACCGCCTCATGACCGCGACGGCCCACGACAGCGCGCCCGCTCGCGACGGCGAGGGGCTGGACGCCCGCCTGGTCGTGGAGCGGGACGCCTTCCGCCTCGACGTGGCGCTGCGCGCCGCGCCCGGTGACGTGGTCGCGCTCCTCGGACCGAACGGCGCCGGCAAGACGACCGCCCTGCGCGCGCTGGCCGGCCTGGTCCCGCTGTCCGACGGGCATCTGCGGCTGGACGGCGCCGATCTCGACCGCACGCCGCCGGAGTCCCGCCCGGTCGGGGTCGTCTTCCAGGACTATCTGCTCTTCCCCCATCTGTCCGCGCTGGACAACGTGGCGTTCGGGCCCCGCTGCCGCAAGGTGCCGAAAGCGGTCGCCCGGGCGCAGGCCGCCGCGTGGCTGGAGCGCATGGGACTCGCCGAGCACGCCGCGAGCAGACCGCGCCGGCTGTCCGGCGGGCAGGCCCAGCGGGTCGCCCTCGCCCGGGCCCTGGCGACCCACCCGCGGCTGCTGCTCCTCGACGAGCCGCTCGCCGCGCTCGACGCCCGGACCAGGCTCGACGTACGGGCGCGGCTGCGTCACCATCTTGCGGACTTCGAGGCGGTGGCCGTCCTCGTCACCCACGACCCCCTGGACGCCATGGTGCTGGCCGACCATCTCGTGGTCATCGAGGACGGGCGGGTCGTCCAGGAGGGCGGCCCGGCCGACATCGCGCGGCATCCGCGCAGCGACTACATCGCCCGGCTGGTCGGCCTCAACCTCTACCGGGGCGAGGCTCTCGGGCACACCGTCCGGGTCGACGGCGGCCCGCTGGTCACGACCACCGAGGAGCTGACCGGTCCGGTCTTCGTCGCGTTCCCGCCCGGCGCGGTGACCCTGCACCGGGAGCGTCCGACCGGTTCCAGCGCCCGCAATCTGTGGCGTTGCGAGGTGGCCGGTCTGGAGACGCACGGCGACCAGATCCGCGCGGCGCTGTCCGGTGAACTCCCGCTGGCCGCCGACCTGACGACGGTCGCCGCCGCCGAACTCGACCTGCGTCCCGGCGCCACGGTGTGGGCGACGGTCAAGGCGACCCAGACCCACGCCTATCCCGCCTGAGGCCTGTCACCCGCCCGGGGTGACAATGAGCCTCCCCCGTACGGAAGCAGAGGACATGAGCGCCGAGGACATCCGCGTCGACCACGCACTCGTCGAGGCCGCGGGCCGCGTCGCCCGCGAGGCGTGCCGGGGCGACAACCACACGGTGGCCGCCGCCGCACGCGCCCGGGACGGCCGGATCGTCACCGGCGTCAACGCCTACCACTTCACGGGCGGTCCGTGCGCCGAGCTCGTCGTCATCGGCGCGGCCGCCGCGCAAGGCGCCTACGAGCTGGACACGATCGTCGCCGTCGGCGACCGCGACCGCGGTGTCGTCCCGCCCTGCGGGCGCTGCCGTCAGGTCCTGTTCGACTACTTCCCGTCCCTCGACGTCGTCGTCGGCTCCGAGGAGGGCCTGCGGACCGTGCCCGTACGGGAGTTGCTGCCCGCGACCTACGTCTGGGCGGACCACCAGCTCGACGCCGGCTAGCGCGGCGGGCGGCGACGGCGCTCTGCGATGCTGGACGCGTGGTCGAGCCGTCAGCCGTCTCCCCGGACGCCCCCTCCCGTGTCCGCAGCCCGCTGCTCACCCAGCGCTGGCTCGATCTCGCCTTCCTGCACTGGGCGGTCGACCCGGCGGCGGTGGCCGGGCTGCTGCCGCGCGGCACCGTCCCCGACACCTACGACGGGGCGACCTACGTCGGTCTGGTCGCGTTCCGGATGCACCGGGTCGGCTGGCTGGGGCTGCCCGGGGTGCCGTATCTGGGGACGTTCCCCGAGACCAATGTGCGGCTGTACTCGGTCGACGCGCACGGGCGGCGCGGGGTGGTGTTCCGCTCCATGGACGCCGCCCGGCTGATCCCGGTGGTCATGGGGCGCGTCGGCTTCCGGCTGCCGTATCTCTGGTCCCGGATGGCCGTGCGCCGGGCGGGCGACACGGTGACGTACACGAGCTCCCGCAGATGGCCGGGGCCGCGGGGCGCGTACAGCCGGCTCACCGTGCGGGTCGGGGAGCGGATCGCGGAGCCGACGGGGCTCGAGCACTTCCTCACCGCCCGCTGGGGCATGCACAACGCCTTCTTCGGCGCGTCCGGCCCCTCCGCGTATCTGCCCAACGACCATCCGCGCTGGCCGCTGCACCGCGCCGAGGCGGTGCTCCGCGAGGAGAACCTGATCACGGCGGCCGGTCTGCCCGCGCCCGAGGGCGATCCGGTCAGCGTGCTGTACTCCCCCGGGGTGCCCGTACGGCTGGGGCGTCCCGCGCGCCCGGCGGGCCTTCCCACGCCCTGACCGACAGCGCAGCACGAAGGGCCCGGACCGGTGTGCCCGGTCCGGGCCCTTCGCCGTCACGTCACCGTCTCAGGTGTGGCGCGTCACTCCCTCAACGGGCGTGCCGCCTGGTGCGCATGAGCACCACGAACCCGGCGATCAGCAGAACGGCTCCGCCCGCGGCCGGCCACAGCGAGGTGCCGGTCTCGGCGAGGTCGCCGCCGACCGCCTGGGCCCGCGCACCACCCGTCAGGGAGTCGGTGTCGCTGGTCGGGGGCTGGGTCTGCGCGGGGGTGCCGATGGCGTCCGCCTCGTCGCCGCCCTCGTCGTTCCCTGCGTCCGGCTCACCGCTGGACTTGGGCGCCACCGTGCTGGACACGGTGGGCTCGTCGTCCTGCGGCTGCCCGGCGCCGGCGCCGCCGTTCCCGCCGTCGTCGTTCTTGCCGCCGCCGTCGTTCTGACCGCCGCCGTTGTCCTGGCCACCGTTGTCCTGGCCGTCGTCACCCTTGCCGTCGTCGCCGCCGTTGTCGGCCGGCGGGGTGGTGGGCGCCTCGGTGGCGGGCTCCTCCGTGGCCGGCGGCTGCGTCTCGTCGTCGCCCTGGCCGCCGCCGTCACCGTTGCCGCCACCGTTGCCGCCGTTGTCGGCGGGCGGGGTGGTGGGTGCCTCGGTCGGCTCCTCCTGGCCCGGGTCGCCGCCGCCGTCACCGGCGCCGACGCCGCAGGTGCGGCCTTCGTTGATGCAGTCGACCATCTCGCTCATCAGCTTCTCGTCGAAGACGTTGATGAAGTCGCCGTGGTCGGTGACGGGCTTGTGCAGCTGCTCCGGGAAGGAGTCCACCGCGAACAGCGGGGTGGTCCTGCCGCCGTCCTGCAGGCTGGGCGCGTCGACGTCGTAGACGATCCGCTGCACCAGCTGCGGGATGGCCTTGAAGCCGTTGCCGCAGCTGCCGTCGGCCGCGGCGAACGCCACGTGGGCGCGGTGGTTGGCGCTGTCGATGTTCTGACCGTCCCAGCAGCTCTGGAACTTGAAGGAGCGCACCACGTCACTGCCCTGCGGGCACAGCGGGTACTTGTCCTTCAGCTGCCGGTCCTCGAAACCGGTGCAGCTCCAGGAGGCGTTGGCGTTGGCCGGGCCGTTGACGAACGCCTTGGCGTCGCCGGTGATGATGCGCAGGAGACGCGGCATCTCGGTGACCTTGCTCTGCGGGTTGCCCACGAAGTTCAGCGTCACCTCCTTGGGCTGGACGATCTCGCCGGCGTTGCCCTCGATACCGCCGCCGGGCTTGTTCGCGTCCTGCTCCTGCTTGCCGTTCTGCAGACGCAGCACCGGCCAGTAGTACGTCGACTTGTCACTCTTGTCCACGCAGCTGGTGTCGGCGTTGGCCAGGTCCTCGTCGCTCGCGAAAGCGGTGTTGGACTGGTTGCCGATGTAGTCGTGGAAGTGGTGGGCGCCGTTGGAGACACCGGGGGCCACGATCACGTTGTCCGAGTTGAACAGCCCGTTCTCGTTCACACCGCAGCTGGTGGCGAAGGAGCCGCTGGAGCCGCCCTTGCGCACGGCCGGCTCGGAGACGTTGGGCTGGACGGACTTGATGTCCACGTAGTCGGCGGCGACGGGGCCGTTGCCGGCCTGACCGCCGTTCCCGTCCTGGCCGTTGTCGCCGTTCTGGCCGTCGCCGCCCTGTCCGGCGTCGCCCTGGCCGTCGCCGCTCTGCTGGCCGCCGTCGCTCGGCTGCCCGGCGGGCGCGCTGCTCTCCGGGGCGCGCAGGGTGCAGGCGGCGAGGGCGTCCAGGCCCTCGGGCCGGTCGCCCTGGCGGTCCACGGCGATGGCGATCCGCTCGATCGTCGCCGCGCGCTTCTCCTTCAGCGGCGTCATGATCGAGTTCTCGGCGAAGGCCTTGTCCTGCTCGATGGCCTGTCCGGCGTTCATCAGTCGCTGGTAGGCGTCGGCGATCTGCTGGTCGAGGAGGGCGAGTTCCTTGGCGACGTCCTCCTTCGCACCCTCCGGCACATCGGTCAGCTTGGTGCCGACGTCGGGGCAGTCGATCGTGCCGGCCGGGGTGGACAGCGTCTGGGCGGAGTCCGTTCCGCCCTCCTCGGTGGCCGAGGCAACGACGTTGGCCGCGACGAGGCCGCCACCACCCAACATCAGCGCGACCGCTGCAAAGGTCGCGCGCCGTGCGCCCGTGGGGCGTCTCCGCGTGCTGCGTCCCAAGGAATTACTCCATCGCCTCGTGATCGGTCAGGGCATGAAAATCCCCCTGCTCCCATACGGAGGCGAGCCCCACTGTGTTCAACCGCCTCGGAAATTCTCACAAGTTTCTCAGTGCCCGACGGTTTGAAACGCTCTCACCTGCGTCGACGCAGGTGAATTGGGCGCGGATCCCTCAAGGCATGAGGCCCGCGGCGAGCGTGGCGCCCAGCTCCCAGCACGCCTGGATGTCGTCCTTGCCGGGCTCGCCCGTCACGGTCACCGGACGGGCGGACCGCTGCCAGCCGAGACCGGTCGTGATGGTGTCGACGGCCCGCAGGGCGCCGGTGACGTCGCTGCCGCCGTGCACATAGTGCCCGAAGGAGCGGCCGCGGGTGGCGTCGAGGCAGGGGTAGTAGATCTGGTCGAAGAAATGCTTCAGGGCGCCGGAGATGTACCCGAGGTTGGCCGGTGTGCCCAGCACGTAGGCGTCCGCGGCGAGGACGTCGGAGGCGGTGGCGGACAGTGCCGGGCGGCGGACGACGTCGACGCCCTCGATCTCGGGCGCGGTCGCACCGGAGACGACCGCCTCCAGCAGGGCCTGGCAGTTGGGCGACGGGGTGTGATGGACGATCAGCAAGGTGGGCACGAGCGCACCCTGCCCCCGGGGCGCCGGTCCGCGCAAGCGGCACGCCCGGTTCCGGGCGCTCAGCCGTCGGTCACCTGGACGCGCCCGATGGCCGAGGACAGTTCCGCCCGGAGCCCTGCGGGCAGCGGCGTGCCGCCCTGGGCGGCCTCGACGAGTTCCCCGGCGAGCAGATGCGGCTCGGTGCCGCCGCGCTCGGCGGCCGTGACGAGCACCGCCCAGGCGTCCCGGGGGCCCAGGCCGTAGTAGGCCATGAGGATGCCGCGGGCGAGGTCCTCGGTGGGCCGGGTGCGCATGGCCTGGCGCAGTTGGGCGAGTTCGGTCCGCAGGTCGTGGCCGGTCGCGTCCGCCGCCTCCCCGTCCGGTGTGCGTCCCGTCGCGTCGGCGCCGTCCGGGGCCGGTCCGGTGAACAGGTCCCGGGTGCCGGTCAGCAGAAGCAGGCGGTCGACCGTGGCGCTGCTGCCCTGCAGCGCCACGGTCTTGCCGTCGGCCAGGGCCCGCCGGCGTTCCGCGAGGAGGATGTTCAGGGCGGCGCAGTCGCAGAACGTGACGCCGCGCAGATCGAGGTCGACGCCGCGCACCGAGCGATGCAGGGCGTCCCGCAGGATGCGTCCGAACCGGTCCCCGGCGTCGAGGTCCAGCTCGCCGCGGACGACCACCCTGGTGCGATCGCCCTCGGGACACAGGGCCGCGACCAGCGGTAGCGGCGGGTCCACCAGCGGCGCGCCCATCGCTCCGGCGTCCGTGGCGTCGCCTGCGGCAGAAAGGTGTACCGACGCGAACTCGGGCATGTCCGCCTCTCCCTCAGGTCTCCCCGTCTCCCGCACAGCTTGAACCCGAAGCACCGTTCACGTCAACTGATACATGAATCGCCGTACGTGTTTTTGGATACGTGAATCCTCGGCCGTACTCTAGGGCCATGGATGTAGTCCCTGAGCCGCACACCGGGTGGACCTTTCTCACCAACCACGCACGCGTGCTGGCCACGATCGCCGACAATCCGGATGTCCGCATCCGGCATATCGCGGCGCACTGCCGGCTCACCGAACGCGCCGTCCAGAAGATCATCTCGGAGCTGGAGAGGGACGGCTATCTGTCCCACAAGCGGGAGGGGCGCACCAACACCTACCGCGTCGAGCCGGGGAAGCTGCTGCGGCATCCGGCGGAGGCGGGGCTGCCGGTGGCGGCGCTGATCGGTCTGCTCGTGCAGGACCAGGAGCAGCGCGACACCGCCTCCGAGCAGCTGCGCGCGACGCGTTCGCCGCAGCGCGTCGAAGGCGGCTGACGACCGCCGGGCGGTGAGTGATGCCTCAGCAGAGGACGCGCAGGGCGCCCGGCAGGACCCGGACGGTGACGGGGAGCGTGGCGTCCACCTCGCCGTCCGCGCCGTAGGGCACGTCCCGGTCGGCCACGATCCGTATCTCCTTGCCCCGCAGGATCTCCACCTGCGGGCGGTTCACATGCGTGCCGTCCTTGAGCTCGTTCATCAGGGCGAAGAAGAGCCGGCGCGGCGCCTGGCGGATCATCACGACGTCGAGCAGTCCGTCGTCGACGCGCGCGTCCGGCGCTATGCGGCGGCCGGAGCCGTAGTAGCCGGAGTTGGCGGCCACGACCGTGTAGCCGACGTGCAGGTGCTCGCGGCCGTCGACGGTGACGCGGTAGCGGGCGGGGCGCCAGGTCGTGACGGCGCGCAGGCCGCCCGCGTAGTAGGAGGCGGCGCCGCGCAGCAGGGTGGCGTTGTTGGCGTGCCGGTTGGCGAGGGCGTCGACACCGGCGTACACGCTGCCGAGGACGACCGTGCGCGGGTGGACGGCCGACTCGACCTCGATGGTGTCGACCGGGCGGGGCTCGGCGTCGAGCAGCACCCGGGCGAGCGCCGCCGGGTCGGTGGGCAGTTCGAGGGCACGGGCGAAGTCGTTGCCGCGGCCGGCGGGGACGAGCCCGAGCAGGGCGTCGGAGCCGCTGAGGGCCCCGCCGACACCACCGGCCATGCCGTCGCCGCCCACGGCGAGCACCACGCGTCCGCGCTCCCCGGCGTCCCGGGCCAGTTCCTGGGCGTGCGCCAGGCTGCGGCTGTACAGGGTCTCCAGATCGGCCCCGGCCTCCCGCAGCGGCCGGGCCACGTCCAGCAGCGCGGCAGCCGCGGCGGACCCGCCCGCCGTGGGGTTGACGATGGCGGTGAACTGTCGCATCGGTGTGCCTTTCGGGCCGGCGGTCAGGAGCCGCCAGAGGCGGGGAGGTGGAGGGAATGTACGGTGCGGTGGCGCGTCAGTCGAGGGGCAGCAGGACACCCGGGTTGAGCAGGCCGGACGGGTCGAGGCGGCCCTTGACGGCACGCAGCGCCTCGACGCCGAGCACCCCGGCCTCGCGGACGTACCAGTCGCGGTGGTCCGTGCCGACGCCGTGGTGGTGGGTGATGGTGCCGCCGGCCTCGATGATCGCGTCGTTGGCGGCGCGCTTGGCCCGCTCCCAGTGCTTCAGGGGGTCCTCGCCCTGCGCCGAGACGACGGTGAAGTACAGGGACGCGCCGTTCTCGTAGACGTGCGAGATGTGGCACATGACCAGGGGCGGGGTGCCGGCCTCGGTGAGCGTGCCGGTGAGGGCGTCGCGGACGGCGGCGTGGAGGCCGGGGACTCCCGACCAGAAGGTGGCCGTCTCCAGGGTCTCGGCGAACGCCCCGGCGTCCAGCAGGGAGTCCCGCAGATAGGGGGCGGAATAGCGGCCGTGCGCCCAGCGCCGGCCCGGTTCCTCGCCGAGCGGGGTGCCGCCGCAGGCGTGCAGTACGGCCGCGGCCTGCTCGCGCCGGTGGGCGGTGTCCTCCTCGGTACCCTCGTAGCCGGTGATCGCGAGGCAGCCCGCGTCCGTCGGGAGGCCGCCGCCGATCGCGTCGGGCTGGGCGAGGCCGACCAGGGTCTCGGTCTCGTCGGACAGGCGCAGCACGGTCGGGCGCGGGCCGTCCTGGGCGAGGCGGCGCAGCGCGGTGGCGCCCTCCTCGAAGGAGGCGAACCGCCAGCCCTCGTAGACGCGGGTCTGCGGGACGGGCCTGATCCGTACGGTCACGGAGGTGATGACGCCGAACGCGCCCTCCGAACCGAGCAGAAGCTGGCGCAGGTCGGGGCCGGCCGCCGAGCGGGGGGCGCGGCCGGTGTCGAGGGTGCCCTCGGGGGTGGCGACGGTGAGGCCGAGGACCATCTCGTCGAAACGGCCGTAGCCGGCGGAGGCCTGGCCGCTGGAGCGGGTGGCGGCGAAACCGCCGATGCTGGCCCACTCGTAGGACTGGGGGAAGTGCCCCAGGGTGAAGCCGTGTTCGGCGAGCAGCGCCTCGGCCTGCGGGGCGCGCAGGCCCGGCTGCAGGGTGGCGGTGCGGGAGACCGGGTCGAGGGCGAGCATCCGGTCCATCCGGCGCAGGTCCAGGGCGACGAAGGGGCGGCGCCCGGCGGGCGCGAGGCCCCCGACGACGGAGGTGCCGCCGCCGAACGGGACGACGGGCAGGCCGTGTCCGGCGCAGGCCCGCAGGACCGCGACGACCTCGTCGTGATCGGCGGGCAGGACGACGGCGGCGGGGAGGTCGGCGCCGACCTCGCCGTCGCGGATGCGCAGCAGGTCGGGGGTGGACTTGCCCCGGGTGTGCCGGACACGGGTCTCGGCGTCGGTGCGGACGTGCTCCTGGCCGCCGGCCGCGGCCACCAGGTCCTGGAGGGCGGCGGGTTCGAGCCCCGGCTCGGGTACGGCGATGTCCGCGAGGGCGACCGGCGCGGCGGTGCGCGGCCTGACGCCGAGCAGGTCGCGCAGCAGCCCGGTCACGGTCTCGGGCAGCGGTGCCGCCTTGGCGGGGTCGCCCCAGCCACTCCACAGCATGTCCATCGGCTGTCGTCCTCACGGGTCGGGTCGGGCGATGCCGTGTCCCGGACGGCCTCGCAGGCGTTACACTGTGACACATGACGCCTATTCGTCACAACCACTCGGACGGCGGCGCGGTGCTCGACGCGGTACGCGACTGCGTCCTCGCCGTCGGAGTCCGCCGTACGACGATGACCGACGTGGCCCGCCGCGCCGGGGTCTCCCGGATGACGCTGTACCGGCGGTGGCCCGATGTGCGCTCCCTGGTCGGGGACCTGATGACCCGCGAGTGGGTCGCGGCCGCCACCGGCGCCATGCCCGAGCGGCGGCCCGGGACGCTCACCCGCGACCTGATCGCCGACGGACTGGTCGCCGGGGTGGCCGCCTTCCGCGCGCACCCGCTCTTCCACAAGATCGTCGACGTCGATCCGGAACTGCTCCTGCCGTACGTCCTCGACCGGCGCGGCGCGAGCCAGGAGGCGCTGCTCGCCCTGCTCGCGGACGTGCTGCGCGAGGGCCACGCCGACGGGTCGGTGCGCCAGGGGCACGTCGAACGGCAGGCGCGGGCCCTGCTGCTGATCGTGCAGTCCTTCGCCCTGTCCCTGCGGACCATGACCGACGCGGACGACACCGAGCTGAACGGCGACGCCTTCCTCGCGGAGCTGCGCGGCATCCTCGAGAGGACCCTGACGCCATGAGCACCGCCACTCCCCCGCCCGGCGGGGCGTCGCTGTCCGCCGCCCGGCGCGCACGCGAACTCACCGCGACCGTCGGCGGTCCGGCCGTCGACGTCCTGGTCGTCGGGCTCGGCGCGACCGGCGCGGGCGCCGCCCTGGACGCCGCGTCCCGCGGTCTGACGGTCGCCGCGATCGACGCGCACGACCTGGCCTTCGGCACCTCGCGCTTCAGCAGCAAGCTCATCCACGGCGGGCTCCGCTACCTCGCCTCCGCGCAGTTCGACGTGGCCCACGAGAGCGCCGTCGAGCGCGGTGTGCTGATGGAGCGCACGGCACCGCACCTGGTGCGGGCCCAGCCCTTCGTCCTCCCCCTGACCCCGCTGGTCTCCCGCGCCCAGTCCGCGCTGGCCTGGGCCGGCTTCCGGGCCGGCGACACCCTGCGCCTCGCGGCGCGCACCGCCCGCGCCACGCTGCCCGCGCCGCGCCGCCTGTCCGCAGTGGAGACCCGGCACCTCGCGCCCGCCCTGCGCACCCAGGGCCTGCGCGGCGGACTGCTGTCCTGGGACGGCCGCCTCACCGACGACGCCCGGCTGGTCACCGCCGTGGCCCGGACCGCCGCCGCGCACGGCGCCCGTGTGCTGACCCGCGTACGGGCCCTGGAGCTCGGCGCGTCCGGCGCCCGCGTCCGCGACGAACTGACCGGCGAGGAGGGCGAGATCAGGGCCCGTGTCGTCGTCAACGCCACCGGCGTCTGGGCGGACGGCCTCGTCGAGGGCATCCGCATCCGCCCGTCACGCGGCACGCATCTCGTGCTGCGCTCCGACCGGCTCGGCCCGCTGCCCGCGGGGCTGCACGTGCCCGTGCCCGGCGAGACCAACCGCTTCGTGCTGGTGCTGCCGCAGGGTGACGGCCGGGTGTACGTCGGCCTCACCGACGAGCCCGTGGAGGGCCCCGTGCCCGACGTCCCCGACGTCCCGGAGACCGACATCGGCTTCCTGCTCGACGTGCTCGGCTCCGTCCTGGACGTCCCGGTCGGACGGGAGGACGTCGTCGGCGCGTTCGCCGGGCTGCGGCCCCTGCTGGACACCACCGCCGAGGTCGGCTCGGCGGCCGGCCGCACCGCCGACGTCTCCCGCAGGCACGCGGTCCTCACGTCGTCCGAGGGCGTGATCACCATCGTCGGCGGCAAGCTCACCACCTACCGCCGGATGGCCGAGGACGCCGTCGACGCCGCCGTGGCCACCGGCCGGGTGAGCGCCGGCCCCTCCCCCACGGCCTCGCTCCCCCTGGTCGGCGCCGCGTCGCCCACCGCCCTCGCGACCGTCCAGGCCCCGCACCGCCTCGTCCAGCGCTACGGCACCGAGGCGGCGGCCGTCCACGCGCTCGGCGCCACCGACCCCCGTCTCAACGAGCCGGTACTCACCGGGCACCCCGTCACCGCCGCCGAACTCCTGTGGGCGGTCCGCCACGAGGGCGCCCTCGACGCGTCCGACCTCCTCGACCGCCGCACCCGCATCGGCCTGATCCCGGCGGACCGCACGGCCGCGATGGAGGCGGTGCGCGAGGCGCTGGGAGAGGAGACGCCGACGGGCGCATAGGCGGGTTCAGCGGCGGCGGAAGTGCCACACGTGGTTGTCCCGGTGGCCCTGGACGCCGTCGGGGGACGTGTGCGGGCTGCGCACGGTCTCCTGGACGACCACGGTCCACTCCGCCTCGGGCAGGGCCAGTTGCTCCGGGACCTCCGCCAGGGTCGGGAACTCCGCCGGGAAGGGCGGCTCGGTCTGCCAGGACGGCCAGCCCGCGTGCAGGACGATCAGCAGGGTGCCGCCGGGCGCGACGGCGTCGGCGGCCCGCCGCAGGACCGTCTGCTGGTCGAGCGGCACCGGCGACTGCAGGAACTGCGCGTTGACCAGGTCGTACGTGCCACTCGGGAACGTCTCCCCGAGGACGTGCCGCTCCCAGGACGTGCGGTCGGCCACCCCGGCCTCGGCGGCGTGCCCGGCGGCCCGCTCCAGAGCGGTCCGGGAGATGTCGACGCCGGTCACCCGCCAGCCGCGCGAGGCGAGCCACACCGCGTCGCCGCCCTCCCCGCAGCCGAGGTCGAGCGCGGTGCCCGGGGGCAGCTCCTCGGTCTCCCGGACGAGGAGCGCGTTGGGCCGGCCGCTCCACACGGGGCCGCCGTCGCGGTAGCGGGCCTCCCAGAACTCGGCGGCCTCCAGGGCATGGGTCTCGGTCACGGTGCCTCCCGGTGCATAGGTGCGTACGGCCAGCCTGCGGGGGCGGCGACCGACCCGACAAACACCGTTGCCGTTCCGGCAAATCGCGCGCCCGGTCAGTCGTCCGGGGCCTCCAGCCAGAAGCCGGCGCGGGTCCGCCCACCCGTGGCACACGGATTTCAGCGGCCGGTGCGGGCCGCCGGTGCAGAGCTCATCGTGCCGCGGGCCCGCCAAGGTGCATGGCCTGCGGCTCGGCTACTGTGGGCCGGCTGATCAGGACGGCTGGGGAGAGTCGATGCGGGTGGGGACGGTACGGATGCGGCGCGGGGTGGTCCAGGTGGCCTTGCTGGCCGGGGTGCTGACGGGGTGTTCGGGCGGCTCCGACGAGGAGCCGGAGAGCCGGGCGAGCGCGTCGGCCGAGGCGTCCGGCGGGGGCGGGTCCAGCGCGGTCAAGAGCGGTGGCAGCGTGGGCGCCGCCGGGTCGGCCTGCGCGCTTCCGGTGACCTTCGACGTCGCCGAGTCCTGGAAGCCGAAGGCCGTCGAGGCGAGGTCCGCCGAGGGTGAGGACGAGCTGGTCGAGGAGCTGGCCGCGGCCCTGCTGCACCAGGGGCCGGTCACCGCGGCCTGTGAGATCGACGCCAAGCCGGCAGGGAACATCGGTTTCCTGCGGGTGTGGACGGGCGAGCCGGGCGCTGCCGACGCGCGCACCGTCCTGAAGGAGTTCGTCGCCGCCGAGAAGGGCGCCGAGCAGGCGAAGTACCGCACCTTCGAGACGGCTGACGGGGTCACCGGCGCCGAGGTGACGTACACGTACACCAGTGAGGCCCTGGACGAGACGAAGGAGGAGCGCGCGCTGGCCGTCGCCACGAAGCGCGGCCCGGTCGTCCTCCACCTCGGCGGACTCGACACCGACGAGCACCGGGCGATGCTGCCGGCCTACGAGCTGGCCCGGCGGACCCTGCGCGTCGGCTGACGCCGGGCGCCGCCGTCCGTTCAGTCGCCTCGGGTGAGGAAGCGGTCGAGGACGGCGGTCAGTTCGGCCGGCTTCTCCACGGGCAGCTCATGGCCGGCGTCCAGCACCCGGACCTCGGCGTCCGGGTACGCCGTGGCCAGCCGGAGCATCGGCGCGATCGGCAACTGGACGTCGTGGTAGCCGTGCACCAGCAGGGTCGGCGCCTGGATCGCCCCGATCCGGTCCGAGACGTCGAAGGAGCGCATGGCGCCGTACAGCGTCATGACGACCTCGCGCGGGGTGCCGGCGGAGGCGCGGATGTACTCACGGACCTCCTCGCGCGGGTAGCCGGGGGCGAAGGCGCGCTGGATGTTGGCGGCGACGAACAGCTTGAACGGCACGAGCGTCGAGGCGGCCATCAGCAGGGCGCGGCCCCGGCTGTAGGCCATCTTGCCGATGGAGTTGACCAGCACCATGCGCTCCACCCGCTCCGGGTGCGACAGCGCGACGGTCTGGGCGATCATGCCGCCCATCGAGTGCCCGACGATCACGAACCGCTCGATCTTCAGATGGTCCAGAAGGGCGAGGACGTCGGCGGCGAGGTCGTCGATACGGCGCACGCCCGCCCCGGTGCTCTCGCCGTGCCCGCGCAGATCGAGCCGCACGACCCGGCGCCGCTCGGAGAAGTGGGCCGTCTGGTGGTCCCAGCGGTGCCGGTTCGCCGTCCAGCCGTGCACGAACACCAGGGGCACACCGTCGCCGTCGCGGGGGCCCTCGTCGTCGTACGTCAGCGTGGCGCCGTCGACTTCGAGCTGCGGCATGGAGGGCCTCCTGGGGAGCGAGCGGGTTACTGACCGGTACGGTATCCGGACCTGCGGTCCGCCGTCACCGGCGTTCGCCGAGGAAGTCCAGGATGTGACCGAACACGTCCAGGGCCGCGCCCCGGCCGAGGAACGTGTCCAGGTGCCCGTAGCCCGGTATCTCCGTGTAGCGGACGTCGAGTTGGGGCTGCCGTCGGGCCAGGACGTCGTGGCACAGCTTCTGCGAGTCGAGCCACAGGCCGTTCTCGCTGCCGGACAGCAGCAGCACCGGGGTGTCGATGCGGGCGGCGGCGTCCAGGGCGTTCTCCGGCAGGGCCCGGTAGCGGTGGTCGGTGTCGTTCCAGCGGACGACCGTACGGGCCAGTTCGATCCGGCGCAGATGCGGCAGGATCCACAGCGGGGCGGGGCCGAGCAGCTCGGCCAGCCGGTCGTGCGTGGCGGCGGACAGGTGCTCGTGGACGAACAGGGAGGCGCCGGTCCCCCACGCCGAGTGGTGCAGGATCTGGCAGGTGGGGTCCGGGCAGGCCGCGCCGCGTGAGGCCAGCGCGAACAGCGGGGTGTACTTCGACCAGAGGCCGACCTTGCGGAAGTCGACGGGGATGTGGTCGATCCGGGAGCGCAGCAGCTCGCCCGCCAGGGTCATGCGCAGGGAGGTGCGGCCCGCGAGCTTCGGGGTGAGGAAGACGCCCTGGGACACCACTCCGGCCAGCCCCGGGACCAGGCCCGCCGTCATGCTCAGCGACAGCGTGAGGGAGCCGATGCAGTGGGCGACCACGAAGAGCGGCCGGTCGCCGATCCGGGCCCGGATGTGGGAGACGGCCGCCGGGATGTCGTGCAGCGCCACGTCGTCGTACGTGTACCGGCCGCCGGTCTCGTTGTACGGCAGCCGGCAGCTGCCCCGCCAGTCCAGCAGCCAGGGCTCGTAGCCGTCGTCGAGGAGGACGTCGACCAGGTTGCGGGTCTCCGGCAGCAGGAACATGTCGGCGGAGGCGGTGTGCCCGTGCAGGAGCAGCACGGCGGGCCGGCCGCTCTCGCCGGGGTCCACCCGGGTCAGGCCCAGGCGCACTCCGTCGCCCGCCCGCAGCGGGATCTCCTCGACGGCCGCCGGGTCGAGGCGGTGCCGCAGCGGCCGGGGCGTCACGGTGCTCCGGACCCTGCGCAGGGCCGGCCGGGTCGTCCGGGGGGCGGGCGTACGGAAGATCATCGGTGGTTCTCCGTCGGGTTCGGGGTGCGGCGCAGGTCGAGCAGGTCCGCGGCGGCCCGGGCGAAGGGCCCGGCCAGGCCACGGCCCATCTCCAGCCCGAACCAGGCCAGCCAGGTCAGCTTGGCGGCACGTTTTTCCCGCCCGGTCAGGCGCGGGTCCACGCGGATGCCGTCGATCTGGTCGCGGACGTAGGTGTCGGCGGGGACGACGACCTCGCCCGCCAGGCTCGCCGGGTCGCCCTCGCGGCCGAGCTCCACGGTCAGGGTCCGGGTCTGGCGCCACAGATCGCGGCGCGCGCGGGCGTACTTGTGGCCCTCCAGCCACCAGCGGCCCCCGTCGGCGTCGGTCAGTTCCAGGCGGTAGCGCAGCAGCGGGTGCCGCAGGCCGTGCTGCTGCGGGATGCCCTCCTCGGGGCGGACCCAGAGGTCGCCGCGGGCCACGGTCAGCGCTGCGTGGTGCGCGGCGGGGCAGTCGACCTCGCCGCGGACGTCGACGCGCCGCTCCGTCACCAGCTGGTGCATGCTGGCGACGGACAGGGTGAGGGCCATCGAGCAGGGCGAGTCGGGGGCGCCGCCGACCGGGCCGACCCCGCCCTCGGTGGTCTCGGAGAACCACAGGTAGGGCTGATCGTCCTTGTGCGGCAGCCTGGCCAGACCGTCACCGGCGAGGCGTTCGAACGTCTTCAGCTGCGCCCGGGCGTCGTACCGGGCGGCGGGCGGCAGACCGAGCGCGTCCACGAGCGCGTCCGTCCGCTCGGCGGTGGCCGCCGGTCCCGTCAGGGTCGCCTCGCACAGTTTCAGCGCGGTGGGGCTGCGCAGCACCCGGGTGAGGAAAGCGAGTTCGGGGACGGGCTCGGCCTCCAGACGGGCGAGGGTGTCCGCCCGCCACTCCTCCCAGTCCCGCACGCGCACGTGCATCCCGCCGAAGGCCATGTCCCGGACGACGTCGTCGAGGGTGTTGGGCACGCCGGTGAGGTTGTAGTCGAAGCCCCATGCGTCCGGTTCGCAGATCACGGCGACGGCGGTCCGGCTCACCCAGTCGACCGGGGCGGCGTTCAGATACCGGAAGGCGGGGACGGAGCGGAAGCGGGCGAACGCCGACAGGAGGCCGCTGCTGAGGTCCTGGGGGTTGTAGGCGCCGGTCCTGGTGTGCCCGCCGATGCCGCCGGGGCGCAGGGCCGTGACGACCAGGCCGTGATCGCGGGCCCGGCGCAGGGCGACCTCGGCGGCCCACTTGGACTGGTCGTATCCGGCGACGAGCCGGTCGACGTGGGCGAACGGGTCGTCCTCGCCCATCGAGGGGATGCCGACCTCGTTGAAGACGGCGACGGAGGAGATGTGGTGCAGCGGCTTGGGGCGGCCCGTCGCGGCGAGTTCGGCCAGCGTGAGGGAACCGAGCACATTGCTCGCCCGCAGAGACGGGTAGCCGCGCAGGAAGTCCACGGCGGCGGCGACCGACACGACGCTGTCCAGCTCCTCGGCGAGCCGGTCCCAGAGGTCGGTGGACAGGCCCAGGCGGGGTTCGCGGATGTCGCCGGGGAGAACGGTGACACGCCGGCGGACCTCCGACGACCAGGGCAGCGCGTACCCCTTGAGCGCCGCGCCCAGCCGGGCCACGGCCGCCTCCTCGTCGGCGGCACGGACCAGGCAGTAGACATGGGCGTCGCTGTGCCGTAGCAGGTCGAGGAGCATGTGGCTGCCGAGGAAGCCGGTGGCGCCGGTCAGCAACACACGGCGCGGCGGCGAGGGTTCGGGGGACGCGACGAACGGCAGCCGGTCGGCCAGGGAGAGGTCGGCGAGGATCTGCGCCAGGTCCTCGGGGCGGGCGGCGGAGTCGGTGGGGGTGGACGTGAGGGTCGGGGCGGGGTGTGCGGGGTGGGAAGCCGGCTCGGTGGTCACCAGTCCGGTCGTGGGCCGCTGTACGACGGTCAGTCCGGCCGTTTCCCGCTGTACGACCGTGCCGTTGGCGCGTATCGCGCGGCGCACCAGGCTTGCGGGGCGGGCGTCCGCGAACACCTCGTCCAGGTCGACCGTCAGGCCGAGTTCCGTCTCCAGTGCGGCGACCAACTCCACCGCGTGCACGGAGGTGCCGCCGGCGTCGAAGAAGTCGGCGTCGGGCGCCAGGTGGCCGGCGGGGACGTAACGGCCCGCCAGGGCGGCGACCTCGGCGACGAGGGCGACCTCGTCGCGGGGCGCGGCGGAGGGCTCCGGGATGGCGGGTACGTCCGGCTGCGGTGCCGCCCCGGGTGCGACCCTGGCCAGCAGGTCGGTCACCGAGAGACCGATGCCGCCCCGCTCGATCGCCTCGGCGGTCGCCCGCTGGTCGGCGGGTGCCGGCCCGTTCTCGTTCACCTCACGCATGGAAGCCCTTCACAAGTCGTCTTACCTCTATGTCGATCGCACTCGCGCCCGCGCATTCACGCATCACGACCGCCGCCAGGAGCGGAACGCCCGCAGCTGGTCCGGCGTGACGACGGCCTCCAGACGGTCGTCGTCCGGATCGCCCCCGCCCAGCGCCGCGAGCAGCCTGCGCGCCGGTGTGTTACGCGGCGTGCGCTCCGCCGCCAGCCGGACCTTTGCGCATCCCAGCTCCTCCGCGCGCCCGGCCAGCCACTCCAGAAGCCGCTCCTCGACACCCCGCCCGAGGGCGCGGCAGCTCAGCAGCCACGCCGTGACGTCGAGCCGGTCGCCCTCCTGGCGCAGGGCGAGGAGGCCGATCTGTCCGTAGTCGCCGAAGCGGTCACGGGCGGACGCCGTCCACACCTCGCCTTGCTCGCGCCAGCGGCGGACGTCACCGCCGTCGGCGGAGCGGGCCCGCAGGGTGAACTGGTTGGTACGGCGCACGAGTTGCTCGGCGCGGTCCACGTCCCCGTCCGTCAACGCCCGGACGTCGACCTCCAGCCGCAGTTGCTCCAGGAACTCCTCGAACCCGGTCTCCTCACGCACGGCGTCCCGCTCCCGCTCCTGGGCGTAGAACCGCGCCCGCAGCGCGTCCTCGGCCGTGGCCGCCCTCGGGACCATCGGCCACAACCGGTCCAGGAACGCGGGCAGTTCACCGGCGGCCGGGCAGGTCACCGACAGCACCTGCGGGGCTGTGGCGCGCATCCGGGCGATTTCCGCCGGGTTGTCGTCGAGGAACAGGAAGCTGTCCAGACCGAGACCGAGAGTGCGGGCGGCCTCGGCCAGACGATCCGGCTTCGGTTCCCAGGCGGCGGAGACCACGCTGAAGTGCTCGGCCTTCAGCAGGCTGTCCGGGCGGTCCAGCACGGCGCGGACGGTGTCCTCGTCGTTGTTGCTGACCAGGACCAGCAGCACGCCCGCCGCCCGCCACTGGAGCAGCCGCCGCGCCAGCAGGGCCCGGACATCGCCCAGTTCGACCCCCTCGGGGCCGGCCTCACCGGCCACGCCGCCCCACAGGGTCTCGTCGCCGTCGACCGCGATGACCTTGGGCGCCGGGCGGTGGGCGGCCCGCACGGTCTCGGCCAGGCGCAGGGCCACGGCCGCCTGGAACGGCGCGGTGAACGGCAGGTGGGCCATGTGCTCGGTGCGTTCGTCGAAGGCCTGTTCCGCCGTGTGGTCCCGGGTCCAGGCGTCGGGTCCGAGGACGGCGACGCCGGGCACCTCGGCCAGGTCGGCGGCGACCTCCCGTTCCCACCGGGTCAGGCGTTCCTCGGCGGGGGCGGAGGGCAGGATGCCGACGATCAGCGGGGTGCGGCCGCGCTCGGCGGCGGCGCGGACGGCGGCCGTGTAGACGCCGCGCAGCTCGGCCAGTTGAGCGTCGTCGACCGGGCCGAAGCGCTGGAGGTCTGCGGCGCGCAGCAGGACGACGCCGGCGGTCGTGGCCGGGTCGGCGAACACGCCCGACGGGTCGCGCAGCGCGGCCGGCACCTGGTGGTACGGGGCCTCGGCGACGGTGACCGGGACGCCGGGGGCCGCCGCGCCGAGGGCGGCCTGGCACATGGCCGGCAGGTTGCCGAGGGCGAAGGTGGCGGCGAGGGCGAGCCGGTGGCCGGGTCCGGCGGCCGGTGCCAGGGCGCGGACCGGGCTCGAGGGGTCGCCGGCCGTTTCGGCGAGCAGCCGCAGCAACTCCTCGCCGAGCCCGGTGGCGGCCTCGGCGTCCAGGATGTCGAGGTTGTGGTCGAGCCGGATCCGACCGGCGTCCGGCGTCATGGTCACCATCAGGTCGAGGTCGGAGTACCCGGTCCCGACGGGCAGCACCTCAAGGGCCTTCAACCCGCCGCCGGAGCGGACGTAGTTGAAGTACACCTCGACCAGGGGTGCGTCGGCCCGGTACAGGCCCTCCTCGGCCAGCACCGGCAGCACGTCGGTGAACATGGCGCCCTTCCTCAGCACCCGTTCCAGACGTCCGTCGGTGCGGCGCAGCACCTCCTCGATCCGCTCCCCCGCCCGGGCCTCGGCGGGGAACGGCACCGGCACCCCGAAGAAGCCCACCGCGTCGTAGGCGTCGGCGTGGATGCGGGTGTCGACGGGCACGGCGAGGACGAAACGCTCCCGCTCGCGCCTGCGGGACAGCAGGACGGTGAGGGCGCCGAGGCAGAAGGCGGCCGGGGTGACCGCCAGCGCGCTCGCCGCGGCCGCTACGCGCTCGGCCAGCCCGTCCGGGATCGGCAGGGTGACGCTGCCGGCCAGGTACGTACGGGCCTCCGGGCGGGGGCGGCTCAGGGTGAGGTCGAGCCGCTCGCTGCCCCGGAAGTGCTCGCGCCACCCGTCCGACTCACCTGCGGCCGGGGCGTCGGCGCGCTGGGCCTCGATCAGTTGACGCACCTCGCGGTTGGTGACGGTGTCGCCGAGGGGGCCGGCGGTCAGCTCGGCGTCGATCTCGCTCGCCACCAGCAGCAGCGACTGCAGATCGCCGACGGCGTGGTGGGCGCCGTAGACGAGGGTCTGGCCGCGCTCGCCCGCGTCCAGGAGTTCGAACCGCCACAGGGGTGCCGTCGCCAGGTCGAAGGGCGGTTCGAGGAGGGCGCGCAGCGCGTCGGCGGCGTCCGGTTCCCTGCCGTCGGGGACGACGGTCCAGCGCAGCGGTGTCGCCGGGAGGTCCCGTCGCACACGCAGGACGCGGCCGCCGCCGTCCGCGTCCGCGACGGCGGTGCGCAGCGCGGCGTGCCGTGCGGTGAGCCGGTCGAGGACGCCGGTCAGGGTCGCGCGGGTGACGGGTGCGGTGAGGCGCACGGCCAGGCCGACGGCGTGGGCGGCCTCGGGCATGCCGGGCCGGGCGCTGCGCAGCAGCCGTACGACGTCGCGGGTCGCCGGAAGGCGTTCCTCGGCCGGGACGTCGTCCGGGACAACCGGGGCGTCGTCCGCCGTGGCCGTCCGTTCGGGCAGCGCGGTGCGCAGCACCTCGGCGAGGCCGCGCAGGTCGGAGGCGGAGAAGACGGTGGCGGCGGGGAGTTCGACGCCGAGGTCGCGGGCGAACGCGTTGCGCAGCCGCACCAGCATCAGCGAGTCGAGGCCGAGTTCCTTGAGGGCGGCCGTCGCCGGGACCTGGCCCGTGCCGCCGGACACCTCGGCGATCCGGGCGCGGACGTACGCCTCCAGCCGTACGGCCCGTTCGGCGTCGTCGGTGGCCGCGAGCACCTTCTCGACGAGTTCGTCGGTGCCGGTGGACGGGGCGGGGAGGGTCACCAGGTCGGCGAGGATCGGGCGGGTGCGGACGGCGTCGGGGTCGAGGGTCAGCAGCTCCCAGTCCAGGGCGAGCGGGGCGAGCTGTCGCCGGGACACGCCGAGCACCCGGTCGAGCAGTTCGCCACCGTCCCCGGCGGACAGGGCGACCAGTCCGGAGCGGGCGGTCTGCGCGGCGCGGGCGTCGGACCCGGCGACCATGCCGACGCCGGCCCAGGCGCCCCAGTCGAGGCTGAGGGCCCGGCGGTCGTGCAGCGCGAGATGGTGGGCCCAGGCGTCGAGGAAGGCGTTCGCGGCGCAGTACGCGCTCTGCCCGGCCGAGCCGAGCAGTCCGGCCGCGGACGCGAACAGCACGAAGTCCCCGGCCTCCGGAACGAGTTCGGTCAGCAGGGCGGTGCCGAGGACCTTGGGTCCGAGCACGGTGAGGACGCGGTCGTCGCTGAGGTGGGCGAGGGTGGCGTCGTCGAGGACACCGGCCGCGTGCACGATCCCCGTGATCGGGCCGAGCTCCGCGCGTACACCATCGAGCGCGGCCGTCAGACCGGCGCGGTCGGTGACGTCCGCTCGGGCCACGTGCACGGCGACCCCGCGCTCGCGGAGGCCGTCGATCCGGGCGAGGGCGTCCGCGTCGGGGGCGCCGCGGCCCAGCAGGGCCAGACTGCGGACACCCCGGCCGGCCAGCCGCTCGGCGACGACCCGGCCGAGGCCGCCCAGACCGCCGGTGATCAGGTAGGCGCCCGACCCCGTGGGCAGTCCGGAGTCGTCCGGGCGGGTACGGGCCAGCCGGGGGACGTGACGTCCGTCGGGGCGCAGGGCCACGAGGCGTTCGTCGTCGGCGTGGCGCAGCTGGGTCCACAGGGCGTCGGTGCCGCCGGTGGGCGGCAGGTCGACCAAGGTGGTGCGCAGTTCGGGGTGCTCCTGGGCGACGGCGAGGCCGAAGCCCCAGGCGAGCGCCTGCTCGGGGTGGGTGACACGGGTGCTGTCGCCGGCGGCCTGACTGCCGCGGACGACGATGTGGAGGCGGGGCGCCCAGGCCCGCTCCGCGAGGGCCCGCACCAGGTGCAGGGTGCTGAGGCAGCCCAGCCGGGCGGCCTCCCCGGCCGTGCGGCCGTCGTCGATCGCGGGGGCGTCCAGCGCGGTCAACTGCACGATGTGGCGCGGTGGTTCGTGCGGGAAGGCTTGGTCGAGCAGCCGGGCCAGCTGGTCCGGGTCGGCGGGGTCGAGCACATATCGGCCGGGTCCCTCGGCGGCGAAGGCCTCGCCCGGGCGGGCGATGACGTGGGGCGTGGCGTCGCCCAGGCGGTGGGCCAGGTCGGTGGCGACGCCGGTCGTGTCGGCGAGGACGAGCCAGGTGCCGGGTGCCGGGGGTTCGTCGGCGGCCGGGCGGGGCTGCCAGCGCGTCTCGAACAGCGCCCCGTCGAGCGGCGAGAGGGCGGTGAGCCGGAACTCCGATGCCTCGACGAGGAGTTGGTCGTCCTCGTCGTAGAGGCGGAGGTCCAGGGTGGCGGTGTCCCCGGAGATCGATCGCAGTGCGCAGGTCACCCACGCGGGGCTGGTGCGCAGCCCGGTGTGGCGCAGCCGGCCGACCCCGGCGGGCACGAACGCCCGGGCCTGCGGGGCGTCGGCGGGCAGGGCGGCCGTGTGGAAGGCGGCGTCGAGGACGGCGGGGTGGAGCAGATGCCCGGCGGCGGGCCGGTCGGTGAGCCGGGCGAAGGCGGCATCGGCGGCGCGGCGGCCGGACTCCAGGCCCTGGAAGGCGGGGCCGTACTCGATGCCGAGGGTGGCCAGGGTGCCGTGGACGGCCTTCAGGTCGACCGGGTCGGTGCAGCGGGCGCGCAGGGCGGCCGGGTCCTCCTCGGGGTCGGCGGGTCCCGTGGTGATCCGGCCGGTCACATGCCGTTCCCAGGTGGGGTCGCCCGTTGGGGCGGCGGAGACGGTGAACTCCCGTACGCCGTCGGCGCCGGGCCGCAGTACGAGTTGCAGCCGGACCGGCCGGGCTGCGTCCAGGCGCAGCGGCTGGAGGAATTCGACGTCGGTGAGGTGGACGTCGCCGCCGTCCTGGACGGTGCGGGCGGCCTCCAGCGCCATGGTCAGGAAGGCCGCGCCGGGCAGCCACACCTCGCCGGTGACACGGTGGTCGGTGAGGTAGGCGAAGCGGCCGTCGCGCAGGTCCACCTCGGTCTGGAAGAGATGCCGGCCGGGCTGGTCGCTGGCCTCGACGTGCGTGCCGAGCAGCGGCGAGCTGCCGGGCGCGGCCGCCGGGGCGGGGGCGAGCCAGTGGCGTTCCCGGGCGAAGGCGTAGGTCGGCAGGTCGGCACGGCGGCCGGCCGGGAACAGCGCCGTCCAGTCGGGGGTGTGACCGGCCGTGTGGAGTGCGCCCAGGGCGCGCAGCAGGGTGTCGCGCCGGCCCGATCCACGGCGCAGAGTGCCCACGGCGACCGCGTCGACGCCGGCCTCGGCCGCGACCGCCTCGACGGCGGCGGTGAGCGACGGGTGCGGGCTGAGTTCGACGAAGTGGCGGTGGCCGTCGTCGAGGAGGCGGCGGATCGTGTCGGCGAAGCGGACGGGTTCGCTGAGGTTGGCGTACCAGTAGGCGGCGTCGAGGCGGTCGCCCGGCACGGGTTCGGCCAGGACGGTCGAGTACAGCGGGGTCGTCGTGCTGGTGCCCCGGACGTCGGAGAGGAGGCCGAGCAGGTCGTCGCGGACCTCGGCCATCAGGGGGGTGTGCGAGGCGAACGGCGTCGACAATGGCCGTGCCCCGATCCCCTGCGCCTCCAGGCTCTGTCGCAGGTCGGCCAGGGCGTCGGCGGCGCCGGAGACGGCCGTGGCGTGCGGGCCGTTGACGGCGGCGACGAACAGCAGTCCGGCGTAGGGGGCGAGCAGTTCCTCGGCCCGGTCGCGCGGCACGTCCAGGGACAGCATGCCGCCCCGTCCCGCGACAGGGACGACGGCCCGGGCGCGGCCGGTGACGACGGCCACGGCGTCGTCCAGGGTGAGGGCGTCCGCGCTGTAGGCGGCGGCGATCTCGCCGAGGCTGTGCCCGGCGACGGCGTCCGGGGTGACGCCGACCGAGCGCCAGGCGGCGGTGAGCGCCGCGTTGACGGCGAAGAGCACCGGCTGGAGGTACTCGGTGCGTTCCAGCGGGGAGAACTCCTCGGGCGCCCGCAGCGCGGTGAGCACCGACCAGCCGGCGTGCCGGCGCACGGCCTCGTCGATCCGGGTCAGTTCGGCGCCGAACGCCTCCGTGTCGGCCATCAGGTCGAGGGCCATGCCGGGCCACTGGCCGCCGTGCCCGGCGTAGAGGAAGGCGACCTTGCCGGTGGGGTCCTCGCGGCGGACGGGCGGCGCCGTACGCCCGTCCGCGAGGTCGGTCAGCGCGGCCCTGAGCTCGTCGCGGTCCTCGGCGACGAGGGCGGCACGGTGCTCGAAGTGGCCGCGGTGCCGGGCCAGGGTGTGGGCGACGTCGTGCAGGCCGGTGTCGGTGTCGGCCAGGTGGCGGGCGAGCGCTCGGGCCTGCCCGCGCAGCCCGGCCTCGCTGCGGCCCGAGAGCACGAACAGGTCCGGTCCCGTGGAGGCTCGGGGCGCGGGGCCGGGCGCGGGCGGCGCCTCCTCCACGATCACATGGGCGTTGGTGCCGCTGATGCCGAAGGCGCTGACGCCCGCGCGCCGTACGCGGTCCGCCGACGCCGGCCAGGCGGTCTCCTCGTGCAGCAGGCGCAGCCCGCTGTCCGCCCAGTCGACGTGCCGGCTCGGCGGATCGGCGTGCAGGGTGCGCGGCAGCGCCCCATGGCGCAGGGACTCCACGACCTTGATCAGGCCGACGACGCCCGAAGCGGCCTGGGTGTGCCCGACGTTGGACTTCAGCGAGCCGACGTACAGCGGGCGGCTCTCGGGGCGGGAGGCGCCGAACACCTCGGCGAGGGCGTTGGCCTCGATGGGGTCGCCGAGGGTGGTGCCGGTGCCGTGCGCCTCGACGTGGTCGACGTCGGCGGGGCTCAGCCCCGACTGCTCCAGGGCCCGGCGGATCACCTGCTCCTGCGCGGGGCCGTTGGGCGCGGACAGGCCCTGGCTGCGGCCGTCCTGGTTGACGGCGGTGCCGCGCAGCACGGCCAGCACCCGGTCACCGTCGCGCCGCGCGTCGCCGAGACGCTTGAGGACGAGCATGCCGGCGCCCTCCGCCCAGACGGCCCCGTCGGCGGCGTCGGAGAACGAGCGGCAGCGGCCCGTCGGGGACAGCCCGCGCAGCCGGCTGAACTCGACGAAGGTCCCCGGCGTGACCATCAGTGTGACGCCACCGGCCAGCGCGAGGTCGCACTCCCCCGACCGCAGGGCCTGCGCCGCGAGGTGAACGGCCACCAGGGACGAGGAACAGGCGGTGTCGACGGTGAGCGCGGGGCCGTTGAGGCCGAGCGTGTAGGCGAGCCGCCCGGAGGCCACGCTCAGGGCGGTTCCGGTGCCGACGTAACCGTCGAGCTGGTCGAGCCGGGTGCCGGACAGGTAGTCGCTGCCGAACATGCCGACGTAGACGCCCGTGCTGCTGCCCGCGAGGTCGGCGGGCACGATCCCGGCGCGTTCCAGCGACTCCCAGGCGGTCTCCAGGAGCAGACGCTGCTGGGGGTCCATGGCCGCCGCCTCCTTCGGGGTGATCCCGAAGAACGCGGCGTCGAAGGAGTCGATGTCGTCGAGGAACCCGCCCTCACGGGCGTAGGACTTGCCGGGTGCGTCCGGGTCGGGGTCGTACAGCGCCTCGA
Source organism: Streptomyces nigra (assembly GCF_003074055.1). Lineage (NCBI taxonomy): Bacteria > Bacillati > Actinomycetota > Actinomycetes > Kitasatosporales > Streptomycetaceae > Streptomyces > Streptomyces nigra. The sequence goes on along the minus strand of NZ_CP029043.1, from coordinate 7,004,819 downwards.
CGTCCCAGCGGGCGGCCGGGAACGGCCCGACGGCGTCCCGGCCCTCGGCGACGAGCCGCCACAGCCCCTCGGGGTCGCGGACCCCGCCGGGCAGCCGGCACGCCATGGCGACCAGGGCCACGGGCTCCTGGGCGGACGGGGCCCGGGCGGGCTGACGTACGGCCGTCGCCCGGGCCGGGCTGCCGAGGACGCCGTTCAGCAGGTGGTCGGCGAGCCGGGCCGGGGTGGGGTGGTCGAAGAGGAGGGTGGCGGGGAGCCGTGCGCCGATCCGGGTGCCGATCCGGTTGCGCAGGTCGACGGCGGTCACCGAGTCCATGCCGAGGTCGCGCAGCGGCTGGTCGGGACGGACCGCGTCCGCCGAGCGCAGACCGAGCGCCTGGGCGGCCTCCTCGCGGACCAGGGCGAGGACCCGGGCGGCGCGTTCGGTCTCCGGCAGCCGGGACAGCCGGTCCGCCAGGGTGGGGCCGCCCGGAGCCGTGGCGGGCCGCTGCGCGGGCAGCAGGGAGCGCCACAGGGCGCCGTCGGGCGCGGCGGCACGCAGCCGGGGCAGGTCGAGGGACCAGGCGACCAGGTGCGCGGTGTCGTGCCGCAGCGCGAGGCCGGTCAGGGCGGCGCCCTGCTCGGGCGTGAGGGCGCGGTGGCCGAGGCGGGCCATGCGCGCCAGGTCGGCGTGCTCGGCGGCCAGCCCCTCGCCCGCCCAGGCGCCGTAGGAGACGGAGAGGGCGGGCAGACGTGCCGCGCGCCGATGGTGGGCGAGTTGGTCGAGGAAGGCGTTGGCGGCGGCGTAGTTGGCCTGCCCGGCGGTGCCGACGACACCGGCGGCCGAGGAGACGAGGAGGAACAGGTCGAGGTCGAGCCCCGCGGTCAGCCGGTGCAGATGCGCGGCACCGTCGACCTTGGGGCGCAGCACCTCGGCCAGCCGCTCGGAGGTCGTCTCGGCGAGCACACCGTCGGCCAGCACACCGGCGCAGTGGACGACCCCACGCAGGGGCGCATCGTCGCCGACGCTCGCGAGCACACCGGCGAGGGCGGCCTCGTCGGCGACGTCACAGGCGACGACCTCCACCTGGCAGCCGAGCGCGGCCAGTTCGTCCACGACCTCGTCCGCGCGGGAGTCAGCCGTCCCTTGACGAGACGTCAGGAGCAGGCGCGGCACCCCGTTCTCGGCCAGCAGGCGGGCGAGGCGGCGGCCGACGGCACCGAGGCCGCCGGTGATCAGCACCGTGCCGTCGGTGGGGATCGCAGGGCCGGTGCCGGCCGGGGCGGGGCGCGCCCGGACGAGTCGCGGCGCGAGCAACTGCTCACCGCGTACGGCGAGTTCGGGCTCCTCGGCCGTGAGGGGCACTTCCTGGTCCTCGGCGTCGAGGTCGACCAGGGTCAGCCCCAGCTGAGGATGCTCGGCGCGTGCGCTGCGGGCCAGGCCCCACAGCACGGAGTGGGCGTACCCGGCGGCGGTGTCGGTCTCCGTGGCGGCGACGGCTCCGGTGGTGACCCAGACGATCCGGGCGGGGGCCTCGTCCGGCGGCAGGGCGATCAGCGTCCGCAGTTCGTCCAGCGCGACCGCCGCCGTGGCGTGGGCGGCGGCGACCGGGTCGGCGTCCGGAGCGGGGGCGGGCCACCGGCGCACCACGGTGCCGGCGGGCTGCTCCGACGCGATCGGTACCGGGGTCCAGGCCACCTCGTACAGATGGCGGCCGAGTTCCGTACCGGCGGTCAGCTCGGCCGGGTCGGCGGCCCGCAGCCGTACGCCCTCCAGCCGGCCGGCCGGGAAGCCGTCGGGGTCCCACAGGGTGACGTCCAGGACGACGTCCTCGCCGGGTTCCGGGGTCCGGCGTACGACGGCGACGAGGTCCGTCGCACCGCCGGGCGGCAGGGCGCAGCGGCCCATCGCTACCGGCAACAGCACCCGGCCGTCGAGGGGTTCGAGGACGGCGGCCAGCTGCAGGGCGGCGTCCAGGAGCGCGGGGTGGACCGGATAGGCGGTGTCCTGGACGGGCAGGGAGAGCCGGGCCAGTACGGTGTCGTCTCCCGTGACCGTGGCCTCCCGGACGCCCTGGAAGGCGGGCCCGTAGCCGAGGCCGAGGGCGGCCAGGCGTGCGTAGGTGTCCTCGTCCCACGCGGGGGCGAACTCCTCGGGCCAGACGGGTGGTTCGGCGGTGGGCGACTCGGACGGCTCGGCGGCGGACGCCGTGGCGTGCAGGGTCCAGTCCGCCGTCTCCGGGCCGCGCGGACGGCTGTGCACGGTGACCTCGGCCGCCGTCACCTCGACGGACACCTCGACGGTGCCGCTCTCGGGCAGGGTGAGCGGCGTGAGGAGCAGCAGGTCCGCGACCTCGACGGACGTGTCGGGGCGGGCCACCGCGAGGGCGGCGCGGCACAGTTCCAGCAGGGTGGTGCCCGAGACGACGGTGTGGCCGTGGACGGTGTGGTCGGTGAGCCAGTCGGCGGTGGCCGTGGACCACTCGTTGCGGAAGGTCCAGCGGGTCTCGTCGGCCGACCGGAGCTGGATGCCGAGCAACGGGTGCGCGGCCCGGTCGAAGAGCCCCTGCCCTTCCACGGGGCCTGCCGCCTCGATCCAGTGCCGCTGCTCGTCCCAGGCGTACGTGGGCAGGTCCACGGGGGCGGTGGGCGGCGCGAGGCGGCGCCAGTCGAGGCGGTGGCCGTGGACGTGAAGGGTGGCGGTGGCGCGGTCCAGGCAGGCGGGGCCGTCCTCGTCGCGGCGCAGCGAGCCGACCGTCACGAGGTCCTCGTCGATCGTGTTGAGGGCGGTCAGCAGGGAGGGGTGGGGGGCGAGTTCGAGGAAGCAGCGGTACCCGTCGGCGATCATGCGCTCGACGGTGGGGGCGAAGCGGACGGGTTCGCGCAGGTTGCGGTACCAGTGGTCGGCTTCGAGTTCGTCGGTGACGGGCTCGCCGGTGACCGTGGAGTACCAGGTGACGGCGGTGGGCTGGGTGAGCACGCCGTCGAGTTCGTCGAGGACGGCGGCGCGGACGGGTTCGACCCGGTCGCTGTGGGAGGCGTAGTCGACATCGAGGACGCGGGCGAAGACCTGCTCCCGCTCCAGTCCGGCGACCAGCGTCCGTACGGCGTCGACGGCGCCGGAGACCACGGTCGAGCGGGCGCTGTTGACGGCGGCGACGGTGAGCTCGCCGTCCTGGCCGGCGATCCGGCGCTCCACCTCGGTGTGCGGCAGCGCGACGACGGCCATGGTGCCGGTGCCGGACAGGCCGGTCAGGGCCTGGCTGCGCAGGGCGACGACGGCGGCGGCGTCGTTGAGGCTGAGGGCGCCGGCGACGCACGCCGCGGCGACCTCGCCCTGGCTGTGGCCGACGACGGCGTCCGGGTGGACGCCGCGGGCCCGCCACACGGCGGCCAGGGACACCATGACGGCGAACAGCACCGGCTGGACGACGTCGACGCGGTCCAGGTCCGGGGCCGCGGGGTCGCCGCGCAGCACGGAGGTCACGGACCAGCCGGTGAAGGGGCGCAGGGCGGCGTCGCAGCGGTCGAGTTCGTCGGCGAACACCGGGTCGTGGTCGAGGAGATCGCGTGCCATGCCGGGCCACTGGGCGCCCTGGCCGGGGAGGACGAAGGCCACCTTGCCGGTGCGGGCCGGGTGGGGCGGGCCGGTGACGAGGTCGTCGTCGGGTGTGCCCTCGGCGAGTGCGCGCAGAGCGCGCAGCAGGCCGTCCCGGCCGTCCGCCCGGGCGACGGCCCGGTGCTCGAAGTGGGTGCGGTGGTGGGCGAGGGTGGCGGCGACGGCGGGCAGAGGCAGCTCGCGGTCCTGGAGGTGGTCGAGCAGACGGGCGGCCTGGGCGCGGAGCGCCGGGAGGCCGCGCGCGGACAGCGGGAGGAGGACGGGGCAGGGCGGGGTGGCGGGCCCGGGCTCCTCGGCCGTGGTGGGGGCCTCCTCCAGGACGACGTGGGCGTTGGTGCCGCTGATGCCGAACGCGCTGACTCCGGCGCGCCGCACCCGTCCGGCGTCCCGGGGCCAGGGCTGCGCCGTGTCGAGGACGCGCAGTCCGCCGTGCGTCCAGTCGATCCGTTCGGTCGGCGTCGCGACGTGCAGGGACGCCGGTATCCGCTCGTGCTGGAGCGCCAGCACGGTCTTGATGACGCCGGCGATGCCCGCGGCGGCCTGGGTGTGCCCGATGTTGGACTTCAGGGACCCGATGCCGAGGGGCCGGCCGGCGGGGCGGTCCGGGCCGAAGACGGCGGCGAGGGCGCGGCCCTCGATGGGGTCGCCGAGCGGGGTGCCGGTGCCGTGCGCCTCGATGTGGTCGAGGTCGTGCGGCCGGAGCCCGGCCGCGTCGAGCGCGGCCCGTACGACGCGTTCCTGGGCGGGCCCGCTGGGGGCGCTGAGGCCCTGGCTGCGGCCGTCCTGGTTGATCGCGGAGCCCTTGACGACGGCGAGGACGCGGTCGCCGTCGCGGCGGGCGTCCGCGAGCCGCTTGAGGAGGACGACCCCGCAGCCCTCCGCCCAGACGACACCGTCGGCGTCGGCGGAGAAGGCGCTGCACCGCCCGGACGGCGACAGCCCGCGCAGCCGGCTGAACTCGACGTGCCCGCGCGGCGTCAGCAGCAGCGTGGCGCCGCCGGCCAGCGCGAGGTCGCACTCGCCGCCCGCCAGCGCGCGTGCCGCCAGATGCAGGGCGACCAGCGAGGAGGAGCAGGCGGTGTCGACGGTGACCGCGGGTCCGCGCAGGCCGAGGGTGTAGGCGATGCGGCCGGAGGCGACGCTGGGCGCGGTGCCGGTGCCGACGTGGCCGTCGAGTTGACCGAGGCCGGCCGTGGCCAGGTAGCCGCCGTCGTAGAGGCCGACGTAGACGCCGGTGGAGCTGCCGTTCAGGGTGGCGGGGACGATGCCGGCGCGTTCGACGGCCTCCCAGGCGGTGCGCAGCAGCAGCCGTTGCTGGGGGTCCATGGCGGCGGCCTCGCGCGGGGAGATCCCGAAGAACGCGGCGTCGAAGCGGTCGATGTCGCTCAGGTAGCCGCCGCGCAGGGAGTACGCCTTGCCGGTCGCCTCCGGGTCGGGGTCGTAGAGGTCCCGGGTGTCCCAGCGGCCGGCCGGCGCGTCCCCGACGGCCTCCTGGCCCTCGTCGAGGAGCCGCCACAGCGCGTCGGGGTCGTCGGCGCCGGGCAGCCGGCAGGCCATGGAGATGATCGCGATGTCGTCGGACCGGTGCGGGGCGGGGCCGCCGGGGTCCTGGGGCGCGACGGCAACCTCAGGGGTGGTCGCGAGGACGGCTTCGGCGAGTTCCGCGATCGTGGGGTGGTCGAAGACGAGGGAGGGGTCGAGAGTGCGGCCCGTGAGCGCGGACAGGTCGGCGGCCAGGGCCACCAACTGCCGTGATCCAAGACCCAGTTCGGCGAGCGGCCGGTCGGGGTCGACGATGTCCGGGTCGAGTCCGGTCACCTGGGCGACGGCCGACTCCAGCCAGGCCCGGACGTCCTGCGCGGTGCGCGGGGGCGGATCGGGGAACTGCTTCGGGGACTCGTGCGCAGGCATGGAGACTCATGTCCTCGTGGGTCGCGGAAGGAGGCCGCGTCGCCGGGGCGCGTGGGCGCGCGGGTCCGGCGGCGCGGTGTGCGCCGTACGGCACGCGGGGCGGCGTACGGCGGACGGGGCGGCGTCAGCCGAGGGCGGGTTCCTCGATCAGGGCGAGGGTGCCGCCCAGGTAGGCCGCCCGGGACGCGTGCCGCTGGATCTTGCCGCTGGAGGTCTTGGGGATGGTGCCGGGCCGGACGAGGACGACGTCGCGCACGGAGAGGCCGTGGGCCTCGGCGATGGCGCTGCGCACCACGTCGGTGATCTTCTCGGCCTCGCCCACGGCGTCGGGGGCGATCTCGGCGACGAGGACGGCCTGTTCGGTGCCGGCCGTGCCGTCGTCGGTGGGCGCGGGGTCCACGCCGAAGGCGGCGGTGCAGCCGGGGCGCAGGGCCGGGTGGGCCGTCTCCGCGGTCAGTTCGAGGTCCTGCGGGTAGTGGTTGCGTCCGTCGACGACGATGAGGTCCTTGAGCCGGCCGGTGACGAAGAGTTCGCCGTCGCGCAGGAATCCGAGGTCGCCGGTGCGCAGGAAGCGGCCCTCGTGTCCGGCCAGGCGGGCGCGGAAGGTCTCGCGGGTGGCGAGGGCGTTGCGCCAGTAGCCCTTGGCGACGCTCGCGCCGGACACCCAGATCTCGCCGACCTCGCCGTCGGGGAGTTCCTCGTGCCGCTCGGGGTCGGCGATGACGACGGTGAGGCCGGGTCCTGGGCGGCCGGAGCCGACGGCGTCGGTGTCGGGCCGTCCGTCGGCGGGCGGGAGCAGGGTGGGCGCGGTGCCCGGGGTGCTGCCGCTGACCATGAGGGTGGCCTCGGCGAGCCCGTAGCAGGGGTAGAGGGCCTCGCGGCGGAAGCCGGCCGGGGCGAAGGTGTCGGCGAACCGCCGCAGGGTGGCGGCCCGTACGGGTTCGGCGCCGTTGAAGGCGACCTTCCACGAGCTCAGGTCGAGGCCGTCGAGGAGGTCGGGGGTGGCGTGCCGCAGGCTCAGTTCGTAGGCGAAGTTGGGGCCGCCGCTGGTGTGGGGGCGGTAGCGACCGACGGCGGTGAGCCAGCGCTGCGGCCGCTGCAGGAAGTGCAGCGGGGAGAACAGGGTGGCGGTGACGCCGAGATATACGGTGTTGAGGACGGGGCCTATGAGGCCCATGTCGTGGTAGACGGGCAGCCAGCTGACGAACATCTCGTGTCCGTGCTCGGCGATGGCGTCCGGGGTGTGGCCCATGCGTGCGGTGATGATCCGCTCGTTGTCCAGGAGGTTCCCGTGGGTGACCATCACGCCGCGCGGCGCGGAGGTGGAGCCCGAGGTGTACTGCAGGAAGGCGACGGAGTCGGCGTCCAGGTCGGGTTCGCGCCACGCGTCGGCGGCGTCGTCGGGTATGTCCTCGGTGGCGACCCAGGTCAGGCCCGCGAGTTCGGGCAGGTGCTGGGTGAGGCCTGACAGGGCCTCGATGACCTCGCGGCCGCCGAGGATGACCTTGGCGTCGGCGTCGGCGATCAGCCGCCGCATCCGGGTCAGGGCGCGGTGGTTCTGCGTGCGGCCCCGGGGCGGGACGCCGGGGACGGCGACGACTCCGGCGGCGAGGCAGCCGAAGTAGCCGCACATGAACTCCAGGCCCGGCGGGTACAGGAGCATGGCCCGGCTGCCGGCCAGGCCGCGCTCCTGGAGCCAGGCGGCGACGGCGCGGGAGCGCCGGGCGAGGCGGTCGTAGGAGAGTTCCTGGATCTCGCCGTCGCAGTCGCCGGTGACGAGGTAGCGGTAGGCGGTTCGGTCGGGGTGACGTATCGCGTGCTCGGTCAGAAGGTCGACCAGGGATCGCACCATGTCGCGAGTCTCACCTGTCTGGATCGGTGGGCGGAGAGTGACGTGCGAGGGTCACGTGCTGGACACGTGCAGACGCCTCGGTCGGCCCGGGCCCCCTTGCCCGGCCGTCCGTCCCGACGACCCGCCGAGGGGTCACGGCGCTGGTCCGCCGTCCCCTCGTGTCCCCCCGCATCAACTTGCTACCGGCGAGTAGCACCCTAGCAAGCGAGTCCGGCCTCTTGGGCCGAACGCATGTAAACCCTACGTGTCGGGCGGATGTTGACGAAGCCGGGGCCCCACCCGCGCGTCGCCGCCCCCGCCCGGCCAGGTGAAACCGGTGCCGGGCAGCGCGAAGCCCGGCACCCGCTCCGGTGCCGGGCAGTGCGAAGCCGGACACCCCGCGTCCGCCGGGCAGCGCGAAGCCGGACACCCCGCGTCCGCCGGGCAGCGCGAAGCCGGACACCCCGCGTCCGCCGGGCAGCGCGAAGCCCGGGCACCCCTTGCCTCGGGGCCCGGGCCCGGCCGGTCGGGACTCAGCCGGCGAGCCGCCGGCTCAGCAGCTCCTTGCCGAGTTCGGCGCCCTTGCGGCTGTCCGCCTGCGCCTTGCGGAACAGGTCGGCGACCTCGGCGTCCTGGGCGCGTTCGGCGTCCTCGATGTACGTCTCCAGCCGCAGCGCGTTGCTCAGGCACGCCTCTACGTACCGGATGAGGTTGTAGTCCTTGTCCTGCGTGCCGGCGACGCCTCCGGTCTCCGTGGCGCCGGTCATGCGGGGCACCTCCTGACGTCGTACGGTCGTGCGCCCTCGCCGGGTACGCGTCGGGCCGCCGCACACACGATCCGGGGGCGGCAATCCCGACAGTCCGCGACAGATGCGAGCAGATTCCCGGCACTTCCGAAGGGAAGTATGTGCCGACCGTGCGAGATCGATCGATGACGGTGTGTACTGTGCTCCGAGCGCCGCGCGTCACGGTCTCGCGACGAGGCCTGCCCCACCCCGAACCGACCTTCTGGGAAACCGACTCGATGATCGAATTACCGGACCTGGTGACCGGCGGGCTCGCCGTCGGTGTGCTGTCCGCGCTCGCCCTCGGCGGCCTGCTGCTGCGCGCACAGCGTCAACAGGCGGGCCAGCGGGTCGAGATCGCCCGGTTGCGCGCCCAACTGGACGAGACCGCCCGGGCGTTGGCGGCCGAGGTGGAGCATCTCGCGGCCCACCGCCTGCCCGCCGCGGCCCGGCAGCAGACCCATGCGAGCGTCGCCGTGCCCGGCCCGCTGCGCCCTCAGACGTCCGGGACCCCGCTGGGCCTCGCGCTGGAGCACGTCCTGGACGCCCTGCGCGCCGAACTCGCCTCTCAGCGCACCCGTATCGACGCGGCCGCCCAGGCCGGTATGCGCGGCGCCACCCGCGAGATCCAGGCCGCCCTCTACCGCCTCCAGGACGCCCTGCGCGGACTCCAGCAGAAGTACGACGACCCGGAGTTGACGCAGACGCTGTTCCAGCTCGACCACGAGAACGAGCAGTCGCTGCGGCGCGCGCAGGTCGCCGCCGTGGTGTGCGGCGCCTGGGTCGGGCTCGCGCGCGAGGAATCGCACCTGGTCGACGCGGTGACCGGCGGCCAGGCCCGGCTGGCCGGCTACCACCGGGTCCGCGTCCACAACCATCTGGAAGCCGGCACCGCGCTGGTCTCCCACGCCGTGGAGCCGGTCGCGATCATCGTCGCCGAGCTCCTCGACAACGCCCTGCGGCACTCCGCGCCCGACACCGACGTCGTCGTCAACCTGGAGCACGTCCACCACGGCGTGTGCGTCACGGTCGACGACGCCGGCGTCGGCATGACCCACGACGAACGCGCCCGCGCCCAGCGGCTGGTGGCGGGGTCCGACCCGATCCTGCTGACCGACCTCGGTGATCCGCCCCGGATGGGCCTCGCGGCCATCGGCCAGCTCACCCGGCAGTTCGACCTGGGCGTCGACCTGTCGTCGCCGTCCCCGTACGGCGGGGTGCGCGCCGTGCTGCGGGTGGACAGTCACCTCCTCGGGCACATCGACCCCGAGGTACGGCCGCCTGCGGCGAGCGCGCCCCGCTCCACGCGCCCGGCGTCCCGCGAAGAGCCGGCTGAAAGCCCCGCCGACACCGTGCACGGCTACGGCGACGACCGCACCGAGGCCGGCACGGGGTCCACGCACGACGACGACCGGGACTCAGCCCCTGCGACCGGCGGCCTGCCCCGGCGCCGGCGCCGTACCCGCGCCACCGCCGCGCCGGAGGAGCCCGCCGTACCGCGGCCTACGGCACAGCGCCCGGAGCAGGCGGCCGCCGCGCTCGGCGCGCTGCAGGCCGGCACCGCCGCGGCGAGGTCCACGGCGGACGGCCGTACCACCGAAGAGGCGGCCACCGGCACAGAGACACCGGCGGAGCCCGACCACACCGCCCCGACCGACCACGAACTGACCGACCACGAAGGGGGAACGGCTCGATGACCAGCCGCGACGCGGGAGACACGGCATGGGTTCTCGACCCGGTCCTGGAGGTGCCGCACGTCGTGGCGGCCGTGCTGCTCACCCGGGACGGACTCGTGACCGGCTGGACCGACGCCCTGACCCGGCCCTCGGCCGAGCGGGTCGCCGCGATCACCAGCACCGTGCAGGGCGCGTGCCGTACCGCGGCCGCCGCCTTCGCGGACCGGGACGGGGCCGAGGTGCGCCAGGTCGTCATCGAGTCCGACCACGGCTATGTGCTGATCGTGCCCACGGACCACGGCACCTGTGTGGCCGCCTACGGTGACCCGGAGGTGCGTCTCGACCTGCTCGCGCACCGGGTGCACTCGCAGGTGGCGCGGCTGGGCGAGAAGGCGATGGCCGCCGCGTCCCGGGGCGGCGACGGCGGCGCGCCGGCATGACCGGCCGCCGTGGTGGCCGTCCCCTGGTCCCCGCGTATCTGTCGACCGGCGGAGTGGCCCGGCCCAGCCGGCCGCACCTGGAGCGACTGTCGGTGCTGACCCGCGTCGGCACGCCCGCTCCCGCCGGTCTGCCCGCCGCCCAGCTCGCCCTGCTGGACGCGCTGGAGGACGGCTCGCTGACGGTGGTGGAGGCGGCGGCCCTGCTGCGGCTCCCGGTGTCCGCGGTGCGCGTCCTGGCGGGCGGCCTCATCGACCGGGAGCTGGCGACGGCCCGCGCGCCGATCCCGCCCGCCGCACGCTTCGACCCCGACCTGCTGAAGAGAGTGGCCGATGGCCTTCGCGCCCTCAAGCACGCCTAGCGGCGTCCGCGCCCGCGCCACCGCGGGCCCGTCCGACGACGTCCATCTCCCCGACACCGCCCGGGACCTGGTCAAGATTCTGGTGACCGGCCCGTTCGGGGTGGGCAAGACGACCCTGATCGGCTCCGTCTCCGAGATCCGGCCCCTGCACACCGAGGAGCCGCTCAGCGAGGCGTCCGCGCCGGTCGACGACATCGCCGGGGTGCGGGACAAGTCGACGACGACCGTGGCGGTCGACTTCGGCCGGATCAGCCTGCCCGGCGGGGTCGTGCTGTACCTGTTCGGCACCCCCGGCCAGGAGCGGTTCCGGCCCCTGTGGGACGACATCGCCTACGGCGCGCTCGGCGCCCTGGTCCTGGTGGACAGCCGGCGCATCGACGCCTCGTTCGACGTGCTGGGGCTCGTCGAGGAGTCGGGGCTGCCGTACGCCGTCGCCTTCAACACGTTCCCGGACGCGCCCCGGCACCACACCGAGGGCGAGCTGCGCGCCGCCCTGGACCTGGAGGACGGCACCCCGATGGTCACCTGTGACGCCCGGGACGCCGACTCGTCCGTCGACGCGCTCCTCGCGCTCGTCCAGCACCTCATCGACCGCGACACCCCGGAGGGCCGGTGACCGTCCACTCCCCCGACCTCGACAGCTTCTCCCGCGCGACGCCCGTACGGCTGTGGGAGGACGGCTTCGCGCTGGACCCCTACCGCTACTACGAGGCGCTGCGCGCCCAGGGCCCGGTCGGCTGGGGCGAGTTGGCGCCGGGTGTGCCGGCGTACGTCGTCACCGGCCGGCGCGCGGCGCTGGACCTGCTGCACGACACGGAGGCCTTCTCGCACGACCCCCGGCCCTGGGAGTCGACGGTCGCCGACGACTCGCCGATCCTCGGCATGATGCGCTGGCGGCCCAACACGCTGTTCGCCGACGGCGCCGCGCACGTGCGGTACCGCACCTCGCTGATCGACACGTTCGACGGGATCGAGCCGCACGATCTGCGGGCCCGGGTGCACCGCGCGGTGCGGGTGCTCGTCGGCCGGTTCGGGCCGCGCGGCGAGGCCGATCTGGTGGGCGACTTCGCGCGGCCGCTGATGGCACTGGTCTTCAACAGCCTGTTCGGGCTGCCGGACAGCCAGAGCGACCGGCTGGACGTGGCGCTGGGCAAGATGATGGAGGGCGGCGCCGAGGCCGCCGAGGGCGAGGCCGAGTACGGCGGCTATGTGCTGGAGCTGATCGCCGCGAAGGCCGCGGAGCCGGGCGACGACCTGCCGAGCCGGCTTCTGGCGCACCCGGCCGGGCTCACCCCGGAGGAGGTCACCTGGCAGGTGTTCCTCACGCTGGGCGCCGGGCACGAGCCGACGGCGAAGCTGGTGTCGAACGCCCTGTCCCGCATCCTCGGCAACCCGACGTTCTACTCGACGCTCACCAGCGGGGCCCGCCCTGTCATGGACGCGGTCGTGGAGGTCCTGCACCACGAGACCCCGCTGGCCAACTACGGCATCCACTACGCCCGCACCTCCCTGTCGTTCCATGGCGCCTGGGTCCGGGCGGCGGTCCCGGTGGTCATCTCGTACGGGGCGCTCGCCCACTTCGCGGAGCGGGACGCCCCCGGCGAGCGGCACCCCCGGGACGCCTCCCATCTGTCCTGGTCGGCGGGACCGCACGCCTGCCCGGTGAAGCAGCACACGCTGCTGATCGCGACCGAGGCCATCGAACGGCTCACCCAGTGGCTGCCCGACCTGGAGCCGGTGCTGCCGCGTGCGCAGCTGACCTGGCGACCCGGGCCGTTCCACCGGTCGCTGACCTCGCTGCCCGTCCGGTTCAGCCCCCGCTCCCCCGACCAGCCAGGAGGCCCGTCGTGACCGTGACCGACCGCATCGCCATCGACCCGCTCGGCTCCGACATCCCCGGCGAGAGCGCCCGGCTGCGCGCCCTCGGCCCGATCGTCCCCGTCGAGCTGCCCGGCGGCATCCCGGCCTGGGCCCCGACGACGTACGACACTCTGCGGGAACTGATCCTCGATCCCCGGGTCAGCAAGGATCCGCGGCAGCACTGGCGGCTCTGGCCCGAGGTGCCCGAACACCCCTCGTGGGGCTGGATCCTGGGCTGGGTCGGCGTGGTCAACATGCTGTCGACGTACGGCGGCGACCACGCGCGGCTGCGCAAGCTGGTCGCGCCGAGCTTCACCCAACGGCGTACGGAGGTCATGCGGCCCCGGGTCGAGGCGATCACCGCGGAGCTGCTGGACGCGCTCGACGGGGCCGGTGACGCGGTCGACCTGAAGGCGGAGTTCGCGCACCCGCTGCCCATGCGGATGATCTGCGAGCTGTTCGGCGTGCCGGACGAACTGCGCGAGGACACGGCCACGCTCATCGCAGCGATCATGGACACCTCCGACCCGACGCCGGAGCACGCCGCGTTCGTGCAGCAGCAGATCGGCTCGGTGCTGGGCGCGCTCGTCGCCCACCGGCGGGAGCACCCGGGCGACGATCTGACGACCGAGCTGATCCGGGTGCGCGACGAGGACGGCGACCGGCTCAGCGACGAGGAGCTGCTGTACACGCTGCTGCTGGTGATCGGCGCCGGCTTCGAGACGACGGTGAACCTGATCGGCAACGCCGTCGTCGCCCTGCTGACCCACCCGGAGCAGCTGGCGGCCGTACGGGCCGGGGAGATCGGCTGGGACGCGGTGATCGACGAGACGCTGCGCGCGCACCCGTCCATCGCGTCGCTGCCGCTGCGGTTCGCCGTGACCGACCTGAAGGTCGGGGACGTGACGGTCCCGGCCGGGGACGCGATCATCACGACGTACGCCGCCGCCAATCTGGACCCCGCGCACTACGGCCCGGACGCCTCCGGTTTCGACGCGGCGCGCGGGGCCGACGACCATCTGTCGTTCGGGATCGGCGTGCACCGGTGCATCGGTGCCCCGCTGGCCCGGCTCGAGGCGCTGACCGCGCTGCCCGCGCTCTTCGACCGCTTCCCCGGGCTGCGGCTCGCCGTCGGCGGGGAGGAGCTGCGTCAGGTCCCGTCGTTCATCGCGTTCGGCTGGCAGGAGATACCCGTGCGCCCGCGCGGCTGACGGAGAATCCGCGCGAGGACGCGACCGGTCCCCCGTTCCGGTCGTGTCCCCGCGGTGCGTAGACCGTACGGCCCCCGCGCGGGCCCTGTGTATCGCGTCGGTGCCCGCTGGGAGCCCGCCAGGACTCACCTGTGCACAGCCGCGCCCTAAACGCCCGGTTTCGCCGCGTGCAGGGCGGGGAGTTCCAGGTCGCCGAGCGCGAGATGCGCCAGGACGACCTCGTACAGATCGCTGCCGCCGGACAGCAGCGCGCGCTCCAGGACGGGCTCCGCGCTGCGTACGTGCTCGCGGACGGTCTGGGCGTGCACGCCGAGGCGCTGCGCGGCCCGTTCGGCGTTGCCGCCCTCCGCGATCCAGGCGCGCAGCGTGCGGCGCAGGTCGCGGCTGTCGTGGTCGAGCCGGGACAGCAGGTCCCGCGCCCAGGTGACCATGGCGCGCCCGGACAGCAGGTCGTCCAGCGACACCGGGTCGTCGTGCGGGGCGGCCGGGTCGCCCGGCGCTCCGGCCAGGCCCTCCTGGGTGTTGAGGGCGACGTGGACGACCGCCCGGGCGGCCAGGTCGGAGAAGCTGGTGCTCAGCAGCGTCTCGACGCGCTCCATGCGGGCGCGGACGGTGTTGCGGCTGACGCCGAGCACCTTGGCGGCGTTCACCGCGGTGAACTCCAGGCCCAGCCGGGTGGTGGCGAGCAGTTCGGCGCGGGTGTGGTGCGGCAGCGCGTCGAGGGGGCGCAGTACGCGGGTCGTCCAGCAGCGCAGGGCGGCCGGGTCGACGAGGCGTTCGGGGTGGGTGCGTTCGGCGTAGACGGCCGCCTTGTCCGGCCGGAAGTGGGCGACGGCCAGCGCGCTCACGGCCTGCCCGTAGGCGGTGGCGGTGCGCACCAGGGACTGCCGGGCGCTGCCGCCGAGGAAGGTGCGCGGGCGCGGCCCGATCAGCGACCGCAGCTCACGGGCCTCGGCGTCGCCGGGGGTGACGACGATGACGTGCTCGTCCACGGCGGGGCAGAGCACGACCAGGGCCCGCTCGCCGGTGACGTCGACGCACTCCTCGGCGAGCCGGTCGCGTTCGTCGGCGCTGCCCTCGACGACGTACACGCAGGCGGTGTCGGTGTCGAGCAGTCCTGGCCACAGCCCCGCCGCGACGCGGCGGGCGGACACGGTGTCCTCGACCATGAGCAGCTGGAGGATCGCCAGCCGGAGGTCGGAGGTCGCCCGTTCCAGACGGCGGCCCGCGGCGGTGGTCTCCCCGGCCCGCAGCAGGAGTTCCAGGACGTGCGCCGTGTGGCCGACGATGTCGGCGGCCCGCCGGTCGAACGGCTCGGGGCGGGACACGGCGAGGACGCCCGCCGCCGACGGGTCCGGGTAGGCGACCCGGACGAGCCGCAGATGGCGGCCCCGGCCCTCCCAGGCGGCCGAGGCGATCCGGCCGGCGGCGACGGCGGCCACCAGCTGGTCGTCGAGGGGCGGCCGGGTACCGGCGACGAGGGCGCCGGTGTCGTCCTGGAGGCAGGCGGTGCCCCGTACGGCGTCCGCGAGCCAGGACACGACACGGCGGACGTCCCTGCCGTGGGGCCGCAGGTGGTCCAGCAGTTCCTGCGCCCACGCCGAGGGCGCGGCGTCGCTCACCCCTGCCTGCCCGGCCCCGTCCTCTCCGCCAGCCATGTCGGCCTTCACCTCGTCTTGCGGTTCTGCGCTTCGTTCACGTACCGGTCGGGGACGTTACCTCACGTCCGCGCGGCGGGCCGGTGCCGACGAGGTCCGCGGCCGCCCCGGGGATAGGCTCGGCCAATGGCGAAGTACTACGACGTGCACCCCGACAATCCGCAGCCGCGCACCATCGCGCAGATCGCCGAGAGCGTCCGCTCCGGCGCGCTCATCGCGTATCCGACGGACTCCTGCTACGCGCTGGGCTGCCGGCTGGGCAGCCGTGACGGCATCGACCGCATCCGGTCGATCCGCCGCCTGGACGACCGGCACCACTTCACCCTCGTCTGCCAGGACTTCGCGCAGCTCGGCCAGTTCGTACGGATCGACAACGACGTCTTCCGCACGATCAAGGCGTCGACGCCCGGCAGTTACACCTTCATCCTCCCGGCGACCCGGGAGGTGCCCCGCATGCTGCAGCACCCGAAGAAGAAGACGGTCGGCGTCCGCATCCCCGACCATGTCGTCACCCAGGCGCTGCTCGCCGAGCTCGGGGAGCCGCTGCTGTCCAGCACGCTGCTGCTGCCCGACGAGGAGGAGCCGCTGACGCAGGGCTGGGAGATCAAGGACCGGCTGGACCATGTGCTGGACGGCGTC
Source organism: Streptomyces nigra (assembly GCF_003074055.1). Taxonomy (NCBI): domain Bacteria; kingdom Bacillati; phylum Actinomycetota; class Actinomycetes; order Kitasatosporales; family Streptomycetaceae; genus Streptomyces; species Streptomyces nigra. Next base: position 6,988,851 of record NZ_CP029043.1, on the reverse strand, counting down.
GTCGACTCCGGCGAGTGCGGCACCGAGCCGACGACGGTGATCGACTTCTCGTCCGGCGAGGCGGAGATCGTGCGCGCGGGCGCGGGGGACACGTCCCGGTTCGAGTAAAGGCGTCCCCAAAAGGCAGGGGGTGCCGGGGGCCGTCGGACCGCGCGTGGAAACATGTGCGCGGTCCGGCCTCCGCGGGCCGGTGACCTGTTGTGCCGTACCCGTAGAGAGGGCCACCCCCATGACCTCCGTCCAGGGAAACGTTGTCGACATCCCCACCGAGGACGGCGTCGCCGACGCCTATCTGACCCGTCCGGCCGACGGCGGGCCCCGGCCCGCGGTCCTGCTCTACATGGACGCGTTCGGGCTGCGGCCCCGGCTGGAGGCGATGGCCGACCGGCTCGCCGCCCACGGGTACACGGTGCTGGTGCCCAACCTGTTCCACCGGGCCGGCCGGGCCCCGGTGCTCGATCTGCCCGAGTTCATCGACACGGCGGCCCGGCCGGACATCTTCCAGACCCTCGGGCCGATCATGCGTCAGCTGACCCCCGAGGCGGCGATGCGCGACGCCGGCGCCTATCTGCGCTGGCTCGAGTCCTGCCCGACCGCCGCCGACGGTCCGGTCGCGCTGACCGGCTACTGCATGGGGGCGCGGCTGTCCCTGCTGACCGCCGGAACCTACCCGGACCGGGTCGCCGCCGCGGCCGGCTTCCACGGCGGCCGGCTCGCCACCGAGGACCCGGACAGCCCGCACCTGGTGGCCGGACGCATCACCGCGGAGCTGTACTTCGGGCACGCGGACCACGACCACTCCCTGCCGCCGGAGCAGATCGACCGCCTGGAGACGGCCCTCACGGAGGCCGGGGTCCGGCACCGCTGCGAGGTGTACGAGGGCGCCGGCCACGGCTTCACCCAGTCCGACACCGCCGCCTACGACCGCGCGGCCGACGAGCGGCACTGGGAGGCGCTGCTCGATCTGCTCAACCGCACGTTCTGAACGGCCGGTTGGGGTGACGGGGGCGGGCGGCTCCCCGTCAGCCGATCATTGTTACGGTGCACCGGTGTCTGTCTCCTCACGTGATACCGCGGAAGGCGCCGGCTGGGGCGCGGCCGAACCCGGCAGCTACAAAGGGCTGATGCCGCCCGGTGGCCGGAAGATCTCCTGGCTCGACCCCCGGATGCTGTGGGCGGCCCGCAACGGCGTGCTGGCCTCCCTGTTCGGGGATCCGACCGGGCGTACCCGCGGCCGGTGGGTGGCCCGGCGGACGGCCGCCGGGGCTCCGGCCGACAAGGTGATCCGGCGCGACGACCCCGACCGGTTCTCCTTCCTCGTCATCGGGGACACCGGCGAGGGCGACGACCCTCAATATGCCGTCGTCCCAGGGCTGCTGAAGGAGGGTCGGGACACCCGGTTCGCGATCCTCGCCAGCGACGTCATCTACCCGGTGGGCGGCGCCGACGACTACGGCCCCAAGTTCTTCCGGCCGTACCAGGACTACCGGGCGCCCATCTACGCGATACCCGGCAACCACGACTGGTACGAGGACCTGACCGCGTTCATGCGGGTGTTCTGCGACGACGCCCCGCCGCTCCCGCCGGAGCCCGCGCCGCGCCCGCTCAGCCGGGCCTGGCTGCGCTCGCTGCTGTGGCACCGACCGCGCCAGGGCGACGGCCAACGGCTCGAAGAGGCACGGAGGTTGCGGTCGGCCCCCGAGCAACTGGCCTCCCAGCCGGGCCCGTACTGGGCGATCGACGCCGGCCCGGTGCGGATCGTCGGCATCGACACCGGGCTGCTCGGCACGCTCGACGCCGAACAGGGCGCGTGGCTGCGCGAGGTGTCCAAGGACCCCCGCCCGAAGATCCTGATCACCGGCTCCCCCCTGTACGTGGACGGTGAGCACCACCCCTGCGCGATCGAGGGCGGCGGCACCGTGGACGACATCGTCCGCGATCCCGCGCACCGCTATGTGGCGGCGATCGGCGGCGACATCCACAACTACCAGCGCTATCCGGTGCGGGTCGGTGACCGCACGATCCAGTACGTCGTCGCGGGCGGCGGCGGCGCCTTCATGCACGCCACGCACACCATCCCGAAGGTCGACGTGGCGGGCGTCGGCGAGGCGGACTTCCGCTGCTACCCGCTGCGCGGCGACTCCCTGGCCTTCTACAGCGCGCTGTACGGCCGGCGGCTGCGGCTGCGCCGCTTCTTCACCCTGACCGAGGCCGAGGCGGCGGCCGTCGTCGCCGAGCGCCTGGGCATGCGGCTGACCCGCGCCCAGCAGACCACGGCCCGGGTCACCCGACGGGTCCGGCTGGTGGCCGCCCTGCTCGGCGCGGGCCGCCGCCCCGACCGCCGCGCCTGGCTGCGGCTGCCGGTGCGCAAGCTCTACACCCAGCTCTTCTCCCCGAGTTCCGCGACGTACAGCCCGCCGTTCTTCAAGTGCTTCCTGCGCCTCGACGTCGGCCCGGACGCGGTACGGCTGCGCTGCCATGCCGCGACCGGCAACCTCGCGCAGGAACTCGACCCGCCGGTCGAGGACGAGGTGACGATCCCGCTGGTCTGAGGCGCCCGACGGAACATGTCCGTACGGGAGCGTGTTGCCTGAGCCGTACGGCTTGATCACCCGGTCATCGGACGACGACGGAGGACTCGTGGCAACCGACTCCCGCCCCTTGCGCAAGCTGGGCTTCCTCACCATCGGACTGTTCGACGGGGCGGACCCGGCCCGGGGCCACGAGTCCACGCTGGAGATCATCGAGCTGGGCGAGCGGCTCGGCTTCGACAGCGCCTGGGTCCGCCACCGGCACCTCCAGTACGGCATCTCCTCCCCCGTCGCCGTCCTGGCCGCCGCCTCGCAGCGCACCCGCCGGATCGAACTGGGCACCGCGGTGATCCCGCTCGGCTGGGAGAACCCGCTGCGTCTCGCGGAGGATCTCGCCACCGTCGACCTGCTGTCCGCCGGGCGCCTCAACCCCGGCGTGAGCGTGGGCCCTCCGATGCACTACGACCGGGTCAAGGAGGCCCTGTACCCGGACACCGCCGACGCCGAGGACTTCGGGTACGAGCGGGTGCGGCGGCTGCTGGACTTCGTCCGGGGCGAACCGGTCACGGACTTCAGCGGCACGGAGGGCTTCGAGGTGTTCTCCGACCGAGTGCAGCCGCAGTCCCCGGGGCTGGGCGGCCGCATGTGGTACGGCGGCGCCAGCCTGCGCTCGGCGCGCTGGGCCGGTGAGCACGGCATGAACCTGCTGACCAGCAGTGTCGTCAAGGTGGAGGACGACCAGGGCGCGCCGGGCGCCCCCGACTTCGCACGCATCCAGCTGTCCCACATCCAAGCCTTCCGGGAGCGCCACCCCGACGGTGAGCGGGCCCGGGTCTCCCAGGGCCTCGTCGTCATCCCCACCGACTCGGCGACACCCGGACAGCGGGCCCGCTACGAGAAGTACGTCGCCGAGCGCACCCCCCGCACCAGCTCGCCGCAGGGCCCGGCGCGGCTGCTGTTCGCGCCGGACCTCATCGGCACCTCCGAGGAGATCGCCGAACGCCTCCACGCCCACGCCGCGTTCCGCGAGGTGGACGAGGTGGCGTTCGCGCTGCCCTTCACCTTCGGCCACGACGACTATGTGCAGATCCTCACGGACATCGCGACCCGGCTCGGTCCGGCGCTGGGGCGTCCGGCACCCTGAACCGGGCGGCGGACACCTCCTGGTCGAGCAGATGCAGCGGGGCGGCCGACACACCGGCCGCCTCGACGGCGTCCCAGTACGCGAGGGCACGGGACGGGTCGACCAGGCCGTGCGTCAGGGGCAGGCCGCCTGGATCGCGGGCCGGGTCCGTGGCGCGGTGGGCGTGCAGCAGCGACTCCAGCCGGCAGGAGGCCAGGGTGCCGGAGACGCCGGAGCGCCCGGCGAAGCCGGTGGCGGCGACGTCCGGGAGGTCCTCGGCGAGCCGGGGCCGGTCGGCCCCGACGTCCAGCAGGCCGCCGCCGACGATCAGCACATCGCCCCCTGCACTCATGCGCTCCAGCGCGCGGGCGGTGTCGAAGCAGTGCGGGAAGGAGTCGTCGACCAGGACGGTGCCGGGCCGCAGCCGGTCGACGTCCACGAGCGCCGTGGCCCCGCTGACGGCGGTCACGATCAGCTCGCTCGCGTAGACGTCGTCGGGCAGTCCGGGCCCCGACTCCACGATCCGCACGGGCAGTTGGGGGTACGTCTCCCGCAGCTCCGCCGCCAGTCGTCGGAGCCGGGGTGTGCTGCCCGGCAGGTCGCACAGCACGAGCCGGGCGGGCGGCCGGGGTGAGGTCGCAAGGAGCAGCCGCAGGGACGAGACGCCGATCGAACCACAGCCGACGACGGCGAGCGACAGCCGGTCGAGCCGGCCCCCGGTGGCGTCGAGGGCGGCGTGCACGGTCTTCACGACGGCGACGGTCGTCGTCGCGTGCCCGGTGGTGATCGCCGTGTCCGTCCCGGCCTCCCGCAGCACGTCGAAGCCGTAGCCGGTGAGCGAGGGGATCGTCCCGGCGAGCGATACGCAGCGGGCGCCCAGCGCGGCCGCCTGCTCGACGGCCCGCGCGGTCCGGGCCGCGAGGTCGCCGGCGGCGGCCAGTTCGTCCGCGAACAGCGGCAGGGCGACGAAGCCGGTGGCGCCCAGCGGGGTGCCGGTGCGCTCCAGCAGCCGGGCGCGGCCGTCCGGGAACAGCAGCCCGCGTATCTCCTCCCGGCCGGGGCGCGGGGCGCCGGGCGGCAGCCCGGCGAGGGCCGCGAGATGCGCCGGGGCGGGCAGGTAGCCGACGAGGGCCGCGTCCAGCGCCCGGCGTGAACGATGTGTGCCGGCCCGCAGTTCCTGCTGGATCTGTTCGGCCAGCTCGACCGCCTCGTCGGCCGTGAGCGCCGTCGCGGAGACGCGGACGGTGACGCGCAGCCCGTCGGCGCCGGGCAGCGGCCGTACGGCCAGGAACACGTCGGTGCCGGGCGGGGGCGGCGCGAGGAGGGTGTCGGCCTCGTCGGCGTGCAGCGAGAGCGTGCCTCCGGACGGCGCGCCGAGGGAGGTGAAGTCGAGGAAGGTGAAGAAGAACTGGGCGTGCGCGGGCAGCCCGGTGGCGGTGCCGGGCCCGGCGGGCCCCTCGGCCCGGGCCAGCTCCGCCTCGGCGACGATCCGGTGCAGGTCGTCGGCGAAGGCGGGCCGCCGGCCAGGCTCGGCTGCGAAGGCGGGCGACCGGCCGGGCTCGGCGGCGAAGGCGGGGGTCCGGGCGTGGCCGGTGGGCGGGGTCGGGCGCAGCGCCACCGCCTGCGCGAAGGGCCCGAACACCCGGTGCGCGTCCGGGACGGAGTCCTCGCGCCCGGTGACGGCGAGGCCGATCACCAGGTCGGTCTGCCCGGTGAGCCGGGTGAGCGCGCGGTGGTAGGCGGTGAGCAGCGGCGCGTGGAGCGTGCTGCGCGCCGAGCGGGCCAGCCGGCGCAGCCGCCCGGTGCCGGCGGCGTCGAGCGTGAACCCGGCCGTGTGGAACCCGGCCCCTTCAGCACCGGAGCGCGGACGCAACGCGGGTGGTGTGTAGGGGGCGTTGAGCCGCGCGCGGTACGCCTCGGCCTCGGGGCCCGACGGGCGGGGCCGCTCGGCGGACCGGACGACGTGGTCGCGGAAGGTGCTCTCCAGCGGGGCCAGGCCGTGGGGCAGACCGCGGTCGAGACGGTCGTACACGGTGAGAAGTTCCCCGGCGAGCAGGGCGGCGCTGTAGCCGTCGCCGATGAGGTGGTGGGCGTGCACGAGGAGGACGTGCTCCTCGGGTGCCGTGGTGAACAGGGTCGCCCGCAGCAACGGCCAGCCCCAGGGCTCGAGTCGGCGCCGCCCCTCTTCGGCGATCCGTGCCTCAAGCACGTCGGGGTGGATGGTCTCGTGCCGCACGGGCAGCCGCAGGGAGTCGGGGAGTTCCTGCTGCACGGGCGGCCGGGCGCCGGCCGGGAAGACCGTGCGCAGCATGGGGTGCCGGGCCACCAGCACGTCGACGGCCTGCTGGAAGAGGTCGGGTCGCAGGGGGCCGGTCAGCCGGAACCGGGCGAGCCAGGCGGAGCCGGTGGCGGGATCCAGGGTGTCGGCGAGGAGGAAGCCCCGCTGGGACGGTGTGAGGGGGTACGGGCCGGTCGGGACGGCCTGCGGGGCCGGTTCGGTGTTGACGGCCTTCGCACCGGTCACGGCAGCGTCCGGGGCCGGCTCGGCCGCGTCGACGGCCTTCGCGAGCGCGCGCAGGGTGCGGTGGGTGTAGAGGACCGTCGGCCGTGGCACGGCGGGGAGTTCGGCGCGCATCCGGGCGAACAGCTCCAGCACCATGATGGAGTCGCCGCCCAGCTCGAAGAAGTCGTCGTCGGCGCTGATGTCCGGCGTCTCCAGCAGTGCCGCCCAGATCCGGGCGAGCGTGCGCTCGGTCGGGGTGGCGGGCGACGACGAGGGACGCGGAGCGGGCACGACGGCCGTGAGCGGGACGTCCGTCTCGCGTGCCAGCCGGTCGCGGTCGATCTTCCCGGTGCCGGTGAGGGGCATCGCGGGGACCTCGCGGACGCGCCCCGGCAGCATGTACGGCGGCAGGGTGCGGGACAGGAACGCCCGGACGGCACGCGTGCCGGGGACCCGGGCGCCGGGCCGGGGTTCGAGGTGGGCGACCAGGCGTCCCTCGGCGGGCAGGACGGCGGCGCGGGCGATGTCCGGGTGGGACAGCAGGACGGCCTCGATCTCGCCGGGTTCCACCCGGTGCCCGTGGATCTTGACCTGGTCGTCCAGACGCCCGAGGAAGGCGAGCACGCCGTCGGCCGTACGCCGGACCCGGTCGCCGCTGCGGTACCAGCGCCGCCCGTCCCGCTCGACGAAGGCCGCCGCGGTGAGTGCGGGTTCGCCGAGGTAGCCGGGGGTCAGTCCCGCTCCGCCGATGAGGAGTTCGCCCACCTCGCCGGGTGCGCAGGGGCGCAGGCCGGGCGTGACGACGTCCACGTCGGTCCCGGCGACCGGGCGGCCGATGGGCACCTGACGCAGCTCGTCGGCCGGCCGGGCGTCGAGGATGTGGCAGGTCGCGTTGATGGTGGCCTCGGTGGGCCCGTACAGGTTGGCGACCCGGTGCCCGGGGGCGCCCCCGCAGGCGTCGAGCAGGTCGAACCAGCGGCGCACCTGCGCGGCGGGCAGCGCCTCACCGCCGACGTGCACCCAGCGCAGGGCGGAGAGGTCCGGGGGCGTCCGGTCCTGGGCGGCCCGGTTCTCGGCGGCGGTGAGCAGCCGTTCCCACAGGGTCGGCACCGAACTCCACACCGTGATCCGGTCGTCGACGACCCGGTCCAGGAGGGCGTCCGGGTCGCGGAGGACGTCCCGGGAGAGGGTGTGCACGGCGGCCCCGGCCAGCAGCGGCGCCAGCACCTGCCGTACGGAGGCGTCGAAGCACACGGACGCCGTCTGCAGAAGCCGGTCGGCGGGCCCGTAGCCGAAGGTGTCCAGCGACCAGTCGAGATAGGTGAGCATCGACCGGTGCGTGATCGGGACGGCCTTGGGGCGGCCGGTGGAGCCCGAGGTGAGGATCACGTAGGCGACCGCGTCGGGGTCAGGGTGCGGTTGCGGACCAAGGTCGGACGGGGTGCCGGAAGCGTCGATGAACACCATGTGGGCGCCGTCGAGTTCGGCGGCCGCCTCGCGGGTCGCCGCGTGGGCGACGACGGTGGTGACGCCGGTCCGGAGCAGCTGCTCGCGTCGGCGGGCCGCCGGGTGGCCGGGGTCCATCGGGACCCAGCCGGCGCCCGCGCGGAGGATGCCGACGATGCCGGTCACGACGTCCGGGCCCTGCTCGACGAGGAGCCCGACCAGGTCGCCCCGGCGTATGCCGTGCGCGCGCAGCCGGGCGGCCAGGGCGGCGGAGGCCGTGTCGAGGGCGGCGTAGGTGAGCGTGCTCGTGCCGGTGTCGATCGCCGCGGCGTGCGGGGTCGCGCGGAACCGGGCGAGGAGCCGGGCGACGATCCCGTCACCGCCGAGGTGTTCCCTGTGCGGGGCGTGGGACTTGGTGGTGTCCCGCAGTTCCGCCAGGTAGTCCTCCGCCAGGCGTGCGGTGGTCTCGGGCCGGAACAGATGGGCGGGATGGTTCCAGGAGAAGTGCAGGGCCGCGTCCGCCTCCCAGCACAGCAGGCCGAGCCGGGTCGCGGCGGAGGCGGTGGCCGCCGCCGCAGGCGTCACCTCCACGGGCCGGCCCTCGCCGTGACGTACGGGGAAACGGGCGAAGCTGAACCCGGCGGGCGCGACCGTGCGGGGAGCGGACCCGGTGGCGGGCAGGGACACGGCGAGGTCGGGGCTGCCCGGCGTGCCGTGCGCCTCCGCCTCGCGCCAGATGTGCCGCAGCCGTACGGCCAGTTCGGGCGCGCTCTCCGCCGGGTCGACCCGCACGAACACGGGGAGGGTGTCGGCGAGCGGGCCCACCAGGCGTTCGATGCCGGGCAGGGCGGCCTCCCGGCGGGCGCGCGCCACATTGACGGCGACCGTCGGCTGTCCGCCCCAGCGGGCCAGGCACCGGACGTGGACGGCGAGGAGCAGATGGAAGAGGGACACCTCGTGCCGGGCGGCCATGTTCCGCAGCGCGGCGCTGAGTTCGGCGTCGGCGGTCGTCCGGTGATGGACGTACGGCGGTGTCGGCGCGGCGTGCGGATCGCCGTCGTACGGCAGGGCCGAGGCGAGGTCGACCGGCCCGTGCGCGGCGATCCGTTCGCGCCAGTAGGTCAGGTCGCGGGCGAAGGCGGGGGTGTCGCGTTCGGCGGCGAGGAGGGCGGCGTACTCGCCGAACTCGGCCTCGACAGGCGGCAAGTCATCGCCGGGCCCGGTGTACAGCGACCAGAGGTCCTCGCACAGCACCTTGAGGCTGTAGCCGTCGGCGGCACCGTGGTGGACGACCAGCAGCAGGTGCGCGAGCCCGGTGTCCCGGCGGTCCCGGACGAGGACGGCACGCACCGGGTCCTCGGCGACGAGGTCGAACGGCCGGTTGCACAGCGCCAGTTCGAGTTCGGCCAGGGCGCGCTCGGTGTCGTCGGCGTCCCGCACCTCGTACCAGCGGGGCGGGCGGTCGACGCGTCCGGCGGGCGCCGTGTACTGCAGCGGGGGCATGCCGTCGGTGACGCGGAGCCGCAGCATGGGGTGCCGGGCGGCGAGCAGGGCGAGGGCACGGCCGAGGACATCGGGGTCGAGCGGGCCACGGACGGTCTGGCGGACATAGCTGTGGGCGGTGACGCCGTCGAAGAGGACCTCGGTGGTGAGGAAGGCCCGTTGCAGCGGAGTGAGGGGGATCGGCCCGTCAGCGGGGTGCGGGCGCGCGAGGACGGGCCTGTGGTCTTCCAACGGCTCGGTCCGCAGATACGCCGTCAGTTCGCCGAGCGTGCGGTGCTCGAAGAGCAGGGTGGCGGGCAGCGGCCGACCGAGTTCGTTCTCCAGGCGGCGCGCGAGGTCCACGGCGGTGAGGGAGTCCAGCCCGAGCCCGAGGAAGGGGTCGTCGTCGCCGATGTCGCGCGGGGCCCGGTGCAGGGCCTCGGCCAGGAGCCGGCGCACGAGGTCGGAGTCGGCGTCCGGGGCGGGCCTCTCGGGGCGCCCCTGCGTAGAGACGGCGGGGACCGCCTCCGCTGCCGGCGCCATGAGCACCACATGCGGAGCACCGGTGCCCACCGCCGTTCGGAGCCCGGCGATCGCCTGCCGGGCCGTCATCGGCGGCACACCCAGCTCGCGCAGCCGCCCTGCGGACGCGGCCCCGACGGCCGTTCCCGCGTCGCTCACCGGCCCGAAGCCGACGGCCTGCCAAGGGCGGCCCGCCGCGTGCTCGGCGGCGGCGAACGCGTCGAGGAAGGCGTTGGCGGCGGCGTAGTCACCGAGCGCCCCCGCCAGACCGGGCAGCACCGAGGCGACCGAGGAGAACAGGACCCGGACGGCCGGATCCTGGCCGTGGCGGCGCAGCGCGTCGGCGAGCAGGACCGTGCCGCGCACCTTCGCCGCGAGGACCTGCCGGATCTCGCCGTCGGACTTGGACCGCAGGGTGCCGGGCCGGACCGTGCCGGCGGCGTGGAACACCCCGTCCAGCGCCGGCAGCGTGGCGACGAGCGCGTCCACCGAGGCCGGGTCGCCGACGTCGGTGGCGTGGTGGCGGACCCGGACACCGAGCGCCCGCAGCTCGGCCGGCAGCGCCTCGGGAGCCGTCACCGAGCGTCCGGCGAGGACGAGTTCACGGGCACCCCCGGCCGCCAGGTCCCGGGCCAGCGCCGAGCCGAGTCCCCCGGCTCCCCCGGTGATCAGGTAGGTGCCGCCGGGCGGCAGGCCCGGGGCCGGGGTGTCCGGCACGTCAGCCTGCGTACGGCCCCACCGGCGCCCGGCGCGCCGGGCGACCGTGGGCTCGGCCTCCGGCCCGTGGGCCGCGCGCAGTTCCTGTTCCAGGGCGTCGACACGGGCGGCCAGGGAGTCGGCGCCGGTCAGGTCCACGCCCCGGGCCGTCACTCCCCGGTGCTCCTGCGGGACGGCCAGCGCGAGTCCGTGCGCGAGCGCCCGCGCCGGGACCGCCGGCTGCGCCGGGGTGCCGATGGCGTAGGCGTCCTCGGTGACGACGAGCAGGCGCGCGGAACCGCCGGACAGCAGGTCGAGGACCTGCCGCAAGGACGTCAGGGTGTCCTCGACGGCCGTGTCCACGTCCGTCGCCGCCCCGGTCAGCCACACCACGGTGTCCGGGGCCGGTCCGTCGTCCCCTACGGTCACCCCGCCGGACGTGAGCCGTTCCGCCAGCGCACGGCCCAACTCGCCGTCGCCTCCGACGAGTCGGACGACCTGGGGCGGCTCACCCATCACAACGGGGGCTTCGGCCCAGAGCAGGCGCCGCACCACGACGTCGCGGCCCGGCCAGTACCGCCGACGCCGGTACGGGTACGTCGGCACCTCCACCCGCGCCCGCCCGGTCGCCCGGCGCGGGAGTGCCCGGCGCAGGGTCCCTCCACGTGCCCACAGCCGGCCGGTGGCCTCCAGCAACGCGCGGGCGTCACACTGAGCGGGTGTCAGGACGGCGATGTCGGCCGCGTCCTGCGCGGTGGCCGTGGCGCGGACGGCACCGCCGAGCGTGTCGCCGGGCCCGAGTTCGAGGAACGTGTCGTAACCGTCCCGCAGCAGCCGTTCCACGGCCGCGCCGAACCGTACGGGCGCGACGGCGTGCCGCTCCCAGTACGCGGGGGTGAGGTCGGGTCCCCAGTCGGCGGTGACCGTGCTCAGCATCGGCACCTCCCCCGGCGTCGCCGTCCGGGAGCGCGCCGCGTCGCGCAGCGGGGCGAGGACCGGCTCCAGCAGGGGTGAGTGGAAGGCGTGCGACACGTGGAGCCGGCGTGCGGCGACACCGCGCCCGGCCAGCTCCGCGAGGGCCTGGTCGACGGCGGCCCCGGAGCCCGCGATCATGACCTGGCGGGGCCCGTTGACGGCGGCGACGGACAGGGCGCCCCCGGACGCGGCGACGAGGGCGGCGACGGTGTCCTCGTCACCCCGGACGGCCGCCATGGCACCGGGGCGGGCCAACTCCGCGACGAGCCGCCCGCGTTCGGCGGCGAAGCCGACGGCCTCGGCGAGGGTGAGGGAACCCGCGACACAGGCGGCGGCGATCTCCCCCACGCTGTGCCCGGCGACCGCGTCGGGGACCATGCCCCAGCGGGCCAACTGCCGGGCCAGGCCCACGCCGAACGCGACGAGCAGCGGCTGGGCGACCTCCGTCCGGGCCAGGTCGCCGGGGTCCGCGTCGGCGTCCAGGCACCAGTCGGCCAGCGAACGGCCCCGTACGGGCCCCACGACCGAGGACGCCTCGTCCAGGACCTCCCGGAAGGCGGGCGCCGCCCGGTACAGGGCACGTCCCTGGCCGGGGCGCTGGGCGCCCTGGCCGGGCAGCAGGAAGACCGTGCGCGGGCGGGACGGCCGGACGCGGCCGAAGTCCTCGGTGCGGGAGGCCGCCAGACGGTCCGCGAGATCGCCGTCGGCGACCAGGGCGAGGCGATGGGGGCCGTCGTCGCGGGCGGTGCCGACGGCCGCGCAGATGTCCGCCTCGGACAGCTCGGGGTGGGCGCGGGCGTGGGCGGCGAGGTCGTCGGCGGCGGCCCGCAGGGCGTCGGCGCCGCGGGCCGACAGGGTGAGCAGGTGCGGACCGTCGGCAGCCGGTGGCGCCTCGGGCGCCGGGGCGGGTGCCTCCTCCAGGACGGCGTGGGCGTTGGTGCCGCCGAAGCCGAAGGCGTTGACGCCCGCGACCAGCGGGCCGGGCGCCTGCCAGGGCTGCACGGTGTCCACGAGCCGGAAGCCCGGGGCCAGGCGCTCCAGCGAGGGTGCGGGGGGCGAGGAGTTGGGGGTGGGCGGGAGGCTGCGGTGCCGGAGCGCCAGGACCGTCTTGACCAGGCTGGGCATACCGGCGGCGTTGAGGAGGTGCCCGACGTTCGCCTTCGCCGAGCCGAGCAGGCGCGGGAGCCCGTCGGGGCGCGGTGGGAAGGCGTGCCCGAGGGACTGCGCCTCGACCGGGTCGCCGACCGGGGTGCCGGTGCCGTGGGCCTCGACGTACGACACCGTGCCGGGGTCGACACCGCACTCGGCGTAGGCACGCGTGATGACGTCGCGCTGGGTGCGCGGGTTGGGGGCGAGCAGGCTCAGGGACCGCCCGTCGTTGTTGACGGCGGTGCCGCGCACCAGGGCGAGGACCGGGTCGCCGTCGCGTTCGGCGTCGTCGTGCCGTGCGAGTACGAGGGCCGCTCCGCCCTCGCCGGGCACCAGGCCGTCGGCGGCGGCGCCGAAGGGGCGGCTGACGCCCGTCGGGGACAGCGCGCCCGCGTCGCCGAGCAGCCGGTGGCCGGTGGCGGTGAGGGCGAGGTGGACGCCGCCGACCACGGCGATGTCGCACTCCCCGGCGAGCAGGCTGCGGCGGGCCAGATGGAGCGCCACGAGCGCCGACGAGCAGGCGGTGTCCACGGCCAGGGCGGGCCCGTCGAGGTCGAGTGCCTGGGAGAGACGGGCGGCGATCAGGTTGGGCAGATTGCCGGTGAGCGCGCCGGGGTGCCCGGCGAGATCGCCCCCTGCCGCCTGGGCCAACACCTCGCGGTAGCCGCTGTCGCCGACGGCGGCGAACACGCCGACCTTGCGGCCCGCGCGGCGCGGCCCCGCGTATCCGGCGCGTTCCAGGGCCTCGTGGGCCAGTTCGAGGAAGACGCGGGCCTGCGGATCGGTGGCGCGCGCCTCGGCGTCGTCCATGCCGAAGAACTCCGCGTCGAAGTGCGCCGGTTCGGGCAGGAAGGAGCCGAACCGCCCGGCGGCCCGCGTGCCGTCGCCCCACCGGTCGGCCGGTACGGCGGTCACGGTGTCCCGGCCGGACACCAGCAACTCCCAGTATTCATCCGGCGTTTCGGCGCCGGGGAACCGGCAGGCCATGCCGAGGACCGCGACGGGCCCGCCGCCGTCCGGCGCCGGGGACGCGGCCACATCCGCAGCGGCATCGGGCGTCAGGGAGAGGATGTGACCGGCCAGGGCGGTCACCGTGTCGTGGTCGCGTACCACCCGTGGTTCCAGCGGTACGCCGAACGCCTCCTCGAGCGCCGCGAGCACCTCCATCGCCCTGACCGAGGAGCCGCCGAGGGCGAAGAACTCGTCCTGGGGGCCGATGTGTTCGGGTGCGAGGTCCAGGGTCCGCGCCCAGATCCGCCGGACCGTCTCCTCGGCCTGCCTCCGCGACGGCGGCACCACTCCCGGCCGTCCACCACCCCTCTCCTCGAATGCCCCCGCGAACCGCTCCTCGACCCGCGCGTACGCCCCGGCCTCGAAGCGGTCCCGCATCAGCGCCCGCCGCAGCTTGCCGCTGGTGGTCCGGGGGAACGCCCCCGGAGGCAGCGGGAGTACGCGGACGTCGTCGTGGCCGAGTGCCCGGCGGACCCGGGCCGCGACCGCGTCCAGCACCGGCAGCACGGTGGCCCGCGCGGGCCGCGCCCACTGCACGAACACCACGACCCGGTCGTGCCCGGTGCCGGGATCCGTCGACCCGACCACGGCGACCGTGCCGCCCGGGAGCCCCGGTGCGGAGGCGGCCGCCTCCTCCACGTCGATGGCGTGGAAGGTCCGCCCGCAGACGAAGACGACGTCCTTGTGCCGCCCGGTGACACAGAGCCGTCCGTCGTGCAGGAACCCGAGGTCGCCGGTGCGCAGCCAGCCGTCGGTGAACGCGGCCCCGCTCGCCCCGGGATCGCGGTGGTAGCCGCGCGCCACCTGGGGGCCGCGTACCTCGATGTGCCCGACGCGCCCCGCCTCCAGCACCCGACCCGCGCCGTCGGTGATCCGGACCGAGCAGCCGGGGACGGGCCGCCCCACATCCATCAGTTCGACGGCATCACCCTCGCCGGGGACGGCCCGCCCGGCGCTCAGTTCCCGCCGGTCCAGTCGCAGCGGCTGCGCGGTCTCCCCGAGCGGCGGCACGGTCACGGCGAGGGTGGCCTCGGCGAGACCGTACACGGGCAGCATGGCGGTGGTGTCCAGGCCCGCCCGGCCGGCCCGGGCGGCGAACTCCCGCCAGACGCGCGGCGCGATCGGCTCGGCGCCCACGAGCAGCAGCCGTACATGGCTCAGGTCCAGCCCGGCCCAGGCGGCGTCCGGGACGCGGCGCAGGGTCAGCGCGAGCGCGAAGTTCGCGGCGGACAGCAGGGTCGCCCGGTGCCGGGCCGCCGTCTCCAGCCAGCGGACCGGGTGCTTGGCGAAGGCGAGGGGTTCGATCCGGATCTGCTTCAGGCCGGCCGCCAGGGGGACGAGGTGGGTGCCGATCAGGCCCATGTCGTGGAAGTACGGCATCCAGGTGGCGAGTACGTCGTCCGTGGTGATGGCCATGGCCGTGCGGATCTGGCGCAGATTGGCCAGGACGGCCTCGTGGGTGAGTTCGACGCCCTTGGGGGTGCCGGTGCTGCCGGAGGAGAACTGGAGGAACGCGAGGTCGCCGGGGGCAGGGCGGACGGGTTCGCTCAGCGGGGCGCTCGCGCGCAGGTCCGCGAGACGCAGAGCGTGCACGGGGCCGGGCAGTTCGGTGAGGAGTCCTTCGGTGCGGTGGTCGACCAGTACGGGGGGTCTGCCCAGCAGTTCCCGCACCGGGCCCACCCGGTGTGTCTCGGGGGCGAGAGGCACGGGGACGAGTCCGGCGGCGAGCGCGCCCCAGAACAGGGGCTGGAAGTCGGCGCCGGAGTCCGCGAGGAGCGGCACCGGGGTGCCGGGCACGACTCCGGCCGCGCGCAGGCCGCCGGCGACGCGCAGGGCCTCGTCGCGGAGGGCGGCGTAGGTGACGACGTGGTCGTGGCCGTCGTCCCGGACGTGGACGATCTCCTGCCCGGGGACGTCCTCGGCGGCGTGCAGCAGCACGTCGAGGAGCGTGTCGGGGGTACGGCGTCCGGGAGCGGGCATGGACGTCCTTCCTGTCCCCGGGCGCCGGGGTGTCGTCGATCACTGCCCTGTACGACGGCCCGCCGTGTCGAACGGTTCATCGAATGGGTGCGTCAGCCGGGGCCGAGGTGGTCGCGGACGGGGCCCAGGGTGAGCAGTCCGCTGCCCGCTCCGGCGAGTTCGGCGGCGGCGGGGGCGAGGGCCGTGCGGGCGCGGGTCAGGACGGGTTCGTCGCCGAGGGCCGCGGCCGCGCGTGCGGTGAGGCACCACAGGGCCTCCTGGAGGAGGTCGGGGGGCGGCTCGGGGGTGGCGTGCAGGGCGTCGCGCGCGTCGTCGCGGTGGCCACCACGGTCCAGGAGGAGCAGAGGGCGCGCCCAGGGGGCGTACGGCCCCAGTCGGTGTCGGTGCCGGTGTCCAGGGGCAGGCCGTGCCGCAGGCGCAGACAGAGCAGGGCGAGCGCGGGCAGCCCGTGGGCGAGGCCCGGCATTCCGGCGCCGTCGAGGAGCGCCGCCGCGTCCCGGTAGGCGGCCTCGGCCTCGGCGGGCGGGGCGTGCTCGGCGGCGTCGCGGCGCAGGGCGGCGTACCAGCCGGTGAACACGGCGACGAGCGGGCGTTCGTGCCGGGCGGCGAGGGTCTCGGCGGCGGCCGCGTGCCGGTCGGCGGCGGTGAAGTCGCCCAGGGCGCATCGGGCCTGGAGGCGGATGAGGTGGCCGAGGATCTCGGAGGAGGACAGGCCGTGCCGGGCGGACAGGGCGACGAGTTCCGCGCCGACGGTGTCCCGGCGGGGCGCGAGCCCCGTGCGCTCGAAGGACTGCATGAACACGGCGTTGAGGGCGAAGGCGAGGACGGCCGGGTCGTCGAGGCGGCGGGCGAGTTCCTCGGCCCGGCGGGCGGCCTCGGGTCCGCGTGGGTCGCGGGTGCCGCGTGACTCCAGGGCGACGGTGGCCAGCAGCCGGGCACGGTCCGCCTCGTGGCCGTCGGCGGGGAGCGCGGCGAGGGTGCGTTCGGCGGCCGCGACGATGTGCCGGGCCCGGTCGGGGTCGTCGAGGCGGGTCCAGATCGCGGGGACGTCGTAGGCGCCGATGATGCGGGCGGTCAGTTCGGGGTCGCCGAGTTCCTCGGCGGCGGTGACGGTGTCGAGGCGCAGGGCGCGGGCGGCGGGCAGGCCGGTGCCGCCGGTCAGGGCGAGGGTGCGCAGCAGTCCGGCGGTGGAGTCGAGGCGGGCTCGGGCGTCGGGGGCGACGGCGCGGTCGTAGGCGGCGGCGACCTGCTCCCAGACGCGGGCGGCGGGGGTGCCGGAGCGGCCCAGGTGCGGGGACTGGCGGAGGATGTCGGCCTCCAGGGCGCGCAGTCCGGGTCCGGGGTCGACGCCGAGTTCGTCGGCGAGGAGGGTGCGGGCCCGGCGCAGGACGTCCAGCGCGTCGGCCTGCCGGCCGGTGCGGTACAGGGCGAGCGCGAGCAGCCGCCAGGCGTTCTCCCGCCAGGGGTGCTCCGCGGTGTGGGCGCGCAGGTCCGCCGCCGCCCGGTCGGCCTGGCCGAGCGCCAGCAGGGACTCGGCGCGCAGTTCGAGGGCGTGCCGGCGCAGATCGGTCAGCCGGTCGGCCTCGGCGCGGGCCCACGGCTCGTCGGCGAACTCGGCGTAGGCGGGTCCACGCCACCAGCCGAGCGCCTCGTCCAGGCGTACGACCGCCTCGGGGGCGGGCAAGGACGCGGCGTCGGAGACGGCCTGTTCGAAGCGCCGGGCGTCGACGGAGTGGGCGGGGATTCGCAGGGCGTAGCCGGGGCCGTCCGTGACGAGGAGCCGGGCCGGGGCGCGTGGCGGCCGGTCGGGTTCGAGGGCGCGGCGCAGTGCGGCGACGAAGGTGCGCAGGGCGCCGACGGCGTTGTCGGGCGGGTCCGTCCAGAGGTCGTGGACAAGGCGGGAGACGGGGACGACGCGGCCCCGGGCGACGACGAGGCGGGCCAGCACCGAGCGGTGCCGGGGGCCTTTCAGCGGGATCGTGTTCCCGTCCGCGTCCCAGGCCGTGACCGGTCCGAGCACTCCGAGACGAGGACCCACGTCTGCCACCGTCCTCCTCCGTCGCCGGTCGCCGGCCGCCGACGGAAAGGGCTGGTCGGTGGCGGTTTCCACGATAGTCGGCGACCGGCCGTGGGGTGGGCGGCGGGGACCGTCGGCGAGGTCTTTCCCAGGTCCCGGGCGTGCTCATCGGCTGCTCATCCGCCGCCCCCAGGATCGGGTGTGTACCCCCTACCCCTTCTGACGCTCGCCGAGAGGAGCGAAGTCATGACGCCTGTCATCCCGGGCTTCGACCAGCACCGTGTGCCCGTCGCCGACGGAGTGGCGCTGCACGCCGCCGTGGGTGGTTCCGGTCCGGCCGTCGTGCTGCTGCACGGCTTTCCGCAGACGCATCTGATGTGGCGCCATGTGGCCGCCGATCTGGCGGCCGACCACACGGTGATCTGCCCGGATCTGCGGGGCTACGGCGCCAGCGACCGGCCGGCGGACACCGACGGCTCCGTCTACGCCAAGCGGACCATGGCCGCCGACGTGGTCGAACTGGCCCGCCGGCTCGGCCACGACCGCTTCGCGCTGGCCGGGCACGACCGGGGCGCCCTGGTGGCGTTCCGCGCCGCCCTGGACCACCCCGGCGCGGTGACCCATCTGGCGTGTCTGGACGTGCTGCCGACGCTGGACATGTGGGACGTGATGCGCGGGGTGAGCGCGGCCGTCGGGTACCACCTGTATCTGATGGCGCAGCCGCCGGGGCTTCCGGAGCGCATGATCGGCGCCGACCCGGACGCGTTCTTCGGGCACTTCCTCGACGCGTGGACCGCCGACCCGCGGGCGATCCCGGACGGCGTGCGGGCGGCCTATCTGTCGGCGTGCCGGGACGCGGTGCCGTCGATCGTGGCGGACTACCGCGCCTCGGCCGGCATCGACGTGGAGCACGACCGGGCCGACCGGGACGCGGGGCGCACCCTGGCCATGCCGGTCGGCGTGCTCCAGCAGGACTGGGGCGCGGCCCTCGGCTACGACGCGGCCGCGGTGTGGCGGGCCTGGGCGCCGGATCTGCGGCACACGACCGTGACCTGCGGTCACTTCATGGCCGAGGAGTCCCCCGGGGAGGTGGTGAAGGCGCTGCGGGACCTGCTGGCGCGCTGAGCGGTCACCAGCGGCCCGGTGCGGTGCCGGTGAGGGGCTGCGACGGTGTGCCGTCCACCCCTACGGGTACGTCGCCGGCCAGCATCACCCGGTGCATGATGCGGGGCGCGTCGAGGTGGGCGGTGTCGGAGGGCGCGAGGTGGATGGTGGCGCGGTTGTCCCAGAAGGCGACGCTCCCCGGTTGCCACCGGAAGCGGACCGTGTACTCGGGCCGTACGGCCTGCTCCAGCAGCATGCCGAGGACGGTGGCGCTCTCGGCGCGGGAGAGGCCGTCGATCTGCTCGACGTAGTAGCCGTTGACGTACAGCACCCGCTCCCCCGTCTCCGGGTGCACCCGCACCAGCGGGTGGAGGGTGGCGACCTGATGGTCCAGCAGATGGCGGACGTAGGCGTCGTCGCCGGGGCGGGGCTGGTAGCCGACGCCGAGCCGGTGCTCGGCCCGCAGCCCGTCGACGAACCGCTGGACGGGGGCGGACAGTCCGGCGTAGGCGGCGGCCAGATTGGCCCAGGTGGTGTCGCCGCCGTACGGGGGCACGGTCTCGGCGCGCAGGATGGTCGCGGCGGGCGGGTCGACGCGGGCCCCGTGGTCGCAGTGCCAGCCGCGCAGCAGATGGTGGCGCCGGCGCCGCAGCCATTCGTCGTGCTCCATGCCGAACCGGCCGCCGAGTTCCAGCCGGTCGGCGGTCGTCTCGATCTCGGGGTGCTTCTCCGGTGAGGCGCTGCCCCTCCGCCGCAGGACGACCGGCTCGCCGAAGCGGCGCGCGAACTCCACGTGCCCGGTGTGGTCCAGCCGCTGGTCCCGGAAGAACACGACCTTCCAGCGGAGGACCGCGGCCCGGATCGCGGCGACCTCCGCGTCGTCCAGTCCCGCGGCGAGGTCGACGCCGGTGATCTCCGCCCCGATGTGCCCGGCGACGGGGTGCACCTCGACCGCCGTGCCGCGTGTCCCGTCCGTGGTGGCCCTGTCCCTGGTCATCAGCACACTCCGTCGGTCGTCCGGACCGGCCCGGTGGCGGCCGGTCGTCGCAGATGATCGTGGCAGTGTCCGCCCGTCCTGGCGACAGGGCCTCCGCCGGAGGGCCGGGAGTCGCCCGCGCCGCGGCGGGGTACCCGGTGCGTTCGGGAAGGAGGCACGCGTGGCCGAGAGGGACGGGCTGCGGGAGTACCGCGGCAAACGCGACTTCGACCGGACACGGGAGCCGCGCGGGCGTGGGGCGTCAGCCGAGGGGGGACCGCGGTTCGTGGTGCAGATCCACGACGCGAGTTCCCTGCACTTCGACTTCCGGCTGCAGGTGGGGGACGTCCTGCGGTCGTGGTCGGTGCCGAAGGGGCCGTCCGGCGACCCCCGGGACAAGCGGCTCGCCCTGCCGACGGAGGACCATCCGCTGGAGTACGAGGACTTCGAGGGCGTGATCCCGAAGGGCGAGTACGGCGGCGGCACCGTGATCGTGTGGGACAGCGGGACGTACGAACCGCTCAGTCATGACCGCCAGGGGCGGCCCGTCGACTTCGCCGAGTCGCTGGAGCGCGGGCACGCCCGGTTCCGGCTGCACGGCTCCAAGCTGCACGGCGAGTTCGCGCTCACCCGGCTCCGCGGCGGCGAGGACGACCGGGAGGCGTGGCTGCTGGTCAGGGCCGGCCGGGGCGCCCATGGGCACGGCACGCCCGACCCGTACCGGGCGCGTTCCGTCCGCAGCGGCCGCACCCTCGCCCAGGTCGCCGCGGACGCCGGTACGGACTGACGGGTCGGGGCCCCGCCGTCAGGCTTCGCGCAGTGCGGCGAGGGCCCGGTCGGCGTGGGTGTTCATCCGCAGTTCGCTGCGGACGACCTCCAGGACCGTGCGGTCCTGCCCGATGACGAAGGTGACCCGCTTGGTCGGGGCGAGCGAGAAGCCGCGGGTCACACCGAACCGCTCGCGGATCGCGCCGTCGGCGTCGGACAGCAGCGGCATGCCCAGGGTGTGGCGGGTGGCGAACTCCTGCTGGCGTTCGACGGCGTCGCCGCTGACGCCGACCGGCTGTGCGCCCACGGCGGCGAACTCGGCGGCGAGGTCCCGGAAGTGGCAGGCCTCGGCGGTGCAGCCGGCGGTGAGGGCCCCGGGGTAGAAGAACAGCACGACCGGTCCGTCGGCGAGCAGTTCGCTCAGGTGCCGTACGGTGCCGGTCTCGTCCGGCAGCGCGAAGTCCTCGACCTTGTCCCCGACCTCGACACGCGCGCTCATACGGTTCCTCCTCGGCTGGCCTGCCGCCGGATGCTACCGGACGGTAGGCGGGCCGGATCGGGTGCCACCGCCCTTGTGCCGCCGGGCGGTTGAGCGGTGGGCGCGGTGTCCGTCAGCCCGTGCGGCCGCCGGGGACCGTCGGAGGGGTCTCGGTGTCCTCCTCGGCGGAGTGGGCGAGGAAGCCGTCGACCATACGGTGGAACAGCGTGGCCAGCTGTCCCAGCTCGGCCGGTGTCCAGTCCGCGAGGGCGACCTGCATACCGCGCGCTCCGGCCTCACGGACCCGGGTGACGGCCTGCCGGCCCGCCTCGGTGAGCTCGATCCGCTGGGCCCTGCGGTCCCCGGGGTCGGGGACGCGGACGACGTGCCCGGACCGCTCCGGCTGCTGTGCGGTGCGGGTGACGTGCGAAGCCTCGACGCCGAGCCGGTGGGCCGGCTCCCCCGGGCGCAGCGGCTCCCCGATCCACGGCGCGGGAGGGCATGCCCGTTCACCCGGTGGGGCGGCCCGGGGCCGCCGATCAGGGGCGATCCGATCAGGGGAAAAGGGCGGCGGGGGCGCGTGAGGTGGGGCGGCGACGTCGAGAACTGACCCGTGAGCCTGCCCCTGATCCCTCCGATGCTCGCCACGCCCGGCAAGCTGCCGCCGGCCGCGCAGGACGCGCGCTGGGCGTACGAGACGAAGCAGGACGGCCAGCGCGCGGTGCTCTACACGGAGGGGGACGGCGACCTGCTGCTGCGCTCCCGCTCCGGTGACGACATCACGGCCGCCTACCCGGAACTGCGGCCGTTGGGCGAGGCGCTGACCGGCACCCCGGCCGTTCTCGACGGGGAGATCCTCGCACTGGACGACGAGGGGCGCGCGAACTTCCAGCTCCTGCAGTCCCGGATGGGGCTGGCGCACGCGCCGGCGAAGGCGGCCCGGATGGCCGCCCGGACCCCGGTCCACCTCGTGCTGTTCGACGTGATGCATCTGCGCGGCGGCTCCCTGCTGGACACGCCGTACTCCCGGCGGCGCGGGCGACTGGAGGAACTGGGGCTGCACGGGCCGTACTGGTCCACCCCGGCCGCGCTGGTCGGGCACGGCGCCGAGGCGCTGGCCGCCACCCGTGAGCACGGCCTGGAGGGCCTGGTGTGCAAGCGGCTGGACTCGCTGTACGAGCCCGGGGTGCGCTCCCGCGCCTGGATCAAGATCCGCAACATGCTCAGCGAGGACGTGATCGTCGGCGGCTGGCTGCCCGGCAAGGGCCGGCTCACCGGTCTGCCGGGCGCCCTGCTGGTGGGTCAGTACGCGCCCGGTGGGAGCCTGCGCTACGTCGGCGGTGTGGGCACCGGCTGGAGCGAGGCCGAGCGCACGGAGCTGGCCGGGCTGCTGCGGGCCGCCGCCACCGACGAGTGCCCGTTCGACCCGGTGCCGCGGGTGGCGGACGCCCGCTGGGTGGTGCCCCGGCTGGTCGGCGAGGTCCGGTACAGCGTGCGCACCCGCTCGGGCATGCTGCGCCAGCCGTCCTGGCTGCGGCTGCGGCCGGACCTGACACCCGAGGAGTCGTCGGCGTACCTGCCGAACGCCCGTTGAGAGCAACGCCGTTCGTTCCTCCAATCTTCACCGTCCGTGGTCTACGGGGCCCTTGGCGCGCGAGTGGAAACCGGGGATCCTGAACTGCCTTTCCCCCCACAGCCGTTGGGCTGCGCCGTACCCCGAGGAGACGCAGTGTCTTCAGAGACGTTCCGCACGCACCGCAGAAGATGGCTCACCGCACTGGCCGGTGCCGCCGCGCTCGTCATGGCCTTCCCCGCCGTGGCCCACGCCGCGCCGCCCCCGGCGCTGCCCGGCAACGCGGAGGCGGCCGAGCGGGCGTACCAGCCCGCCTTCGACTACGACACCGACGGCTGCTACTCGTCCGCCGCCATCGGCCCGGACGGCACCGTCAACCCCGGCCTCAACCCGACGGGCGCGCTCAACGGCAACTGCCGGGACGCCTCGGACCTCGACAACACCAACGCCTACAGCCGCTACAAGTGCAACAACGGCTGGTGCGCCTATCTGTACGGCCTGTACTTCGAGAAGGACCAGGCGCTGCCGGGCGTCAGCCTCGGCGGGCACCGGCACGACTGGGAGCACGTCGTGGTGTGGGTGCAGGGCGACGCCGTGCAGTACGTCTCGACGTCCAACCACGGCTCGTTCACCGTCCACGCGGCGTCGTCGCTGCGCTTCGAGGGCACGCACGCCAAGGTCGTCTACCACAAGGACGGCATCAGCACGCACTGCTTCCGCGCGGCCAACGGCAACGACGAGCCGCCGGAGAACCACAGGCGGACCTGGCAGTATCCGCCGCTGATCGGCTGGAACGGCTACCCGGCGGGCCTGCGCGACAAGCTCGTCGCGCACGACTTCGGCAGCGCCCACTTCGGACTGAAGGACGGCAGCTTCACCAGCCATCTGGCGTCCGCGAAGCCGTCCGGCATCCCCTTCGACCCGAACGCCTGACGCAGGGGGCCCGAACCGCGCCATCGTGTCCTGACGGTGGCGCGCAAGGGTCTATGGTGGCGGCATGTCCGTGCCTGAACTGATCCGTGTCGTCTCCCGTGACTCGCCCATGGCACTCGCCCAAGTGGAGCGCGTCCGCGCCGAGTTGGCGGCCCTGCACCCGGGTGTGCGCACCGAGGTCGTGCCCGTGCGGACGACCGGCGACAAGTGGCTGGGCGACCTGTCCCAGGTGGAGGGCAAGGGAGCGTTCACCAAGGAGGTGGACGCGGCCCTGCTGGCCGGCGAGGCGGACCTCGCCGTGCACTGCCTGAAGGACGTCCCGGCCGACCGGCCGCTGCCCGCGGGGACCACGTTCGCCGCGTTCCTGCAGCGGGACGACATCCGTGACGCGCTGGTGCACCCCGGCGGGCTCACGCTGGACGAGCTGCCGGCCGGCACCCGGATCGGCACCTCCTCGGTGCGCCGGGTCGCCCAGCTCGCGGCCACGCACCCGCATCTGGAGTGCGTGCCGTTCCGCGGCAACGCCAACCGGCGGCTGCGGAAGCTGGCGGACGGCGAGGCGGACGCGCTGCTGCTGGCGGTGGCCGGCCTGGAGCGCATCGGCCGGACCGCCGTGATCAGCGAGGTCCTCTCCCCCGAGACGATGATGCCGCCCATCGGGGCCGGCGTCCTCGCGCTGCAGTGCCGGGAGGGCGACACCGACCTCATCGACGCGGTCAGCGGTCTCGGCGACCCGGACACCTACCGGGAGGCGACCGCGGAGCGCATGCTGCTGCACGTCCTGCAGGGCCACTGCAACAGCCCGATCGCGGGATACGCGCGCGTGGACCGGGGCGGCGAGCTGTCGCTGCGGGCGTGCGTCTTCACCCCGGACGGCAAGACCCGGCTGAACGCCCACGAGTGGGCGGGCCGGCTGGACCCGGCGACCCTGGGCACCTCGGTGGCGGTGGCGCTGCTGCGGCAGGGCGCCCGCGAGATCATCGACGGCATCCCGCACTGAGCCGCGGGCGCGCGGGGCACCGCGTCAGGCGGTGCCCTCCTCGGCCTGCTCCCGCAGGAAGTCGCTGACCTGGAGTGCGAGACCGTCGCGCAGGGTGGCGGCATGGGTGCCGACGGGCTCCTGGAGGCCCAGGCCTCCGGCCCACAGCCGGCGGTCGGCCCACTCCTCCTCGACCCGCAGCTGGATCTGCACATCGACCTGGCTCAGGCTGGCCTCGGGGCCCGCGGCGTACAAAACGGCCGTGGCGCGGCGCAGCGGGTAGACGTCGAAGCCCTCGATGAACTGGGAGTTCCGCCAGTCGATGAAGGCGGCCTCGCCGTCGCGGCCGATCCGTACGTCGATCTGGCCGTCCTCCAGGTGGATGCCGAGGTGCCGCTCACCGCGGTTCTCGACGGTGACCCGCAGCCGGAAGTACGTCTGTCCCTCGGCGGCGTCGTCGCGTCCGCGCGGGGGTTCGGCGGCCTCCAGACCGTGGACGCGGACACGCAGACCGGCATGCTCGTCGTACTCGTGCCAGTCCCCGACCACGTTCGGCTCGTACACAATCCACCTCTCGTCCTGGGCCTGCTTCCTATCTTTGTGCTCAGTGCACTGTCAAATGAGCGGAATGCGCTGTGGCCAGCCCATTCGCACCCTTGATCACCGATCAAGCCGTGGGCAGGAACTATCCGTCCGGCCCGCGGTCCGGCTCGAGCACCACCGTGCCGCACATCACGTTCCCGGCCAAGATCATCGGCTTCGGCATCCGGACGGTCCACGCCTTCGATTCACCCCGGTATGTCCTTCTATCCATGAAATGCGTTTCGAGTCACCGATAAGGGGGAATCTTGAGATATGTGCTTCGGACAGGAGGCACGTCCGTGGGAGCCGACCGACAGCCCCCTGGGTGTCTCCTCAGGTCCGGGTTCGCGCTTCCCACGGTGTCTGTCCCGTCAGCACCGCTGAGGGAGGTGCGCTCGGATGAGTGCCCCCACCAGAACGAAGCAGCATCCGCACGACGACGCCCCGGACACCGCCCGCGCTTTCGAGCGCCTGGTGACCCTGCCCGACGGCCCGGAGCGCAAGGCGCTCAAGGACGAGCTGATCCGCTCCTGGCTGCCCATGGCCGAGCGGATCGCGGTCCGGTTCAAGGGCCGCGGCGAGTCCCTGGAGGACCTGTACCAGGTGGCCGCCCTGGGCCTGGTCAAGGCCGTCGAGCACTACGACCCCGCCCGCGGGCACGCCTTCGAGGCGTACGCCGTGCCCACCATCACCGGTGAGATCAAGCGGCACTTCCGCGACCACATGTGGACCCTGCACGTGCCCCGCCGGGTCCAGGACCTGCGCAACCGGGTGCGTAATTCGACCAAGGAGCTCTCCCAGAGCACCCCGGGACGCGAGCCCACCCTCGCCGAGATCGCCGCGCACGCCCACCTCACCGAGCAGGAGGTGCGCACCGGGATGGAGGCCCTGGAGTGCTTCTCCGCGCTGTCGCTGGAGGCGGAGATGCCCGGCACCGACGGCTACGCGCTGGGGGACGCCATCGGCGGCCCCGACCCCGGGTACGAGGTCGTCGTGGACCGGGTGTCCGTCGAGCCGTGTCTGCGCCGGCTGCCCGAGCGCGAGCGGACCATCCTCTATCTGCGCTTCTTCGGCGGCATGACCCAGAGCCGGATCGCCCAGCAGCTGGGCATCTCCCAGATGCACGTGTCACGGCTGCTCAGCGGATGCTTCGCGCAGCTGCGCGAGGAGCTGCTCACGGAGGCCGCGGCCGCCGAGCCGTCCACGGCGGGATGACTCAGTCCTGACCGGACTCCGGGATCTGCGTCGGGCCGTGCCGTTCGAGGGCCTCCTGCAGCGCGACGCGGATCTCGGCGGGCATCTCGCCCTGCCGGCCCCACAGGATGATCAGCTCGGCGACGCGGCGCAGCTTGATGTTGGTGTGCTGCGAGACGTCCTTCAGGACCGCCCACCCCTGGTCGGGGGTCACCCGGCCGAGCGCGACCACCATGCCGATCGCCTGGTCGACGACGGCGTGCGCGCCCACGGCGCGCCGGAGCTGGTCGACCTCCTCCTGCAGCTCGGCGATCCGGGCGCTGTCGTCGCTGGGCTCGTTCGGTGCGGGCGTCACGGCTCCATCCTCTCCGCCTCGCCCGGCCCGCGCCAGTGAGCGCGGGCCGGTTCCCGTGGGCCGTTTCGGCGCCACGCCGGGGGTACTCGACAGGCTGCGGAGCGGTTCCGGTTGGACACTGTGACGAAGACCGGTGGCCGTCGGCCGAGCGAGACCAGGACGCGACTCATGAACGATGCGAGAACCCCCAGGGGCACGGCCGAGGTCGTGTCCACACACTCCGTGTTCGGCGCACCCTGCTGGGTGAGCCTGACCAGTCGTGGTCTGGAGGCGGCGCAGGACTTCTACTCGGCGGTGCTCGGCTGGCGCTGGCGTCCGGCCACCCTCGGAGACCGCTTCCGGGTGGCGCTGGCCGACGACGTGCCGGTGGCGGGGATCGCCGCGGTCGCCTCGATGTGGCAGATGGCCGTCGCCTGGACGCCGTACTTCGCGGTGCGCAGCGCCGACGAGGCGGTGGCCAGGGTCGCGGAGCGCGGCGGCACCGCGGCGGTGGGGCCGCTGTCCCTGCCGCCGGGGCGCGCGGCACTGCTCGCCGACCGCGACGGCGCCACGTTCGGCGTGTGGGAGGGCGAGCTGATCTCCAACTGGGAGACCTGGCGGCGTGCCGCGCCGACCTTCATCCGGCTGCACACCCGCGACGCCTTCGACGCCGCCATGTTCTACGGCGAGGTGCTCGACTGGGCGAACCAGAGCCCGGGGTGCTGCGAGGTCCACTACGAGGGCGGCGAGGTCGTGCTGCGCAGCGGCGGCGACGTGGTCGCGCGGATCGAGTCGGGGGCCCTGGAGGCCGCGCCCGACCCGACGATCCGGCCGCACTGGCAGGTGCACTTCGCGGTGGCGGACGCCTCGCGCTGCGCGCGGGCCGCGGAGCGCAACGGCGGCAGTGTGCTGTCGCTGAACCCGGAGGAGGCGGTGCTGCGTGACCCGGACGGCGCCCAGTTCACCGTGACCTCGCGTCGCGGCCGGTAGCCCCGGCCGCGACGCGAGGTGCTGCCGCTAGCTGTCCGCCGGGGCGGAGACGCGGGACGGCCTGGAGAGCAGCACCAGGCTGCGGCGTTCGACCAGGAGGGCCGTGCCGGCCTTGTGCTCGGTCTCGTCCGGCGGGCCCTGCGGCTCGGCGGTGTCGATCAGCGTCGTCCAGCGCTCGCCGTAGCCGGCCTGCGGGAGCTGGAACTCGACCGGTTCCCAGTAGCTGTTGAAGAGCAGGAGGAACGAGTCGTCGACGACGGGCCGCCCGCACCAGTCCGGTTCGGCGATCGCGTCGCCGTTGAGGAAGGCGGCCACGGCGCGGGCGTCGGGGCTCTGCCAGTCGTCGTCGTCCATCTCGCGGCCGTCCGGTGAGAACCACACCAGGTCGGGCAGCGGCTGGTCGGGACGGGTGGCCGTCTCCCCCTTGAAGAAGCGGCGCCGGCGCAGAACGGGGTGAGCAGCGCGCAGCCCGATGACGTATCGGGTGAAGTCGGCGAGCGCGCGCTGCTCGTCTGTGAGACGCCAGTCGATCCAGGAGATCTCGTTGTCCTGGCAGTAGGCGTTGTTGTTACCCCTTTGGGTGCGGCCGAGTTCGTCGCCGTGGCAGAGCATGGGGATGCCCTGTGAGAGCAGCAGCGTGGCGAGGAAGTTGCGCTGCTGGCGGGCCCGGAGCCGGAGCACGGCCGGGTCGTCGGTGTCGCCCTCGGTGCCGCAGTTCCAGGAGCGGTTGTGGCTCTCGCCGTCCCGGTTGTCCTCGCCGTTGGCGTCGTTGTGCTTGTCGTTGTAGGAGACGAGGTCGCGCAGGGTGAACCCGTCGTGCGCGGTCACGAAGTTGACGCTGGCGCGCGGACGGCGCCGGCTGTGCGCGTACAGGTCGGAGCTGCCGGTCAGCCGGGAGGCGAACTCGCCGAGCGTGCCGGGCTCGCCGCGCCAGAAGTCCCGTACGGCGTCCCGGTACTTGCCGTTCCACTCCGACCACAGCGGCGGGAAGTTGCCGACCTGGTAGCCGCCCTCGCCGACGTCCCACGGCTCGGCGATGAGCTTGACCCTGCTGATCACGGGGTCCTGCTGGATCAGGTCGAAGAACGCCGACAGCCGGTCCACCTCGTGGAACTGCCGGGCCAGGGTGGCCGCGAGGTCGAAGCGGAAGCCGTCGACATGCATCTCGGTGACCCAGTAGCGCAGCGAGTCCATGATGAGCTGCAGGACGTAGGGGTGGCGCATCAGCAGGCTGTTGCCGGTGCCTGTGGTGTCGTAGTAGTGCGCCCAGTCGCCGTCGACCAGGCGGTAGTAGGAGGCGTTGTCGATACCGCGGAACGACAGGGTGGGGCCGCGTTCGTTGCCCTCGGCGGTGTGGTTGTAGACGACGTCGAGGATGACCTCGAGGCCGGCCTCGTGCAGCGCCTTCACCATCGCCTTGAACTCGCTGACCTGTTCGCCGCGGGTGCCGCGGGCGGCGTAGGCGTTGTGCGGGGCGAAGAAGCCGATGGTGTTGTAGCCCCAGTAGTTGGACAGGCCGCGGTCGAGGAGGACGCCGTCCTGGACGTACTGGTGGACCGGCATCAGCTCGACGGCGGTCACGCCGAGGGACGTCAGATGATCGACGACCGCGGGGTGCGCGAGTCCGGCGTAGGTGCCGCGCAGTTCGGGCGGGACGTCGGGGTGGGTGCGGGTGAGTCCGCGGACGTGTGCCTCGTAGATCACGGTGTCGGCGTACGGCCGTCTGGGGGGCCGGTCGTCACCCCAGTCGAAGTGCGGGTCGGTGACCACGCCGAGCATGGTGTGCCCGGCGCTGTCGGCCGGGGAGGGGCCGCCCGCGGTGCGTTCGAAGAGGGAGGCGTGGTTGTCGACCTGGCCGTCGACGGCCCTGCTGTACGGGTCGAGCAGCAGCTTCGACGCGTTGCAGCGGTGACCGAGGCCGGGGTCCCAGGGGCCGTGCACCCGGTAGCCGTAGCGCTGGCCGGGGCCGACGCCGGGGACGTAGCCGTGCCAGACGAAGCCGTCGACCTCGGTCAGCGGGACGGCGGTGTGCCGGTCCTGGTCGTCGACGAGGACCAGCTCGACGCGTTCGGCGACCTCGCTGAACAGGGCGAAGTTGGTGCCCTGTCCGTCGTGGGAGGCGCCCAGCGGGTAGGGGTGCCCGCTCCAGGCGGACACCCCTGTGCTCAGGTCCTTGCGGCGCCTGCGTGCCGTCACCGGGCCTCCTCGAGGACGCCGTCCCGGACCCCGGCCGCGCCGGCCAGGGCGGCGACGGGCATCGCGCGGGGTACGCGCAGCGCCTCGCGGAGGCTGGGCGCGGGGGCGATCGGCACGAGGGGGGCGCGTTCGCCGGCGCGGGCGCGCTGCGAGAACCAGATGACCTTGCTGCCGGTCTCGGTGGCGCAGCAGCCCCAGCCGTCGCTCATCGCGGCGAGGTGCCGGAGGCAGGCGCGCAGCTCGTGGTCCGGGCGCAGGGCCCGGTCGTTGTCACCGATGGCGGTGATGAGGTGCTGCCCGTTCCACCACATCTCGATCGAGGTGTTCTTGTCCTTCGCGTGCTCGTCGATGGCCCGCAGCAGCATCTCGGTGCCGTGGCGGACGGGTTCGACGAGCGTCTCCAGGTCCCAGTACCTGAGGTGAGCGGCCAGAATTCGGCTGACCTGACCGACCCGTTCAGGGCTGACTTCCACATCGAGGTGGTAGTAGCAGGGCACTGCGGTCTTCACCGTCGTTACCTCCTCACCGCGAAAGCTCCCGCTCTCCTCGTCCCCGCGGGACGGGCCCCGAATGCGGAGCGTGAGCGCTGATCGCCTCTGAGTCATCTCAGAGTGAGTGGCGTACGCCATTCGTGCAACACGAGCGAACGGGTGAGGCGGTAGTTGAAGATCCAACAGGACGCTGCGTCGCCGACCGTGCACCATGTGTGAAGACCTCGATGCCCGCAACGGAACCCGTGTGTGCCGCCCGCACGCACGGGTTCCGCCCGACGGTCGGGAGACGCGCCATCGAGCCCGGAAGTGGAAGGTGAGCGGGGCCATGCTGCTACCGGCCAAAGCCGAAGTCGCCCGCCTGCTGCGGCGGTACCGGGCCTGGGAGCGCGCCATGCTGGCCGCCCCGTCCGACCGAACGGTGCGTGCCACCTTCGAGGACACCGGTTACACCCTGTGCGTTCTGATGGGTAAGCGTTGCGCTCGCGAAGCCGCGGACGCGGCCGAGCAGTACCTGCGTGACACCCCGTCGGCCTACCTGTTGGAGCAGGAGGAACGGCCGCGGACGGTGAGCGTCGCGACCGGGCAGGGCCGGCCGCGGACGCGTCGGCGTTTCCACGCGGGAAGGTAGCCGCCTTCCGGCAGAGTTCGGATCCCCGGCCGGGCCATGTGCCCGGCCTCGAGCACGGTGGAGGTGAACCATGGGCAGGACCAAGAGCAGGACCGGTGCCGGCGCCGGGGCCGTAGGCCGCATCCCGGTACGGGACGTACGGCCGGCCGTGGAGCGCGGCAGGCATCCGGCGAAGGCGGTCGTCGGGGAGACCTTCGAGGTCACCGCCACCGTGTTCCGGGAGGGCCACGACGCCGTGGCCGCCAACGTCGTGCTGACCGATCCGAAGGGCCGCCCGGGTCCCTGGACGCCGATGCACGAACTCGCGCCGGGCTCCGACCGCTGGGGCGCCAAGGTGACCCCGTCGGCGGTGGGACTCTGGACGTTCCATGTGGAGGCCTGGAGCGACCCGGTGGCCACCTGGCGGCACACCGCCCGGATCAAGGTGCCGGCCGGGATCGACGTCGGGCTGGTGCTGGAGGAGGGCGGCGAGCTGTACGAGCGCGCCGCCGCCGGGGTGCCCGACCCGTCGGAGCGGTCGGCACTGCTCGCCGCCGCCGAGGCCCTGCGGGACGACTCCCTGCCTCCGGTGTCCCGGCTGTCGGCGGCCTTCGCGGCCAACGTGGACGCGGTCCTCGGCCGGTATCCGGTGCGGGATCTGGTGACGGCGTCGGAGGCGTTGCCGTTGCTGGTGGAGCGGGAGCGGGCGCTGTTCGGGTCGTGGTACGAGTTCTTCCCGCGCTCCGAGGGCACCCCGGAGCGGCCGCACGGGACGTTCGAGACGGCGGCGCGCCGGCTCCCGGCGATCGCCGCGATGGGCTTCGACGTCGTGTATCTGCCGCCGATCCATCCGATCGGGACGACGTTCCGCAAGGGCCCCGACAACACGCTGTCCGCCGGTCCGGACGATGTGGGGGTGCCGTGGGCGATCGGCTCGCCCGAGGGCGGGCACGACGCCGTCCACCCGGATCTGGGGACGATCGAGGACTTCGACCGGTTCGTGGCCCGCGCGCAGGAGTTGGGGCTGGAGATCGCGCTGGACTTCGCGCTGCAGTGCTCGCCCGATCATCCGTGGGTGTCGAAGCATCCGGAGTGGTTCCACCACCGCCCCGACGGCACGATCGCGTATGCGGAGAATCCGCCGAAGAAGTACCAGGACATCTACCCGATCGCGTTCGACGCGGACATGGACGGGCTGGTCGCGGAGACCCTGCGGATCCTGCGGCACTGGATGGGCCACGGGGTGCGGATCTTCCGCGTGGACAATCCGCACACCAAGCCGGTCGTGTTCTGGCAGCGGGTCATCGCCGACATCAACCGCACCGACCCCGATGTCATCTTCCTGGCGGAGGCGTTCACCCGTCCGGCGATGATGCATACCCTGGCGCAGATCGGATTCCAGCAGTCGTACACGTACTTCACCTGGCGGACCGGCAAGCAGGAGCTGACGGAGTATCTGACCGAGCTGTCCGGGGAGGCCGCCGCCTACATGCGGCCCAACTTCTTCGTCAACACCCCCGACATCCTCCACGCCTACCTCCAGCACGGGCACCGCCCCGCCTTCGAGGTCCGCGCCGTCCTGGCCGCCACCCTCTCCCCCACCTGGGGCGTCTACAGCGGCTACGAACTGTGCGAGAACACCCCCCTGCGCGAAGGCAGCGAGGAGTACCTGAACAGCGAGAAGTACCAGCTGCGCCAACGCGACTGGGAGACCGCCGAACGCGAGGGCCGCACCATCACCCCCCTCATCACCCGGCTCAACACCATCCGCAGGTGCCACCCGGCGCTCCACCGGCTGCGCAATCTGCGCTTCCACCACACCGACAACGACGCCCTCATCGCGTACAGCAAACGCACGGGTCCCGACACGGTGCTGGTGGTCGCCAACCTCGATCCTCAGCACCCCCAGGAGGCCACGGTCTCGTTGGACATGCCGCAACTCGGGCTGGACTGGGACGCCTCCCTGTCCGTGCTCGACGAACTGACGGGTGAGACCTACCGCTGGGGCAGGGCCAACTACGTACGGCTGGAGCCCGGAAGGGCCCCCGCGCACGTCTTCCACGTCCAGGCATCGCCACCGCAGATCGGAGGGTCCTCCACCTCATGACCGTCAACGAGCCCGTCCTGGACACCTTCGAGGACACCCCCGTCAAGGACCGTGACCCCGACTGGTTCAAACGTGCCGTCTTCTACGAGGTCCTGGTCCGCTCCTTCCAGGACAGCAACGGCGACGGCGTGGGCGACCTCAAGGGCCTGACCGCCAAGCTCGACTACCTGCAATGGCTCGGTGTCGACTGCCTGTGGCTGCCGCCCTTCTTCAAGTCCCCGCTGCGCGACGGCGGCTACGACGTCTCCGACTACACGGCCGTCCTGCCGGAGTTCGGGAACCTCGCCGATTTCGTGGAGTTCGTGGACGCGGCCCATCAGCGCGGGATGCGGGTCATCATCGACTTCGTCATGAACCACACGAGTGATCAGCACCCGTGGTTCCAGGAATCCCGCAAGGACCCCGAAGGCCCCTACGGCGACTACTACATGTGGGCCGACGACGACAAGGCCTACCCCGACGCCCGCATCATCTTCGTCGACACCGAAGCGTCCAACTGGACCTTCGACCCGGTCCGCAAGCAGTACTACTTCCACCGCTTCTTCTCCCACCAGCCCGACCTCAACTACGAGAACCCGGCCGTGCAGGAGGAGATCCTCTCCGCCCTGAAGTTCTGGCTCGACCTCGGCATCGACGGCTTCCGCCTCGACGCCGTCCCCTACCTCTACGCCGAAGAGGGCACCAACTGCGAGAACCTCCCGGCCACACACGCCTTCCTCAAGCGGGTCCGGCGCGAGATCGACGCCATGTACCCCGACACGGTGCTGCTGGCGGAGGCGAACCAGTGGCCCGAGGACGTCGTCGACTACTTCGGCGACTACGCCTCCGGCGGCGACGAATGCCACATGGCCTTCCACTTCCCGGTCATGCCCCGCATCTTCATGGCCGTGCGCCGCGAGTCCCGCTACCCCGTCTCGGAAATCCTGGCGAAGACCCCGGCGATCCCGTCCGGCTGCCAGTGGGGCATCTTCCTGCGCAACCACGACGAGCTGACCCTGGAGATGGTCACCGACGAAGAGCGCGACTACATGTGGGCCGAGTACGCCAAGGACCCCCGCATGCGCGCCAACATCGGCATCCGGCGCAGACTCGCACCCCTGCTGGACAACGACCGGCACTCCATCGAGCTGTTCACCGCCCTGCTGCTCTCGCTGCCCGGTTCGCCGATCCTCTACTACGGCGACGAGATCGGCATGGGCGACAACATCTGGCTCGGCGACCGCGACGCCGTCCGCACCCCCATGCAGTGGACGCCCGACCGCAACGCCGGCTTCTCCACGTGTGACCCCGGACGGCTCTGCCTGCCGACGATCATGGACCCGGTCTACGGCTACCAGGTCACGAACGTCGAGGCGTCGATGTCCTCGCCGTCCTCGCTGCTGCACTGGACCCGGCGCATGATCGAGATCCGCAAGCAGAACCCCGCCTTCGGACTCGGCTCCTACACCGAGCTGAACTCCTCCAACCCGGCCGTCCTCGCCTTCCTGCGCGAGTACGAGGACGACCTGGTGCTGTGCGTGCACAACTTCGCCCGCTTCTCGCAGCCCACCGAACTCGATCTGCGTGAGTTCAGCGGACGCGTCCCCGTCGAACTGTTCGGCGGCGTCCGCTTCCCCGCCATCGGCGAGCTGCCGTATCTGCTGACCCTCGGGGGCCACGGCTTCTACTGGTTCCGGCTCACCCGAGTCGCATCCCGCATCGGCAGACGATCTTGAGTCTGAGCTTCGAGCGACTGCCGAGGAAAGGACGCGTCACCATGCAGAAGACCGCAATCGCCCGACCGGGCCGTACGGCCGACGCCGGCCCCATGGCGTCGCTCTCCGGCCTGCTGCGCGAATGGCTGCCGCGGCAGCGCTGGTTCGCCGGCAAGGACCGGCCGGTCACGGACCTCGCCCTGCTGTCCATGACCGAACTCTTCCCGGGCTGTCTGCACCTGCTGGTGCACGCCGGTCACTCGGCCGTCCCCTCCCCCGGCGGCGCCCCGCCGGCCGGTGACTGCTACCAGCTGCTGCTCGGCGTACGGCAGCACCCGTCGCCGCGGCTCGGCCGCGCGCTGATCGGCCGGGCGGAGGAAGGCCCGCTGGCCGGGATGACGGTCTTCGACGCGCTGCAGGACCCCCGCTCGGCACAGCTGCTCCTGGAGCGGCTGCGGCATCCCGGGGACGCGGGTCCGCTGCGCTTCGAGGGCGACCCGTCCGTGCCGGTGCCGGCCGGTCTCGTGCCCCGGCTGCTGGACGCGGAGCAGTCCAACTCCTCGCTGGTGTACGGCGACGCATTCATCCTGAAGCTGTTCCGGCGCATCCAGCCGGGCGTCAACCCCGATCTGGAGCTGTCCGGGGCGCTGGCCGGCCAGGGCTGCCGGCGGGTGCCGGCCCCGGTGGCCTGGTTCCGTACGACGCGCCCCTGGGAGGCCACGCTCGGGGTGCTCCAGCCGTTCCTGCGGGACGCCTCGGACGGCTGGACGCTCGCCCTCTCGGCGCTCGCCTCCGGTGACGACTTCACCGCCGAGGCGCGCCAGCTGGGCCGGGCGACGGCCGAGGTGCATCTGGCGCTGGCGTCGGCGTTCCCGTCCCGCGCGCACGGCGAGAACGGCCGGATGGCGGCGGCCATGACCGAGCGTCTGGAGCTCGCCGCGCACTTCGTGCCCGCGCTCCAGCCCCATGTCCCCGGACTGCGCACGGCCTTCGGCGCGCTCGCGGGCTGCGACCCGGGCCCGCCGGACCAGCGCATCCACGGCGACCTGCATCTCGGGCAAGTGCTGCGGGCAGGGCGGGAGTGGTTCGTCATCGACTTCGAGGGCGAGCCGTCCCGGCCGCTGGCCGAGCGGCGTGGTGTGCACTCCCCGGTGCGCGACATCGCCGGGATGCTGCGCTCCTTCGACTACGCCGCCCGGCAGCGCCGGCCGTGGCGTCCGGAGTGGGCGCGCCGCTGCCGCGAGGCCTACTGCGCGGGCTACGCGTCGCTCGCCGGATGGGACCCGCGCAAGAAGCACGGACTGCTCCGTGCCTATGAGACCGACCGCGCCGTGTACGAGGTGCTGTACGAGGCCCGGCACCGACCCGACTGGTTGCCCGTACCTATGGCGGCGATCGAACGCCTCGCCGTGAGAGGAGCCTGACCGATGGCCCTGCACGAGACCTCGCGCCCCGAGTCCGCCGGAGCGAGCCGGAGCCTGACCGCCCCGGCCCTGGATCCCGGCGACCGCGACCGCCTGCTGGCGGGCACCCACCACGATCCGCACGCCCTGCTCGGGGCGCATCCCGTCCCCGGCGGGATCGCGGTGCGCGCGCTGCGCCCGTTCGCGCGGGCGGTGAGCGTGCTGGTGGACGGCGAGCGCACCGCGCTGGTCTCGGAAGGCGGCGGGCTGTTCTCCACGGTGCTGCCGCTGCCGCGGATCCCCGCGTACACGCTGCTGGTGTCGTACCAGGAGGACGGCGGCGACGAGCACGAGACGCACGACCCGTACCGCTTCCTGCCGGCCCTGGGCGAGCTGGACCTCCATCTGATCCGGGAGGGCCGGCACGAGGAGCTGTGGAAGGCGCTCGGCGCCGAGCCCATGGAGCACCAGGGCGTGGCCGGCACCCGCTTCACCGTCTGGGCGCCGAACGCGCAGGGTGTGCGGGTCGCCGGGGACTTCTGCCACTGGGACGGGACGGCGTTCCCGATGCGGTCCCTCGGCGCGTCCGGGGTGTGGGAGCTGTTCCTGCCGGGCATCGGCGAGGGCACCCGGTACAAGTTCGAGATCACCTCCCGGTACGGCCACCGCTTTCTGAAGGCCGACCCGATGGCGCGGCGCGCGGAGGTGCCGCCGGACACGGCGTCGATCGTGCACGCCTCGCGCTACGAGTGGGGCGACGCGCGGTGGATGGCGCACCGCGGTGACGTCCCGGTGCACGAGGCCCCGTTCTCCGTGTACGAGGTGCATCTGCCGTCGTGGCGGCCGGGGCTGACGTACCGGCAGCTCGCCGAGGAGCTGCCCGCGTACGTCGCCGACCTCGGTTTCACGCATGTCGAGCTGATGCCGGTGGCGCAGCACCCGTTCGCGGGCTCGTGGGGCTACCAGGTCACCGGGTTCTACGCGCCCCTGTCCCGGCTCGGCGGTCCCGACGACTTCAAGTACCTGATCGACTCGCTGCACCGGGCCGGGATCGGCGTGATCATGGACTGGGTGCCGGCGCACTTCCCGAAGGACGACTGGGCGCTGGCCCGGTTCGACGGGGACCCGCTGTACGAGCCCGGGGACGCCCGGCGGGCCGAGCACCCGGACTGGGGGACCTTCGAGTTCGACTTCGGGCGGACCGAGGTGCGCAACTTCCTGGTGGCCAACGCGACGTACTGGTGCGAGGAGTTCCACATCGACGGCCTGCGGGTGGACGCCGTCGCCTCCATGCTCTACCTGGACTACTCGCGTGAATCCGGGGAGTGGGCGCCGAACGCCTACGGCGGTCGGGAGGACCTGGCCGCGATGACGTTCCTGCAGGAGATGAACGCGACCGTGTACCGGCGCAATCCGGGGGTCGTCACGATCGCGGAGGAGTCCACCGCGTGGGGCGGGGTGACCCGGCCGACGGACAGCGGCGGGCTGGGCTTCGGTCTGAAGTGGAACATGGGGTGGATGCACGACTCGCTGGAGTACATCGCCAAGGAGCCGGTGCACCGCAAGTACCACCACAACGAGATGACGTTCTCGATGGTGTACGCGTACAGCGAGAACTACGTCCTGCCGATCTCGCACGACGAGGTCGTGCACGGCAAGCAGGCGCTGGTGTCGAAGATGCCCGGCGACTGGTGGCAGCGGCGGGCGAACCACCGGGCCTACCTGGGCTTCATGTGGGCCCACCCGGGCAAGCAACTGCTGTTCATGGGGCAGGAGTTCGCGCAGGGCGCGGAGTGGTCGGAGGCGCACGGCCCGGAGTGGTGGCTGACGGACCCGGGGTACGCCTCGGCCGGCGACCACGTCGGGGTGCGCGATCTGGTCCGTGATCTCAACACCGTGTACCAGGCCACCCCGGCGCTGTGGCAGCGCGACACCGATCCCGCCGGCTTCCAGTGGTCGCTGGGGGACGCCGCCGACGACAACGTCTTCGCGTTCCTGCGGTACGACGCCGAGGGGGCGCCACTGTTCTGCGTCTCGAACTTCTCGCCCGTCGTCCGGCACGACTACGCCCTGTGGGTCCCGGACCACGTCACGGCGTGGCGCGAGACCCTGAACACGGACGCGGCGCGGTACGGCGGCAGCGATGTCACCAACCCCGGCCCGCTCAAGCCGGAGGACGGGCGGCTGCGGCTGACGCTGCCTCCGCTGGCCACGGTGTGGCTCACACCGGGTCTGTGACGGGCCCCGGTCCGGGTCAGAAGATCAGGATCAGGGCGTAGACGAGGAAGAACGCGGCGATCAGGGCCGTGCCGAGGAGGATCAGGGTCAGGGGGGCCTTGGCCCACCCGGTGGGCGGGTTGTGGGTCTCCCGGGGGCCCGCTCCGGACATGCTGCTCTCCGCGGGCGGGGTCTCGCCGGGCGGTACCGAGCCGCCCGGTTCGAGGCCGGTGGTGCGCTCGGGTTCCGGGTCGGGGTTGGGGGGCCGGCCCGGCTCTGGGTTCGGTTGGGGGGTCGCGTGTGTCATGCCCTCCGGGTTCCCCCATGCGGCCGAGATCACCGAACGACGTCAATTGTCAGATCAGGGCACCGCGCGCTCCCGGCTGGGCTAGATTCGGGCGACGCCGATAACAGAACTCATCGGTGGTGTCACACCCGGTACATACCAGGAGCAGCGCATGCGCGACCTCGGCCTCGCTCCCCCGCCCGTTCGCCCGCTGACTGGAGGGCTCGCCGACAGCCTCTTCGAGACGGCCGCCGCCGATCCCACGCTCCCGTTGCTCGCGCGCCGCCCCCACCCCTCCTCCTCCGTATGGGAGGAGGTGACCGCCGTGGAGGTGCGCGACGAGGTCACGGCTGTCGCCAAGGGCCTGATCGCGTCCGGGATCTCGCCGGGCCACCGGGTGGCCGTGATGGCCCGCACCCGCTACGAGTGGACGGTGTTCAGCTACGCGCTGTGGGCGGTGGGCGCCGAGGTGGTGCCGATCTATCCGACGTCGTCACGCGACCAGGTCGAGTGGATCCTCCGGGACGCCGAGTGCGTGGCCGTGGTGGTCGAGGACGAGCAGGCGATCATGACGGTCGGGTCGGTGTGCGGGACGCTGCCCCGGCTGCGGCATGTGTGGCAGCTGGACGCCGGCGGGCTCCAGCAACTGGTCGAGGCGGGCGAGTTCGTGCCGTTCGCGACGGTCGAGTCGCTGCGCCGGATCGTGCTGCCGGACTCCACCGCGGCGATCATGTACACCTCCGGCACGACGGGCCGCCCGCTGGGCTGCGCGCTCAGCCACCGGGGTCTCGCGAGCCCCTGCGACACGCTCCTCGCGGGCTGGGGCCACACGGTCGTGCCGCCCGGCGAGCGGCAGGGCTCGGTCCTCGCCTTTCTGCCGTTCTCCCATGTGTACGGGCTGCTGGTGCAGGGGCTGTGCATCCGCGGCGGGCTGCTGATGGGGCACGAGCCGGATCTCAGCGGGGAGGCGCTCGCCTCGGCGCTGCGGACGTTCCGCCCGACGTACTTCACGGCCGTCCCGTCGATCTTCGAGAAGATCTACAAGAACTTCCTGCGCACGGCGCAGCAGTCCGGCCGGGGCGCGCTGTTCGAGCGGGCCGCGGACACCGCGCGGGACTTCGCGGCGGCGCTGGAGCGCCACCGGCTGGGTGGCGGGCCCGGTCCCGGCTTCGATCTACGGCTGCAGCACGCCCTGTACGAGCGGACGGTGTACCGCAAGCTGCGGGAGGCGCTGGGCGGACGGATCTGCCGGGCGACGTCCGGCGGCTCCCCCCTCAACCGTGAACTGTCCCTGTTCTACGAGGGCATCGGCATCTATGTGAACGACGGCTACGGCCTGACCGAGACCTGCGGCGGGGTGACCGCGCAGCCGCTGGGCCGGGAGATGTCGGGCACGGTGGGCCAGGCGCTGCCGGGCGTGGACATCAGGGTGGCCGACGACGGGGAGATCCTGGTGCGCGGGCCCTCGGTGTTCCAGGGCTACGTCAACAACGAGGCCGCGACACGGGGCGCGCTGCGCGGCGGCTGGCTGGCGACCGGGGACCTCGGACGGCTGGACTCCGACGGCTATCTGACGATCACAGGCCGCAAGAAGGACGTCATCATCACGAGCAGCGGCAAGAGCGTCTCGCCGGCGCTCCTGGAGCAGCGGCTGCGGCAGCATCCGCTGGTCCACCAGGCCGTGGTGGTGGGTGACAACCGGCCCTGTATCGGGGCGCTGATCACCCTGGACCCGGAGTTCCTGGCGTTCTGGCGGGACTCCCTGGCGGCCCGCAGCGACGCGCGGGCCCGCGAGGCACGGGAGGAGAACGCGCTGCGGGAGGAGATCGGCCGGGCGGTGGCCGCCGCCAACAGCGCGGTGTCGCGCCCGGAGTCGATCCGGGTGTTCCGGGTGCTGCCGGAGCCGTTCGACGTGGCCAGCGGGCTTCTGACGCCGTCGATGAAGCTGCGCCGGGACGCGATCGTGCGGCACTACGAGGCGCAGATCGACGCGATGTACCAGGCGCGGTCGCGGATGCCCCGGGAGCATCTGTCGGACGACGTGGCGCACTGGGACGAGGGGGACAGCGTCTTCGGCTGAGTCCCGGTGGGCACGGGTTCACTCGCCCGTGGTCAGCCGGACGACGCCGGACCGCTCGCCGAGGACGAAGGCGCGGACGCGGTAGGCCGCGCCGCGCTCGCCCGGCAGCGGGAGGAAGTCGGTGGCCTCGGTGTCCGGGGCGAGCACGGCGACCGGGTCGTACCGGTCTCCGTCCCTGGGGCGCAGTTCCAGCAGGTAGCCGTCCTCGCCGCGTGCGCGGTCGGTCCAGGTGAGGTGCTGGGCGCCGTCCGGTCCCGGGGTCCGCTGAGGCCGGGTGGTGGGGCCCGTGTAGGGACGCAGCCGGTAGTGGAAGGTGGTGTGCGGCAGCAGGTCGGGGTGGCGGTAGGTGGTCACCTGCGGGGCCAGGTACTGGAGCACCGTCCAGGGACCGGCCTCCTCGGTGGCGAACTCCAGGACGTGGCCGGCGGCGCCGGGCCGGGTGTCCCGCCAGCGCAGGTCGACGTCGGTGGGGGTGGTGAGGGCGCCGGTCAGGGACAGGGCCGGGGGTGCGCCGGCGGAGCAGGCCGGCAGCGCCAGGATCAGCGCCGCCGGCACCGCGACGAGCCTTCCTCTCATACGGCGGCCGCTACTTGCGCCAGAAGCGGATGTTGCTCCACTCCACGGTGGCGGTGCCGTTGCCGCTGTTGGTGCGGTAGGCGCCGAACTTGTCGTAGAAGCTGCCGCCGGGGCTGGCGTAGGTGTGCTTGAGGGAGCCGTTGATGTAGGTGCGGTGCTGGGAGCCGACCTGGTGGACGGTGTTGACCCGGACGGTCGCGCCGACGGTCCCGGCGTTCGACAGGGTGGTGCCGCCGTGGACGGCGTACAGACGGCCGCCGCGTTCGACGGCGAGCATGAAGTACGGGCCGGAGGCGGATTCGTGGAACGTCTGCTTGAGGCTGATCCGGGTGCCGTTCAGGCCCGTGATGCGGAAGTAGCCCTCGAACTGGCGGGTGCCTCCGGTGTAGGTGGCGTAGCGGCGTTCAGCCCGTTGGTCGCCGCTCGCGGTGGAGCAGGTGAGCCGGAAGGTCAGGCCGTCGATCTGCCCGCAGCCCCGCTCCTGCTCGGTGAAGGTCGGTGACACGGACTGCCAGCCGCCGGGTTCGACCTCCGCGGCGGCGGGTGGTGCGGTGAGCAGCGCCGTGGCGCAGAGCGCGGGGGCGACGGCGAGGGTGAGGGTGCGCAGGCGTGGGAGCATCCTGCCTCCTGTCCGGGGTGGGGGGTGACCGCTCGGTCATGAGTGTGAACAGCGGTCCCGTATTTGGACGAGTGCTTCGGAAGGTAGGTCCGGACCAACGGACCGTCAAGAGGCCGCGCACGCACGTCTTTGCCGTCCGGACCGGTGTAGGCGGGAGCGAGCCGGGGCACAGTGGGCGGCGACGCGTTCATCTGCCTGCCGCGCCCGGCTGGCGGAAGACCCCGTGGCGCGATGGGATCGAGGCGTGCGAAGCAGCGATTCAGGGGCAGGCGAACGACATCGAGGCAGACCGCCTGGAGCCGCAGAAGGGATGATCAGCGTGACACGACCCAGGATCCTGGTGGTTGGCGCGGGCTTCGCGGGAGTCGGATGCGTGCGCCGGCTCGAACGCAGGCTCTCCCCCGACGAGGCCGAGATCACCTTGGTGACCCCGTCCTCCTTCCAGCTCTATCTGCCGCTGCTGCCCCAGGTGGCGTCCGGTGTACTGACCCCGCAGTCCATCGCCCTGTCCCTGCGCCGCAGCCGCAGGTACCGCACCCGGATCATCCCGGGCGGCGCCATCGGCGTGGACCTCGCGGCCAAGGTGTGCGTCGTACGCACCATCACCGACCGCATCGTCAACGAGCCGTACGACTACATCGTGCTGGCGCCCGGCAGTGTCACCCGCACCTTCGACATCCCGGGGCTCGTCGACCACGGGTTCGGGATGAAGACGCTGGCGGAGGCCGCCTATCTGCGCGACCACGTCATCTCGCAGCTCGACCTCGCCGACGCCTGCCAGGACCCCGCCGAGCGGGCCGCCCGGCTGCAGTTCGTCGTGGTCGGCGGCGGCTACGCCGGCACCGAGACCGCGGCCTGCCTGCAGATCCTCACTCACAACGCGGTCAAGCGGTATCCCCGGCTCGACCCGCGGCTGATCAAGTGGCATCTGATCGACATCGCGCCGAAGCTGATGCCCGAACTCGGCGACAAACTGGGCCGGGACGCGCAGGAGATCCTGCGCCGGCGCGGCATCGAGATCTCCCTCGGCGTGTCCATCGCGAAGGCCGGACCCGAGGAGGTCACCTTCACCGACGGCCGGGTGGTGCCCACGCACACGCTGATCTGGACCGCCGGTGTCGTCGCCAGCCCGCTGATCGGCACGCTCGGCGCGGAGACCGTCCGCGGCCGGCTCGCGGTGAACGCCGAGATGCGGCTGCCCGGGCACGACGGTGTCTTCGCGCTCGGCGACGCCGCCGCGGTGCCGGACGTGGCGAAGGACGAGGAGGGCGCGGTGTGCCCGCCGACCGCCCAGCACGCCATGCGCCAGGGCAAGGTCGCCGCCGACAACGTCATCGCGTCGATGCGCGGTCAGTCGCTGCGGCCGTACGAGCACAAGGACCTCGGGCTGGTCGTCGACCTCGGCGGGTTCGACGGGGTGTCCAAGCCGCTCGGCGTCGAGCTGAAGGGGCTGCCCGCGGTGGTCGTGGCCCGCGGCTACCACTGGTCGGCGCTGCGCACCAACGTCGCCAAGGCCCGCGTCATGACGAACTGGCTGCTCAACGCCGTCGCCGGGGACGATTTCGTGCGCACCGGGTTCCAGGCGCGCCGGCCCGCCAAGCTGAAGGACTTCGAGTTCACCAACGCCTATCTGACGCCGGAGCAGCTCAAGAAGCAGGTCGCCGCGCAGGGCGGGGGTGGGACCGCCGACGAGCCGGCGTAGCGGGGCGGCCGGGGCGCGGCCGACGACGGACCAGCGAGGCGGGGAAGTGAGCGGGACGGCGTGAGGACAGCGGAGGAGACGGTCCGGACGCGACTGAGGGACCGTGTCGCGGCCTCGGACCCCGGTCTGCTGAGACTGGCGGCGGCCCTGCGGACGGTGGGGTCGATCGCGCTGGCCGTCACGGTGCTCGCGGTGCTCGGCACCGATCTGCCGCACCTGGTGACCGGGGCGCTGGTGGCGATGGTGTCCACCTTCGCCATCCGTGAGAAGCAGCGATCCGGACAGGCGGTGACCCTGGCCCTGGGGCTGCCGGTGGCGCTGGCGTCGATGACGCTGGCGTCGCTGCTGCACCACCGGGTGCTGGCAGGTGACCTGGTCTTCGTGCTGCTGATCTTCTGTGCCGTGTACGGGCGCAGATTCGGCGACCGGGGCACCGGGCTCGGCCTGATCGGCTTCCAGATGTACTTCGTGGCCCTCTTCGTCGGTGCCACGCCCGGTCAGCTGCCCGAGCTGTACACCTCGGTCGCGGTGGGCTTCGGGTGCAGTGCGCTGATGCGGTTCGCGGTGATCCCGGAGACGCCGGTCGGGGTGCTCGAACGGCTGCGGGCCGCCTTCCGGGCCCGGATGGCGCAACTGCTGGCCGCGCAGATCGAGCTGCTGGACGCCGGTCCCGAGGAGGCGGACCGGGCGCTGCGGCGGGTGCGCGAGGGCACCGCGCGGCTGCACGAGACCGCGCTGCTGATCCAGGGGCGGCTGTCGGACGGCACCGCCGACGAGGCGGTGGCCCGGCTGGTCCAGCGGCGGATCGCGGACGCGGAGATCGCCGCCGAGCGGCTGGGCCTGTCGCTGCTGCGGGCGCGCGGCGCCGAGCGGGTGGACACGCTGGCGCTGCATCTGCCGGGCGCGCCGGTGCCCTCGGGCGGCCGGCAGCCGGTGCGGGAGGAGGCGACGGAGACGCTGCGCCGCGACCTGGACGCGCTGCGGGTCCTCGTGCTGCGGCCGGTCGAGGCGGCCGGCGGGACGGGCGTGGCCCAGCTGCGCAACCGGCTCCTCGGCTACCGCGACGAGGAGAACGTGCCCGTGGCGTCCCCGGCCGTGCAGGACGCGTTCCGCGCCGTCGGCGAGACCGCGCGGGCGGTGCTCGGGCTGCGGATCGCGCTGGGCGGGGCACAGGACGAGTCGGACGACTCCCCGGCGACGGCGCGTTCACGGGAGGAGCTGGACGCGGAGGACGCCGTCCTCGACGCGGACGAGGAGGAGGCCAAGGAGGAGCCGACCGGGCTGGAGCGGCGCACCACCCGGGCCGCCGTGCAGGTCGCCGTGGGGTCGCTGCTGGCCATGGTCGGCGGGGAGCTGCTGTCCCGGGACCGCTGGTACTGGGCGGTGCTGACCTGCTGGATCGTGTTCCTCAACACCGCCTCCACGGGCGAGATCCTGGT
This sequence comes from Streptomyces nigra, assembly GCF_003074055.1. Taxonomy (NCBI): domain Bacteria; kingdom Bacillati; phylum Actinomycetota; class Actinomycetes; order Kitasatosporales; family Streptomycetaceae; genus Streptomyces; species Streptomyces nigra. The sequence continues at coordinate 6,944,085 of NZ_CP029043.1, read as the reverse complement.
CAAGGGCTCACGCCGGCTGCTCGGCACGGTGCTGGGGGTCCTGGCGGGCATCGTGCTGGCGGGTGCCGTCGGACACCACACGTGGACGGCGTTCGCGGTGGTGCTGCTCTGCGTGTTCGCGATGTTCTACTCGGCGCCCCTGTCGTACACGCTGTCGTCGTTCTTCGTGACGGCGGCGCTCGGGCTGCTCTACACGCTGCTGCACACCTACAGCCTGTCGGTGCTGGTGCTGCGGATCGGGGAGACGGCGCTGGGCGCGGTGTGCGGGGTGATCGCGGCCGCGTTCGTGCTGCCGGTGCAGACGGACCGGCGGACCAACGACCTGCTCGCCACGGTGCTGCGCCGGCTCCGCGAGGTCACCGACAGCGCCGTGGAGCAGCTCAGCGGCGGGCCTCCCGGGGAGCTGATGGACCAGGCCCGCGACCTGGACCAGGCGCTGGCCGATCTGCGGGCCGCCGTGCAGCCGCTGACACATCCGGCGACGCCGCTGCGGGCCCGCAAGGAGACGGCCCGCTATGTCGTCGCGCTGCTCGAGACGTGCGCGTACCACGCGCGCACCCTGGCCGCGACGGCCGAGCTGCTGCTCAGCCGTCCCTCGGTCGTGCCCGACCCCAGGCTGCGCGCCGCGACCGGCCGGATCGGGCGGAATCTGGAGGCGATCGCCGCGCATGTCACCGAGGAGCACGCGGACGCGGCGATCGAGACCGGTTCGAGCATCGCCTCGCTGCTGGGTCCGAGTACTCCGCTCCCGCCTGGTCGGGGCCGGGTCACCGACCATGTGCTGCGCCATCTGCAGCGCCTGGACGAGGCGGTGACCGGTCTGGCCCGTCCGCTGGACGTACCGGTGAAGGCGTCGGAGGGATGAGCGCATCGGGCTTTCGCTGGGTAGGCGGTGTGCATGACCGATGTCGTGGACTCAGACGAACTGTTGCGGCGGATGCAGCGTGCCCGGGCGTGGGCCCGGCAGGAGGAGCGGACGTGGCGGGGGCGGAGCGAGCATCTGCGCGCCACCGACCCGGAGGGGGCGCGGGACGCCGCGGTACGGACGCTGACGTACGAGGCGGTGCTCACCGTGCTGGACGAGATCCTGACTCCGGGAAAGCACGCGGAGCAGCCGTGAGAGCGGGAGCCGAGTGAAACGGGTCACGTACCCCGGTCTCGATTTCCGAGACGCCGAAGAAATGGTTTACGGTTCATCCATACGTGGTCACGGGGTCGACCGCATCCGTCCCCCGTGAACCACCTCTGACAGCCCTGGCTGGCTTCCCCCGTCCAGCCAGGGCTTTTTCATGCCCTCGCACACGGTGCCCCAGGTCCGGGACCGGAAGGCCCGGCCGCCGAGGTGCCCACCGCCGCCGCAGCCGCTCCAATGGACGCAGGGAAACACCGGAATGCCGTTCGTCGGTGAGGAGCCCCTGCCATGACCAAAGCGATCAAACTGCTGACCGCCCTTCCGCCGCATCAGCGTGAGCGCCTGATGGCGCTGGCCCGGGAGACGTCCTTCGCGGAGGACACCCGGATCTTCGAGGCGGGCGGCACGGCCGACCGCTTCTGGGTCATCCGCTCGGGGGCCGTCACCCTGGACCAGAAGGTGTCGCACCTGCAGCGGATCACCGTGGCCAGCCTGGGCGCCGGCGACCTGCTGGGCTGGTCGTGGCTGTTCCCGCCGTACCGGTGGGACTTCGGCGCGGAGGCCTTCAGCCCGGTGCGCGCCTACGAGTTCGAGGCCGCGGCGGTGCTGCGGCTGTGCGACGAGGACACGGCGCTCGGGCTGACCCTGGTGCGGTACGTCGCCGAGATCCTCGCGCACCGTCTGGAGATGACCCGCGGGCAGCTCATGGAGCGGCACGCCCTGGCGCGGCGCAGCCTGTACTGAGCGTCAGACGCGGTAGCGGCGCAGCGCCGGCACCGCCGCGGCCAGGCCCAGCATGAGGAGGACGACCAGGAGGCCGCCGCCCGCCGTCGCGGCGCGCGGGCCGAACGCCGAGCCCGCCGTGCCGTGCAGGACGTCGGCCAGACGCGGGCCGCCCGCGACGACGACCGTGAAGACGCCCTGCATCCGTCCGCGCATCTCGTCGCTGGCGGCGGACAGCAGGATGGCCCCGCGGAACACCATGGACACCATGTCGGCGACCCCGGCCAGGGCGAGGAACACGACCGCGAGCCACAGGCTCCCGCTGAGCCCGAAGCCGGTGACGGCGACACCCCACGCGACGACCGAGCCGATCACCATCCAGCCGTGCCGGCGGGCCCGGGAGAAGGTGCCGGAGAACAGCCCGCCGGCCACCGCGCCGATCGGGATGGCCGCGAACAGCAGCCCGAGGGCGAGCCCTTCGCCGTACGAGCCGTATGTCTCGCTCGCGAGCTGCGGGAACAGCGCGCGGGGCATGCCGAAGACCATCGCGATGATGTCGGCGAGGAAGGACAGCAGCAGCACCTTGTGCAGCGAGATGTACCTGAAGCCCTCGGCGATCTCCCGGACCCCTGCGCGGCGTCTGACCGCGGCGGCCAGGGGCGGTAGCGCGGGCAGCCGGTACACCGCCCACACCGTGACGCACAGCGCCAGGGCGTCGAGGAGATACAGCTCGGGCAGGCCGACGACGGGGATCAGCACGCCGGCCAGCAGGGGTCCGACGACCTGGCCGGTCTGCATGACGGTCGAGCCGAGGGCGTTGGCGGCGGCCAGCTCGTCCTCCGGCACCAGCCGGGCGATCGAGGCGTTGCGAGCCGGGGAGTTGAGTCCCCAGAAGGCCTGCTGGAGCGCGAGCAGGACCATCAGCACCGCGACCGACTCCAGCCCGGCGGCGGCCTGGAGCCAGAACAGCACCGAGGTCACGGCTATCCCGATGTTGGTGATCAGCAGCAGCCGGCGCCGGTCCATGCTGTCCGCGATGGCGCCGCCCCACAGCGCGAACACCGTGAGCGGCACCAGCCCGGCCAGGCTCGCGGCGCCCACCCAGGCCGAGGAGCCGGTGATGTCGTAGACCTGCTTGGGCACGGCGACCGCGGTGAGCTGGCTGCCGACGGCCGTGACGATGGTCGAGGTCCACAGCCGCCGGTAGGCGGGGCGGCGCAGCGGCCGGGTGTCCATGGCCCAGCGGCGCCAGCCGCGGGGTGCGGCCGGGGCCTCGGAGGGTTCCTTCTCCTGCGGTGCGGTACTGCTCTCGCTGGTGTCCACGGGGTCCCTGGATGCTCGCTACATCTTTCTCGTCCGGGGATCACTATCGCAGCACCGGCCGGGCGGTCGGACGGGCGTCTCAGGTTCCGGCGATCAGGGAGGCGCCGAGGGCGATCATGGTGACGGCGATCACCGCGTCCAGCACCCGCCAGGCGCCCGGCCTCGCGAGGTGGCGGCTCAGCAGGCGGGCGCCGAAGCCGAGCGCGGCGAACCAGCACAGGCTGGCGACGGCGGCGCCGAGGCCGAACGTCCAGCGCAGCGGGCCCCGGTCGGCGGCGATGGTGCCGAGCAGGAAGACGGTGTCGAGGTAGACGTGCGGGTTGAGCCAGGTCATGGCGAGGCAGGTGAGCACCGCCCGCCGTCGTGAGCCCGCCGTGTCGCCGTCGGTGACGAGGGCGCCGGCCGGGCGCAGCACACGGCGGGCGGCCAGGACGCCGTAGCCGAGCAGGAACACCCCGCCGACCCAGGCGACCGCAGTCAGCACCCCGGGCCACGCCACGACCACCGCGCCGACGCCCGCCACGCCGAGGGTGATCAGGACCGCGTCGGACAGGGCGCAGATGCCGACGACGGCGAGGACCGCGTCACGGCGGACGCCCTGGCGCAGGACGAAGGCGTTCTGCGCGCCGATGGCGACGATCAGGGAGAGGCCGGTGCCGAATCCGGCGACGGCGGTGGTCAGGGCGCTTGTCATGCCGTCGACGGTAGGCAGACGATCTCCTGGCGTACAGCTAAAGATTCTTACGTATCCTTAGCCGTCGTGAAGATGGAGCTGACCGAGCTGCCGCTCGACCAGGTGCGGACCCTGCTGGCGGTGGTGGACGAGGGCACGTTCGACGCGGCCGCCGCCGCCCTGCATGTGACGCCGTCGGCGGTGAGCCAGCGGGTCAAGGCGCTGGAGCAGCGCACCGGGCGGGTGCTGCTGGTGCGGACCAAACCGGTGCGGCCGACCGAGTCGGGCCAGGTCGTCGTCAGGTTCGCCCGCCAGCTGGCCCGGCTGGAGCGCGACGCGCGGGCCGAGCTGGGCATGGACGGGACCGCCGAGGCGACGCGGGTGTCCATCGCGGTCAACGCGGACTCGCTGGCCACCTGGTTCCTGCCCGCCCTGACCCGGGTGCGCGAGGAGCCGCCGCTCTGCTTCGAGCTGCGCCGCGAGGACGAGAGCCGGACGGCGACCCTGCTGCGGGAGGGCCTGGTGATGGCCGCGGTGACCTCCTCGGCCGAGCCCGTCGCGGGCTGCTCCGTGCGGGCGCTGGGCCGGATGCGCTATCTGGCCGCCGCGAGCCCGGAGTTCACCGAGCGGTATCTGACCGGGCCACTGGCTCAGGCGCTGGCGCGGGCTCCCGTGATGACCTTCGACCGCAGCGACGACCTGCAGGACGCCTTCGTACGCGGGCTGCGGGACGGTGGCGCCGCGCACGCGGGGCCCACGCGGCACCGGATGCCGACCTCGGAGGGGTTCCTGACGGCCGTGCTCGCGGGACTCGGCTGGGGCCTGATCCCCGAGGTGCAGGCCGAGCCGCTGGTGGCGGAGGGGCGCCTGATCTCCCTGGCGCCGGACCGGCCGGTGGACGTCCCGCTGTACTGGCAGCAGTGGAAGCTGCACTCGCCCGCGCTGGTCACGGTGACGGAGGCGGTGCTGGACGCGGCGCGCGAGGCGCTGATCTAGGCGATGTGACAGGCGGCGAGGCGAGCCTCGGCCGCCTCCAGCAGCAGTTCCAGGGCCGTCGGATAGGCGCTGGTCACCATCTGCCGGGCCAGCAGCGGCGCCGCCTCGGCGATCCGGGGATGCGTCGAGCGGGGCAGCCGGGCGTACGTCGAACGCCACTTCTCCTCGTCGGCGCGCAGCGACGCGCTCGGCAGGGTCAGGGACGCCGCGTCCAGCGCGGCGAAGGCCAGCGTCTGGTCGATGAAGGCGTGGTAGAGGCGCACGGTGTCGGGCAGCGGGAACCCGGCGGTGCGCAGGATGTCCAGCACGGTCTCGTCGGCGGCGAGTTCGTTGGCCCGGCCCGTGACCCGGCTGGTGGTCAGCACGGCGGCGTGCGGGTGGGCGACGTATGCGGCGTGGATGCGGGTGCCGACGGCCCGCAGGTCGGCACGCCACTCCCCCGTGGGCTCCCAGCCCTCCAGCGCGCGGCCGATCAGGGCGTCCCCGATGGCCAGGGTCAGATCGTCCATGCCCCGGAAGTAGCGGTACAGCGTGCTCGGGTCGGCGTCCAGGGCCAGGCCGAGCCGGCGGGCGGTCAGTCCGGCGCTGCCGTGCTCGGCGAGCATCCGCAGCGCCGTGTCGACTATGAGGCCCTCCGACAGCACCGTGCCGCTCTTGGTGGGGCGACGCCTGCGCCGCTTCTCCTCCGGTACGACCGGTTTGGGCATGGCGTCCTCCATCCTTATGCCAACGGCATTGACCTTACGTGCCGGGGCGGCGTTGTATCCCACCCGGGGCCCCACCACGTCGTCCACCGTCAGTCGAGGGAGTCTTGTCATGCGTGTACTGCTCGTGGGAGCCGGCGGAGTGGGTACCGCCATCACCCGGATCGCCGCCCGGCGTCCCTTCTTCGAGGCGATGGTCGTCGCCGACTACGACCCGGCGCGCGCCGAGGCCGCCGTCGCCGCGCTCGACGGCGACGCCCGCTTCAGCGCCGAGCGCGTCGACGCGAGCGACGAGCCGGCCGTGGCCGCCCTGCTGGAGCGGCACTCCTGCGACGTGCTGCTCAACGCCACCGACCCGCGTTTCGTGATGCCGCTGTTCCAGGCCGCGCGCACCGCCGGGGCCACCTATGTCGACATGGCGATGTCGCTGTCGAAGCCGCACCCCGAGCGCCCGTACGAGGAGTGCGGCGTCAAGCTCGGGGACGCCCAGTTCGAGCAGGCGGCGGACTGGGAGAAGGCGGGCGCCCTCGCCCTGGTCGGCATGGGCGTGGAGCCCGGCCTGTCGGACGTGTTCGCCCGGTACGCGGCCGACGAACTCTTCGACGAGATCGACGAGATCGGGGTGCGCGACGGCGCGAACCTCACCGTCGAGGGCTATGACTTCGCGCCCTCCTTCAGCATCTGGACCACCATCGAGGAGTGCCTCAACCCGCCGGTCGTCTACGAGAAGGACCGCGGCTGGTTCACCACGGCGCCGTTCAGCGAGCCCGAGGTGTTCGACTTCCCGGAGGGCATCGGCCCGGTGGAGTGCGTGAACGTCGAGCACGAGGAGGTGCTGCTCATGCCGCGCTGGGTCGACGCGCGCCGGGTCACCTTCAAGTACGGGCTCGGCCAGGAGTTCATCGACACCCTGAAGACCCTGCATCGGCTGGGGCTCGACAGCACCGAGCCGGTGACCGTGCCGAGCGCCGACGGGCCGGTGCGGGTCTCCCCGCGGGACGTCGTGGCCGCCTGCCTGCCGGACCCGGCGACCCTGGGCGAGCGGATGCACGGCAAGACCTGCGCGGGCACCTGGGTGCGGGGCGTCAAGGACGGCAGGCCGCGCGAGGTGTACCTGTACCACGTGGTCGACAACCAGTGGTCGATGAGCGAGTACGGCTCCCAGGCCGTGGTGTGGCAGACGGCCGTCAACCCGGTCGTCGCCCTCGAACTCCTGGCCGGCGGCGCCTGGTCGGGGGCGGGCGTCCGGGGACCGGAGGCGTTCCCCGCCCGGCCGTTCCTGGATCTGCTCACCGAGTACGGCTCCCCGTGGGGCATGCGCGAACAGTGACCTGATTCCACGGGGTCCCGCCGGGTTTCACCGCGGGTCGACAGGCGACTCGAAACCGAGTAATTCCTCCACCGAGGGCACGTCGACGATCGCAGGTGACTTTGATGGACGACTGGCGAGACCACGCCGCCTGCCGCCATGAGGACCCCGACCTCTTCCATCCGATCGGCACGTCCGGGCCGACCCTGATGCAGACCGAGGAGGCGAAGGCCGTGTGCCGGCGCTGCCCGGTACGGGAGCCGTGTCTGCGCTTCGCGCTGGACATGGAGCAGTCCACCGGGATCTGGGGCGGCACGAGCGAGACGGACCGGCGGGCCCTGCGCCAGCGCGCCGGCTGAGCGGGGGGACCGCCCGGTCCCCTCACTCGGGCGGTTCCCCGGCGGGCAGCCGCAGCGTGAACACCGCGCCCTCCCCCGGCGCGCCGGCCGCCTCGACCGTGCCCCCGTGCGCGGCGGTCAGCTGCCGCACGATCGGCAGTCCGAGCCCGCTGCCTCCCGTACGGCGGCTGCGGGACTTCTCCGCGCGCCAGAACCGCTCGAAGACATGCGGCAGATCCTCCGGCACGATCCCGGTCCCGGTGTCGGCGACCTCCAGCACCGCCTCGTCGCCGTCCCGCCCGGCGGAGAGCGTGACCGTACCGCCGGACGGGGTGTGCCGCAGCGCGTTGGACACCAGGTTGCCCAGCGCCTGACGCATCCGGACGGGGTCGGCGTCCAGCCAGGGCGTTTCCCGCACGGCGGTGCGCAGCGTGACACCGGCCGTGTCGGCCGCGACCTGGTGGGCGGCGGCGACCTGGCCGAGGAGTTCGTCGGCGCGGACGGGCTCACGGTGCAGGCGCAGGGTGCCCGCGTCGGCGGCGGCGAGGTCCTGCAGGTCGTCGATGACCCGCTGCAGGACCAGCGCCTCCTCGTGCAGCGAGGCCAGCAGGGCGGGGTCCGGGTCGACGACGCCGTCCCGGGTGACCTCCAGCCAGCCCCGGATGTTGGTGAGCGGGCTGCGCAGCTCGTGCGCGATGTCGCTGACCATGGCCTTGCGCTGCGCCTCCAACCGCTCGCGGCGCTCGCTGAGTTCGTTGAAGGCGGCGGCGAGGACCCCCGTCTCGTCCCGGGTGGTGACGGGCACCCGCACATGCCGTTCGGGCGGCTCCTGGGCGGCGGCGGTCAGCGCGCGCAGCGGCCGGACCAGCCGCGTGGCGACCACCGCGGAGACCACGACGGTCACGGCGAGCACCAGCCCGGCGACGCCGACCACCTTCGCCTTGTTGACCGGTGACATGTCGAAGCGGACGGCGGTGGTGTCGCCACCGCCCAGGAACAGCTCCGCCACGGGAGCGACGTACGGGTCGAGTTGGGCCCGGCGGGCCTCGTCGACGCAGCGCTGTGCGGAGCCCTCGCCCCGCTGCTCGCCGCGGACGGACGGTTTGTTCGTGAGGTACCGGGGAGTGAGGCCGAGGCCGGTGACGTCGACGCCGATGGCATGCGGCGCCCGCCCCGCCGCGCCCTGCTTCCCCAGGCAGGCGGTGATACGGGTGGAGAGGTCGCCGAGGGCCTCGTCCTCGGTCGGGGTGGGGGTGTTGAGCCGTCCGTCGGCGCACTCCTCGGGGACCGTGCCGCCCGCGACGGGCCCGTCGTGGTCGGTGACGACCGGCCGGCCGCTCGGCGCGCGCACGATCACGGTGTCGTAGCCGTTGCGGGCGAAGCACTTCCGTCGCTGCCCGGCGAGCACGTCCAGCTTGGCCCGTTCGGCGGCGCTGAGCCGGTACGGGCCCACGGCCCGTGGGTCGACGCCGGTCCGCTGGGCGCCGCGCTCGGTGAAGGTGTCGACGCGCAGCGGGTCGACGGTGGCGGCGGCGCGCGGGGGCAGCGGGGTGCCGGATGCGGCCGAGTCCGCGACGACCGTACGGTCCCGGGTGGTCAGGGCGATCCGCCGGCCGGTGCGGTCGGCCAGCTCCCGTACGGTCCCTTCGACGCCCCGCCAGTCGGCGTGGGTCGCCGCGTATCCGCTGAGCCGGGCGAGGACGTCCATGTCCTCGGCGAGGACCTGCCCCTGCTCCTCGCGCAGCGCCCGGGTGGTGGTCGCCACCGCCAGCCAGGCGGTCGCCGCGACCGAGCAGACGGCGATCAGCACCGAGGCGACCAGCAGCCGGACCAGCAGGCGCTTGCGCCACGGGATGGGCCGGTTCATCCACGGCCCCCGCTGAGCTTGTAGCCGACGCCGAACACGGTCAGCAGGCGCGCGGGCCGGCGCGGGTCGGCCTCGATCTTCCTGCGCAGATTCATGATGTGGACGTCGACGGCCCGTTCGGTGGAGGCCCGGTCGGTGCCCCGGGTGCACTCCAGCAACTGCCGCCGGGAGAAGACCCGTTCGGGTTCGGCGGCCATGGCGAGCAGGATCTGGAACTCGGCCGGTGTGCACTCCACCGGCGTCCCGTCGCACCGCACCTCGTGCCGGACCGGGTCGACGCTGATCCCGGCGGCCCGGACGACGGGGTCCTCGCGCCGGCCGTCGGCGCGGCCGCCGCGCCGCAGGACGGTACGGATGCGGGCCATCAGCTCGCGGGGGCTGTACGGCTTGGTCATGTAGTCGTCGGCGCCGAGTTCCAGGCCGAGCAGGACGTCGTCCTCCGCGGACCGGGCCGTCAGCATCAGCACCGGGATGTCCGGGTCGTTGTCGCTCCGGCGCAGCACCCGGCAGACGCCGAAGCCGTCGATCACGGGCAGCATCAGGTCCAGGACGACGAGGTCGGGCCGCAGTCTGCGGGCGGCGTCGAGGGCGGCCGGCCCGTCGTGGACCACGGTCGCGGTGTGGCCCTCCGCGAGCAGGGAGCGCCGTATCAGCTCGGCCTGCATCGTGTCGTCCTCGGCCACCAGTACATGTGCGCACACGCGGCGGATCCTAAGCGGTCGGCGGGTACGGTCGGCGGGGGCGGTCAGCGGGCGAGCGAGGCGGCGTCGCCCATGACGACGACGGGGTGCCGGCCGGGGTCGAGCGTCCGCAGCAGGGCGCGCATGTGCGTGCGGGAGAGGCTGACGCAGCCCTGGGTGGGGCCGCCGTGGTCGACGTGCAGCCAGATCCCTCCGCCGCGCCCAGCGGCCGGGTCCAGTCGAGCGGGGTGGTGCCGGGCCGGCGGTTGTAGTCGATGGCGATGACGTAGTCGAAGGAGCCGGCGAGGGGTTCACCCTCGAAGCCGGTGCCGGTGGCGGTGAAGCCGCGCCCCTGGTCGTACGGCAGCCTCGTGCCGGGGTCGGGCCGCAGCCCCCCGGCGTCGCTGAGGGTGAACACGCCGACGGGTGAGCGCAGATCGCCGGCGCGGTGGTGGTCGGTCCAGCCGCGCAGCGCGTTGTGGGCCGGCCAGCGCTCGCCGGCCTTCCACCCGGTGCCGGTGCGTTCGTACAGGACGACGTCGGAGCGGGCGGAGTCCCTGCCGTGTCCCGTGACGACGACGGCCTGCCGGGCCTCGGCCGGGACCTGGGCCAGGGTCGTCGGGCCGAGGCCGGGGAGCTGCCGTGGGAGGGGGGTCGCCGTGGCGGTGGGCCGGGACGGGGCGGTCGTGGTGCGGTGGGGTGCCGGGGGCCTGTCGCCGGTCGTCGCCACCGCTCCGGTGCCGCATCCGGTCAGCAGCAGGGTGGTGGCCAGCAGGACGACTCGGGGCTTGTGCGGGATCATGTGACGACCCTGACGGACAGGTGTGAGGAACTCGTCAGGTCGCACACGGCGTGTCCGGCGCCGTCGCCCGTCCGAGAGAAAGGCCGGTCATGAGCGTTCGCGTCCGCCGCGTCCACGAGCCGCCCGAGCCGGGGGACGGTGTGCGGGTGCTGGTCGACCGGCTGTGGCCGCGCGGTCTGTCCAAGGAGGCGGCCGGGGTCGACGAGTGGCCCAAGGCCCTCACCCCGTCGACGGAGTTGCGCCGCTGGTACCACGCGGGCGAGGGCTCCTACGAGGAGTTCGCGGGCCGGTACGAGGCCGAGCTGGACGCGCCGGAGGCGGCCGATCTCCTGGCCCGGCTGCGCGAGACGGCGGGCGAGAAGGACGTGACGCTGCTGACGGCGTCGAAGACGCCGGAGACGAGTCACGCGGCCGTGCTGGCCCGCCTCCTGGAGGCGTGACGCCCGGGAGACGGGCCGGACCCAGCCCACTGCCGGGCCCAGCCCACTGCCAGGCTCAGCCCACCTGGCGGGCCGCCGCGCGTCCTGCCGCGCGTCCGGAGAAGAGGCAGCCCCCGAGGAAGGTCCCTTCCAGGGCGTTGTAGCCGTGGACACCGCCGCCGCCGAAGCCGGCGACCTCTCCGGCCGCGTACAGGCCGTCGATGGGGGTGCCGTCGGTGGCCAGGGCGCGTGAGTCCAGGTCGGTCTGGATGCCGCCGAGGGTCTTGCGGGTCAGGATGTGCAGCTTGACGCCGATGAGGGGGCCGGCCGCGGGGTCGAGGATGCGGTGCGGGGTGGCGACGCGGCCGAGGCGGTCGCCGATGTAGCGGCGGGCGTTGCGGATGCCCTGGATCTGGGCGTCCTTGCTGTAGGAGTTGCCGATCTGCAGATCGCGGGCCTCGATCTGGCGCCGGACGGTCTCCGCGTCGAGCAGCGGCTTGTCCGTCAGCTGGTTCATCTTGTCGACCAGTTGCTCCAGGGTCGGGGCGGTGACGAAGTCGGCGCCGTGGCGCAGGAAGGCGGCGACCGGGCCGGGGGCGCCCTTGCCGAGGACGCGCTCCTTGAGGAACCCGGCGCGGTCCTTGGCGGTGATGTCGGGGTTCTGCTCGGAGCCGGAGAGGGCGAACTCCTTCTCGACGATCTTCTGGGTGAGGATGAACCAGGAGTGGTCGTATCCGGCGATGTCCGCGTCGGTGCGCAGATGCCGGAGGGTGCCCAGGGTGTCGTAGCCGGGCAGGCAGGGGTCGGGCAGCCGGCGGCCCAGGGCGTCGAACCACAGGGAGGACGGGCCGGGCAGGATGCGGATGCCGTGGCCGGGCCAGATCGGGTCCCAGTTCTGGATGCCCTCGGTGTAGTGCCACATGCGGTCGCGGTTGACGAGGCGGACGCCGGCCTCGGCGCTGATGTCGAGCATGCGGCCGTCGACGTAGGCGGGGACGCCGGTGACCATCTCGGTGGGCGGGGTGCCGAGGCGCTCGGGCCAGTACCGGCGGACGATGTCGTGGTCGGCGCCGATGCCGCCGGTGGTGACGACGACGGCCTGGGCGGTCAGTTCGAACTCGCCGACGGCGTCGCGGTTGGAGGCGACTCCGCGCGGTGAGGTGTCGTCGGCCAGGACGGTTCCGCGCACGCCGCGTGCCGCGCCGCCCTCGACGACCAGCTCGTCCACCCGGTGGCGGTGGTGGAAGGTGAGCAGCCCGTCGCGCGCCGCCTGCTTCGCGTACCGCACGAAGGGCTCCACGACGCCGGTGCCGGTGCCCCAGGCGATGTGGAAGCGGGGCACCGAGTTGCCGTGTCCGTGGGCGCGCAGGTCGCCGCGCTCCGCCCAGCCGACGGTGGGCAGGAAGCTGATGCCGTGCCCGTCGAGCCAGCCGCGCTTCTCCCCGGCCGCCCACTCGACGTACGCGCGGGCCCAGCGCACCGCCCAGGAGTCCTCGTCCTCGAGCCGGTCGAAGCCCGCGCTGCCCTGCCAGTCGTTCCAGGCCAGGTCGAAGGAGTCCTTGATGCCGAGGCGCCGCTGCTCGGGCGAGTCGACGAGGAACAGCCCGCCGAAGGACCAGAAGGCCTGCCCGCCGAGGTTGGCGGCGTTCTCCTGGTCGACCAGGGCCACGCGGCGGCCCCGGCTGGTCAGCTCGTGCGCGGCGACGAGTCCGGCGAGTCCCGCTCCGACGACGATGACGTCGGCGTCCATGGCGACCGTCCCTTCCCTAGGCGGTGGTGCGCTGTCCGGTGGTGTCGCTGCCGTCGGTCAGCAGCGCGGTGAGCAGCCGGCCCAGCCAGGCGCGGGCGTGCTCGATGTCGCGGTCCAGCAGCAGCTGGGTCGTGACGCCGTCGTACGCGGCGACGACGGCGTGGGCGGCGCCGTCGGTGCCGCCGAGCACGGCGGGCAGTGCGGTATGGCCGCGGGCGCGGGCGAGCCGGTCGGCGATCGCGGCGCGCAGCCGGGCGCGGTGTTCGAGCAGGGTGGCGGCGACGGCGGGGTCCCGGGCGGCGTGCACCAGGAAGTCCGTCTTGACCAGCAGCCAGTCCCGGTCCAGGAGCAGCACCTCGGTGACCCGGTCCACGGCGGCGGGGACGTCGAGGCCGGGGCCGTCGACGGCGAGCGCCCCGGCGACCTGGTCGGCGATGAGGTCGGCGCGCTGCCGGTACAGGGCGAAGAACAGCTCGTCGAGGCTGTCGAAGTTGGAGTAGAAGGCGCCTCTGCTGTAGCCGGCGGCCTCACAGACCTCCTCGATGGAGACGTGTCCGAACCCCTTGGCGGCGAACACGGCGAACGCGGCGTCGAGCAGGTTGGCCCGGGTGCGGACACGGCGTCTGGTGACGCGCCTCGTCGTCTCCCCCACACCCATGCCGGACCTCCGTTCGATACGGGAATGTATCCGATACACCAACGTATCCAACAGGGGTGCGAAGCCGTCGCGGAGAAAGAGCGACCGCGCTATAGGAACAGATTTTCGATTAAGGGGTTACGCTGGATCCATGGCCACGCATCTCCAGGGCTCCCTGTTCGATCAGACCGACGAGCTGCGGCTCGGCTCCCTCGAAGGGATCCGCCGCACCCGGCTCACCCACGGCGCCTGGATCGACGTCCTGCCCGGCTGGCTCGGCGGGGCGGACGCCCTCTTCGAGCGGCTGGCCGCCGACGTCCCCTGGCGCGCCGAGCGGCGCACCATGTACGACCAGGTCGTCGACGTGCCCCGGCTGCTCTGCTTCTACGGCGCCGGCGACGCCCTCCCCCACCCCGTGCTGGACGAGGCGCGCGAGGCGCTGTCCGCGCACTACGCCGGGGAGCTGGGCGAGCCGTTCACCACGGCCGGGCTCTGCCACTACCGTGACGGCCGCGACAGCGTCGCCTGGCACGGGGACCGGATCGGGCGCGGCTCCCGGCAGGACACCATGGTCGCCATCCTGTCCGTGGGCGCGCCCCGGGACCTGCTGCTGCGGCCCGCGGGCGGCGGCGGCGAGACGGTCCGCCGGCCGCTCGGGCACGGCGACCTCATCGTGATGGGCGGCTCCTGCCAGCGGACCTGGGAGCACGCCGTCCCCAAGACGACCCGGGCCACGGGACCGCGCATCAGCGTGCAGTTCCGGCCGCACGGCGTGCGCTGAGGCGGAGAGGCGGCCGACCGAGGCGCACGCACGGGGGGCCGCCTCCGGCGGACGGTGCCGGAGGCGGCCCTTCCTCTGGGCGCGGGCAGGCCGGGTCGCCACACTGGGCCGGATGAGCGCCAAGCCGCCCGTGCCCGAAACCGCGTCCCGGCGCACCGAACTCGACACGCTCCGCGTGTGCGTCGTGCTCGGTCTCGTCCTCTTCCACTCCGCGCTCGTGTTCTCCCCGGACGACGACTTCTACGTCAAGAACGCGCGCACCACCGACGTGGTGACCGTGCTCGCCGGGTTCGGGGTCGTCTGGGCCATGCCCATGCTGTTCCTGGTCGCCGGGCTCGGCTCCCGGCACTCGATCCGGCGGCGCGGCCCCGCCCGGTTCACCCGGGAGCGGCTGCTGCGCCTCGGCGTCCCCCTGGTCTTCGGCACGCTCGTGCTGTGCCCTCTCCCCCAGTGGCTGCGGCTGCGGGCCGCCGACGCCGGCTACGACGAGCCGTACTGGCGTTTCTGGCCGCGCTTCCTCACCGTCCGCCCGGACCCGGCCGACTTCCCGTTCGTGCTCGACGGGGAGCACTTCGAGACCGGGCATCTGTGGTTCGTCGTGCTGCTGCTCACGTTCAGCCTGCTGCTCGCCCCGGTGGCGGCACCGCTGGCGGCCCGGAGCGGGCGCTGGGCGAGCGTGGTGGAGCGCCGCCCCGCGCTGCTTCTGCTGCCGGCGCTGCCGCTCGCCGCGATCGACGCCTTCCTCGGTATGGAGGAGGGCTTCGCGGGCTGGAACCGCTGGGCGTACCTGGTGTTCTTCCTGGCCGGCTTCACGCTCGCGGACGACCCGCGCGTGAGGGCCGCCCTGCGGCGGCTGGCCGCGCCGGTGGGGGTCTGCGGACTCGTCCTGTTCGCCGGGACCGCGCCCGGATTCCTCGGTCTGGACGAGCCGTTCACCGAGGCGAGCCCCTTCGCGTGGGCGACGCGGGCGCTGTTCGGGGCGGCGGGCTGGTGCTGGGTCCTGGCCCTGCTCGGCCTGCTGGACCGGCCCCGCACCGCCCGGCAGCCGTCGCGCGCGCTGGTGTATCTGGGGGTGGCCGCGCTGCCGGTCTATGTGCTGCACCAGCCCGTGGTGGTCGCCGCCGCCTACGGCGTGGTGGGCCTGCCGGGGCCGATCGCCGTCAAGTACGCGCTGATCGTGGCCGGTTCCCTCGTGGCGGTCCTCGCCCTGTACGAGCTGCTGGTGAGACGGACGCGGCCGACGCGGTTCCTCCTGGGCATGCGCACCGCCGCCCCTCGGCCCGGTTCGTCACCTTGATCTGCTTTGCTGTGCACGTCGGTCACGGACCTCACCACGCGGGACGATCATGCGGGCGGATGTACGGCACATCGCGGACGGCACCTATCTGGTGCACGGAAGCAACACCAACTGGGTCATCCTCACCGAGGGAGAGGCGGTCACCCTGATCGACACCGGGTACCCCGGGGACCGGGCGGCGCTCCTCGCCTCGCTCGCCGAGGTGGGCAGCGCGCCGGAGGCGGTCCAGGCGATCCTGATCACGCACGCGCACACCGACCATCTGGGCAACGCCGAGCATCTGCGCGCCACGTACGGCACGCCGGTGTATCTGCACGAGGCCGAAGTGCCGCACGCGCGCCGGGAGTTCCTGCACCAGGTCGGCGTCGGGACCGTGCTGCGCAACGGCTGGCGGCCGGGTGTGCTGCCGTGGGCCGTGCACGCGCTGCGCTCCGGCGGCACCGCGCACGTCCCGGTCGCCTGCCCCGAGCCGTTCCCGCGCTCCGGTCCGCTGGACCTGCCCGGCAGGCCGGTCCCCGTGCACACACCCGGCCACACCGACGGCCACAGCGCCTACCACCTGCCCCAGGCGGGCGTCGTGATCTCGGGCGACGCCCTGGCCACCGGTCACCCCACCTCACGGATCGAGGGCCCGCAGCTTCTGCCGGCGATGTTCGACCTCGACCGGGACCGGGCCCTGGCCTCGCTGGACGTGTTCGAGAAGCTCGACGGGGACGTCCTGCTGCCCGGCCACGGCCCGGCCCACACCGGTTCCGTCCGGGACGCGGCCCTTCAGGCGCGGGAGCGGGCGCTCTAAGGTGAGGTGATCGATCACCGGACCGAGGACGGCTCATGGCACTCCAGATCAGCGCGACGAATCCGGAGCACCCGGCCCTCCTGCTGGAGCTGCCCTGGCAGGTGCCGCTGGAGGAGTGGCCGGAGGACCTCCTGGTCCCGCTGCCGCGCGGCATCTCCCGGCACATCGTGCGCTACGCGCGCGCCGGCGACGAGGTGATCGCCGTCAAGGAGCTCGCCCACCGCCCCGCCCTGCGGGAGTACGAACTGCTCCGTGACCTGGACCGGTTGGGCATCCCGGCGGTCGATCCGCTGGCCGTGGTCACAGGCCGTACGGACGCCGCCGGCGACCCGCTGGAGTCCGTTCTGGTCACCCGGCATCTGGGCGGCTCGCAGCCGTACCGGTCGATGTTCGAGACGACGATGCGCCCGGCCACCATGCACCGGCTGATGGACGCGCTGGCCGTGCTGCTGGTCCGGCTCCATCTGGCCGGGTTCGCCTGGGGCGACTGCTCGCTGTCCAACACGCTCTTCCGGCGGGACGCCGGCGCCTACGCGGCGTATCTGGTGGACGCCGAGACCGGCGAGCTGCACCAGCGGCTCAGCGTCGGGCAGCGCGACTACGACCTGGATCTGGCCCGTGTCAACATCAGCGGCGAGCTGCTGGACCTGGAGGCGTCCGGGGCGCTGCACCCCTCCGTGGACCCGATCGAGTTCGGCGCCGAGATCTGCGCCCGCTACCGGTCCCTGTGGGAGGAGCTGACCCGCACCTCGGTGTACCCGGCGGGCAAGTACCACTACATCGAGCGCCGGATACGCCGGCTGAACGACCTCGGCTTCGACGTCGCCGAGATGCAGATCGGCCAGACCGGCGACGGCGCCTCGGTCACCTTCGTGCCCAAGGTCGTCGACGCCGGCCACCACCAGCGGCAGCTGCTGCGGCTGACGGGCCTGGACGCCGAGGAGAACCAGGCCCGCCGGCTGCTGAACGACCTGGAGAGCTGGATGGCCACCCAGGACGACCACGCCGACGGCGCCCGCCCCGAGGTCCTCGCCCACCGCTGGGTGCGCGACGTGTTCCGGCCGACCGTGCGGGCGGTGCCGCCGGAGCTGCGCGGCGCCATGGACCCGGCCGAGATCTACCACGAGCTTCTGGAGCACCGCTGGTACCTGTCGGAGCGGGCGCAGCGCGACATGGACTGGGACACGGTCGTCGAGGACTACATCACGACGATCCTGCCCAGGGCCCGCGAGACGCTGCAGCCGACCACGGCCGACTGACTCAGGCGTGCGGCACCACGGCGACCGGGCACGGCGCGTGGTGCAGGACACCGGACGCCACCGAGCCGATCCTGGCGCCCACGGCCGTGCGCCGGGCGCGCCGGCCCACGACGACCAGCTGGGCGCGGGCCGCGACCGACAGCAGCACCTGCCCGGCGCTGCCCATCTCGACGTGCTCGACGACGTGCACGTCCGGGAATCGCTCCCGCCACGGCCGCAGCGCCTCCGCCAGCGCCTTCTTCTCGTACGGCTCGAGACCACCGGCCTCGTCGAGGAGCTTCAGGGAGCCGGGGCTGTAGGCGAACAGCGGCGGCAGCGTCCAGGCCCGGACGGCGCGCACGGTGGCGCCGCGCGCCGCCGCCGTCTCGAAGGCGAACTCCAGGGCGCCGGCGCTGTCGTCCGCGTCGCCCTGCTGGCCCACGACGATGTCGTGCCCGGCGACCTCGGCCGAGGCCTGGTCGTCGGCCCGGACCAGGACGACGGGCCGCTCCGCCTCGGCGACGACCTGCTGGCCGACCGAGCCGAGCAGGAAGCCGACGACCGCGGCCCGGCCGCGGGTGCCGAGCACCAGCATCTCGGAGGCGGCCGTGGCGGCGAGCAGCGTCTCGACGGAGCCGCCGTCGACGACCTCGGTGGTGACGTCCAGCCCGGGGTACCGCTCGGTGACCGACCGCGCGGCCTCCGCCAGCCCCTCCCGCGCCCAGCCGGCCTGCGTGTCCGCGTCGACGTCGGCCATCGCCTCGTGCTCGTGGAACCGCCAGGCGTGCACCACGCGCAGGGCGAGCCCCCGGCGGACCGCCTCCCGGGCGGCCCAGGCGAGCCCCGCGAGACTCTCCTCCGATCCGTCCACCCCTGCCGTGATCGGGCGCGTCATCGCTGTTGCCTCCTGATGTCGTGGTGACGTCCGTCAGGCCCAGTCTTCACCACCCCTCCACCCCCGGGGCGCGGCGGGGCGGCCGCCGCGTACCTGAGCGAACCGCGCGGATCGAACATACGATGGCCGGGAGTCGACTCGGCGGCAGTGCCTCGTGGACACCCGCCGCCTCGTCGAGAACGACGCCCGGGGTGGGAGACGTATGACTCAGGCCGCCGACGCAGCGCGGACCGTCATCCTGACCGTGGACGACGACCCGGGGGTCTCCCGGGCCGTCGCCCGTGATCTGCGCCGGCGCTACGGCGAGGCGCACCGGATCGTGCGGGCCGAGTCCGGCGAGTCCGCGCTGGAGGCGCTGCGCGAGCTGAAGCTGCGCGGCGACCTCGTGGCGGTGATCCTGGCCGACTACCGGATGCCGCAGATGAACGGCATCGAGTTCCTCGAACAGGCCCTGGACGTGTACCCGGGGGCCCGGCGGGTGCTGCTGACCGCGTACGCCGACACCAGCGCGGCGATCGACGCGATCAACGTCGTGGACCTCGACCACTATCTGCTCAAGCCGTGGGACCCGCCCGAGGAGAAGCTGTACCCGGTCCTCGACGACCTGCTGGAGGCGTGGCGGCGCAGCGACTACCGGCCGGTGCCCAGCACCAAGGTGGTCGGGCACCGCTGGTCGGCGCGGTCCTCGGAGGTACGGGAGTTCCTGGCCCGCAACCAGGTGCCGTACCGCTGGTACTCGGCGGACGGCCCGGAGGGACGGCGGCTGCTGGCGGCGGCGGAACAGGACGGGCAGCGGCTGCCGCTGGTGGTGACCCCGGACGGCACCCCGCTGGTGGCGCCCGAGGCTCCGGAGCTGGCCGCGAAGGTCGGGCTCGCCACCACGCCGACCGCCGACTTCTACGACCTGGTCGTCATCGGCGGCGGTCCCGCGGGGCTCGGCGCGGCCGTGTACGGGGCGTCGGAGGGGCTGCGGACGGTGCTGGTGGAGCGGTCGGCGACCGGCGGGCAGGCCGGGCAGAGCTCGCGCATCGAGAACTATCTGGGGTTCCCGGACGGGGTGTCGGGCGCGCAGCTCACCGACCGGGCCCGGCGGCAGGCCGCGCGGTTCGGCGCGGAGATCCTCACCGCGCGCGAGGTGACGGGCCTGGAGGCGTGCGGCGCGGCGCGGGTGGTGCGGTTCTCGGACGGGTCGGCGGTCTCCGCGCACAGCGTGATCCTGGCGACGGGTGTCACGTACCGGCAGCTGATGGCGCCGGGCTGCGACGATCTCACCGGGTGCGGGGTGTACTACGGGTCGGCGCTGACGGAGGCCCCCGCCTGCCAGGGCCAGGACGTGTACATCGTGGGCGGGGCCAACTCGGCCGGGCAGGCGGCGATGTATCTGTCGCGGGGCGCCAAGTCGGTGACGCTGCTGGTGCGCGGCGAGTCGCTGGCGGCGTCCATGTCGTACTACCTGATCCAGCAGATCGAGGAGTCGCCGAACATCTCGGTGCGGACCCGGACGGTCGTCGACGAGGCGCACGGATCCGAACATCTGGAGCAGCTGACGCTGCGCGACCTGGACAGCGGGCGGACCGACCGGGTCGACGCGCAGTGGATGTTCGTGTTCATCGGCGCGGCCCCGCTGACGGACTGGCTGGACGGGACGGTGCTGCGCGACCGGCGCGGCTTCATCCTGGCGGGACCGGACCTGACGGAGGACGGGCGGCCGCCGGCGGGCTGGGAGCTGGACCGGCCGCCGTACCACCTGGAGACCAATGTGCCCGGGGTGTTCGTGGCGGGCGACGCCCGCTCGGAGTCCGCGAAACGGGTCGCGTCCGCCGTCGGAGAGGGAGCCATGGCCGTCATGCTCGTCCACCGGTATCTGGAGCAGTCATGAGCGAGGCGTGTCTGCCGTGCGAGCCCGCGGAGATCGGTTCGCTGTTCCTGTTCGAGAAGCTGACGCCGGAGCAGCTGGGCCGGCTGTGCGAGGCGGGCAGGGTGGAGCGGTACGAGCCGGGGCCCGTCTACACCGAGGGCGAACCGGCCACCTGCTTCTACGTGATGATCGAGGGCACGGTGGTGCTGTACCGCCGGGTCGGCGGCGACGACGTGGAGGTCACCCGCACCTCGCAGCGCGGGGTGTACGCCGGGGCCATGCAGGCGTACCTCGGCGACCGGGTGCGGCAGGTCTACAACAACTCGCTGCGGGTCACGGAGCCGACGCGGTTCTTCGTGCTGCCCTCCGACACGTTCGCGGCCATCATGCAGGAGTGGTTCCCGATGGCCGTGCATCTGCTGGAGGGGCTGTTCTTCGGTTCGAAGAGCGCCCAGCAGGCCATCGGGCAGCGTGAACGGCTGCTCGCGCTCGGCTCGTTGTCGGCGGGGCTCACGCACGAGCTCAACAACCCGGCCGCGGCGGCCGTACGGGCCACGGAGGGGCTGCGGGAGCGGGTCGGCAAGATGCGGCGCAAGCTCGGCATCATCGCGCAGGGCACCTACTCCCCTGAGGTGATGGCGAACCTGATCGAGATGCAGGAGCGCACCGCGGAGCGGGTCGCCAAGGCGCCCGCGCTGAGCCCGCTGGAGGCCGCGGACCGGGAGGACGCGCTCACCGACTGGCTGGACGACCACGACATCCCGGAAGGCTGGCGGATCGCGCCGACCTTCGTGCAGGCCGGTGTCGACGCGGACTGGCTGGACCAGGTGGCGGCGGCGGTCGACGAGGACATCCTGCCGAACGCGATCGGCTGGCTGAACTACACCGCCGAGACCGAGCTGCTGATGGACGAGATCAAGGACTCCACCGCCCGGATCTCGCATCTCGTCGACGCGGCCAAGCAGTACTCCCAGCTGGACCGGGCGCCCTTCCAGAACGCCGACGTGCACGAACTCCTCGACAGCACCCTGCTGATGCTGTCCGGGAAGATCGGTTCGCGGATCGAGGTCGTCAAGGAGTTCGACCGGACGCTGCCGAAGATCCCGGCGTACCCGGCGGAGCTCAACCAGGTGTGGACGAACCTCGTCGACAACGCGGTCTCCGCGATCAACAGCGCGGGCGGCGAGGGGACGCTGACCGTGCGGACGGCCCGGGAGAACGACCGGCTGCTCGTGGAGTTCCGCGACACGGGGATCGGCATCCCGGCGGAGATCCGCGACCGGATCTTCGATCCCTTCTTCACGACGAAACCCGTGGGCGAGGGCACCGGCCTCGGCCTGGACATCTCCTGGCGGATCGTGGCCGACAAGCACCACGGCGCCATCCAGGTGCGGTCCGAGCCGGGCGACACCCGGTTCCAGGTGCTGCTGCCGCTCACCACCGAGGAGGTCACATGACCGGCATCGACGGCGTCGACCCGAGCGTGCCGCCGAGCGGCAGCGGCTGCGGCGAATGCGACGCGGCGGGCGGCTGGTGGTTCCATCTGCGGCGGTGCGCGCAGTGCGGGCACGTGGGGTGCTGCGACAGCTCCCCCGCGAAGCACGCCACCGCGCACTTCCGGGAGACCGGGCACCCCGTGGTGCAGAGCTTCGAGCCGGGCGAGACCTGGTACTGGAACTACGCGACGGACGAACTGTTCGAGAAGGGGCCGGATCTGGCGCCCCCGGAGAGCCATCCGGCCGGGCAGCCGGCGCCGGGTCCCGAGGGGCGGGTGCCGGCGGACTGGGCGAAGAGGCTGCGCGGCTGAGCCCCCGCCGGAAAAGCCGGGGGCCGTGCGCGGGGCTGGTGGCAGGATGTGTGCGTGCCACAGCCCTCCTTCAGTACGCCGTTGATCGGCCGGAACCCCGAACTCGCCCGCCTGTCGGGGGTCCTGGAACGCGCCCGCGCCGGGGACGCCCGCGCGGTCCTGGTCGCCGGGGACGCCGGGGTGGGCAAGACACGGGTGCTGGGCGAGGCCGCGGGGCTGGCCGCCTCCGCCGGGACGACCGTGCTGACCGGGCACTGCGTCGACCTCGGTGACGTCGGGCTGCCGTATCTGCCGTTCACGGAGGTGGTGGGGACGCTGGCCGCCGACGAGCGGTTCGCGGACGTCCTCGCCGCCCATCCGGTGGTCGGCCGGCTGCTGGGGGGCGGTTCGGACGCCGTGCGGGACCGGCTGCGGCTGTTCGAGGGGTTCGCGGGGCTGCTCACCGACCTGGCGGACCGGGCGCCGGTGCTGCTCGTCGTGGAGGACCTGCACTGGGCGGACCAGTCGTCGCGGGATCTGCTGCGGTTCCTGCTCAGCCGGGGCACGCTCCAGCGGGCCGCGGGCGGCGCGCCCGGCCGACGGCTCGCCGTGCTGGCGTCGTACCGGGCGGACGATCTGCACCGCCGTCATCCGCTGCGGCCGCTGCTGGCCGAACTGGTGCGGCTGCCCGCCGTCGAGCGGCTCGAGGTGCGGCCCCTGGCCGATGTCGAGGTGACCGAGCTGGTGCGGGCCGTGCAGGACCGGCCGCTGCCGGACAGCACCGTGCGGCGGATCGTGGAGCGGGCCGAGGGCAACGCCTTCTACGCGGAGGAACTGGTCGCCGCCACCGACGGCGGGGGCGACGGGGTGCCGAGCGCGCTGGCCGACGTCCTGCTGATCCGGTTCGAGCAGCTGTCCGACACCGCCCAGCAGGTGCTGCGCACGGCGGCCGTCGCGGGGCGCCGCGTCGAGCACGACCTGCTGCGGGGCGCCGTGGGGCTGCCCGAGGACGAGCTGGAGGCGGCGCTGCGCGAGGCCGTCGGACGACAGCTGCTGCTGCCCGGCGACGGCGACACGTACGCGTTCCGGCACGCCCTCGCCCGGGAGGCCGTGTACGCGGATCTGCTCCCCGGCGAACGGGCCCGGCTGCACGGCGCGTTCGCCCGGCTGCTCGCCGGACGCGGCCGCTCCAGGGAGACCGCGGCGGAGCGCGCCCACCACTCCCGCGAGAGCCACGACCTGGCGGCGGCGCTGGCCGCCTCCCTCGAGGCCGCCGAGCACGCGCACCAGCTGGGGGCGCCCGCCGAGGAGCTGCGGCATCTGGAGACCGCCCTGGACCTGTGGGCGTCGGTCGAGCCGTCGGCGCGGCCCTCGGGCGAGGGCACGGACCGGGTGACGCTGACGCTGCGCGCGTCGGCGGCGGCCGCGCACGCCGGGGCCTCGCACCGGGCGGTCGCCCTCACCCGCTCCGCGCTCGCCGGCGTCCAGGACTCCGACCACGAGCTCGCCGCCCGGGTCCGGTACACGCTCGCCGGCAACCTGCTCGGCGTCGACAGCCTGACGGCGGCGTTCTCCTACAGCAGCGAGGCACTGGCCCTGATCCCGGCGGACCCGCCGTCGCGGACCTGGGTGTGGGCGGCGGCCACCCATGTCCTGGCGGCCCGCCAGGTCGGCGAGAACGAGACGGCGCTGCGGGTGGCCCGCCAGGCGCTGGCCGTGGCCGAGCGGCTCCAGGTGCCGGACGCCTGGGCGGATCTGCTGATCTCCCTGGCGGTGCTGGAGAGCGGCGGGCGCGGCACCCCCGAGGGCCGGGCACGGCTGCGGGAGGCCCGGGACGCGGCGCGCGGCGCCGGCAACGCGCCGGTGGAGCTGCGAGCCCTGTTCAACCTCGCCATCGGCTGCTTCGAGTCCGGTGAGCTGGAGGAGAGCGTGTCCTGGCTGCGGGAGGGCCTGGAGCGGGCCCGGCGCGCCGGGCTGTCGTCGTCACCGTATCCGCTGGAGATGCGGTATCTGCATCTGCTGGTGCTGTACACGCTGGGCCGCTGGGACGAGTGCGCGGCCTGCGCCGCCGAGGACGCCCCGGTGCTCCCGGCGGCGGGCGCGTTCGCGGCGGGCCCGGCGCTGTACGTCGCTCTCGCGCGCGGCGACGCGGACGTCGTGGAGCGGACGCGTCCGCTGGCGGAGGGGCCGTTCGACTGGATGGGCCGGCTGGTGGCGAGCATCGTGCTCACCGACGACGCGGCGCTGCGCGGCGACCCGGAGGCGGCGGTCGCGCGGATGCGTGCGGGGGTGGCCGATCTGACCGATGACGCGGGGACCCTGCCGGACGCCACGGTCCGGCTGGCCGCGCTCGCCCTCGCGGCCGTCGCCGACCGGGCCGCGACGCTGCGCCCGGGCGGTGACGCGGAGGAGCTGCGCCGGTGGACGGACCCGGCGACCGAACTGGTCGAGCTGGCGCGGACGACGGCCCACCGGGGCGCCGACGGCACCTCGCAGGGACCGGAGGGCAGGGCGTGGCTGGCGCGCGCGGAGGCGGAGTGGACGCGGGCGGTGTCCGGGCCGGACGCCGGGGCGTGGGCGAAGGCGGTCGAGGCGTTCGCCTCCGGCGACGGGTACGAGCGGGCGCGGTGCCGGCTGCGGCTCGCGGAGGCGCTGCTCGTGGCGGACGACCGGGAGGGCGCCGCGGCCGAGGCGGCGGAGGCCCGGCGGACGGCGGTACGGCTCGGGGCGGCCCCGCTGCTGGAGCGGGTGGACGCCCTGATCCGCCGGGGCCGGCTCGCGGAGCAGCGCGCGCCGGGCTCGTCCCCGCTGACGGCCCGGGAGCAGGACGTGCTGCGGCTCCTCGCCGCCGGCCGGAGCAACCGGCAGATCGGCGAGGAGCTGTTCATCGCCGGCAAGACGGCGAGCGTCCATGTCTCCAACATCCTCGCCAAGCTGGGCGCGGCGAGCCGTACGGAGGCGGTGGCGATCGCCTACCGGGAGGGCCTGATCGGCCGTGAGGAGGCCGTGGGCTGACCTCCCCGGTCGGAGATGCCGGTCAGAGATTCCGGTCAGGGCTCCCGGTCGCAGTCGAGCGCCGTCGGGTCGACGGCGTCGGCCATGGCCTGCATGCCCTTGTCGTTGGGGTGGAGGTGGTCGCCGCCGTCGAGGGCGGGCAGCATCCTCGCCGGGTCGT
Source organism: Streptomyces nigra (assembly GCF_003074055.1). NCBI lineage: Bacteria > Bacillati > Actinomycetota > Actinomycetes > Kitasatosporales > Streptomycetaceae > Streptomyces > Streptomyces nigra. The sequence continues at coordinate 6,918,906 of NZ_CP029043.1, read as the reverse complement.
AGGGGCTGCGCAGGACGCGGTCGAAGTCGGTGACGGCGTCGAACAGCCCGCTCTCGCGCACGAACGCGTTGACCTCCTGCCGTACGGCCTCGGCGGCCGGGTCCCATTCGCCCCAGCCCTTGAAGGGGCCGACGGTGGCGCCGACGACGCACTTCCCGGCCGCGTGGGCCCGCTCGACGATCGTCCGGTAGCCCTCGATCATGTCCTCGGCCGTGACGCCGGAGTGCGCCTTGATGTCGTTGACGCCCTCGAAGAGGAACACGGTCCGTACGCCCGGCAGGGACAGGACGTCCCGGTCCAGCCGGTTCAGCGCGCTCTGCCCGGCGCCGTCGGCGAGGACCTTGTTGCCGGAGATCCCCTCGTTGGCGACGCCCTGCACGGGTGTGTCCATACGGTGCAGCCGGCGGGCGAGGTAGTCGGGCCAGCGGCGGTTGAGGTCGGTGCTGGACTGCCAGCCGTCGGTGATGGAGTCGCCGAGCGCCGCGACCGCGGCGGTGCCGGGCCGGGGCCGTACGGAGACGGCGTCCAGATACAGCCAGGAGCCGGTCGGTGTGGTCCAGGCGGCGCCGCTCTCCTCGGCGGTGTGGTCGCCGTCGGCGGTGTAGGAGGTCGCCATGGCCATCCCGTGGCCGGTGGCGGGTCCGGCCGCGTCCGGGCTGTGCAGGCTGACGACCAGGTCGGTGGCGGCGGGCAGCGAGCCGGGCAGCGGGTCGCTCCACGCGGTGGCGCCGGCCGGCAGGGTGACGGTGGGAGCGCCGCCGAAGGTGAGCCGCCGGTTGCTGCCCCGCCGCAGTTCGGCGCCCTGTCCGCGCAGGCCCGCGTGGACGCTGTCGAAGGTGATCGGCCGGTCGCCGAACGCGTTGGACAGCCGGATCCGCAGTCCCGCGCCGCCGACGCTGGTGTGCACGACGAGCCGGTGGCTGCGGCCCGCGACGCCGGTGCCGAGGGCGTCGGCGCTCGCCGCCCAGGTGACGACGTCGCGTGGGGCGGTGTCCGCCCGGGCGGGCGGGGCCGCGCAGACGAGCACCGCGAGCAGGGCGGCCGCCGCCGGAACCGCGCCCCTCACCGGGCGAGCCCGTCGATCGTGACGGAGGCACCCGGGCGCAGGGTGATCTGCCGGGTCCTGCCGTCGTGGGCGACGGTCGTGGTGCGCCCGCCGACGCTGCGGACGGTGACACGGGTCGGTTTCCCGTCCCGCCAGCGCAGGTCGACCTCGAAGCCGCCGCGCGCGGGGACGCCCTCGATACGGCCGGAGGCGGCCCAGGCGTCCGGGAGCGCGGGCAGCAGCTCGATGTGCCCGGGCCGGGAGTACAGCAGCATCTCGACCATGGCGGCGGGGGTGCCGAAGTTGGCGTCGATCTGGAAGATGCCCCGGCCGCGTTCCGCCTCGTAGATGTCGAAGAGGTTGGACGCGGTGCCGTTGCGGCCGTCGGTCGAGGGACGCAGGTTGTTCACGATCGACCGGTAGGCGTTCTCGGCGTTCTTCAAACGGGCCCAGCAGGCGCCGCGCCAGGCGTTGGCCCAGCCGAAGTTCTCCATGCCGCGCGCGGTGAGCAGGGCGGTGGCGCCCGCGACGAGGTCGGCCGGGGTGGAGCCGTCGGGGCGGATGCGGTCGCCGGGGAACAGATTGATCAGCGGGGACAGGTGCCGGTGCGTGGTCTCGCCGAGGTTGTCGGGGGACATCCACTCCTGGAGCCAGCCGGTGGTGGGGCTGACCTCCGGCAGATACAGCTTGCGGCGCAGGGCGGCGACGGTGTCCGCGAACGCGCGGTCCCGGCCGAGTGCGGCGGCGGCCGTGCAGAAGTTCCCGAAGAGCGTCCAGACGACCTCCTGGGCGTAGGTGATGCCGCGGGCGTCCTGCGGGCCGTGTTCCGGGGACCAGTCGTGGTCGTCCACGAGCACCTCCTTCGAGGTGCCGGGGAGGGTCACGGCGAGCAGCCGCGCCTCCCAGAACTCGCAGGCGCCCTTGAGCAGCGGATAGATCTTTTCCAGGTAGGCGCGGGAGCCGGTGTACTCGTAGTGCTCCCAGAGGGTGGTGCAGAGCCAGGCGTTGCCGGCCGGGTGCCACCACCAGCCGCTGCCGCCGTAGGGGTTGGTGGAGAAGGCGACGGCCCAGCCGGCGGTCCTGCCGCTGGTGTTGCGGAAGCGGTTGCGCGGGTCGTCGAAGCGCCGACGGGTGACGTCGGTCCAGGCGGGGAGCTGGGCGAGGCAGTAGTCGGCGAGGGCGTCGAAGCAGGCCGACAGGCCCGTGCGGTCGGCCATCCAGTAGTTCATCTGGATGTTGATGTCGGTGTGGTAGTCGCCCATCCAGTCCGGGTCGTTGCCGTCCAGCCAAAGGCCCTGCAGGCCCAGGGGGAGGCTGTCGCGCGAGCCGCTGATCATGAGGTAGCGGCCGAACTGGAGGTAGGCCGCCTCGAGTTCGGGGTCGGGTTCGGCGTCGCGGGCGCGGGCGTGCAGCCGCTCCCAGGTGTCGAGGGCGCGCTGGTCGGCGGAGGACGTGCCGAGGGAGAGCCCGAAGCGGCCGTACAGGGCGCGGTAGTCGGCGACATGGGTGCGCCTCAGGGCGTCGGCGGGTACGGCCGCGGCGGCGCGGGCCTTGGCGCGGGCGAGGCGCTCGGGGTTCAGGGAGGGGTCGCGGAACCCGGCGGCGGCGTCGGGCGCGTAGTCGGTACCCGCACAGACGACGACGGTGAGGTCCTTGCAGCCGGCGAAGTCGACGCGGGTGCCGCGGACGGTGACCTTGCCGCCGGTGCCGCGGGCCTCGACGGCGGCGCCGTAGCGCAGTCCGTTGGGCAGGGCGGCCCCGAAGGACCCGGCGGTGTCCGGCTGTTCGCCGTGGGTGCCGGTGAGCGTGATGCTGCCGGTGTAGCGGCCACCGCCGCTCTGGGTGAAGCGCAGGACGATGACGTCGTCGGGGTGGCTGGCGTACATCTCGCGCCGGTAGGTGACTCCGGAGCGGACGTAGGAGCTGGTGACCAGGCCCTGTGCGAGGTCGAGGGTGCGGCGGTAGCCGTCGACGGCGCCGAGCTCGTGGTCGGGGAGGTCGACGGTGAGCTTGGCGAGCAGGGTGAAGGAGCCGAAGTCGCCGCGGCCGTAGGGGAACTGGCCGTCCTGGTCGAGGGTGTCGTTGAGGCCGCCGGTCCACATGGTGGCGTCGGTGATCAGCAGCAGTTCGCGGCCGGGGTCGTTGCTCGCGAGGGCGCCGATGCGGCCGTTGCCGACGGGCAGTCCCTGTTCGATCAGGGAGCCCTCGTCGGCGGGGGCCTGCCACCACAGCCGCTCGAGGGCCGCGTCGGCGGGCAGCGGGACCTCGGCGGGGCGGTCCGCGGGGGCGGCGGAGGCGGTGAAGGCGGGCAGGCCGCCGAGGGCGGCGGTGAGGCCCGCGGTGGTGGCCAGGGAGAGGACGCCGCGTCTGCTGGGGTCGTGCGGGCTGGGATGCATGGGGGCTCCGGGGTGCGTCCGGGCCGGGGCCCGGCGCACGGCCGGGCCCCGGTGGGGGGTCAGAGGGAGGTCGGTACGTCGATCCGGTCGATGTCCGGCGCGTAGCCGGTCCCGCTGTCGAACGTGATCGTGTTGCTGCCGGCCTTGAGCTTCACGGGCACGTACACGCTGTTGACGGTTCCCCAGTCGCCGGTGGAGGCGAACCGGTGGGAGGTGCCGCCGCCCCCGTTCGCGGAGACGAGGACGGACCTCGGGTCGCCGCTGACATAGGCGACCTCGACCTGGTAGACGCCGGTCTCGGGGACGACCACGTCCTCGACGGTGACCTTGCCGCCGGTGTAGAGGTTGCCGACCTTGTGGCCGTCGGAGCAGGCGGAGCAGCCGGCCACGACGGCGTTGCCGGCGAGGGTGCCCGCCTCGGCCTCGTGGGCGGTCCAGGCGAGCCGGGTGCCGCGCGGGGTGACGGTGAACAGACGGGAGCCGTGCGCGGGGAGGGCCTGGGTGATCTTGTCGGTGCGGGTGCCGAGATTCTCCTTGTTCCACACGTCGCGGACCGTGGCGCGGCCCTTGAAGCCGAGGGCGGCCCAGTTCGCGGTGACGGCGGCGGGCGCGTCGGCGAGGTTGAACAGGGCGACGGTGTAGGTGCCGTCGGGGTTCTTCGCGGCCCACACCTGCTGGGCGTCGGACGTGGTGACGGGCTCGGCGGGCGGGGCGTCGCTCTGGTTGATCGCGATGACCTCGCGGTCGGTGAGCAGCTTCAGGCCGTAGGAGTCGAGCCGGGTGAGGTCGTCACCGGTGAAGAGGGGGGACTTGGCGATGGCCCACAGGGTGGCGTAGCTCTGCCGCTCGGCCTTGGTGAGGCCGTCCATCTCGCCGTTGCCGACGTTGAGGGAGTCGAGGTCGTTCCAGCCGCCGGGACCGGCGTGGTCGGTCCAGGCGGGGGCGTCGTCCCAGCGGTCGTCGACGGAGTTCTCCCAGGAGACCAGCGTGTTGCAATAGCACTCGACGTCGGTGTCGATGCGCCAGCCGTTGGAGTACTTCTTCCAGTCCTCGACGTGCCCGTAGTCCAGGGACCAGGACAGCTCCAGGTGGATGGGGCGGCCGGTGGACTCGATCGCCCTGTGCCAGGCGGCCACGTCGGGGACGTTGTCGTAGTTGTCGCCGCTCTTGAAAGAGCCGGGGCCGACGCCGTCGAGCTTGAGGAAGTCGTAGCCCCAGTCGGCGAACATCCGCGCCTGGGAGTCGATGTACTTCTGCGCGCAGGGGTCCGAGAAGTCGATCTTGTAGGCGCTGTCCCAGCCGTTGGTGGTGCGCAGGTCGTCGTACACGATGTCGCCGGTGGTGCAGCCCTCGGCGTTCCAGATCGGGTTCTTCCCGTCGCCGTAGGCGCCCTTCTCCAGGCCGACCGGCAGATAGATGCCGGCCTTGAGGCCCTTGGCGTGGATGCGGTCGGCGACCGCCTTCATACCGCTCGGGAAGCGCACCGGGTCGGCCTGCTGCCGGCCGTACTCGTCGAAGTGCGGCTGCCAGGACCAGTCCATCCACCAGCCGGCGTCGATGTTGACGTACTCGTAGCCGTACTTCTTCAGTTTGGCGGCCATGGCGTCGGTCTGCTTGAGGACGTTCGCCTCGGAGAGGTAGCTGTAGTCGCCTTTCGGGTTGAGGCCCGGGTACTTCGACGACTGCATGGTCCAACTGGTCCAGCCCATATAGGGCTTGGCGGCGACGGAGGGCGCGGCCGGGGCGGGCGGGGGCGCGGCGGCGGTGTCGGCCCGGGCGGCGGGGACGGCGGCGGTGACACCGGCGGTGAGCGCCAGCACCACGAGGGCTCTGAGGGCGCGTGCGGGCAGGGCGGAGTACGAGGATGACCGCATGGGTCGTACCTCCAGGGGGTCGGTTCAGCGGCTCGGGGGCTGGTCGTCGGCTCGGATGAAGGACTGGATCGCGGTGGCGGCGGCCCCGCGCGCCCACTCCTCGAAGGGCAGCGGGCGGGTCTTGACGTCGCACCGGGCGGCGGAGCCGAACGCGGCCGCGGCGAAGGCGTCGCGGATCTGTTCGGCGAACAGGTCGTAGGCGGCGAGGCCCTCGCCGGAGATGATCACGCGTTCGGGGCCGAGCAGATTGGCCACGGTGGCGATGCCTCGGCCGATGGCCTCGCCGGCCCGGGCGTAGGCGTCGCGCGCCGTGGAGTCCCCGGCATGCGCGAGGGCGACGGCCTCGGCGACTCCGGCGACCTCGACGCCCGCGGTGTCACGGATGCGGCGGAGGATGGCGGCGTCGCCCGCGATCGCCTCCACGCAGCCCCGGTTGCCGCAGTGGCAGGGCGGTCCGGCCGGATCGACGGTCACATGGCCGATCTCCCCGGCGACACCGTGGGCGCCGGCGACGACCCGGCCGTGCACGACGAGGCCGCAGCCGATGCCGGCGCCGACGGTGACCACGGCGAAGTCGGACAGTCCGACCCCGGCGCCGAACCACTGCTCGGCGACGGTGAGCGCGCGGACGTCGTTGTCGACGGTGACCGGCAGACCGGTCGCCTTTTGGAGGAGGCCGGCGAGGGGGATGTCCCGCCACTCCAGAAACGGCGACCAGCGGACGACGCCGGCCGCGCGGTCCACGTCTCCGGAGACGGCGACACCGACGCCGAGGACGGGGGTGCCCGACTTCTCGGCCTCCGTGCGCAGTTCGGCCACCAGGTCGGCGACCCGGGCCAGGACGTCCTCGGCCTCCCGTCCGGGGAGCGGGGCGTGCCGGGCGGCGCGGATCCGGCAGCACAGGTCGGTGAGGACGGCGATGATCTCGTCACCGGTCACCTTGACGCCGACGAACAACGCCCGGGAGCCGTCGACCCGCACCGGGTTGGCGGGCCGGCCGAGCGCGGGGCGGGTCTGCTCCTCCGCCTCCTCCACCAGGTATCCCGCCTCGATCAGCGGGCGGACCGCCTTGGTGACGGCGGCCGGAGACAGCCCGGCCCGGCGGGCCACCTCCAGACGGGTGATCGGCCCGTGGCAGAGGACCGTCGTGAAGATCTGCGCGGCGGCCGGCGTGTGCGCCGGGAACGTCTCGGCGTCGCGGATCGAGGACATGCCGGGAACCTAGAGTCATTATTTTCCGCCGTCAATAAAAGAAGCAGGATTGATTCGCGGCGGCCACTCGGCGCCCGACGACTCCCTCCCGGTGACGGAACATGTGTCCAACTGTGCGTCGTGCGCGGCGATCTGACGGCATAGGAGAAAGTTGTGCCGGACGCACACGATGATCGACGAACGCCGCTCCTCGGGGCGGCGACGGGAGGAACACCGGATGGTCTCAGCAACGGCGGCCAGGGCGACGGCAGCGGCGGCGGCCCTCGTGACGCTCATGACCTTGCCCGCCCACGCGGCGGTGCCCGGCACGCGGGCGGAGGCCCTGCCCGCGCCGGACGCCACGGGCGTGTGGAACGTGCTGCGCACGGCGCAGCGGCAGGGCGCGCCCGGCGCGATCGCCCGGCTCGACGACGGGGACACGGTCCGCTGGGCGGCCGTCGGGGTGGCCGACCGCGGGACCGGACGCGCCCTCGGCAACGCCGACCGGTTCCGCATCGGCAGCGTCACCAAGACCTTCTCCGCGGTCGTCCTGCTCCAGCTGGCCGACGAGGGGGAGCTGTCGCTCGACGCGCCGGTGAACCGCTATCTGCCGAAGCTGCTGCCCGACGACCGCATCACGGTGCGGCATGTGCTCAGCCACCGCAGCGGACTGTACGACTACACCAACGACATGTTCGCCAAGACGGTGCCCGGCTTCGAGGCCGTCCGCACCAAGGTCTTCACCTACCGCCAGTTGGTGAAGCGCTCGCTGGCCGAGCCCCGCACCACCGCGCCGGGCGGCGCGTACTCGTACTCCAACACCAACTTCGTGGTCGCGGGCCTGCTCATCGAGAAGCTGACCGGGCACCCGGTGCGGACGGAGTACCGGGACCGGATCATCGGCCCGCTGAAGCTGAAGGACACCTTCTACGTGCACCCGGGCACGAAGATCCCCGGCCGGCACGCCCGTGGCTACCTCACCCCGGACACCGCGGGCGCGGCGCTCGTGGACTCCACCGAGCAGACGGTGTCCTGGGCCCAGAGCGCGGGCGCGGTCATCTCCACCACGAAGGACCTGCACCTCTTCCTGTCGGCTCTGCTGGGCGGCCGGCTGACGTCCAGGGCGGGGCTGGCCGAGATGCGGCGAATGGTGCCGGCGGGCACCGGCCAGGCGTACGGGCTCGGGCTGCGGCGCCGCGATCTGTCGTGCGGGGTCTCGGTGTACGGGCACACGGGCGCCGTCCAGGGCTACTACACGGTCGCGTTCGCGTCGAAGGACGGCAAGCGCAGCCTGACGGCACTCGCCAACACGTCCAACAACGGCACGGTCCTCACCACGATGCTGGGCGCGCTGGAGTCGGCGTTCTGCGGCAAGAAGACCAAGGCGCGGACGCGGCCGCCGCGCGCCGAGCGCTACGAGGACGTGGCACCTTCGGTACCGGTGAACCGGCCTGTCACCGGCGGGTCCTGACGGGCGATCACCGAGCGGTCCGTCGGGTTGACCCGGCGGACCACCGTCGCGCACCGGCCGATTCCGCCGCGATCTTGGCGGAAGGGGGCCGTCCGGGACACGATGCCCGCCATGAAGGGTGACCTCTTTTCCAGCGAGCACATGGTCGGCCCCGCCACCGCGCCGGGCATGACCGTCGAGAACGCCAAGACCATCCGCTACGCGGTGAACGGCGAGATGCACGCCCGGCAGGGCGCGATGATCGCCTATCGCGGCAATCTGCAGTTCGAGCGCAAGGGCCAGGGCGTGGGCGGCATGCTCAAGCGGGCCATGACCGGTGAGGGCCTGCCGTTGATGGCGGTGCGCGGGCAGGGCGAGGCGTGGTTCGCGCACGAGGCGCAGAACTGCTTCATCGTCGAGGTCGAGCACGGCGACGAGTTCACGGTCAACGGCCGCAACGTCCTGTGTTTCGACGCCTCGTTGTCGTACCGGATAGCGACGGTGAAGGGGGCGGGCATCGCCGGGGGCGGCCTGTTCAACAGCGTCTTCACCGGGCAGGGCCGGCTGGGCCTGGTGTGCGAGGGGTCCCCGCTGGTCCTTCCGGTGTCCCCCGAGTACCCGGTGTACGTGGACACGGACGCGGTGGTCGGCTGGACGGCCGGGCTGCGGACCTCGCTGCACCGGTCGCAGTCGCTCGGCTCGATGCTGCGCGGCGGGTCCGGCGAGGCGGTGCAACTGATGCTGGAGGGCCAGGGGTACGTCGTCGTACGGCCGAGCGAGGTGACGCCCCAGCAGAGCTGAACCCCTGGCGCGAGGTGATCTGCGCCTCACGAGCAACCCCGCCCGATCCTTCGACGTCTTGATCGACGACAAGTGAAGCCCTGGCCTCCTCTTCCGGCCAGGGCTGGTTCTTCACGCTCTATACACGCCATGTATACACGTCACGTATACGCACCATGTATACACCGAGCGTATACATGACGTGTATGCCGATCGAAAGGCATCGATGTACGGCAAGGCTTTCGCCCCGGAGTACCAGGGCGCTCTGACCACCCTGTCCGTGAACGCGTCCCTCACCGACGTACTGGCCGCCGGCACCGAGCAGTTGAGAGCCGCCGAGCGGGCCGGGGAGCACGGTGAGGCGGCCCGTTCGGGCCTCGCGGTCGCCGAGGCGCACCGGCGGCTCGGGCAGGTCGCGGACGCCGAGCGGGCCTGGAAGAAGAGCTACCGCGCCGCCCGCTCGGCCGGTGACGAGGCGGCCATGGCCTGGGCCCTGTGGAGCGGCGGCACCCTGGCCCGCCAGCGCGGCGCGTTCCCGCTGGCGCGGCGGCTGCTCCAGCTCGCGGCGGACCTCGGCGAGCGCTCCGGTGACGTCGTGGTCCGCGGCTACTCGCTGGCCGGGCTGGCCGAGACCGGACGCATCCAGGGCGACTACGACGCCGTCCACCGGCTGCACGAGCAGCTGCTGGCCGAGGCCCGGCGGCGCGGCGAGGCCCGGCACACGGTGTGGGCACTGGAGGGCATCGCGCAGATCCACCGGAACACCGGGTCCCACGACACCGCGTACGCCCTGTTCGAGGAGGCCGCCGAGATAGCCGCGCGGGCCGAGGACCGGCGCGGGCACGCCTGGGCGCTGCGCGGCCTCGCCGATGTGGTCTCGGTGCGCGACGGCGACACCGAGCGGGCGCTGTCGCTGCTGTCCGAGGCCGAGGCGACGTGCCGGGCGATGCGGCTGACCAGCGCGCTGGCCTACAACCACAAGATGCGCGGCAACGTCCTCTACCGCGCGGGCCGGCACGAGGAGGCACGGGAGCAGTACGCGCTGGCGCTCGCGGAGTTCCGGGAGATGGGCGAGCCGCGAGGGGAGGCGCTGTCCCGGCTGGGACTCGCCAAGGCGCTGGCGCGGCTGGGGCGGGACCGCGCCGAGACGGCGGCCGAACTCGCCGACCTGGCCGGGGTGATGGACCGGATCGGGCTACGGCACGCCCGCGCGATGGTGGCGCAGGCCCAACAGGAGTTCTGCTCCGGCGAGCCGGCCGAGGCGGGCGCGGGTGCGGCGGGCGTCGGCGCGGAGGCGGCCGGCGCGGGCACGGGGACGGCCGGCGCGACCGCGGAGACGGGCGGCGTCGGCGCGGAGACGGCCGGCGTCGGCGCGGAGACGGCGGGCGTCCGGTGAGCGCGCTTCCGACGCCGGTCCGGGCGCCCGAGAGCGCCCCTCCGGCCGCCGCCGTCCACCGCACCCTGGAGCGGTGCCGGGCCCTGGTGGCGCCCGCGCTGCGGGACGCCGTGGCGGGCTCGCATCCCTGGGTCGGCGAGATGGCGGCCTACTCCTTCGGCTGGTGCGAGGTGGGCGGTGCGCCGTCCCGCTCCTCCGGCGGGAAGGGCGTACGGCAGGCCCTGGCCGTGCTCGGCGCCGAGGCGGCCGGCGCGTCCGGAGCGGCCGCCGTGCGGGGAGCGGTCGCGGTGGAACTGGTGCACGCCTTCTCGCTGTTGCACGACGACATCATGGACGGCGACGAGGCACGGCGCCGCCGGCCCACCGTGTGGAAGGCGTACGGCACCGGGCCCGCCGTCCTCGCCGGGGACGCGCTGTTCGCCCTCGCCGTGGAGACGCTCGCCGACGCGGGTGCCCCGGCGATGCGGCTGCTGTCGCGGGCGCTGCGGGACCTGGTGCACGGACAGGCCGACGACCTGCTGTTCGCGTCGCGCCCCTGGACCGGTCCGGAGCGGGTGCGTCTTCGGGAGTACCGGACGATGGCCGAGCACAAGACGGGTGCGCTGCTGGGGTGCGCGGTCGCGCTGGGCGCCGCCCTCGGCGGGGCGCCGCCCGCGACGGTGGCGGCACTCGACCGGGCCGGACGGCATCTGGGCGTCGCGTTCCAGGCCGTGGACGACGTCCTCGGCATCTGGGGCGACCCGGCGGTCACCGGCAAGCCCGTGCACGGCGATCTGCGCGAGCGCAAGAAGACCTTCCCGGTGCTGGCGGCGCTCGACTCCCCCGCCGCCGGCCGCCTGTCCGCCCTGCTGGAGTCGTCCGCCGCCCCGTCCGAGATCGCGGACCTGATCGACCGGGCGGGCGGGCGTACGGCGACCCTGGCGGAGGCCCGGCACCAGGCGGCGGCCGCCCGCGCGGCCCTGGACGCCGTACCCCTGGCACCCGGCCCCGCCGCCGAACTGCGCGCCCTGCTCGACTTCGTGATCCGCCGCGAGCAGTGAGCGCGACGCCGCCGGTCCCACCGCCGTCGACCGGCGGCACCCCGGGCACCCAGCCCCCGGGCCACCGGCTTGACCAGGGGCGGATCGCGAGGAAGGGTGCCAGACGGTGCGGGCGTCGGCCCGTACCGGAAAGGTGAGTGTCTTGATCGGGATCTCCGATGTCGAAGCCGCGGCCCACCTCGTCGCCGGGCATGTCGTCCGTACGCCTACCGTGTCCAGTCCGGGCCTGTCCGCCCTGCTCGGCGTGCCGGTGACGGCGAAGCTCGAACTCCTGCAGCGCACCGGCTCGTTCAAGGCGCGCGGCGCCACGGCGAAGCTGCTGTCGCTCACCGAGGCCCAGCGCGCGGCCGGGGTGGTGGCGGTCAGCGGCGGCAACCACGGGATCGCGCTGGCGATGACGGCCGCCGCCCTCGATGTGAAGGCGACCGTGGTCATGCCGCGCACGGCGCCCGCAAGGGCCGTCGAGATCGCCCGGGACGCCGGGGCGTCGGTACGGCTGACGGACGACATGGACGGCGCCTTCTCGCTCGTGACCCGGCTGCGGGACGAGGGCCTGACCCTGGTGCACCCCTTCGACGACCCGCTGGTGGTCGCCGGCCAGGGCACGGTTGGGCTGGAACTCGCCGAGGAAGCCGGTGAGTTGACGGACGTCGTGGTCAGCGTCGGGGGCGGCGGGCTGATCGCCGGTGTCGCGGTGGCGCTGCGGGCCAGGCGTCCGGACGTACGGATCTGGGGTGTGGAGACCGAGGGCGCCGAGGCGATGTCGGCGGCGCTGGCGGCGGGCGGCCCGCTGCCGGTGAAGCTGTCGTCGATCGTGTCCACGCTGAGCGCGCCGAGCGTCTCGCAGCTGACGTACGACCATGTGTCCGCCCTCGTGGACGAGGTGCTGGTGGTCCCGGACCGGGAGGCGGTGCGCGGGGTGCTCGACTTCGCCGAGCACGCCAAGGTGTGGACGGAGCCCGCGGCGGGCGCCCTGCTGCCGGCCGCGCGGCGGGTGCTGGAGCGGGTCGGGGACGGCGCACGGCTCGGTCTGGTGGTGTGCGGCGGCAACGCGACGACCGCGGATGTCGGCCGCTGGGCGGAGGATTTCGGCCTTCACTGAGCATTCCCGGCGGAATTCCCCTGCCTTTTCGAAAGCTTACTCCAGCGTCAGGAAAGCGGGGAAGAGAGAACGCCCTTTCCATGGCCTTTCGTTGAACGGACCGGGTGACGGCTCCCGTACTTCCTGTGAGATATGGGAGCCAGGTGTTCAGCGAGGGATGGCCATGGTCAAGGCACGCGTCTCCACTTCCGAGTCGGTCGCCGGACGGTACCGCCTCGTCGATGTCGTGCATCGCGAGACGAACCGGGTGAGCTATTCCGGCGAGGATCTGGAAACCGAACACGCGTGCCTTCTCACCCAGATCGGCCTGCCCCTCGACCAGGATGCCGACAGCGCACGGCGGGCGTCCTCCCGCATTCTGCGGACGTCGGAACGGATGGCGCTGCTGCGGCCCGGCCGGGTGGCCGCCGTCCTGGACGTCGTCGAGGACGCCGGGAGCCTGTGGATCGTCACCGAGTGGATCGAGGGCACGCCGCTCGGTGAACTCCTCACCCGGCAGGGCACGTTCGACTACACCCGGACCGCCCGGATCGGCCTGGAGCTGCTGGACGTCCTGGAGGCCGCGCATGTCGCGGGCATCACGCACGGCGAGCTGAGCCCCGGCCAGGTGTTCGTGGGCGAGGAGGACGCCGTCGTGGTCACCGGGTTCGGGCTGGCCGGCGCCACCCTCTCGCCGCGCCTCGCGGCACCGTCGTACGCCTCGCCCGAGCAGGCCCGTGACGAACGCGTCGGGCCCGCGTCCGACCTGTGGGCGCTCGGCGCGATCCTCTACTCGATGGCCGAGGGCCGTCCGCCGTACCGGGAGCGGGACCGGCCCGAGGCCACCCTGAAGGGCGTGGACCGGCTGCCGCTGCGCGCCCCGGTGCGGGCCGGCCCGCTCACCCAGGCCGTGCAGGGCCTGCTGCGCAAGGACTCCCGGGAGCGGCTGGGCAGATCCGTGGTCCGCGACGCCCTCGTCCGCGTCCTGCGCGAGGAGCCCGGGGCGGCCCTCGAGGACGAGGCGCGCCCCCGGTCCGGGGCCGGGCTCCTGGGCGGCGGACGCACCCTGCTGTTCGGTATGGCCCTGGCCGTGGTCACCGTCGCCGCGGCCGTCCTCGTCGCGACCGGTGGCGGCGACTCGGACGCGCCGGAGGCCGCCGCGAGTCCCACCCCGACCGCCGGGACGGGCGGCGGCGCCGCACCCGCGCCCAGCGCCCCGCCGTCGGACACGGGCACACCGAGCCCCGGCCTCCCCGCCGGCTACCGCACGTACACCTCCCCCGACGGCTTCTCCGTCGCCCTGCCGCAGGGCTGGAAGCCGCTGTCCACGACCCGGGCCGCCGATCTGGCGTACCGGGTGTTCCTCGGCACCGAGGACGACCCGCGCCGGCTCGCCGTCACCTACAGCGAGCGTCTGGAACCGGACCCGGTGGCCGTCTGGCGGGACGACGTGCAGCCCGCGCTGGCCCGGTCGGACGGCTTCCAGCGGATCGGGCAGATCGAGGCGACGACCTACCAGGGGTACGAGGCCGCCGACATGGAGTGGCTGTCGCAGAAGAACGGCGTCCAGGTGCGCACGTTCGGGCGGGGCTTCCTCCTGGACGACCACCGCGGGTTCTCGCTGCGCTGGTCGACGCCGGCGCAGGACTGGGACACCCCGGGCAACCGGGAGGCCCTGGACGTGTTCCTGCGGACCTTCCGGGTGCCCGGGGACTGAGCCGTCAGGCCGGGGCGCACATCCTGAGCAGGCGCGAGCCGTGCAGGGGCTCGGTGCGCCAGCGGGCGGTGAAGGCGCGCTCCTTGAGCGAGCAGGTCACCTCCAGGTGGTGCGGGGTCTCCAGGAAGGCGACGTCGAGGGCGAGGGTGTCGGCGTCGGTCCAGCCGCCGCTCACCGCGGTGGGCACCGGCCCCTCGGTGACCGTCCACCCGGGGCCGCCGAGCCGCACCCGCAGCGGTTCGCCGTCCTCGGTGAACGTCAACTCCCAGCCGCCGTCCCGCTCGGTGAGGTCGACGGCGCTCACCCTCGGCAGGGCCGCGTGGACCTCGTCGCCGGGGCTGAAGGCGCCGTGCCAGGACTCGGCCCGCTCCACGGGCGCCGGTTCGCCGGGGGCGGGCGGCAGGGCGAGGGCGGCCAGCCGGTGGGCCAGGGCCCTTTCGGCCTGCTCGGCGCCGTCCGCCGGGGCGCCGCCGAACGCGGGCAGCAGATGCTCCCAGACGAGGTTCAGCAGGCCCGGCATGTCCCAGGTGTCGGCGGTGGTCACCACCACCGCGTCGTGCTCGGGCAGCACCACGCAGAACTGGCCGAGGGCGCCGTCGCCGCGATAGCCGTGCCGGGACATCCAGAACGACAGGCCGTAGCCCCGCTGCCAGTCGTCGCCGGGCATCCCGCCGGCCGACGGGATCTGGGCGCGGGTGGCCTCGGCGACCCACTCCTCGGGCAGCAGCCGTTCGCCCTCCCAGACGCCACCGCGCAGATACAGCAGGCCGAGCCGGGCGACGGCGTCGGTGGTGGCGTGCAGTCCGCTGAAGCCGAGTTCGCGGCCGTCGCGGTGGCGCAGCCAGGCCACGTCGCCGATGCCGAGCGGGTCGAACAGGCGGGGCCGCAGATAGTCGGTCAGCGACTGCCCGCTCACCCGCTGGACCACGGCGGACAGCGTGAAGGTGGCGGGCTGGTTGTACGCGAACACCGTCCCGGGGTCGTGCGGCGGCGGCTCCAGCAGGAACCCGCGGACCAGGTCGTCGCGGTCGCGTTCCCGCGCGGCGAAGATCATGTCGGTGTCGTGCCCGGTGGCCATGGACGCCACGTGCCGCACCAGGACGGCCCGGCTGCGCGGGTCGGTGATCTCCGCGTCGAGCTCGGGGAAGAAGGAGATCACCGGGTCGTCGAGCCGGAGCAGCCCCTCGCGGGCGGCGATGGCGGCCGCGGTGGCCGTGAAGCTCTTGCTGATCGAGTAGAGCAGGTGCCGGCGCCCGGCGGTGTACGGCGCCCACCACCCCGAGGCCACGACGTGGTCGTGCCGCAGGATCATCAGGCTGTGCGGTTCGACGCCGGGGGCGGCGTCGACGGCGTCGAGGAAGGCGAGGACACCGGAGGCGTCGACACCCTGGGCGGAGGGCGGGCTCGAGGGCAGCGGGCGAACAGACATACGTGCATCCTGCACCGGCGCCCGGACCGGAGCGAAGGGTTTCGCGCCCCGCGTTCCGCGCCCCCGTCGGCCGTGCCCCGTTTTCGACCAGGGTGTCCGGGGACTCGGGCCCCATGGTGCAGATCGGATACACGATGATGACCGAACAGGCCGGCCCCCGTGAGCTGGTCGACCACGTGGTCCGCGCCGAGGAGGCGGGCTTCGACTTCTCCGTCACCTCCGACCACTACTTCCCCTGGCTGCGCTCGCAGGGGCACTCGCCGTACGCGTGGGCCGTGCTGGGCGCCGCCGCCCAGGCCACGTCCCGGATCCCGCTGATGACGTACGTGACCTGCCCGACGTTCCGCTACCACCCGGCCGTCGTGGCGCAGAAGGCGGCGACCCTCCAGCTGCTGTCCGAGGGCCGGTTCCGGCTGGGACTCGGCTCGGGCGAGAACCTCAACGAGCACGTCGTGGGCGGCGGCTGGCCGTCGGTGGACGTGCGGCACGAGATGCTCGAGGAGGCGGTCGAGATCATCCGGGCGCTCTTCGAGGGCGGGCACGTCAATCACCGGGGTACGCACTTCGACGTGGAGTCGGCGCGGCTGTGGGACCTGCCCGACGAGCCCGTACCCATCGGTATCGCGGTCTCCGGCGAGCGCTCGTGCCGACTCGCGGGCCGGCTCGCCGACCTGGTGATCGCCACCGAGCCCAAGCCGGAGCTGCTGTCCTCGTTCGACCGGCACGGCGGTACGGGCAAGCCCCGGGTGGGCCAGCTCCCGGTCTGCTACGACCCCGACCGGGACGCGGCGGTCAAACGCGCCCACGACCAGTTCCGGTGGTTCGGCAGCGGCTGGAAGGTCAACTCCGAGCTGCCGCACCCGGACTCCTTCGAGGGGGCCACGCAGTTCGTCACCCCGGACGACGTGGCGGAGGCCACCCCGTGCGGCGACGACCCGGACGCCTTCGTCGAGGCGGTCCGCCCGTACGCGGAGGCCGGGTTCACCGAGATCGCCCTGGTCCAGATCGGGGGCGACGCGCAGCTGCCGTACCTCGACTGGGCGCGTACGACGCTGCTGCCCGCGCTGCGGAGCGCCTTCGGCTGACCGGGCGCCCCCGTCCGCCGCCGCTCACTCGGTGTCGGTGTAGCGGCGGCGGGTCCACAGGGGCAACACGAACCAGCACACGATGTACCAGATGACGATGCCGGTGACGATCCACGGCACGGAGTCGTCGTGCGTGGCGACCCGCAGGATGAGCAGCAGCGAGGACGCCATGGTGATCAGGAGCAGAACCAGGCCGACCAGGGTCAGCCGGGACGCCCACTCCACGGCCTGGGGTTTGATCCGGCGGCCGGACACCAGTCGGTGCAGCGACACCGGGCCGATCAGGGTGCCGGTGGCGGCGGCCCCCACGACGACGGTGAAGATGTAGATCGACTGGTCCATGGACCGCAGGTCGTCGTACTTCGACGTGAACACGACGGTCAGCAGGAAGCCGAAGAGGATCTGCACGCCCATCTGGGCCACGCGCACCTCTTGAAGGAGCTCGACCCACATGCGGTCGGCCCGTTCGTCCTCGGTCTCGTTGCGTCCTCTGCGCCTGGTCGTGCCGTCCTCGGTGTCCGTCACCGTGTCCTCCCGCGTCCTGACGAGGCGAGCCCTCAGAACGCGGGTACCCGCTGGGCGGGGTCCTGTCCCGGCCCCCCGCCCAGTGGGGCCTCACCAGCGGCTCTCGACCTGGTCCTTGATCCGGCGGTCGTAGAGGTCGCGGATCGCGGTGAGCGTGTCCTCGCCGAGGTCCGGCAGCGCGGCGGCGGCCGCGTTGGCGCGGGCCTGCTCGGGCGAGCGGGCGCCCGGGATGACCGTGGTCACGCCGGGCTGCTGGACGATCCAGCGCAGCGCCAGTTGGGCCGGGGTCCAGCCCTGCGGGGCGAGCGCGGAGAACTCGGCCGCGGCCTCGACGCCGGTGGCGTAGTCGACGCCGGAGAAGGTCTCGCCCTGGTCGAAGGCCTCGCCGTGCCGGTTGTAGGTGCGGTGGTCGTTCTCGGGGAAGACGGTCTCCTTGGTGTACCGGCCGGACAGCAGCCCGGACGCCAGGGGCACCCGGGCGATGATGCCGACGCCCGCCTCACGGGCCGCGGGCAGCACCTCCAGGAGGGGCTTCATCCGGAACGCGTTGAGGATGATCTGCACGCCGGCCACACCGGGCCGGGCGATCGCGGCGAGCGCCTCGGCGCAGGTCTCCACGCTGACGCCGTAGTGCGCGATGCGCTCCTCCGCCACCAGGGTGTCCAGGGCGTCGAAGACCTCGTCGGTGGAGTAGACGGGGGTCGGCGGGCAGTGCAGCTGAACCAGGTCGATCCGGTCCGTGCCGAGGTTGCGCCGCGACCGGTCGTTCCAGGCGCGGAAGTTGTCCAGGACGTAGTTCTCGGGGATCTGGTCGACGCGGCGGCCCATCTTGGTCGCGACGAGGATGTCCAGGTCGGGCCGGTCGCGCAGGAACCGGGCGATGGTCTGCTCGCTGCGTCCGTCGCCGTACACGTCGGCTGTGTCGAAGAAGGTCACCCCGGACTCGGCCGCCGCCTCCAGCACGCCCTCGGCCTGCCGGTCGTCGACGTCTCCCCAGTCCGCGCCCAGCTGCCAGGTTCCGAGGCCGATGACGGACGCCCGCAGGCCCGCCCTGTCGAATGCACGCTGTTCCATGGCGTCAGTGTGTCATTCAGGATTCAAGTACGCGGAACGGACCCCTCCGAGTACGGCCTGACGGACCTGGCCTGCACGGTGCGCGCGACCCTCGGCCCGAGCCAGCGCTTGAGCCGCCGCAGCGTCTCCATCTGCCCGGCCGCCCGGTCGATCCGGTAGTACAGCTGCGGCGGCACATGGGGCAGCAGGGGCGAGTGGCGCTGCCCCAGCAGGGCGAACATCTGCTGCGGGGGCAGCTGCATGTACCGGGGCAGGTTCTCGTACCACAGGGCGCTGTAGCGGGCGGCGCTCTGGACGGGCAGCAGGGCCCGCCTACGCTCGTCCTCGTAGCGGGCGAGGGCACGCGGGAGCGTGGGCTGCTCGTACAGGGCGGCGGCCAGCGCCATGGCGTCCTCCAGGGCGAGTGTGGTGCCGGCGCCGATGGAGTAGTGGGTGGTGTGGGCGGCGTCGCCGAGCAGGACGAGGTTGCCGCGCTGCCAGGTGCGGTTGGTGAGGGTGCGGAAGTGCAGCCACTGGGCGCCGCCGGTGCCGGACGGGCGGCCGCGCAGGGGATGGCCCTCGAGGACGTCGGCGAACAGCTTCTCCAGCAGGGCCAGTCCGTCGGCCTCGCTCGCCCGGTGCAGGCCGAGCCCGGTGAAGGTCTCGGGGGAGCACTCGACGACACAGGTGCTGGCCCCGGGTCCGAAGCCGTAGCCGTAGCACCAGATCCAGCCGTGGGCGGTCTCCACGAAGGAGAAGGTGAAGGCGTCGAAGACCTTGCTGGTGCCGAGCCAGACGTAGCGGTTCCGGCCCATGCTGATCCGCGTCCCGAAGTGGTCGGCGTACTGCGCGCGCAGGGTGCTGCGCACCCCGTCGCACGCCACCACGAGGTCGGCGTCGGGCAGGGCGTCCGGGGTGATCTCGTGCTCGAAGTCGAGGTGGACGCCGAGCGAGCGGGCCCGGTCGGCCAGGATCTCCAGGAGCCGGTGCCGGCCGATGCCGTGGCCCTCGTCGCCGGGCTGGCGGGCCGTCAGGTCCCGGACATGGGCGACGCCCTGGTTCCAGCGGACCGAGCTCGCCTCGATGGCGCGGGCGGTCACGGGGTCCTGCGCGTGGAGCCGGTCGAGCAGACCGCGCCAGTAGGTGACGCCCCAGCCGTAGGTGGTGCCCTCCGGGTTGCGCTCGTGGACGGTGACGTCGTGGGACGGGTCCCGCAGCTTGAGCAGGATCGAGAGGTACAGCCCGGCGGGTCCGCCGCCTACGCACGCGACCTTCACACTCACCCCTATAAATGCACTAATCGGTCATTTCGGACCGCAGAGTAGCAGGAGGCGGGGCGGATTCCGCGCTGCCGTGGATCACGCCACTTTTCCGGGGCGGTTCCACCCACCGATCCCGGCGCGACGAGCGAAGGACCGCCGCCAAGGCGCCCCGCCGGAGAAGGAATTACCCGTTCCGCGCAGGTCGCACCCCACACCCGGGCAAGATCATCTTGGTTCAACCCTGCACGACATGTGCACACTTGTCCGGATCGGACCCAACCGCTCCCGCGCGGTTTCTCCCGCTCTCGTCCGGCCCGATAGGCATACGGAGTCACCACCCGAACGCATCATCGAACGCACCCGGGAGATCCGTATGCCCGAACTCAGCCGGCGTCAGGCGCTCACCACCGTCGCCGCCCTCGCCACCGCGGCCGGTGTCGCCGCCGCCCCCGCCACCGCCGCCCCGGCGGCCGCGGGCGGACACCACGATCCGCACTCCCCCGCCCCCTTCGACGAGGTCTACCGCGGCCGCCGGATACAGGGCCGCCCGGCGACGGGCGGCCACGCCCACCACGGCGCCGGCTACGCCGTGCACATCGACGGCGTCGAGCTGCATCTGATGCGCAACGCCGACGGCACCTGGATCAGCGTCGTCAGCCACTACGACCCGGTGCCCACCCCGCGCGCCGCCGCCCGCGCCGCCGTGGACGAGCTGCGGGGCGCGGCCCTGCTGCCCTTCCCCGCCAACTGAACCGCCGCACCCGCACCTTGGAGCACCAGCCGACATGACCGTCCGCAAGAACCAGGCCGCCCTGACCACCGACGAGAAGCGTCGCTTCGTCGACGCCGTCCTGGAGCTGAAGCGCAGCGGCCGCTACGACGCGTTCGTCACGACCCACAACGCCTTCATCCTCGGCGACACCGACCACGGCGAGCGCACCGGGCACCGCTCACCGTCGTTCCTGCCCTGGCACCGCAGATTCCTGCTCGAGTTCGAACGCGCCCTGCAGGAGGTGGACGCCTCGGTGGCACTGCCCTACTGGGACTGGACCGCCGACCGCTCGCTGCGTTCCTCGCTGTGGGCGCCGGACTTCCTCGGCGGCACCGGGCGCTCTCTGGACGGCCAGGTCATGGACGGGCCGTTCGCCACCCGGGCCGGCAAGTGGCAGATCACCGTCCGTGTGGACGGCCGTACGTTCCTGCGCCGCTCGCTGGGGACGGCCGTACGGGAGCTGCCCACCCGGGCCGAGGTGGAGTCGGTGCTGGCCATGCCGACGTACGACATGGCGCCGTGGAACAGCGCGTCGGACGGGTTCCGCAACCATCTGGAGGGCTGGCGCGGGGTGAACCTGCACAACAGGGTCCACGTCTGGGTCGGTGGGCACATGGCGACCGGTGCGTCCCCGAACGACCCGGTCTTCTGGCTGCACCACGCCTACATCGACAAGCTGTGGGCCGAGTGGCAGCGGCGGCACCCCGGTTCCGGCTATCTGCCGGCGGCCGGGACCCCGGACGTGGTCGACCTGAACGAGACGATGAAGCCGTGGAACGACACCCGGCCCGCCGATCTGCTCGACCACACCCCGCACTACACCTTCGACACCGACTGAGCGCCTGGCGCCCGGCCGGTCAGGCGTCGGCGGTACGGCACTCCGGGTGGCCCCAGCCCTGGGCGTTCTTCGCGATGGACTCCCCCGCCGCGTAGCCGCGCCCGCAGACGCACCGGCCGGGGAACTTGGCCTTGATGGTGCGCGCGGAGGAGCCGTTGCGCCGGGCGGGCGCGGCCTTGCGGCGCGGTGCCTTGGCGGCCGGCGTGTCCGGGGACGGCGGCGGCTCGGGCGAGCCGAGCGCGCTGCCCGCGGGCTCCTGCACGACGGCGGCCTGGCTGGCGGCTCGGTCGGCGAAGTCGTTGAGCGGGTCGCCGTCGACCTGGTGGGCGGGGACGTAGCGGAACTCCACGTCACGGCCGTCGAGCAGATCGTCGATGCGGACCACGAGGTCCTGGTTGGCGACCGGCTTGCCCGCGGAGGTCTTCCAGCCGTTGCGCTTCCAGCCGGGCAGCCAGGTGGTGACGGCCTTCATGGCGTACTGCGAGTCCATGCGGATCTCCAGCGGTACGTCAGGGTCGGTCGCGCTGAGCAGCCGCTCCAGGGCGGTGAGCTCGGCGACGTTGTTGGTGGCCTTGCCGAGCGGGCCCGCCTCCCAGCGCTCCGGTGCCTCCGCCGGGCCGGCCACGACCCAGGCCCAGGCCGCCGGCCCGGGGTTGCCCTTCGAAGCCCCGTCGCACGCGGCCACCACACGTTCACGCATGCGTCCGATCATGCCATGGGCCGGCGGCCCGCCCGGAATCCGATCGAGGTGGCTCAGGACACCTCGGTCGTCTTCGGCATCTCGCCCTCGGTCGTGGTGACGTCGATCACCGAGAAGTTGGCGCCCTGCGGGTCGGTCAGCGCGGCCATCCGTCCGAACGGCGAGGTCATCGGGCCGAACCGGAGCACCGCGCCCTGCTTGACCGCGCGGGCGACGGCGTCGTCGCAGTTCTCCACGGTGAAGTAGACGTTGATGTAGGAGGGGATCTCCGGCGGGAACTCCTCGGTCATCCGCATCCGGCCGAGGACCATGTCGTCCCCGATCGAGAAGACGCGGAAGTCCATCTCGTCGTCCTCCATCTGCCGGGCGGTGTAGCCGAACACGGCGGACAGGAACGCGTCCGCCTTCTCCGGCTCACGGGTGAAGACCTCGCCCCAGCAGTACGCTCCCGGCTCCTCCATGGGCGCCTCGAAGCCCACATGGGTGCCGGGCTGCCACAGGCCGAAGACGGCTCCGCTGGGCTCACGGGCCAGGCACATCGTGCCGAAGTCGCCGACCGCCATCGGCTCCATGAGGATCTCCCCGCCGTTCTCCCGGATACGGGCGGCGGTCGCGGCGGCGTCGGAGGCGGCGAAGTACAGACACCACTGCGACTGGCCCTCCTGCCCCGGCATCGGCGGTACGACCGCGGCGGCGGCCTTGTCCTGGGCGTAGGCCTGCGTGTAGTTGCCGTACTCGGACGACGACTCCCCGAACGTCCAGCCGAGGACGTCCCCGTAGAAGTTCTTGGCCCCCTCGAGGTCGCTGAACATCGCGTCGGCCCAGATGGGGGTTCCGTCAGGTTTCACGGCCATGGCTGCGGCCCTCTCCCGCTGGGTGGATGGTCCGGTCTCTCACGGTAGTCACGCTGCCGTCGGGCCGCGCGCCGAACGCGGAGTTCCGTTCCAGACTGGGAAAGGGACGGCGACCGAGTCGGCGGACGGGGTGCACGATGGCGGACGGGACGATGCGCGCGTGGTCGGTGACCGAGCCGGGGCCGCTCGACGGCGGCCCGCTGCGGCTGACGAGCAAGCCGGTGCCGGTGCCGGCCGACGACGAGCTGCTGGTCCGGGTCCGGGCGTGCGGGGTGTGCCGTACGGATCTGCACGTCACCGAGGGCGATCTTCCCGTACGGCGGCCCGGCGTCACCCCCGGGCACGAGGTCGTCGGCGAGGTCGCCGGGGCCGGCGCGGCGGTGCGCGGCTTCGAGCCCGGCGAACGTGTAGGGGTGGCCTGGCTGCGGCGGACCGACGGGACGTGCGCGTACTGCCGGCGGGACGCGGAGAACCTGTGCCCGGCCTCCTCCTACACCGGCTGGGACGCGGACGGGGGGTACGCCGCGTACACGACCGTGCCGGCCGCGTTCGCCCACCGGCTGCCGGGCGGCCTGGACGACGTGGACCTCGCCCCGCTGCTGTGCGCCGGGATCATCGGCTACCGGGCGCTGCGGCGGTCGGCGCTGCCGCCGGGCGGACGGCTCGGGCTGTACGGCTTCGGGGGCAGCGCCCATCTGTGCGCGCAGCTGGCGCTGGCCGAGGGCGCCACCGTGCACGTCCTCACGCGTGGGGCGGCGGCACGGCGGCTGGCCCTCGACCTGGGCGCGGCCTCCGCCGGGGACGCGTACGCGATGCCGCCCGAGCCGCTGGACAGCGCGATCCTGTTCGCCCCGGTCGGCGATCTGGTCCCGGTGGCGTTGCGCGCCCTGGACCGGGGCGGCACGCTGGCGATCGCGGGCATCCACCTCACCGACATCCCGCCGCTCGGCTATGAGCGGGAACTCTTCTACGAGCGCCAGGTGCGCAGCGTCACCGCCAACACCCGGGAGGACGCCCGTGAGTTCCTGGCACTGGCCGCGCAGCACGGGGTGCGGGCGACGACCCACCCGTATCCGATGTCCCGGGCGGACGAGGCGCTGCGGGATCTGAAGGAGGGGCGGTTCGACGGGGCGGCGGTGCTCGTGAACGATCTCTGACGGCCCGTCAAAGTCGCCTGTCCAGTGGCCTGTCGGGGGCTTCCGTATCGGGCACGGCTGTGCTTGCCTGGGGGCCCATTCGGTGTCCGGGGCGGGAGCCGCCGTATGCGCAGGCCGTGGTGCGTGGGGATCGTGCTCGGTGTCGCGCTGCTCGCCGGCTGCGGCGATCCGGCGTCCCGGCCGGGGTCCGCGCCGCCCGAGACGCCGGCCGCCTCCGCCACCACCCACCAGCGGGCGCCCGCCTCACCCCGGGGCGAGGCCAGGCCCGCGCCGGCGAGGCCGCCCACGGTGCTGTACCTGGGCGACTCCCTCGCCATGGAGGCGCAGCGGGTCCTCGGGCAGGAGGTGCGCCGGGAGCTGCGGGCGGACTACTCCGGCGCCCCGTACTCCGGCACCACGCTGTGCGACTACCTTGAGGGCACGGGCGCGCGGTCCCTGGTGCCGGCCGCGGACAAGGCGGCGGCGCTGGTGCGGCGGCTGCGGCCGGACTTCGTGGTCCTGCAGTTCTGGGGCAACTCCTGGGGCTACACGCCGTGCATGGGCGGCATCACCCATGACGCCTCGCCACGGAAGTACTACGCGCGCTACGCGGCCGACATGGAGCGGCTCGGCGGCCAGATCGAGGCCGCGCACGACGGGGCCCGGATCGTCTGGGTGCTCCAGGGGCCGGACCCGATCACGCCCGACCGCATCCGGCGCGTCAACGCCCTCTACGAGCGGCGGGCCGCCGCCTCCGGCGACCTCGTGGCCGACGCGGGGGCGGCGGTGAGCGCGGCCGGGGCGCGGCACACCTGGGTCCGGCACCTGCCGTGCACGCCCTTCGAGCGGGCCCATCCGCCGTACTGCACGGAGCCGGGCCGCGACCGCACGGCGCTGCACCGCGCGGACGACCATCTGCACTTCTGTCTGGCGCCGACGACCACGACGCCGAAGCCGTGCCCCGTCCGCTCCCCCGGCATCCTGCGAATCGCCCGGGAGATCACCGCCACCCTCCGCACCGCCCGGTGAACGGGGGTCACTCTCCGGCGTAGGCCCGCTCCAGGGCGGCGATGTCGAACTTGCCCATCGACATGAACGCCTTGGTGACCCGGGCGGCCTTCTCGGGGTCCGGGTCGGCGATCATGTCCTGCAGCCGGGCCGGGTTGACCTGCCAGGACACCCCGAACCGGTCCTTGAGCCAGCCGCACGGACCGGGCTGGCCGCCGTTCTCGGTGAGCCTGTCCCAGTAGTAGTCGATCTCCTCCTGGGTCTCGCAGGAGATCATGAAGGAGGTCGCCTCGCTGAACGTGAACTCCGGCCCGCCGTTGAGTCCGAGGAACCTCTGCCCGTCGAGGGTGAAATCGACCGTCATCACGCTCCCAACCGGCTGCATCGCGCCCTCCGGGTAGCGCGTGACACGGCCGACGCCGGAGTTCTCGAAGACGGAGGTGTAGAAGTGGGCCGCCTCCTCGGCCTGGCCGTCGAACCAGAGACATGTGGTGAAGCCGTCGCCTGCCATGGGGTACCTCCCGGGGGTCGTCCGCTGTCACGAGTGTCGACCGGCCGCCCGCCCGAAACTCATCGCTCGGCCGCGCGGATTCCTTCCCAGACGCCTTCCCACAGGCGGGAAGGCACTCAGTTCCCTCATCCCGGTGCACTGAGTGTCATATGAGTCGGCCGCGGGTGCTACGTTCGCGTTCATGAGCTCCACGAGCGCCGCGCCCGGCCGCGGCGAGAAGCCCCCGATGCGGGACGCCCTGGTCGCGGCGGCCTTCCGGCTGTTCCTGGAGCGGGGGTACGAACAGACCACCGTCGACGACATCGTGGCACTGGCCGGCGTCGGACGACGGTCGTTCTTCCGGTACTTCCCGTCCAAGGAGGACGTGGTCTTCCCGGACCACGAGCGGTGCCTGGCCGACATGGAGGCGTTCCTCGCCGCGGGCGACGCGACCGATGAGCCGGTACGCCGGGTGTGCGACGCGGCCCGTCTGGTGCTGGGCATGTACGGGGAGAACCCGACCTTCTCCGTGCAGCGCTACCGGCTCACCAAGCAGGTGCCGGGGCTGCGGGCCTACGAGTTGTCGGTGGTGCGGCGCTACCAGCGGGCGCTGGCCGGGTATCTGCGGGCCCGGTTCGCCGGCCGGTCCGACGGGACGCTGCGCGCGGACGTGATCGCCGCCGCCGTGGTCGCCGCGCACAACAACGCGCTGCGCTCCTGGCTGCGGTCGGACGGGCGGGGCGACGCGGGCGCCGAGGTGGACCGGGCGCTGGCGTATGTGCAGTCGACGTACGCGGAGGCCCCCGAGCCGCCGCGGGCCGCCGCGGCGGAGGCCGACGGCGATGTCGTGGTGGTCGTGTCCCGCCGTGACGCGCCGCTGTGGCGGGTGGTCAAGGAGCTGGAGACCGTACTCGGACACGGCTGACGGGGCCGTCCACACGGCCCCCGCAATCTTCTCGAAATCCAGGGAACGCAGTGCCTTTACGAGTGGCACTCAGTGCCATACTCTGAGGCCGTGCACGGCGGCACCGCGAGCCGCGCACAGGCGTGCCCGGGTCTCCGCGCACGCGGGATTTCCGGTCGAGCGCAGGGAGTTGAGCAGCGTGTATCACCACTCAGGCAGCGTGGCCGGCCGGATCACCGGCTCCGGGACCGGCGTGCTCGACGCGACGGACACGGGCACGGACGCCCTTCGCTATCAGCGCTGCACCTGGTGCGGCACCGCGATGTACCACCGGCTGCTCTGCCCGGTGTGCCAGGGCAGCGATCTGCGCACCGAACGCAGCGAGGGCGTCGGCACGGTCCGGCACTCCACCGTGGTGCACCGCAACACCCCCGCCGCGCGCAATGTCTCCCTGGTCGAGATGGCCGAGGGGTTCGTCGTACGCGGCCGGGTCATGGGCCCGCCCATCGGCATCCACAGCGGGGACCGGGTCCGGCTGTCCACGGCGAAGGACCCGGTGCGCGGCGAGCCCGTGTTCCAGCTGGTCGACGAGCCCTACCGCGCCTGGACCTGACCGGGCTCCGGCGCCGGGCCCGGTGTGATCCGCACGCCGACGGTGCCCTTCACACCCCGGCGCAGCCGGCTGCCGAGCAGGGTGAGGCGGCCCATGATCCCGTACTTGCGGGCGATGAGCCGGCGGTAGCGGGCGCTGGTCGCCTCGTCGCAGATCTCGGCGGTCGCCGGGACCTGCTCGCCGGTGGGGCGTCCGCGCAGGTCGCACGGGCCGATCAGGACGTCGGAGCGGGCCCGGATGCGCTTGACCTTCCAGGAGTCGGCGGCCGTCCAGGCGCCGAGGGCCTCCCCGTCCCGGACCACCCAGACCGGCGTGGGCACCCCGGTGCCGTTCTTGCGATAGCTGGTGATGAGCAGGTACTTGCCCGCTCCGAGCCGGTCCAGCGACGAGTCGTCCATGGCCGCAGTCTAAGGAGTGCGGCTCCGGAACGAGATCACCGGCACGGTGAACACGGCGGGGCCCGGGTGCGTATGAGTCGGCGGGTGCTCAACTCCGGGAGGGCCCCGCGGCGTTCGCGCCGCGCTGTACCTGGTTCGGGAGCCATGCATGAGGCACGCACGACGACGTCTCGTCCGGCGGGTGACACGGCTGGCGGCCGTCGGCGGACTCCTCCTCGGGGGGACGATGGTCACACGCGCCGTGGCGAGCGAGCCCGCCGGCCCCTCCGCGGTGCCGCGGACCTTCGCCGAGTCCGCCACGCCGGGCCCCGGGGGTGAGCTGGTCGCCCGTCTGGGCACCTCCCGTACGGCGGGCAGCTGGATCGGCGACGACGGCAGGCCGGTCGTCGCGGTCACCGACCAGGAGGCGGCCACCGCGGTCAGCGGGGCGGGCATGAAGCCGAAGATGGTCGAGCACAGCATGGACGAGCTGAAGTCGGCGACGGCGACGCTGCGTTCGGCGCCCCGCGTGGCCGGCACCGCCTGGGTCGTGGACTACCGCACCAATGAGGTCGTCGTCCGCGGCGACAGCACCGTCTCCGCCGGCGACTGGTCGCGGATGACGGACATGGCCGAGGACATCGGCGGCTTCGTCCGCATGGAGCGCACCGAAGGTACGTTCACCACCCGGATCAACGGCGCGCAGCCGCTGCTGTCGACGGCCGGGCGCTGCTCGGCCGGGTTCAACGTCACGGACGGGCGGCGCTTCTTCATCCTGACCGCCGGGCACTGCGGGCCGGACGGATCGGTGTGGTTCGCCGACAGCTCCGGCACCGACCAGATCGGGCGGACCGAGCGGCAGAACTTCCCCGGCGCCGACTACTCGCTGATCAAGTACTCGGCCGGCGACCCGGGCGCCACGCCGGACGTGGTGTCGATCGGTGGCGGCAAGGGCGTGCGCATCACGGGTGCCGCCGATCCGGCCGTCGGGCAGCGCGTGTTCCGCAGCGGCAGCACCAGCGGGCTCCGCGAGGGCGAGGTGACGGCGCTCAACGCCACCGTCAACTACCCGGAGGGGACGGTGACCGGCCTCATCGAGACGAACGTGTGCGCCGAACCGGGGGACAGCGGCGGGCCGATGTTCTCCGAGGGGGTGGCGCTCGGCGTGACGTCGGGCGGCAGCGGCGACTGCCAGTCCGGCGGTACGACGTACTTCCAGCCGGTGACGAAGGCGCTGGCCGCGCTGGACGTACAGCTGCTGGTGTCGGAGGAGGGCGGGAAGAAGGGCGCGGCGCCCGCGCCGGCACCGTCGCAGGGGGCGGGTGCGCCGGCCGACGCCTCGCCGGGGTCGTCGGTGCCGGTGACCGGTGAGCAGGCTGCCACGCTGCTGGCGCGGCTGGCGGACCCGAACAACGTGGGTCCGGGGCTGCTGGTCGTCGCGGGGAGCATGGTCGCCCTGGTGGCGACCCGGTTCATCCGGGCCGAGCAGGACCGCAGGGAGTACCGGCGGTACTACTCGGCGACCTGGAGCTGACGCGGGCCGGGAGAGGAGACCGCGAGGGCGGCTGGGGCGGGTCGCGCCGAGGAGGGGCGGGGCCCGCCGCGGCCGGCGGTCAGGCCGCCTTGGCCGGCTGGGGGGCCACCGCGGCCCACTCCATGACGAGGCGCTGGTACTCCTCGCGCTGCTCGACGCTCAGTGTCCCGCCCGCCCGGCGCCACAGCGCCCGGATCTCCTCGTTGACCTCGTCAGCCGACCTGTCGGAGGCGAATTCAACAGTGGTGGACATGTTGTGAAGCATACGATCCCGCAGGTGAAGGCGCTGTGAGTAAGCGCACCCAAGGCGGGCATATCGGACCGTGTCGCTGATCACGTCATCATCCGCCCCGGGGCGGCGGGTTCAGCGGTCGGCCGTCCCCAACACCAGGACCTGGATGGCGAGTACGGCCGCGCCACGGGCCCAGTCGTGGAAGTCGGACACCTTCGTCTCCAGCGCCACCGGGGCCGCCAGCGGGTGGCGTTGCGCACGCATGGTCCTCGTCACAGTGTCCCCGGCCACATCCATCAGGCCCACCCCCTCGCCCGCGAGCAGGATCTTCTGCGGCAGCACGAAGTTGGCGATCTGCGCGACCAGCGTGCCCAGCGCGCGGGCCGCCTCCTCGATCACCCGGGCGGGCATCGGCTCGCCCTCGGCGGCGGCCTGGAGGATCTCCTCCCAGCCGTGGTCGACGCCGGTGGCCGCCCGCACCTGATAGCGGATGTTCGGGATGGTCAGCAGCGAGACCGCGCTGCCGCGCGCCCCGTCGGGGGTGAGCGGGCCGTACGGGTCGAGGATCCAGTGCCGGCCGAACCCGCGGTCCTCCTCCGCGTACGGCACCCGCCGGCCGCCCAGCACCAGGCCGTAGCCGATCCCGGCGCCGATGGTCAGGACCACGAACCGGTCGAGGCCGCGCCCCGCGCCGAACCAGGTCTCGGCCTCGACGAGGGCGGCGACGTCGTTCTCCACGACGACCGGCAACCCGGTGCGTCGCGCGACGAGTTCGGCGAGCGGTACGTCGCGCCAGCCGAGGAAGGGCGACTCGCCGACGACGGAGCGGTTCTCGACGAGGCCGCCCACGCCGATGCCGATCCCCGCGATCCGGGGGTGCCGGGCGGCGAGCTCCTCGGTCATCTCCCCCAGCAGCTCCACGGCTTCGGCGGGCTCGCGGGTGGTGAGGGGCCGGTCGTGGCGGACGACGATGTCGCTGCGCAGGGTGGTGACGACGCCGTAGACGGTGTCCTCGGTGATCTTGAAGCCGAGGAAGGAGCGGGACTCGGCGACGACGTCCAGCGGCTGGGAGGGGCGGCCCTGACGGGCCTCCAGCACCTCGCCGGCCTCGGGGACCTCGACGAGCAGGCCCGTCTCGATCAGCGGCTTGGTCAGCCGGGTGACGCTGCCCGCGGACAGGTCGAGGCGGCGGGCCAGTTCGGTGCGGGACAGGGGCCCGGCGAGAAGCACCTCGATCGCCACCGCGCGTTCACCGGGGCTCAGCGGACGCCAGCTGTCGACTGCTGCGGTCATGGTCGTCAGACTCCCACATCCGTAATTTCTTTCTTCACGAAACCAACCAGGTCAGTCTATGGCCATCGCTCTGTCGGAAAGAAGATGTTCACCGACCTCTTGACGGCCTGATTCTTCCGCCACAAAAGTAAGTGCCCGAGGACGAGCCGCAGACGAGGGAGTCTCCCGATGACCATCGCCTCCAGCAGTCCCCCATCGCGTCTGCCCCTGGGCGACGCGAAGGGGGCAGGGACGGACCGGAGAACGGCACGGCGGGCGACGGCCCGCGAGGAACACGGGGACGGACGGCTCGCCGCCGTCTTCATCGCCCCGGCACTGCTGGGCTTCCTGGTCTTCCTGCTCTGGCCGACGCTGCGGGGCGTCTACCTGAGCTTCACCCGCTTCAACCTGCTGACGCCGGCGGAATGGGTGGGCCTGGACAACTACGTGCGGATGGTCCACGACCCCATCTTCTGGGACTCGATGGGAGTGACCGTCGAGTACGTGGTCATCAACATCGGCGTCCAGACGGTCTCCGCGCTCGCCGTCGCCGTCCTGCTGCAGCGGCTGACCCAGTCGGCGGTGCTGCGCGGGATCGTGCTCACCCCGTATCTGATGTCCAACGTCGTCGCGGGCATCGTCTGGCTCTGGATCCTCGACACCCAGCTCGGCATCGGCAACGAGATCGTCGCGGGCCTCGGCTTCGACCGCATCCCGTTCCTCGCCGACGAGACCTGGGCGATCCCCACGATCGCCCTCATCAACGTGTGGCGGCACGTCGGCTACACCGCGCTGCTGCTGTTCGCCGGACTCATGGCCATCCCGAACGACATGTACGAGGCGGCCAAGGTGGACGGCGCGAGCGAGTGGCGGATGTTCTGGCGGATCACGATGCCGCTGCTGCGCCCGGTCCTCGCGGTCGTCCTGATCATGACGGTGATCGGTTCCTTCCAGGTGTTCGACACCGTCGCGGTGACGACCGCGGGCGGACCCGCGAACGCCACCAACGTCCTGCAGTTCTACATCTACGGCGCCGCCTTCGGCCGCTTCCAGTTCGGGTACGCCTCGGCGATGTCCGTGGCCCTGCTGGTCGTGCTGAGCGCCATCACCGTCCTCCAGTACCGGCTCACCCGCGCCGGTCAGAGCGACCTCGGCTGAGGAAGGGAGACACCGACATGGCTGCCGTGGCAGACACCACGACCGTCCGGCGCGTACGGCGCCGGATCACTCCCGGCCGGGCCGTCGCCTGGGCCGTGATGGCCGCGATCGTGCTCCTGACGATGCTGCCGTTCTACTGGATCCTGCGCACCGCGCTGTCCTCGAACGACGCGCTCGCCGCCCACCCCGGCGACATCCTCCCGGTCGGCGCGACGACCGGCGGCTTCGAGCGGGCCCTCGGACTGCAGTCGGCCGAGGAGGCCATCGCCCAGGGCGGCTCGGGCGGCGGACTTGAATTCTGGCGCTATCTGGTCAACTCGGTGGTCGTCTCGACCCTGATCACCGTGTGCCAGATCTTCTTCTCCGCCATGGCCGCCTACGCCTTCGCGCGGCTGCGCTGGCGCGGCCGGGAGGCGGTGTTCGGGCTGTTCCTGGCCGGGCTGATGGTGCCGGCGATCTTCACGCTCCTGCCCAACTTCGTGCTCGTCAAGCAGCTCGGCCTGGTGGACAGCCTGCTGGGCG
The DNA here is from genome assembly GCF_003074055.1 of Streptomyces nigra. NCBI lineage: Bacteria > Bacillati > Actinomycetota > Actinomycetes > Kitasatosporales > Streptomycetaceae > Streptomyces > Streptomyces nigra. The sequence continues at coordinate 6,887,172 of NZ_CP029043.1, read as the reverse complement.
TGGCCCTGCCGACGATGTTCATGACGCCCTTCGCGGTGTTCTTCCTGCGTCAGTTCTTCATGAACGTGCCCCGGGAGGTGGAGGAGGCCGCCCTGCTGGACGGGGCGGGGAAGGTGCGGATCTTCTTCCGGCTGATGCTGCCGATGGCGTCCACTCCCCTGCTCACCCTGGGTCTGCTGACGTACATCACCGCCTGGAACGACTACTTCTGGCCGCTGATGGTGTCGTACAGCGACAGCTCGCGCGTGCTGACCGTGGCGCTGGCCATCTTCCGGGCGCAGACGCCGCAGACCGGCTACGACTGGTCCGGCCTGATGGCGGCCACGCTGATCGCCGCCCTCCCGATGCTCGTGCTGTTCGGCTGCTTCGCACGCCGCATCGTCGGTTCCATCAGCTTCACCGGCATCAAGTAAGGGGACGGGGATGCGACTTCACATACGGAGGGCCACGGCGCTGACCGGAGCGCTCCTCCTCTCCCTGGCCACCGGCTGCGGCCAGGACGGCGCGGCGGGGTCGGGCGGGAACACCGTGACGTACTGGCTCTGGGACGCCAACCAACTGCCCGCCTACCAGGCGTGCGCCAAGACCTTCGAGAGGCAGAACCCGGGCCTGAAGGTGAAGATCACCCAGATGGGCTGGGCCGACTACTGGACCAAGCTCACCGCGAGCTTCATCGCCGGCACCGAGCCGGACGTCTTCACCGACCACATCCAGAAGTTCGGCCAGTTCGCCGACCTGAAGGTCCTCGAACCGCTGGACGACCTCGGCCTCGACGACTCCGCCTACCAGCCGGGGCTCGCCGCCAACTGGCGCGGCCAGGACGGGCGTCGCTACGGCGCCCCCAAGGACTGGGACACCGTCGCCCTCTTCTACAACCGGAAGATGGTCAAGGAGGCCGGCCTCGGCACCGACCGGCTCAACAGCCTGGACTGGAACCCGGAGGACGGCGGCAGCTTCGAGAAGGCCATCGCCCGTCTGACCGTCGACCGCAACGGCGTGCGCGGCGACGAGAAGGGCTTCGACAAGCATCACGTGAAGGTGTACGGCATGGCGACCGGCGGTGCCGGCGACGCCGACGGGCAGACCACCTGGAGCCCGTTCGCCGCCTCCGCGGGCTGGCACTACACGGACAAGGCCCGCTGGGGCACCGAGTACCGGTACGGCGACAGGACGTTCCAGTCGGTGATCGACTGGTACTTCGGCCTGGCGGAGAAGGGCTATCTCGCGCCCTTCACCGACTACACCGACGGCGCCAACCCGGCCACCGCCCAGGTCGCCTCCGGCAAGGCGGCGACCGCGTTCGACGGCGCCTGGATGATCTCCAGCTACTACGGCGCCGAGGGCCTCGACGTCGGCACCGCGCCCACCCCGATCGGCCCGACCGGCAAGCGCGCCACCATGATGAACGGCCTCGCCGACTCCATCACGAAGAACGCCCGCAACAAGGAGGGCGCCAGGAAGTGGGTGCGGTACCTGGCCTCGAACGAGTGCCAGAAGACCGTCGGCCGCTACGGCATCGTCTTCCCCGCCACCCCGGACGGCACGGCCGAGGCGGTGGCCGCGTACCGGAAGAAGGGCATCGACGTGTCCGCGTTCACCGAACCGGTCACCGACAAGAAGGACTCCACGACCTTCTCCTTCCCGATCACCGACTACGCGGCGGACGTGTACGCGCTGGTCCGTCCCGCCATGCAGGACGTCTACGCCAACGACGCCCCGGTGACCGGTCTGACCAGGACCAACGACCAGATCAACCTCATCCTCGGCCAGTGAAAGGCACACACTCCATGACGTTCTCCCTCGGCATCGTCGGCGCCGGCCAGTTCTCCGGCCAGTTCGCCACGCTGTTCCAGGCCCACCCCGGTGTCAGCGACGTGTACGTCACCGACCTGCTGCCCGAGCGGGCCGAGCAGCTCGCCGCCGCACAGGGACTGGCCGGGACCTTCCCCTCGTACGAGGCGATGCGGGAGTCGAAGGCCGTGGACGCGGTCGCGATCTTCACGCAGCGCTGGACCCACGGCCCGCTGGTCCTCCAGGGCCTCGACGCCGGCAAGCACGTCTACTCCGCCGTGCCCATGGCGATCACCACGGAGGAGATCGCGGCGATCATCGACGCGGTCAAGGCGACCGGGCTGACGTACATGATGGGCGAGACCAGCCAGTACAACCCGGCGACCGTCCACGCCCGCAACCAGATCGCGGAGGGCGCCTTCGGGCGGCTCTTCTACGCCGAGGGCGACTACGTCCACGACATGGACCTCGGCTTCTACGAGGCCTACCAGTACAGCGGCGGCGAGAACTGGAAGGCGACCGCCTCCTATCCCCCGCTGCTGTACCCGACGCACTCGGTCGGCGGGGTGCTGGGCGCCTGGCAGACGCACGCGGTGAGCGTGTCGGCGGTCGGCGTCCTGGACGACCGGGGCGACGGCGTCTTCGACCGGTCGGTCAGCCAGTTCGACAACGACTTCTCGAACGCGACCGCGCTGTTCGAGGTCGCGGGCGGCGGTTCGTTCCGTACGAACGAGTTCCGGCGGGTCGGCTACCCGTCGCACATCAGGGAGTCCCGCTTCCGGTTCTTCGGGACCGAGGCGAGCATGGAGCAGCTGGCCACGGTCGCCCTGTGGCAGGACAAGAAGGGCGTCAAGGACATCAGCGAGCTGCTGGAGCCCAAGCAGACCCTGTCCCCCGACGACCCCTCGCTGCAGCACATCGCGCCGGAGCTGCGGGCCGCGTTCACGTCGGGTTCGGCGCCGGTGCACGACCGGGCCCGGCTGCCCCGGGAGTTCGACCACCTGCACAACGGGCACGAGGGCAGCCACCACTTCCTGGTCGACGACTTCGTGACCGCGGTGAACTCGCGCGGTCTGCCGTCGGTGAACGCGTGGGTGGCCGCCCGCTACACCCTGCCGGGCATCGTCGCGCACGAGTCGGCGCGGCAGGGCGGGGTCCGGCTGGACATCCCGGACTTCGGGGACGCGCCCGAGGCGTGAGCTTCGGGCGTCAGCGGTCCGCGAGCCGGGTGCCTGTCCTGACTCAGGTGCCCGGCTTGCGGCCGTACACGTAGACGTCGTCGCCGTTCTTCAGCAGCGACCAGTACTTCTTCGCGTCGGTCTTCGTCATGTTGACGCAGCCGTGCGAACCCGGCGGGTTCCACATGCTGACGCCGACCGAGTGGAAGGCCTGGCCGCCGTCGAAGAACTGGGAGTACGGCATCGGCACGTCGTAGATGCTCGACACATGGTCGATGTGCCGCCAGTAGATCTTCTTCAGGCCGGTGCGGGTCTCGTAGCCGTTGCGGCCGGTGCGGACCGGGACCGGCCCGTACACGAGCTTCTTGCCGTCCTGGATCCAGCTGAGCTGGAGCGTGAGGTTCACGCAGGCGATACGGCCCTTGTTGACGGGGCACTTGCCGTCCTTGTTCGGGTTCGTCCCGACGGCCTTCTGCTTGTTCATCAGGTTCATCACGCCCCAGGTGACCGGACCGGCGTAGCCGGCGTTGGGGGTGATGCCGTGCTTGGTCTGGAAGGCCTGGATGGCCTTGCAGTCGGTGGTGGACTGCTTGCCGTCGACCGGGCGGCCGAGGAACTTCTCCACCTGCTTCTGGTAGGGGCCGGCCGAGGTGGTGCAGCTCGGCGCGGCCTGCGCCGGAGCGGCGCCGAGCGCGAGCGAGAGCGGTGCGACCAGTCCGCCGGTGATGCCGAGTGCGACGGCGCGCCGTCTGCGTGTGTCCCCCATGGCCGGGCCCTTCCCTGACGTGTGTGTTTCGTGGACTACTGCTGCGTAGACACGTCTGGGGCGTGTTCGGTTGTGCCGTCGGCCGGGCTGTGACCGAACGGTGAGGTTACGGTCGGTGCCCGGGCCGTCTCACTCGTCGTCCCAGCCGCCCCGCGCCGCCCGGAACCCGGTGTTCACCGCGGTGAGACCGCCGTCCACGACGAGGGTGGTGCCGGTGATCCAGGCCGCGTCGCGGGACGCCAGGAAGGCGACGGCCGCGGCGATGTCCTCGGGCTCCCCGACCCGGCCCAGCGGGTACAGCGGGCGGATCGCCTCGAGGTCGGCGTCCCGCCCCTCCCAGGCGGAGGTGCGCACCGTGCCGGGCGTCACCAGGTTGACCCGCACCCCGCGGGCGGCCGCGTGACCGGCGAGGGTGCGGGTGAGCGAGCCCAGGCCGGCCTTGGCGGCGCTGTAGCCGTGGTTGCCGAAGTCCTGGAGGCCGTTGACGGAGCCGATGCTGACGATGGCGCCCCGCCCTGAGGCGGCCAGATGCGGCAGGGCGGCGCGGCAGCAGCGGTAGGTGCCGGTGAGGGTGATGTCGAGGTCGCGGTCCCAGGCGTCGTCGGGGCCGTCCTCGAACAGCGGGGTGTCGGGGGTGCAGGAGGCGGCGCAGTTCACGAGGACGTCGAGCGCGCCGAAGGCGGCCACCGCCGCGGCGACGGCCGCCTCCACCGCCGCGCGGTCGGCCACGTCGCAGGCCAGGGCCCGGGCGGTGTGGCCGAGGCCGCGCAGCCGGGCGGCGGTCTCCTCGACCTCCGGCCCGTCGCGGTCGGTCAGCAGGACGCGGGCGCCCTCCTCGGCGAGGCGGCGGGCGACGGCGGCGCCGATGCCGCGCGCGGCGCCGGTGATCAGGACTGCGTGGTCCGCGAAGCGCGTGGTGTCGGTCATGCTCGGAAACGGTAGTGCCGGAACGATCACACGGGCAGATGGCGTACGCGGATGTCCGCGTTCCTCCAGCAGCTCCCCGCCCTGCTGGGCGTCGTGTTCGGCGCGCTCGGCTCCTGTGCGGTCGTGGACCGGGGTGGCCGGGTGCGGTTCCGCCGGGAACAGGCGGCGCGCCGGGAGGAACGCCGGCTGACCGATGACGGAGTACGCGCAGTCGGCGCAGAAGACGGCCACCGTGCCGAACCGGGTCGCCGCGCGGCTCGGCACCGATCCGCATCCGGACCCGCTGAGCCTGGAGGAGGCCCGGCCGCGGCTTGCCGTGCGCCCGGACCCGTCCGGCGAAACGCTGAACCTACGAAAAGGCCGGGTGGCCCCCCGGAGCGCCGGCGCGAGCCACTGCAGCGGCAGCGGCGGGCCGCGAGGGCTGTTACGCGGCCCGCCGCGACGATCTGGGGCTGTTCGCCGGGGCACTCGGCGCCGGCCGCTCGCCGCGGCGGAGCCGGTGCCGGCACCGGTCAGCGGTAGCCGGTGGTGTCCGCCGGTTTTCCGGCGTCCTGGACCTCGGGCAGATAGCGCCAGGCGTCGGGGCGGCTGCCGTCGAGGTCGGTGAAGCCGTAGACACGGGCGAGCTGCCCGCTGGACAGGGACTGCCCGTTGAAGCGGGAGACGTCCGGGTCGGCGGCGAGGGCGGCGACGGCCCGGCCGACGTAGCGCGGGGTCTCGGAAATGGCGAAGTGCGGGACGCGGTCGAGGGCGTCGCGCCAGTTGTCCTCGCGGACCCCGAACACGTCCAGCATCATCTCCGAGCGCATCCAGCCGGGGGTGAGGGCGACGGCGGTGGCGCCGCGCCCGCCGACTTCATGGCCGAGGGCGAAGGCCATGCGCAGTACGGCCGTCTTGGCGAGGTCGTAGAAGAAGGAGTTGCGGTAGTTGTCGCGGTTGTACTCGGCGGTGCCGTCGGTCATCTCGACGACCAGGCCGCCGGGCCGGCGCAGCAGCAGGGGCAGCGCGTGATGGCTGGTGATGGCGTGGGTGTCGACGGCGAGGCGGAGCAGCCGCAGGCCGTCGTCGAGGTCGTGCTCCCAGAGGGGGCTGTCCCAGGCGAACAGCTTCTCGCCGCCCCAGATGTCGTTGACGAGGACGTCGAGCCGGCCCTGCTCCCTCTCGATGCGGTCGACGAGGGCGCGGACCTGGGCGGGGTCGAGGTGGTCGGCGGGGACGGCGATGCCGTGGCCGCCGGCCTCGGTGACCAGGTCGGCGGTGTCCTCGATGGTCTCGGGGCGGTCGTACTCGGAGCGCCGGGCGCGGGTGCTGCGTCCGGTGACGTAGACGGTGGCGCCCGCGGCGCCGAGTTCCACGGCGATGCCGCGTCCGGCTCCCCGGGTCGCCCCGGCGACCAGTGCGACCTTGCCTTCGAGCGGGTGTGACATGTCCGGCCTCCCATGGCCCCGATGTGCTGTGGGTTCGAGGGTGCCGGGGAAGCCGGACATCTTCTGTCGTGATTCATCGGGCGGTCGGGCGGCTCACCCTGTCGGACGGCCCATCCGGTCGGACGGCTCCCCCTGTCGGACGGCCCATCCGGTCGGACGGCCCATCCGGTCGGACGGCTCACCCTGTCGGACGGCTCATCCGGTCGGACGGCTCATCCGGTCGGGCGGCTCAGTGGCCCCGGTCGATCCACTCCTGCAGATGCGGTGCCTCGGCGCCGATGGTGGTCGGGTCGCCGTGGCCGGTGAGGACCTTGGTCTCCGGGGGCAGGGTGAGCAGCCGGTCGCGGATCGACTCGATGATCGTCGGGAAGTGGGAGTAGGACCGGCCGGTGGCACCCGGGCCGCCCTGGAAAAGGGTGTCGCCGGTGAAGACGACGCCGAGTCCGGGGTCGTACAGGCAGACCGCGCCCGGTGCGTGGCCCGGGGTGTGCAGGACGGTGAGGTCGGCGCCGGCCACCTCGATCACCTGACCGTCCTGGAGGTGGGCGTCGGGGTCGCGGTCGGGGTGGGTCAGCTTCCACAGCGGGGTGTCGTCGGCGTGCAGCCAGATGGTGGCGCCGGTGCGGTCGGCGAGGGCGGGCGCGGCGTCGATGTGGTCGTTGTGGGCGTGGGTGCAGACGATCCCGGCGAGGCGCCGGTCGCCGACGGCCTCGGCGATGGCGTCGGCGTCGTGCGCGGCGTCGATGACGAGCACCTCGTTGTCGTCGCCGACGAGCCAGACGTTGTTGTCGACGTCCCAGGTGCCGCCGTCGAGGGTGAACCGGCCGGAGGTGACGAGGCGTTCGATGCGGACGGTCATCAGAAGACCACCACCGAGCGCAGCACGTCCCCGTGGTGCATCCGCTCGAAGGCCTTCTCCACATCGGTGAGCTCGATGGTCTCGGTGACGAAGGCGCCGAGGTCGAGCCGGCCCTGGAGGTGCAGGTCGATCAGCATCGGGAAGTCGCGGGAGGGCAGACAGTCGCCGTACCACGAGGACTTGAGCGCGCCGCCGCGGCCGAACACGTCCAGCAGCGGCAGTTCGAGCTTCATCTCGGGCGTGGGGACGCCGACGAGGACGACGGTGCCGGCGAGGTCGCGGGCGTAGAAGGCCTGCTTGTAGGTCTCGGGGTGGCCGACGGCCTCGATGACGACGTCGGCGCCGAAGCCGCCGGTGAGTTCGCGGATCGCCTCGACGGGGTCGGTCTCACGGGAGTTGACGGTGTGGGTGGCGCCCATGTCGCGGGCCTTGGCCAGTTTGCGGTCGTCGATGTCGACGGCGATGATCTTCGCGGCTCCGGCGAGCCGGGACCCGGCGATCGCGGCATCCCCGACACCGCCGCACCCGATGACCGCGACGCTGTCGCCCCGGCCGACGTTCCCGGTGTTGATGGCGGCGCCGATGCCGGCCATCACGCCGCAGCCGAGGAGCCCGGCGACCTGCGGGCTGACGGCCGGGTCCACCTTGGTGCACTGCCCGGCCGCGACCAGCGTCTTCTCCGCGAAGGCGCCGATACCCAGGGCCGGGGAGAGCTCCTGGCCGGTGGCGGCGAGGGTCATCTTCTGCTTCGCGTTGTGCGTGTCGAAGCAGTACCAGGGGCGTCCGCGCAGACAGGCCCGGCACTGGCCGCACACCGCGCGCCAGTTGAGGATCACGAAGTCGCCGGGCGCGACGTCGGTGACGCCGTCGCCGACCGACTCGACGACGCCGGCGGCCTCGTGGCCGAGCAGGAAGGGGAAGTCGTCGCTGATGCCGCCCTGCTTGTAGTGGAGGTCGGTATGACAGACACCGCAGGCCTGGACCTGGACGACGGCCTCGCCCGGCCCGGGGTCGGGCACGACGATCGTCTCCACCCGCACCGGCTCGTCCTTGCCCGCCGCGATCACGCCGCGTACTTCCTGCGCCATGTGCTCCACCCTTCTCTGGCGGCTGTGCGTCCTGTGCCGACCCTAGTTGTGACTGATCGGTAACGGCACGGAGGCGGGCCCGTTCCCCGGTGTTCCGACTGCGGGTGTGGCCGAGGGTCGCCGGCGCCCGCAGGGCGAGACCGGTGTCGATGCGGACGCGGTCGCCGTCCGTGACGGGGGTCCGCTCGAACGCGACGCGGGCGGCGGCCGGGACGAGGTAGCGGGCGCCGGTGAGGCGGGCCGGCTCCAGGCCCCCGGACACATAGTCGTTGTGCACATGTGTCTCCACGACATGGGTGACGCGCGCACCGCGCCGCGCGGCGGCGGCGATCACCCGGTCGATGTCCCTCGGCGGATCGACGACGGCCGCGGCGTCCGCGCCACCCACCGGACAGCCGCGGTTGCCGAGTCCCCGCACCACACCTCGTACGTCCTGGAGGAGTCCGGTCGCGCGGTCGCCGTGCACCGGCGGCTCGCTGCTGATCGGCACCGTGGGCCGGCCCGACCTGGTCGAGCCCGCGCTCACCGCCCGGCCGGCGCGCGCCCGGTACGACTCCGCGCACCGGGGCGTGGACGTCGTGGACGTGCTCGGCGGTATGCGGGCCTCGGCCGAGGCGGGGCTGCCCGTCGTGGCGGAGGGCGCCGGCCGTGACCGGTAGGCGCCCGCGCGATCCCGTCACGCCCTGCGCCCCGGAACCGCTGTCGGTGAGCGCGCTCGTCCCGGGGCTGCTCGCGGGCGGTGTGACCGGACTCGCGCTCGGGGCGCTGGGCGGCGGCAGCATGCTCGCGGCGGCCGCGCCGATGTATCTGCTCGGGCCGGCCCCGGCACAGGCGGCCACCGCGAGCCTGGTCGTCGTGGCGGTCACCTCGGCGTCGGCCCTCGCGGCGCACGCCCGCCGGGGCACGCCCGCCGGCGGGCGGGCGCGCTGTTCGCGGTGGCGGGCCTGGTCCCCGCCGCGCTCGGCGGCGCCCTGTCCGGGGGACTGCCGGCCCACCTGCCGACCGGTGCCTTCGCGGTGATCGCCGCGGTCTCGGCACTGCGGATGCTCAAGCCGTCGGCGACGGTACGGCCCCCGGAGGTGCCGGTGCGGCGCGTGCGGGTCGTACGGGCCGGGGCCGGACTCGGCGCGGTGACCGGGGTGCTCGGGGTCGGCGGCGGTTTCCTCGCCGTACCGGCGCTGGCGGGTGTGGTGGGGCTGCGTATGCGGGCCGCCGTGGGCACCAGCCCGCTGGTCATCACCGTCAACGCGCTGGCCGCGCTGGGCGGCCGGGCGAGCTCCGCGGCGTCGGTCGCCTGACCGGCCGTGGGGCCGTTCGCCGCGGCGACGGTGCTCGGCGCCTGGGACGGCAGACGGCTGGCCGAGAAGGTCTCCGGCGGCACGCTCCAGCGGATCTTCGCGTGCGCGCTGCCGGCGGTGGCCGCCGTCATGCTGGCCGACGCCGTCCTGTGAGGGGCCGGCCGATGCGGCGATCTACGCCAGCGAGAGGAACAGCTTCTCCAGGCGGGCCTTCATCTGCTCCGTCGTCTCGCCGTTCGCGCGGCCCTTCTCCACGTCGGTCAGGCACTGTTGGAGGCCCGTCGCGATGATCGCGAAACCGGCCCGGTCGAGGGCGCGGGAGGCGGCGGCGAGCTGTGTGACGACGTCCTCGCAGTCCCGCCCCTCCTCGATCATCTTGATCACGCCGGAGATCTGTCCCTGCGCCCGGCGCAGCCGGTTCAGCACGGACTTGAGGTCGTCGCCCTCGAACTGAAGCTCCACGCTCACTCCTCCTTATACCCGTAGGGGTATATTACTCCCTTGCCCGAAAGGAACCCTCCCCCATGAACGCTCCCCTGACCCCCACCGCCCTCGGCATCGGCGAAGCCCGCGCCCGACTGCCGGAGCTCACCGTCGTCGATGTCCGCACGCCGGGCGAATACGCGGCGGGCCATCTGCCCGGCGCCCTGAACGTGCCCCTGGACCGGTTCCCCTCGGTCCTGCCGGCCCTGCGGCGGCTGCCCGCCGGGGAGCTGCTGGTGGTGTGCGCCTCGGGCGCCCGCTCGGAGAACGCCTGCCGGCTCCTCGCCGAGCAGGGGGTGACCGCGCTGACGCTGACCGGCGGCACCCAGGGCTGGGCCGCGGACGGGCACGCACTGCGTCGCCCCGAGTCGGGCGCGCGGGCCGGCTGGGCGATGGAACGTCAGGTCCGCTTCACGGCGGGCACGATCGTCCTGACCGGCCTCGCCCTGGGACTGCTGCAGCCCGCCTGGCTGTTGCTGTCCGCCGGTCTCGCGGGCGGCCTGGTCTTCTCGGCGCTCACCGACACCTGCGGCATGGCGGCCGTCCTCGCGCGGCGGCACCGCGCGACTGAGCCGTGGGCCCGCCGGGCCCGGAAAACCCCCTCGGGCGGGCCGGGCGGCCCGACGTAGCCTGAAGGCTCCGCCCGACCGCCGAGGAGCCCCGTGAGCATCGCCGAGACCGAGACCGCGCCGCCCACCTGGCGCCTGCTGCTGGGGTACGTCCGCCCGCACCGCTGGGCCCTGCTCACGGGCGCCGCGCTCTCCCTCCTCACCGGCGCCACCGGGCTGCTGCTGCCGCTGGTGGCACGGGACCTGATCGACGACCTGTCCCACGACCGGGCCATCGCCGGGGCGTTGCTGCTCATGTCCGCCCTGGTGGTGGCGAACGCGGCAGTGGGGGCGCTGGGTTCGTACGTGCTGCGCCGCACCGCCGAGTCGGTCGTGCTCGGCGCGCGGCGGGCCCTGTCGTCGTATCTGCTGCGGCTGCGCATCACCGCCGTCGACCGCACCGAGCCCGGCGATCTGATGGCGCGCATCACCTCGGACACGACCCTGCTGCGCGAGGTGACGACGGACTCCCTGGTGGGTCTGGGCACCGGCGGGCTCACGCTGGTGGCGACGCTCGTGCTGATGGGCGTGGTGGACCCCGTCCTGCTCGGGGTCACGCTCGCCGTGATCCTCGTCGCCGGCACGGTCCTCGGGGTCATCGTGCCGCGCATGAACCGGGCCAGCCGTCAGGCGCAGGACGCCGTGGGCGTGATGGGGGCCTCGCTCGAGCGCATCCTGGGCGCGCTGCGCACGGTCAAGGCGTCCGGTGCCGAGCACCGCGAGGAGCGGACGCTGCACACGGCCGCCGAGGAGTCCTGGCGGCAGAGCGTGCGGGCCGCCAAGTGGTCGGCCGCGGCGGGCAACACGGCCGGGCTCGCCCTGCAGATCGCGTTCATCACGGTGCTCGCGGTGGGCGGCGCCCGGGTGGCGACCGGCGCGATCGACGTGGGCACCCTGGTGGCGTTCCTGCTGTACGTCTTCTATCTGATGGCGCCGATCCAGCAGGTCGTCGGTGCGATCACGCAGTACCAGACGGGGTCGGCGGCGCTCGCGCGGATCCAGGAGGCGCTCAGCCTGCCCGCCGAACCGGCGGCCACCCCCGCCCCGTTGCCCTCCCCCGGCGCCCGTCCGGCCGCACTGGCCTTCGACGATGTGCGCTTCCGGTACGGCGACGACGCCCCCTACGTCCACCACGGGGTGACGTTCGCCGTGCCCGCGCAGGGCATGACCGCGTTCGTCGGCCCGTCCGGCGCGGGCAAGACGACGGTGTTCTCCCTCATCGAGCGGTTCTACGACCCGGAGTCCGGGACGATCACACTCGACGGCCGGGACCTGGCGGACTGGGAGCTGCCGGTGCTGCGCTCCGCGATCGGCTACGTCGAACAGGACGCGCCCGTCCTGTCGGGCTCCTTGCGCGACAATCTGCTGCTGGGCAACCCGGACGCGGACGACGCCGACCTGGCGGGGGTGCTGAAGACGACCCGGCTGGACGGCCTGGTGGCGCGGCTGCCGGGCGGTCTGGAGACGCTGGTCGGGCATCGCGGCACCAGGCTGTCGGGCGGTGAGCGGCAGCGGGTGGCCATCGCGCGCGCCCTGCTGCGCCGCCCCCGGCTGCTGCTCCTGGACGAGGCGACCTCGCAGCTGGACGCGGTCAACGAGGCCGCGCTGCGCGACACCGTCGCGGACGTCGCCCGGACGACGACGGTCCTGGTGGTGGCGCACCGTCTGTCGACGGTGACGATGGCGGACCGGATCGTGGTGATGGACGCGGGCCGGGTCCGGGCGGTCGGCACGCATCGTGACCTGGTGACGGCGGACCCGCTGTACGCGGAGCTGGCGGCGACGCAGTTCCTGGCGACGGCGGGCTGACCACGTATGAAGGGCCGCCCCGCGGGGACGGCCCTTCGTACGAGAACTTGGCCTACAGCGCGGGCAGCATCCTGGTGACCGGCGTGTCGACCGGGCGGAACTCCTGGGGCCGATTGGCCCGGCTCAGGTCCTTGAGCTGGTCGAGCCGGGTCAGCTGCTCGGACGGGCGGGGCATCCGGCCCTGGCGGTCCGCGGGGACGCCGCTCGCCGCGAGGGAGTCGAGCGTGGTCACCGCGTTCGGCAGGCCGGCGTCCGGGCCGGGCATCGGGGCCGCGTCCGCCAGGGGCGCGGCGAGACCGGTGAGACCGGCGGCCAGGCCGACGGCGGCTGCGATACGTCGTGTCGACTTCATGCCCGGCGCAACGCGGGCGGGCCTCACCCGGACACGGCCCGCCCGCGCCGCTCACCCGTCAGGCGGAGCGCGCGCGGCCGGGGTTGCCCCGTCCCGCCGGGCGGAGGACGCTCGAAGCAGAGGCCCTGGCGGCCGCGGCCCCCTTCGTCGTGCCGCGGGTCTCGTAGGAGGTCACCATGGGCACCAGCACCACCCCCTCGTTCGACACGGACACCCTGCGCCGGGCCGTGGAGGGGAACACCCCGGACACCCTTCTGTCGCTGTACACCGACGACGCCGAGATCCGGGTGGTCAACCGCAACGCGCAGCCCAGCAGCCCGAAGGTGCTGCACGGCCGCGACGAGATCGCCGACATGCTCACCGACGTCTACAACCGGGACATGACGCACAAGCTGGAGGGCTGCGTGGTCCAGGGCGACAACGCCGCCTACAGCGAGTCGTGCGAGTACGCGGACGGCGTACGCGTGATGTCCGAGTCGATGATCACACTGCGGGACGGCAAGATCTCGCGGCAGATCATCATCGAGGCGTGGGACGAGTAGCCGCTCCGCTGCATCGGGGCCCGGGACGCCCGTCCCGGGCCCCGCCCGGTCAGTCGGCCCGCAGGCCCGTGACTAGGTCCCGCGGCAGACCGTACGTGTCGTGCAGACGGCGGTAGTCGTCGTCGCTCAGCGGGCCGGAGAACTCCGGCCGGCCCAGCACACGGCGGCCCCGCCGCACCAGGTCACGGAACCGGCGCTCCTCCTCGTCCAGCACCCCGCGCACCTCGTCCGGCCCGGTGGGCAGCCGGAAGTGGTGCAGGGTGTGCCGCAGCGGCTCCTCCGGCAGGTCGGAGAGGGTGCGTGAGGGGTCGTCGCGCCACAGGGTGGTGAGGACCCGGCGGACGAGGCGGCGCAGGACGTAGCCGTGCGAGCCGGCCGACGGGCGGACGCCGTCGCCGATGACGACGGTGGCGGACCGCAGATGGTCGATGACGAGCCGGGTCCCTCGCTCGTCCAGGCTCCACAGGGGCGGCAGGTGCCGGGTCCAGGGTTCGAACAGGTCGGTCCCGTACACCGAGTCGCGGTCCTGGAGGAGCATCACCAGCCGTTCAAGCCCCATGCCGGTGTCCACGTTGCGCTGCCGCAGCGGATGGAGGGTGCCGTCCTCGGCGCGGTGGTGGCGCATCCCGACGTGGTTCCAGACCTCGACCCAGCGGGGGTCGGTGGTGGGGGTGCCCTGCGGCGGGGTGCCGGGGCCGCCGGTCCACACGAAGATCTCGGAGTCGGGGCCGCACAGTCCGGCCGGTCCGTGGGACCACCAGTTGTCGTCCCGGACCATCTCGACGGGCAGCCCCGACTCCCGCCAGGTGTCGAGGGATTCATGGTCGGGGCCGACCTCGTCGTTGCCGCCGAAGACGGTGACGTGCATCCGCTCCGGCGGGATGCCGAAGCCGTCGCGCAGCAGCTCGCAGCCCCAGCGCAGGCTCTGCGGAAGGCCGTAGTCGCCGAGCGACCAGGAGCCCAGCATCTGGAACACGGTGAGGTGGGTTCGGTCGCCCACCTCGTCGAGGTCGGTGGTGCGCAAGCAGCGCTGGACGCCGCTGAGGCGCCGCCCGAGCGGATGCGGCCGGCCCTCCAGATGCGGGATGAGGGGGTGCATGCCCGAGGTGGTGAACAGGACGGGGTCGCCGGGCGACGGAAGGAGGCTGCCGCCGTCGATCCGGAGGTGGCCGCGCTCCTGGAAGAAGTCGGTGAAGGTGCGCATGATCTGGTCGGTGTCCATCACGGAGGGTCCTTCGGGTCGTGGAGACCGGAAAGAGCCGCGAGGCGCGGTGCGACCGGGCAAGGGCAGCACACACCGGCGGCCGTTTCCGGCCGCCGGGGAGAGTGGGATCAGGCGCGGGCAGCCGGGGAGCCGGTCGCTCGCGCGGCTGCGGTGTGTCGGTGCCCGTTGCCCTTCATGGGCCCGACGTTAACAGTGTGCGATCCGCTGGTCACCGTATTTTCCGGAGGCGGGCGAACCGGGCGATTCCGGTCCGCGGGTGTGCGTGAGCCCGACCGGGCCGGATACCCGGGGGGCATGACGCGACGACTCACATCGAGGCACACGGAGCCCGGGGAACAGGCCGCTGAGCGGCCGGACCCGGGCGAGGGCGGGCGGGGACAGGGGCCGGAGACCGGGGCGGAGACCACACAGGAGCGGTTCGGCCCGGATCCCCAGGTGGAGGGGCGCGCCCCGGACTCGCCCACCGACATGCCCAGGCGGTCGTGGTTCGCGGCGCTCAAGGGCACCCTGCGGGAGTTCAAGGACGACGAGCTGACCGACCGCGCGGCGGCCCTGACCTACTACGGCGTGCTGTCGCTGTTTCCGGCCCTGCTGGTGCTGGTGTCCCTGCTCGGGCTGGTCGGCAAGTCGGCCACCGACAAGGTGATGGAGAACATCGAGAAGATGGCCCCCGGCTCGGCCCGGGACATCCTCACCGGCGCCGTCGAGCAGTTGCAGGGCAACGGCGGCCTCGGTTCGATCATGGCCGTGGTCGGCATCCTGCTGGCCGTGTGGTCGGCGTCCGGCTATGTCGCCGCCTTCATCCGCACGGCGAACGCCGTCTACGACATGCCGGAGGGCCGCCCGATCTGGAAGGTGCTGCCGGTCCGGCTCGGGGTGACGGTGGCGCTGATGGTGCTGGCCGTGATCAGCGCGCTGATCGTCGTCTTCACCGGGTCGCTGGCCAAGGAGGTCGGCAGCACGCTGGGCATCGGGGACACCGCGCTGACGGTCTGGGCGATCGCCAAGTGGCCGGTCCTGGCGATCCTGGTCACCACCATGATCGCCCTGCTCTACTGGGCGTCCCCGAACGCCAAGGTGCGCGGCTTCCGGTGGATCACGCCGGGCAGCGCCCTCGCCCTGGTGATCTGGCTGATCGCCTCGGGCGGCTTCGCCGTGTACGTCGCCAACTTCGCGTCGTACAACAAGACCTACGGCACCATGGCCGGCGTGATCGTCTTCCTGGTGTGGCTGTGGATCGGGAACCTGGCGATCCTGCTCGGCCTGGAGTTCGACGCCGAGGCGGTGCGGCAGCGCGCGATCGCCGGCGGGCATCCCCCGGAGGAGGAGCCGTACGCGACGCCGCGCGACACCACCGCGTGGGACGAGCAGGACAAACGCCGGCTGCGCAGCCCCTGATCCGCAGAGATCAGCGCATCCAGGCGCTGTACGCCATGACGTCCCCCGGCCTGACCCCGTATCGCGGGTCGGCCCGGGTGAACGTCGTCTCCAGGCCGAGGACCGCGCCGGTGCGCGGGTCCATGATCAGCAGATGGGCGAGGCCGCGTTCCTCGTAGGCGTAGGCGAGCCCCTGCCGGCCGAGCCGGTCGGTCACCCGGCCCGCCGGGCGCAGGCCGTCGGTGCCGGCGAGGAGTTCGGCCAGGGCGGCGGACTCGCGGGCGCCCAGGGTCCAGTTGTCGAGCAGCAGCTCCACGGCGTAGAGGAGCGCCCCGGTGCGGAGCCCGTCGGGTTCAACGGCGGCCTCCTGGAGCCAGGCCCGCAGCCGGGTCGCGTCACGCGGCGGCGGGGACTGGGGCGGGGCGTCGCTCCAGCTGCGCGGATAGGTGCGGCGGCTGACGACATGCCCGTCCTCGCCGAGCCGGGGCCCGCCCTCGTCGTCGCGCAGGACGGGGCGGCCCGGGTGGGTCGGGTCGGTCGCCACCACGAGCTCGGTGTGGCTGCCGTCGGGTTTCCAGCGCACGATCCGCTCCTCGGGGAGGGTGATCGGCGGCTTGTCCTCGCTCATGGCGAGGCTCCACGACTGCACATGGGTGCCCTTGCGCAGGGCCTGCCCTCCGACGGCCGCGTCCGCGCGGGCCCGCCGCGCCAGCTCGTCGAGGGACACCGGGGTGGTGTCGGCCCGTACGACGAGGGGGCGGGGGGCGGCCACGGCGGGCGAGGTCGCGGTGCCGCCGACGACGAGACTGAGGGTGACGGCCGCGGCGACGGCGGCCAGCACCGCCCAGGCCGGCCGGGAGCGGACGACGGGGCGCAGCCCCGGCCACCGGAGACGGCGGCGGGCGGGCGGCTCGCGCCGCAGATCGGCGAGGAGGCGTTCGGCCCGCTGGTCCAGAGGGCCGTCGCCGAGGCGCGGATGGTCGGCCGGTACCGGGTCGGCGGCGCGCAGGAGGTCGAGTTCGTCAGCCATGGTGCTGCTCCTTCGTGGCTGTCGTACCGGTCGTGAGGGTGGGGCGGAGCCGGTCGATCTCGGCCTTCAGCCGGTGCCGGGCCCGGTGCAGCCGCATCGACGCGGCGCGCCGGCCGCAGCCGAGGACCACGGCGATCTCCTCGACGCCCAGCTCCTCCCAGGCCGCGAGGCGCAGCACCTCCTGGTCGGACGGGGACAGCCGGGCCAGCGCGTCGTGCACCCAGGCGCCGGGCGGCTCGGCGTCGGGGCCCGCCGCGATGTGCCGGCCGTGCGCCGCGTCGTCGTTGCCGAGGCGGTCGACCAGCCGGCGCCGGCGCCCGTAGCCGCGTACCGCGTTGGCGAGGCAGTTGCGTGCCACGCCGTACAGCCAGGGCAGTGGGGCGTCCGGGAGGTCGTCCCGGCGCCGCCAGGCGACGGTGAACACCTCCGCCACCACTTCCTCCACCTCGCTCGTCCGGCCGTCCAGTCGCCGCGCGACATAGCGGCTGACCGCCCAGTAGTGCTCGCGATAGGCAGCGGCGAAGATCTCGTCGTTGCTCATGCTCCGTTCGTGTCCGGCACCCGCCGGATCGTCACACCCTCCCCCGGTGATTCTCGTCGCCCCGGCCGAGTGTGACGCTCGGGCCCCCCGCGGACACAGGCGGGGTGTGAAAAGGATCAGAGACATCAGGGGCGTCCGGGCCGTGCGGTGGCTGACGACGACCGACCACAAGACGATCGGCACGCTGTACCTGGTCACGTCGTTCGTGTTCTTCGTGATCGGTGGCGTGATGGCGCTGGTCATGCGCGCCGAGCTGGCCCGGCCCGGTCTGCAGATCATGTCGAACGAGCAGTTCAACCAGGCGTTCACGATGCACGGCACGATCATGCTGCTGATGTTCGCGACGCCGCTGTTCGCGGGCTTCGCGAACTGGATCATGCCGCTGCAGATCGGCGCGCCCGACGTGGCGTTCCCGCGGCTGAACATGTTCGCCTACTGGCTGTACCTGTTCGGCTCGCTCATCGCGGTCGGCGGGTTCCTCACCCCCGACGGCGCGGCCGACTTCGGCTGGTTCGCCTACAGCCCGCTGTCGGACGCGGTCCGCTCGCCGGGCATCGGCGCCGACATGTGGATCATGGGTCTGGCCTTCTCCGGCTTCGGCACGATCCTCGGCTCGGTCAACTTCATCACCACGATCATCTGCATGCGCGCGCCGGGCATGACCATGTTCCGCATGCCGATCTTCGTGTGGAACGTGCTGCTGACCGCGGTCCTGGTCCTGCTCGCCTTCCCCGTGCTGGCGGCGGCGCTCTTCGCGCTGGAGGCGGACCGCAAGTTCGGCGCCCACATCTTCGACTCGGCCAACGGCGGAGCGCTGCTGTGGCAGCACCTCTTCTGGTTCTTCGGACACCCGGAGGTGTACATCATCGCGCTGCCGTTCTTCGGCATCATCAGTGAGGTCATCCCGGTCTTCTCCCGCAAGCCGATGTTCGGCTACATGGGCCTGATCGCGGCGACCATCGCCATCGCCGGTCTGTCCGTGACCGTGTGGGCGCACCACATGTACGTCACCGGCGGAGTGCTCCTGCCGTTCTTCTCCTTCATGACGTT
The DNA here is from genome assembly GCF_003074055.1 of Streptomyces nigra. Taxonomy (NCBI): domain Bacteria; kingdom Bacillati; phylum Actinomycetota; class Actinomycetes; order Kitasatosporales; family Streptomycetaceae; genus Streptomyces; species Streptomyces nigra. The sequence continues at coordinate 6,868,821 of NZ_CP029043.1, read as the reverse complement.
CCTCATCGCCGTACCCACCGGCGTGAAGTTCTTCAACTGGATCGGCACCATGTGGAACGGCTCGCTGAGTTTCGAGACGCCCATGCTGTGGTCCTTCGGGTTCCTGCTGACGTTCGTGTTCGGCGGTCTGACGGGCGTCATGCTGGCCTCTCCCCCGCTGGACTTCCCGACCTCGGACACCTACTTCGTGGTGGCCCACTTCCACTACGTCATCTTCGGCACGGTGGTCTTCGCGATGTTCGCCGGCTTCCACTTCTGGTGGCCGAAGTTCACCGGCAAGATGCTCGACGAGCGCCTCGGAAAGGTCACCTTCTGGACGCTGTTCATCGGCTTCCACGGCACCTTCCTGGTCCAGCACTGGCTGGGGGTGAACGGTATGCAGCGGCGCATCCCGGACTATCTGGCGGTGGAGGGCCTGACGGCACTCAACACGCTGTCGACCGTCTTCTCGTTCGTGCTCGGCCTGTCGTTCCTGCCGTTCTTCTACAACGTCTGGAAGACGGCCAAGTACGGCAAGCCGGTCGGCGTCGACGACCCCTGGGGGTACGGCCGTTCGCTGGAGTGGGCCACCTCCTGCCCGCCGCCGCGGCACAACTTCGTCGTCCTGCCCCGGATCCGCTCCGAGTCCCCGGCGTTCGACCTGCACCATCCGGCGCCCGTGCCCGAGCGGGAGGTGGCCGCGCTGTGAGCGTCACGGACCGGTTCCTGAACGACATCGAGGGGCATCTGCTGCTCGCCGCGACCCGCGCGGAGGGCCGTACGGCCGCCGAGCGGTTCTGCGAGCCGCTGCACTGGCTGACGCTCGCCCAACGCGAGGAGGTGGAGCGGCGGTTCGAGGAGGAGTATCTGACGCTGGCCCGCGCCTCCTGGCAGCGCACGGCGGACCGGGCGGGCGAGCTCCGCGAGGAGTACCGGACGGCGTACCGCGCGCTGCGGCGCCGGCTGGTCATGGCGTGGCTGGCGGCCTGCGCCCTCGAGACCGGTGCCCTGGCCGTGTGTCTTGCCCAGCGTCTCTTCACCCCCTGACGCCCGCCGGGGGGTCGCGCGTCCTACCACGTGTCCGGTGTGCCGGGGAGGAGAGCCGCGAACACACCCCTCTTCCGCCCGTGCCGTGTCTCATGGGGCAGGGCGCCCCGGACGCCGCCGGGGCGCCCACCTGGATTGACACGGCTCGTCGCGGATCCCAGGCTGGACCTGGGGCGACGCGGAAGGGATCAGGGCGTGCTCAGTGAACGCAGTGAACTTCCGCGGTTGCTGACAGCGGTCGAGAAGGCGGCTCCGGTGGACGCGGCCGAGGTGATCGCCGAAGACCTTCGGCGGCGTTTCGACGCCACGAGAGTCTCGTTCCTCATCGTCGATCTGACCGGGAACGCGGTGGCACGGCTGTCCACCGCCGGAGCGATCGACAGCGGGCGGGAGAGGGAGCGGATCCCCTTGCTCGGCAGCCTGTACGAGCGGGTGATCCGCACCCAGAGGCCGTACCAGGAAGCGGCCGGCCCGGGGCACCGGGTCGTCGTACCGGTCACGAACCGGGGCGACGCCATCGGACTCCTGGAGCTGCTCCTGCCGGTGCCGCCCGACGAGGAGGTCCTGGCCGAGGTCGCGGAGACCGCGCACGTCCTCGCCTACGTCGTGATCGCCAACGGGCGTTTCACCGATCTCTACACCTGGGGCAAACGCTCCCGGCCCCCCACCCTGGCGGCGGAGATCCAGTACCAACTGCTGCCCGCGTCGCTGTCGTGCGAGGCCGCGCAGTTCTCCTTGTGCGGGCACCTGGAACCCTCCGAGGACCTCAGCGGCGACACCTTCGACTACGCCGTCGAGCGCGACACCTTGCACCTGTCGGTGACCGACCCGATGGGTCACGACCTCAACGCCGCCCTGGCCGCCACGGTCCTGGTGGGAGCCCTGCGCGGGGCCCGCCGCGCCGGAGCAGGACTGGTCGAGCAGGCCGACCGGGCGGACCAGGCCCTGCGGGAGCACGCCCGGGGTCATGCCACGGGGCAGCTGATGCGCATCGACCTCCACACCGGGCGGGCGCAGCTCGTGAACGCCGGTCACCCCTGGCCCCTGCGCCTGCGGGAGGGCTCGGCGAAGATGATCCCCTGCGAGGTCGATCATCCGTTCGGACTGTCCGTGCCCGTGTCCCACCCCTACCGCGCCCAGGAGGTCGATCTGCGTCCGGGCGACCGGCTGCTCATGCTGACCGACGGCATGCTGGAGCACCAGGGCGCACAGGTCGATCTGCCGGCTCTGCTGGAGGGGACGCGCGACCTGCATCCGCGGGAGGCCGCGCTGACGCTGACGCGTGCGGTCGCGCAGGCCGCCGGAAGCCGGCTCGAGGACGACGCCACCGTGATGTGCCTGGACTGGCACGGCCCGCAGGAGACCCAGCGGCACGTCAGTTCCGGCGCGGACACCCACCAGGCCTCGGCCGCCCGCCCGCACCTGTAGTTCCGGGACGCGTGCGCCCGCCGCTGTTCGGCGGGGCGGACTGTTCATGACGTACGTGGCGCTGCGCCGCAAGGTCGTGTTCCGGGTGGAGGGGACCGGTGTGCTCCTCGGCGGTCCGGCACCGGTGGGGGCGTCCCCCGTCCGGGTGCGCAGCGGGTGCCCGCCCGTCCCGGCGGTGGTCAGGTGGGTCCAGACCACGGGGCCGGACGGTGGCGGCCCCGCACCGGACGTCAGAGGAGACCAGATGCCAGGGGCCATATCCGGCCGGCGCGGCCGTGCGGCGTGGTGTGCCGCGCTGCTGTTGCCGTACGTCCTGCTCACCACCGGCGCGGCCGCACCCCAGCCGGTCCGGGGCGGGGACACCGCCGCGCCGACGCTGGACTGGCGGCCGTGCGAGGAACCGGAGCAGCGCGGTTTCGAGTGCGCGACGCTGAGGGTTCCGCTCGACCACGACCGTCCGGACGGCGAGACCATCGACCTCGCCGTGATCCGGCACGCGGCCACCAGTCCGTCCGAGCGGATCGGTTCGCTGTTCATGAACCCCGGCGGGCCCGGCGGGCCCGGCACGGACGCGCTCCCCTCCTTGTACGACCGGTTCTTCCCCGCCGAGTTGCGCAAGCGCTTCGACATCGTCAGCTGGGACCCGCGCGGCGTGGGCCGCAGCACCGCGGTGCGCTGTTTCGCGAGCGCCGAGGAGGCGACGGCGTTCTGGGCGCGGCAGCCCGCGGGGTTCCCGGTGGGCGAGAAGGAGCGGCGGGCCTGGTTCGCCGGCCGGGCCGAGCTGGCCGACAACTGCAGGCAGCGGGCCTCGAAACTGCTGCCCCACGTGTCCACCCCCGACACCGCCCGCGATCTCGACCGGCTGCGGCAGGCCGTCGGGGACGACCGGCTCCGGTACTGGGGCCTCTCGTACGGCACGTTCCTCGGCTCCGTGTACGCCAACCTGTTCCCCGACAAGGTGGGCCGCGTGATCCTGGACGGGAACGTCGATCCCCGTAACTACGTGGGCGGCGCGATGGACGGCGAACCGCGGCTGACCACGTCGCTGCGCATGGGATCGGATCTCGGTTCCGCCGACACCTTCGAGCAGTTCCTCACGCTGTGCGGTCAGGCGCCGACGACCGGCTGCGCGTTCTCCGCGGGCAGCCCGGAGGCGACCCGTGAGAAGTACACCGCCCTGATGGAACGGCTGCGTGGCCGGCCGGTCGGGACCTGGACCTACGCCAGGGCCGTGTCGGAGCTGCGGCAGCACCTCTACTTCGTGGAACCGGGGTGGGCGGCCGCCGCCGACATGCTGCAGGCACTGTGGCAGGGACGCGCACCGCAGGAGTCCCCGCCGCCTCCGCCCGGGAAGTACCCCGGGACCGAGCAGGAGGCGGCCGTGGTCTGCTCCGAGAGCCCCAACCCGCGCGAACTCGGCCGCTATCCGGAACTCGAGACGTTCGCCGCGGCGCGCGCGGGGGACCTCGGCCGGCGCTGGGTGTGGGACTACCAGTGGTGCGCGCGGTGGCCCGCCACCGCGGCCGACCGCTACACCGGTCCCTTCGACAGGCGGACCGCGCACCCGGTCCTGGTCGTCAACCCCGTCTACGACCCGGCCACGTCGTACCAGGCGGCCGAGGCCATGACGAGCCAGCTGGGCGACGCCCGGCTGCTGACCCTCCAGGGCTACGGGCACACGGCCCTGCTCAACCCCAGCACCTGTGTGAACGACCACGCCGTGCGCTACTTCACGACGGGCGCCCTGCCGCCCGTCGGGGCCACCTGCCGTCAGGACGAGCCGCCCTTCGGCGTCAGGCCGAAGGGAGGCATCGCGGCGGGCGGCGGCGCACTCGCCGAGGCCCGCGACGGCCGCTGAGGCAGAGGGCGCGGCGGCTCACGGCCCCAGGGGCGGTGGGCCGGCCGGCTGGAGGATGCCGAGCAGGAGGCGGACCAGTTCGTCGACGACCTCGTCGAGGGTCGCCTCCACCCAGCCCGCGCTCCAGTCGTGCAGGAGTCCGTTGACGCTGCCGATGAACGCCGTCACGGCGAGGCGGTAGTCGCGGGGCGCCGCCTCGCCCCGGGCCACGGCGGACGCCACCTCGGCGCACACCAGGTCCACCCAGCGGGCGCGGCGGGCCAGGCGCTGCTCCTCCAGTCGGGGGCTGACGCCGATGATCTCGACGAAGGTGATGCGGATACGGCGGGGGTCGGCGGTGACGTTGGCCGCGTAGGCGCGGAAGATCGCCGTGGCGCGTTCGGCGAGCGGCAGCGGCCCGGCGTCGGCCGCCGCGGCCAGGACGGCCTCCTCCGCCCAGCCGTTGACCTGGAGGTGCAGCGCGGCCAGCACGTCTTCCAACGTGCGGAACTCCTCGTAGAACTGACGGGTCGACAGCCCTGCCGCCATGCTGAGCGCGGCGACGGTCGTGCCCCGGTACCCGGGGGTGTCGCCGAACAGCTGGAGTGCCGCGTCGAGGAAACGGCGCCGGCGCTCGGCCTGACGTTCCGCGGCCGACCTGCCGCCGTAGCGGCCGGTGGGCGCCTTGAGCCTGCCCGCCACGCTGTCCTCCCGCCGCCGCGCCGATCCCGGGCCCAATTTTGTCGTGTACGCAGTCTTGTGGAGAAGGGCACCCCCTCCTTACTTTTCAGTAAGTTGATTCTGAAAGCAAAGGTGTTCAGATTCACGACAGTTCCGGCACGCCCCACTCATGACGCCCCACCTCAGAGGAAGAGAGCAGTCATGCCTGCCATCAGATCCAGGCACCTGTGCTCCGTGGCCGCCGCCCTCGCCCTGACGGTCGCCGCTCCCGCGTCCGCCGCCTCAGCCGCCGAACCGTCCGCCGCCGCCCTGCGGGAGGTGCTGTTCGTCGGCAACAACTGGGACGGCACCGCCGAAGTCATCAAGTCCTCCGGCGACTTCGCCAAGATCGGCCGCATCGATGTCATCCCCGACAAGGACGCGCGGATGGCGGAGATCAACGCCAACCCGATCAAGTGGATCTACTTCATGGCGATCCGCAACAGTGTCGGCGAGGGCCACGACCAGTTCGTGGACGACATGTACTCCACCCCGGACGGGAGGTCCGTCGTCGTCTCCCGCCCCAGCTTCGCCGACGTGGTCTCCCTCGACCTCGCCACCGGCGCCGTCAACTGGCGCTTCCCCGTGTCCGGTTACCGGGCCGACCACATGGCCGTCTCCCCCGACGGCAAGCGGGTCGCCGTCTCCGCGTCCACCTCCAACACCGTGCACGTACTGGACATCGAGACGGGCCGGGAGCTCGGCAAGTTCGCCACCGGCGACAAACCGCACGAGAACATCTTCACCAAGGACGGCAAGTACATCTACAACATGGCGATCGGCGACGTGAACACCCAGACCGACGCGCCCTGGCTGGACTGGACGAAGGGCGACCGGCGCCTCACCGTCGTCGACGCCACCACGTACAAGCAGGTCAAGGTCCTCGACATGCGGCCCAAACTGGACGACCTGGGCCTGCGGGACCACTCCGACGCGGTGCGGCCCGCCGTGTTCTCGCCGGACGAGTCGAAGCTGTACTTCCAGGTGTCGTTCTTCAACGGCTTCTTCGAGTACGACCTCGCCACGGACCGGATCACCCGGACGAAGACCCTGCCGAAGAACCCGGCGACCAGCGACGACCGCACCACGTTCGTCAACGACTCCCGCCACCACGGCATCTCGATGAGCCCGGACGGCACCAAGCTGTGCGTGGCGGGCACGATGGACGACTACGCCACCGTCGTCGACCGCGCCACGCTCACCGAGGGCCCCCTCGTCACCGCGTCCAAGCCGTACTGGGCCACGGTCAGCGGCGACGGGAAGTCCTGCGTGGTCTCCGAGAGCGGCACCGACCAGGTCACCGCCATCGACTTCGCCACCGGCAGGAAGCAGGTCTCCGTGCCCGTCGGGGACCACCCGCAGCGGGTCCGGCTGGGCCACGTCCAGTCCGACTGGACCAGCCCCTCGGGCCGCTGATCGGCCCGGAACGCTCGGCACCGCGCCCCCGGGTAGGGGCTCACACCCCCACCCGGCGGGTCAGGTTCAGCAGGTACTCCTTGCGGTTCAGGGGGTTGAGGTCGGTGCGCGGGCGGCGGGGCACCGCGCCGGGCGGGGCGGGGGCGTAGTGGTCGAAGGCGGTCTCCAGCTCGGCCTCGCCGCGGGTCAGGCCGGGCAGCCGCTGCTCCAGCGCGTGCACATGGGCCGCCGGCACCGTGCCCTCCAGCTCGCAGACCGTGCCGCGGGTCGTGGTGGTCGCCGGGACCGCGCGCAGCCCGGCGAGGGCGGGCAGCAGCGCCGCCAGGGTGTCGGCCGGGGTCTCCAGCCGGAACCGGTGCACGGGCTCGTGCACCCGGGTGCCCGCGCGGCGCAGCGCCTCCATGAGCACGAGCGGGGTCAGCCCCCGGAAGTCGTACCCGGTGCTGGACATGCTCTTGTCGAAGCCCTGGTGGGCGTGGCTCTGCCGGGGCGAGTAGCCGGAATGCGTCATCGTGACCACGCAGTCGGGGATCCGCCAGCCGTACAGGCCCTGTCCGAGGGTCTCGCGCACGGTGTCCTCGACGGCCTTGAAGAAGGCGTACGGCATGGAACCCAGCTCGACCTCCAGGCCGAAACGCACACCGGTGCCGGGCGGGGCGGGTGTGACGCGCAGGCCGACCGTGGCCAGGAACGGGTTGCCGTCCTTCTGGTTGAACGCGGCCGCCTCGCCCTCGCCCAGCGGCCGTTCGACGCACAGCGGGGTCGTCTCGCGGAACGTGACGCGCAGTCCGGACTCCTCGGCGAGCGTGGCCTCGATGACCTCCTTCTGCACCTCGCCGTACAGGGACACATGGGTCTCCTGCCGCACCTCGTCGTGGCGCAGCCCGATGAGCGGGTCCTGTTCGGCCAGCCGGGTGAGCGCACGGTGCAGGGCCCGGCGGTCGGTGCCGTCGGCCGGGTCGACGACCGTCTCCAGGGTGGGCGGCGCGAACAGGTGCCCGTGCGTCGTGGGGGGTGCGCCGAGGGCGTCGCCGATGCGGACGTCGGCCAGTCCCCAGAGGCGGGCGATCCTGCCCGCCCGCACCTCGTCGGCCCGGGCGTCGGTGCCCCCGTCGAAGACGCTCACGGCGGTGACACGGGTCTCGGCGCGGGAGCCGTCCTCGCCGGCCGGCGGGCCGAAGGGGACGCGGTCGCGGACGCGGAGGGTGCCGGAGAACAGGCGCGCGTAGGCGATCTTCTCGCCCGCCGGACCCCGTTCGACCTTGAAGACGGTGCCCGAGAGCGGCCCGCCGGGGTCGCCGTCCGCCGGGGGCAGGAGGTCCCTGATCCCGGTGATCAGCGCGTCCACGCCGGCCCCGGTGTGGGCGGAGCCGCAGTACACCGGGTGGGCGAGGGCCCGCCGGGTGCCGTCGGCGAGGGCCGCGCGGACGTCGTCCGGGGACACACGGTCCTCGACGTACGCGGTGAGCAGGGAGTCGTCCAGCTCGGCCAGCACGTCCAGCGCGTCCGGGCCGGGGGCGGCGGGGACGAAGCGGGCGGCGCGGGTGCCGAGGCCGTGGGCGGTGCCCATCGGGACGACGGCCGGGGTCAGCCGTTCGCGTACGGCCCGCAGCACGCGGTCGGGGCAGGCGCCGCGCCGGTCGATCTTGTTGACGAACACCAGGGTGGGGATGCGCAGCCGGCGCAGGGTGCGCATCAGTACCCGGGTCTGCGGCTGGACGCCCTCGACGGCGGAGACGACCAGGACCGCGCCGTCGAGCACCCCGAGGACCCGCTCCACCTCGGCGATGAAGTCCGGGTGGCCGGGGGTGTCGATGAGATTGACGGTCGCGTCGCCGAGGGCGAAGGAGACGACGGCCGACTTGATGGTGATGCCGCGCCGGCGCTCCAGCGCGAGGGTGTCGGTCCGGGTGTTCCCGGCGTCGACGCTGCCGAGTTCGTCGATCACTCCCGCGGAGTGCAGGAGGCGCTCGGTCAGGCTGGTCTTACCGGCGTCGACATGGGCGAGGATCCCGAGGTTCAGTACGTGCACGAAGCGTCATGTCCTTTTGCGAGGGAGTGGTTCCTGCCTGGGGGGACATGGACGCTCGGCGCATGATGGCTCCTGGTTCCTCTCCGTCGGTCGTTCGTGCCGGATCAGTGCAGCAGAACGGCGCTCGGGCGGCAACGGGTTTTGCGACCGGCGCGCGGCGGCACCCGGTGCGATCGTGGTGGTGCCGAAAGGTGCCCTGCGGGGCGGCGGTGAGAGGAGCGGGCGATGCGGGAGATCCTCCCGGTGGCCGCGGGCTGGTACACGGCCGGGCTGCCGTTCGGGCTGGCCACGGTGGTCGCCACCAGCCGCAGCGCCCCGCGCGACCCCGGCGCGGCGATGGCCGTGGGCCCCGGGGACGAGGTCGTGGGCAGCGTGTCCGGCGGCTGTGTGGAGGGGGCGGTCTTCGAGCTGGCCCAGGAGGTCGTGGCGAGCGGCGAGGCCCGCCTCGAGACCTTCGGGTACAGCGACGCGGACGCCTTCGCGGTGGGGCTGACCTGCGGCGGTGAGATCACACTGCTGTTGCGCCCGGTGACGTCCACGAGCGATCCGGTGTTCGGCGAGGTGGCGGGGTCGGTGGCGGCGGGCCGCCCGGTGACCGTGGCGACGGTGGCCGACGGGCCCGCGCCGCGCGGAGCCTCGCTCGCGGTGTGGCCGGACCGGGTCGCGGGGACGCTGGGGGCGTCCGGCCTCGACGCGGCGGTCACCGCCGACGCGCGCGGTGAACTCGCCCTGGGGGCCACGGGGATGCGGCACTACGGGCCGCACGGCGAGCGGCGCGAGGACGCGGTCGCCGTCTTCCTGCACTCGTTCGCGCCGCCGCCGCGCATGCTGGTGTTCGGCGCGATCGACTACGCGGCGGCGGTGGCGCGGATCGGTGTCTTCCTCGGCTACCGGGTCACGGTGTGCGACGCCCGCCCGGTCTTCGCCACACCGGAGCGGTTCCCGGCGGAGGCGGAGGTGGTCGTCGACTGGCCGCACCGCCACCTCGGCCGTACGGACACCGACGGGCGCACGGTGATCTGCGTCCTCACCCACGACCCGAAGTTCGACGTGCCGCTCCTGGAGGTGGCGCTGCGCCGGCCGGCCGCGTACATCGGGGCGATGGGCAGCCGCCGTACGCACGACGACCGGATGCGGCGGCTGGCCGAAGCGGGGCTCGGCGAGGCCGAGTTGGGGCGGCTGCGCTCACCGGTCGGGCTCGACCTGGGCGCCCGTACGCCCGAGGAGGTCGCCGTGTCCGTGGCCGCCGAGATCGTCGCGCTGCGCTGGGGCGGCAGCGGGAGGCCGCTGACCGCGACGGACGGGGCCGTCCATCCACGGCGGGACGGCCCGCCCGGCGGGTGACGCGAGAGGTCAGCGGCGCGGCAGCCGGTGCAGCTCCACGTCCGTGAGGGCGCCCGCGTCGACGGTCGCCGTCATGTACGTGCAGTACGGCTGGCGGCGCCGGTCGGTGGGGGAACCGGGGTTGAGCAGCCGCAGCCCCGTGGCGGCCGTCGTGTCCCAGGGGATGTGGCTGTGCCCGAAGACGAGGACGTCGAGGTCGGGGAAGCGGGCCGCGCACCGCGCCTCGCGGCCCTGGGCGGCGCCGGTCTCGTGGACGACGCCGAAGCGCAGCCCGCCGAGTTCGGCCCGCGCGACCTCGGGGAGGCGGGCCCGCAGCCCGGGCCCGTCGTTGTTGCCGTACACGGCGACGAGCCGTGCGCTGCGGCTCTCCAGCAGGTCCAGCGTGGCCGTGTCCACCCAGTCCCCGGCGTGGAACACCACGTCGGCGTGCGGGAGTTCGGCGAGCAGCGGCTCGGGCAGGGCCTTGGCGCGCTTGGGCAGATGGGTGTCGGACATCAGGAGCAGACGCACGCCGCCAGGCTAGGGGCTGTCCCGTCATTCCCGGTGGATCAGCGCGCGGCGTCAGATGCGGTGCATCGCAAGGCGGAGGGCCGTCCGCATACCGGATGTATGCGGACGACCCGACAACGCGGCGAGGTGCCGTAGCCGGCGCCGCGCGCCCGCCGGGAATGACGGGACAGCCCCTTGACCGGCGCCCCTGGGCCGCGCCGGGACTCCCCGCGCCTCCCGGGTGTCGTCCCGTACCGGACGAATACGGTGCACAGGGCTGGCTTCCGGCCACGAAGGCCGTAACCTGACGCAAACGCCCGGCGACGGGAGGGGGCTCGGAGGCCGATGCCGGTCAAGGTGAGCGTGGTCGTCCCCGTGTACAACCCCGGGGCGCACATCGAGGAGTGCGTGGCGTCCCTGCTGCGGCAGTCCCTGCCGCCGGACGAGTACGAGGTGATCTTCGTCGACGACGGCTCCACCGACGGCACCGGGGAGCGGCTGGAGGAACTGGCCGCCGCGGACCCCCGGGTGAGGGTGTTCCACCAGCAGAACTCCGGCTGGTCGGGCAGGCCGCGCAACGTCGGGATCGCCGCCGCGCGCGGCACCTACGTGATGTTCGTGGACAACGACGACCATCTGGGCGACGAGGCCCTGGAGCGGATGTACGCCTACGGCACGGCCCATGACGCCGATGTGGTCGTCGGCAAGATGGCCGGGCGGGGCCGGGGGGTGCCGGTGGAGCTGTTCCGCCGCGATCGCCCGCGCGCCACCGTGGCGAACGCCCCGCTGATCGACAGCCTCACCCCGCACAAGATGTTCCGCCGGGCGTTCCTCGACGCGACCGGTCTGCGCTTCCCGGAGGGCCGACGGCGACTGGAGGACCACGTCTTCGTCACCGAGGCGTATCTGCGGGCGGGCAACGTCGCGGTGCTCGGCGGCTACGTCTGCTACTACCACGTCCGGCGCGACGACTCCTCCAACGCCGGTTTCCAGCGCATCGATCCGGCCGGCTACTTCAAGAACCTCCGCGAGGCCCTGGACGTCGTCGAGCGGTACACCGAGCCCGGTCCGCTGCGGGACCGGCTGTTCCGGCGGTGGCTGCGGGTGGAGATGGTCGAGCGGATGCGCGGGCGCCGGCTGCTCGATCTGCCGCCCGACCACCGGCGGGAGCTGTTCACGCAGATGCACGAGGTCGTCGTGGAGCGCTTCGGGCCGGGAGTCGCGGCCGGGCTGCAGCCCACGCAGCAGATCGTCGCCGCGCTGATCGCCGCCGACCGCTACGACGCCGTGGAGGAGTTCGCCGCCTGGGAGGGCGGCGTCGCCCTGACCGCGCACCCCGGCCGGGTGGAGTGGGAGGACGGCGTGCTGAAGGTCGGGTTCACCGCCGAGTACACCGTCGCGGGGGCGCCGATGACCTTCTCCCCCGGCTCGGCCCCCACGCCGCTCGACGGGCCGCCGGAGGACCTTGCGGCGGCCGTGGAGTGGGTCGGCGCGGACACCGTGGCCCGGTTCGGGCAGGCCGGCGCCGATCTCCTGCTGCGCGAACGCGCGGGCGGCGCCCAGTACTTCCAGCCGGTGGAGGTCACCCGGGAGCGGGTGCCGGCGGGCGACGGCGACCGGTTCCGGCTGGTGCTGCGCGCGCGGGCCACGGTCGATCCGGCCGAACTCGCCGGTGCCGGGCTGTGGGACTCGGTGGTTCGGGTCAAGCTGGGCGGCTGGACGAAGGAGTGCCGGCTGGGCCCCGCGCCCGGCACGGACCGGCCCGCCCCGTTGGCCGCGCTGTCGGGCGGTCGTACGGTCCTGCCGTACTGGACGTCCCCGCACGCGTGTCTCGCCCTGGACGTCGACCGGGCCACCCGGCGCGTCGGGCTCGGCACGCTCACCCCGGACGACGCCGACGTCACGGACGGCCGTTTGCGCGTCCGGCTCCCGCTGCACGTGCCCGGCGGCGGCGTCGAGGCGTACCTGCGCCTGGAGGCGTCCGGCACCCGTCGCGACGTACCGGCCGTCCTGAGCCCGTACGGCACGGGCGCCCTCCTCGTCGCGGACGTGCCGCTCGACGGGCTGCGCGGCGGGAGGTGGCGCCTCGCGCTCGGTGTACCGGGGGCGCGATTCCTTCCGCTGCCCGTCGCCCTCCGGGTGCGGGCCGGGGGTGCCCGCGTGGTCCGGGCGCCCGGCCGGGGCCCGCTGCGGCGGCGACTGCGCGCGACGACGCTGGGGCGGACGGCGGCCCGGCTGCGTGCCCGGGTCCGGGCCCGGAGGGGGTGACGGATGCGGCCCCTCGGGATCGACGGCGCGTGGGTCCTCGAACCCCAGGTGTTCGAGGACGACCGGGGCACGTTCCACGAGTGGTACCGGGGTGAGGAGTTCCGCGAGGCCACCGGTCACGACCTGGCCCTGGCGCAGGCGAACTGCTCGGTCTCCCGGCGGGGCGTGCTGCGCGGCCTGCACTACGCGGACGTGCCGCCCGGACAGGCCAAGTACGTGACGTGTGTGCGCGGCGCCGTCCTCGACGTGGTGGCCGACATCCGCGTCGGCTCCCCCACGTTCGGGCAGTGGGAGGCGGTGCGTCTGGACGACGGCGGCCGGCGTGCGGTGTTCCTCGCCGAGGGGCTCGGGCACGCCTTCATGGCGCTCACCGACGACGCCACCGTGGTCTACCTGTGCTCGACCGGGTACGACCCGCGCCGCGAGCACACCGTCGACGCCCTCGACCCGGCGCTCGGCATCACCTGGCCGGACGGGCTCACGCCGGTCCTCTCCCCGAAGGACGCGCGGGCCCCCTCGCTGGCCGAGGCCCAGGAGGCGGGGCTCCTGCCGTCGTACCAGGCGTGCCGGGAGCGGTACGCGCGGGCGCGGGGTGGGGAGCCGGGCTGAGGGCGCCTCAGGGCACCGAAGGGCCACCGGGGGGCTACCGGGGGGCGACCGCCCGTTCCACCGCCGCGCGCAGGGGCTCCCAGCCCCGGGTGCGCGGCAGGCCCAGGCGCCGGGCGCGAATCAATGGGCCCCAGAAGCCCGCGTCGAGCAGGGTTCGCGGGGCCACCGCGCCGGTGCGGTCGAGGACGGTCTCGGGGACCTTCTGGGGGTCGGGGACGTCGTACTCGGCGACGATCTCGTCGTACCGGTCGCGCAGCACGGTGCTGCGGGGGTCGGCGCCGAGGACGACGAGCTGGCCGGTGGGCCGGGTGTCGACGGGGACGGCGAGCAGGTCGGGGCGGTGCCGGGCCAGGATGTCGGCGAGTTTGAAGACGTCGCCGGTCCAGGCGTCCGTGTGCCGGTCGCGGGCCGCCTCGTCGGTGGTGCGCGGCAGCATGTCGTCGAAGACGATCACGCTCGTCCAGTCGGCGTACCGCTCGATGTTCATGAAGTCCCGCAGCGCGTACTCGAACAGGTGCATGCCGTCGATGAACGCCAGGTCGATCACGGGGCGGCGCCAATGTCCGAGCGGGTGACGGCCGCGGCGGAGGTTGCGCAGCGGGTGCCGGCCGCCCTTGAGGTGGATCAGCGGGTCGGGGCGGGCGAAGAAGTCGTCGCTGGTGGCCCGGACGAGGTGGACGTCGCAGCGGAGTTCGGTGACGACCTTGAAGGCGGGGTCGACGGCGACGCTGGGTACGCGGGACAGGCGCAGGCTGCGGCCGTCGTTGACGCCGATCTCCAGATAGGTGCGGTTGCCGCTGACCTTGTGCAGTTCCTTCAGGAACTCATGGCGTTTCACGAAGGGTCTCCTCGCGGATCTCGGGCAGGGCTTCGTGCAGGGCGGCGCGCCAGTCGCGCGGCGGCGGCAGGCGGAGCCGTCGCAGCCGGCCGTGCGCGAGGACGCTGTACGCGGGGCGGGGCGCGGGCCGGGGAAAGGCGGCACCGCCGACCGGGCGCACTCGTGCGGGGTCGGCGCCGAGGCCGGCGAACACCTCGCGGGCCAGCTCGTACCAGGTGGCCTCACCGGCGTTGGTGGCGTGCAGGACGCCGGTGACGTCATGGCCCACGCGCGGGCCCAGCCGGACGAGGGTCCGGGCGAGGTCGGCGCTCCAGGTGGGCTGGCCGCGCTGGTCGTCGACGACGTCGACGGTGTCGCGGCTCGCCTCCAGCCGGATCATGGTGCGCACGAAGCTGGGGCCGTGGACGCCGTACAGCCAGGCGGTACGCACCACCGCGGCGGCGTGCGGGAGTTCGCCGAGCACGGCCCGTTCCCCGGCGAGTTTGGTGCGCCCGTACGCCGTGCGGGGGCCGGGCGGGTGGTCCTCGGGGTAGGGGGCGCGGGCGTCCCCGGCGAAGACGTAGTCGGTGGAGACGTGGAGCAGCCGGGCGCCGTGCGCGGCGCAGGCGCGGGCGAGGACGCGGGGGCCTTCGGCGTTGACGCGCAGGGCGTGTTCCTCGTCGTGCTCGGCGTCGTCGACGGCGGTGTAGGCGGCGCAGTTGACGACCAGAGCGGGCCGGTGGGCGGCGAGGGCGCGGTCCACGGCGGCGGGGTCGGTGATGTCGAGGGCGGCGCGGCCGAGCGCGGTCACCGGTTCGCCCTGCGCGCGGAGTGCGGCGGCCGTGTCCCGGCCCAGCAGGCCGCCCGCCCCGGTGACCAGCCACCTCATCCCCCTGCCTCCTCCCCCGCGCGCCGGGTCAGCGGCTCCCACCAGGCGCGGTTCTCGCGGTACCAGGCGACGGTCTCGGCGAGACCGGTGGTGAAGTCGCGGCGCGGCCGGTAGCCGAGTTCGGTGCGGGCCTTGGTCCAGTCGACGCTGTAGCGCAGGTCGTGGCCCTTGCGGTCCTCGACGTGCTCCACGCGGTCCCAGCCGGCGCCGCAGGCGTCCAGCAGCAGTGCGGTCAGCTCCTTGTTGCTGAGTTCGGTGCCGCCGCCGATGTTGTAGGTCTCGCCGGGGCGGCCCCGGGTGCGGACGAGTTCGACGCCGTGGCAGTGGTCGTCGACGTGCAGCCAGTCGCGGACGTGGCGCCCGTCGCCGTACAGGGGCACGGTGTGCCCGTCGAGGAGGCGGGTGACGAAGAGCGGGATCAGCTTCTCGGGGAACTGGCGCGGGCCGTAGTTGTTGGAGCAGCGGGTGACGCGCACGTCGAGGCCGTGGGTGCGGTGGTAGGACAGGGCGAGCAGGTCGGCGGAGGCCTTGGAGGCGGAGTACGGCGAGCTGGGCCGCAGGGGGTCGTCCTCGCGGGCGGAGCCGGTGGCGAGGGAGCCGTAGACCTCGTCGGTGGAGATGTGCACGAAGGGGCCGACGCCGTGCCGCAGGGCGGCGTCGAGGAGGACCTGGGTGCCGACGACGTTGGTGAGGACGAAGTCGCGGGCGCCGGTGATCGACCGGTCGACGTGGGACTCGGCGGCGAAGTGCACGACCTGGCCGGCCTCCGCCATCAGCTTGTCGACGAGGGCGGTGTCGCGGATGTCGCCGCGCACGAACGTCAGCCGGGGGTGGTCGGCGGGCAGGTTGTCCCGGCTTCCGGCGTAGGTGAGCTTGTCCAGCACGGTGACGTGGGGCGCGTCGGCGGAGCGCCGGGCGAGCAGGGCGCGGACGTACGCGGAGCCGATGAAGCCGGCGGCGCCGGTGACGAGGACGTTCATGTGTGGATCTGCACCTTGCTGTGGTCGCCGAGGACGAGGCGGTGGGCGCTGGGCACACTGGGCGCGGGGGTGACCTCGACATGCCGGCCGATGAGGGAGGACTCGATACGGCCCACGCCGTGGATGGAGGAGTCCCGCAGCACGATGGAGAACTCCAGTTCGCTGTCGGCGACATGGCAGTTCTCCGCTATGGACGTGAACGGGCCGACGTAGGAGTCCTCCACGACGGTGCCGGAGCCGACGACGGCGGGGCCCACGATGCGGGAGTTGACGATGCGCGCCCCCTCCTCGACGACGACCCGGCCGACGGTCTGCGACCGCTCGTCGACCTCGCCGTCGATCCGTCGGGTGAGCCCTTCCAGGACGGTCCGGTTGACCTCCAGCATGTCGGCGACGTTCCCGGTGTCCTTCCAGTAGCCCTCGATGACGGTGCTGCGTACGTCGGCGTGCGCGTCGATGAGGTGCTGCAGGGCGTGGGTGATCTCCAACTCGCCGCGCCAGGACGGGGTGACGGCGCGGACGGCGTCGTGGATGACGGGCGTGAACAGGTAGACGCCGACCAGGGCCAGGTCGCTCTTGGGGTGCCGGGGCTTCTCCTCCAGGCCGACGACCCGTCCGTCGGGGTCGAGTTCCGCGACGCCGAAGGGGCGGGGGTCCTTGACCCGGGTGAGCAGGATCTGGGCGTCGGGGCGGGTGCGCCGGAACGCGTCGACGACGCCGGTGATGCCGCCGACGATGAAGTTGTCGCCGAGGTACATCACGAAGTCGTCGTCGCCCAGCCAGTCACGGGCGACGAGCACGGCGTGCGCGAGACCCAGCGGACGTTCCTGCGGGATGTAGGTGACGTTCAGGCCGAACGCGGAGCCGTCGCCGACGGCGTCCTGGATCTCCCGGGCGGTGTCGCCGACGATCACACCGACCTCGGTGATGCCGGCCGCGGCGATCGATTCCAGCCCGTAGAACAGCACGGCCTTGTTGGCGACCGGGACCAGCTGTTTGGCCGAGGTGTGCGTGATCGGCCTCAGGCGCGTACCGGCGCCACCGGACAGCACGAGAGCCTTCATCTGCTTCACCATAGCCCCGATTCCGCCGATTTGAGGCTGTCGGGACTGGCTTGTTCTGGGCGCCCCCGGCGGTTCGTGCCGGTGTCATCCGGAGAGCGCGAGCTCGCACCACACCTGCTTCCCGCCGCTGACGGGCACGGTCCCCCAGGCCGTCGTCATCGCCTCGACCAGCAGGATGCCGCGTCCGCCGGTGGCCTCCCAGCTGATGCTGGTCGGCCGGACCGGGGTGCGCGGCGAGGAGTCGGCGACGGCGACGCGCAGCCTCCGGCCGACCAGGGTGAGGTCGAGGCGCACCTGTCCGTCGGTGTGCACGAGGGCGTTGGTGACGAGTTCGGACACGACGAGCAGGGCGGTGTCCCGGTCCTGCGGCGGCACCTGCCAGGCGCGCAGGGTGCGCCGGGTGAACCGGCGGGCGTGGCCGACCGCTTCGGGGACCCGCCACACGGCCCACGTCTCACGCAGCGGCCGTACGGCCATGCCGTCGTAGCGCATCAGGAGCAGGGCGATGTCGTCGTCGCGGTGCGCCCCGACGAGCAGCCCGTCGGCGACGAGTCCGAGGTGGGCGGGGTCGGCGACGGAGAGCGCGGCGGCGAGCCGTTCGATGCCGGTGTCGATGTCGGCGTCCGCGGACTCCACGAGGCCGTCGGTGGTGAGGGCGAGGACGGTGCCGGGGCGCAGCCGCAGCGGGCTCATCGGGAAGACGGCTTCGCGCAGCACGCCGAGGGGCGGGCCGCCGTCGGCCTCGGCGACCTCGGTGCCGCCGTCCGGGTGGCGCAGCACGGGCGGCGGATGTCCGGCCCGTACGCACCAGGCGGAGCCCTCCTCCAGGTCCACCTCCACATAGCAGCAGGTGGCGAAGAGGTCGGTCTCCATGTCCATCAGCAGCCGGTTGGCGTGGTGGACGACGACGTCGGGCGGGTGTCCCTCGGCCGCGTAGGCGCGCAGCGCGGTGCGCATCTGGCCCATGAGGGTGGCGGCGGCCGCGCTGTGCCCCTGTACGTCGCCGATGACGAGGGCGACCCGGTGGTCGGGCAGCGGGATGACGTCGTACCAGTCGCCGCCGACCTCGAGCCCGGCGGTGGTCGGCAGATAGCGGGCGACGGCCTCGGCGCCCGGCAGCCGGGGCAGCCGGCGGGGCAGCAGCTGGCGCTGGAGCATGCCGACGAGTTCGTGCTCGGCGTCGAAGGCACGGGCGCGCAGCAGCGCCTGGCCGGCTAGCCCGGCGGAGGCGGTGAGCAGGGCGCGTTCGTCGGGCCCGAACTGGTGCGGGGTGTCCCAGCCGATCAGGCACGCGCCGGCCATGGTGCCGCTCGCGGGCAGCGGGAGCACGGCGAGGCCGCCGGGGCCGACGTCGGCGAGGGCGGGTTCCAGCGGGGCCCCGGCCGGCCAGATCTGGGCGCGTCCCTCGCGCAGGGCGGCGGCGAGCGTCGGCATGGCGCGCACGGGTGCGTCGGGCCACTCGGTGCGCCATTCCAGGCGCCACAGCGCGGGCCAGGACTCCGGGTCGGGCGGGTCGAGGACGGTGACGACGAGCCGGTCGTGCTCCAGTTCGGCGAGCGCGATGCGGTCGGCGCGCAGGGGTTCGCGCAGGGCGGTGACCACGGCGTGGCTGACGTCGCGGACGGTCCCGGCGGTGGCGAGGGCGGCGGCCAGGCGCTGGACGCGGGCGACGTCGGTGACCTCGGGACGCAGGGTGGAGGCGTCGGCGACGGTGCCGACGAGCCGGGCGGGCCGGCCCTCGCCGCCGGGCAGCAGACGGCCGCGCAGCCGCAGCCAGCGGGGCGGTCCCGCGGGTTGCTCGACGCGGAACTCCAGTTCCCGGTCGCCGATGGACATGTGGTCGGCCTCGACGACGGACATCAGCGCGGGCAGGTCGTCCGGGACGGTCAGGCCCAGCAGGGTCTCCACCTTGCCGTCGAAGGCGGCAGGGGTCAGCCCGAACAGCCGCAGGAGGTCGGCGCCGACCTCGACATGACCGCTGTCCACGGCGAGGCTGAACGCGTCGGGGGGCAGTTCGCCGCCGGTCTCGGCGACGGGCGGGGCGGGCAGGGTGACGGCGCCGGCGATCAGTTCCAGACACTCGCGTTGCGTGTCGTCGAAGCCGTCGGGGTGCTCGGTGACGGCCAGCAGGCACCCGGTGGCGCCCTCGCCGCGGACGGGCAGCGCGGCCAGGAAGTGGTCGCAGGCCGGTGTGCGCCGGGCCTCCGCGAAGCCGGCGAGGTCCCGGGGGCCGAGCCAGACGGGGCGACCGGTGCGGTGGGCGTCGGCGGCCGGGGAGGGACCGTTGAGGGTGTAGCCGTCCCGCAGGCCGTACAGGGACCGGGGCACGCCCGCGGACTCGTTGACGCAGAGCAGTTCGCCGGCGTCGTCCGGGGTGTAGAGGGCGGCCAGGGAGGCGCCGCAGAAGACGAGCGCCTGTTCGAGGACCCGGCGCGACCGCCCGGCCGGATCGGGCTCGGCGGCGAGTGCCTTCAGGACGTCCTCGACACGCCTGTTCCCCGTCCTGCCCCGCGTAGCGCCCTCTCCGACCACGTTCGCCATTACAGCGCCGATACGCCACGTGCGCAGCCCCTGTGACGGTTCCGCGCGGCCGGGGCGGCGGGACGGCGAACGGCGGTCCGGCCCTCCCGCCGGAGGGCCGGACCGCCGTCGTGCCCGGGTGGATCACGCGGATCCGTTCAGGGGTGCCCCCGCGTCAGTTCCCGACGCCGTTGCCGACGATCTCGCCGAGGCCGTGGCCACCGCCGTTGGCGTTGCCGTTCGCGGCTCCGTTCCCGGCGTCCTGGCCGGCACCCGCGTCCTGGCCCGCTCCGGCCTCCTCGCCGGCGCCCGCACCCGCGTCCTGGCCGGCTCCGGCCTCCTCGCCCGCACCGGCGCCCGCGTCCTGACCGGCTCCTGCGTCACCGGCGCCCGCTCCGCCCGCGGCGTCGCCGTTCAGGGTGGCGCCGACGGCCGCGAGGGCGGTCGTCACCGGCTGGAAGAAGGTCTCGCCGCCGACGGTGCAGTCGCCGCTGCCGCCGGAGGTGAGGCCGATCGCCAGTCCGTCCTGGGTGAACAGGGAGCCGCCGCTGTCGCCGGGCTCGGCGCACACGTCGGTCTGGATGAGCCCGGTGACCGTGCCCTCGGGGTAGTTCACGGTGGCGTCGAGGCCGGTGACCTGACCGTCGCTCAGACCGGTCGTGCTGCCCATCCGGAAGACCTGGAGGCCGACCGTGGCGTCCGCTGCCTGACTGATCGGGACCGTCTGCTGGCCGAGGTTGACCTCGCTGGGCGCCTGGGTCGCCGGGTCGTCGTACTTCACGAGCGCGAAGTCTCCGGCACCCGGGAACGTGGCCTGGTCGACGGTGGCGATGGGCTGCCCGCCCTGGGCGTCGGACCACTGCTCGGCCGCGACCCCGCAGTGACCGGCGGTCAGGAAGGCCGGGCTGCCGTCGCCCGCGGTGACGTTGAAGCCCGCGGAGCAGCGCGCGCCGCCCGCGAAGATGGCGTCGCCGCCGGAGAGGAAGGTCTTGAAGGTGCCGGCCGACTTCTTGACGCTCGCCACGCCGGAGCCGAGGCTCTCGACGGTGGACTCGAGGCGGTCCCAGTTCCGGCCGGTGACCGTGCTGTCGGCGGTGACGACGATCTTGTTCGTTCTGGGGTCGACCGCCCACGCCGTGCCGGGGATGGTCGCCTCGGACTTCAGGGTCTGCGCGCCCGTCTTGAGCTCGGCCAGGCTGTTGGCGACCTCACGGACCTTGGCGCCCGCCTTCTTGGCCTGCACCACCACCTCGTTGTCGTCGCCGTTCACGACGTTCACCACGAGCTGCTTGCTGCCGGCGTCGTAGTACGAGCCGGCGAAGGAGTCGCCGAGCAGTCCCGCGAGGCGCGAGGCGAGATCCGAGGCGTCCGCCGCCTTCAGGGTCTTGGGGGCGGCTGCGGCGTCCGGTGCGGCGTCCTGCGACGCGTTGGCGTTCGGCAGAAGGATCGCCGCCGCTCCGAGCGCCGCCACGCCGCCCGCGGCTATCGCGGCCTTGCGCTTCGGCATTCGCTTGTGACTCAAACTTCTCGACCTCCTGGGGGACGGGGTCTGCTGCCGCCGTTCGTCCGGCGGCTGTTTCTCGGGCGCCTGGTTGGCAGTTGGTACGCGCCGGGCGGCCGGAGTGTTCAACTCCGTTCGCAGAAGCGTCGTTCGGGGTGCCGGAGCGGCCACGCGCCAGGCGCGGATCTCGGGGTGCCGAAGCGGCCACGCGCCGGGCGCGGATCTCGGGGTGCCGAAGCGGCCACGCGCGGGAGCGCGAATGGGTGTCTGCGGGGCGAGAGGCGGACCCGGTTCGGGCAGACACCGTCCGCAGTCGATCGATCGCGGTCAGTCGCGAATCAGGAGCGGAATCCCAGCTTCAGTGAATCTGCACATTCAATACTCAACCAAGTCACCGTGGGCCGGGGTTCCGCACCGGGCGCTACCGCCGGTCACCCCCTTGGGGCCGGAGTGTCGCTTTCGCCGCCGTCCCCGCCGGCGCCCGGGGGGCAGGCGCGACAGCCGGTACGCGCCGATGCTGTGCGGCATGTGAAGAAGTCGCCGACAAGACGTGACCGCCCCTGCACGAATTCCCACACCGGGCCCTCAAGTGCCCTGACAGAGCATGCGTTTGATTGGAAGCCCGCACCCGCCCCGTGCTTTGATCCATCGCACCGCGGGGGCCGCCAACGGCTTTCCCGGAAACGGGGCGCCGGGCGCCTGCGGTCGCGGCCGTCATCTGTCCCCAGAGGGGGCCGCTCCCCCTTGTGAAATACCCATTAGGAAGGGAAGTTCCACCATGAACTCCACCCCCCAGGTTGCGACCGTCGAGATCTCCGACGCCGAGCTCGACAACGTCTCCGGCGGCCTGCAGGTCAACGCCGTGAACGGTGCCCTCGACGCGGTCAACGGCATCGCCCCGGTGTCCGGCCTGCTCAACACGGTCGTCGGCACCGTGGAGGGTGTCACCGGCCTGAACACCGCCCCGGTCACGGGCCTGGTCGCCGGTCTCTGATCGCGCCTTTCGTACCACCGAGTCCCGGAGCCGTCACCCGGCTCCGGGACTCTTGGGCGTCACAAAACAGGAAATCCCCTGAACGAAAAGCAGGAACGAAACTCCGTGAAGGGATTTCAGCCCCGCCCCGCAGCACGACCGGTATTCACATGCCGGTCTCCACTCATCCGCAGGTGAGGGAAATTCCGTGCAGTTCCGCCAACAGGCCCTCGCCAAGCTTCAGTCGCCGGAGGAGCTCGACCTTCCGGTGCGCTTCGCCCGCCCGCAGGGCTGGCTCGTCCTCTGTGTGACCGTGGTCGTGATGGCCGCCGCGTCCGTGTGGGCGGTGACCGGTTCGGTCGCCTCCACCGTCAGCGCGCCCGCCATCCTCACCCACGGCCAGGGCAGCTACATCCTGCAGAGCCCGGTCGCCGGGCAGGTCACCTCCGTCGTCGCCGAACAGGGCCGCCGGCTTCCCGCGAACGCCCCCGTCCTGAAGGTCCGTACCGCCCGCGGCGAGACCGTCGTGCGCACGGTCGCCCCGGGCCGGATCACCGCGCTCGCCGCGACCATCGGGCAGATCGTCCAGACCGGCGCGAACGTCGCCGCCGTCGAGAAGGTCGCCCGCGCCGGGGACCCGCTGTACGCGACGGTGTACGTCCCCGCGGAGAACGCCGCCGCCATCCCCGAGCGCGCCGCGGTGGACCTCACCGTGCAATCGGTGCCGACCCAGGAGTACGGCGTGCTGCGCGGCCATGTGAAGTCGGTGGACCGCTCCGTGCAGTCGCCGCAGCAGATCGCCGGGTTCCTCGGGGACACCCAGCTCGGCGAGCAGTTCACCAAGGAGGGGCGCCCGGTCGCCGTCCTCGTGAAGCTGGACCGCAAGGCCGGCACGAAGAGCGGCTACGCCTGGTCGTCCGCCGACGGGCCGCCGTTCACCCTCACCTCCATGACCCTGGCCGAGGCCTCCATCCGGCTCGCCGACCAGCGTCCCGTCGACTGGCTGCTGCCATGAGCACCCCACAGCAGACGCGCGGCCGACGCCGCGCCGCCGCACCCCCGAAGCGTCCCGTGCCCAAGGGCCGGGCGAAGACCGTCCGCACCCCCACCGTGCTCCAGATGGAGGCCGTCGAGTGCGGCGCCGCCTCCCTCGCGATGGTGCTCGGCCACTACGGCCGGCACGTCCCGCTGGAGGAGCTGCGGATCGCGTGCGGTGTCTCCCGGGACGGCTCGCGCGCCAGCAATCTGCTGAAGGCGGCCCGCGGCTACGGCCTGACCGCCAAGGGCATGCAGATGGACACGGCCGCCCTCGCCGAGGTGAAGGCGCCGGCCATCCTGTTCTGGGAGTTCAACCACTACGTCGTCTTCGACGGCATGGGCCGCCGCTTCGGCCGCCGGGGCGTGTACGTCAACGACCCCGCCAAGGGCCGCCGTTTCGTGCCCATGGAGGACTTCGACGGCAGCTTCACCGGGGTCGTCCTCGTCATGGAACCCGGCGAGGGCTTCACCCGGGGCGGACGCAAGCCGGGTGTGCTCGGCGCGATGCCCGCCCGGCTGCGCGGCACCGCGGGCACGATGCCCGCGGCCGTCCTCGCGAGCCTGCTGCTGGTGGCGGTCGGCGCGGCGGTGCCGGCGCTGAGCCGCACCTACATCGACATGTTCCTGATCGGGGGCCAGACCTCCCTGCTGGGCACGCTGTTCGCGGCCATGGGGACCTGTGTCGCGCTGACCGTGGTGCTGACCTGGCTGCAGCAGGCGAATCTGCTGCGCGGCCGGATCATCTCCTCCACTCTGTCCAGCGCCCGCTTCCTGCGCCATCTGCTGCGGCTGCCGGTGACGTTCTTCTCCCAGCGCAGCCCGGCCGACCTGGTGCAGCGGCTCCAGTCGAACGACGCGGTCGCCGAGACGCTGGCCCGCGACCTCGCGGCGGCCGGTGTGGACGCGGTCGTCGTCGTCCTCTACGCGGTTCTCCTCTACACCTACGACCCGCAGCTGACGTTCGTCGGCATCGGTGTCGCCCTGCTGAACATCGTCGCGATGCGGGTGGTGATCCGGCTGCGGGCGACCCGTACGGCGAAGTTGCGCGCGGACAGCGCGCGGCTGACCAACACCGCCTACACGGGTCTGCAGCTGATCGAGACGATGAAGGCGACCGGCGGTGAGGACGGCTACTTCCGCAAGTGGGCCGGGCAGCACGCGACCACGCTGGAGGAGCAGCAGCGCCTCGGCGTGCCCAGCGCCTGGCTCGGCGTGGTCGCCCCCACCCTCGCCACGCTCAACAGCGCCCTGATCCTGTGGATCGGCGGCATGCGCGCGATCGAGGGGGGCATCTCCGTCGGTCTGCTGGTCGCCTTCCAGGCCCTGGTGACCCGGTTCACCGCCCCGATCACCCGGCTCAACGGCGTCGCGGGCCGCATCCAGGACTTCGCGGCGGACGTGGCCCGGCTGAAGGACGTGGAGAACTTCGAGGCGGACCCGCTCTACGGCCGCCCCGGCGCGGGCGAGTCCACCCGCCGGCTGCACGGGCATGTGGAGCTGGAGAACATCACCTTCGGCTACAGCCCGCTGGACAAGCCGCTGCTGAGCGGCTTCGACCTGACCGTCGGACCGGGCCGGCAGGTGGCGCTGGTCGGCGGCTCGGGCAGCGGCAAGTCGACCGTGTCCCGGCTGATCTCGGGTCTGTACGCCCCCTGGGAGGGCGTCATCCGGATCGACGGCCGGCGGATCGAGGACATCCCGCGCGGGGCGCTCGCCGCCTCCGTCTCCTTCGTCGACCAGGAGGTGTTCCTGTTCGAGGGCACGGTCCGGGACAACGTGGCCCTGTGGGACCCGTCCGTCCCGGACGAGGCGGTGGAGGAGGCGCTGCGCGACGCGGCCCTGTACGACGTGGTGATGCGCCGCCCCGGCGGTATCCGCAGCCGGGTCGAGCAGGACGGCCGGAACTTCTCCGGCGGGCAGCGCCAGCGGCTGGAGATCGCGCGGGCGCTGGTGCGCCGCCCCAGCATCCTGGTGCTCGACGAGGTGACCAGCGCGCTCGACGCCGAGACCGAGCTGGTCGTGATGGACAATCTGCGCCGGCGCGGTTGCGCCTGTGTGGTGATCGCGCACCGGCTGAGCACGGTCCGCGACAGCGACGAGATCGTGGTGCTCCAGCACGGCACGATCGTCGAACGCGGACGGCACGAGGAGCTGGTGGCGCTCGGCGGCGCCTACGCGGCCCTGGTCAAGGAGCGGTGAGATGACGGCCGTGAACGAGGGGGACCTCGTCCTCGACGCGCTCGGGCAGCTGGGCTCGGCCCTGGACTGCGCGGGCTTCAACCGCCTGGACCTGGAGGGTCCGCAGGTGCTGTGGCTGGTGGCGTCCGGCGCGGTGGACCTGTTCGCGGTGGACGCCGGCGAGCAGGGCCACTGGCACCATCTGGGCCGGCTGGAGGCGGGTTCGCTGCTGCTGGGCCCGGTCGCGGGACCCCAGCACACGCTGGTGGCGCGGCCGTTGCGCGACTGCGTGGTGCACCGCATCGGGCTGCGCGAGCTGTACCAGCCCGCGCACACCCAGACCTGGTCGTACGACGAGTACGGCAACCCGCAGTACGTCCCGCCGCAGACCAGCCCGCTGGAGTACGCGCTCGCGCTGGGCGTCGGCCGCAGCCTGTCCATCCTGTTCCAGGCGCCGATGGCCACGGAACGGGCGGCCGAGGTGACGGACGACGACGTCTTCTGGATGCAGGTCCCGCCGGGCAGCGTCCAGTACGGCTCGCTGTACGGCGCCGAGGCGGCCGCCGACCTGCTGATGGACCCGGCGGTCTGGCAGTCGATGGTGGACCAGCAGTACCGCCTGCTGACCACGCTGGACCGGTGGATCGAGCAGCTGGAGCGCACGCACGAGACGCGTACGGCCGCGGGGATCAAGGCCGGTGAGGCGGTCCGCGCGCAGGCCGACCAGACGCTGCTGGCGTCCATCGGCAAGCGGGGCGGCAAGCGCACGACGGCCGCCGACGCGGACGCCGGGTACGCGGCCTGCAAGATCGTCGCCGAGGCGGCCGGGATCACCCTGTCCGAGCCGGCGCAGGGCGGCACCGAGAGCGACCGGCTCGACCCGGTCGAACGCGTCGCCCTCGCCTCCCGGGTGCGGACCCGGTCCATCCGTCTGGAGGGGCGGTGGTGGCGGGACGACATCGGTCCGCTCGTCGGCCATCGCGCCCTGTCCGGTGCGCCGGTGGCGCTGCTGTGGCGGCGCGGCGGCTATGTCGCGGTGCATCCGGCGACGGGCCGGGAGACCCCGGTCGAGAAGGCCAACGCGGAGGAGTTCGAGCCGCGCGCGGTGATGTTCTACCGGCCGCTGCCCGACCGTCCGCTCGGCCCGCTGCGGCTGCTGCGGTTCAGCATGCGCGGCACGGGCGGCGACCTGGTACGGCTGCTGCTCAGCGGGCTGGTGACGGTCGCGATCGGCGCGCTGGTGCCGGTGGCGACCGGCAAGGTGCTCGGCGAGTTCGTGCCGAAGGCGCAGACCGGGCTGATCGTGCAGGTGTGTCTGGCCGTGATGATCAGCGGGGTGGTGGCGGCGGCGTTCATGCTGCTGCAGAACCTGACGATCCTGCGGCTGGAGGGCCGGATCGAGGCGATCCTCCAGCCGGCGCTGTGGGACCGGCTGCTGCGGCTCCCCACGAAGTTCTTCACCGAGCGCTCCACGGGTGAGCTGGCCAGCCAGGCGATGGGGATCAGCGCGATCCGCCGGCTGCTCGCCGGGGTCGGGCCGGTCGTGGCGCAGTCGGTGACGGTCGGCGCGATGAATCTGGCGCTGCTGTTCTGGTACAGCGTGCCGATGGCCATGGCCGCGATCGGCATGCTCGTGGTCATCGCGGCGGTGTTCCTCGGGCTCGGGCTGTGGCAGGTGCGCTGGCAGCGCCGGCTCGTGGTGCTGAGCAACAAGCTGAACAACCAGGCGTTCCAGACGCTGCGCGGACTGCCGAAGCTGCGGGTCGCGGCGGCGGAGAACTACGCGTACGCGGCGTGGGCGGAGGAGTTCGCGCGCAGCCGGGAGCTCCAGCAGCGGGTGGGCCGGATCAAGAACCTGACGGCGGTGCTGGGCGCGGTGTACCTGCCGCTGTGCACGCTGCTGATGTTCATGCTGCTGGCCGGTCCGGCGCGCGGGTCGATGTCGGCGGCGGCGTTCCTCACCTTCAGTACGTCGGTGACGATGCTGCTGACCTCGGTGACCCAGCTGACCGGCGCGTTCGTGTCGGCGGTGTCGGCGCTGCCGCTGTTCCAGGAGATCGAGCCGGTGCTGCGGGCAGCCCCGGAGGTACGGTCGGGCAGCACCCGCCCTGGCCCGCTGACCGGTGCGATCGAGGCGCGCCGGCTGTCCTTCCGGTACTCGGACGACGGCCCGCTGGTCCTGGACGACGTGTCGTTCGAGATCCGGCCGGGCGAGTTCGTCGCGATCGTCGGCCCCAGCGGCTGCGGCAAGTCGACGCTGCTGAGGCTGCTGATCGGCTTCGACAAGCCGGTGTCGGGCAGTGTGCTGTACGACGGGCAGGACCTGTCGGCGCTCGACCAGTCGGCGGTGCGCCGGCAGTGCGGGGTGGTGCTGCAGCACGCCCAGCCGTTCACCGGGTCCATCCTGGACGTCATCTGCGGCACCGAGCCGTACACGCCGGAGGAGGCGATGGCGGCGGCCGAGATGGCGGGGCTCGCCGACGACATCCGGCGGATGCCGATGGGCCTGCACACCATCGTGTCGGGCAGCGGTGCCGTCTCCGGCGGCCAGCGCCAGCGGCTGATGATCGCGCAGGCGCTGATCCGGCGGCCTCGCATCCTGTTCTTCGACGAGGCGACCAGCGCCCTGGACAACGAGACGCAGCGCACGGTCATCGAGTCGACCCGGGCGCTGAACGCCACGCGTGTCGTGATCGCGCACCGTCTGTCCACGGTGCTGGACGCGGACCGGGTCATCGTGATGGAGGACGGCAAGGTCGCCCAGCAGGGACCGCCGGCGCAGCTCCTCGCGGACACGGGTGGGCGGCTGCACGAACTGGTGCGGCGCCAGATGGCCTGAAGGACGGTGCCGGTGGCGGGGAATCGCTCCCGGCCCGGTGACGATCACGGTATGGGGGTACTTGCCGACCCATGCGTATCAGCGTCGTGGATGTGGGATCGAAGACGGTCCGCCTGGTGGTGGCCGACGCCCAGGACGGCGCGCCGCTGCCCGTGCACACGGAGAAGTGGCGGCTGCGGCTGTCGGAGCTGGTCCGGCCGGGCGATCCGGTCCCGGAGGAGGCGGTGGAGCGGCTCGTCCACGCCGTCGACGCCGCGAGCCGCACCGCCGACAAGTGGAGGGCCGAGGTACCGCTGGCGTTCGCGACCGCGGTGGTGCGGTCGGCGCCCAACCGCGCCGAGGTGCTGGCCGCCGTGCGCCGGCGGACCGGGGTACGGCTGTGCACGCTGCCGGGCGAGCTGGAGGCGGAGCTGACGTTCCTCGCGGCGCGGCGCTGGATGGGCTGGCGCTCGGGCCCGCTCGCCCTGCTGGACATCGGGGGCGGGTCCCTGGAGGTGGCGTTCGGCCGGGGCCGGCTGCCCGACTTCGTGGCGTCGCTGCCGCTGGGCGCGGCCCGGCTGACCCATGAGTACCTGGTCGGCGAGGGCCTGCCGGATCCGCGCCGGGTGCGGGATCTGCGCCGCTCGGTCCGCCATCAGCTGCGTGACGTGGCGGCCCGCATCCGCTGGGAGGGTCCGCACACGGCCGCCGCGACCTCGCGTACGTTCCAGCAGCTTGGCAGGTTGTGCGGGGCGCCCCCGGGCCGGCACGGCCCGTTCGTGGAGCGGCGGATGGCGCGGGAGGACCTGCGGGAGGCGGTGCGCCGGCTGTCGACGCTGACCGCCGCCGAGCGGGCCCAGCTGCCGGGCATCTCGGCGCCGCGGGCGGACCAGAGCCTGGCGGGCGCTGTGCTCGCGCACACCGCGATGAAGCTGACGGGTCTGGAGGTGGTGACGATCTGCCCCTGGGCGATCCGGGAGGGGATCATGCTGCGCCATATCGAGGACGGCCCGTCCTGGTGGACGGATGTCACCGGCCGGGACCCGGAGCCCGCGGCGGACCGGCCGACGCCGCTGCGCATCGCGGCCGCACCCATGACGAGGTGAACGCCCGGGTGCCGGTCGGGCGGCCCCACTCCGCCCGGCCGGCACCCTGTACGAGGTCGCACCGAACCCCTCGGCCGTGCTCGCACTCCCCATCCGCGAGCCCGGACCGCACTGCACGGGGTCCTCGGGTGCTACCCCGGTCTCAGAACGCGAAGAGGCTCGTCCCGTAGGACCCCTTCACGCATTCGTTGGCGAACGTCCGCTCGTAGGAGACGCGCTTGCCCTGCCAGACCCCGTCCACGGTGACGACGACGGGGTCGTACTGCTTGGTGCACATCACCCCTTCGCTCGCCCTCAGGGAGTCGAAGTCCCCGTTGAGGCCCCGCAGTTCGGCACAGGCCGCCGCCGGGGCGGGATGGGTCCCGGAGGCGGTCGGGGCGCAGCTCAGGGTGACCGCGCGCGCCGGGGAGGCGAGGGCGGCGGTGTCTCCGTGAGCGAGCGTCAGCACCAGGGCCGAGGGGGCGTAGAGCGAGGCGGGGGCGGCGTCGGGGGCGGCCAGCGCGGACCCGGTGAGGGGTCCGCAGACGGCGGTGGCCGTCAGAGCGAGGGTCGCTGCCCAGCGCGCGGTGTTCCGCATTGTGTGCATCCTTCCGCTTGGTTCGAGGGTGTGCCGGCTCCGGCGCGATCGGTGCCGGAACGACGAGCGGGAGTCTGCCGAGTCCGCCGCCGAAACTCACATCGACACCACGGGTTTCAGTAACCTTGCGTATTGAATCAGTGGCGTGAAGTAACGGTGTTCGAACGTTCCAATGCCGGAACGTGGCCATTCCTGATCGGTCGAAGTCCCCTGATGGCCGATTACCGGAGGGTCATTAATAGGCCTGAAACATTCCGGTTGGGGGCCTCCGGTGGAGGACCGGAGGGGCGCCGTGGACGCGATACGACCCCGCGCGCCGGTCCGCGCCCCCCGCTCCCCCGCTGCCCTACCGGCCGGTATGGTCTGCCTGCAGCGCGGTCTCAGCGACGAGAGGCGGGTCGAAGGCATGGGCGGACACTGGGCCGACTTCCAGTACGAGATCTATCTCAACGGCATGTCAGGGGCGGTGCCCCGGCTGCCCACCGATCTCACCCGGCTGGAGGAGCTCACCGAACAGCGCCTCGGCCCCGGCCCCGTGGGCTATGTGGCGGGCAGCGCCGGCGCCGGCAGCACCGCGCGCGCCAACCGGGCGGCCCTGGACCGCCGCCGGATCGTCCCCCGCATGCTGCGCGACGTGCACGAACGCGACCTGTCCGTGGAGGTGCTGGGCCGCACCCTGCCCGCCCCGCTGGCGCTGGCCCCGATCGGCGTGCTGTCGATCATGCACCCGGACGCCGAGAGCGCCGCCGCCCGGGCCGCCGCCGCGCGGGGTGTGCCCTTCATCCTGTCCTCCGCGTCCAGCACCCCGCTGGAGCAGGTGGCGGAGGCGATGGGCGACGCCGAACGCTGGTTCCAGCTGTACTGGCCGAAGGACCCGGAGGTGGCGCGCAGTTTCCTGAGCCGCGCCAAGGCCGCCGGGTACACCGCGCTCGTCGTCACCCTGGACACCCCGATGCTCGCCTGGCGGCCCCGCGATCTCGACCAGGCGTATCTGCCGTTCCTGCACGGCGTCGGCACGGCCAACTACTTCTCCGACCCCGCCTTCCAGGCCGGTCTGGCCAAACCCGTGCACGAGGACCCGAACGCCGCCGTCATGCGTTTCGTCGGCATGTTCTCCGACCCCGCGAAGACCTGGCCCGACCTGGCGTTCCTGCGGGAGAACTGGGACGGCCCGATCGTCCTGAAGGGCATCCTGCACCCGGACGACGCCCGGGCGGCCGCCGACGCCGGGATGGACGGGGTCATCGTCTCCAACCACGGTGGACGGCAGGTCGCCGGCTCCATCGGCGCGGCGGACGCCCTGCCCGGTGTCGTCGAGGCGGTCGGTGACCGGCTGACGGTGCTGTTCGACAGCGGCGTGCGCACCGGCGACGACATCTTCAAGGCCCTCGCCCTCGGCGCGCGGGCGGTCCTCGTCGGACGGCCGTACGCGTACGGGCTCGGCCTCGACGGACAGGCGGGCGTCGAGCACGTCATCCGCTGTCTGCTCGCCGAACTCGACCTCACCCTCGCCCTGTCCGGGCACGCCGGCCCCGGCACGGTCGGCCCCGGCGACCTCGTGGAGAGCGCCGTATGAGCGCCGCCCGCGAGGTCCTCGCCGTCGTCCCGCCGCACGTCGGCGGCCGGGGCGTCGGCGCCGGTCTCGCCGCGCTGCTGCCCGGCGACGCGCACGTCACCGTCGTCGAGGCGGCCGACGAGGACCCGGCCGCGCTGCGCCGCGCCCAGGTCGTCATCACCGCACTGGCCCCGGTGACCGCCGAACAGCTCGCGGCGGCGCCGGAGTTGGAGCTGGTGCAGTGCGCCAGCCACGGCTTCGACTACGTCGACGTGGCCGCGGCCCGGGAGCGCGGCATCCCGGTGTGCACGATCGGCTCCAGCGGCGCCGAGGCGCAGAACGTCGCCGAGCAGACCTTCGCCCTGATGCTGGCCCTGGCCAAGCAGCTGGTCCCCGGCCACCTGGCGCTCGTGGAGGCCGAGTGGGCCCTCCCCCTCCTCCAGGGCTCGCTCACCGAGCTGTCGGGCAAGACCCTCGGCATCGTGGGCCTCGGCCAGATCGGACGTCAGGTCGCCCGGCGCGCCGCCGCGTTCGACATGGACGTGGTGTACGCCGGCCGCAGGCGGGCCGCGCCCGAGGCGGAGGCCGCGGCGGGTGGGGCCCGGCATGTGCCGCTGGACGAGCTGTGCCGGATCTCCGACTACGTCTCCCTGCACGCCCCGCTCAGCGAGGAGACCCGGCACCTGCTGGACGCCCGGCGTCTCGCACTGCTGAAGCAGTCGGCGTTCGTGATCAACACGGCGCGGGGCGGCCTGATCGACCAGGACGCCCTCGCGGAGGCACTGGAGCGGGGCGCCCTCGCCGGGGCGGGCATCGACGTCTTCGACCCCGAACCGCCCACCCCGGCCCTGCGGTTGCTCCGTGCCCCGAACGTGGTGCTCTCCCCGCACGTCGGCGGCGTCACCCGCGAGACGATGGTCCGCATCGCCCTGGCGGCCGTCCGCAATGTGACGGACTTCCTCGCGGGCGCCACCCCCCGCGACGCCGTCGACGGGGCACCCTAGGTCGTGTCCGCAAAGTCCCGTCGTTCGCCCGTAGGGCGGGCCGAGCGGTGTCCGGTGCGTGCTCTCGGTGTACCGGGCGGACTCCCGCGTACTGGTTGTACGCGGGTGGCCGGCCGGTGCGGCGAGTGGGGGTCCCCCCTGCTCGAAGAGCTTGGGGGAGCGTGCCGGGCGCCGGGCGGCAGGCGGGACTTTGCGGACACGGCCTAGGGTCTTTCGTTCGGATCAGGCCGGACCCCCCGGCCTGATCCAAACGAGAGGCCCTACGGGACAGCCCTTAGGCGTCCCCGTGCCCCAGACCCACCGACCGGGCCCCCGGTGGCCCGACCGCCGCGCTGGACAGGGTGCCCGGTGTCGGCGATGTCGGCGGGTCCGTCAGCCAGCGCTGGGCGTCGGAGCGGTCGCGGACCTTGACGACGATGTCGGCGGCCGCGTCGGGAGCGGCCGCCGCCAGGGCGAGCTGTTCGTCCCAGCGGGGCAGCACCTCGCCGCGCACGGTCAGGTCGTAGCGCACGTCCTCGGCGCGCCCGGAGTCGCCGGGGGCGCAGCGGCCCAGGATCACCACCCCGGCGTCCGCGCGCGAGTCCAGACACAGATCGGGGTCGGCCGCGCTGCGCAGCCGTCCGTCCTCGTCGTACGACCACTTCTGGGCGATGTCGTCGGAGCAGGCGGCGAGTTCGGTCCCGGCGCCCGGTCCCGGCTCGCCCTGGACGCCGAGGCACAGGTCGGCCGCGGCGTTGCGCAGCCGGGTGCGCTCGGGCACGTTCGGGAGCTGGGCGGCACCGGGCGGCGCGGAGGACACGGCGGGCGGGAGCCGGGTGCCGGCGCCGCCCGCCGTGGCGGTGGCCGCGGGGTCGACCCCGTCGTCGTCGGTGAGGAGCCCGGCGACGAGCAGCAGCGCCAACAGCCCGGCGGAGGCGACGCCCACACCCGTGAGCACCGTCCGCGTGGACCGGGGCGGCCCGGCCAGTCTGCGAACCTGCGCGGGAACGCGCGGGAGCAGCCGGCGGCGGGCCGCGCCGTGCCGGGCGCCGCCACGGGTGCGGGAGGGCGCCCGGCCCGGACGGGTCTCGAGATAGCGGCGCGCGCCCCAGCCGAGGACGCACTCGGCGATGAGCACCCCCAGCCCGCCCTCGAAATGGCTCAGTTGTTCGGCCGCGGTACGGCAGTAGCGGCACTGCGCCAGATGCGCCTCCACATCCGGCAGCAGGGCGCCGCCCCGGCGAATGGGGACGTCGAGCAGGCGGTTGTAGAACCGGCAATCCTTCGTCGGTGCGAGTTCCCGATGGGCATGTACACAACCTTCACGGAATTTGTCTCGCGCCTGTTCGAGTGCGGCCCTCGCGGTAACGGGATCGAGGCCGAGCAGCCCGGCGGGGACATTCAGCGGTTCCGCCTCGACCTCGGTGTGCCAGAGCAGACATCGGGCAAGTCCGGGAAGCGCCTGGAATGACCGGTCGGCGAGCCGCCGATTTTCCGGCGTCAGGGACTTCGCGGTCCGCATACCGCGCCCACCCGAGGGTTTGGCCAGTTCCGGCACGACTCCCGTTATTCGTTCGTCCGCGGACCACTGCCGGACCGTGTCCCGGACTGCCACGAGCAGCCGGGGACGCAGGGCGGCGGCCGGTTCGCCCAACGCCAGGCGGTCGAAAACCTGGTGGAAGGCGGCGGCGGTGACCATGTGCGAGGCGACGCCCGCCGGGGCGGCCAGACAGATCACGGCGTAGGCGTGGACCGGGTCCCAGTGCCGCGCCATGAGCAGGGCGACGGAGGGCGCGGCCTCACCGTCCGTACGGCCCCGCAGCCGGGCGGCGAGACCTTCGTCGGACTCCTCGGGCACCCCGCCCGGTGGCGGATAGGGAGGTCGAGGGGGGTGGGGGGTGGGCACTGAACGGATTCCTTCCCGCGCGGCAGGACACAGAAGTTCCGATCGCCGAAAAGGGAGCGAGCGACGTGCCGTGGACCTCTTCGGCAGGATCGAGGGAGCGGAAATTCCGCGACGCCCGTCCGCACCGATTCTCCGCGGAACGCATGAGCCCCCGGCCTATTCCACTCCCACGGCATTCACCCTTGCACAGTGCACTCAGGCCCAACAAGGCACTTGGGCAACATCAGCCCCGATTGAAATAAAAGTCAGAAGCGCCCGTGGCGCGCCCCGGAAAAACGGACCTCGCGAAAGGGTCAGATCTGCCAGGACCGCAGCCGGTCGGCAGCGCCGTACACGTCGGTCTTGCCGGACATCAGATCGCGGGCGAGGTCGACCAGGGCGCCGTAGGGCGGGTCGATGCCGACGCCGCTGACGAACATGTAGGCCACGGCGGAGGCGCAGGCGAAGCGGGCGTTGGCCGAGGGCAGCGGCTTGAGCAGCACGAGGGTGTGCAGCAGCGCGGCGGCGCGCCAGGCCGGGTCGGAGTCGACGCCGAGCCGGGGCGGGTCGACCCGGTGCCGGGCGACGGCGGCGACGAGCGCGGAGAAGTCGTTGACGGTGGGCTGGTCCGGCAGGACCTCTTCATGTCGCTGGAGCAGCCAGGGCACGTCGATGTGGATGACGGACGCCATGGGTCAGGCGGCCCGTCCGGCGCCACCGGCCGGCGGCTCGTCGTCGGGAAAGGCGGCCGCGAACTCCTCGGCGTGCGCGGCGAAGAACGTGCGGAACGCCTCGGCGCCCTCCTGCAGCGCCCGATGCCGGGCTATGTCCGCCGCCGCGGCCTCCCGTACGAGCGCTTTCATCGAGGTGCCGCGTTCCTTGGCGATCTGCCGCAGGTCCTCGAGCTCACGATCGCTGAACTCCACGTTGAGAGCAGGCATGACCTTACGGTAGCGCCAGGGGTACTCGGCCGTAAATCCCCGCAGGTCAGAGCTGGCATATGCCGGTACCGGCCGGGGCGGGCGGGTGCGAAGCCCCGCGGCAGGCGCGGGAGCCGGGCGGCCCGGACGGGGGCGGCCCCGGGCGGGCGGGATGTCGCCCGGAGGGCCTAGGCTGGGGCGCGAGTGACACGCTTGTTCACCGTGAGTGTGCACGTGGGAGCTGCGACCATGAGCCCGGATCACCCGGTCGACGAGGCCATGACGGCCCGGGCCGTCATCGACGCCGACGGCCTGCTCGTGGAGTGGAGCGCGGGGGCGGAACGCCTCCTGGGCCACTCGGCGGCCGAGGTCCTCGGACGCCCAGCGGCGGACCTGCTGGCCGAGGCCGGCGCGGACGGCACCGCCGCGCCGGACCGCGACCGGTGGGACGGCGTCGTCACCCTGCGCCGCCGGGACGGCGGCACGCTCCCCGTGTGGGTGCTCGCGCACCGGCTGCGCTGCCCGCAGGAGGGGCCGGACCGGTGGCTGGTGGTCACCCCCCTCGACCCGGACGGCACCCGCAAGCACGACGACCCGCTGGACGACGTCCTCCTCCTGGACTCCCCCTGCGCCATCGTCATCTACGACGAGCAACTGCGGGTGCACAGCGTCAACTCCGTCATGGCCGAGGTGCTCGACCTCCCCGCGGAGAACGTGCGCGGTCTGCGCACCCACGAGATGACGGGCATGGCGCTCGGCAACGACCTCGAGGGCCGGCTGCACCACGTGCTCACCACCGGCCGCGGCACGGCCGTACGCACATATGTGCCGGTCGGCGGCGATCGCACGCTCAGCTGGCTGGCCCGGATGGCCCCGATCCGCGACACCCTGGGCCGGGTGCGGGGCGTGTCGGTCGCCGCGCACGACTTCACCGAGCAGCACCAGGCGCAGAAGCGGCTCCAGCTGGTGAACGAGGCCAGCGTGCGCATCGGCACCACGCTCGACGTGACGACCACCGCCCAGGAGCTGGCGGACATCTGTGTGCCCGCCCTCGCCGACTTCGTCAGCGTCGACCTGCTGGACCCGGCCGAGCACGGTGAACTGCCCGAGGGGCGGCCGGTGGCGCCGATCGGCCTGCGGCGGACCGCTCACCGGATCATCGACTCGGACGGCGGCGGAGTCGTCGTGGTCGAGCCGGGGCAGCTGGACCACTACCCCGCCACGTCGCCGCAGGCCGACGCGCTGCTCGCGGGCCACACCATCGTCGCGTCGGACGCGACGGGCGACCTCGACCAGTGGCTCTCCTGGGATCCACAGCGCGCCGACCACATCAAGAAGTACGGCATCCACACGTCGATGTCCGTGCCCATCCAGGCCCGCGGCACCACCCTCGGCGTGGCGGTGCTGTCCCGGTTCGCGAACCCGCAGGCGTTCAGCCCGGACGACGTGCTCCTCGCGGAGGAGGTCACGGCGCGCGCCGCCGTCTGCATCGACAACGCCCGCCGCTACTCGCGGGAACGGGAGACCGCGTTGGCCCTCCAGCGCAGTCTGCTGCCGCGCAGCCTGCCGCGCACCGCCGCGCTCGAGGCGGCCTCCCGCTATCTGCCGGCGGCACGCTCCGGTGTGGGCGGTGACTGGTTCGACGTGATCCCGCTGTCGGGGATGCGGGTCGCGATGGTCGTCGGGGACGTCGTGGGGCACGGCATCCAGGCGTCGGCGACGATGGGCCGGCTGCGTACCGCCGTACGGACGCTCGCGGACATCGACCTGGCGCCGGACGAGCTTCTCACCCACCTCGACGACCTGGTCGTGCGGCTGTCGGAGGAGGCCGGCACCGACGGGGTCTCCGGCGAGGTCGGCGCGACCTGCCTGTACGCCATGTACGACCCGGTGTCGCGGCGCTGCACGCTGGCCCGCGCCGGGCATCCCTCGCCCGTCATGGTCCCGCCCGGCGCGGGGCCCGTGGAGATCGACCTGCCCGCCGGCCCCCCGCTGGGCCTGGGCGGGCTGCCGTTCGAGTCCGCCGAGGTCGAGCTGCGCGAGGGCACGGTCCTCGCGCTCTACACCGACGGCCTGATCGAGACACGGGAACGGGACATCGACGCCAGCCACGCGCTGCTCTGCCAGGCCCTCGCGGCGTCCTCCGATTCCCTCGACGAGACCTGCGACCGGGTCCTGCACACCCTGCTTCCGCCGGGCGGTGCCGCCGACGACGTGGCGCTGCTGGTGGCGCGCACCCAGGGGCTGCCGGCGTCCCGCGTGGCGACCTGGGACATCCCCTCCGACCCGGCGCTGGTGGCGCCGATCCGCAAGCAGGTCGTGGAGCAGATCGAGCGCTGGAACCTGACCGAGGCCACGTTCACCGCCGAACTGGTGGTGAGCGAACTGGTCACCAACGCGATCCGCTACGGGATGCACCCCATACGGCTCCGGCTGATCCACGACGCCACGACCCTGATCTGCGAGGTGTCCGACACCAGCCACACCGCCCCGCATCTGCGCCGCGCGAAGACGTACGACGAGGGCGGGCGGGGGCTGCTGCTGGTCGCTCAGCTCACCCAGCGCTGGGGCAGCCGGCACACCGCGGACGGCAAGACGATCTGGGCGGAGATCGGGCTTCTCGGCGAGACGTGAGCCCGCCCCCAGTCGTGACTCCGCGCCCCCAGGACGTGACTAGGCCCCGGGAAAACGGGGATGCCTCTCAGACATGGGAGCAATGGGACGTGCATCGGATTCCCCCCACTCGACCCGCGGCCGCCCGGGGCGCCGCGCCGCTCTCCCGGTGACCGCCGCCGCGCTGCTGTGCGTGCTCGCCGCGTGCTCGGACGGCGGCGGCCCGTCGGACCCGGAGCCGACCCGGACGCCGTCCGGCACCACCGAGGGCGCGACCACGGCCCCGCCGGGTACGGCCGACGGCACGGGCCCGGCGGCCACGGCGGGCACCATCACGCCCGGCACCCCGGACACGGAGAGCCCGGTGACCCAGTCGGGCGCCGCAGCACCCCGCTGTCACACCTCCGACCTGCGCGCACGTCTGGGCCGCCCCAGCCCGGGGGCCGGGCAGCGCAACTTCCCGATCGTGCTGACCAACCGGGCCGACCGCACCTGCACCGTGCGCGGCTATCCGGGCGCCGCGTTCGTGGACGCCGACGGCAGGCAGCTCGGCCCCGACCCGAGGCGCTCCCCCGACACCCCGGCGCCGGTCACGCTCGCGCCCGGTGCCAGTGCCTGGGCCGGACTGACCTTCGCCAGCCCCGAGATCAGCGGCGCCCGTACGGCGCGACCGAAGGACCTGCTGGTGACACCACCGGACGAACGGGACCCGCTGCGGATCCCGTGGACGGCCGGCGAGGTGCCGGTGGGCGGCAACGAGTCCAGCGTCTTCCTGACGATCCTTCAGCCGGGCACCGGCGGCTGACCGCGGGGTTCAGCGGTGGCCGCCGCCGTGTCCATGGCCGCCGCCCCGCGCCCCGCCGTTCCCGTTCCCGTTCCCGTTCGCCTTCCTCGCGGACCCCTCCCTGGACGGGGGTGCGGCGGGGGTGGGCGAGGCGGGGGTGGCGCTCCGCCCGGTCTCCGGGGCCCAGGTGACCGTCTCCAGCGCGGAGGTGGTGCGCGCGGTGTCGACGGCCCAGTGCTGGGCGTCGCTGTCGTCGTCGCGGCTCTTGAGGACCAGGGCGCCGGAGCCGTCGGTGGCCGCGGGGCTGAGGGCCAGTTCCTGGTCGAAGCGCGGCACCAGGCTGCCCTGGAGGGTGAAGTCGTAGCGGATGTCGTCGCCGCCCGCCGAGCCGGCGCCCGCGCAGGGGGCGAGCCGGACCGAGTAGCCGAGGTGCGAGTCGAGGCACAGGTCGGGGTCGGCGCCGCTGCGTATCAGCCCGTCCGTCTCGTACGTCCACTGCTGGGCGGTGCCGGGGGCGCAGGTGGTCAGTTCGGTCTCCGCGCCCTCGACGGCCCGGCCGCCCACGACGCCGACGCACAGCCCGGATCCGA
Organism: Streptomyces nigra; assembly: GCF_003074055.1. NCBI lineage: Bacteria > Bacillati > Actinomycetota > Actinomycetes > Kitasatosporales > Streptomycetaceae > Streptomyces > Streptomyces nigra. Next base: position 6,829,861 of record NZ_CP029043.1, on the reverse strand, counting down.
TGTTGTGGAGCCGGCCCCGCAGATCGCCCTTGGCCGCCTCGGCGGCGCCCGCCCAGGACGGGTTGCGGCTGGGGGTGTTCTTCTCGGGGCTCGGGGTGCCGGAGGGCTGCCGTTGACCGGCGGTGGGCACGGTGGTGTCGTCGGTGCCGCCGTCCGAGCCGGCCGCGGACCAGATCACCAGGGGCAGGACGACCAGGGCGCTGACGGTCGCGACGGCCGCCGACAGATTGCGCCGCCGGGCGGCGCGGCGGGCCACCTTCAGGGCCACACGGCCGGTGCGGGCGCGGGCGCCGCGGCTCGCGGGCCCGGTGCCCTCGCGGCGGGCGCCGGAGCGACGGGCGGCGCGGCGGCCGGCGCGTGGCCCGGGCATGCCCGCGGGGTCCGTGGGCGCCACGGAGGTGAAGGCCGACGGATGGGGGCGGGCGGCGGAGGCCGCGGCGCCGGTGTCGGCGAAGAACGACTCGCCGGCGATCGTGCCCGCGTCCGGCGCGAACACGGAGGGCTGCGCGCCCGGGCTCACCCGGGCGATCAGATAGGCCCGCGCGCCCCAGCCGAGCACGGACTCGGCGAGGGCGACGCCCATTCCACCGTTGAAGAGGTCCAGTTGGGCGGCGGTGTCGCTGCAGTGCGCGCAGCGGTGCAGATGGGCGCGCAGATCGGGGTCGACGTCGACCCCGCCACGACGGTAGGTCACGTCGAGCATCCGCAGGTACTGGCGGCACTCGTGCTCGGGGGCGAGTTCACGGTGGACCTGGAGCAGTTCCTCGCGCAGCCGGTCCCGGGCGCGTTCCAGCTCCAGGCGTCCCGTCTCCGGGTCCATGCCGAGGAGCGCGGCGGGTACGGACGCCGGTTCGGCCTCGACCTCGGTGTGCCATAGCAGGCAGCGGGCCGCCTGGGGCAGCCGCAGGAAGGCCTCGGAGAGCAGGCGGCGGTTCGCCGGCGGCAGCAGCCGGTCGGCGGTCCCGGTGCCGTCGGCTGCGGAGCGCAGTCCGGGGTGGAGGAGTTCGCGGCGGTGGTCCGCGTCCCATTCGGTGGCGATCCGGCCGACGGTGACGAGGAGTTGGGGGCGCCAGGCGGCCGTCGGCCCGGTCTGCCGCAGGGTCTCGCCGAACAGACGGGTGAACGCCGCCGTGGTCAGCATGCCCGCGGAACGGGTGTCGGCGGTGCACAGCCGTGCGTAGGCGAAACCCGCCTCCCAGTGCCGGTCGAGGAGTTCACCGACCGGGTGCAGCGCCGGTGCCGCTCCCGTCCACTTCTTGAGTTCGGCGCTCAGTTGAGCGTCCGTCACTTCAAAGAAGCGGGCGGCGCCTGGTGAATTCGACAGGCCTGCGTCATGCACGGGGGCATTCCTCCGGAGGGCACTGCGGCTTGATGGTCCATACCAATGGGTATGCTCCGGGTGCGGCTCTGGTGAAGCGCGAGGCGTAAAGGAGCGAGGCACACCTTTGCACAGGTCAGGGACCGAGAACAAGCCGCTCTCCTATTGTGCACCGGGCCTGTGACGGTCAGTGTTCGACGCATTGTCAATAGACGAGTCATCCGTATTGCGGGCTATCGGCGAAGCAATGGGAAAACGGATTCACACGACACTCCGCCGACTTCATCGCAAACCATTGAACCGCCGCGGCACGGCATTTTCCGCTGGTCATACGGACGAAGGCGCCTTCACCGGGCCTTCACAACCGGGGTGCCAACCATTGCGTGGCCCGGCACGAAGGCGCCTGTCCGTGAGCCCGCTCAGTGCCCGATGACCGGATGGGGCGCGTACGGCTCCTGGAGCGCCGCCAACTCCTTGTCGCTGAGCTCCAGTTCGACCGCGGCGACCGCGTCCTCCAGGTGCCCGGGGCGGGCCGCGCCGACGATGGGCGCCGTCACCGTGTCCTGGTGCAGCAGCCAGGCGAGGGCCACCTGGGCGCGCGGCACACCGCGCTCGTTCGCGACCCGGGTGACGGCCTCGACGACGACCCGGTCGCTGTCGGCGTAGAGCCGGCTGCCGAACTCGTCGTGGGTGCTGCGGTCGGTGGCGGTCCCCCAGTCCCGGGTGAGCCGGCCGCGGGCCAGCGGGCTCCACGGCAGCACACCGACCCCCTGGTCCGCGCAGAGCGGCAGCATCTCGCGCTCCTCCTCACGGTAGAGGAGGTTGTAGTGGTTCTGCATGGACACGAACTTCGTCCAGCCGTGGCGCCCGGCGGTGTACTGCATCTTGGAGAACTGCCACGCGTACATCGAACTGGCCCCGATGTAGCGCACCTTGCCCGCCTTCACCAGGTCGTGCAGCGCCTCCATCGTCTCCTCGACCGGGGTGTGCGGGTCGAAGCGGTGGATCTGGTAGAGGTCGACGTAGTCCGTGCCGAGGCGGGCGAGGCTGTGGTCGATCTCGGTCATGATCGCCTTGCGGGAGAGCCCGGCGCCGTTCGGCCCGGCGTGCATCCGGCCGTGGACCTTCGTCGCGAGGACGATCTCGTCCCGGCGGGCGAAGTCGCACAGCGCCTTGCCGACGATCTCCTCGCTGGTGCCGTCGGAGTAGACGTTGGCGGTGTCGAAGAAATTGATCCCGGCGTCCAGCGCCTGCCGGATCAGCGGCCGCGACGCCTCCTCGTCGAGGGTCCACTCGTGCGCGCCGCGGTCCGGGATCCCGTAGGTCATGCAGCCCAGACAGATCCGCGACACGTCCAGGCCCGTCGAACCGAGCTTCACGTACTGCATCGTTGCTGCTCCTGCCGTCGGGAAGGGTTACCCGGCGAGCCTACGGCGCTCCCGGCCCGGTCAGCAGGTCCAGCGCCCGCTCCCAACCGAACTCGGCCCGTACGCCGTCCGGGCCGGGTTCGCCCGTGTACGGCTCGCCGATGCGCACCCCCATGCCGCGCAGCCGCTCCAGGCTGTCCCGGTAGGCCGGGTGGGCGGCCAGCGCGTCGGCGACGCAGGGCAGGACGGCGACGGGGACGCCGAGACCGGCCGCCTCGCACAGGGTGCCGAGGGCCAGGGTGTCGGCGATGCCCGCCGCCCACTTGTTGATCGTGTTGAAGGTGGCCGGCGCGACGGCGACGGCGTCCGGCGGCGGGAACGGGCGCGGGTCGGCCGGGGTGCGCCAGGCGGAGCGGATCGGCCGGCCCGTCAGGGTCTCGACGGCGGTGGTGTCGAAGAAGCCGTTCAGGGCGGCCGGGGTCGCGATCACCCCGACCTCCCAGTCCCGCTCCAGCGCGGCACCGACCAGCTTGTCCACCTCGGCCGCGATCCCCGCGGCGCAGACGACGACGTAGAGGAAGGGCTTCCCGGGTTTCCCGGCTTCTCCGGCCGGCGTCCCTCCGGCCTGCGTCCGCTCGGTCATCCGGGAACCCTACTCAACGGCCGGCCGGGCCCGTACGAGGGGCCGTCAGCCGACCGCCTCCGTCACGGTGATGGCGCTGACCGGGCAGGCTCGGACGGCCTCCCGGACCATCGGGTCGCCGGCGCCGTCCTCGCGGCCGGGGATCAGCTCGCTGAAGCCGTCGTCGTCCTGCGTGAAGACGGCCGGGGCGACCAGGGCGCACTGCCCGGCGCCGACGCAGAGGTCGTGGTCGATGTCGATACGGGTCCCGGAGGCCGCGCCCGGGGTGGTCTCGTGTGTCTCATGCGTGTCGTTGTGCATGACCGGAGCCTCTTACCAGGTCACGGGGAGTTCCAGCATCCCCTGGATCGTGTCGCCCGGTTTGAACGGGATTTCCTCCGGGGGGACCGTCAGGCGGAGCCCGGGCAGGCGGTCGAACAGGGTGCGCAGGGCGATCTCCATCTCGGCGCGGGCCAGGTTCTGCCCGAGGCACTGGTGGATGCCGAACCCGAAGGCGACGTGGTGCCGGGCCGGGCGGTGCAGGTCCAGGGTGTCGGGTTCGGGGTAGACGGCCTCGTCCCGGTTGATGACCGACGTCGAGAAGATGACGCCGTCGCCCGCGCGGATCGTCTCCCCGGCCACCTCGATGTCCTCGACGGCTACGCGCAGCAGGCCGTCCGCGATGGACAGCATGCGCAGCAGCTCCTCGACGGCCGCGGGCACCAGGTCCGGGTGGGCGCGCAGCTCGGCCAGCCGCTCGGGGTGCCCGAGCAGCGTGAAGGTGCCGAGCGAGATCATGTTGGCGGTCGTCTCGTGACCGGCCACGAGCAGGATGATCGCCATGGCGATGAGCCCCTCGCGGTCCAGCTCGCCCTCGGCCAGGCGCTGGTGGACGAGTTCGTCCAGGACGCCGTCGCCGGGCGCGTCCTGCCGCTGCTTGCGGTCGATCAGCTCGTCGAAGTAGGCCTCCATACGGGCGCGGGCGTCCATGGAGTCCTCGGCCGTCGGGCCGCGCAGCAGCCGGCGTGACTGCTCCTCGAAGAAGTCGTGGTCCTCGTAGGGCACGCCGAGCAGGGCGCAGATCACCATGGACGGCACCGGCAGCGCGAACGCGGTGACGAGATCGGCGGGCGGGCCGCCGGCGATCATCGCGTCGAGGCGTTCGTCGACGACCTGCTGGATCCGGGGGCGCAGCGCGGTGGCGCGCTGGAGGGTGAAGCTGGGGACCATCATGCGCCGCTGGACGCGGTGTTCGGGGTCGTCGACGCCCAGCAGGGCGGTCCGGCGGCGCCGGATCCGGGCGATGCGTTCCGTGGTGGCGGGGAACTCCGGCCGGGTGGGGTCGGTCGAGAGGCGGGGGTCGGCGAGCAGGGTGCGGGCGAGGCGGTGACCGGTGACCGTCCAGACGAGGCGGCCGTCGTAGAGACGGGCGCGGGCCAGCGGGCGGGTGTCGCGCAGCGGGGCGTAGGCGGCGGGCGGGTGGTACGGACAGGTCCGGCTCTGGGGAAAGGCGACGGTGGGGGTTTCCGTCATGTCCGTCATGAAAAGACCTCGCAGACGAAGGGTGTCGTGCCGATCTTCATTAGATGCCCGGGGCACCTAAAGGACGACGTCAAGTTCGGCCAGAACAAGCGGCACCGGAAAACTGGCCGGGGATGATCGCACAAGGCTTCGCCCAAAAGGCACGGAGAACGCCGCGCGCCCGGGCCCGGGGGAAATTGGCTTGTCGCCGGCCGGGCGGCGCCAGCAGAATCCGGCCATGCCGAAGAACATCGCCTTCCTGCCGCTGACGTCCGCCGCCGTCCTTCCGGTGCGGTCCCAGCAGCAGCCCGGCCGACCGTGGGGACCGACGCCTCCCACGTCGTGACCGCCGCGCTCGTCGCGGGCCTGCTGGCCGGCTACGGCATCGCCGTACCCGTCGGCGCGGTCGCGACCTATCTCGTCTCCCTGACGGCCCGTACGTCCCTGCGCACCGGTGTCTGCGCCGCCCTCGGCGTCGCGACGGCCGACGGGCTCTACGCCCTGCTGGCCACCGTCGGCGGCTCCGCGCTCGCGGGCGCCCTGCGGCCGTTCACGGTGCCGCTGCGCTGGGCCTCGGCCGTGGTGCTGGCGGTGCTCGCCGTGTGGGGCGCCGTCACCGCCGTACGCCACTACCGGGCTCAGCGGCTCGCCACCCGGTCCGCTCCCCCGCCGCCCGGGCCCGGCCGCGCCTATCTGGCGCTGCTGGGCATCACCCTGCTGAACCCGACCACGGTCGTCTACTTCACGGCCCTGGTGCTCGGCACCCGGACGGCGGACACCGTGCCGGTGACCGCCCAGGGCGTGTTCGTGCTGGCCGCGTTCGCCGCGTCGGCGAGCTGGCAGATCCTGCTCGCCGGGGGCGGCGCCCTGCTCGGCCGGGTGCTGACCGGGCACCGGGGGCGGTTGGTGACCGCGCTGCTGTCGAGCGCGGTGATCCTGGCGCTGGCGGTGCGGATGGCGGTGTAGACGGCGGGTCCGGAGCCGGATGACCGGTCACTGTGCGACTGTTGCAGGGAGTGTTCAGTTCCACGTATCCGACGATGGGATGGATGTCATGCCTCTCGAGGGCGAATACGAGCCCAGCCCGAGCAAGTGGGTTCGCGACCAGGTGGAGTTGTACGAGCGTTCCGGCGGTACCGAGGGCACCACGCTCATGGACACCGGGCTGCCCGTCATCGTGCTCACGACCCGTGGCGCCAAGAGCGGCAAGATCCGCAAGACGCCCCTGATGCGCGTCGAGCACGAGGGCCGCTACGCCGTGGTCGCCTCGCAGGGCGGGGCGCCGACGCACCCGGTCTGGTACCACAACGTGAAGGCCGAGCCGCATGTCGAGCTCCAGGACGGCCCGGTGAAGCAGGACATGAGGGCCCGTGAGGTCACGGGCGCCGAGAGGGCCGAGTGGTGGGAGCGGGCCGTCGCCGCCTACCCGCCTTACGCGGACTACCAGAAGAAGACGGACCGGGAGATCCCGGTGTTCGTCCTGGAGCCGTTCGACGCGAAGTGAGCACGGCCCGGAAATTTCTTCCGGGCCGGGCGTATGAACGGGCGCGGGCGGGGCACACGGTCGTCAGGCCCCGCCGCGTTCCCCCGTCGCGGCGGGGCTTCCCTGTGCCTCGCGCGCCGACCGCTCGGTGATGTCGAGGAAGATCTCGTCCGCCTCGGCGATCGTGTGGCCGATGGACCGCTTGATCCGTACGGCGACCTCCTCGACCCGCTCGCTGTCCAGGCCCGGCATGAGGTCGATCCGCGCCGCCACCAGCGCGCTCTCCAGCCCCGTCTTCATCGTGAACAGCGCCTCGACACTGTCGATCTCGGGCTGCGCCTCCAGCAGGGCGCAGATGCGGGCGGCCGCCTCCGGGTCGGCCGCCTCGCCGATCAGCTGGTCGCGGGCCTCGCGCCCCAGCCGGTAGGCGACGAAGACGAGCAGCGCGCCGATCGCCATCGACGCCGACGCCTCCCACACCACCTGCCCGGTTGCCATGTGCAGCGCCATGCCGGTGAAGGCGAGGGTCACGCCGACCACCGCCGTGCCGTCCTCGGCGACGACCGTGCGCAGCGCCGGGTCGCGCATCCCGTCGGCGAGGCCGCCCTGCTTGCGCACCTGGTGCAGCGCCCGCACCAGCGACACGCCCTCGGCGAGGAAGGCGACTCCGAGGACGATCATGCCCGCCACATAGCCGCCGAACGACTCCTCGGAGCCGCCGCGCAGGGCCTCCACGCCCTGGTAGACCGAGAAGCAGCCGCCCATCACGAAGATCCCGACGGCCGCGAGCAGCGACCAGAAGAACCGCTCCTTGCCGTAGCCGAAGGGGTGCCGGGCGTCCGCGGGGCGCCGGCTGCGGCGCAGCGCGGCGAGCAGGAACACCTCGTTGAGGCTGTCCGCCACGGAGTGTGCCGCCTCCGACAGCAGGGCGGGCGAGTGGGCGAGGAGCCCGCCGACGGCCTTGGCGACGGCGATGACGAGGTTGGCGACCAGGGCCACGATGACCGTGATCCTGGTCCTGCGGTCGGATTTCGGGGTGTCCGTATTGCTGCTCACCTATCGGCGACTGCCCCGGCCCGACCCGTCCACACCGTGCAGTCGGCCGAATACGGGGGACTCGGTGGGAGCCGGGGCGTTCGGGCGGCCCGCCGCATGGCGGACGTGAACCGAGGAACCCGGCCTCGGACCGGGCGGCCTGCGGAAGGGAGCGATCATGAGCGGCGGGGGAAACACCGCCTACGGCCGGAAGGCGTTCCAGCGGTCCAGGGCGCACTTCACGGACCGGATCACGAGGGACGGCCGGGACGGATGGCCGGTCGAGGCGGGCCGGTACCGGCTGGTCGTCAGCCGCGCCTGCCCCTGGGCGAGCAGGGCACTTGTCTCCCGGAGGCTGCTGGGACTGGAGAAGGCCCTGCCGCTGGCGGTCGCCGACCCGGTCCAGGACGACCGGAGCTGGCGGTTCACACTGGACCCCGACGGTCGCGACCCGGTGCTCGGCATCCGCTTCCTCAGCGAGGCGTACGACCGCCGGGAGACGGACTACCCGGGCGGTGTCAGCGTCCCCGCGATCGTGGACGTGCCCAGCGGCGAGCTGGTCACCAACGACTACCAGCGGATCACGCTCGACCTGGCGACCGAGTGGACGGACCTGCACCGCGAGGGCGCGCCCGACCTGTACCCGGAGCCGCTGCGCGACGAGATCGACCAGGTGATGGCCGAGGTGTACGAGGACGTCAACAACGGCGTCTACCGGGCGGGCTTCGCCACCGGGCAGGAGGAGTACGAGCGGGCGTACCACCGGCTCTTCCGGCGGCTGGACCTGCTGACGGAGCGGCTGGCGGGCCAGCGGTACCTGGTCGGGGACACGATCACGGAGGCGGACATCCGGCTCTTCACCACACTGGTCCGTTTCGACGCCGTCTATCACGGTCACTTCAAGTGCAACCGCTGGAAGCTGACGGAGAACCAGGTGCTGTGGGCGTACGTCCGTGATCTCCACCAGACCCCGGGGTTCGGCGACACCGTCGACTTCGACCACATCAAACGGCACTACTACCAGGTCCACACCGGGATCAACCCGACCGGCATCGTCCCCGTGGGGCCGGATCTGTCGGGCTGGCTGACCGAGCACCATCGCGCGGAGCTGGGCGGGAGGCCGTTCGGCGACGGGACACCGCCCGGGCCGGTTCCCGAGGCCGAGCGGGTACCGGCGCACGCGCGTCCCTGAACGACGAAGGAGGCACAGGCACATGGGCAAGAAGAAGAAGGCGAAGCTCCCCCTCGCCTACAAACCGCTGGGGTTCGCACTGGGCTGGGGCACCGGCTGGATGGCTGGGCTCGCCTTCCGCAAGACGTGGATGGCGCTCCGGCACGAGGAGGACGCGCCGGACGCCCTGGACCAGGACCGCGGCTGGGGGGAGATCCTGCTCGCCGCGGCGGTCCAGGGCGCCCTGTTCGCGATGGCCCGCAGCCTCGCGGACCGCGCCGGCGCCAAGGCCGTCGAACGCTCCACCGGCGTCTGGCCGTCCGGCGAGAAGGGCGGACGCGACTGACGGCCCGGTGCGAGGCCCCCGGAGTGTGTCCTCGGGGGCCTCAGCCCTGTCGGGGTCCTCAGCGCTGTCGGGGTCCTCAGCCCTGCTTGGGCGCCGTGCCCGGCGTGCGGCGCAGGGTGAAGGAGTGACCGGCCGGGTCGGAGAAGCCGCGCTCCTCGTACGGTCCCGGCGCGTCCTTCGCCTCCACGGGCCGGCCCCCGAGGCCGACGATCCGGCGCTCCGCCTCGTCCAGGTCCTCCACCACGAAGTCCAGGTGCGCCTGGAGGGAGTTCTCGGGGCGGGGCCAGCTCGGCGGGGTGGCGTTCATGTCGCGGCGGAAGGCCAGCCGGGTGCCGTCGGCACCCTGGATCTCCACCCGGTTGGCGGTGGCGTCGGTCTGCTCGCCCTCCAGCAACTCCTTGTAGAACACGGCGAGTTTCTCCGGCTCGGCGCAGTCGAGCACGACGTAGCCGGCTTTCACCAGCGGCATGGCTCCTCCGAAGGATCCGGGGCGCGGTCTGCCCGCCGCCCTCTGTCCTACGTCTGACCCGCCGGGGCGGTTTCAGTCCGTGCCGGCATGTCAGCGGAGGGTGGCCGTCTGGAAGGTGCGCCGGTATGCCTGCGGGGAGACCCCGATGGCGGCGTGCAGATGCTGGCGCAGCGAGGCGCCGGTGGCGAAGCCGACCTGCGCGGCGATCTGGTCGACCGCGAGGTCGGTGGACTCCAGAAGGTGGCGGGCGCGTGCCACGCGCTGCTGGATCAGCCAGCGGCCGGGGCTGAGGCCCACCTCGTCGCCGAAGCGGCGGGCGAAGGTGCGCCGGCTCATCCGGGCGTGCCGGGCGAGGTCGGTCAGGGTGAGCGGCTCGTCCAGGCGCTCCAGGGCCCAGGCGCGGGTCGCGGCGGTGCTCGCGGCCCCGCTCTCGGGGACCGGCTGCTCGATGTACTGGGCCTGGCCGCCGTCGCGGAAGGGCGGTACGACACAGCGCCGGGCGACCGCGTTGGCCAGTTCGCTGCCGTGGTCGGTGCGCACGATGTGCAGGCAGACGTCGACGCCGGACGCGGCGCCGGCCGAGGTGAGGACGCGGCCGTCGTCGACGAACAGCACGTCCGGGTCGACCTCGACCCGCGGGTACATCCGGCGGAACGGCTCGGTGACCTGCCAGTGGGTGGTGGCCCTGCGTCCGTCGAGGAGACCGGCGGCCGCCAGGACGAAGGCGGCCGTGCAGATCGAGACGATGCGCGCGTCCGGGCGAATCAGGGCGAGCGCGCCGGCGAGCTCGGCGGACAGCTCGGTGGGGATGTACTGCGTGGCCATGGAGGCGACGACCACGGTGTCGGCCGTGGCGAGGATCTCCGGGCCGTGCTCCACGCCGATGGTGAAGTCGGCGTTGCTGCGCACAGGGTGGCCGTCGACGCTGCAGGTCAGCACCTCGTAGCGGCCGTCGGCGGCGCCGAAGATCCGGCTGGGGATGCCCAGCTCGAAGGGGTACACGCCGTCCAGCGCCAGCACCACCACCCGCTCGACCCCTGAGGGGGCCCGTCGCACGCTCATGGCACGATCATATCGAAGGTTGGCAATCGTGCCATTTTCCGGAGCGCCCGGTCCGGGCAGGCTGAGGAACCATGAGCACAGAGCACACGATGCGAGCCATCAGCCAGAACGTCCTCGGCGGCCCCGAGGTCCTCCAGGAGGTACGCCTCGAGCGGCCCGCGCCGGGCCCCAACCAGGTCCTGGTCCGGGTGCGCGCCGCCGGCGTCAACCCGACCGACTGGAAGCACCGGGCGACCGGCGGCTTCCTCGGCGACCCGCCCTTCGTCCTGGGCTGGGACGTCTCCGGCGTGGTGGAGGCGACCGGCATCGGCGTCGCCGCGTTCCGGCCCGGCGACGAGGTCTTCGGCATGCTGCCCTATCCGTACGGGCACGGCTCGCACGCCGAGTATGTGATCGCGCCGGTCCGGGCGCTGACGCACAAGCCGTCCGTGATCGACCACACGCAGGCGGGCGCGCTGCCGCTGGTCTCCCTCACCGCCTGGCAGGCGCTGGTCGAGCACGCGGAGCTGCGCCCCGGTCAGCGCGTGCTGATCCACGCGGCGGCCGGCGGGGTCGGGCATGCGGCCGTGCAGATCGCCAAGGCCCGGGGCGCGTACGTGATCGGCACGGCGAGCGCCGGCAAGCACGGCTTTCTGCGGGAGATCGGCGCCGACGAGGTGATCGACTACCGGGAGACCGACTTCGCCGAGGCCGTGAAGGACGTCGACGTCGTCCTGGACACCCTCGGCGGCGAGACCGCCGTGCGTTCGCTGCGCGTGCTGCGGCCGGGCGGCGTCGTCGTCTCGATCATCCCGGTCGGGTCGGACGAGTTCCCTCAGGAGGCCGAGCGGCTCGGGGTGCGGGCCGTCCGGATGCTCGTCGACGCGGACCGCGCCGACCTGCGCTCCCTCGTGGAGCTGATCGAGCAGGGCCGGCTGCGCGCCACGATCGAGCGGACGTTCCCGCTCTCCGCCGCCGCCGAGGCGCACGCGCTCGGGGAGAAGGGCCGGACGACGGGCAAGCTGGTCCTGACCGTCGACTGACCCACCCGGCCCCAGCACCGACCGCCCGGCCGGCGCCCGTGAACCGACGGGTGCCGGCCGGGCGGTGCGCCGTGTACGGGCGCCCGGTGACGGGTCGGTCATCCGGCGCAACTTGTGTCGCAAATCAAAGACATATGTCAATCGAACATGCTCAGATTCGCTCGATCGAGGGTAACTTGCAGTGCGGAGGCCGGACTTGGGCACCCGCAGCAGGGGATCGGGTTGGAGGCGATGTGGTCGTGCGGCAGGAACCTGCGCCGTTCAGCCGGTATCTGCGCGCCCACCGCCACCGGGACCATCTGGTCCTGGAGCTGCTCGGCGAGATCGACATCGCCGCGGCCGAGGAGATCGGCCCCTATCTGGACCGGGTGACGTCGGACCCGGACGTACGCCTCGTGATCGACCTGCGGAACGTGGACTTCTTCGACTGCTCCGGGCTGCGCCTGCTCTACCGGGCCCGCAGCCGGGTGCTCGACCACGGCGGCCGGCTGCACCTGGTGTGCACCCAGCCGCTGATCCTGCGCGTTCTGCGGATCACCGGCCTGTCCAAACTGCTGCCTCCGCATCCGACGCCGGACGCCGCCCTCGACACCGCGGGGACCACGTCCGGCACCGGCTGACCGCCTCCGTCAGTCCTCCGGCGCGTCGAACAGGGCGCTGACGGACTCGCCGTTGTGGATCCGGCGTACGGCCTCCGCGAGCGCCGGGGCGATCGAGAGGACGCGCAGCTTGTCCGTGCGCTCCTCCTCGGGGACCGGCACGGTGTTGGTGCAGACGATCTCCAGGACGTCCGGCTGCTCACCGATGCGCTTGAGCGCGCCGGCCGCGAACAGCCCGTGCGTACACGCCACCCGGATCGAGCGCGGGTTCAACTCCCTCAGCCTGTCGAGCAGCTCGAGGACCGTGCTGCCCTTGGCGATCTCGTCGTCCAGGACGATGACGTCCCGCCCGCTCACCTCGCCGATCACCGAGGAGATGCTGACCCGGTCGTCCGCGAACCGCTGCTTGGCGCCGGCGGCCACCCCGGCACCGATCATCCGGGCGAACGCGGCGGCCTCCTTGGCGTTCCCGAGGTCCGGCGAGACGACGGTGGTCCGGCTCAGGTCGTACTGCCGGAAGTGCGCGGCGAGTTCCCGCAGGGCGTGCAGGTGGTCGACGGGCACCGAGAAGAAGCCGTGCACCTGGGGCGCGTGCAGGGTCATGGCGAGGACGCGGCTCGCGCCGGCCGCCACCATCAGATCGGCGACGAGCCGCCCGCCGAGGGAGATCCGGGGCGCGTCCTTCTTGTCGGAGCGCGCGTAGGAGTAGTGCGGCATGACGACGGTGATCCGGCCCGCGGACGCACCCCGCGCCGCGTCGCACATGAGCAGCAGCTCGACCAGGTTCTCCTGGACGGGCCGGACCAGGGGCTGGATCAGGAAGACGTCCCGTTCCCGGCAGTTGGCCTGGAGCTGCACCTCCAGGCAGTCGTTGGCGAACCGGCTGACCCGGGTGGGGCTGAGGGGCACCCCCAGCTGGGCGCAGACCTCCGCCGCCAGTTCCGGATGGGCACTGCCGCTGAACACGGCGATCTCTCGCACGATCTGCTCCTCGCATGATCATTACGGGTGGCGGGCCACATGCTACTGAGATTGCAGAAACGTTGATTCGGTGTCCGGGCGCCGGCCGTGCCCCGGCGTGCCCCGGTCCGCGCCCAACAGGCCGGTCCAGCAACGGATTCGGGGGTATCCGCTGTGCAGGAAGGAGGGACGTCGACATGACGACTCCCATCAAGCGCATCAACCGGCGCACCCCCCGCTGGGCCAAGGCGACCGGTGCCGTGGTCCTGGTGCTGGCCGTGTTCTTCGCCGGGATCCGGCTGAGCGTGCTCCCGGGGCTGAAGGACCTGTTCGGCGCCGAGACCCGGGACCGGTCCGGTCCCGCGCTGCTCCAGTCCATCCAGGACATGAGCCGCTACGACGCCGCCTCCGGCAACTTCCAGATCGTCGTCGACCTGGAGAAGGACGCCAAGTTCCTGCCCGACGCCGTGCGCGGCACCCGCACCCTGTACGTCGGCGCGGGCACCGTGGACGCCTATGTCGACCTCGGCAAGGTCGGCGAGGACGACGTCACGGTCGACGAGGACCGTACGTCCGCCACACTGCGTCTGCCGCACGCCGTGCTCGGCCGGCCGGCCCTCGACCCCGACCGCTCCTACGCCGTCTCCAAGCAGCGGGGCCTGCTCGACCGCCTCGGCGACCTCTTCTCCGACAACCCGAACGGCGAACAGGCCGTGCAGAAGCTGGCGGTGCGGCACATCGGGGACGCCGCGAAGAAGAGCGGACTGACGGCGCGGGCCGAGAAGAACACCACCGACATGCTGAGGGGGCTGCTGCGCTCCCTGGGCTTCGAGGAGGTGAAGGTGACGTACGGGCGGTGAGGAGCGGATCCGGGCCCCCGGAATCCCGGCACCGGCGGCCGAAAGCGACCGCATCCCGGGGCGGTCCGGGGGTAAGCGGGGGACCACGTACAGACCTTGACGAGTGGAGGACATGATGGCCGGTGGGACCCTGCGTTCGCGTGTCGCGTCGCGCATCGGCACCCCCAGGACGCCGGGCGCCGCCGGCTCGGGACGCGAGTCCTCCGGCGAGGAGCGCCGCGATGGCGGGCGCGGTCCGCTGCGGCTGCTCGCCCGCTGTCTCGCGATGGCGCTCGCCTTCGCGTTCATGGTGGCGTTCGCCGTGGTGCTGGCGAAGCTCACCCTGCAGCCCTCCCCCGCGTCGGAGAGCCTGACGCACACCAATCTGCACCCCGGGCGGTCGCTGCGCGCCTATCTCGACCAGCCCGAACTGCGGGACGCCGTACGGCAGATCGGCGGCAATCTGCTGCTGGGCGTGCCGTTCGGCGTGCTGGTGCCCATCGTCGCCCCGCGGACCCGGGGGGTGCTGCGGGTGCTGCTGCTGACGGCGACGGTCATGCTGCTGGTGGAGTTCGCGCAGGGCGCGCTGGTGACGGGCCGCGCCTTCGACGTGGACGACGTCATCCTCAACACCTCGGGCGCGCTGATCGGTTACCTGCTGCTGGGCCGGCGCATGAGCCGTGCGGTGCACGCCCGGCGGGCCCGCGCCTGAGCCGCCCCCCCCCCCACCCCCCACCGCCCCGCCCCCGGTCCCGCCGGGCGCGGGGCGCACTCATGTCCACTGGTCCGTACCAAAGTATTGACGCCCCCTTAACTCACTCCTTAAATCAAGTGGCGACACCTTCACCCCCCACCACGGTCGACGCACCCGTCCAGCGGGGCGTCGCACGGAAGGGAGCACGATGGCCTCCCCACGGCTGATCCGCTCTGCCCTGCTCGCCGCCCTCTCGGCGGTCCTGGTCGCGGCCGCCGCGATCGCGCCCGCCCAGGCGGAACCACCCCGTGCCGCGGCCGCCGCGGTCGTCTTCTCCGACACCTTCGACGGTCCCGCGGGCGCCGCCGTCGACGGGTCGAAGTGGCAGATCGAGACCGGCGACAACGTCAACAACCACGAACGGCAGTACTACACCTCCGGCAACAAGAACGCGGCGCTGGACGGCCAGGGCCATCTCGTGATCACGGCACGGCGCGAGAACCCCGCCAACTACCAGTGCTGGTACGGCACCTGCCAGTACACCTCGGCCCGGCTGAACACCTCCGGCAAGTTCACCGCGCAGTACGGGCACGTCGAGGCCCGGATGAAGGTGCCGCGGGGGCAGGGCATGTGGCCCGCGTTCTGGATGCTCGGCACGCCGGTCAACTGGCCGGACTCGGGTGAGATCGACATCATGGAGAACGTCGGTTTCGAGCCGTCCACCGTGCACGGCACGATCCACGGTCCCGGCTACTTCGGGTCGGGCGGCATCGGCGCCGGATACACCCTGCCGAACGGGCAGGCCTTCGCGGACGCCTTCCACACCTTCGCCGTCGACTGGGCGCCGGACTCCATCACCTGGTCCGTGGACGGCAACGTCTACCAGCGGCGCACGCCGGCCGATCTCAACGGCAAGCAATGGGTGTTCAACCGGCCCTACTTCCTGATCCTCAACCTCGCGGTCGGCGGCTACTGGCCCGGCGACCCGGACGGCTCCACCGTCTTCCCGCAGCAGCTGGTCGTGGACCATGTCTCGGTGACCACGGGCGACACCCCGACCGGCGGCAACACCGTGCGCGGGCTCGCCGGCAAGTGCATGGACGTGGCGGGCGCGAACACCGCCAACGGCACCCCGGTCCAGCTCTACGACTGCAACGGCACCGCCGCCCAGCGCTGGACGTCCGGCTCGGACGGCACGCTGCGCGCGCTCGGCAAGTGCCTGGACGCCACCGGCAACGGCACCGCGGACGGCACACCGCTGCAACTGTGGGACTGCACGGGAGGCGCCAACCAGAAGTGGACCGTCTCCGCGGCGCGCGACATCGTCAATCCGCAGGCCGACAAGTGCGTGGACGCCACCGGGAACAGCTCGGCCAACGGCACGCGGCTGCAGCTGTGGACCTGCTCCGGCGGAGCCAACCAGAAGTGGACGGTGGGCTGAGCGCGAGCGGTCCCCTCAGTGGTGGTGCCAGGTGAACTTGTCGCCACCGACCCAGCGGACCACGTCCGGGTCGTCGAGGTCGTGGACCGTGATGCCGTAGAGGGCGGCGGTGGTGAGGACGTCGGTGATGGTCCTGGCCTCACAGACGATCTCACCGTCGATCTCCATGATGCGGAACGGGGGCTTGCCCGGCTGAACCCCGAGCACCATGATCCGCGGCTGTGCGATGTGCGGGCTCGCGCTTTCGGTCATGCATAGAGCGTAGGACGCCGGACGCGTCGGCGAATCCCTCGGACGCCCGGGAGGCGGAGCCCGGGCGCCCGTGGTACCTCCCTCCGCCGTCGTCGCCGTGCGGCGCCGGCGGTGCCGGGGAACCCTGGAGGAGGAGGTGCCGATGGATCCCGTGGAGGCGTTGAACCGGATCGCCTTTCTGCTGGAGCGGTCCCTGGAGCCGACGTACCGCGTCCGGGCGTTCCGAACGGCCGCCCGGGTGCTGGGTGAGCTGCCCCCGGAGGAGGTCCGGGCGCGGGCGGAGGCCGGGACGCTGGAGTCCCTGAAAGGCGTCGGCCCCAAGACGGCCGGCGTGGTGCGCGAGGCCCTGGCAGGACAGGTGCCCGCCTATCTCACCGACCTGGAGAACCGGCCCGCCGCGGGACCGCCCGAGGGGGGCCGGGAGCTTTGGGAGGCGCTGCGCGGCGACTGCCATCTGCACTCCGACTGGTCGGACGGCGGCAGCCCCATCGAGGAGATGGGGCGCACGGCGGCGGAGCTCGGGCACGAGTGGGCGGCGCTCACCGACCACTCGCCCCGGCTGACCGTCGCCCGCGGGCTGTCGGCCGGGCGGCTGCGCGAGCAGCTGGACGTGGTGGCGGAGCTGAACACCCGCTGGGCGCCGTTCCGGCTGCTCACCGGTATCGAGTGCGACATCCTCGACGACGGCTCCCTGGACCAGGAACCGGAACTGCTGGAGCGCCTCGACGTGGTCGTGGTGTCGGTGCACTCCAAGCTGCGCATGGACGCCCGCTCCATGACCCGCCGCATGATCGCGGCGGTGCGCGATCCGCACGCGGACGTCCTCGGGCACTGCACCGGCCGTCTGATCACCGGGCGGGGACGCCCCGAGTCGGAGTTCGACGCGGACGCGGTGTTCGCCGCCTGCGCCGAGTCCGGGACGGCGGTGGAGATCAACAGCCGGCCCGAGCGGCTGGACCCGCCCCGCCGGCTGCTGCGCCGGGCGGTGGCCGCGGGCACGCTGTTCTCGATCGACACCGACGCGCACGCCCCGGGACAGCTGGACTGGCAGCGGTACGGCTGTGCGCGGGCCGAGGAGTGCGGGGTGCCCGCCGAGCGGGTGGTGACCACCTGGACGGCCGACGAGCTGCTGGCGTGGACGCACGGCAAGGAGCGCTCCCGGGCGTGACGCACCTCACCGCCGCCGGCGGCACGACCAGGAACATCCCCCCATGGTTCACCGTTGAACCAGCCGTGGGTGCGGATGGGACAGTGTCCCCGGGCCTCACCATTCGCCCACAGGGAAGATCGTTCGGCTGAAGCCCTGTGGAGCCATTCGCCGAGAGGCGACCGCCATGCGCACCCACCCTCGATCGCCCCGACCGGATTCCCCCGTCCGGCCGGGGCTCTTTCCTGTGTCCGGAACCGCCGCCCCGGAGCCGCCGGCCGCCACAGACTCGCCGTGACGGCGAGCGCTTGACTTCGAGAGCACTCCCATTCGTAGCGTTCTGGACATGAGCACTGCACAGCACAAGATCGGCTCCGGCTTCGGGGCGACCAGCACCGCCGACGAGGTGCTCGCGGGCATCGACCTCACCGGGAAGCTCGCCCTCGTCACGGGCGGCTACTCCGGGATCGGCCTGGAGACCACCCGGGCCCTCACCCGGGCGGGCGCCCACGTCGTCGTCCCCGCCCGCCGCCGGTCCACCGCCGAGGAAGCGCTGACCGGGGTCACCGGCGTGGAGGTGGACGAGCTCGACCTGGCGGACCTGGACAGCGTCCGCGGCTTCGCCGAGCGGTTCCTGGCCGGCGGCCGGACCATCGACATCATGATCGACAGCGCCGGGATCATGGCCTGCCCGGAGACCCGGGTCGGACCGGGCTGGGAGGCGCAGTTCGCCACCAACCACCTCGGCCACTTCGCCCTGGTCAACCGGCTGTGGCCGGCGATCGAGCCGGGCGGCGCCCGGGTGGTGTCGGTGTCCTCGCGCGCCCACCACTACTCCGGCATCCGCTGGGACGACGTCCACTGGCGCGAGGGCTACGACAAGTGGCAGGCCTACGGCCAGGCCAAGACCGCGAACGTACTGTTCGCCGTCCAGCTCGACCGGCTCGCGGCGGACCGCGGCGTCCGGGCCTTCGCACTGCACCCCGGCGGCATCCTCACGCCCCTCCAGCGGCACCTCCCCCGCGAGGAGATGATCGCCAACGGCTGGATCGACGAGGACGGCAACGAAATCCCCCAGCCCGGCTTCAAGACGCCCGAGCAGGGCGCCGCGACCCAGGTGTGGGCGGCGACCTCCCCTCAGCTGGCGGGCCTGGGCGGCGTGTACCTGGAGGACTGCGACATCGCCGAGCCCGCCCCGGCCGACGGCGAGCGCGTCGGCGTGAAGGACTGGGCGACCGACCCCGGGCAGGCGGCCCGGCTGTGGGCCCTGTCCGCGGAGCTGACCGGGGTGGACGCCTTCGCCGGGTGAGCCGGGTGAGCCCGGTGACAGCGTGCGCGCGGGCGCACGGGGTACTCGGGCGCTCCCGTCCCCACCCTCCGGGAGGAGTCGCAGGTGAGCAGCGGACCGGAACGCAGGATCGTCGTCACCGGAGCCACCGGCAACGTCGGCACCAGCGTGGTGCGGCTCCTCTCGGAGGACCCGGAGGTCGGGTCCGTCGTGGGGCTGGCCCGCCGCAAGCCCGACGTGGGTCCGGCGAAGACCGAGTGGACGGCGGCCGACCTGGCGTCGCGGCACACGGATCTCGCGGGCGTCTTCGCGGGTGCCGACGCCGTCGTCCATCTGGCCTGGGCCTTCCAGCCGACGCACGACCCGGCGACGACCTGGCGCACCAACGTCCTGGGCAGTCTGCGCGTGTACGAGGCGGTGGCCGAGGCGAAGGTGCCCGCGCTGATCCACGCCTCGTCCGTCGGCGCGTACTCGCCGGGCCCCAAGGACCACCCCGTCGACGAGTCGTGGCCGACGCACGGCTGGCCGGACGCCGCGTACTGCCGGGAGAAGGCGTATCTGGAGCGGACGCTGGACACGTTCGAGCGGGAGCACCCCGAGGTCCGGGTCGTCCGGATGCGGCCGGCGTTCCTGTTCAAGCGGGCGTCCGCGAGCGAGCAGCGCCGTATCTTCGGCGGCCGGTTCCTGCCGGGGCCGCTGCTGCGCCCCGATCTGCTGCCGTTCCTGCCCGATGTGCCGGGGCTGCGCGTCCAGGCCCTGCACACCGACGACGCGGCCCACGCGTACCGGCTCGCCGCGCTGTCGGACGTGCGCGGCGCCTTCAACCTGGCGGCCGATCCGCCGGTCGACGCGGAGCTGCTCGGCGAGATGCTCGGCGCCCGCCCGGTCCGCCTCCCCCGGACGGCGGCCCGATCGGCGATCGCCGCGGCCTGGGGGCTGCGGCTGCTCCCGGCGTCCCCGCACCTGTTCGACGCGGTCCTCCGGGTGCCGCTGATGGACTGCTCCCGGGCCCGTACGGAACTGGGCTGGGAGCCGACCCGTACGGCGCCGGAGGTGCTGGAGGAGTTCCTGCGGGGCCTGCGCGAGGGCGCGGGCGCGGACACGGCCGGTCTGCGGGGCCGGAAGGTCGGCTGAGCATGACAGCGCGAGGGCCCCGGTCGAAGCCGACCGGGGCCCTGCCGCCATTGGCCCTGGCCTCTAGCCCGCCGACTCCTCCGGGGCCGGATGCTCCGGGTGCACCGCGCCCGTCTGGGTCTCGCCCTGCCGGCCGGTGCCGGCCTCGTCCGTCTCGGGGACGTCGTCCGACTCGGACTCGGAGGCGTCGCGGGTGGGCCCGACGGGCACCTCCCACGGGTCCTCCCCGTCGCGCGCCTGCTGGTCCGGCAGGTCCCGGGGGATCGGGTCCGGGCTCTCGCCGGGTGCCTCTCGACGGTGGTCGTCCATGGTGCGCCTCCCGCGTGTCGAACGCTGCGAGTACCGTCCCCCGGCCGGGGCAAACGTCAGCGCGGCACGGACTGCGCCCGGGCGGCGCCGGGCTCCGGCGCGGGGCCGGGGCGGCGGCCGCCGTGCGCGAAGAAGTCGGCGAGCGGCAGGATCGCGGCGCCCACGGTCACCGCGTCCGGGCCGAGCCGGCCCAGCTCGATCCCGACCTTCTCGGCCGGGTGCCGCAGCGAGTAGGACGCGGCGTGCCGGCGGACGGCGGGCAGGAAGCGGGTGCCGAGCTGGAGACCGGCCCAGCCGCCGATCAGGATGCGCTCCGGCTGGAAGAGGTTGATCAGGTCGGACAGGCCCGCGCCCACGTACTCGGCGGTCTCCTCCAGCAGGGCGAGCGCCACGGGGTCGGCCGGGCTGCCGTCGGCCGGGTAGGCGCCGGAGAGCATCACGGACAGCGCGGTCTCCTCGTCGGCGCCCTCCGGGGCCGTCCCGCCCGCCTCGTACCAGCGGGCGAGCAGCGACTCGGCGCCCGCGTACGCCTCCAGGCAGCCCAGGGCGCCGCAGCGGCAGCGCCGGCCCCTCACCCGTACCGTCAGATGGCCCCACTCGACGGCCCGGCCGTGCTCCACCTCGGGGGTGACCAGGCAGGCGCCGACGCCGGAGCCGAAGAGGACGACGAGCGCGTTCCCGGCGCCGCGCCCGGCGCCGAACCACATCTCGGCCTGGCCGAGGGTCCGGGCGCCGTTGTCGATGAAGTAGGGGACGCTGTCGGGCAGTTCCGAGCCGTCGCGGAGCAGCCGCTCCAGCGGGACGGCGTCCCAGCCGATGGTCTGGCCGTGCACCACGGCGCCGAGTGCGGGGGTGCGCTCCACGATGCCGGGGACCCCTATGCCGACGCCGAGGAGCCGCTCGGGCGCGATGGCGGCGTCCGCGAGGACCTCGGCGATGCCGTCCCGCACATGGCGGACGATGCCGTCGACCTCGTAGCGCTGCTGCTCCAGCGGGCGTTCGGCGCGGGCGAGTTCGGTGAGGGTGAGGTCGAACAGGCCGATCCGCACCCGGGTCTCGCCGACGTCGACGCCGATCATGTGGCCGCTGCCGGGGGCGACCCGCAGCAGGATGCGGGGCCGGCCGCCGTCGGAGTCGACGCTGCCGGCCTCCTCGACCAGGCCGTCCCCGATCAGCTCGGCGACGACGTTGCTGACGGAGCCGGAGCTGAGTCCGGTCGCCGGGCCGAGCTCGAACCGGCTGAGGGGGCCGTCGAAGTAGAGGCGCTGCAGTACGGCGGTACGGTTGCCGCGTCTGAGGTCCCGTACCGTGCGTCCGTTCCGCCCCGCCATGCGGCTCCCTTCCGACCTGCCGTGCCCCGCCCCGATGGATCCGCCTCCATTGTGAACCACGACGTCAGCTGCTCGGCCCGCCCCCGGTCCGCGACCCGGCTGCGGTCCGCGACCCGGCTGCGGGAAATTCGCTGGCCCCGGTCCGCTGCCCTGCCTAACCTAGGCCTGAACCTAGAGCCCCTAGGTTTTTCACCGAGCACCCCTGGAGGCTCCCATGAGGTCACTTACCGAGCAGGACATCCGCGACTCCTTCGTCAACTGCTCCAAAGGCGAGGCGAAGCGCCTGTCCGTACCGCGCGACCTGGACGAACGTCCCTGGGACGACCTCGACTTCCTCGGCTGGCGAGAGCCGGGCGCGCCCGACCGCAGCTATCTGGTGGCCGAGCGCGGAGGCCGGCCGGTGGGCATCTCGCTGCGCTTCCCGTCGCAGCAGCGCGGCTTCACGCACCGCAGCCTGTGCTCGCTGTGCCTGACGACGCACCCGGGCGGCGGCGTGTCGCTGATGACGGCCCGCAAGGCCGGGCCCGCCGGGCGCGAGGGCAACTCGGTCGGCCTGTACATGTGCACCGATCTGGCCTGTTCGCTCTATCTGCGGGGCAAGAAGGTCCCCACGTCGGGCGGGCGGTTCGAGGAGAGCCTGACCCTGGAGGAGCAGATCGCCCGCACCACCGGGAATCTGCACGCCTTCCTCGACAAGCTGGGCGCCTGAGGGCCCGCCCCTCCCCCACCGTGAACCCGCCCTGAACCCGTTCGGCCGACCGCCGGGGCGGGTGTCGGCGATCACCGGCCCCGCCTCTTGCTGTGGCGCGGTGGCTGCGACCACCCTGGGGTTTCTTGCGGATCATCATGTTCCGCAAGCGGTGTGCGGGGACGGTGGAAGGGGAACAGCCCAAGGATGCGTGAGGCACGTGAGGGGCAGTGGTCCCGCGAGCGACTGGCCAAGGTGCTCCGGGACCCGGTGGTGGTGCAGACGCTGCGGTCGGCGGCCGCGGCGACGATCGCGTACGTCATCGCGCTGCGCCTGAGCCCCGAGGCGGCGCCGCTGACCGCCCCCCTGACGGCGCTGCTGGTCGTGCAGGTCACCTTCTACGCCACGCTCACCAACGGCATCCGGCGGGTGAACTCCGTCGTGGCCGGCGTGCTGGTGGCCATCGCGTTCAGCCTTCTGGTCGGTCTGACCTGGTGGAGCCTCGGCCTGCTGATCGTGGCGGCGCTGGGCGTCGGGCATCTGGTGCGGGTCCACGAGTACGTCCCCGAGGTCGCGATCAGCGCGATGCTGGTCCTCGGCGTCACGTCCGTCGGCGACGTGGCCTGGGCCCGGGTCCTGGAGACCCTGATCGGCGCCGTGGTCGGCCTCGGTTTCAATCTGCTGCTCGCGCCGCCCGTCTGGGTGGACGAGGCCGGCGAGTCCCTGGGGGATCTGGCCCGGCGGCTGCGGCAGTTGATGCTGCGCATCGGCGAGGAGGCGGCCGGCCGGCAGCCGTACGAGCAGGCGGCGGCCCGGCTGCACGAGGCGCGCCGGCTCGACCACGACATCATCGAGGTGGACGCGGCCCTCCGGCAGGCCGAGGACAGCCTGCGCCTGAACCCGCGGGTCCGAGAGGGACTGCTGCACCGGGTGGTCCTGCGCACGGGTCTCGACACCCTGGAGATCTGCACGGTGGTGCTGCGGGTGCTCGCGCGCAGCCTGACCGACCTCGCCAAGGACCGTGAGCCCGACTCGCTGTTCGAGAAGGAGACGGGCGCCGTCCTCGACCAGTTGCTCTCCGAGATCGCCGACGCGGTGGTCAGCTTCTCGGTGCTGGTCACCACCCATGTGAGCAGCAACGCCGACGCGGCCGAGTCCCGGCTGTCCACGGAGCTGCGCACGGCGGCCGGCACCCGCGACCGGCTCGCCCCGCTGCTGCACGAGGAGGCGCAGCGCCGCCCGGAGCACTGGCAGCTGTACGGCGCCGTCCTGACCGAGGTGAACCGGATCATCGACGAGATGAACACCGAGCACCGCTCGCGCCGGCTCCTGGAGGAGCTGGACCGGGTCTCGCAGGAGCAGCGCGCCAGGATGCCGCGGCTGACCCGGATCCGTGAACGCATGGGAATCCAGGAGAAGCTGTGGAGCCGTACGGGGGTCAGCGGGCGCTCGCGTTAGCCGTGGGGTTTCCGTGACGCGCGCGACGGCCGGTACCGTCCTTGCGCCGGGCGGGTGCCGACCGCCAAGGTGGTCTGGACCACGACGACCGACGGACCTGAGGTGGACATGGGCACGGGTGGGCTGAGCAGGCGCGGATTCGTGGGGGTGCTCGCGGGGACGGCCGCCGGCGCGGCACTGCCGGCGGTCACGGGCTGCGACGGTACGCCCGCTCCCGCGGACACTCCGGCCGGGCGGGCGTCCACGCCCGGGCCGCGTCCCAGTCCCCAGGGTGAGAGCCGGGCGCCCTCCGGGCCGCGCCCCCTGTACCTCGGCACCTACACCTCGGCCGACGGCGGCGGGCAGGGCATCGGTGTCGCCACGTACGACCCGGTCACGGGCCGGGTGTCGGGCGACGGGACGATCACGGGCGTCCCGGATCCGTCGTATCTGGCCGTCCATCCGGACGGGCGGACGCTGTACGCGGTGAACGAGCGCGACGACGGTGCCGTGACCGCCGTCCGGCCGGCCGACCGGAAGGTGCTGGGGAGCCGGAGCACCGGCGGTTCGGCGCCCTGCCATCTGTCGGTGCATCCGAGCGGGCGCTGGCTGCTCAGCGCCAACTACGGCACGGGCAGCGTGGCCGTGCACCCGATCGAGGCGTCCGGCGCGCTCGGGGAGCGCAGCGATCTCGTGACGCACTCCGCGCCGCCGCCCGGTCCGGACCAGGACGGCCCGCACGCCCACCAGATCGTCACCAGCCCCGACGGCGGCCATGTGCTCGCCGTCGACCTGGGCACGGACACCGTGTACACGTATCGCCTCGACACGAAGGCCGGGAAGCTCACCGAGGTCTCCCGGGCGCGGGCCGCGTCCGGTGCGGGGCCGCGCCATCTGACGTTCCACCCGGACGGGCGGTACGCCTATCTGGCGAACGAGATCGACAACACCGTGGCGGTCTGCTCGTACGACCCGGAGACGGGGCGCCTGACGATCGGCCCGGGGCAGGCCACGGGATCGGGGTCGGGCACCAACTACCCGGCGCAGCTCGCCGTCGCGCCGGACGGACGGCACGCGTGGCTGGCCAACCGGGGGCACGACAGCCTCGCGCGCTACGCGGTGGAGGAGGACGGCGCCCGGCTGCGTCTGCTCGGCACGGTGCCGGTCGCCGGCGACTTCCCGCGGCAGATCGCGCTGTCCCCGGACGGCAACCTGCTGTTCGCGGCGAACCAGAAGTCGGGTGCCCTCGCCGTCTTCCATGTCGACGCGGCCAACGGCGGTCTGCGGCTCGCGGGTGAGCCGTTCGCGTCACCCGTCGCCGTGTGCGCGCTGCCGCTGTAGCGTCCGCGGGCAGCCGCCGGCGGCCTGGGCGAGCAGGGCGTGGACCCGTTCGGTGAGCTGGGCGAGGTCGTCGGCGGGCCGGTGGAAGGTCAGCCGTACGTCGCCGTGGGTACGGGCGCGTTCGATCCGCAGGGTGAGACCGTGCCGGTCGACGGCCAGGGGCTGCACCCGGACCGCGCCGTGCAGGCTGCCGGGGTCGACGAGCCGGGTGAGGCGCTCGACGGCGTCCGGGTGGCAGTCGGCGAGATGGGTGAGCAGCCGGGCCTCCGCCTCGGCCAGCGGGTCGGGCCGGGCCTCGGCGAAGTCGGCGAGGTCGACGACCACGGGTCCGGAGGGCCGGCGCAGCACCACCCGGGCGGGCCGGAAGGCCAGTTCGTCCCCCTCGGGCGTGAACCAGCCGGACAGCCAGAGCCGGGCGCGGATCCGGCCGCGTACGGGCACGGGGGCGACGTCGGCGAACTCCAGGACGGCGGAGGGCTCTCCGCGCGGCGCGCAGAGCGCGGCCGTGCGCAGGGCGCTGTCCTCCGGCACGGCCAGCAGCAGCCGGCCGTCGTCGGTCACCCGGTGCGCGCCGACGAACTCCTCCCGGCAGGCCTCCGCGGTCACCGCGCAGGACCACGCGGCGGCGAGCACCGAGCGGGCCTGTTGCGCCGCGGACGGTGCGGCCGTCCAGGTCTGGCTGTCACCCATCCCCAACCTCCTCTTAGGTAAGCCTTGCCTAACCTATCGGAGATCGGGCCGCCCGCCAACCGGCCCCGCCCGGCCAGGTGTCCGGTTTCCCGCGAGGTCAGGAGGCGAGAACCCCCAGCAGGGCGCGGACGCACAGGTCCCGCACCTGCTCCCGGGTCAGATCGTCGCGCCGCAGCCACTCCAGGCAGACGGCCGTGGTGAACGCCAGCCAGCCGCGCACGGCGAGGCGGACCTCCGGGCGTTCCCCTGCGGGGCCGAACTCGGGATCGGCCGCCAGCGCCTGAAGGATCTGCTTCTCCTGCGCGGCCAGGGCTCGCCGGTAGACGGTGCGCACGGCCTGGTCGCCGGCCGCGTCGGCGCGGTGGAAGGCGCGGTAGCCGTGGGCGTGGGCCTCGACGTAGCCGAGGAACGTGTCGAGGCTGGCCGCCAGTTGCTCGCGCACCGGGACGCCGGGCTCGGCCGCCGTCATCCGCAGCATGCGCTCGCTCTCCCGCTCGACGACGGCCGCGAAGAAGTCACGCTTCGTCGGGAAGTAGTGGTACAGCAGCCCGCGCGAGACGCCGGCGATCTCCGCCACCTGCTCGATCCGCACCTCGTCGTACGGGTGCTCCGAGAACAGCCGGGCGCCGACGGCGAGGAGCTGGGCCCGCCGCTCCTCGGTGCCGAGCCGGCGGCGTGCGCGCTCCCCCTGATTCCCGGCCATGCGCGCACCTTACTTGACGGGCCTTCCGCGGCGGGCCCAGACTGAGGCGCGCTATTGAACTCACGTACAACGAGCCTCAACTGCCGCCCCACCGAGGGAGATCGCGTCATGGCGGAGACGACGACCGGCACCGGTCTGCCGAAGGGGTTCCGCAGTGCCGAGCAGGGCTGGCCGGAGCTTGAACGCATACCCCACCCGCCGTACCGGGTCCCGCTGCTCGGCGACGTCGTGGGCGCGAGCCGGCACACCCCGCTGCAGGACTCGCTGCGTCTCGCCCGCCGGCTCGGGCCGATCTTCCGGCGCCGGGCGCTCGGCAAGGAGTTCGTTTTCGTCGCGGGCGCGGCGCTCGCAGCCGACCTGGCGGACGAGTCCCGTTTCGCCAAGCACGTCGGCCTGGGCATCGCCAACCTGCGGCCGGTCGCCGGGGACGGGCTGTTCACGGCGTACAACCACGAGCCGAACTGGCAGCTCGCCCACGACGTCCTGGCACCGGGGTTCAGCCGGGAGGCCATGGCGGGCTACCACCCGATGATGCTCGACGTGGCCGCCCGGCTGATGGAGCACTGGGACCGGGCGCGGGACGCCGGACGGCCGGTCGACGTGCCCGGCGACATGACCAAGCTGACCCTTGAGACGATAGCCCGCACCGGGTTCGGCCATGACTTCGGCTCCTTCGAGCGGACCCGGCCGCATCCCTTCGTGACCGCGATGGTCGGCACCCTCACCCACGCCCAGCGGCTGAACGCCGTACCGGTGCCGTTCCTCATGCGGCGGGCCGCGCGGCGCAACGACGCCGACATCGCGTATCTGAACCGCACGGTCGACGATCTGATCCGCGCACGCCGCGAGAGCGGGGCGGGCGACGGGGACCTGCTGGACCGCATGCTCGCGACCGCGCACCCCGAGACAGGCGAACGGCTCTCCGCGCTCAACGTCCGCCGCCAGGTGATCACCTTCCTCGTGGCCGGTCACGAGACCACCTCGGGCGCGCTCTCCTTCGCCCTGCACTACCTGGCCCGGCACCCCGGCATCGCCGCGCGCGCCCGCGCCGAGGTGGACCGCGTCTGGGGCGGCACGGAGGCGCCCGGGTACGACCAGGTGGCGCGGTTGCGTCTGGTGCGCCGGGTGCTGGACGAGGCGCTACGGCTGTGGCCGACGGCGCCGGCGTTCGCCCGGGAGGCCCGCGAGGACACCGTGCTCGGCGGGACGCATCCGATGCGGCGGGGGGCCTGGGCGCTGGTGCTGACGCCGATGGTCCACCGCGACCCGGAGGTGTGGGGCGCGGACGCGGAGCGCTTCGACCCGGACAGGTTCGCCCCGCAGGCGGTGCGATCGCGGGCGCCGCACACCTTCAAGCCGTTCGGGACGGGCGCGCGGGCGTGCATCGGACGGCAGTTCGCGCTGCACGAGGCGACGCTGGTGCTGGGCCTGCTGCTGCGCCGGTACGACTTCCACGGCGAGCCCGGGTACCGGCTGCGGGTCACGGAGCGGCTGACGCTGATGCCGGAGGGGCTGCGGCTGCAACTGGAGCGGCGGACGGCCACGCCCGCACCCTCACCCGCCGATGCGGGGGCCGTCGAGGAGCCGGGGTCAGCCCTGCGCTGTCCAGTGCGCGGGGCGGGTGACTGAGCCGGGCAGCCGGGTCCCTGCACTCCCCCGGGCCGCGTTCACCTGCGGCTGGGTCAGGAAGAAGGCGTCCGTCAGATCGGCGTCGGTGAGATCGGTGTCGCGCAGGTCCGCGCCGATGAGGTCCGCACCCCGCAGATCGGCGCCGGTCAGGTCGGCCGCGATGAGGAAGGCGCCGCGCAGGTCTGCACCGCGCAGATCGGCGCCCCTGAGGCGGGCGCCCATCAGGTCGGCGCCCCGGCGGTTCTTCCCGCGTCCGCGCACCCCCGCGCGGGCCAGCTCGCTGGTGCGCAGCAGCAGGACGTTGACCTGCTGCCGGTGGGCCGCGACATCGAGCGCGGCCAGTTCGTCCGGGGTGCCCCGGGTGAGCTTCTCGGTCGTCTCCAGGAGCGCCCGCAGGTCGGTGCGCAGCGGGCGGGCGGCGGGCAGGGACAGCGCCTCGGTGAGGTACCGGAGCAGTTCGTGCAGCTGGCGGACGACGGGGAACACCTCGGACATCCGCCGGACGCGGCCGGCCGGGCCCGTGCGCCAGTCCTCCCCGCCGAAGGTGACCTGGGAGACCTTCTGGCCGGCGCCGAAGCAGTCGTAGACCGTGCACCCGGTGAAGCCCGTGTCCCGCAGCCGGGCGTGGATGCCGCAGCGGTGGTCCTCGCGGAGGTTGCGGCAGGGTGTCCCGGCGGCCTTGTCCACGGCGAAGTCCGCGGAGGCGGAGAAGGGCAGCGCGACACAGCACAGCCCGAAGCAGTTGGCGCAGTCGCCGCGCAGGTCGGCGAGGGCACCGGAGGGTTCTTGCATGCCGCCCAGCCTAATCGCCACACCGAAACGGCCGGCGCGTCGCCGGGTCGTACTCACCGATGCCCCTCCGACTCGGCACCGCCCGGCTGACGTTGCCGCCGTGGACCGAGCCGGGCATCGCCGCCCATCGCACGCTCGTCGCCGAGCGGGGTGCCGGGACACTGTCGCGAACCGGTGTGGCGCGCGCGGTCCCTGCCGAAGGACGGTGTCAGCCGCGAGGGAAGAGTTCGAAGGCCACCGCCGGGCGGCCGCCGAAGCGCTCCCCCGTCGCGGTGGCGTTCGCGGTGAGGAAGCGGCGGGCGTAGGTCTCCGGGTCCTCGTCCGTCAGCGCCTCGATATAGGCGCGGTGCTCGAGCAGGGAGCGCACCGCGCGGTCGAGCCCCGCGGAGGCGTCCACCGCGTGCGTCGGGGAGCTGGAGCCCGCGACGGCGACCCAGCGGACGCCGTCCCAGGGGTCGAGGCCCCGCTCGGTGAGCTCGGGGAAGATCCAGCGGTTGCCCGCGTCGCCCGCCGCGTCCAGGGTGGCCCGGCCGACCGCCACATGGTCCGGTGTGTTCCAGGCGACGCCGCCCCAGGTGTCCCGGTGGTTGAGGGTGATGACCAGCTCGGGCCGGTGGCGGCGGATCGCGGCGGCGATGTCGCGGCGCAGCGCGGTGCCGTACTCGATCACGCCGTCCTTGTGGTCCAGGAACTCGACCGCCGAGACGCCCACGACCGCCGCGCTCGCCCGCTGCTCGCGCTCGCGCAGCGCGCCGCACTTCTCCGGCTCCAGGGTGTCGATGCCGGCCTCGCCGCGGGTCGCGAGGACGTAGGCGACCTCACGGCCCGCGTCGGTCCAGGCGGCGACGGCCGCGGAGCATCCGTACTCCAGGTCGTCCGGGTGGGCGACGACGGCGAGGGCCCGCTGCCAGTCCTCCGGCATCGGCTCCAGCTGAGGGGGCGTCGGCTCGGTCATGCCCGCACCCTAACCCGGGGGCGGCGCCTCACGCCTCGTCACGGGCGAGGGCGAGCAGCCGGTCCAGTACCCGGGGGCCGCCGGCGCGGACGCCGTCGTGCTCGAACTCGTCGGTGACCCAGGTGCGCAGTCCGCGGATGGCGCGGGCGGTGGCCAGGGAGTGCGCGGTGTCGACGTACATGTCGTCGTGGTAGACGGCCGCCGCGACCGGCACCTCGTTGACGGCGAGGCGCGCCGGGTCGTACAGGGGCGTCCAGTCGGTGCGGGCGGCGAGGATCTCGGCGGTCTCGCGCAGCGGGCGCAGCGCCGGGTCGCAGTCGAACATCCAGGGGTGGATCGTTTCGCCGGTGAAGAGCAGCGGCCCGTCGCCGGCGAGCGTCTTCGCCGCGTCGAACTGCGGGAACTCGACGCGCACCCGCTCGGCGGCCCAGGCGGTGGGCCGGGTGTCCTGGCCGTAGATCGCCTCGTGGACGAGCGCGTACAGCGGATGCCCGGCGTACGACAGCAGGCCCTGCACCTCCTCCTGGAACGCGTCGGAGAGGACGGTCCCGGCCGGGGTGCGGACGAAGGCGTCCTCCAGAAGGTAGTGCAGCCGGTGGCTGCCCTCGCTGCCGCCGAGGAGGATGCCGAGCGACTGGAAGGCCTCGGCGGTCAGCCGGTAGCCGTTGGGCAGGACGACGTCGTGGGCGAGGAGGTGGTCGGCGATCCGGCGGGCGCGCTCGACGTCCTGCGGGTAGCGGGCGTAGTGCGCGGCGACCTTGCGCTCGATGCGCGGGTAGGCGGCCCGGTACACGTCGTCGGCGTGCGCGTCCAGGGACGGCAGCCCGCCGGTGATGACGGCGGCGGTCAGCCCCTCGGGAGCGGTGGACAGATAGTTGACCGTGCAGAAGCCGCCGAAGCTCTGGCCGAGGACGGTCCAGGGGGCGCCGCCGGTGACCTCCCGGCGGATCAGCTCGCAGTCGCGGACGATCGCGTCGGAGCGGAAGTGCGTGAGGTAGTAGGCCTGTTCGGCGGGGCCGCCGCGCAGCGGGAGGGTCTGGCGGTTGGCGGGCGTGGAGTGCCCGGTGCCGCGCTGGTCCAGCAGCAGGACCCGGAAGTCCTTGAGCGCGCGGCCGAGCCAGGCGCTCTTGCCGACGAAACGGTTCGCTCCGAAGCCGGGGCCGCCCTGGAGGTAGACCAGCCAGGGGAGGTCCTGGTGCGCCTTGTCCCCGGCGACGACCTCCCGGGCGAAGAGCTCGATCGTCTCCCCCGTGGGGTGCGCGTGGTCGAGCGGCACGGTGAAGCGTCGGTCGGTGAGGACGACGCCGGGCTGGCGGTAGCTGACGGACAACGGTGCTCCCGGTACGGAGGTTTTTTCGGGCGCGTCCCAGTTCAGCACATGTTCGTCCGGCAACCGAGCCCTGGGATCATGAAATCGTACTGAACGACGGATCAGCGGGCGGCGAGCGAGGACCGGCGGACGACGAGTTCCGGCTGGAGGACGACCCGGCGGTGCTCGTGCGTCCGGGCGCCGGTCTGCGCCTCGGTCTCCTCCAGCAGCATCTCCGCGGCCAGCGTGCCCATGGTGACGGCGGGCTGCCGTACGGAGGTCAGCGGGACGGCCGCGGCGGCGGCGAACTCGATGTCGTCGTAGCCGACGATGGCGAGGTCGTCCGGGACGCCGACGCCCGCCGCGTACATCGCCTGGAGCACGCCGAGGGCGAGCAGGTCGTTGGCGCAGAACACGGCGGTGGGCCGTTCGGCGAGGCCGAGCAGGCGGGCTCCCGCGTCCCGGCCGGCGGCGACGTCGAGCCGCTCGGTGGGCAGCTCGCGCAGATGCCCGGGGCCGAGGCCGGCCTCCTCCAGCGCGTTCAGGGCGCCGGTGCGGCGGTCGCGGACCTGGGTGAGGCCGGGCGGGCCGCTGACGTAGGCGATGGAGCGGTGCCCGGCGTCCACGAGATGACGGACGGCGAGCGCCCCGCCCGCGACGTCGTCCACGGAGACCGAGCACTCGGTGGTGCCCTCGGCGACCCGGTCGACGAGGACGAAGGGGATGTCGTGCCGCCGGAACGCCTCGATGTTGCGGCCGGTGGCGTCGGCCGGGGTGAGCAGCACGCCCCGCACCCGCTGCTCGGCGAAGAGGGACAGGTAGTCGGCCTCCTCGCTCGCGCTCTGCGCGCTGTTGCAGACCATCACGCCGAGCCCGGCGTCGCGTGCCGTCCGCTCGGCGCCGCGCGCCACGTCGACGAAGAAGGGGTTGCCCATGTCGAGGACGAGCAGGGCCATGATCCGGCTGCGGCCCGCGCGCAGCTGGCGGGCGGACTCGCTGCGGACGTAGCCGAGGCGGTCTATCGCGGACTGCACCCGCGCCCGGGTCTCGGTCGCGACCGACTCCGGGCGGTTGATCACGTTGGAGACCGTGCCGACGGACACTCCGGCGGCGCGGGCGACGTCCTTGATACCCACCGACTGGGCCATCGGGCAGGAACCTCCAGAAAGACGGGACACGACAGGGGCGGCGGGAAGGGTCCTCACATTACCGTCATGCCGCCCACGACGACGGTGGGCGGGCGGGCGGCCGGAGACCGGTCCGGCTCAGGCCAGATGGAAGACCTCGGTGAGCGGTCTCATGGCCTCGTCGGGCCGGGCGCCGTCCAGCGACTCGAAGAACGGCGCCATCTCCGCCTGCCAGCGGGCGTTGACGTCGGTGGCCTCCATCCCGGCCACGGCCGCCGAGAAGTCTTCGGTCTCCAGATAGCCGACGAGCAGGCCGTCGTCCCGCAGGAAGAGCGAGTAGTTGCGCCAGCCGGTGGCCGAGAGGGCGGCGCGCATCTCCGGCCACACCCAGGCGTGCCGCTGGCGGTACTCGTCGAGACGGTCCGCCCGGACCTTGAGCAGGAAACACACGCGCTGCATCGACGCCCCGCGGTCTCAGAAGTCGTACTGGTCGATGTTCTCGGCGTCGAACACGGTCGGCTTGCCGAGGCTGATCACGCCGTCCTTGCCGATCGTGTACTCGCCCATGCCGCCGGCGGTGAAGGTCTCGCCCTCCTTGCCGGTGATCTGCCCGGAGGCCAGGGCGACGGCGGTGCGTGCGGCCAGTTCGCCGAGCTTCGCCGGGTCCCAGAGCTCGAACGCCTCGACGGTGCCGTTCTTGACGTACTTGCGCATGTCGTTGGGGGTGCCGAGGCCGGTCAGCTTGACCTTGCCCTTGTACTTGGAGCCCGACAGGTACTGGGCGGCGGCCTTGATGCCGACGGTGGTCGGGGAGATGATCCCCTTGAGGTTCGGGTACTCCTGGAGCAGGCCCTGGGTCTGCTGGAAGGACTTCTGCGCGTCGTCGTCGCCGTAGGCGACCTTGACCAGCTTGACGTCCTTGTACTTGGGGTCCTTCAGCTCCTCCTTCATGAAGTCGATCCAGACGTTCTGGTTCGTCGCGGTCTGCGCGGCGGACAGGATCGCGATCTCGCCCTTGTAGCCGATCTGTTCGGCGAGCAGTTGCACCTCGGTACGGCCGAGGTCCTCGGCGGACGCCTGGGAGACGAAGGCGTTGCGGCAGTCGGGCTTGGTGTCGGAGTCGTAGGTGACGACCTCGATGCCGTTCTTCATGGCCTGCTTGAGCGCGGTGCACAGGGCGCCCGGGTCCTGCGCGGAGACGGCCATCGCGTCGACCTGTTGCTGGGTGAGCGTGTTGACGTAACTCACCTGCCCGGCGGTGTCGGTGGCGCTGGACGGGCCGACCTCCTTGTAACTGGAGCCCAGTTCCTTCAGGGCCGCCTCGCCGCCCTTGTCGGCGGACGTGAAGTACGGGTTGTTGACCTGCTTGGGCAGGAAGCCGACGGTCAGGCCCTTCTTCAGCTCGGCGTTCGGGTCGGCCTTGCCGGCGGACGCGTTGGAGCCGCCCTCGTTCTTGACGTCCTCCTTGGTGGTGCCGCCGCAGGCGGTGGCGGCGAGGGCGAGCGAGGTGACGGCGGCGAGGGCCGCGCAGGTGCGGCTCAGGGACGACTTGCGCATGGCGGTGGGTCCTTTACGGGGAAGGGCTGGAGTTACGGGGTCGGAGTCGAGGCGGCTCTACGGCCCGCCCTCGCCACGGAGATCTGGCGCGCGACCCGGGGGCCGAGCACGGAGAGCACGAGCAGGACGCCGGTGACGACGATCTGCGACTGGGCGGAGACGTCCTTCAGGCTCATGACGTTCTGCAGGGCACCGAGCAGGAACACGCCGGCGATCGCACCGCCGAGCGTCCCCTTGCCACCGTCGAAGTCGATCCCACCGAGCAACACGGCGGCGACGACGGACAGTTCGAGGCCGGTGGCGTTGTCATAGCGAGCGCTGGCGTAGTGCAGCGCCCAGAAGATCCCGGTGAGCGAGGCCATCAGGCCCGTCACCGTGAACAGGATCAGCTTGTGCCGCTTCACGCGGATCCCGGCGAACCGGGCGGCCTCCTCGTTCGCGCCGATCGCGAACAGCGACCGTCCGAACGGCGTGGCGTGCAGCGCGACGACGGCGATCGCGAACAGCACGAGGAACGGCAGGAAGGCGTACGGGACGAAGGTGTCGCCGATCCGGCCGGCCGCGAAGTCCAGGTACTGCGTGGGGAAGTCGGTCACCGCGTCCGAGCCGAGCACGATCTGCGCGATGCCCCGGTAGGCGGCGAGGGTGCCGATGGTGACGGCGAGGGAGGGCAGGCCCAGCCGGGTCACGAGCACACCGTTGACCAGGCCGCAGACCACCCCGAGCAGCAGGCAGATGGGGATGATCGTCTCGATCGCCATGCCCTGGTTCCACAGGGCGCCCATGACGGCCCCGGACAGGCCGGCGGTCGAGGCGACCGAGAGGTCGATCTCCCCGGAGACGACCAGCAGGGTCATCGGCAGCGCGATGAGGGCGATCGGGAGGGTGTTGCCGATCAGGAACGACAGGTTGAGCGCGTTGCCGAAGCCGTCGACGGTGCCGAAGGACAGCAGGAGCACGACGACGAGGAGGGCTCCGACCACCGTGTCCCAGCGGACGGCGCGCGCGAGGGGGAAGTCAGCCATGGCGGGCGTTCCTCTTCTTGAGGGCGGTGGCCACCCGCAGCGCGACGATCCGGTCGACCGCGATGGCGAGGATGAGCAGGATGCCGTTGATGGCGAGCACCCAGACGGAGCTGACGCCGAGGGCGGGCAGCACGCTGTTGATCGAGGTGAGCAGCAGCGCCCCGAGTGCGGCGCCGTACACGCTGCCGGAGCCGCCGGTGAAGACGACGCCGCCGATCACGACCGCGCTGACGACGGTGAGTTCGTAGCCGCTTCCGGTGCCGGAGTCGACGTTGCCGAACCGGGCCAGGTACAGGGCGCCGGCGAGTCCGGCGAGCGCCCCGCAGACCGTGTAGGCGCCGAGGATCCGCCGGCGCACCGGGATGCCGGCGAGGCGGGCGGCCTCGGGGTTGGAGCCGAGGGCGTACAGCTCGCGTCCGCCGCGGAAGTGCTTGAGGTAGTACGCGGTGACCACCAGGACGGCGAGGGCGATCAGGGCCAGCCAGGGCACGGCCGACACCCCGCCGGAGCCGAAGTCGACGAAGCCGTCGGGGAGGGCGGAGGCGACGATCTGGCGGGAGCCGACCCAGATGGAGTCGACCCCGCGGATGATGTAGAGGGTGCCGAGTGTGACGACGAGGGCGGGGACCTGGCCGAGGCTGACGAGCAGGCCGTTCAGCAGGCCCAGCCCGACGCCCATGAGGACCGCGAGCAGCACGGCGACGACCGGGTTCCCGCCGTCCTGGAGGTAGAGGCCGGCTGCGAAGGCGCTGATGCCGAGGGTGGAGCCGACGGACAGGTCGACGTTGCGGGTGATCACCACCAGGGACTGGCCGGTGGCGACCAGGACGAGGATGGTGGCGTTCAGCAGCAGGTCCTTGATGCCCTGCTCGGTGAGGAACTCGCTGTTGCCGAGCTGGGTGACGGCGATCATCACCAGGAGGACGGCCAGGATGGCGAACTCGCGCATCTTGAACACACGGTCGACCAGACGGGTGCCGCTGGATGCGGGGACGTCGGTCACGGGGGCCTTGTCGGGGGTGGTCACCGTCATGCGGCGGCCCTCCCGGTGGCTGCGGCCATCACGGTCTCCTCGGTGGCTTCGGAGCGCGGGAGTTCGGCGGTGAGGCGTCCCTCGTGCATCACGAGCACGCGGTCGGCCATGCCGAGAATCTCGGGCAGGTCGGAGGAGATCATCAGGACGGCGACGCCGTCGGCGGCGAGTTCGCCGAGCAGCCGGTGCACCTCGGCCTTGGTGCCGACGTCGATGCCCCGGGTGGGTTCGTCGACGATCAGCACCTTGGGGCCGGTGGCGAGCCACTTGGCGAGGACGACCTTCTGCTGGTTGCCGCCGGACAGGGTGGCGACGCTGTCGGCGATCCGGGCGTACTTGACCTGGAGCTTGACGGCCCAGTCGAGGGAGCGGCTGCGTTCGGCGCCGCGGTCCATCAGACCGGCCCGGACGGTCGAACCAAGGCCCGTGAGGCCGATGTTGCGCTCGATGGACAGATCCATCACCAGGCCCTGGGCGCGCCGGTCCTCGGGGACGAGGGCGAGCCCGTTGGCCATGGCGGTGGACGGGGCGCCGCTGGTGAGGGGCCGGCCGCCGACGTGGACCTCGCCGGCGTCCCAGCGGTCGACGCCGAAGACGGCCCGGGCGACCTCGGTGCGTCCGGCGCCGACGAGCCCGGCGAGGCCGACGATCTCGCCGCGCCGTACGTCGAAGGAGACGTCGGTGAAGACGCCTTCTCGCGTCAGCCGGCGCACGCTGAGGGCGACTTCGCCCGGGGTGACGTCCTGCTTGGGGTAGAGCTCGTCGAGGTCGCGGCCGACCATCCGGCGTACCAGGTCGTCCTCGGTCATGCCGTCGACGGGCTCGCTGGCGACGAAGGCTCCGTCGCGCAGGGTCGTGACCCGCCGGCAGATCTCGAAGATCTCCTCCAGCCGGTGGGAGATGAACAGGACGGCGGCGCCCTGGTCGCGCAGGGCGCGGACCACGCCGAAGAGCCGGGCGACCTCGCTGCCGGTGAGGGCGGCGGTCGGCTCGTCCATGATCAGCACACGGGCGTCGAAGGAGAGGGCCTTGGCGATCTCGACGATCTGCTGGTCGGCGATGGACAGGCCGCGCGCGGGGCGGTCGGGGTCGAGCGCGACACCGAGCCGGGCCATCAGGGCCGACGTCGCCTCGCGGGTGGCCCGGTGGTCGATGCGGCGGAGGGCGCGCCGCGGCTGGCGGCCCATGAAGATGTTCTCGGCGATCGACAGGTCCGGGAAGAGGGTCGGCTCCTGGTAGATCACGGCGATGCCGGCGTCGCGGGCGTCGCCGGGTCCGTGGAAGACGACAGGCGTGCCGTCGAGCAGCACCTGGCCGCTGTCGGGCCGGTGCACCCCGGCGAGCGTCTTGATCAGGGTGGACTTGCCGGCGCCGTTCTCGCCTGCGAGGGCGTGCACCTCCCCGGGGAACAGCTCCAGGGAGACGTCCCGCAGGGCGCGGACCGCGCCGAAGGACTTGGAGACGTCCCTGAGCGCCAGAACCGGGGCCGGACCCGTGGTGGACGGGTGGGTCATTGGGGGCTCCTCGACGACACCGGCGGGACGGGCCGCCCGGAAGTCGTGAAAGGTTTCAACTCGGTTGCCGGGACGTTAGGCACGGACCCCATGTCACGTCAATGGGTGCGTGGCGAAATATTGCGGGGCGGGTTGATCGCAGCCACGTCACGGGGAAGCCGCGGCGGCACGGGGGTTGACACCCCTGCGGCAGGCTCATACGTTCCCGTTCTGAATCGTTTCATAGTGCCGTCACGGTGAAACGGTCCGCCGCTCCCCCCATCGATCCAGGTCCCGACGTCACAGGAGCCCTCAGTGACCGAGCTCGCCGCGGTGAAGGCCGCACTCAAGTCCCAGGCCGTCGAAACGCCGTCGTGGGCGTACGGGAACTCGGGGACGCGCTTCAAGGTCTTCGCCCAGCAGGGCGTGCCGCGCTCGCCGTGGGAGAAGCTGGACGACGCCGCCCAGGTGCACGCGTTCACCGGGGTGGCGCCCACCGTCGCCCTGCACATCCCGTGGGACCGGGTCGACGACTACGCCGCGCTGGCCCGGCACGCCGAGGACCGCGGACTGCGGCTCGGCACGATCAACTCCAACACCTTCCAGGACGACGCCTACCGGCTGGGCAGCGTCTGCCACCCCGACGCGGCGGTCCGCCGCAAGGCCGTGGACCATCTGCTGGAGTGCGTCGACATCATGGACGCCACCGGGTCCCGGGATCTGAAGCTGTGGTTCGCCGACGGCACCAACTACCCCGGCCAGGACGACATCCGCGCCCGCCAGGACCGGTTGGCGGAGGCATTGGCCGAGGTGTACGGGCGGCTCGGCGAGGGGCAGCGGATGCTGCTGGAGTACAAGCTCTTCGAGCCGGCCTTCTACACGACCGACGTCCCGGACTGGGGGACGGCCTACGCGCACTGCCTCAAGCTCGGCCCGAAGGCCCAGGTCGTCGTGGACACCGGCCATCACGCGCCCGGCACCAACATCGAGTTCATCGTCGCGACGCTGCTGCGCGAGGGCCGGCTCGGCGGGTTCGACTTCAACTCGCGGTTCTACGCCGACGACGACCTGATGGTGGGCGCCGCCGACCCCTTCCAGCTGTTCCGCATCCTGCACGAGGTGGTGCGCGGGGACGGGTTCGGCTCCGGTGTGGCCTTCATGCTCGACCAGTGCCACAACATCGAGGCGAAGATCCCGGCGATCATCCGGTCGGTGATGAACGTCCAGGAGGCCACCGCGAAGGCCCTGCTCGTGGACCGCGCCGCCCTGGCCGACGCACAGGCCGCCGGCGACGTCCTCCGGGCGAACGCCGTGCTGATGGACGCGTACAACACGGACGTACGGCCGCTGCTGCGCGAGGTGCGCGGGGAGATGGGGCTGGACCCCGATCCCCTTACCGCGTACGCCCGTTCGGGGTGGGCCGAGAGGATCGTGGCCGAGCGGGTGGGGGCGAGCAGGCGGGGTGGGGGGCGTAGGCGTCTGCCGGGTTCTGTTTCATCGCGGACCGCGGGCTCGTGGGGGCTTGCCGCGCACCCCCGCCCCTGGAGGCGCGTTCCGCTCACCCTCTTTTCAAGGACTGGTTGTCATGGTTCACCGTGAAGTCGCCGCTCTGCTCGCTCGCTCTCGTCGGCTGGGGGCCGATCCCCGGAACACCAACTACGCCGGGGGGAACGCCTCCGCCAAGGGGCGGGAGGTCGATCCCGTCACCGGCGGTGACGTGGAGCTGATGTGGGTCAAGGGGTCCGGAGGCGACCTCGGGACACTGGCCGAGGACGGGCTCGCCGTGCTGCGCCTGGACCGGCTGCGGGCGCTGAAGGACGTCTACCCCGGTGTCGAGCGCGAGGACGAGATGGTCGCCGGGTTCGACTACTGCCTGCACGGCAAGGGCGGTGCCGCGCCCTCCATCGACACCGCCATGCACGGGCTGGTCGACGCCGCGCACGTGGACCATCTGCACCCGGACTCCGGGATCGCGCTGGCCTGCGCGGCCGACGGGGAGAAGCTGACCGCCGAGTGCTTCGGGGACACCGTGGTGTGGGTGCCGTGGCGGCGGCCCGGGTTCCAGCTCGGCCTGGACATCGCCGCCGTGAAGGAGGCCCACCCGCACGCGATCGGCTGTGTGCTCGGCGGGCACGGCATCACGGCCTGGGGCGACACCTCGGAGGAGTGCGAGCGCAACTCCCTGCACGTCATCCGCACCGCCGAGGCCTTTCTCGCCGAACGGGGCAGGGCCGAGCCCTTCGGGCCCGTCCTGGAGGGGTACGAGGCACTGCCGGAGGACGGGCGGCGGGAGCGGGCGGCGGCGCTGGCACCGTATGTGCGGGCCGTCGCCTCCCAGGACCGGCCGCAGGTCGGGCACTTCGACGACTCGCCGGCCGTGCTGGACTTCCTGGCCCGTGCCGAGCATCCGCGGCTCGCCGCGCTGGGCACCTCCTGCCCCGACCACTTCCTGCGCACCAAGGTGCGGCCGCTCGTCCTGGACCTGCCGCCCACCGCGCCGCTGGAACAGGCCCTGGCCCGGCTGACCGAGCTGCACACCGCGTACCGCGAGGAGTACGCCGCCTACTACCGGCGGCACGCCCGGCCCGACTCCCCCGCGATGCGCGGGGCGGACCCGGCGATCGTGCTGATCCCCGGGGTCGGCATGTTCAGCTTCGGCAAGGACAAGCAGACCGCCCGGGTCGCGGGCGAGTTCTACCTGAACGCCATCAACGTGATGCGCGGCGCCGAGGCGGTCTCCCGGTACGCGCCGATCGAGGAGGCGGAGAAGTTCCGCATCGAGTACTGGGCGCTGGAGGAGGCCAAGCTCCGCCGGATGCCGCCGCCCAAGGCGCTGGCGACCCGGGTCGCGCTGGTCACCGGCGCGGGCAGCGGCATCGGGAAGGCCATCGCGCACCGGCTGGCCGCCGAGGGCGCGTGCGTGGTCGTCGCGGACCTGAACGGCGAGAACGCGACCGCGGTCGCCGAGGAGCTGGGCGGCCCCGACCGGGCCGTCGCCGTGACGGTGGACGTGACCGACGAGCAGCAGATCGCCGCGGCCTTCCGGACGGCCGTCCTCGCGTTCGGCGGGGTCGACCTGGTCGTCAACAACGCGGGCATCTCCATCTCCAAGCCGCTGCTCGAGACCTCGGCGCGGGACTGGGACCTGCAGCACGCCATCATGGCGCGCGGCTCCTTCCTCGTGTCCCGGGAGGCGGCCCGTGTGATGACCGCGCAGGGACTCGGCGGCGACATCGTCTACATCGCCTCCAAGAACGGTGTGTTCGCCGGCCCGAACAACATCGCGTACGGCGCCACCAAGGCCGACCAGGCCCATCAGGTGCGGCTGCTCGCCGCCGAGCTCGGTGAGCACGGCATCCGCGTCAACGGGGTCAACCCGGACGGCGTGGTGCGCGGTTCGGGCATCTTCGCGGGCGGCTGGGGTGCCCAGCGGGCCGCGGTGTACGGCGTGGAGGAGGCGAAGCTCGGCGAGTTCTACGCGCAGCGGACCCTGCTCAAGCGGGAGGTGCTGCCCGAGCACGTCGCCAACGCCGTGTTCGCGCTGACCGGCGGCGAGCTGACCCACACCACCGGCCTGCACATCCCGGTCGACGCCGGTGTCGCGGCCGCCTTCCTGCGATGAGCGCGGACGTGCGGGCGTACGCGGCGGTCGACCTCGGCGCGTCCAGCGGGCGGATCATGGTCGGCCGCGTCGGCCCCGGGAGCCTGGAGCTGACGGAGGCGCACCGCTTCCCGAACCGGCCGGTGCGGGTGCCCGAGGGCCTGCGCTGGGACGTCCTGGGCCTGTACGCGGGGGTGCTGGACGGGCTGCGGGCGGCAGGGCAGGTCGACTCCGTCGGCATCGACAGCTGGGCCGTGGACCACGGGCTGCTGGACGCGGACGGGGCGCTGCTCGGCAACCCCGTGCACTACCGGGACACCCGCACGGACGGGGTCGCCCGGACGGTGTGGGAGACCGTGCCGGCGGACGAGCTGTACGCGGCCACAGGACTGCAGTACGCGCCGTTCAACACCCTGTACCAGCTGGCGGCCGCCCGGAACTCCGTCCAACTGGCGCAGGCAGAGCGGCTGTTGCTCATCCCCGACCTGATGGCCTACTGGCTCACCGGCGACCAGGGGACCGAGCTGACCAACGCCTCCACCACCCAGCTGATCGACCCACGCACCCGGGACTGGGCGTACGGGCTCGCCGACCGGCTGGGCGTGGACCTGAGCCTGTTCGCGCCGCTGCGGAGTCCCGGCGACCCGGCGGGGGTGCTGCGCGCCGAGGTGCTGGAGGAGACGGGGCTCGCCGGGCCGGTGCCGGTGACCGCGGTCGGCTCGCACGACACCGCCTCCGCGGTGGCCGCCGTACCGGCGGAGGGCGAGCGGTTCGCGTACATCTGCACGGGCACCTGGTCGCTGGCCGGGCTGGAACTGCGGGCCCCGGTCCTGACGGAGGAGAGCCGGGCCGCCAACTTCACCAACGAGCTGGGCCTGGACGGCACGGTCCGCTATCTGCGGAACATCATGGGGCTCTGGCTGCTCCAGGAGTGCCTGCGGGCCTGGGGCGACCCCGAGTTGGACGGGCTGCTGCGGGAGGCGGCCCGGATGCCCGCGCTACGGTCGGTCGTGGACGCGGGCGACGCCGCGTTCCTGGCGCCGGGCCGGATGCCTGAGCGGATCGCCGGGGCGTGCCGGGCGTCGGGGCAGCCGGTGCCCGAGACGCCCGCCGAGATCACCCGCTGCATCCTCGACTCGCTCGCGCTGGCACACCGGAGGGCCGTCCAGGACGCGCAGCGCCTCGCCGGTCACCCGGTCGACGTCGTGCACGTGGTCGGGGGCGGGGCGCGCAACGCCCTGCTGTGCCGGCTGACGGCCGACGCGTGCGGGCTGCCGGTGGTCGCCGGCCCGGCCGAGGCCGCCGCCCTGGGCAACGTCCTCGTCCAGGCGCGGGCCCACGGGCTCGCCGGCGATCTGGACGGGGGGCGGCGCCTGTTGCGCCGTACGCAGCCGCTCGCCCGGTACGAGCCGGGCGGGGACCCGGCGCGCTGGGCGGCGGCGGAGGCCCGGCTCGCCCGGCCGTGAGCGGGTCTCCCCGTGAGCGTGTCGCCGCACTACCCTGCACTCGTCCGATGACCGACCCCGAAGGAGCCGCGATGCGTGTCGCCCTGTTCCTGACCTGTGTCAACGACACGCTCTATCCGGACACCGGCCGTGCCGTGGTGAAACTGCTGACCAGACTGGGCGTCGACGTCGACTTCCCGATGGCGCAGACCTGTTGCGGGCAGGCCCACTACAACACCGGCTACCGGCATGAGGCGGAGCCGTTGGCGCGGCATTTCTCCGATGTCTTCGGGGAGTACGACGCGATCGTCACCCCGTCGGGCTCGTGCGGGGCGATGGTGCGGGAGCTGTATCCGCGGATGGGCGAGCGGGCCCGGGCCGAGGGGCGCGGCGACTCGCTCGCGGCCACGCTGGCCCCGGTGGTGCC
Source organism: Streptomyces nigra (assembly GCF_003074055.1). Taxonomy (NCBI): domain Bacteria; kingdom Bacillati; phylum Actinomycetota; class Actinomycetes; order Kitasatosporales; family Streptomycetaceae; genus Streptomyces; species Streptomyces nigra. Next base: position 6,787,199 of record NZ_CP029043.1, on the reverse strand, counting down.
CCGGACGTACGAGCTGACGGAGTTCCTGGTGGACGTGCTGGAGGTGACGGACGTCGGGGCGTACTACCCGCACCGGGTGACGTACCACCCGACCTGTCACGGGCTGCGGTCGCTGGGGCTCGGCGAGCGGCCGCTGCGGCTGCTGCGGGCCGTCGAGGGCCTGGAGCTGGCCGAGCTGCCGGGCGCGGAGGAGTGCTGCGGCTTCGGCGGCACCTTCGCGCTGAAGAACCCGGACGTCTCGGCGGCGATGGGCGCGGACAAGGTGCGCAACGCCGCGTCGACGGGCGCCGAGGTGCTGTGCGCGGCCGACAACTCCTGTCTGATGCACATCGGCGGCACCATGGCCCGGCTGCGGACGGGGATGCGGCCGGTGCACATCGCGGAGATCCTGGCGAGCACGAAGGAGGACCCGGCCGTATGAGTGGCACGTTCGTCGGGATGCCGGCGTTCCCCGAGGCCGCCCGGGAGGCGGTGCACGACGCGACGCTGCGGGGCAATCTGCGGCACGCCACGCACACCATCCGCGCCAAGCGCGCCAAGGCGGTCGCCGAGGTGTCGGACTGGGCGACGCTGCGGGAGGCGGGCAAGCGGATCAAGGACCACACGCTGCGCCGTCTGGACCGGTATCTGGAGCAGTTGGAGGAGTCGGTGACGGCGGCGGGCGGCACCGTCCACTGGGCCGCCGACGCCGACGAGGCCAACCGGATCGTGGCCGATCTGGTGAAGGCGACCGGCGAGTCGGAGGTCGTCAAGGTCAAGTCGATGGCCACCCAGGAGATCGGGCTGAACGAGGCGCTGGAGGCGGAGGGCATCCGCGCCTACGAGACCGATCTCGCCGAGCTGATCGTGCAGTTGGGCAGGGACCGGCCCTCGCACATCCTGGTCCCGGCGATCCACCGCAACCGCGGTGAGATCCGGGACATCTTCCGCCGCGAGATGGGCGAGTGGGGCCGGCCCGCCCCCGACAGGCTGACGGACACGCCCGCCGAGCTGACCGAGGCCGCCCGGCTGCATCTGCGGGAGAAGTTCCTGCGCGCGAAGGTGGGGATCTCCGGCGCCAACTTCATGGTGGCCGAGACCGGCACCCTGGTCGTCGTGGAGTCCGAGGGCAACGGGCGGATGTGCCTGACGCTGCCCGAGACACTGATCTCGGTGGTCGGCATCGAGAAGATCGTGCCCACCTGGCGGGACCTGGAGGTGTTTCTGCAGACCCTCCCCCGCTCCTCCACCGCCGAGCGCATGAACCCGTACACCTCGATGTGGACCGGCACCACCGACGGGGACGGGCCGCGCGCCTTCCATCTGGTGCTGCTCGACAACGGGCGCACCGACACCCTCGCCGACGAGGTGGGCCGGCAGGCCCTGCGCTGCATCCGCTGCTCGGCCTGCCTCAACGTGTGCCCGGTGTACGAGCGGGCCGGCGGGCACGCCTACGGCTCGGTCTACCCGGGCCCGATCGGCGCGATCCTCAGCCCCCAGCTCCGGGGTACGGGGAGCGAGATCGACGCGTCGCTGCCGTACGCCTCGTCGCTGTGCGGTGCCTGCTACGAGGTGTGCCCGGTCGCCATCGACATCCCCGAGGTGCTGGTGCATCTGCGGGAGCGGGTCGTCGAGGGCGGCCAGGTGACCTCGCGGGGCGACAAGGTGGTCCTCAAGCCGGCGAAGGGGCACGCGGCCGAGCGCGCGGCGATGCGGGCCGCGCGATGGGCGTTCAGCCGTCCGGCGGCTCTGCGCACCGGCCAGAGGCTCGCCTCGCGCACCCGGCGGCTGCATCCGCGGACGCTGCCGGGACCCGGCCGGGCGTGGAGCGGGACGCGGGATCTGCCGCAGGTGCCGGCGGAGCCGTTCCGGGACTGGTGGCTGCGGACGAACGGCGGAAAGGACGGAGCGAAGTGAGCGCCAGGGAACGGATTCTGGGCCGGGTGCGGCGGGCGCTGGCGGATGTGCCGCCGGGTGAGGACGCGCCGGTCGAACGGGACTATCTGCGTCAGCACGGGAAGCGGACCGTCGAGGAGACGGTGGACCTGCTGGCGGAGAACCTGGCGGACTACCGGGCGATCGTGCACCGCGCGGACGCGGAGGAACTTCCGGACCTGATCATGCGGTTGCTGGCCCAGCGCGGACCACAGTACGTGCTCGTGCCGCCGGGGCTGCCGCCGGAGTGGCTGTCGGCCGCTGATCCCACGCGCGTGCACGACCGCGAGATCAGCACGGCGCGAGAGCTGGACAAGGTGGAGAGCGTGGTCACCGGCTGCGCGGTCGCGATCGCCGAGACCGGCACCATCGTTCTCGACGGCTCCCCCGACCAGGGCCGCCGCCGCATCACGCTCGTCCCCGACCACCACATCTGTGTCGTGCGGGTCCCGGAGCAGGTCGTCTCGTCCGTCCCGCAGGCGCTCGAACGCCTCGACCCGGCCCGCCCGCTCACCTGGATCTCCGGGCCCTCGGCGACCAGCGACATCGAGCTCGACCGGGTGGAGGGGGTGCACGGTCCGCGCACCCTGGAGGTGGTGCTGCTGGGCTGACGGCGGCCGTCAGTCCACTCCGGAGGTGTCCAGGAGCAGGGTCACCGTGTCCGTGGTCAGACCGTCCAGAGTCTCGACGCCCGCTCCGGCCCGCGCGTTGGCGCCGTCGAAGACCAGCATGAGCTGACGGGACAGCAGGTCCGGGTCGCCGGCGCCGCCCTGTTCGGCCTGGGCGCGGAAGTAGTCGCGCATCCCGTCCTTGGCGCCCCGGGCGACCACACTGGCCGGGTGGTCGGGGTCCTTCAGCTCGACCAGCGCGGCGAGGTAGGGGCAGCCCAGATAGGCGGGCTCGGCCGCGCTCTTCTCCAGCTGCTCGAACACGTGCAGGATCCGCTCGCGCGGGGTCCCGGGCTCCTGCTCGGGCAGGATCAGGTCGGCCTCGTACGCGGGGAGCCGACGCTCCAGACTGGCCGCCAGGACCTCGTCCTTGGAGGCGAACAGCTGGTACATGGACCGCTTCGAGACCCCGGCGGTGCGGCACAGCGCCTCGACGCCGATGGACACTCCGTCGCGGTAGAAGAGCTCGCCCGCCGCGTCGAGGAGCCGGTCCCGCGTGGACGCCTTGTCTGATGTGGCCATACCCGGGAGGGTACCGCGCGAAGGACCGCGAGGAAACCGATCGGTATACCATCTTCCGGCACCCGGAACGGTCGTGGCATCATCTACTGAACAAGCGCTTGGACAGCTCCCCTCGGAGGCCCCGTTGTTCACTTCCGTCGACGACGTCTCCGCGCGTCTGGCCGGGACCGGCTACCTCGCCTCGCCCGCCGTCGCCACGACCGTCTTCCTCGCCGACCGGCTCGGCAAGCCGCTGCTGGTGGAGGGCCCTGCGGGGGTGGGCAAGACCGAACTCGCCAAGGCCGTCGCCGAGGTGGCGGGCGCCCGGCTGGTACGGCTGCAGTGCTACGAGGGGGTCGACGAGTCCCGGGCGCTGTACGAGTGGAACCACGCCAAGCAGCTGCTGCGGATCAGCGCGGGCCGCGACGAGACGTGGGACGAGACCCGCACGGACATCTTCAGCGAGGAGTTCCTGCTCACCCGGCCGCTGCTGACGGCCATCCGGGGCGACGACCCGAAGGTGCTGCTGATCGACGAGACCGACAAGGCCGACGTCGAGGTGGAGGGCCTGCTCCTGGAGGTGCTCGGCGACTTCCAGGTGACGGTCCCGGAGCTCGGCACGATCGCCGCGACCCGCCGGCCGTTCGTGGTCCTCACCTCCAACGCCAGCCGGGAGCTGTCCGAGGCGCTGCGCCGCCGCTGTCTGTTCCTGCACATCGGCTTCCCGGACGAGGAGCTGGAGCGCAGGATCGTCCGGCTGAAGGTGCCCGGTCTCGACGAGGCGCTGGCCCGCTCGCTCGTCCGGGTGGTGGGCGCGCTGCGGGCCATGGACCTGCGCAAGGTGCCGTCGGTCGCCGAGACCATCGACTGGGCGCGCACCCTGCTGGCCCTCGGCGCGGGCACGCTGGACGAGACGGTCGTCCAGGCCACCCTCGGGGTGCTGCTCAAGCATCAGGACGACGTGCTCAAGGCGACCGCCAAGCTCGACCTGGACGCCCTGTGACCACGCCCGCGGGGGTGGCCGGGCGGCTGACGTCCCTCGTGGGCGCGCTGCGGGCGCACGGCGTGCGCATCGGCACCGGCGAGAGCGTGGACGCGGCCCGGGCCGTGGAGGCGCTCGGCCTCGCGGACCGGGAGCTGCTGCGCGAAGGTCTGGCCGCCACGCTGCTGCACGGCACCGGGCAGCGGCAGGTGTTCGACCCGGTCTTCGACCTGTACTTCCCGCGCGGCGTCGGGGGCCCGGAGCAGCCGGCCGCGGGCCGCGAGGATCTGCGGGAGCGGCTGGCGGAGGCGCTCGCCGCCGACGACCGGGCGCTGATGCAGCGGCTCGCCGCCGAGGCGGTCGACGGGTTCGGCGGCTACGGCTCGGCGCCGGAGTCGGACGGCTGGTCGTCGTACCAGACGCTGGAGCGGCTGCGGCCGCAGACGCTGATGGCGCGGGTCCGCGACGACGTGCGGGCGCGGGGCGGCATATCCGGGTTCACCGACCGGTTGCTGGAGGACGAGATCCGGCGCCGGATCGACGCCTTCCGGGCGATGGTGGCCGCCGAGGCGCGGCGGCGGGTGGCCGAGCGGCGCGGCCGGGACGAGATCGCCCGCCGGGCGGTGCGGCCGACCGCCGACCGGGTCGACTTCCTGTTCGCCGGCCGGGATCAGCTGGCGGAGCTGCGGCGGACGGTGCAGCCGCTCGCCCGCAAGCTCGCGACCCGGCTGGCCGCCCGGCGCCGGCGGGCCTCCCGGGGCAGCATCGATCTGCGCCGGACCCTGCGCGGTTCGCTGTCGACGGGCGGGGTGCCGATGCGGCCGGTTCTGCGCCGGCGCCGGCCCGCCCGGCCCGAACTGGTGCTGCTGTGCGATGTGTCGGGCTCGGTGTCGGGCTTCTCGGACTTCACGATGCTGCTCGTACAGGCGCTGCACGACCAGTTCTCCAAGGTGCGGGTGTTCGCCTTCGTCAACCGGGTCGACGAGGTGACCGGACTGCTGGTGCACGGGGCGGCCGACCCGGAGGGGCTGGGCGCGCGCATCCAGAGCGAGGCCGGTGTCACCGGCTACCACGGCAGCAGCGACTACGGCATGGCGCTGGGCGAGTTCGCCGAGCGGTACGAGACGGCGGTCGGACCGCGGACCACGGTGTTCGTCCTCGGTGACGCCCGCACCAACATGAGCGACCCGAATCTGCCGGCCCTGCGCGGGATCGCCCGCCGGGCGCGCCGGGTGTACTGGCTGAACCCCGAGCAGCGGTCCCGCTGGGGCACCGGCGACTCCGCCGCTCCCGCCTACGCCGAGCTGGTGGAGATGCACGAGTGCCGCACCGCCCGGCAGCTCAGCGCCCTGGTGGGGCGCCTGCTGCCGGTGTGATCAGGCGGCGAGCTGCCCGTAGAGAACGGCCGGGTCGGCGGCCAGACCGGCCTTGACCTGCCGGGAGATGTCGTCGGCGAGCACCTCGTAGGCGTCGGCCTCGATGCCGTCGAGCGCCTGCGCGGCGACGCTGTCCGCGGTGACCTTGGGCGCGTCGATGTGGGCGGTCAGATCGGTGTCGACGTAGCCGACGTGCAGACCGGTGACCTCGATGCCGCGCTCGCGCACGTCGAGCCGGAGCGAGTTGGTCATCGACCACAGGGCGGCCTTCGAGGCGCTGTAGGAGCCGGCGATGCCGAGCCACGACAGCACGGAGTGCACGTTGAGGATGTGGCCGCCGCCGTTGCGCTCGATGACGGGGACGAAGGCGCGGGTCACCAGGAGCGGCCCGTAGAAGTTGGTCTCGAACTCGCGCCGGACGTCGTCGACGGGCGTGTCCAGGAAGTTCGCGTTGACCGAGGCGCCCGCGTTGTTGATGAGCAGGGTGACGTCCTGCGCCTGCTCGGCCGCGGCGGCGACGGACGCGGGGTCGGTCACCTCCAGGGCCAGCGGCACGGCGTCCGGGTGCGTGACGGTGCGCGGATCGCGGGCGGTGGCGTACACCTTCTTGGCGCCGCGCTCGTACAGGGCGGCTACCAGGGCGCGGCCGATGCCGCGGCTGCCTCCGGTGACCAGGGCGACGGATCCTTCGATGGCGGTCATGGGTCTCTCCTCGGAACGGGGTGCGCGTCGGGCGACCCGCACGGAAACCGATCGGTTTCCACGTGCCTCACAGTAAACCGATCGGTTTCCGGTGGCAAGCGGTGTGGTCGATGTCCCTGCCACCGGTCGTCGGCGGCCCCGGGGAGAAATCAGGGTGCGCCCCGGATGGCCGGGCCCCGCGCGCTTTCCTACGCTCGGCGTGAGTGGAGGGGGGATCCCATGAAGGCAGTGGTCCAGGACCGGTACGGGTCGGCGGACACCCTGGAGTTCACGGACGTCGACCGGCCGGTGCCGGGCGCCGGCGAGGTCCTGGTGCGGGTGCGGGCCGCGTCCGTCAACGCCCTCGACTGGCACTTCATGCGCGGCGACCCGCTGATCGGGCGCGGCATGATGGGCTGGCGCCGGCCGCGCACCCGCATCCGGGGCCGGGATCTCGCGGGCGTCGTGGAGACGGTCGGCACCGGGGTCACGGGGCTCCAGCCCGGCGACGAGGTGTACGGCGAGGCCGACGGCACCTTCGCCGAGTTCGTGTGCGCCCGCGCCGACGAGATCGGACCAAAACCGGCCGGCCTCACCTTCGAGCAGGCCGCGGCCGTACCCCTGGCGGGGAACACCGCGCTGATGGCGCTGCGGGACGTCGCCCACGTCCAGAAGGGGCAGAGCGTGCTGGTCAACGGCGCCTCGGGCGGCGTCGGCACCTTCGCCGTCCAGCTCGCCAAGGCGTACGGCGCCGAGGTCACCGGGGTGTGCAGCGCGCGCAACGCCGACCTGGTCCGCTCACTGGGGGCCGACGACGTCGTCGACCGCGCCCAGGAGGACTTCACCCGGCGGTCCCGGCGCTGGGACGTGGTCCTGGACCTGGTGGGCAACCGCTCGCTCGGCGATCTGCGGCGCGCCCTCGCCCCCACCGGGACCCTGGTGCTGTCCGGCGGCGGGGTCTACGAGGGCGGCAGTGTCGTCGGGCCGATGGGCCTGTTCTTGAAGCGGCGGGTGGTGGCACCCTTCGCGGGCGGGCAGCGACTGCGGGAGGTGTCGGCCCGGCAGAGCCGTGCGAACCTGGCGGCCCTGCGGGAGCTGGCCGAGTCGGGGAGGGTCGCCCCGGTCGTCGAGCGGACCTACGAACTGGGCGAAGCGGCCGAGGCGATCCGGTATGTGGAGGTCGAGCACGCGCGCGCCAAAGTCGTCATCACCGTCTGACGCCCCGGCACACGCCGTCGCCCGCCTACTTCTTCGCGAACTCCCGGGCCGTCTGGCCCTGGAAGTCGAAGACGACGACCTGCTCGTCGCCCACGACCCAGGCGTCGTGCCCGGGCGTGCACACATAGACCTCGCCGGGGCCCACCTCGGTCTCGGCACCCTCGTCCATGTGGATGTGCAGCCTGCCCTGGAGGACATAGCCGTTGTGGTGCATCTGGCAGGTGTCGGTGCCCGCGATGGGCCCGACCGACTCGCTCCAGCGCCAGCCCGGCTCCAGGGTGGCCACGGCGAAGTCCAGGTCGCTCAGGTGCACGGCCTCGATGTGGCCGCGGGGGAAATCACGCCGCTCATCGGGCTTGTCGAGCGTCTTCACTTCCAGCATGGCGCGCTCCCTTCGGGCCGCGTCCCGCGCACGCGGCCGGTCCGGTCGCCCCGTCGGCCCTGGGCGCCGCCGTCGGCGGCCGGCCCTCTACCACCCCATGGTCCGCTTCTCCCACGGGGCTCGCCAGCCGGGATTCAGGCGCCCGGCGCGCACAGTTCGGCGAACCGCGCGGCGTCCACGTTGCCGCCCGAGACGATCACACCGACCCGGCGCGGCAGCGGTCCTGTCCGCCCGGCGAGCAGGGCGGCGAGCCCGCTGGCGCCGCTCGGCTCGACCACGATCCTCAGGCGCTCGAAGGCGAACCGCATCGCGTCGCGGATCTCGTCGTCGGAGACCAGCGCGATGTCGTCGACCAGCCGCCGGTTCACGGAGAAGGTCAGCTCCCCCGGGATGTGCACGGCCTGTCCGTCGGCGATGGTGCGGGGCACCGGGACGCCGACGCGCCGCCCCTCGGCGAGGGAGCGCCGGGTGTCGTCCCCGGCCTCCGGCTCGACCCCGGTCACCCGGATCCCCGGGTACAGGGCCTTGGCCGCCGTGGCGCTGCCGGCCATCAGCCCGCCGCCGCCGACGGGCACCAGCAGCATGTCCACCTCCCCCGCCTCCTCGAGCAGTTCGAGGGCGGCGGTGCCCTGCCCGGCCATGATGTGCGGGTGCTCGTAGGGCGGGATCAGGGTCAGGCCCCGCTCGGCGGCCAGCGCCTCCGCGATCGCCACGCGGTCGCCGGTGTAGCGGTCGTAGGTGACGATCTCGGCGCCGTAGCCCTCGGTCGCGGCCCGCTTCGAGGGCGGGGCGTCCTCGGGCATGACGATCACCGCGGTGGTCCCGAGCTCACGGGCGGCGAGCGCGACGGCCTGGGCGTGGTTCCCGGACGAGTAGGCGGCTACGCCCCGGGCGAGCTGCTCCGGGGTCAGCCGGGACACCGCGTTGTAGGCGCCGCGGAACTTGAAGGCACCGACCCGCTGGAAGTTCTCGCACTTCAGGAACACCTCGGCGCCGACGCGTCCGTCGAGCGTGTGCGAGCGCAGCACCGGCGTGCGGTGGGCCACGCCCTCGAGCCGCGCGGCCGCGTCCCGTACGTCGTCCAGGGTGACCGTCGGGGTGGTGGTCGTCACGCGTGCCCTCCAGCGGGGGTGAGGTCGGTCGTGCCCGGTGATCCCGACCCTACGTCCGTTCCTCCACCAGTTGGGGGCCGTTGTTGCGGACGCTGTTGACCGCCGTGGAGACGGGGCGGGCGGCCAGATGGCCCTCGGCCGGCTGGACCAGCAGGGCGCGCAGGTCGTCGGTGGACTCGTGCCGGGGGTCGAGCCAGGTGTCGTAGTGGTCGGGCGGGAGGGCGAGCGGCATCCGGGGGTGGACGCGTCCGGCCGCGTCGGTGGCCTCGGTGGTGATGATGGTGCAGCTCAGCAGCCAGGCGGCCGGGTCGTCGTCGTCCTTGACGGCCGGGTCGCGCCAGAACTCGTACAGCCCGGCGAGGGCGAGGACACCGCCGTCCTCGGGGTGGATGAAGTACGGCTGCTTGCGCACCTTCCCGGACGTCTCGTCCCGGACCTGCTCCCACTCGTAGAAGCCGTCCGCGGGGAGCAGGCACCGGCGCTTGACGAAGGCGCGGCGGAACGCGGGCTTCTCGTGCACGGTCTCCACCCGCGCGTTGATCAGCCGCGCGCCGGTCCGCGGGTCCTTCGCCCAGGACGGCACCAGGCCCCAGCGCAGCGGGCGCAGCATCCGCGCAGGCGGGGCGTCCTCGCCGGCGCCGCGCGGCCGGCGTTCCAGGACGGCCCAGACGTCGTCGGTCGGGGCCACGTTCCAGCTGGGTTCCAGGGCCTCCTCCGGGTGCCACTCGGTCACCCGGAACAGCTGGGCCAGGTCCTCGGGGCTGCGGGTGGAGGCGTAACGGCCGCACATGGGGCCACTGTGCCACGGGCCCGCCGTACGGTCCTGATGAGCCGGACCGGGCCGAACGGTTCATCTGCCCGCGCCGGGCGTTTCCCCTCGGCGCGTCGAGGAAACCCGGCCGTCGTGCCGGGGCGGAGCGCCGGACGGCCCTGAGAGCTCCGAACAAAAGTGGAGTCCGATCATCTCGCGGCGTCTGGTGCGTGCGATCGCAAGGCGCCGGAAGCCCCTGGTAGCGGGGCTACCAGGAGATTTCGGCAACGCGGCGAGCGTGCGGGCCAGGCGTCGCGAGCCGGGCTCCCCTTTTGTTCGGAGCTCTCAGGCCCGCAGGCCTGATGCACTGGCCCACCGAGCCGGCGCGCGGCCACGACGTCATCACCCGCGTCCAGAGCGTCATCGGCCGCGAAGGCGACGCCGGACATCGCCAAGGGGATGCTCGCGCAGCACGCGGATGTCAGTGTCGCCGAGGCCGCGCGGCTGCTCCACGCGTATGTGACGCTCCGCCGGCTGCGGCTGACCGACACCGCGCGCCCTCGTGGCGCGCGAGCTGGACCTGTCCGAGGTCGTGGAGGGCCGGCGCCTGCCCGGCGCCCCGTGAGCGCGGTCAGCCGCGCAGGGTGTGCGACGGGCTGGTGCCGTACATGTCCCGGTAGAGGGACGCGAAGCGACCCGGGTGCGGGAAGCCCCAGCGCGCGGCGACGGCGCCGACCGAAGTGTCGTCGCCGGGCCCGGCCGCCAGCAGATCGCGGTGCGCGTGGCTGAGGCGGACCTGGCGCACATAGCCGAGCGGTGTGGTGTCCAGGTGCCGGCGGAACGCGTACTGCAGGGTCCGGACGGTCACATGGGCGGCGGCCGCGATGTCGGCGACGGTGATCGGCTCGTGCGCATGGTCGTCTATGTAGGCGATGGCCCGCCTGAGGGTGGCCGAGTGGGCGTCCACGCGATCCTGGGCGGTGGGGTCGGTGTGCGCGTTGTTGGGGAAGGCCGCCAGCACGCTCGCGGCGAGGAGCTGGGTGCCGGCCGAGACGACCAGCGGCTCGGTGGCCGCGGCCGGGTCGCCCAGCACATGGTCGCGCATATAGATGATCGTCTGCCGCAGCCGCTCGGCGGCGGCCGGGGTGTGCGGCCGGTGCCCCGTGAGCCGGACGGGCTCCAGCAGCGTCCTCCCTGAGCCGGCGGCGACCTGGTCGAGCAGGCCGGGCTCGAGCATGGTGATGTTGTAGCGGGCGTCGCGGATCCGGCCCGCGAACGGCAGGTCCGGCGGCGCGAACATCACCACGTCGCCGGGTCCGAAGTCGTCGCGGACGCCCTGGAAGACATGGTCGCGGACGGTTCCCTCATGGACGACGCACAGGCAGATCCGGCCGAGCGGTGCCACCGAGTACGTCATCTCGAAGTCGAGGTCCAGCTCGTCGACGCTCACCGACGCGCCCGCGTCCCGGCGGATACGGGCCCGGCTGGACTCGGGGGTGGTGCTGCCGATGCTCATGCGGGCGTAGGCGCGACAGAGGAACTCCTCGGTCGCCTCGAGGTCATCACTGTCGAAGGTCAGCGAACCCATGACGCCCTTCTGCCCTGCGTACCGCCGGCGAACCGGTCCGTCGGCCGGACGCCTTCGACTTCGACTTCGACTTCGACTTCGACTTCGAAGGATCCCATTTCGTTTTCCGTACAGCCACCACTGCGAGAATTCGTTCCCTGCACCCTCTTCGACGCGGATCGGGGGGAGCGTGTCAGTAACGGCACGACTGACCTCCCGGAGAGCCATTTCGCCATGTCAGAGCAGGTGGAGAGCGACGAGACGATCGCGGCGCTGCGGGAAGAGGTCGCGCAGCTCCAGCACGCCGTCTTCTCGCACGCGATCGTGGACCAGGCGATCGGCGTGGTGATCGCCTACGGCGGGGTGCGTCCCGACACGGCCTGGGACGTCCTCAAGGAGGTCTCCCAGCACACCAACACCAAGCTGCGGGAGGTGGCCGAGCACATCGTCCGCTGGCCGCACGACGGACAACTGCCCGAGGACCTGCGCTCCGCCCTGACCGCCTCGGTGAGCCGGGTGAACCCGCACCACCGGGTGGTGCAGCCGACGAGCCCCTGACGGCCCGCCCGCCCCATCAGGGGCGGCGCCAGGAGTCGTCCGGCAGATGGGAGCCGGCCTGCGGGCCCATCCGCAGCATGCCGCCGTCGACCGCCCACGAGGCGCCCGTGACGTAGGAGGCGTCCGGACCGGCGAGGAACGCGATCACCGCCGCGACCTCGCGTGCGTCACCGGGACGCCCCAGAGGCACGCCCGGCCTGCTCTCGTGGGACACGTCGGTGTCGGTCTGGCCCGTCATCGGCGTCGCGATCTCGCCCGGCGCGACGGCGTTCACCGTGATCCCGTGCTCGGCCAGCTCCAGCGCCATCACCTGGGTGAGCAGCCCGAGCCCGGCCTTGGCCGCGCAGTAGGGCGCCGCGCCCACCCGCGGCTGATGCTCGTGGACGCTGGTGACGTTGACGATCCGGCCGCCGCTCCCCTGCCGGATCATGCGGTGCGCGGCCCGCTGCGAGCACAGGAAGGGCCCCATCAGGTCGACGTCGAGGACATCGCGGACCGTGTCGTGGTCCAGTTCCAGGAACGGCGTCATGGTGCCCGTCCCCGCGTTGTTGACCAGCACGTCGATCCGGCCGAGCGAGCCGGCCAGCCGGTCGACCACGTCGGCGGCCCCTGGCAGCCGGGTGAGGTCCAGCTGCTCGACGGCGGCCCTGCGGCCGGTGGCCCGGACCTCGTCGGCGGTGCGCAGCGCCCCCTCGCGGTCGGTGTGCCAGGTGATGCCGACGTCCATGCCGGCCTCGGCGAGACGTACGGCGGTGGCACGGCCGATCCCGGAGTCGGAACCGGTGACGACGGCCACCGGGGTGACGCCGTCGCCGGGGCTGTCCTCGTGCTGTGATCCCATCGGGGCTCCACACGTCGCGTCCTGCACCGGGCCGATGAGCCGCCGGCGTCCTGAGGAGGCTCCGCGTACCCCGCCCCGCACGGGCCATACCGGGCGCCCGGGTGGTCCCGGTGCGGCGTTTCCGGTGGGGGCCGCCGGGCACCCGGCCCGCATGCATCTCGGTAGCGCCCCGATCGCGGACAGCTCACTGGCCCTGCTGGCCAAGGGATACGCCTGGCTCCCCGACCGCCGGGCCCGCACCGCGCGCTCGCTCGTCCGGGCCCGGGTGATGGGCCGGCACACCGTCGCCCTGCGGGGCCCGGAGGCGGTGCGGTTCTTCTACGACGAACGGCATGTGGCCCGCCGGACGGCGTTGCCCGGCCCGGTGCTGAGCACGCTGTTCGGCCACGGGGCCGTGCACACCCTGGACGGCGCGGAGCACCGGGCCCGCAAGGGCATGTTCCTGGACCTGCTCACCGGGCGGGAGGCCGTGACCGGGGTGGTGGAGAGTGTCGGCGCGGCCTGGGACGAGGCGGTGCCGACCTGGTGCGCGCGGCCGTCCGTGGTCCTGTTCGACGAGGCGAGCCGGGTGCTCACCCGGGGCGTCTGCCGGTGGGCCGGCGTCCCGGTGGACGACGTGGACGGCGTGGCCCGCGACCTGGTCGCCATGGTCGACGGGTTCGCCACGCCCGGCCCGCGGCACTGGCGGGCCCGGCGCGCACGCTCCCGGAGCGAGGCCTGGCTGTGCCGTCTCGTGGAGGACGTCCGGGCCGGCACCGCGGGCGCGCCCGAGGGGTCCGCGCTGGACGTCGTCGTCCGGCACCGCGACGCCGACGGCCGGCCGCTGGACCCGCACACGGCCGCGGTCGAGCTGCTCAATGTGATCCGGCCGACCGCCGCGGTCGCCTGGTTCGTCACCTACGCCGGGCACGCGCTGCACCACCGGCCGGAGGTCCGGGAGCGGCTGGCGCGGGACGATCCGGCGTACGCCGTGGCGTACGCCCACGAGCTGCGGCGCTTCTACCCGTTCGCGCCGTTCGTCGGCGGCCGGGCCACCACCGATCTGGAGTGGGAGGGCGAGCCGATCCCGGCCGGCACGCTGATCCTTCTCGACCTGTTCGGCCAGAACCACGACCCGGACCTGTGGAGCGACCCGTACACCTTCGACCCGGAGCGGTTCCTGGGCCGGACGCCCCGGCGCGACGAGCTGGTCCCGCAGGGCGGCGGCGACCCGGCGGCGGGCCACCGGTGCCCCGGCGAGGACATCACGGTGGCGCTGCTGTCGGTCCTCGCGCCGCGGCTGGCCCGGTTGGAGTACCGGGTGCCCGGGCAGGATCTGCGGATCCCGCTCAACCGGCTGCCGTCGCGGGTGCGCAGCGGCCTGGTCCTGGAAGCCGTCCGCGCGCCGGTCCCGGCGCCCGACGCGGTGCCCGCCTGAGGCGCCGGGAGGAGACCTGATGAACACGTCTCTGCTGGGGATCTATCTGAACGACCATCTGGCCGCCGCCACCGGGGGCGCCGAGCGGTCCCGGTACATGGCGCGGTCCGCCTCCGGGACGGGCCTCGGGTCGGCCCTGGAGCCGTACGCCGAGGAGCTGGCCGAGGACCGGGCCGCGTTGATCGGGCTCATGGAGCGCCTCGACGTGCCCGTGCGGTCGTACAAGGTCCGGGCGGGCCGGCTGGCCGAGCGGCTGGGCCGGCTCAAGGGCAACGGCCGCATCGTCCGCCGCTCCCCGCTGAGTTCCCTGGTGGAGCTGGAGGCGCTGCGGCTGGACGCGGAGGGCAGGGCGGCCCTGTGGCAGACGCTGCGGGACCTCGCCGACCGCGACACGCGCCTCGACCCGGATCTGCTGGACCACCTCCTGGAGCGGGCCCGGCATCAGCAGGGCGCCCTGGAGGAGCTGCGCCGCCGCCAGATCGGCCCGGCGCTGCTCCCCGTGTGACGACGCCCGGGGCCGCTTACACGGACGAAGGCACCGCGCCCCTCGCCGCCGGCACGAGGAGGCGCTGGCCGTGCCGGCAGGGCATCAGCCGGTCGGACAGGCCGAGCGACCGCACCTCGTCGAGGAACGCGGACAGCGGGGAGCGCATCACCGTGTAGTCGTCGTAGTGCACCGGCAGGATCCGGTGCGGGGCCAGACGGCGGGCCAGTTCGGCGCCCTGTGCGCCGTCCATGGTGACCACGAAGCCGCCCGGCAGGGTCGTCCCGCCGAGGTGCAGGACGGCGAGGTCGGCTGCCGGGAAGTGCCGGGTGATCTCGTCCAGGCCGTCGTACAGGAGGGTGTCGCCCGAGAGGTACAGCCGCACCCTGACCGGACCGCCCTCCGGGCCGAACTCCAGCATGCTGCCCATCACCGGGGGCAGCAGCGCCCGCAGGGCCGCGTTGCCCGCGTGCCGGCCGGGCAGCGCCGTGATCCTCACCTGTGCGCGGCCGTTGGTCAGGGCGAGCCCCCGCCAGGTCCGTATCCCCGCCGTGCGGGGGAAGCGGTGCAGGACCCGCAGCCGGCGCGCGGCGTGCGGGGTGGTGACCACCGGCACGGTGTGGTCCAGGTACCGGCTCGCGCGCCGGTCCCAGTGGTCGCCGTGCAGATGCGAGAGCACGATCCCGTCCAGCCGGGGCAGGTCGCGGCCGTCCAGGGCGGGCTCGGTCAGCCGGCGGCTCCACAGGCCGTACCCGAGGTGGGCGTACTGGCCGCGGTGCAGGAAGTTGGGATCGGTGAGCAGGGTGAGACCGCCGTAGCGGATCACCAGGGTGGCGTTGCCGACGAAGTGGAGGTCGACCGCGTCGTCGGTGGTGTCGTCGCTGAGCGGCGTCATGACCGTCCCGTCCGGCGGGGCCCGGAGGCCGCCCCGCCTCGGCAGGCGTTCCCGACTCCTCCGGACCCACCGCAGTACCCCCGCCGGGCGCTGATCACTACCCGCGTGTCGCGTACTCGGCCCTCGGCGGTTTCCGGTGCGGTTCGCGCGGCACTCGTCACCCGGTGGGCGTGCGCCCGGCTGCGGGGCGGGCCACCGTGGAGACAGAGGCTCCGGCGACGGGGCGGAACAGAAAGCGACCGATGACGACGATCGGTGTGGAAGAGGAGTACCTGCTGCTCGACCCGGTCACGGGCCTGCCCGTGCCCGCGGCCGACAAGGTCCGCGCGGCGGCGGGCCTCGCGCCCTTCGTGGGCGACCAGGAGGTGCAGAGCGAGCTGCTGCAGGCCCAGGTCGAGGTGGCGACCCCGGTCTGCGAGACGCTGGAGGAGGCGGGCGGGCATCTGCTGCGGCTGCGGCACGCCGTCGGCGCGGCGGCCGAACGGTACGGCTGCCGGCTCGCGCCCTGCGGGACGTCGCCGCTGCGGCACGGGCGGCCGGTGGCCGTCACGGACAAGGCCCGCTACCGGGCGATGCGCTCGCAGGCGCCCCAGCTGGTGGCGGAGCAGCTGGTCAACGGCATGCACGTCCATGTGGCCGTCCCCGGCCGCGAGGAGGGCCTGCAGGTGATGAACCGGCTGCTGGTCTGGCTTCCGGTGCTGACGGCCATGGCGGCGAACTCCCCGCTGTGGGACGGCCACGACACCGGCTTCGCCAGCTGGCGCACGGTGGTGTTCGACCGCTGGCCGGTCAGCGGGATGCCGCCGTACTTCGCGGACGTGGCCGACTACGACCGGCGGGTGCAGCGGCTGCTGAAGAGCGGTCTGATCGCGGACGTCGGCCAGCTGTACTGGCTGGTGCGCCTCTCGGCGAGCTATCCGACGATCGAGGTGCGCTGCCTGGACGTGCAGTTGCGCCCGGACGACGCGGTCATGTTCGCCGGTCTGGTCCGCGCCCTCGTCCGTACGGAACTGGCGTCGGTCGAGGCCGGGGCGCCCGCGCCCGACGTCGCGCCGGAGCTGCTGCGGGCCGCGCTCTGGCATGCCGCCCGGCACGGTCTGAACGGCACGCTCGTCGACCCCCACGGCGAGACCCGGCGCGCCGGTGACGTGCTGTACCAGCTGCTGCGGCATGTCTCCCCGGCCCTGGAGGAGGCCGGCGACACCCGGATGGTGTCGGGTCTGGTCCACCGGCTGCTGCAGGACGGGACCGGCGCCGACCGGCAGCGCGCCGCCCTGAACGAGGGGGGCCTGCGGGCCGTGACGGAGCTGATCGTCGGATGAGCGGGACGCCCGCGCGGGGGCGCCGGCTGCGCTTCGACGGCTGGATCGCCGGTCTGGGCACCACGTCCGGGGTGCGGATCGTCGTCGGGCACTGGCCGCGGTCGCCGTTCGGCCCGTTCTCCGACGTCATGCTCGAACGGGCCGACGGGGAACGGCTGTTGCTTGCGCCGACGCCCGAGACGGCCGACTTCGTCGGGGCGACCTACGCGTTCGACACCGTGCGGGTCGTCCCGGTCGAGGTGACGGTCGCCGGCCGGGTGTGGACGGTCGCCGCCGAGCCGTTGCGGCTGCGGTTCACGACCGGCGGGCGCAGCACGCTCGGGCATCTGCTCCGGGCCGTTCCGGGCGCGCTCGCCGGACGTCCCGCCTGGAGCGCCCTGACGGACCGTCCGGCCCGGGTGCTGATGCCGGGCGTACGGACCCGGGGCAGCGCCGGGGGCGGGCGCCGCGAGTGGTACGGCGCCCGGGACCTGCGGCCGGTGACGTCGCTGTCGGCCACCTTCGAGGGCCGCGACCTCGGCGCCCTGGCACCCGTGGAGCCGCCGGTGCGCTTCGGGTTCGGTTCGGTGCCGCGGCGGCCCGCCGTCACCCGTGTCACGACCACGGTGGAGCTCGGCGCCGGGTGAGTCGCCCCAGTCGGCGCGACACGCGGGGGTCCCCCCGGACGAATGGATCATTGGGCCGTTCGACGCACCAAGGACGGATGGGGCGCCGCGAGGACGGGCGGACAGGACTAGGTTCCGCAAGGCTGGTGACCTCTCCCAGCGCGAGCCTCGCGGCCGTCCGCCCGTCAACGCCTGTGCCGATTGCGAGATCTGATGGCGACCCAGACCGAACCCGTGTCCCCGGTACCCGCGGCGGAGCGCCGCAGCAGAGGAGAGGTGGTCATCAACTGGGTGACCACGACCGACCACAAGAAGATCGGTCACCTCTACCTGATCACGTCGTTCGTGTTCTTCCTGATCGGTGGTCTGCTGGCGATGCTCATCCGGGCGGAACTGGCCCGGCCCGGACTGCAGATCATGTCGAACGAGCAGTACAACCAGTCGTTCACCCTGCACGGCACGATCATGCTGCTGCTGTTCGCGACGCCGACGTTCGCCGGGTTCGCCAACGCCATCATGCCGCTGCAGATCGGCTCCCCCGACGTCGCCTTCCCCCGGCTCAACATGCTGTCGTACTGGTTGTTCGCGCTGGGCGGCCTGATCGTGATGGGCAGCTTCCTCACACCGGACGGCGCGGCCGACTTCGGCTGGACGGCCTACACCCCGCTCAGCGGTGGCGAGCGCACCACGCACGTGGGCGGCGACCTGTGGATCATGGGCTTGGCCCTGTCCGGCTTCGGCACGATCCTCGGCGCGGTCAACTTCATCACCACCATCATCTGCATGCGCGCGCCCGGCATGACGATGTTCCGGATGCCGATCTTCACCTGGAACGTGCTGCTCACCTCGGTCCTGGTGCTGCTCGCCTTCCCCGTCCTCGCCGCCGCGCTGCTGGTGCTGGAGGCGGACCGGAAGTTCGGCGCCCAGGTCTTCGACCCGGAGAACGGCGGCGCCATCCTTTGGCAGCACCTCTTCTGGTTCTTCGGGCATCCCGAGGTCTACATCCTGGCGCTGCCGTTCTTCGGCGTCGTCACCGAGATCTTCCCGGTGTTCGCCCGCAAGCCGGTCTTCGGCTACATGGGTCTGGTGGGCGCGACCATCGCCATCACCGGTCTGTCCGTGACCGTGTGGGCCCACCACATGTTCGCCACGGGTGCCGTCCTGCTGCCGTTCTTCTCGTTCATGAGCTTCCTCATCGCCGTCCCCACCGGGGTGAAGTTCTTCAACTGGATCGGCACCCTGTGGAAGGGCTCGATCTCCTTCGAACCACCCATGCTGTGGGCGGTGGGCTTCCTGGTGACCTTCCTCTTCGGCGGTCTGACCGGCGTCCTGCTCGCCTCGCCCCCGCTGGACTTCCACGTCACCGACTCCTACTTCGTGGTCGCCCACTTCCACTACGTCGTCTTCGGCACGGTCGTCTTCGCGATGTTCGCCGGGTTCAGCTTCTGGTGGCCCAAGATGACCGGCACGATGCTCGACGAACGACTGGAGAAGGTCCACTTCTGGACGCTGTTCATCGGCTTCCACACGACGTTCCTGGTGCAGCACTGGCTCGGCGCGGAGGGCATGCCCCGCAGGTACGCCGACTACCTCGCCGCCGACGGCTTCACCGCCCTGAACACCGTGTCCACCATCGGCTCGTTCGTCCTGGGCCTGTCCACGCTGCCGTTCCTCTACAACGTCTGGAAGACCGCCCACCAGGGCAAGCGGGTCGAGGTCGACGACCCCTGGGGCTACGGCCGTTCGCTGGAATGGGCCACGTCCTGCCCGCCACCGCGGCACAACTTCTACACCCTGCCGCGGATCCGCTCCGAGTCCCCGGCCTTCGACCTGCACCACCCGGCCATCGCCCAGCTGGACCAGAAGGAGTACGCCGGCAAGCGCGATGTGCTCGACGCCGAGGGCCACGAGGGTTCGCAGCAGTGAGGTACGGCCGGCACGCCGCGACCGGAGGCGAGGTGGACAGCGCTGTCGCCGACGAGGCCGCGGGATATCTGCTGGTGCACGACCACCATGTCCAGGCGTGCCGGGAGGCGGCGGAGCTCTGCGAGCGCCTGCCGTGGCTGACGACCGCTCAGGCGGAGGACGTGTCCCGGCACTACGTCCAGCAGCGTGTCGGCCTCACCCGGCGGATGCTGCGCGCCACCGTCGAGCGGACGGAGCAGCTGCGCGGGGAGTACGAGGCCCGGTACGCGGAGCTGCGGCGGGAACTGCTCCGCCGGCACGCGCTCGCCGCGTGCGCCCTCGTGGCCTGCGTGGGCGGGGCGAGCGGGCTGGTGTGCCTGCTCGCCCGGTGACGGCGTGGCCGGCGGCTCAGCGGGTGTGGGCGGCCTCGCGGGGCAGCGGCCCGGCGTCCGTCCGGCGGCCGGGGTGGGCCGCCGCGTGGCGTTGTCCCGGCCCCAGGCCCTCGCGGGCGGCGAGCGCGTCGGCGACGAGGCCGGTGGCGAAGCCGTAGACGATCTTGTGCAGCAGGTCCACGACGAGTTCGGCGCGGGGCCAGGTGGCGGGCGGGGCGCCGACGCCGGTGGCGTTCTCCAGGATCTGGACGTTGGTGACACGGACGACGGTGAACTTGGCGGAGGCGGCCGGTCCGCGCAGTCCGGCCCGGGCCATCACCGAGCGCGGTACGCCGAGGAGGGCGGCCCGGCCGAAGTGCATGGCCCAGTGCACCGGAAGCGGCCGGCGTCCGACCTGGTGGCGCCGGCGACGGCGGTCGTGGTGGGAGCCGGCTGGTACGCGGCGCGGGGGCGGGCGCTGCGGGCCGCGGCACGCCGCCGGGGGGAGGCGTTCGACCCGCGGAACATCCCGCATTGTGCACAGAATATCGGGTAGTCCGACTATGGACCGATTGCCGCGGAAGGGACTGAGCCGTGATGCTGTCTCACACACTCGAGCGAGGCGTACTCGTCATCACGGTGCACGAGGACCCCGGAATCGGCGGGCGGGCCGCTCTGCTCACCCAGGTCAGCGATCTGGTGCAGGGGATCAGGCCGTCCTCCGTGGTGATCGTCCTCGACGAACCGGCGGCGACCGAGGCGGCGATCAGCGTGGTGCTGCGGGTCCACCGGCTGTGCAGCCACCTGGACCTGGTCACCTTCGTCGCCACGCACAGCGCCCCGGCCCGGCGGCTGCTCGACGCCAACGCCGACACCCACGGCATCCGTCTGGTCATCCACGCCCGCGCGCACACCGCCATCGCGACCGCCACCGCGCTGACCACGGCGGCCTGACCTGTGCCGGTCACAGGTGCAGGTGGCTCTGCAGCCAGTCGGCCGCGGCCCGGCGGAACAGCCGGCGGTTCTCCGCCCGCAGGAAGTCGTGCCCCTCGTCGCGCAGCGTCAGCAGTTCGGCCTCCACGCCCCGTTCCCGCGCCGCCCGGATGAACTGCTGGGACTCCCCCGGCGGCACATTGGTGTCGTGTTCGCCGTGGACGGCGAGGATCGGGGCCCGCAGCGCGTCGATCCGGCTCATCGGCGACAGGCTGCGCAGCAGGTCGCGGTCGCGTTCGGGGTGCCCGTACTTGTGCGCGGCGGACTCCGCGATCCACGGCTCGGTCCCGGCGAAGAAGGTCAGGAAGTCGGACATCCCGCACACGGCGACCGCGGTGCGGAACAGGTCCGGGTGCCACACGACGGACGCGAACGTCAGATAGCCGCCGTACGAACGGCCCATGACCGCGAGTCGGGTCGGGTCGGCGGGGCCGGCGACGACGGCGTGGGCCGCGCAGTCGGCGACGTCGTTCAGCGCCGCGAAGCGGCCCGCGCCGAGGTCGGCGTCGACGAACGACCTGCCGTGTCCCAGGGAGCCGCGCACATCGGGCGCGAAGACGTCGAGGCCGCGCCCGAGGATCTCGTGGTAGAGCGGGTTGAAGACCGGCCGTTCCTGTTCCTCGGGGCCGCCGTGCAGATGGATGACACAGGGCGCGGGGACGTCCGGGCCGCGTCCCGGCGCCCTGTAGTACCAGCCGCTCAGCGGCAGCCCGTCGCGTGCCGTGAGCCGCAGCGGGACGGGGCGTACCGGCGGGCGGCCGGGCGGCACGGCGTCCTCGTCGCGGGCCGACCAGGGGGTGCGGACCGAGGCGACACCCTCGTGGGCCCACCAGACGCCGGGGCGGCGCTGCGAGCCGGACATGGCCAGCAGCAGCCGGCCGGGGCCTGCCGTGGCGACCCGGGTGACGACCTCGTGCGGCAGCGGGACCGGACGGAGCGGGCCCAGGGTGCCGGGCTCCTGACCTGGCGGGGCGGTCTCGACGACCTCCAGTTCGTTGGCGCCCTGCACGTTCCAGGCGAGGACCGCCGTGGTGCCGTCGGCCGCGATGGTGAGCAGTTCCAGGTCGCTGCCCTCGCGCTCCGCCAGGAGGGACGCTCCGCGCGGGGCGCCGTCCTCGTCCAGGTCGACGCCGACGAGTCCCGCGAACTCCCGGTCGGCGTTGCTGCGCAGCCACAGGGTGCGCGCGTCGGAGGAGAACCGTCCGATCCACGGATCGCCGTCGGCGACCGGCAGCACGAAGGTCGCCTCCCCGTCGGCGGTGCGCCGGACCACCGCCTCCCGGCGCCCGCGCGGGCCCCGGCGCAGCAGCACAAGACGGCCGTCCCGGCTGAGGTCGCACACCCGGAGGGACGCCGCGTGCGTCTCGGTCGAGAGCAGCACCGGGGACGCCAGGCCGTCGGGGTCGATGAGGTAGACCGACAGACCGCCGTCGGAGCGTACGGCCCGGTCGACGGGGGTCATGAGGAGGGCGGGGGCGCCGTCCTGGGGCGCTCCGTCCACGGCGTCGTGGGCGACGGGGCCGAGGAGGGTGGCGTGCCCGTCCCGTTCCGGCCACTCGGCCGCCGTGACGGGGACGCCGCCCTCGTGGTCGGGTCCTGCGGACGCGGGCGCCATGCCGGCGGCCACGGTGACGGCGACCGTCGAGCCGTCGTGCGCCCAGCGGCCCAGATAGGCGGAGCCCGCCGGGTCCGCGCCGGCCAGCAGACGGCGTCCGGAGCCGTCGGGGCGTACGCACAGGACCCGGGTGTGCTCACCGCCGCCCGGCGCGGTCGTGTACGCGATCCAGCGGCCGTCCGGCGACCAGGACACCTCCTTGACCGGGTCCGGCGAGGCGTCCAGGAGCCGTACGTCCTCGCTGTCGACGGGGCCCGCCCAGAGCTGGGGGACGCCGCCGCGGTCGCAGATGAAGGCGACCTGGGCGCCGGCCGGGTCCGCCGAGGGGTACCAGCAGCCGTGGGCGCGCAGCCGGGTGACGGCGTCGCGCGGGCCGCCCGCCCCGGGCAGTTGCATCGACTCCGGCGCGGCGGTCCGGTCGGCGGCGGCCCACTCCCCCGCCCGGCCCTCTGCCTGCCACGCGGAGGGCGGGCCGGGGTCCGGACGGGGCGCGAGGAGCCGCTGCGCCGGGCCGCCGCCGGGGCCGGTCACTTGATTCCGTGCGTCTGCAGCCATATCTCCAGCAATGCGATCTGCCACAGGGCGTTGTTGCCCCGCCGGGTCCGGTGCGCGTCGGGCGCCGCCAGGAGTTCGCTCACGTAGGACGGGCGGAACAGGCCGCGCCGCCTGGCCTCGGGGGCCTCCAGGGCCTCGCGCACCCGCTGCAGGACGGGGCCCGCCATGTGCCGGATGGCGGGCACCGGGAAGTAGCCCTTGGGCCGGTCCACGACCTCGACGGGCAGCAGCTTGCGGCCCGCCGCCTTGAGGACGCCCTTGCCGCCGTCGGCCAGCTTGAGCTCCGGTGGGCAGGCCGCCGCCAGTTCCACCAGTTCGTGGTCGAGGAAGGGCACCCGGGCCTCCAGGCCCCAGGCCATCGTCATGTTGTCGACACGCTTGACCGGGTCGTCCACGAGCATCACGTGGGTGTCCAGGCGCAGGGCGGCATCCAGCGCGGTCTCGGCGCCGGGGACCGCCATGTGGGCGTCGACGAAGCGGCCGGAGACGTCGTGCCCGGGGACCAGGTCCGGGCGCAGGATGCGAGCGACGTCGTCGTGGGAGCGGTCGAAGTAGACGTCGGCGTAGCGCCGCGGCTCGTCCTCGCGGGTGGTGTCCGCGAGCCGCGGGTACCAGTGGTAGCCGGCGAAGACCTCGTCGGCGCCCTGGCCGCTCTGCACGACCTTGACCTCCTTCGACACCTGCTCGGCGAGCAGATGGAAGGCGACGACGTCATGGCTGATCATCGGCTCGCTCATGGCCTCGACTGCGCCCTCGAGGGCCGTCGAGACCCGGTGGGAGGGGACCATCAGCCGCCGGTGGTCGGTGCCGAACTCGCCGGCCACCAGGTCCGAGTACGCGAACTCGTCGCCCTCCTCGCCGCCCTCCGACTCGAAGCCGACGCTGAAGGTCTTCAGGCCGCGCTGCCCCTCGTCGGCGAGCAGCGCGACGATCAGGCTGGAGTCGAGGCCGCCGGAGAGCAGGACGCCGACCGGCACATCGGCGACCATGCGGCGGCGCACGGCCGTGCGCAGCGCCTCCAGCACCGCGTCCCGCCATTCGTCGGCGCTCATGCCGGCGTATTCGTCGCGGCGGGTGTACGACGGCTGCCAGTAGCAGTGGTCGCGGTGCGTGCCGTCCGGCTCGACGACCCGCACGGTGGCGGGCGGGAGCTTGCGCACGCCGTTGAGGACGGTGCGCGGCGCGGCGACCGTGGCGTGCCAGCTGAGGTACTGGTGGAGGGCGGCCGGGTCGAGGGAGGTGTCCACGTCGCCCGCGGCGAGAAGGGCGGGCAGGGTGGAGGCGAACCGCAGCCGGCCCGGGGTGCGGGCCAGGTACAGAGGCTTGATGCCGAGCCGGTCGCGGGCCAGGACGAGCCGGCCGGTGCGGTGCTCGGCGATCGCGAAGGCGAACATGCCCTTGAAGTGGTCGACGCAGTCGGTGCCCCACTGGCGGTACGCCTTGAGGACGACCTCGGTGTCGGACGTCGACTCGAAGCGGTGCCCGAGGGCCCGCAACTCCTCGCGCAGCTCCGGGTAGTTGTAGACGCAGCCGTTGAAGACACCGGTGAGTTCGCCGCGGGCGTCGGTCATCGGCTGGGCCCCGCGGTCCGTCAGATCGATGATCTTCAGACGGCGGTGGCCGAGGGCGACGGGGCCCCGGTGCCAGGTGCCCTGCCCGTCGGGCCCGCGCCCCTCGAGCTGTTCATTCATGCGTTCGACAGCCGTCGGATCGGCCGGCCGTCCGTCGAACCGGATCTCCCCGCTCAGCCCGCACATGCCGTGACGCCTCCCTTCCGGGCGTCCGCCTCGGCACGGGAGGACGCGGCACGGGAGGACTCGGCACGGGAGGACGCGGCACGGGAGGACGCGGCACGGGAGGACGCGGCACGGGAGGACGCGGCACGGGAGGACGGAGGAACCGGCGCGCGGCCTGCGGCGGCGGCACCGGCGGTGACGGAACGCATGGGGGGATCCTCTCTGTTCGGGGACAGGACGGGCGCCGTACGGGGGCGGGGCGCGCCGAAGCCGCGGCCGCCGCCCGGCGGCGCCTCAGCGACCGACGACGTCCGGGGCCTCGGGGCCCGCGAGCGGACGGGTCGGCGCCACGACGGTCCGGGACAGTCCGGCGCGGGCGGGCCGGCGGCCGCCGCGCTCGCCGCGGGTCTCGGCGATCAGCATGTCGACGCAGCCCAGCAGGTCCTCGCGGCGTGCCGTGCGGCGCATCCGGCGGGCCGCGGAGCCCTCGGCGAGGGTCTCCTCCGCCAGCTCGCGGACGGTCCCCCAGTCGCCGTGCGCCTCCAGCGCGGGGCGCAGCCGCAGCAGCAGCTTGCGGACGACCTGGCGCGCGGAGGCCTCCCGGTGGGTCTCGGGGTCGACCAGGGTGCCCTCCAGGCCGGAGCGGGCGGCCCGCCACGACGCACCCCGCAGCCACTCGTGCCGGCTGGCGCAGCCGGGGGTGCCGCGCTTGCGGAGCCGGGCCCGGGCCTCGGTGACCAGGGCGCGGAACAGCCCGGCGATCAGGACCACGGTCTCCGCGCGCGGGCAGGCGTCGCAGATGCGCAGCTCCAGGGTGCGCAGATGGTCGGAGGGCCGGACGTCGTAGTAGACCATCCCCGTGTCGCTGATGACCCCGGCCCGTACGAAGTCCTCGACCGCGGCGTCGTACTCGGCGGCGCTCTCGTAGCAGCCGGGCGGGCCGGCGGTGGGCCAGCGCTGCCACAGCAGGGTGCGCCAGCTCGCGTAGCCGGTGTCGGTGCCCTGCCAGAACGGCGAGCTCGCGGACAGCGCCAGCAGCGCGGGCAGCCAGGGCGAGACCTCGCACATGACCCGTACGGCGGTGTCGCGGTCGGGGACGTCGACATGGACCTGGGCGCCGCAGATCAGCTGCTCGTCGGCGACCCTGCGGTACTCCTCGGCCATGTGCCGGTAGCGGTCCTCGGCGGTGGGGTTCGCTGAGGCGGCGGGGGCGAGCGGGGCCGTGCCGGAGGCCACCACGGCGAGTCCCAGCGAGGAGGCTGCCGCGTCCAGCTCCCGGCGCATACCGGTCAGGTCGGCGTACAGATCCTGCAGGGACGTGTGCACGGCGCTGTTGGCCTCGACGGTGCACGGTTGCAGTTCGGTCGTGAAGGTCTGCCCGGGCAGGCGCCGCAGCACCGCGTCGGCACGCGGTACGAGCAGCCCGCTCTCCACCTCCAGGACGTGGAACTCTTCCTCCACACCGATGCGCATGGTCACGGTCTCTCCTAGGGATCCGAACTCCTGCCCGGCGGGGGAAGGGGGTTTCCCCTCCGGGCGGTCCCGGGTGGTTGTGGTGTGCTCTGGGTTCCCCGCACTTCGGCGCACAATCCCGGCACCGCACGGGTGCGCCGCCTGCGTCGCAGGTGAGCGCGCCGGAGGGCCCGCCGGCACCCCGCACCCACGCGGTGTCCCGGCCGGCGGACCGACCCCCTGAGGGGGCCCGGCACCCGCGAGCGACCATGGCTCCACCTTGCCCGCAGGACGGCCGTCCCGCACGGCGCGGCCCTCGCCGGGCCGGGGTGGTTGGGCGGCGCCCGGCGGGGGAACCCGGGGCGCACCATGGGACGTGCGAAGAACTACGCCGTGGCCGCCTCCGGGCAGTGGACCGACGAGGAGGAGGGCAGGCGCCGCCTGCCCTCCGGTGAGGTCCACGCCTGGGAGCCCGGCATGAACCAGACCGTGTGCGGCCTCTCCCTCAGCCGCTCCCAGCTGTCCCGTTTCGCGGGGGTGCGCTGGCCGGACATCCTCCCGGAATCGGGCGGCGCCGCCGACCGCGTCCAGCGGGTGTGCCCCCGCTGTGCCTCGGTGGCGGGGCGCCGCGGAGCCGACGCGCGACCGCGGTGGCAGCGCGTCGACCCTCGCCCGTAAGGGCCCGGGCCCGCGTCAGGCCAGCTGCGGGACGATCGCGACCGGGCACTGGGCGTGGTGCAGCAGGGTGTGGCCGACCCGGCCCAGCTGGAGGCCGAAGTGGTCGTGCCTGCGGCGTGCGCCCAGGACCACGAGGTCGGCCGCCGCCGAGCGGTCCACCAGGACGGTCCGTGCCGGGCCCTCGACGGTCGCACGGCGCACCCGGACGGCGGGGTGTGCGGCGAGCGGGGCGCGCAGCGCGTCGTCCAGCAGGGCCGTCGCCCTCCGCTCGGGGTCGTCGGGCGCCTCGCCGATCGGCGCCCCGTGCCGCCAGGCACGTACGGCGTCCAGGGTGCATCCGCGCGCCTCCGCCTCCCGGACGGCGAAGCCGGCCGCCCGCTCACCGGTGACGGCGTCCCCGACGCCGAGCAGGATCCGTTCGTGCAGGCCGACCACGCCCGCGTCGTCGCCCCGCACCACGATCACGGGGCACCGGGCCCGGGCCGCGACTCCGAGGCTGGCGGAGCCGAGCAGCAGACCCTTCAGCTCGCCGCGGCCCCGGTCGCCGACCACGAGGGCGTGCGCGTTGGCGCCCTCGTGCAGCAGGCCGTCGACGGCCTCGGCGGGCAGGATGTCCGTGGTGATCCCCAGTCCGGGGGCGCGCCGCGCGGCCCGCTCGGCGGCGGAGGCCACGAGGTGCTCCGCGAGGACGCGTTCCGAGAAGCGTCCCGCGCCCAGCGTCGGCACGGCGCCCGCGTAGCGTTCCCAGAAGGAGGCGTGCACGAGCCGCAGGGTCAGTCCGTGGCGTACGGCCTCGTCCACGGCCCAGTCGACTGCGACCAGGCTGGGACCGGAACCGTCGACGCCCACGACCAGGGGGAGTGTCATCGCCCTCACCGCCTTCCGTCCGGCCGCCCGGCCGGACAGCCGAGGGCTTTCCGATCCCACCGTCACTCGGGAGGGTGCGGGGGCACGAGAGGCGGACGGGCAGTCGCCGCCGGAGACCGGCCCCAGGGCGAGGGCCGGGCGGCCCATGCCCGGCCGCAAGCCGCTGGGCGGACGGCGAGGGCGTTGACGTGCCGGGCCACTGGGGCGGACGCACGGGAGACGCGTGCCGCCGGGCGGACGGCAGCGGCATTCGCGTGCCGGGCCACGCACGCCCACGCACGGGAGACGCATGCCGCCGGGCGGACGGCAGCGGCATTCGCGTGCCGGGCCACGCACGCCCACGCACGGGAGACGCATGCCGCCGGGCGGACGGCAGCGGCATTCGCGTGCCGGGCCACGCACGCCCACGCACGGGAGACGCGCGCCGCTGGGCGGACGGCAGCGGCATTCGCGTGCCGGGCCACGCACGCCCACGCACGGGAGACGCGCGCCGCTGGGCGGACGGCGCGGGACTCGCCGCACCGGCCGGACGGGACACCGACGCCGTCGTCCGGCGGGGAGAGCCGGACCCGCCCGGGCCCGGCGACAAGGGCGACCACGGCGCGCGCATGCCGGCCACGCACGCCTACGTACGGGAGACGCGTGCCGCTACGACGACGGCAATGGGACCCACCACAGCAGGTGGGTGCCGCCGGCCTCCGGGGTGCTCAGCTCCAGGTCGCCGCCCGGCTGCCGGGCCCGTTCCGCCATGTTGCGCAGCCCGCTGCGGCGTCCGCCCGGCGGGATGCCGACGCCGTCGTCCGTCACGGAGAGCCGGACCCGGCCGGGCTCGGCGACGAGGGCGACGTCGGCGCGATGAGCGTGTGCGTGCCGGGCCACGTTCGTCAGGGCCTCCGACAGCACGGCCACCACATGGTCGGCGATCTCCCGGGGCACATCGGTGTCGACCAGGCCCTCCATCCGGACGCTCGGCACGAAGCCCAGCACCGGCGCGGCCTCGCCGACGACCCGCACCACACGGGCCCGCAGCCCCGACCCGGCCCCGCCCTCGCGTGAGCGCAGCCCGAAGATCGTGGACCGGATGATCTTGATGGTCTCGTCGAGGTCGTCCACGGCCCGCACGACGCGTTCGGCGGCCTCGGGGTGCTCGATGAAGCGGCCCGCGCTCTGCAGGGTCATCCCTGTCGCGAACAGTCGCTGGATAGCCAGGTCGTGCAGGTCGCGGGCGATCCGGTCGCGGTCCTTGAGCACGGCGACCTCCTCGGCGTCCTGCCGGCGCTGCGCCAGCTCCATCGCGACGGCGGCCTGGGCGGCGAACGCCTGGAGGGTCTCGGTCTCCGACGGCGAGAACACGGTCCGGCCCGCCTCCCGCCCGAGCAGCAGGACGCCGCGCACCTCGCCCTCCGCGGTGCCGATGGGCACGGCCACGGCCGGGCCGAGTCCGGCGAAGCGGGGCGGCTCCGGGGAGACCCGCGGGTCCTGGCAGACGTCCGTGCTGGTGACCGGCACGGCCTCGGTGAACGCCATCCCCATCAGCGTCGACTCGACCGGCAGCACAAGGCCCTGGTGGGCCTCGGCGTCCAGTCCGACGGCGATCTCCACGGAGAGGGTGCCGGTCTCCTCCATCGGCATCCCGACCGCGGCCAGGGCCGAGCCGGTGATCTCGCCGGCCCGCTCGGCGATGAGCCGCAGCACCTCGGCACGTCCCCCGCCGGACAGCAGTGTGTGGGTGATCTCCGCGGTGGCCCGCAGCCAGCGCTCCCGCAGCCGGGATTCCTCGTACAACCGGGCGTTGTCGATGGCGACACCGGCCGCGACGGCCAGTGTCGACAGCACCGACTCGTCCTCGCCGTCGAACTGCGCCCCGCCCCGCTTCTCCGTGAGATACAGATTGCCGAACACCTGGCCGCGGACCCGGATCGGGACGCCCAGGAAGGTGTTCATCGGCGGATGGTTCGGCGGGAAGCCGTACGACGCCGGATGCTCGGAGATCTTCGTCAGGCGCAGCGGCTCGGGGTGGCGGATCAGCTCGCCGAGGATGCCGTGACCCTCCGGGAAGTGCCCGATCCGGGCGATCTGCTCCTCGCTGACCCCGACCGTGTGGAACGCGGACAGGTGCCTGCCGTCGGGGCTGATCACGCCGAGCGCGGCGTACTCGGCGTCGACGAGGACGGCAGCGGCCTCGACGATGCTGTACAGGGCCTGTTCCAGATTGAGGTCCCGGCCGACGGAGAGCACCGCCTCCAGCAGGCTGTGCACC
The DNA here is from genome assembly GCF_003074055.1 of Streptomyces nigra. NCBI lineage: Bacteria > Bacillati > Actinomycetota > Actinomycetes > Kitasatosporales > Streptomycetaceae > Streptomyces > Streptomyces nigra. Next base: position 6,757,493 of record NZ_CP029043.1, on the reverse strand, counting down.
CGGTCGCGGGTGCCGCGGGCCGCGTCCAGACGCGCCTGGAGCTCCTCCAGCAACTCGTCCAGCCTCAGCTGCGGCAGTCGGATGCGTGCCTGCCGCGGCGTCTCGGCGCTTCCCACCTGCGTCTCCTCCGGCTCCGTGGGCGGTCGGACTCGGCCGCTCCGGACGAGGACCACGCTACCGGCGACCGGCACGACCCTGCATGGAATCAGCCGTGCGCGGCCACCCCGTGCGCCGGTGCGCCGGTCCGGGGCCGTACGGGCCCCCGGCAGGGCCCATCGGCCCTGGCGCCGGGCGGCTTCGCGAGGGATGGTTGAGGCAGGAGCGGCACCGATCCCCCGCGGTGTCGCTCCGTGCGTGCAACGACATGACGCGCCACTCACTCCGACGGAAGCCCGCGATGGTTCACGACGACAGCCGGCCGGCCCCCGTGGGGCCGCGCCGCCGCATCGAGCTCGACGGCGCGGAGGCGCTGCGACTGCTGGGCAGCGTCTCGCTGGGCCGGATCGTGTTCACCCGGCACGCGCTGCCCACCGTCCGCCCGGTCAACCACGTCCTGGACGGCGGGGACATCGTCATCCGCACCCACGACGGCGCCGCGCTCACCTCCCGCACCGAGCGCGCCGGGGACCCCGGGGTGGTCGTCGCCTACGAGGCGGACGCCATCGACCCGCACACCCATCTCGGCTGGAGCGTGGTCGTGACCGGCTACGCCCGTCTGGTGACCGACCCGGAGGACCTGGCGCGCTGCCGACGGCTGGTGCGGCCGTGGGTGGATCAGGCGCTGGACCATGCGATGGACCAGGCGGTCCGGATCCGCCCCGACCTGGTCACCGGCATCCTGCTGACGGCGGACGGCCACGACGCCCCGGCCGGGGTCTGAGGCTTTTCCCGCCCGGCTTCCTCAGGCGGCGTCGACCGGCAGGATCTCGTCGTGGTGCGGGCCGCCGAGGACCACCTTCAGCGCCCCGGTGTCGGCGGCGCCCGCGAACACGTCGTACGCCTCCTGCATCTCGTCGAGCAGGAAGGTGTGGGTGACGAGTTCGGCGGTGGGCAGGCGGCCGGCGGCCGTCATCCGCAGCAGGGTCGGGGTCGAGTAGGTGTCGACCAGGCCCGTGGTGATCGTGATGTTCTTGATCCAGAGGTCCTCGAGGTGCAGGGTCGCGGGGGCCCCGTGGACGCCGACGTTGGCGACGTGCCCGCCGGGGCGGACCATACGGGTGCACAGCTCGAAGGTCTCCGGTGTGCCGACCGCCTCGACGACGACGTCCGCGCCGAGCCCGCCGGTCAGGTCGGCGACCAGCTGTTCCGGCGTCTCCCGGGCGTCGGCCACCGCGTCGGCGCCGAGCGCGCGGGCGGCCTCCAGCCGGGCCGGGGCCAGGTCGACGGCCACGATCCGCTCCGGCGAGAACAGCTTCGCCGTGGCGACGGCCGCGAGTCCGACGGGCCCCGCGCCGACCACGACGACGGTGTCGCCGGGCCGGACCCGCCCGTTGAGCACGCCCACCTCGTACGACGTCGGGAAGATGTCGGCCAGCAGGACGGCGGCCTGGTCGGACAGGCCACCGGGAAGCGGGTGCACGGACATGTCCGCGAACGGGACCCGGACGTACTCGGCCTGGGTGCCGTCGATCAGGTGGCCGAGGATCCAGCCCCCGCCGCCCCGGCACTGGCCGTACGCCGCCTGCCGGCAGGACGCGCAGCGCCCGCACGCGGTGATGCAGGACACCAGCACACGGTCCCCCGGGCGCACCGTCCGTACGTCGCCGCCGACCTCGACGATCTCGCCGACCGCCTCGTGCCCGAGGACCGTGCCGGGGCGGACCTCCGGGACGTCGCCCTTGAGGATGTGCAGGTCCGTGCCGCAGATGGTGACGGCGCCGACGCGGACGACCGCGTCGGTGGGTTCCTTGAGGGCCGGATCCGGGATCTCCTCCCAGGCGGCCTTGCCGGTGCCGTGGAACACGTAACCCTTCATGGCACTCCTCACCCCACTCGTCCGATGGCGGGACGCGAGCCGGGGGCGCCGGACGTCCCGCATCTCCAGCTTGACCCGGATGGGCGAGGCCCGCACGGGCCGGACGGGTCCGTCGCACGGCACGCCCGGCCCGGCCCTCCGCCCCGCCCGGACCTGCGGGACTCCGGGACCGGGGGCCCACCCGGTGGGGCCGTTCGGCCCTGTCGCCCACCCGCCCCGAGGCGGTTCCATCGCTTGTATGTCCGAGAACCGCACAGGACTCGCCGTCACCACCGCGGGGCGCTCCCCCGACGAGCCCGACGAGCCGACCGTCGTGACGCTGCGCGGTGAGATCGACCTCGGTACCGCGACCCCGCTCACGATGCGGCTGGACGCCCTGACGTCGGGCCCGTCCCCGGATCTGGTCCTCGACCTGCGCGGCGTGACCTTCATCGACTGCGCCGGCCTGGGTGTCCTGTGCCGGGTGCGCAACCGGGTCAGCGCCCGCGCGGGCCGGCTCCGGCTGGTCAGCGACAGCGCCCGCTTCCGGGGCATGCTCCGCCTCGTGGATCTGGACGAGGCGTTCGAGATCGCCGCCGGGCTGCCGGACGTGACGTCCCGGCCGGTGGTGGACGTGGGCTCGGGCGCCGACGCGCGGGACGCCGTGCGCTGAGCGCCTGCGCGGGGATGGGGCCGGTGGCCGTCGATGTCACCGGCCCCGCACCGCCTGCTCAGGCGTTCCAGGACCAGTCGGCCACCTCGGGCAGATCGGTGCCGTGCTCGCGGATCCAGGCGTGGTGCCGGGTCCGGGCGTCCGCCATGGCCTGCCGTACGGCGGCGGCCCGTACCGCGAGGCCGGGGACCCGGTCGACGACGTCCATGACGAGGCGGTAGCGGTCCAGGTCGTTGCGCACCACCATGTCGAACGGCGTGGTGGTGGTACCCGACTCCTTGTAGCCGCGGACATGCAGGTGGGGGTGGCCGGTACGGCGGTAGGTGAGCCGGTGGATCAGCCAGGGATAGCCGTGGTAGGCGAAGATCACCGGCTTGTCCCGGGTGAACAGTCCGTCGAACTCGAAGTCGGGCATGCCGTGCGGGTGCTCCTCGTGCGGCAGCAGCCGCGTCATGTCGACGACGTTGACGACGCGGACGGCGAGCTGCGGCAGATGGCGGCGCAGCAGCTGGGCCGCGGCCAGCACCTCCTGGGTGGGCACGTCGCCGGCGCAGGCGAGGACGACGTCCGGTTCGCCGCCGTTCTCGGTGCCGGCCCACTCCCAGATGCCGGCCCCGCGCGCGCAGTGGGTGCGGGCGTCGTCCATGGAGAGCCAGTCGTAGCAGGGCTGCTTGCCGGCCACGACGACGTTGACGTAGTCGCGGCTGCGCAGGGCGTGGTCCGCGACGGACAGCAGGGTGTTGGCGTCCGGCGGCAGATAGACCCGCACCACCTCGGGGCTCTTGTTGAGGACGTGGTCGACGAAGCCGGGGTCCTGGTGGGAGAAGCCGTTGTGGTCCTGCCGCCACACATGCGAGGTGAGCAGGTAGTTGAGGGAGGCCACGGGGGCCCGCCACGGCAGCCGGCGGGACGTCCGCAGCCACTTGATGTGCTGGTTGACCATCGAGTCGACGATGTGCACGAACGCCTCGTAGCAGGAGAACAGCCCGTGCCGGCCGGTCAGCAGATAGCCCTCCAGCCAGCCCTGGCAGAGGTGTTCGGACAGCACCTCCATGACCCGGCCGTGCCGTTCCAGATGCTCGTCGACGGGCAGGATGGCGGCCTGCCACGCCTTGCCGCTGGCGTCGAAGACGGCGTCGAGGCGGTTGGAAGCGGTCTCGTCGGGGCCGATGACCCGGAAGTTCCGGCGGGCCCGGGTGTCGCGCATGACCCGCTCCAGCAGGTCGCCGAGGACGCGGGTCGGCTCGTGCAGGGTCGCGCCGGGCTTGTCGACGGGCACGGCGACGTCGTCCAGGGACGAGATCGGCAGCTCGTGCAGGAGGAGGCCGCCGTTGGCGTACGGGGTGGCGCCCAGGCGCCGGGAGCCCTCGGGCACACAGGCGAGCACGTCGGCGACGGGCCGCCCGTCGGCGTCGAACAGCTCCTCGGGCCGGTAGGAGCGCAGCCACGCCTCCAGCTGCCGCAGGTGCTCGGGGTTGTCCCGGACGCCGGCGAGCGGGACCTGGTGGGAACGCCAGGTGCCCTCCACCGGCAGCCCGTCGACCTCACGGGGACCGGTCCAGCCCTTCGGGGTGCGGAGCACGATCACGGGCCAGCGGACGCGCTCGGCGACGCCGTCCTCGCGGGCCGAGCGCTGCATCAGGGCGATCCGGTCGAGCGCGGTGTCGAGGGCGCGCGCCATGTCCCGGTGGACGGCGGCGGGGTCGTCACCGCCGACATGGATCGGCTCGTGGCCGTAGCCCCGCAGCAGTTCGTCGAGTTCGGCCTGGGGCAGCCGGGACAGCACGGTCGGGTTGGCGATCTTGTAGCCGTTGAGGTGCAGGATCGGCAGGACGGCGCCGTCGTGGACCGGGTCGAGGAACTTGTTGGAGTGCCAGGAGGCGGCGAGCGGCCCGGTCTCCGCCTCGCCGTCGCCGATGACACAGGCGACCAGCAGGTCCGGGTTGTCGAAGGCGGCGCCGTACGCGTGCGCCAGCGAGTAGCCGAGCTCACCGCCCTCGTGGATGGACCCGGGCACCTCCGGCGCCACATGGCTCGGCACCCCGCCGGGGAACGAGAACTGCCGGAACAGGCGCTCCATGCCGGGCGCGTCCCGGGAGACGTCCGGGTAGTGCTCGGCGTAGCTGCCGTCGAGCCAGGAGCCGGCGAGCACCGACGGCCCGCCGTGCCCCGGCCCCCAGACGCACAGGGTGTCGAGGCCGCGGGCGGAGATCACCCGGTTGAGGTGGGTGTAGACGAGGTTGAGGCCGGGTGACGTGCCCCAGTGCCCGAGGAGGCGCGGCTTGATGTGCTCGGGGCGCAGCGGCTCGGTGAGCAGCGGGTTCGCCATCAGGTAGATCTGCCCGGCGGCCAGATAGTTGGCGGCCCGCCAGTGCGCGTCCAGCGTGCGCAGTTCGTCGTCGGAGAGTGCCGTGGAGCGGTGAGGGTCCACCTGGGACATGAGAGGTCTCCGTGGTCGTCGGTTCGGCTCGCGGTGCGGTGGTCGTGGGCGGTCTGTGGGGGTGCTGTCTCGCGGGTGCGCCTGTCCTGGCACGGGTGCGCCTGTCCTCGCATTTCACTCCGGCCCGGGGACGACGGCGACCGGGCAGGCCGATCGGTGCAGCACGCCGTGCGCCACCCGGCCGATGTGCGGCCCGAACGGCCGGTGCCGCCGCTCGGCGCCGACGACCAGGAGGTCGGCCGCGTACGAGGCGTCCGCGAGGACGGTCCGGGTGTGCCCCTCGGCCGCGCGGCGCCGGGCGACGACACCGGCCGGGACGTCGCACAGCGCCTTGTCCAGTACCTCGGTGGCCCGCAGCTCATGCGCATGCGGGTGGTCCCCTACGGCCGGCGAGGGGTCCGGGGTCTCGCGCGCGGGCTGCCGCCAGGCCCGTACGGCCTCCAGGACCGCGCCCCGCGGGCGGGCCTCCTCGGCGGCGAAGCGCACGGCGGCCGAGGTCGCCGATCCGTCGCCGACACCGACGACCACACGGCCGTACGGGCGGACCCGGTCGGCGTGCTCGGGGCGGACGACGATCATCGGGCAGTGCGTGTGGGCGGCGACCGTCAGACTCACCGAGCCCAGCAGCGCCTCGGCGATGCCGCCGCGCCCGCGGCTGCCGGTCACCAGCAGGGCGGCGGTACGGCTCTCGCGGACCAGCACGTACTCGGGTTCCTCGGCGACGGTGACCATGGCGAGCGGTACCCCGGGGTGCCGGGCGCGGGCGCGGTGGGCGGCGCTGTCCACGATCTCGACGGCGTCCACCCGCTCGGGCGGCCCCTCCAGGTCACCGGCGAGGGCGGCGCCCTCGTACCGGCCCCACCGGGAGGCGTACACCAGCCGTAGCGGCGCCCCGCGCGACGCGGCCTCGTCCGCGGCCCGGTCGACGGCACGCAGGGCGGCCTCGGAGCCGTCGACACCGACGACGACGGGCAGCGGTCGGTTCATGGTGGTGCGCTCCTCAGGTACGGGATGGTCAGACGTGGGGGACCACGGCGACGGGGGCGGTGGCCCGGTGCAGGACGGCGTGGGCGACCGGCCCGAGGCGGGCTCCGAACCCGTCGCGGACCTGGCGGCCGATGACGACGAGGGACGCCTCGCGGGAGAGGTCGACGAGATGGGCGCCGGGTGTGCCGCACAGGTCCTCCTCCGCGACCGGTACCTCCGGCAGCTTCTCGCGCCAGGGCCGCAGGATCTCGCCGGGCGCGAGGGCCCGGCGCAGGGTGCGGGGGCGGGGGCCGGCCGAGGGCGGTTCGCCCTCGGGGCGGTGATCCCCGTCGTGCACGATCCGCAGGGTGGTGCCGCGCCGGGCGGCCGCGGAGAAGGCGAAGCCGATGAGCCGCGCGTCCGGGTGAGCGAGGTCGAGACCGAGGACGACGGGCGTACGGCTCTCCGTGTCGTCGTGGTGACCGGTGCCCTCCCGGACGAGGACGACGGGCCGTTCGGTGCGGGCCAGGACGGCGTGGGCGACCGAGCCGGCGAGGAAGCCCCCGACCCGGCCGGGCGCGCGCGAGCCCAGGACGAGCAGGGCGGCGTCCCGCGCCAGGTCGGCCAGCACGTCGGCGGGCTGCCCGGCGAACTGCTCGGCGCGGATGGCGAGGCCCGGGTGACGGGCCGCGAGGGCGCCGGCGGTGTCACATGGCCAGGCGGTGCGGGTGGGGTGGTCCGACCCCCGGACGTGGAGCAGGTGCAGGGGCAGCCCGAGCATGCGGGCCTCGCGGGCCGCCCACTCGGCCGCCGCGCGGCTCGCGCGGGAGCCGTCGCAGCCGACGGTGACACAGAGCGTGACGGTGCGTGTCATGTCTCCCCTCCTGAACCGGGCACCGGGCCCCGCGGGCGGTCCGGGCAACGGTCGAATCCTGAGCCGGGCGCCGCTCCCCCGGTCCTCGCGGGCGGTCCGGACCACCGTCGGCAGCCGGAACCGGACCGTGCCGGGCGGTGCGGTGGGCAGCGCCGGGCCCACCGCACCTCCTCTCCCCCCGGTCGGCACGGCGAGGGGCCGGGGCGGACGGGTGGGGCCTGTGGTGAGCGAGCGCGGGCCCGGTGCCGTCCGCCCTGCCTCACCCTGACGGGTCCCGGGCGCCGCCGCCGGATGCCGAAGGTCCGCGCTTCAGGGCCCAACGGCCCTTCCGCGGCGCCCAATCGGCGTGTTCCCCTCCATCGGGAGCGACGGGAGCCGGACGGCCGGCGGGATGGGGCCCAACGGCCCTGGCGCCCCCGGTGGCGGCGGGCGGACGCTGGCAGTGGGGAAAGTCCCTGGTCGTCGTCGGGAGGCACGCCATGATCACCACCCCTGCTCCCAGCATGACGCGCGCCCTGGACGCGGAGCAGCGGCAACGACTCATGCTCCTCGCCCGCGAGGTCTCCTTCCCGCAGGGCGCGCGGATCTTCGAGGAGGGCGCACGGGCCGACCGGTTCTGGATCATCCGCACCGGCACCGTCGAGCTGGACATGCGGGTGCCGGGCCGCCGCCCGGTCGTCATCGAGAGCCTGCGGCACAACGAACTCCTCGGCTGGTCCTGGCTGTTCTCCCCGCATGTCTGGCACCTGGGCGCGGAGGCGACGACACCGGTGCGGGCGTACGAGTTCGACGCCGGGGCCGTACGGTCGCTGTGCCGGGAGGACCCGGCGCTCGGCCAGGCGGTGTCCCAGTGGGTCGGCGACGTCCTCGCCCACCGCCTGCGCTGCGCGCGCTCGCGGCTGCTGGACCTGTACGCCCCCTACGGCGCCGGGACCGCCGTCTGACCGGCGACCGGGGGTGGTGTCCGACGGGGCCGGTCGGCCCTGGTGCATCCGGCCCCGGCGAGCGATGATCGGTTGGAGAGCGGTCGTGCCGACCGCCGCCGGGTGCCGTCGGATCAAGGAAGCGTCATGACCGAGTCAGGAACGTTCACGGAGCAGAACCCGATCCGCGTGTTCCTCCTGGACGATCATGAGGTCGTACGACGGGGCCTGACGGATCTGCTCGAGGCCGAGCCGGACATCTCGGTGGTCGGCGACGCGGACACCGTCGAACACGCGCTCGTCCGGGGCCCGGCGCTGCGCCCGCATGTGGCGGTGCTGGACGTCCGGCTCCCGGACGGCGACGGCATCACGGTCTGCCGGGAGCTGCGCAGTCGGATGCCGGAGCTGGCGTGCCTGATGCTGACGTCGTTCGACGACGAGGAGGCCCTGCTCGACGCCATCATGGCGGGCGCCTCGGGCTATGTCCTCAAGCAGATCAGGGGTTCCGACCTGGTCTCCGCGGTCCGCACGGTCGCCTCCGGGCAGTCCATGCTGGACCCGGCGACGACGGCCCGTCTGATGAGCTCGCTGCGCGCCGACCCGGTGGAGACCCCGTCCGTCCCGCCGGAGCTCGAGGGCCTGTCCCCCCGGGAGCGGGACATCCTGGCCCTGATCGGCGACGGCCTGACCAACCGCGAGATCGGCAAGAAGCTCTACCTCTCGGAGAAGACGGTCAAGAACCACATCTCCCGCCTCCTGGCCAAGCTCGGCGTCCAACGCCGCGTCCAGGCGGCGGTCCTGGCCTCCCACCTGGAACACCCGGAGCCGATCGACCGCTCCGCACGGTAATTCGAATATCGCGAGTATCCCCTGATCGCCCACGGTTTCGACGCCGGCCTGGAGCCGCTTTCCTCTCGGCAGACTGTCCGGTACGGCAGCGAGACTCACGCCGCGGTCAGCGCACGCGTCCCCGCGGTTTCAGCGGCGTCGCCGGCAGGTTCGGGGCCGGGAGCGGGTCTCCGTCGTAGCCCTTCACCTCGCCGAAGCGGGTGCCTTCCATCCAGTCGCGGCGGGCCTGTTCGATCTCCTCCTGGGTGCGGCCGATCCAGTTCCAGAACATGATGAGTTCCTCCTCGAACGGCTCGCCGCCGAGGAGCATCAGCGCCGCGTCCGACTCGGCGCGCAGCGGGAGTTCGGTGCGGCCGCAGCCGAGGTACAGCATCGAGCCCGGCAGCACCGGCACGCCGTCCACATGGGCCTCGCCGGACATGGACAGCACGGCGTACTCGAAGTCCGGCTCCAGCGGCAGGCGTACGTCGGCACCCCGGCTCAGCGCCAGGTCGGCGCCCACGATCGGGGTGTACGCCGTGCCGGGTGATCGTGCGCCGTCGAGGTCGCCCAGGATCAGCGTGGCCCGCAGACCCGGCGCCGTGACGACCGGCAGGTCGGCGTGGTGCTCGAAGTGCGGGTCGGTGTGGCGATGGCCGTCCGGCAGGGCGACCCAGAGCTGGGCGCCGTGCAGAAAGCGGGCGTGCGAGCGCGGGCTCTCCTCCGAGTGGCTGATCGCCCTGCCGGACGTCATCAGGCCCAGCTCGCGCGGTCGAATCGTCTGAAGGCTGCCCGTGGAGTCGCGGTGCAGCACCTCGCCCTCGTGCAGCCAGCTCACCGTCTGCAGACCCATGTGCGGATGCGGGGGCACCTGCATCCCGGGCTCGTCGGCGATGTCGTCGGGGCCGTAGTGGTCGACGAAGCACCAGGCGCCGACCATCCGCCGGCCCAGGTTGGGCAGCAGGCGGCGGACCTCGGTGGACTCTCCGAGCCGTACCCGCCGGGGGCTGAGGAGTTCGCGGACGGGCTCCGCGACGACGAAACCGCGGCCGCCGCAGACCGAGGGCACCGCCTCGCGATCAAGATTGCTCATGGCGCCCAAACTAACCCCGTCGGGGGCGCTCCGTCAGTCCGTCGTACGGGCTGTCTTGCCGAGCGGCGGTGCGTGGCGGGGGTTGCTCCGGGGGGCTCCGGGCCGCTCCGGGTTGCTCCAGGGGGCTTCTCCCGAAAATAGTAGCCATGGATATAGTAGCCATGTACTGTATCTGCCATGAGCAAGGGTTCCCGTTCCATGAACGCCACCCCCGGCTTCCTCGTGTGGCGGCTGTCGACGAAGTTCCGGGTCGCCGTCGACCGGGCCGTGACCCCGTTGGGGCTCACCCACGCCCAGTACGCCGTCGTCGCCTCGCTGTACGGGATGCGGCGTGAGGGCGAGCGCCCCAGTCAGCGGCGGCTGGCCGACCACACCGGGCTGGAGCCGCTGTACGTCTCCAAGCTGGCGCGTTCCCTGGAGAGCGCCGGCCTCGTCGAACGCACCCGCGACGCCCGTGACCCCCGCGCGGTCCAGCTCACGCTGACCGAGCAGGGCGTGGAGCGGACCCGGAAGGCGATCGAGGTCGTGCGGGCGCTGCATGAGCAGCTCCTCGCCCCGCTCGGCGGGCTCGACAGCGACACCACGCGGGAGTTCAGCCACATCCTGGCGGCCCTGCTCGACGCGCCTCTCGATCCGTCGGCCCTGGACGGCGAGAACGACAGCCGGCACGACAAGGAGCAGTCATGACCACCTCCACCCCTCCCCGTCTCGACCCCCGTGTCATAGCCCTCGCCCACTACGCGAGCCGCGCTCTCCTGGAGCAGGTTCTGGCCCGCCACGGCGCCACGTTCCAGCAGTCCGTCACCCTGCGCGCGGCCGCTGCCGCCGGTGGGCCGGTGGAGCGCGACCGGCTCGTCGGCGAGGTGGTCGGTTCGCTCAAGTGCGAGCCCGCGGAGGCCCGTTCCGTCGTCGACGGGCTGGTCAGCGCCGGCCTGCTGGCCGCCGACGGGCCGACCGCCGTGCGCGTCACGGACGCCGGGCGCGAGCTGCAGGCCGCGACGTCCGCCGAGACCGCACCCATCACCGCCCGCGTCTACGCGGACCTGCCCGAGGAGGACCTGGCCGTCGCGGGTCGGGTGCTGACCCTCATCACCGAGCGGGCGAACCGGGAGCTCGCGGCCCTGACCCAGGACGCCGCCAACGGTTAGTGGAATATTCAACCACTCAGGCCGGTTGACGCGCTCGAAGGAGGTCAGAGTGGAGACGACGTACTACGACCACGGAACACCGACCGAGCGCTGGGAGCGGGCGCGGATGTTCTTCGACGCCAAGGACTACGCGAGCGCAGCGCGGGTCCTCGGCAGCCTGGTCGAGGAGGTGCCGGAGCAGACGGGACCGCGGCTGCTGCTGGCCCGTGCCTACTACCACTCGGCCCAACTGCGCCGCGCCGAGGACGAGTTGCGCGTCATCGTGGAGCGCGACCCGGTCGAGCAGTACGCCCGGCTGATGCTGGGCCGTACGCTCCAGCGCCAGGGGCGGCACGAGGAGGCCGAGCCGCACATGCGCCTGGCCTCGGCCCTGGCGGGCGACTTCGAGCAGGTCTGAGACCGGCGGCGGCCAAAGCCGCCGGCAGGGGCCCGGACTCCGTACCTACGGAGGCCGGGCCCCTCTTCTCGCTACGCCTCCTGGGCACTTCCCCGCCGGTACGCGATCTCGCCCAGTACGGCGTCCACCGCGACGAACGCCGCCAGTGGGATGCCGAGCAGCGGGACGACGTAGCCGAGCGCCGCGACCAGCGCGGCCAGGGGGACGAGGATGCGCGGGGGCACCTGGCGCCAGGCGCCGCGCGGGATCGGACGGCCGAACGACGAGCCCCGGCCGCGCTGCCACCACATGCGGTAGCCCCACACGATCAGCAGGATCAGTGCGAGCGTCAGCGCCATCAGGGCGATCTGGTTGACCAGCCCGAACAGCACGCCCGTGTGCAGGTCGATGCCCCAGCGGGTCAGCTTGGCGAGCACCGGGTGGTCGTCGAACCGCAGGACGTCCGTGACCTCGCCGGACGCCGGGTCGACCGCCACCGCGTCCTGTTTCGTCGGCCAGCTGCGCTGCACCTGCCGGACCACATAGGCGGACGAGGCGTCGGCGGGCGGCACGATCTCCACCGGGTCGGACAGGCCCTCGGAGCGGGCGGCCGCCAGGACCTTGTCGAGGCCGACGCCCTGGCCCTCGCCGCCGCCGGTGCCCGCGGTGCCGCCATGGCCGCCGTGGTCGCCGCCCGCCGACGCCGAGACGGACGGGGTGGCCTGCCTCAGGGCGGTGCGCAGGTCGTCGATGTGGGCGCCGGTGTACGTCGACCAGGTCAGGCCGGTCGCCGACAGGAAGAAGAATCCGAGGGCCGCCCAGACGCCGACCGTGCCGTGCAGGCCGAGGGTGCGCCGGCGCCCGCCGGTGCCGCGCACCTTGCGCAGGGCGCGGCGGCGGGAGAACCACAGCACCAGTCCCCCGGCCGCGATCACCCACAGCCAGCTCGCGGCGAGTTCGCTGTAGAGCCGGCCCGGCTCACCGAGGTGCAGGTCGCGGTGGAACTCGTCGATCCAGGTGCGCAGCGGGAGGGCGCCGGTGGAGCCGTACTGCTCCAGAGCGCCGCGTACTTCGGCGGTGTACGGGTCGACGAACACGGCCAGCGTGTGGTCGGCGTCGACACCGTCGACCCCCGAGAGCATCACCCGGGTCGATTCGTCGTCGGCCGGTGAGGGCCGTATGGCCGCGACGGCGCCCTCGGGGTGGGCCTCGCGGGCGGCGGCGACCTGCTGCGACACCGGCAGCTTCGTCCCGCCGGCGGGGACGTACATCTCGTGGGCGTACAGCAGTCTCTCGGCCTGGAACGCGCCCGCGTACAGGAATCCGGTCGCCGCGGCGACGAGGAGGAACGGGGCGACGAGCACACCGGCGTAGAAGTGCAGTCGCAGGACGAGCGGGCGCAGGAGTGTCCAGCCGCGGCGGGACGGGGCCGGGGGATCCGTGGCGTCGGGCCCGGGGGCGGGGGCGGTCGTGGGGGCGGTGGACATGGGTGGAACTCCGGGGGGTGGACGGTCGTTGCTCTGGCGGTCCGGTAGTCGGACCGGCGAGCCCCGGAGTTCCCGGCACGTCAAGTGACCTGCGGCACAGTGGAGTTCAGGGGGTGCGCGGGGCGCGTGGCATGCTGGGGCGATGGCACCTCCGAACGAGCACGCGTCCCTCGCCGAGCAGATCGAGCGGCTTCTCTCCGCCGGGGGCCCGCTGCCCGTCGTGGCGGCCGGCGATCCGGTGCTGCGGCGCCCGGCCGCGCCGTACGAGGGGCAGTTGGGCCCCGCGCTGCTGGCCCGCTTCGTGGAGGCTCTGCGGCTCACGATGCACGCGGCTCCCGGCGTCGGGCTCGCCGCGCCACAGGTGGGGGTGGGGTTGCGGATCGCGGTGATCGAGGACCCGGCGCCGGTCCCGGACGAGGTGCGCGTGACGCGGGGGCGCGTCCCGCAGCCGTTCCGGGTGCTGGTCAACCCGTCGTACGAGGCGACCGGGCCGGCGCGGGCGGCGTTCTACGAGGGCTGTCTGAGCGTGCCGGGGTACCAGGCGGTCGTCGCCCGGCACGCCGAGGTGCGGCTGCGCGGCGAGGACGAGCACGGGCAGGCTGTCGACGAGGTGTTCACGGGGTGGCCCGCCCGGATCGTGCAGCACGAGACGGACCACCTCGACGGGGTGCTCTACCTGGACCGGGCGGAGACGCGTTCGCTCGCCTCCAACCAGGCGATGGCCGAGCTCTGGGCCGAGCCCGCCCCGATCCAGGCGGCACGGGCCCTCGGCTTCGGCCTGCCCGACTGACCGCGTAGCCGGACCCACCCAGCCCGGCTGACCGCGATGCCGGGCCCGCCCGGACCGGGTGGCCGGACCCGGCCCTGACCGCCTCGCCCGACCCCGCCGACCGCATCAGCTGTCCCGGTACGTCTCCAGCAGCCGCAGCCACACCTCGCTGATCGTCGGGTACGACGGGACCGCGTGCCACAGCCTGCTGATCGGCACCTGGCCGACGACCGCGACGGTCGCCGAGTGGATCAGCTCGCTGACGCCCGGGCCGACGAACGTCACGCCGAGCAGGATCTCGCGTTCCAGGTCGACGACCATCCGGGCCTGCCCGCGGTAGTCCTCGCCGTAGAGATAGGCGCCGGCGGTCCAGGAGATGTCGTAGTCGACGGCCCGCACCCGGTGTCCGGCCTGCTCGGCCTCGGCCAGGGACAGGCCCACCGCGGCGGCCTCGGGGTCGGTGAAGACGACCTGCGGGACGGCGCCCTGGTCGGCGGTGGCGGCGTGCGCGCCCCAGGACCCGGTGTCCAGCTCCGCCGTGCCGGAGGCGCGGGCGGCGATGGCCGCGCCGGCGATCCGGGCCTGGTACTTGCCCTGGTGGGTGAGGAGGACGCGGTGGTTGATGTCGCCGACGGCGTACAGCCACTCGCTGCCCCGGACGCGCAGGCTGTCGTCCGTCGCCAGCCACGAGCCCGGCTCCAGACCGACCGTCTCCAGGCCGATGTCGTCGCTGCGCGGGGCGCGCCCGGTCGCGAAGAGGATCTCGTCGGCCTCGATGCGCTCGCCCTGGTCGGTGACGACGACGACCGTGCCGTCCTCCCGGGTCACCGACGTCACGAACGTCCCGGTGCGGACGTCCGCACCGGCCTCGGTGAGGGACTTCGCGACCATCTCGCCGACGAAGGGCTCCATGCGGTTCAGCAGGCCCTTGCCGCGTACGAGGACGGTGACGCGGGAGCCGAGGGCCTGCCAGGCGGTGGCCATCTCGGCGGCGACCACTCCCCCGCCGACCACGACGAGCCGGCCGGGCGCGGCCTGGGCGCTGGTGGCTTCGCGGCTGGTCCACGGCTTGACCTGGTCGAGTCCCGGCAGGTCGGGCACGACGGCCCGGCTGCCGGTGCACACGGCCACGGCGTGCCGCGCGGTGAGCACCTTCCGGGTGCCGTCGGGGCCGGTCACCTCGACCGTGCGGTCACCGGCGAGGCGCCCGTGGCCGCGGTAGAGGTCGGCGCCGATGCCGTCGAGCCAGCCGACCTGCCCGTCGTCGTGCCAGTCCTTGGTGACCTCGTTGCGCCGGGCGAGCACCCGGGCGGTGTCGAGGGGGCCCTGGACGGCCTCGGCGAGGCCGGGCAGGTGCCGGGCGTCGGACTGGGCGATGACCGGCCGCAGCAGCGCCTTGCTGGGCATGCAGGCCCAGTAGGAGCACTCGCCTCCGACCAGTTCGCTCTCCACGACCGCGGTGGTCAGACCGGCGGCGCGGGTGCGGTCGGCGACGACCTCCCCCACCGGCCCGGCTCCGAGCACCACGACGTCGTACGCGATGGAATCCGTTTCCGTCATGGGGTCAGTCTTACGGGTGGTGTGCCGACTGGCCACAGGGGTACGCGCGCGGAATACACGGCCCTGCGGCCGTGTTGTCGCCCACGCTTCGCCCGGACACCCAGGAAGAGGGATACGCCATGAGCAGCACCATGGAGCTCACCAAGGAGAACTTCGACCAGACGGTCACGGACAACGACTTCGTCCTGATCGACTTCTGGGCGTCCTGGTGCGGTCCGTGCCGTCAGTTCGCCCCCGTCTACGAGAAGGCGGCCGAGGAGAACCCCGACCTGGTGTTCGGCAAGGTCGACACCGAGGCCCAGCCGGAGCTGGCGCAGGCCTTCGGGATCCAGTCGATCCCGACGCTGATGATCGTGCGGGACCGGGTCGCCGTGTTCGCCCAGCCGGGTGCCCTGCCGGAGGCCGCGCTGGCCGACGTCATCGGGCAGGCCCGCAAGCTCGACATGGACGAGGTCCGCAAGGCCGTCGCCGCCCAGCAGGAGCAGGCCGGGCAGAACGGCGAGTGACGGGGCGGTGAGGGCCGGTCCGGGGCGCCGCGCGGGTTCCGGGAACGGAAACCCGCGGGCCGGCGCCCGACCGGACCGGACCCATCGATCCGGCCGGACCGGACCCATCGAAAGGACCGCCCGATCAGAACGGGTAGCCCGCCACATCGCCGCGCACCGTCGTCCAGCGCACGTCGGTGAACGCCTCCAGATTGGCGTCGCCGCCGAAGCGGGCGCCGGTCCCGGACGCGGCGACCCCGCCGAACGGGGCGACGGCCTCGTCGTTCACCGTCTGGTCGTTGATGTGCACGATCCCGGTCGGGATGCGCTCGGCCAGGTCGAGGCCCCGGGCGGCGTCGCGGGTGACGATGCCCAGCGAGAGTCCGTACGGGCTCGCGGCGGCCAGGGCGGCGGCCTCCTCGGCGTCGGCGAAGGAACGCACCGGCGCGACCGGCCCGAAGACCTCCTCGGCGTATGCCGGGGTGTCGTCGTCGACGCCCGCCAGGACGGTCGGGCGGTAGAACAGCCGCTCGTGCGTGCCGCCCGCGGCCAGCTTGGCGCCCTGCGAGGCGCTGGCGTCGACCAGCGAGCGGACCTTGTCGAGCTGCCCGTCGTCGATGAGCGGGCCGAGGTGGACCTGGTCGCGGTGCGGGTCACCGACGGCGAGCGAGTCGGCCTTGGCGGCGAGGCGTTCGACGTACTCCTCGTACAGCGACCGGTGTACCAGGTGCCGGCCGGTCGTCATACAGATCTGGCCCTGATGGAAGAACGATCCCCAGGCGGCCGTGGAGATCACCGCGTCGAGGTCGGCGTCCTCCAGCACGACCAGGGCGGAGTTGCCGCCCAGTTCCAGATGGGCGCGCTTGAGATGCCGTCCGGCGGCCTCGCCGACGGCCCGGCCCGCCCCCGTGGACCCGGTGAAGGAGACGACGGGGACATGCGGGTCGGCGACCAGCGCCTGCCCGACCTCGGCGCCGCCCGGCAGCACGTGCAGCACGTCCTCGGGCAGCCCGGCCTCGGCGAAGACGGCCGCCAGGGCCAGACCGCCGCACACGGCCGTACGCGGGTCCGGCTTGAGGACGACACCGTTGCCGAGGGCCAGCGCGGGCGCGACGGACCGGATGGACAGGATGAGCGGCGCGTTGAACGGCGCGATCACCCCGACGACCCCGACCGGGACCCGGGGCGTGTACGACAGGCGGGGCGCCTCGGTGGGCAGGACCTGTCCGGCGGGGCGGGAGGCTAGGGCGGCGGCCTCGTAGCACTCCTGGGCGGCGACGTGCAGTTCGAAGTCGGCCTTGCCCGGGATGGAACCGGACTCGCGGACGAGCCAGGTGCGCAGTTCGTCGGCGTGGGCCGCGAACAGGTCGCCCGCCTTGCGCAGGACCGCGGCCCGTGCGAAGTGCGGCAGGCGGGCCCATGCGCGCTGGGCGCCGTGGGCGGCCCGTGCGGCGTCGGCGACGTCGTCCGCACCGGCCAGGGTGACGGTGGCGAGGGTGTCGCCGGTGGCGGGTTCGGTCACGGTGTGCTCGCCACCCGACAGGGGGCGGGGCTGCCAGGTTGCGGGGTCGAGCAGCGGCATGGCGACTCTCCGTTCGATCACCGGCGGGTTCGGGGGGCGGTCACAAGGGGCTGGTGCGGTCGCAGGGGGCGGGGGCGGTCACAGGGGCAGCGGAAGTCCCGTGTAGTTCGCGGCGAGTTCGGCGGCCGCGTCACGGGATCCGGTGATCCGGCGCAGCCGTGCGAGCTGCGTCCGGTGGTCGAAGGCGTCCTCGTCGGCCCGGGTGTGCAGCATCCTGGTCATGTCGTCCGAGAACCGGACGGCCTGCCACACGCGCCGGAGGCACAACTCGCTGTAGTGGTCGAGGATCCGGGAGTCTCCCGTGCGGTGCAGCTCTTCGAGTCCGCGGGCCAGGACCCGGACGTCGGAGACGGCGAGGTTGAGTCCCTTGGCGCCGGTGGGCGGGACGATATGGGCGGCGTCCCCGGCCAGCAGGAGCCTGCCGTGCCGCATGGGCTCGTGCACGAACGCCCGCATCGGCGTGACCGACTTGGCCGTGACGGGGCCGCGCTGGAGCGTCCAGTCGCCGTCGACGGCGAAGCGGGCGGCCAGTTCGTCCCAGATCCGGTCGTCGGGCCAGTCTCGGACGTCGGTGCCCTCCGGCACCTGGAGGTAGAGCCGCGAGACCGACGGTGAGCGCATGCTGTGCAGCGCGAAGCCCCGTTCACTGCGTGCATAGATCAACTCCTCGCAGGACGGCGCCACTTCGGCCAGCACCCCGAGCCAGGCGTACGGGTAGGAGCGCGCGTACGACCGCCCGGCGCCGACCGGCGGCACATCCCGGGAGATGCCGTGGAAGCCGTCGCAGCCGGCCACCCAGTCGCAGGTAAGCGTGCGTTCACGGCCCTCGTGCCGGAACCGTACGACCGGGGAGGCGCTCTCCGGCTTCTCCACGGCCAGCGCCTCCGCGCCGAACAACAGCGGCGGCCCTTCGGCCAGTTGGAGCGCGACGAGGTCCTTCACGATCTCGGTCTGCGCGTAGATCGTGACCGTGCGGCCGCCGGTCAGGGAAGGGAAGTCCACTCGGTGGCGTTCGCGGTCGAAACGCAGTTCGATGCCGTGGTGGACCAGGCCCTCGGCGTCCAGCCGCTCGCCGGCACCGGCCTCGTGCAGTGCGTCGACGGTGCCCTGCTCCAGCATCCCGGCGCGCTGGCGGCGCTCGACGTACTCCCGTGAACGGCTCTCCAGCACCACGCAGTCGATCCCGGCCCGGTGCAGCAGCCGGGCGAGGAGCAGCCCGGCGGGACCACCGCCGATGATGCCGACCGTCGTGCGCATGCACGCCTCCCTGACGTCGACGCCGTGCGCCCGCGCGCGGATCGGCCGAAGCCGCGGTGCGCCGGGGTCACCGCGGGTCGGCCGGCTCCGCGCGTCCACGGCCGGACGGCAGTTCGAGGTTGACCGTGCTCAGCCTAGGCGGCGGCAGCCGTCGGGGCATCAGGTCGTCGGCACGATCTTGGCGGTCCCTCACGGAATCCGCACGGCCGCGTCAGGACTCGGTGCCGGTGACCCGGGCCACGAGGTCGAGCCAGCCCTTCTCCAGCCGCTCCAGGGGCATACCGCGCTGCCGGGTCAGATGGCTGATCAGGGCGGGGTCGAGGAAGGACAGGAGCGTGTGCGCGAGCAGGTCGCAGTCGGCGCCGGGCTGGATCTGCCGCAGCAGCATCGTGACGTGGGCCTGCAGGGCCTGCTGGGAGGGGTGGGCGAAGCGCCGGGCGGGGTCGGGCTGGGCCGCGAGCTGCAGGTCCAGCTGCTCCGCGGAGCGGTAGAGCACCGCGAGGCCGAAGGCGCGCAGCCGCTCGACCGGGGGTGCGCCGGGGCCCAGCGGGGGCGGGCCGCCCATGAAGTCCGCCTGGAGGGTGCGCGCGGAGTGGTCGAGCAGCGCGGTCAGCAGGCCGGTGCGGTCGCCGAAGCGGCGGAAGACCGTGCCTTTGCCCACACCGGCCGCCGTGGCGACGGCCTCCATGGTGACGCCGGCCGCGCCGTGCTCGGCGATCAGCCGGGAGGCGGCCTCGAGCAGCCGGGCGCGGTTGCGGGCCGCGTCCGCGCGCAGGCACGGCTCGTCGGGAGCGGTGCCCACGTCGAGCAGCGGGGGTGCGCCGAGGGATTCCTCCGGCTGCGGGAAGGGCGGCAGAGCGGCGGACATGAAGCCAGCGTAAGGCATCGGGAATGAAACTGGACCGCAGTCCGCTTAGGATGCTAGAAGTTAAACGGACCCCGGTCCGGATCGTTTCGGCAGTGTTTCAGCATCCTTGGAGTTCGCATGTCTGTTCGCATCCTCGCGCTCGTCGGCAGCCTTCGCGCCGGTTCGCACAACCGTCAGCTGGCCGAGGCGGCCGTCAAGCTCGCTCCCGAGGGCGCTGAGGTCGTGCTGTACGAGGGCCTGGCCGACATCCCCTTCTACAACGAGGACATCGACGTCGAGGGCGGCGTCCCCGCCGCGGCCGCCAAGCTGCGTGAGGCCGCCCAGTCCGCCGACGGCTTCCTGCTCTTCTCCCCCGAATACAACGGCACCATCCCGGCCGTCCTGAAGAACGCCATCGACTGGCTGTCCCGCCCGTACGGCGCCGGCGCCTTCGGCGGAAAGCCGGTGGCCGTGATCGGCACCGCGTTCGGCCAGTACGGCGGTGTCTGGGCGCAGGACGAGGCCCGCAAGGCCGTGGGCATCGCCGGCGGCAAGGTGCTGGAGGACGTCAAGCTGTCCATCCCCGGCTCCGTGACCCGCTTCGCCGAGACGCACCCGGCCGACGACGCCGAGGTCGCCGCGCAGCTGGCCGAGGTCATCGCGCACATCCACGGTCACGCCGGCGAGAAGATCGCCGCCTGACGACCGTCCACCTGACGACCGTCCGCCGAGAGGGGCCGGAGCCGAACGCTCCGGCCCCTTCGGCATTCCCGTGTCAGCCCAGCTCCGCCAGCCGGGCCGCGGCGGGAGCGGCGAAGTCCTCGGCGAACGCCGCCGGCCGTCCCGTGCCCGGCGAGAGGATGACCGTGTCGATCCCGAGCGTCGCGTACGCCTCCGCCTCCCGGGTGAAGGCGTCGAGATCGCCGCGCTCGGCGGCCTCCCCGCCGTAGAGGACCGTCCTGCGGATCGCGTCGTAGTCACGCCCCTCGGCGTCGCAGTGACCGCGCAGCACGTCGAGCTTGTGCGCGACCTGCTCGGGCTCGGTGGCGAAGAGGTTGCACGCGTCGGCGTACCGGGCGACCAGCCGCAGCGTCTTCTTCTCGCCGCCCCCGCCGATCATGATCTCGGGGCGGGGCGCCGAGAGGGGCGCCGGGACGTTCAGGGTCTCGGCCAGCCGGTAGTGCCGGCCCTCGAAGGGGCCGTCGGCCTGCGGGTCCCACATCCGCAGACAGATCCGCAGCGTCTCCTCCAGCCGCTCGAACCGCTCGGCGAGCGGCGGGAACGGCACGCCGAGGCCCACGTGCTCCCGCTCGTACCAGGCCGCGCCGATGCCCAGCGTGGCCCGGCCGCCGGACAGCACGTCGAGCGAGGTCACGATCTTGGCCAGCAGGCCCGGAGGACGGTACGTCACCCCCGTCACCAGCGCCCCGAGCCGCACCGTGGAGGTGTGGGCCGCGAGATGGCCGAGGGTCGTGTACGCCTCGAGCATGGGGTCCTCGGCGCGGTCGTTGAACTCCATCTGGAACCAGTGGTCCATCACCGAGAGCCAGCTCAGCCCGCCCGCCTCGGCGGCGGCGCCCACGGCGGCGAGTTCGGCGCCGAGGGCGGGAGCCCCGCCGGGGTGGTCGAAGCGGCTGATGTGCAGACCGACCCGCATGTCACTCCTCCGTCCGCCGGACCCGGTGGCCCGGCCCGGACGACGCTAGGCGCTGGAGTCCGCTCCAGGTCAAGGTCACGAACATGGGCCCGGGCACGGGCACGGGAATGCCCGGTGCTTGCGTACGCGCTATAGCCGCATCAGCGGGAAATCGCGCTGATGTCCTATCCTGGAAGCACTCACCGCGTACGGAGGAATCGGGGCCATGACAGCGACGGATCCCGCACTCACCGCCCTCGCCCAGGGGTGGTGCGTCCTCTCCCTGCTGCACGGCAGGATCGAGGCCCACATCGAACGCGCCCTGCAGAACAACCACGACCTCAGCGTCCGCGAGTACTCCCTCCTCGACGTCCTCAGCCGCCAGCACAACGGCGAAGGCGGCCACCTGCAGATGAAACAGGTCGCCGACGCCGTCGTCCTCAGCCAGAGCGCCACCACCCGCCTCGTCACCCGCCTCGAGGACCGCGGCCTGCTTTCCCGCTACCTCTGCCCCACCGACCGACGCGGCATCTACACCGACGTCACCGACGCCGGACTCACCCTCCTCGCCGAAGCCCGCCCCACCAACGACAAGGCCCTCCGAGAAGCCCTCGACGAAGCCGCCCGCAACCCCGAACTCGCCCCCTCGTCCGGGCCGTCGAGTCCCTGCACGCACCCGTCTGACCTGCTCCCCCCGCCGGCCCGCCATTGACGCGATCTTCGGCGGGGCCGTACACATGGCGTCATGAGCACCCCGCGCCTCCCTCTCGCCGGCATCACCGTCGTCAGCCTCGAACAGGCCGTCGCCGCGCCCTACGCCACCCGGCAGCTCGCCGATCTCGGGGCGCGGGTGATCAAGGTGGAGCGGCCCGGGGAAGGGGACTTCGCCCGCCGGTACGACACGACGGTGCACGGACTGTCCAGCTATTTCGTCTGGCTGAACCGCTCCAAGGAATCCCTCACGCTGGACCTGAAGTCGCCGCGCGGCCGGGAGATCCTGCACGGGCTGCTGGACGGCGCCGACGTCTTCGTGCAGAACCTCGCGCCGGGTGCCGCCGACCGGCTCGGCCTCGGCACGGCAGCGCTCACCGAGCACCGGCCCCGTCTCATCCCGTGCACGATCTCCGGCTACGGCACCTCCGGACCGTGGGCCGACCGCAAGTCGTACGACCTGCTGGTGCAGTGCCAGACCGGTCTTGTGTCGCTGACCGGGGACGCCGGGAGCACGGCCCGCGTCGGGATCTCCGTGGCCGACATCGCGGCCGGCATGTACGCGTACAGCGGCATCCTCACCGCCCTGTTCACCCGCGCCACCACGGGCGGGGCCCATCCGGTCGAGGTGTCCCTCTTCGAGGCGCTGGCGGAGTGGATGGGACAGCCCGCCTACTACACGGAGCACGGCGGCACCCAGCCCGAGCGGCTGGGCACCCAGCACCCGACGCTCGCCCCGTACGGCGCGTTCCCGGCCGCCGACGGCCGGCAGGTGCTGCTGTCCATCCAGAACGAACGCGAGTGGGCCGCGCTGTGCGCCCGGTTCCTCGGGCGGCCCGAACTGACCGACGACCCGCGGTTCGCCACCAGTTCGGCCCGTGTCGCGCACCGCGACGAGGTCAACGCCGTCGTGGCCGAGCGCTGCGCCCGCTCCGCCGCCGAGGAGATCCTCAAGGAGCTGGAGGACATCGGCATCGCCTGCGCGGGCGTCAACGACGTCCCGGCCTTCCTGGAGCACCCGGTGCTGGCCGCCCGCGGCCGCTGGGGCGCGGTGGAGGTACCGGGCGGCGCGAGCGTCCGCGCCCTGCTGCCGCCGGCCGACCTGGTGGGCGTCCCCGCCCGGATGGACCCGGTGCCGGCGGTCGGCGAGCACACCGACGCGATCCTCACCGAGCTCGGCCGCACGCCCGACGAGATCGCGGCTCTGCGCGCCGACGGCGTCGTCTGAGACACCGGACGCGCGGCGGCCTCACCAGGGCAGCGGCCCGTCGATGCCGAAGTAGCCGCCGGTCGGGCCGTCGGGGCCGACCTGCGCCATCCGCACGATGATCTCCGCGCCCTCCTCGACGGTCTGGGTGCCGGTGCGCCCGTTGAGGTCGGTGGCGGTGAAGCCGGGTTCGACGGCATTGATCCGCAGGCCCGGGAACGCCTTGGCGTACTGCACGGTGATCATGTTGACGGCCGTCTTGGAGGACGGGTAGGCGAGGGCCTGGTAGAAGTGCGCCGGTGAGTCGGGGTCCGAGAGACCGGCCAGCGAGGCGAGTCCGCTGCTGACGTTCACCACGACGGGTGCCGGGGAGCGCCGGAGCAGGGGCAGGAAGGCGTGGGTCACCCGCACGACGCCGAAGACGTTCGTCTCGTACACGGTCCGCATCTCGTCGGCGGTGGTGTCGCCGGCCGGAGGCACGCTGTTGCCGGGACCGCGCAGCTCGATACCCGCGTTGTTGACCAGCACGTCGAGCCCTCCGTCGGCCTCGACGGTCTTCGCGGCGGCCTGGACCGAGGCGTCGTCGGTCACGTCGATCAGCAGGAACCGCGCGCCGATCCGTTCGGCGGCCGCGCGGCCCCGGTCGGCGTCCCGGGCGCCGACGTACACGGTGTGGCCGGCCTCGACGAGCCGGCGTGCCGTCTCGAATCCGAGTCCCTTGTTCGCTCCGGTGATGAGTGTCGTCGTCATGCGCCCAGCCTCCCGCGCGGCCAAGGGCACTGCCAGCAGTCCCGTCTTCCTGGGACTGCCGGTACCAGGCACCCACCCGGCGGACGGTGTTGACTGGGAGGCATGACGGCGACGGAACTCGGGCAGGCCCTTCGCCGCTGGCGGGACCGGGTGCCCCCGCAGGCCGCGGGGCTGCCACCGGGCGGGCACCGCAGGGCGGCCGGGCTGCGCCGTGAGGAACTGGCCCTGCTGGCCGGGATCTCGGCCGACTACGTCACCCGGCTCGAACAGGGCCGGGCGAGCAATCCCTCCGCGCAGATCGTGGAGGCCCTGGCGCGGGCGCTGCGGCTGTCGGCGGACGAGCGCGCGCATCTGTTCCGGCTGGCGGACCTGGTGCCGCCCGGCCCCGAGACGGTCCCCGGTCATCTCACGCCGAGCGTACGGCGGCTGCTGGACCGGCTGAGCGGGACGCCGGTCGGCGTCCACGACGCGGCCTGGACGCTGCTGGAGGCGAATCCCCCGTACGCCGCCCTGATGGGGGACCCGGGGGCGCTGCGCGGCTTCGAACGCAACGGCGTGTGGCGGGCGTTCCTCGGTCCGCGGGGCCGCGTGCGGCACACGGAGCGCGAGCGGCGGGACTTCGAGGCGGGGATCGTCGCCGATCTGCGCGCGACGGTGAGCCGGTATCCGGCGGACCCCCGGCTGCGGGAACTGGTGGCGCGGCTGCGGGAGCGCAGTCCCCGCTTCGCCGAGCTGTGGGAGTCGGGCGCGGTCGGCCGGCACGAGACGGGCCGCAAGGTCGTCGACCACCCCGAGGCCGGCCCGCTCACCCTGGACTGCGACATCCTGGCCGTGACCGGCAGCGATCTGCGGCTGATGGTCTACACGGCGGAGCCCGGCACCCCGGACGCCGAACGCCTCGCCCGGATTTCCTCCGGTCTCCCTTACTGCCGTAGGACAGCCCGGGCGGTGGTGAGGGCCTGTTCGGCGTAGCCGCGGCCGAACAGGACGGCATGGACGAGGAGCGGGAAGAGCTGGTGCACGCCGACACGTGCGGTCCAGCCGTCGGCGAGCGGCGTGTGCCGTCGGTAGCCGTCCAGGACGCGGTCCAGATGGGGGCAGCCGAAGAGCTGGAGCATCGCGAGGTCGGTCTCGCGGTGCCCGCCGTGGGCGGCGGGGTCGATCAGCCGGACGTGCCCGTCGGCGCCCCACAGGACGTTGCCGTTCCACAGGTCGCCGTGCAGCCGGGCGGGAGGTTCGGCGGGGCCCGCCAGTTCGGGGAGCCGGTCGCAGACCCGCTCGAACACGGCCGCCTCGGCGGGGCTCAGCGTCCCGTCGTCGACCGCCAGGCGGACGTACGGCAGGACGCGGTGCGCGGCGTACCAGGCGGGCCAGTCGGGGCCGGTGGTGTTGCGCATCGGGGCGCGGCCGATGTACGCGTCCTCGGGTCCGCCGGGTGGGGGCGCGCCGAACGCGAGGGCGCCGGCGGCGTGCAGGGCCGCCAGGTCCCGGCCGAACCGTTCGGCGGCCTCGGCGCCGGGCCGTCCGGTGGCGACCCGGTCGGTGACGAGCCAGCGCGCGTCGTGGCCGTGCACCCGTGGGACGCGGACCGTGCCCGCGTCGGCCAGCCAGCACAGTCCCGCGGCCTCGGCACGGGCGGCCCGGTCGTCGTCGGCGCGCTTGACCATGACCACGCGCCCGTCGTCCAGGGTGACTTCGGTCAGTGCCGAGGAGAGGGAGCGTTCGCCGGTGGCGGCGAGCCCGGTGAAGTGCGCCGCCGCGGCAGCCGGGGTGTCGAGGGCGCTGTGCACGGGGCCCAGGGTACGGCGTGCGCGGCACGGCTCCCCGTCGGCCGGACCACGAAATTCCGGCCCCGGTGCAACCTTTGCGTCAAGTCGGTTGTCTCCTCAGATATCAGGCACTTCACCTCTCTGGGGACACAATGGGACGAACAAGAATGGCGTGGGCGGCGACCGCCGCGCTCGTGGTCGCCACGTCGGCCGTGGCGGCCGTCCCGGCCGGGGCCACCACGACCACCACCACCGCGAAGGCCACGGCCTGCCCCACCGGTTGGGGCAGCCTGGCCGAGACCCGCTCGAAAGCCACCATGAAGCCGGTGACGAACGTCAGGACCGGCCGGCACGCCTGCTTCGACCGCATGGTCGTCGACGTCCCCGGCGCGGCCACCGGGCGGCTCGGCTACACCGTCCAGTACGTGGACCGCATCCACCAGGACGGTTCGGGGCGTCCCGTCACCGTCGGCGGCGGGGCCGTCATCGAGGTCCGGGTCAACGCGCCCGCCTACGACCCCGACAGCGGGAAGCCCACGTACCCGGCCCGGGCCGGCCAGCGGCTGCCGGGCGTGAACCTCACCGGGTACCGGACCTTCCGGGACGCCCGGTTCGTCGGCAGCTTCGAAGGGGACACGCAGATCGGTCTCGGCGTCCGGGCCCGGCTGCCGTTCCGGGTGTGGGTGACGGACGGCCGGATCGTCGTCGACGTCGCGCACAACTGGACCGGCGCGCGCTAGGGCGTGTTTCGAAAGTGGCGTCGTTCGCCCGTAGGGCGGGCCGAGCGGCGTCCGGTGCGTGCTCTCGGCGCGCCGGACGGGCTCCCGCGTACTGGTTGTACGCGGGTGGCCGGCCGGTGCGGCGAGTGGGGGTCCCCCCTGCTCGAAGAGCTTGGGGGAGTGCCGGGCGTCGAACGGCAGCCGGGACTTTGCGGACACGACCTAGGACGCCCCTTGCGCATGGCACGCCGCCCGCCGCCCCGGCCGCGGGCGGCGTCGTGCGACCTCACACGCCGATTACGGTTCGTCCAACCTCTGGTTGCCGGGCCATGATCGCGCGACTATGGGGCCATGACACTGGCCCAACGCGCCATGGAACGCCTGGAAGTCTGGCCCGACCTCAGTGCGGGTCCGGCCGGCTGCGGCGCGGGGCGGGCACTGCGCTCCGCCCACAGCGAGATCGTGCACTTCCACTCCGACCGGGAGGTGGATCTGCATCTCACCCTGCCCGCGATCCAGCGCTTCGGGCGGGGCCTGTGGGAGACCACGGCGGTGCGGCTGGTTCCGGGGTCGCGCTGGGTGACGCTGCATCTGGGCTGCGAGGCGGACGTCGACCTGCTGATGAGCCTGGTCAGTGTCGCCCTGAAGGCACATCAGGGCGGCCCGCCGACCGACGTCTCGGCGCACTGGGCGGCGTGCAACTTCCGCCGGGTCACCGTGCTTCCGCGCGCCGAGGCCGGCTGACGCACGCCGGTTCAGCGTACGAGACAGGGCCGCTTGGGGTCGAAGGTCCAGCCGTCGATCAGATGCCGCATCCCGGCGGCGTCGTCCCGCCCGGACAGGCCCTTCTCGCGGTGGAGTTCATGGGCGGCGAGCAGCCGGTCCCGGTCGAGCCGGACGCCGAGCCCGGGGGTGTCCGGCACGGCGACCTCGCCGCCGGTGATCGTGGGCGGTTCGACGGTGAGCCGTTCGCGGCCCTCCTGCCAGATCCAGTGCGTGTCCAAGGCGTTGTACTCCCCCGGCGCCGCCGCGCCGCAGTGGGCCATCATCGCCAGCGAGATGTCGAAGTGGGTGTTGGAGTGGCACCCCCAGGTCAGCCCCGTCTCATGGCACAGCTGGGCGACGCGTACCGATCCCTGCATGGTCCAGAAGTGCGGGTCGGCCAGCGGGATCGACACCGACTGCAGGGCGAGCGCGTGGGTCAGCTGACGCCAGTCGGTGGCGACCATGTTGGTGGCGGTGGGCAGCCCGGTGGCCCGGCGGAACTCGGCGAGGACCTCCCGGCCCGAGTAGCCGCCCTCCGCCCCGCACGGGTCCTCGGCGTAGGCCAGGGTGCCCACGAGCGGGCGGCACAGCTCGACGGCCTCGCGCAGCGACCAGGCGCCGTTGGGGTCGAGGGTGATCCGGGCGTCCGGGAAGCGGTCCTTGAGCGCGCGGACCGCCTCGACCTCCCGTGCGCCGGGCAGGACACCGCCCTTGAGCTTGAAGTCCTGGAAGCCGTACAGGGCGTGGGTGGCCTCGGCCTGCCGGACGATCGCCTCGGGGGTCAGCGCCTGCTCGTACCGGATGCGGTACCAGTCGACCGGTGAGCCGGGGTCGCGGACGTAGTCCAGTCCGGTGCGGTCGGCGTCCCCGACGTAGAAGAGGTAGCCGAGCATGCGGACCGAGTCGCGCTGCCTGCCGTCGCCCAGCAGGGCGGCGACCGGGACCTCCAGGTGCTGCCCGAGCAGGTCCAGCAGGGCGGACTCGACGGCCGTGACGGCGTGCACGGTGGTGCGCAGGTCGAAGGTCTGGGCGCCCCGGCCGCCCGCGTCACGGTCGGCGAACTCCGAGCCGATCGCCCGCAGGACCCGCTTGTGGTCGCCCACACGGGCGCCGACGACCAGCCGCTCGGCGTCGCGCAGGGTCCGGGTGATGGCCTCGCCGCCGGGCACCTCGCCCAGTCCGGTACGCCCTTCGGAGTCCTCCAGGACGACGACGTTGCGGGTGAAGTAGGGCGCGTGCGCGCCGGACAGGTTGAGGAGCATCGCGTCCCGTCCGGCGACCGGGTACACGGACATGCGGGTGACGACGGGCTGGGTCATGACGGGACGCCGTTCTGCGGGTGCTGTCTACATATGCAGACGCAGGTTACGTTCATGGACGGCACAGGGTCAATGGCCCTGTGGCCCCTCGGGTGATCCGTCAGCTCGCGGGCGCGGCCCGCCAGCCCGTCCAGTGCAGGACGGACACCACGATGACCGGCCCGTGCGGGGGCCGTTCCGCGTACTGCGGGTACTTGCCGCGCAGCAGGTCCGCCGCCTCCACACACCGCGCGCGGGTCTCCTCGTCGGGGGCGTCGGGTTCGAGGACGCGGGCGCCGCCGTCCGCCCGCACCCACCACAGTTGCTCCCAGTCGTCCTCGTACCGGTCCGCGAGCAGACAGACGGCCGGGTGGACGGCGATGTCGTGCAGCCGCGCCGGGCGGGGGGTGCGCTTCGGCTTGTGGTCGATGGCGGTCACCACCTCGTCGCCGCGCAGCGCGAAGACCACCGGCACCAGGTGCGGGCGCCCCGACGGGGCGATCGTCGCCAGCCGGGCGACCCGTGCCGCGGCGAACCGCTCGCGCGCCTCGTCCTGCTCCATGTCCGGCATGACGGCTCCTTCGGACGCGGCCTGCCCGGCCGTCGGCGCGGGCCGCGGCGTCATGTGTCGGGCGACGCCTCCGCGGTGTCGTCCGACGCGCTGTCCGAGCCCTGCGGCGCGGTCCAGTCGTACGGTCCGCCGCCGCGCCACTCGATCAGTTCGGGGTCGTCGACGGCCCGGTCCTCGGCGGGCAGGCCCGCGCGGTGGACCAGGTCCATCACGTCGAACAGGCTGTACGCGGTGCCCGTGGGCTCGCCACGGATCGTCACCGGACGCCCACCGTCCGGTTCCGGCGGCTGCACCACCACGAGGGGACGCGTGCTCATGACACCACCATGCGCTCTCGACGGCCGCCGCGCAGCCCGGCGTACCGGACGGTCAGTCGGACGGCCCAGCGTCCGGTGGCGGGTCTGCTGCCAGTCATGCCGCCGCCCTACCCACGGACACGGGACCCACACCCGGCGGCGGGTGAGAATCCCGTGTGCGCGAAAAGCGAGCGGTTACGGCAGCGGGGTGCCGCCTGTCGCGTTGACGATCTCCGCCGTGATGAAGCTGGCCTCCTGGGAGGCGAGGTGGACATAGGCGGGGGCGAGCTCGGCGGGCTGGGCCGGGCGGCCCATGGGGCTCTGCTTGCCGAACTCGGCCGTGTCGGGCAGCGTCGCCGGTATCAGCGGCGTCCACACCGGGCCCGGCGCCACCGCGTTGACCCGGATGCCGCGCTCGACCAGCATCTGGGCCAGCCCCTGGGTGAAGGTGACGATCGCGCCCTTGGTCGTGGCGTAGTCGAGCAGATGCGGGCTGGGCTTGTAGGCCTGGACCGACGTCGTGTTGATGACGCTGCCGCCCTTGGGGATGTGCGGCACGGCGAACTTGGTCAGCCAGAACATGCCGTAGAGGTTGGTGCGCATCACGCGGTCGAACTGCTCGGTGCTGATCGCCTCGATGCCGTCCGGCTGGGACATCTGGTAGGCGGCGTTGTTCACCAGCACGTCGATCCGCCCGAACTCCTCGACGGCCCGGTCGATCAGGGCCCGGCAGTTCTCCTCGTCCCTGATGTCGCAGGAGACGGCGACCGCCTTGCGGCCGGCCTCCTCCACCAGCTGCGCGGTCTCGCGGGCCTCGTCGGCCTCCTCGTCCAGGTACGTGAACAGCACATCGGCGCCCTCGCGGGCGAAGGCCAGCGCGACGGCCCGCCCGATGCCCGAGTCGCCGCCGGTGATGACGGTGGCACGGCCCTCCAGCCGCCCCGATCCGCGGTAGGTGTCCTCGCCGTGGTCCGGCGGCGGGTCCATCGGGCCGGTCCAGCCGGGGTGCGGCTGGTCCTGCTCCGGGAACTCCGGCTGCGGATGCTGGGTGGCCGGGTCTTGCTGAGTGTGCTGCGGGTCGGTCACGACGGCCTCCTGGACCGGTGGAACGGGCGTGGTGCGGGCCCGGGTTCCCGCTCGGCCGAAAGCCAAAAGCGATCAATCCGGGCGTCCCCCGGACGCGCGTGTACGGCTCAGGCGTCGTCGTCCCGGTCGAGCAGTGCCCGTACGCCCTGAGCCGTCAGCGCCAGCTGTTCGGGCGAGCCGGCGTCGATGACCAGGGAGAGTTCGTCGGAGGGCCAGCCGTGGGCCAGCGCGCCGAGCCGGACCGTGTGGTGCCGGTGGGTCTGCGGCATGGCCTCCGCCAGCCGGGCCGAGGAGGTGAAGACCGGCACCAGGGAGGTGCCGTCCTGCTGTTCGAACACCGGGAGCGTCAGGGCCGCGGGGCCCGGGCCCTCGCCGTCCGCCGCGGCCGGCACCAGCACCTCGCTGTCCGCCAGCGTGCTCAGCGCCGTCTGGTCGGCGCCGTTCTCCACGACCGTGCGCAGGGCGTCCTGCGTGGCCGAGGCTGAGTGGTCGAAGTCGGTCATGGCGCGTCCCCTCGCCTGGGAGTCGCCGCGGACCGGGGCACGGGCGGGCCGTCGCCCGGTACGCGGCCGGACGCACCGGGTACCCCCGGCCCGGCACCATATGTGGCCGTGGGCGGCATATGTGGCCGTGGGCGGCGCGTCCGGCGTTTCGCCTACGGCGGTCCGGGCACCCGGCGCCCGCGCCGACGCCGAGGAGGCACCATGTCCTTCCGCGACCGCACCCACGCCGGCCGGGAACTGGCTCTGCGGCTGACCGAGCGGGCCGGTTCCGGTGATCCCTTCGACCTCGTCGTGCTGGCTCTGCCGCCCGGCGGGGTGCCCGTGGCGGCCGAGGTGGCCCGCGCGCTGCACGCCCCGCTGGACGTCCTGGTCGCCGGGGAGATCAGCACCCCGGTCCGGCCGGAGACCACGATCGGGGCGCTCGTCGCCGACGACCCGCCCCTGTACGACCGCACCAGCCTGGCCATGATGCATCTGTCCGAGGACCGGCTCGGGGACATCGTGGTGAACGAGCGGAACGCGCTGCACCAGCGCGAGTACCGCTATCGGGGGCGGCGCCCGCTACCGTCCGTGGAGGGCCGCACGGTCGTCCTCGTGGACGACGGGCTCACCACCGGGCTGACCGCCACCGCGGCGCTGCGGTTCGTGCACCGGCACGGGCCCGCGCGGCTGGTACTGGCGGTGCCGGTCGGCAACCCGCGCACGGTCGCCGCGCTGCGGGCCGAGTGCGACGACCTCGTCTGCCTCGTCCAGCCGCCGCGACTGCACGCGGTCGGCGAGTGGTACGAGGACTTCGGCGTCGTCCCCGACGAACAGGTCACCGACACGCTGGAGGCGTTCCGGACCCCCGCCTGAGGCGGACCGGCTGCTTCCCCTGGGGCGGGCGTGGCATCGTGCCCGTCATGGAGTTCGATGTGCGCCCCGCCGAGGTCTTCGAGGACGTCCGCACCCTGATCGGCCCCAAGTCGCCCACGGCGTCGGTCTGCTGGTGCCTGAGCCACCGCCTCCCGGCGAAGGTCGAGAAACAGCTGCGCGGCCCGGAGCGCGGCGCGTACGTCGCCGAGCTGTGCCGCGCCGACCCGGCTCCCGGGGTGCTCGCCTACGACGGGGACGAGCCGGTCGGCTGGGCGGCGGTGGCCCCGCGCGCGGACACGGCGTACGCCCGCAGCCGTACGATCCCGCACCTCGACGAACTGCCGGTGTGGTCGCTGTGGTGCCTGCGGGTCCGGCCCGGCCACCGCGGGCGGGGTGTCACCCACGCACTGATCGCGGGGGCGGTCGCGTTCGCCCGGGACCGGGGCGCGCCGGTGTTGGAGGCGTACCCCATCGACAACGGCGACAACGGGGACGCCCGGGTCGACGTGACGATGGCGTACGCCGGGCTGCGCCGGAACTTCGAGCGGGCCGGCTTCCTGTACGCGGCCGACACGACCTCCGTCCTGGCCGGGCACCCCCGGGTGCTCATGCGGCTCGATCTGCGCTGAGCGCCTCAGTGGACGGAGAAGCCGCCGTCCACGCAGAGGGACTGCCCGGTGACATAGGCGGAGGCCCGGCTCGCGAGGAACACGGCGGCGCCCGCGAAGTCCTCGGCGAGGCCGTTGCGGCCGATCAGGGTGCGCGCGGCGAGCGCGGCGACCTTCTCGGGGTCGGACGACAGCCGGGTGTTCAGCGGTGTCATCACGAACCCCGGCACGAGCGTGTTGCAGGTGACACCGTACGGCGACCACGCCTCGGCCTGGGAGCGGGCCAGCGATTCCAGGCCGCCCTTGGAGACGCCGTAGGCGCCGCTCTGCACGAGGGCCCGGTGGGCCTGCTGGGAGGTGATGTGGATGATCCGCCCGAAGCCCCGCTCGGCCATGCCGGGGCCGAACCGCTGCCCCAGCAGGAACGGCGCCTCCAGGTTCACGGCCATGGTGGTGTCCCAGACGTCCTCGCCGAGCTCGCTCAGCGGCGGGCGCAGATTGACACCGGCGGAGTTGACGAGGATGTCGGGCTCGCCGAAGATACCGGCGGCCTCCTCGGCGGCCGCCCGCACACCGTCCCGGGTGCTCAGGTCCGCGCTGACCCAGGCGGCCCGGCAGCCGTGCGCCTCCAGGCCGGCGACCGTGGCGGCGAGCTCCGCCTTCCGGCGCGCGACGACCACGACGCGGGCGCCGGCCCGGGCCAGGGCCTCGGTGATGGCGCGGCCGATGCCGGAGCTGCCCCCGGTCACGACGGCGACCCGGTCGTCCAGGGAGAACAGTTCGGAGAGGTAGGTCTGCGAGGTCATGACCGCACCCTACGGGGGCCGTGTGAGCCGGACCGGGGCGGGCACTCGAGGTCCGCGGCGGCCCGGCCGGGGCTGCCCGTCGCGGACCGGAGGTGGAGAAGATGGGGCACGGCGGGAACGTCATCGACGAGCTGATGACCGATCACCGGGAGGTCGAGGAGCTCTTCGGCCGGATCGAGGCTCTGCCGCCCGGTGACAGCAAGCGGAAGCTGTACGCCGACCAGGTCACCATTGAGCTGATCCGGCACTCGGTGGCCGAGGAGCAGTATCTGTACCCGGCGGTCCGGCGGCATGTGGAGGGCGGCGACGCGATCGCCGACAGGGAGATCGAGGACCACGCCGAGGCCGAGCAGATCATGAAGGACCTCGAGGGCTGCGATGTCGGGGACACCGCGTTCAACCGGCTGGTCAACCGGCTGACGACGGAGGTGCGCGCGCACATCGCGGACGAGGAGCAGAACCTCTTCCCGAAGCTGCGGGCGGCCTGCCCTCCGGAGGCGCTCGACGAGCTGGGCGACAAGGTGCGGATGGCGAAGAAGACGGCGCCGACCCGGCCGCACCCGGCGGCCCCGGACAAGCCGCCGGCGAACAAGCTGCTGGCGCCGGGGACGGGGCTGGTCGACCGGCTGCGCGACGCGCTGTCGGGCCGCGGCAAGAAGCCCTGAGCCCTCGCTCAGGCGATCAGGGCGGGACCGGTGCCGAGGCGTTCCCGCAGGGCGGCGCCGTGCAGGGCGGCCACGGGGGCCACGAGGTCGGGGTGGCGCAGCAGCGCCGCCGCCTCGCGGTCGTACGGATCGGGTGAGACCAGCCGGCGGAACTCGGCGGGCACCGCGGTGGCGTGGCCGACCTCGGCCGTCGCGGCCACGGCCTGCCGGGCCAGCTCGGGGTCGGTGAGCAGGCAGGCCGCCCAGCTCGCCACGACCTCGTCGACCCAGGTGCGCCAGGCGCTGTCGGCGTCGTCGGGGGCGGAGTCGGCGCCGGTGATCCAGTCGAGGCTCGCGGAGCCGCCGGGTCCGGCCATCGACACGAGCGCGACGTCCGTCGGGGTCGGGTAGCGCAGCCAGGCGGCGACGGTCACGGCCTGGCGGGCCTGGACCTCGCCGAGGGCGTCGGCGAGCGCCCCGCCGCAGGCGGGGTAGGAGCGGATCAGCCACTGGGTGGTCGCCGCTATGAGCGGGGAGAGATCTGCGAGCACTGCCGGACCGTCCGAGACGCTGACGAGGTACGGGAACGCGCACACCGTAGCTCCGCACCCGGGGCCGGGGACATGGCCGCGGCCACGTTCCCCCCGTGGTCTCCCCCACACCTCACGACGCCGGTGAAGCCCGTCACAGCGGTGGGCCCGTCCGGACGCGGGGAGGCCCGGGCCGGCCTGCGCGGCCGGCCCGGGCGTCCCGTCGATCGGTCCGGTGATCAGACCAGGTCGTACCGGTCGAGGTTCATGACCTTGACCCAGGCGTCGACGAAGTCCTTCACGAACTTCTCCTTGGCGTCGTCGCTCGCGTAGACCTCGGCGAGCGCGCGCAGCTCGGAGTTGGAGCCGAAGACCAGGTCGGCACGGCTGCCGGCCCACTTCAGCTCACCGGTGGCGGCGTCCCGGCCCTCGAACGTGGTCTGGTCCGAGGACGTCGACTTCCACTCGGTGCCCATGTCGAGCAGGTTGACGAAGAAGTCGTTGGTCAGGGCGCCCGGGGTCTCGGTGAAGACACCCAGCTGCGACTGCTGGTGGGTGGCCCCCAGCACGCGCAGGCCGCCGACCAGGACGGTCATCTCGGGGGCGCTCAGCGTGAGCAGGTTGGCGCGGTCCAGCAGCAGGTACTCGGCCGGGAGGCGGTTGCCCTTGCCGAGGTAGTTGCGGAACCCGTCGGCCGTCGGCTCGAGCGCGGCGAACGACTCGACGTCGGTGTGCTCCTCCGTCGCGTCGACGCGGCCCGGCGTGAACGACACCTGGACGTCGAACCCGCCGTCCTTGGCGGCCTTCTCGACCGCGGCGGAACCGCCGAGGACGATCAGGTCGGCCAGGGAGACCTTCTTGGCGCCGGTGTTGAAGTCGCGCTGGACGCCCTCCAGGACCCGCAGGACCTGGGCGAGCTGGTCCGGGTCGTTGGCCTCCCAGCCGCGCTGCGGCTCGAGGCGGATACGGGCGCCGTTGGCGCCGCCGCGCTTGTCGCTGCCGCGGAACGTCGAGGCCGACGCCCACGCGGTGCTGACGAGCTGGGAGACGCTCAGGCCGGACTCGAGGATCTTGGCCTTGAGGACCTCGACGTCCGTGGCGTCGATGGGCTGACCCTCGGCCTCGGGCAGCGGGTCCTGCCACAGCAGCGTCTCCGCGGGGACCTCGGGGCCGAGGTAGAGGGACTTCGGGCCCAGGTCACGGTGGGTCAGCTTGTACCAGGCGCGGGCGAAGGCGTCCGCGAACTCCTGCGGGTTCTCGTGGAAGCGCTTGGAGATCGGGCCGTAGACCGGGTCGAAGCGCAGCGACAGGTCGGTGGTGAGCATCGTGGGCCGACGCTTCTTCGACGGGTCGTGGGCGTCGGGAATGATCTCCTCGGAGTCCTTCGCGACCCACTGCTTGGCCCCGGCCGGGGACTCGGTGAGCTCCCACTCGTAGCCGAAGAGGATGTCGAAGAAGTCGTTGGTCCACTGGGTCGGCTTGGTGGTCCAGGTGACCTCCAGGCCGGAGGTGATCGCGTCGCCGCCCTTGCCGGTGCCGTGGGTGGACTTCCAGCCCAGGCCCTGCTGCTCCATGGCGGCGGCCTCGGGGTCGTTGCCGACGGCGTCGGCCGGGCCGGCGCCGTGTGTCTTGCCGAAGGTGTGGCCACCGGCGATGAGGGCGACGGTCTCCTCGTCGTTCATCGCCATGCGGCGGAACGTCTCACGGATGTCGCGGGCCGCGGCGATCGGGTCCGGGTTGCCGTTGGGGCCCTCGGGGTTGACGTAGATGAGGCCCATCTGAACGGCGCCGAGCGGATTCTCCAGCTCGCGGTCGCCGCTGTAGCGCTTGTCGTCGAGCCAAGTGGTCTCGGGACCCCAGTAGACGTCCTCGTCGGCCTCCCAGACGTCGGCGCGGCCGCCGCCGAAGCCGAAGGTCTCGAAGCCCATGGTCTCCAGGGCGACGTTACCGGTGAGGATCATGAGGTCGGCCCAGGAGATGGACTGGCCGTACTTCTTCTTGACGGGCCACAGCAGACGGCGGGCCTTGTCCAGGTTGCCGTTGTCCGGCCAGCTGTTCAGGG
The DNA here is from genome assembly GCF_003074055.1 of Streptomyces nigra. Lineage (NCBI taxonomy): Bacteria > Bacillati > Actinomycetota > Actinomycetes > Kitasatosporales > Streptomycetaceae > Streptomyces > Streptomyces nigra. The sequence continues at coordinate 6,721,415 of NZ_CP029043.1, read as the reverse complement.
GGGCGAAGCGCTGCTGGCCGCGGCCGGCGCCGCCGCGGCCGTCGCTGATGCGGTAGGTGCCGGCGCTGTGCCAGGCCATACGGACCATCAGCGGGCCGTAGTTGCCGAAGTCGGCGGGCCACCAGTCCTGCGACTGGGTCAGCACCTCGGCGATGTCACGCTTCACGGCGTCGAGGTCGAGGGCCTCGAAGGCCCTGCGGTAGTCGAAGTCCTCACCGAGCGGGTTGGCGACGACGGGGTCCTTGGCAAGGATCTTCAGGTTGAGCCGTTCTGGCCACCACTGGCGGTTTCCGCCGCCCTGGGTCGGGTGCGCGGCGCGATCGTGCGCGACGGGGCAGCCGCCTGTGCCCTCCGCCTTCGCATCGGTGACGATCGCATCGGAGTTCTCAGCCATGGGAAACCTTCCGGACTTGGACTGGGTGAATCACAGTGCGCGGGGCGCACCGGTGGTGGAGCAGTCGGGGCACAGGCCCCAGTAGATGACCTCGGCCTCGTCGATCGCGAAGCCGTGGTCGTCGGAGGCGGTCAGACAGGGCGCCTCGCCGACCCCGCAGTCGACGTCGGCGACGACACCGCACGAGCGGCAGACGACGTGATGGTGGTTGTCACCGACGCGGCCCTCGAACCGGGCGGGGCTGCCGGCCGGTTCGATACGGCGTATGAGTCCCGCCGCGGTGAGGGCGTGGAGTCCCTCGTACACGGCCTGGAGCGACACATGGCCCACGCGGTCGCGCACCCCCGAGGCGATGGCCTCGACGCCGAGGTGGTCTCCGGCGCGGACGGCCTCGAGCAGGGCGACGCGCGCGGCGGTCACCCGCAGGCCGGCGCCACGGAGCTCCTCGGCGGGGGTGGGAGTCCGGGCTGCGCTCATGACGCACAACCTATCGCGCTAAACACGAACGACTCAAGAAAACGAACGATGAAAGTCTAGGGACACGCAGGAGCCGGGGATCGATGCCGGAAAGGGTCCGCGCTGGACCCGCGAACGGCCGGCCTTCGCGGCCCCCCACCCTGCTCCCGACCCCACCGCCGCTGGTGCACATGACACGCCACGGAACCCCCCAAAGCGCTAAAAAGCATCTCTTCTGACATCTACTGATCTCTTCTCGTCAAGGCCTCCACTCGTCGCAGATGCAAGCGAACTCGATGGAGGTACTCACGCATGCTCGGCAGACCCACGGACGGCCGCCGCGCCGCCCTGACCGCTCTCGGCGTCCTCGCCGTCACCGCGATGACCACGGCCGCGGCCACCGCCCCGCCTCCCGCGCCGCTGCCCGCGTCCACCGCCGCCCAGACGGTCGGGGCCGACAAGCCCCCGGCCCCGGTGCTGCGCGCCCTGGAGCGGGACCTGAAGCTGACCCCCGCGCAGGCGGCCGAGCGCCTGGTGAACGAGGCCGAGGCGGGCGTCCGCGCGGGTCGGCTGCGCCTGTCCCTCGGGCAGCGCTTCGCGGGCGCCTGGCTGACGGGGACGACCGCGGCCGAGCTGACCGTGGCGACGACGCACTCGTCGGACGTGTCGGCGATCGAGGCGCAGGGCGCGAAGGCGGCCGTCGTGCAGCGGCCCCTCGCCGACCTGCGGGCCGTCAAGGAGAAGCTGGACAAGGCGGCCGCCGAGGCCGGGACGAAGGAAGCCCCGGTCTGGTACGTGGACGTGCCGTCCAACCGCGTCGTCGTCCGGGCGGTCCGGCGCGCGGCCGCCACCTCGTTCATCAAGGCCGCCGGTGCCCAGAACGCGGGCGTCGCCGTCGTCGTGTCGGCCGAGCGGCCCCGGCCGCTGACGGACCTGGTGGGCGGCGAGGCCTACTACATCGAGGGCTCCGCCCGCTGCTCGATCGGGTTCTCCGTCACCAAGGGCGACCAGCAGGGCTTCGCCTCGGCGGGCCACTGCGGCGAGCCGGGCAACAGGACCACGGGCGTCAACCAGGCCGCGCAGGGCGAGTTCCAGGCGTCGACGTTCCCGGGGAAGGACATGTCCTGGGTCGCCGCGAACAGCGACTGGACCGCCACCGCCGACGTCAAGGGCGAGGGCGGGCAGAAGACCCAGGTCACCGGGTCCGTGCAGGCGCTCGTGGGCGCGTCGATCTGCCGTTCCGGGTCCACCACCGGCTGGCACTGCGGGACGATCCAGCAGCACGACACCAGCGTCCGCTACTCCCAGGGCACGGTCGACGGGGTCACCCGGACGAGCGTGTGCGCCGAGCCCGGGGACTCCGGCGGCCCCTACCTGTCCGGGTCGCAGGCCCAGGGTGTGACGTCGGGCGGCTCGGGTGACTGCACCAGCGGCGGCACCACCTACTACCAGCCGGTCAACCCGATCCTGAGCGACTTCGGCCTGGTCCTGAAGACGGCCACCGCGCAGAAGGGCACCCAGGCCCCGCAGGACGAACCGGCGAACGACCAGTGGGCGGCGGGCCGCGTCTACGAGGCGGGCAGCACGGTGACCGTCGGCGGGGTGCGCTACCAGTGCCTGCAGAGCCACCAGGCGCAGAGCCGGTGGGCGCCGGACGGCACCCCCGCCCTCTGGCAGCGGGTGTAGCCCGTAACGCAGGACGCACCGCGGCCGGTGCGGGGCACTCCCCCGCACCGGCCGGTGTGCGTCAGTCCTCGGCGAGGAGCGCGTACGCCGTGGGGACGAACGGGTCGCGGGCCCGGTAGCGGCGGGTGCACAGCGCGACCAGCGCCGTCCCGGTGTCCGGCCGGAAGCCGAGGAACGCCTGCTGGCCGAGGGTCGCCCCGCTGTGGAAGTACATCGGACCGCCGTCGGTGGGGTGCTGGAACCACGCCACCGTGTGTACGTGGACATGCCCCCGGCCCCTCCGCAGCACGGGGGTGCGCACGGCGCGCAGCGCACCGGCCAGCGGGGAGCCGGCCGGGTCGAGGTGCGCCTCCAGGAAGGTGAGCAGGTCGTGCGGGGTGGCCCGGACGGCACCGGCCGCGTCGAAGCCGCCGGCGTCGAAGGGGAGGACGGGGGTGCGGCCGTCCTTGCCGTGCCCGGTCGCGTCGGTCTTCGGGTCCTCCGGACGCGGCGCGGTGCCGGTCAGACCGAGCGGGCGCAGCACTTGGGCGGCGAGCAGCTCCTCCCAGGGCGTGCGGGTGACGGCGGACAGGGCGTGCCCGAGCACGGCGACCCCGAAGTTGGAGTAGTGCCAGCGGGTGCCGGGCCGGTGCCGGGGGCGGTGGTGCAGGAAGGCGTCGACGACCTGTTCGGCGGGGTAGCGGCCGTACGGGTTGGTGCGCCAGGCGGGCAGCGCGCGGACGTAGAAGCCGGGAGGCAGGGCGGGCAGTCCGGCGGTGTGGGTGACGAGGTGCGCGAGGGTCGCGGGGTCGGCTCCGGCGGGCCGGCCCGGCCGCAGACAGGCGGCGGCCGGCTCGCCCCCGGTGAGCAGGCCGCGTTCGACGAGCCGCGCGAACAGCAGTCCGGTGAACGCCTTGGAGGCCGAGCCGATCTCGTAGCGCAGGTCCTGCCGGGGCACCGCCGGGGACACAGCGGTGCCCCCGCAGTGCAGGGTGCGGCGGCCGTCGCGGGACAGCGCGAAGACGACGTCGGGGGCGTCCACGGCGTCGACGGCCCGCACCAGCCGCTCGGTCGTGCCGTCGTCCGCGAGGGGTGCGGCGGCCCGCGGAGCGGTGTCCTGCGCCGGGCCCGGCCAGGGCGTGGCGGGCGCGGTCATGCGGTGGCGCGGGTGAGTTCGGAGAGGGCCCGGGACGTGGCCAGCACCGAGGCGAACGCGGCGACCAGCGTGGGGTGGTACACGAGGTCGAACACCTCGTCCGGGTCGCCCTCGGGCATCGACCGTACGGCCGGCATGGCGCCGTCGGCCTGCTGCGCGGCGGCGAAGCCGGCCCAGGCCCGCTCGTCCAGGGTGGGGCGGGGCAGGCAGGCGTCGACGACGAGGAGTTCGCCGAGCAGGTCCCAGCGTTCCAGGTCCAGCCAGTCGTCGATCCAGACCGGCAGCCAGGCGGCGAGGTAGTCGGCGATGTGCGGCGGCAGGCCTTCGGGACGGGCACCCCAGTCGGTCAGATGGAACACGGTGTGGGTGACGTCGTAGGCGATGTGGCCGCTGACGGTCCACGGTTCGGGGGTGTGGCCCAGCCAGGTGGCGCCCGCGAGATCGGCCTCGGGGGTGCGGGGGGCGAGGCCGAAGCGGCGCTGGAACGCGGCGAGCCCGAGCCGCCGGTTGGGGTCCACCTCCAGGGCCGACCAGCTCTCCAGCCGGTGGTAGAGGCGCACCGCGCGCTCCACCTCGGGTTCGGTGTACCCGAGTTCCTTGTACGGCAGGTACACCTCGAACGGGATGGGCGACAGTGGTTCGGTCCGCTGGCCGCGGGCCAGCATCCGGCCGCCGTCGAGGGTCTCGCGCCAGGTGTGGTCGAGGAGCCGGCGGGCCAGGTCGGCCTGCCGGGACCCGGCCACGCCCTCGCGGAACAGCACCCGGCAGATCAGGGCGAGTTCGCCGACCGGTTTGAAGCGGTCCAGGAAGCCGATCTCGGGGTCGACGTCGGTTTCGAGGCGGAAGCCGTCGCGGTGCGCCCACAGCCACTCCAGGGCGCGGACGCCGACGGTGTGCATGAGACGGGGGTCGGTCATCCGGGCACTCCTTGTCCCCTGTACCGGTGGTGTCCGCCGGTTCCGGCGGCGGCCACGGCGGTCAGGCGGGTGAGGCACTGCGCGGCGGCGAAGGCGGCCATGAGCGTGGAGTGGTAGCAGTGCAGGAAGTCCGGCTCCCGGTCGCCGCCGAGGTCCGGGTGGTCCTGCTGCGGCAGCGCGCCCGACTCGCACTGGGCCCCGGCGATCCGGGGCCAGGCGGCGCGCAGGGTCTTGAGGTCGGGTGGGTCCGGCAGACTCGCCGCCACGACGAGCAGCTCGCAGCTCAGGTCCCACATCCCGGCGTCCAGGCAGGTGTCGAGCCAGGCGGGCAGCCAGTGGCCGAGGTAGCCGGCCAGGTCGGCGGGGACGGCGTCGGGGGCGCGCCCCCAGTCGGTGAGGTGGAAGACGACGTGGGTGAGCGCGTATCCGGCCGAGCGCTCGAACGTCCAGGGTTCCGGCAGACCGCCCAGCCAGGTGTGCCGCAGCACCTCCCCGGCGTCCTCGGCCCGGCGGATGCCGGCGCGCCGCTCGGCCTTGAGCACGCCGAGCCGGCGGGTCGGATCCTGCTCGGTCAGCCGCCAGCCGCGGGTGCGGGCGGTGGTGGCGGCGGACGTCTCGTACCCGGGGTGCCGCAGCCCGGCGGAGGCGAAGACGGAGTAGATCTCCAACGGGTAGGTGGCGAAGGGCTCCAGCCGCTGCAGCCGTGGGAAGAGTTCGCCCTGGCCGGTCTGGCGCCAGGCGTACCGCAGCAGTTCGGCGGCCGTCTCGTGCAGTGGGTCGCCGGCCGGGGTGTGCGCGCACACGCTCGCGCAGGTCTGGGCGAGTTCCCCGAGTGGTTTCCAGGTGGCGTCGACCTGTCCGTCGGCGGCGAGCGCGCCCTCGCCCAAGGCGAACTCGTCGCGGTGGGCGGACAGCCAGGCGAGCGCCGCGGCGCCCACCTCGTGGATGCGCGCGACGTCAGTCGGCGTCATACGAGTGCTCCGGCCGCCCGCATCACCCGCGCGGCCTGCACCTGGAGCGCGACCCGGGGGTCGGTGCCGCCCATCAGCTCCACGAAGTCGAGGCCGGCTTCGAGGCCGAGCGTGTCCGGCACCCCGTCGACGAGGGTCAGCCAGCGTCCCGCTCCGGCCGCCTGCTGCCAGTCTCGGCGGCGTACCGCCCGGACGAAGCCGCGGGCGAGGTCCACGGGACGGCCGCGGGCCACGCGGAGCACCGCGCTGTCCTCCCCGGGTACGGCCAGGGCGGCCAGGACGGCGAGTTGATGGGTGAGGACCTGCCACGTGGCCGTCTCCAGCCAGTCGGTCCCGGGTTCCCCGGCGTCCTCGCCGGGCGGGGCGGGCAGGGGGGAGCCGAGGCGCGCGAGGGTGCGGCGCATCGCCCAGTGGCTCCAGCGGACGGTGGGGGCGGCGTCGGGGCGGGGCGGATAGGCCTCCGCCGTACGGCGGAAGGCCTCGAGTGCGTCGGGTGCGGGCGGGGCCGGGAACAGGACGTGCGGAAGCAGCAGATCCGCTCCCAGGACCCGCACCGCCGCGAGGGTGAGGCTCCCCTCGACGTCGTCCATGGCCGAGGTGCCGGACATGCGCACATGGTCCCCGCCCCGGAGGGCGGAGACCACGTCGGACGCAAGGTCCTGCACCGCGCCCTGCAAGAGGGCCGAAGTGCCTGACTGCTCCATTCAGCGTGCTCCTGTCGGTTCGCCGGTCCCTAGCCCTTCTTGGGGCGGGGGGTGGGCGGGGACAGCAGCAGCTGGGTGTCTGCGGAGAGCAGCGCCAGGGCGGCGCACTCCCGGCTGTCGCGGAACACTCCGTCGGGCTCGGCGGGGTCGAGTGCCGCGTCGAGGTCCGTCCGGACGCCGGTCGTGTCCTTGGTCGCCTTGTCCATGGAAGGCATATCACCATCTCCTCTGGGGTCAGCCATAGCCTCCACAACCCAGATGACCACATCGCCACAGAGCGCGCATCTTTTCCCACAAGTGCACATAGGTCACTTGTTCAACATTTCGGATCATGGGCGGGCGGGGCCTGACGGACGGCCGAAGGTCCCTTTGGCGGGCGGGAGTTGGTCAACCTGATCGCCCAAGTGCGGCCTGCCAGGTGGGCGGTGACGCACGCCACACCGCCCCCATGTCACATCCGCGGCTCCGGATCGGTCAGGGAGGTGTATCCCCTCTCTACTTCGGGAGTTCACAGTGGAACCGCGTCTCGACTTCTTCGGCAGCCCTCTGGCCGGCAAGGTGCTCCGGCACGTCAACTCCGCGGGCAAGGCGATCTCGGACTCGTCGCTGCCCGGCACCGTCCAGGAGCTGGTGAAGATCCGCGCCAGCCAGATCAACGGCTGCGGCTTCTGCACCGACATGCACACCAAAGACGCCGCGCACGCCGGCGAGACCGCCCAGCGCCTCCACCTGGTCGCGGCCTGGCGCGAGGCCACGGTCTTCACGGACGCCGAGCGCGCCGCCCTCGAACTGGCGGAGCAGGGCACCCGGATCGCCGACGCGTCCGGCGGTGTCACCGACGAGGCGTGGGCCCGGGCCGCCAAGCACTTCGACGAGGAGCAACTCCTCGCGCTGATCTCGCTGATCGCCCTCATCAACGCCTACAACCGCGTCAACGTCATCAACCGGCAGCCCGCCGGGGACTACCAGCCGGGCCAGTTCGGCTGACCACACACGCCGTGGTCCGCCGGGGCGCCCCGGCGGACCACGCCATAGCATGGTGGTCTGGGGCTGGAGGCACGATGCGCGACCGGGACGACAGCGGACCCCTCGACCGCGCCGCGGACGACCGGGACTCGCTCGAGCACGCGATGAAGGACTTCGTCGCGGCCCGCCCCCAGCTCTTCGGCATCGCCTACCGCATGCTCGGCAGCGCGGCGGACGCCGAGGACATCCTCCAGGAGACCTGGCTGCGGTGGCAGCGCGCCGACCGCTCCGGCATCCGGGAACCCGCCGCGTTCCTGACGACGGTCACCACCCGGCTGGCCATCAACTCCACGCAGTCCGCCCGGAAGCGGCGTGAGACGTATGTGGGGCCGTGGCTTCCGGAGCCGGTCGACACGCGTGCCGATCCGCAGCTGGGCGCGGAGCGGGCCGAGGCGGTCGATCTGGCCGTCCTGCTCCTGCTGGAGAAGCTCAACCCGCGCGAACGGGCCGCCTATGTGCTCCGGGAGGCCTTCGACTACCCGTACGAGCGGATCGCGGAGATCCTGGAGACGGGCGAGCCCCACACCCGTCAACTGGTCAGCCGCGCCCGGAAGCATCTGAAGGCGGCACGCCGGGAGCCGGTGAGCGACAGCGCGCACCGGCGCCTGCTGGAGACGTTCCTGGAGGCGGCGCGCACCGGCACGCTCACCGCGCTGGAGGAGCTGCTCGCCGAGGACGTCGTCAGCTACGCCGACGGCGGCGGGATGCGCGGGGCGTCCAGGGTGCCGGTCGCCGGGCGGGAGCGGGTCGCCCGGTACCTCGCCGCGTTCGCCCCGCGGTTCTGGCCGCGGTCGCGGGTGCGCTGGGTCGAGGCGAACGGCAGGCCGGCGGTGCTGGTGTGGCGCGAGGGCCACCCGGTGGCGCTGCTCTGCGCGGATGTCTCTGACCGTGGCATCGAGCGGCTGATGTGGGTGATGAACCCGTCGAAGCTGGCGCCCTATGTGGCCGCGGTCGCCGCCTGACGGCCCGTCCGCGCGGGTGGCGGGTGCGGTTGCCAGGTCCTGGGAGCCACACCGGGCGAAAACGTTTCGCCGGGGCCCGCCGGAGGTTACCGTTCGGTAGACATCGTCGTCCCGGAGGTGCCCCGTATGACGCCCGACCGTGCCGCAGGTCTCGTGGAGTCCGCCCGCGCGCTGGCCGAGGGGGAGGTGACCTCGCAGGCTCTGGTCGCCGACGCGCTGGCGCGTATCGAGGCCACGCAGGGGTCCCTCAACGCGTTCCGGGTGGTCCGGGCCGAGGCCGCCCTCGCCGAGGCGCGGGCGGCGGACGAGCGGCTGGCGTCCGGTGAGCGGCTGCCGCTGCTCGGAGTGCCGGTCGCGGTGAAGGACGACATGGACGTGGCGGGCGAGCCGACCGCGTTCGGCTGCCGAGGGGAGTTCCCGCCGGTCGCCGAGGACGGTGAGGCGGTACGGCGGCTGCGCGCGGCCGGGGCCGTGATCGTCGGCAAGACCAACACCTGTGAGCTGGGGCAGTGGCCGTTCACGGAGGGGCCCGCCTTCGGGGCGACCCGCAACCCCTGGGACCCGGAGCACACCCCGGGCGGCTCGTCCGGCGGCTCGGCGGCGGCGGTCGCGGCCGGTCTGGTGCCGGCGGCGCTGGGCTCGGACGGCGCGGGCTCGGTCCGCATCCCGGCCTCCTGGACGCATCTCATCGGCATCAAGCCCCAGCGCGGGCGCATCTCGACCTGGCCGCGCGGCGAGTCCTTCAAGGGCATCACCGTCAACGGCACCCTCGCCCGGACGGTCGCCGACGCGGCCCTGCTGCTGGACGCGGCCGCGGGCAACCACCCGGGCGACCCGCACCGGCCGCCCGCCGTCGACGCCTCGGCGGCCGCCGGCCGCGACCCGGGACGGCTGCGCATCGCGCTCTCCCTCAAGCCGCCGTTCACCGCCGTGCCCGCTCGGCTGCTGCCCGAGGTGCGGGCGATGGTCGTCGAACTGGCTGCCCGGCTCGCCGAGTTGGGCCATCACGTCGAGGAGGCCGACCCGCCGTACGGCAGGATCGGGCTGACGTTCGTGCCGCGTGCCACGGCGGGCATCGCCGAGTGGGCGGCCGACGTGCCCTCCCCCGCGCTCCTCGACCCGCGCACCCGGAGCGCGGTCCGGCTGGGCCGGCTCCTCGGCGGGCCCCCGCTGCGGGCGGCCCGGCGCGCCGAGGCGGTCCTGCACCGCCGGATCGGCCGGTTCTACGAGACGTACGACGTCGTGCTCGCGCCGACCACCGCCGCTCCCCCGCCCCGGATCGGCGCGCTCGCCGGGCTCGGCGGCTTCGCCACCGACCGGGCCATGATCGCGGCCTGCCCGTACGCGTGGCCGTGGAACGTGCTGGGCTGGCCCGGCGTCAACATCCCGGCCGGATTCGTGGGCGGCCTGCCCGTCGGCGGCCAGCTCCTCGGTCCCGCGCACAGCGAGCCGCTGCTCATCTCCCTCGCCGCGCAACTGGAGTCGGAGCTGCGCTGGCACGAACTGTGGCCCCCGCAGCGGGGCGAGACGGCCCCGGTCGCGACCGGCTGACCCTTCTGACCCTCTGGCCAGGGCTGTACGGACAGCCCTTAGGGTGCCTGCGTGAACACGTACACCGAAGAGAACGTCCCGGGCCGGCACGGCCGTACGGCGACCACCGAGGCCGATCCGCGCGCGGTCGGCAAGGTGCGCACCGAGTACTCGCCCGCGCACGACGGCGACCCGGACCCCGGGGAGATCGTCTGGACCTGGGTGCCCTTCGAGGAGAACGACGGCCGGGGCAAGGACCGCCCCGTGCTGGTGGTGGCGCGGGAGGCCGCCGGGACGTTCCTCGCGGTGCAGCTGTCCAGCAAGCGGCACGACGGCGACCGTGAGTGGGTGGCGATCGGCAGCGGGCCCTGGGACCGCACCGGCCGGGACTCCTGGGTGGGGGTCGAGCGGGTGCTGCGGCTGCACGAGGAGGGGATGCGCCGGGAGGCGTGCGCCCTGGACCGGGGCCGCTTCGACCTGGTCCGGCGCCGGCTGCACGAGCGCTACGGCTGGACCTGACGCTCCGGGAAGGTCCGGGCGAACGCCGCGCGCGTGGCGCTGTCCGGGGTGCGGTCGAGGATGCCGAACACCACGTGCTCGAACGCGGAGTCGAACCGTCCGCCCGGTCCGAGCAGGCCCCGGAACGCCTCCGCGACCCGCGCCGGGTCGTTCTGGAAGACGCCGCAGCCCCAGGCGCCGAGCACCAGCCGCCGGTAGCCGTGCGCGGCGGCGACCTCCAGCACCCGCTCCGCGCGTCCGGCGAGCGCGCTGGGCACCTCGCCGGCGCGCTCGGGGGCCGTACGCCGTACGACGCCCGCGTTCGGGGCGGCGGCGGTCAGGAAGCCGGCCTGATACGGCTCGGCGAGGAGACGGCCCCGGTCGTCGCGGAAGACGGGCACTCCGGGCGAGTGGATGACGCGGTCGGTGTAGAAGGGGTCGCGCCGGGCGCGGTGGTGGTCGTAGAAGCCGGGCGCCGCCCGCAGGCACGTGTACAGCGCGGAGGCGCGGCAGAGGGCCTCCTCCTGGGCCTGCGCGCCGTTCAGGAAGCCGCCGCCGGGGTTGCGCGCGGAGGCAAAGTTCAGCACGGCGGTGCCGGCGCCGAGGCGGCGGGCCGCCTCCAGGCTGGACTCCCCCGTGACCTCGAACGACGTGGTCACCGGGGCCGTGTCCGGCACGGGGACCGGCTCGGGGCCGTACATCCGCGTGCCCGCGCGGGCCGCGTCGACGGCGGCGGCGATGGACACCTCCCGGCCGTCCGGCGCGCGGTAGCCGCCCGCCGCCACGATCTGCTCGGTCTCCTTGGCGACACCGCGCAGGCGCGCGCTCATGGCGCCACCCCCGTGCGCGCCATGAACCCGCGACCGCGCGGGCCGCTCGTGCTCTCCCCCGTCGTGCTCACGTGAGCATCCTGGGCGATGCTGGGACTGCGCCGCAACAGGAATTTCGGCGGGCCGGCGGTCGTCGACCACGGCCGGGAAAGCCGCTGCCCACACCGGAGAAACGGAGATTACGGACCCGGAACACACCGAGTACGCACTCTTGTGCGAGTCGTCGTGAACGTCTTGGGTGGGACGAGTGTGCCGCCCCGGCCCGCGAGATCCGAGGGCCGGTGGCATCGTGGACTCTCAGGAGGATCCCGATATGTCCGACTCGGTCAGTGGCTGTACGGAGCGTTCCCGCACCGCGGTCACCGAAGCCGAAGTGGAGGCCCTGGTCCGGGGCATCTGCTTCAAGACTGGCCCGCCCCGCACGCTCGGGGTGGAAGTGGAATGGATAGTGCACGAGCTGCGCGACCCGCGGCTCCCCGTGCCACCGGAACGACTCGAAGCGGCCTACGCCGCAGTACGCTCCCTGCCCCTGAACTCGGCTCTCACCGTGGAGCCCGGCGGGCAGCTGGAGCTGAGCTCACCCCCCGCCGGTTCGCTCACCGAGTGTGTCGGCCTCGTCTCCGCCGATCTGGCCGCCGTCCGCACCGTACTGCGCGGACTGGGACTCGGCCTCGCCGGACTCGGCACCGACCCCTGGCACCCCCCGCGCCGGTTCCTGCGCGAGCCGCGCTACGACGCCATGGAGAAGGTCCTGGACCGCGGGGGTCCCGCAGGCCGGGCCATGATGTGCACCTCGGCCTCCGTGCAGGTCTGCCTGGACGCCGGGTACGAGGAGCCCGGACCGCTGGGCCACGGCCGGCGCTGGTGGCTCGCCCACCAGCTGGGCGCGGTCCTCGTCGCCGCCTTCGCCAACTCCCCGCTCGCCGGGCGGGAACCGACCGGCTGGCTCTCCACCCGGCAGCGGTTCTGGATGGACATCGGCCCGGACCGCGCGGGCGCGCCCCCGTTGAACGGCGACCCGCGCGCCGGCTGGGCGCGGCACGTGCTGGACGCGCCCGTGATGTGCGTACGCCGTGAGGACGGTCCGTGGGAGGTGCCCGAGGGGCTGTCCTTCCGTGAGTGGACCCGCTCGGGCGCGCCGAGGCCGCCCACCCGGGAGGACCTCGACTACCACCTGACGACGCTGTTCCCGCCGGTCAGACCGCGTGGCCATCTGGAGCTGCGCATGATCGACGCACAGCCCGGCGACGACGGCTGGATCGTGCCGCTCGCCGTGACCGCCGCGCTCTTCGACGACCCTGAGGCGGCCGAGACCGCCTACCGGGCCGTGAAGCCGCTCGCCGAGCGGGCGCTGTCCCGGCCCGCGCCGCACAACCCGCTGTGGGCCCGTGCGGCGCGCTCGGGCCTGGCCGACCCGGAGCTCCACGAGGTGGCGGTGCTCTGCTTCACGACGGCCCTGGAGGCCCTGCCCCGGCTCGGCGCCGGCACCGAGATCACGGACGCGGTCGCGGACTACCTCGACCGCTATGTCGCCCGGGGCCGCTGCCCCGCCGACGATCTGCTGGACCGGCACCACGGCACGGACCACCCCCGCTCCCGGCCCCGCTCGCACGCGGGGACCCCGCACGGGAAGGACACCCCATGACCGACCCCGCCCTCGACGCCGAGACGCTCCGCGAGCGGGCCCTGACCACCCTGACCACGGCCCGTGCCCGGACGACCCTGCTGACCAGCTGCGTCGACGACCCGGACCTGACCGCCCAGCACTCGCCCCTGATGTCCCCGCTGGTGTGGGACCTCGCCCACATCGGCAACCAGGAGGAGCAGTGGCTGCTCCGGGCGGTCGCCGGACGGGACGCGATGCGCCCCGAGATCGACGGCCTCTACGACGCCTTCGAGCACCCGCGCTCCGAACGCCCCTCGCTGCCGCTGCTCGCGCCGGCCGAGGCCCGCGCCTACGCCTCCGAGGTGCGCGGCCGGGTCCTCGACCTGCTGGAAGGCACCGCCTTCCACGGGACGCGGCTGACCGAGGCCGGTTTCGCGTTCGGGATGATCGCGCAGCACGAACAGCAGCACGACGAGACCATGCTGATCACCCATCAGCTCCGCAAGGGGCCGCAGGCCCTGACCGCCCCCGACCCGGACCCGGCGCCCCCGTTCACCGGCCCGCCCGAAGTCCTGGTCCCCGGCGGCCCGTTCACCATGGGGACGTCCACCGAGCCCTGGGCGCTGGACAACGAACGCCCCGCGCACCGGCGCGAGGTGGCGCCCTACTGGATCGACACGACGCCCGTGACGAACGGTGCCTACCAGGCGTTCATCGACGACGGCGGCTACGACGACGAACGCTGGTGGACACCGGACGGCTGGGCGCACATCCGGCAGCACGGCATCCACGCACCCCTGTTCTGGCACCGGGACGGCGGGCAGTGGCTGCGGCGGCGCTTCGGCGTCACCGAGGTGGTGCCGCCCGACGAGCCGGTGCTGCACGTGTGCTGGTACGAGGCCGACGCCTACGCCCGCTGGGCCGGACGCCGGCTGCCCACCGAGGCGGAGTGGGAGAAGGCCGCCCGCCACGACCCGGTCTCCGGCCGCTCGACCCGCTACCCGTGGGGCGACGCCGACCCGGCCCCCCGGCACGCCAACCTGGGCCAGCGCCATCTGCGGCCCGCCCCGGCGGGCAGCTACCCGGAGGGCGAGTCGCCGCTCGGCGTACGGCAGTTGATCGGTGACGTGTGGGAGTGGACGGCGAGCGACTTCCTGCCGTACCCCGGCTTCCAGGTGTTCCCGTACAAGGAGTACTCGGAGGTGTTCTTCGGGCCGGAGCACAAGGTGCTGCGCGGCGGTTCGTTCGCGGTGGACGAGGTGGCCTGCCGGGGCACCTTCCGCAACTGGGACTACCCGATCCGCCGGCAGATCTTCTCCGGGTTCCGCACCGCCCGTTCCGCCGAGGGCGCCTGATGTGCCGTCATCTCGCCTACGTGGGCCCCGGGGAGCCGCTCGGCCGGCTCCTCGTGGAGCCCCCGCACGGCCTGTACCGGCAGGCCTGGGCGCCCCGGCACCAGCGGTACGGCACCGTCAACGCCGACGGTTTCGGGGTCGGCTGGTACGCCGAGGAGGACCCGGTGCCGGCCCGGTACCGGCGTGCCGGGCCGATGTGGGCGGACCCGTCGTTCGCGGACCTCGCCCGCGTCGTGCGCAGCACCGCGCTGCTCGCCGCCGTACGGGACGCGACGGTGCCGGGCGCCGACCAGGAGGCCGCGGCGGCCCCGTTCGCCGCCGGCGCCTGGCTGTTCAGCCACAACGGCGCCGTGAAGGGCTGGCCCGGCTCGCTTGCGCCCCTGACGCCGACGCTGCCCGCCGTGGAGCTGCTGTCCATGGAGGCCCGCAACGACTCGGCGTTCGTCTGGGCACTCGTCCTCGCCCGGCTGCGCGACGGCGACGGCCAGGGGCAGGCGCTGACCGACACGGTCCTGGAGGTCGCCGAGGCGGCCCCCGGTTCCCGGCTCAACCTGCTCCTCACCGACGGCGCGACCATCACCGCGACCACCTGGGGCGACACCCTCTGGTATCTGCGCCGGACCGGCGGCGGCACCGTCGTGGCCTCCGAGCCCTACGACGACGACCCGCACTGGCAGGAGGTCCCCGACCGCACCCTGCTCGCCGCGAGCCGCACCGACGTCCTCCTCACTCCGCTCAAGGAACCCAGCGCCGCCCCGGCCCCCGCACCACGCAAGGAGCCCCGCACGTGAGCCCGTTCCGTATCACCCGCACCCTCCCCGAGGACGCCACCTCGGCCGCGCTGCGCGCCGACGTCCTCGCGGGCCTGACCAGCACGCCCAAGACGCTGCCGCCGAAGTGGTTCTACGACGCCCAGGGCAGCGAACTCTTCGAGAAGATCACCGAGTTGCCCGAGTACTACCCGACGCGCGCGGAGCGGGAGATCCTGACCGGCCGGGCCGGTGAGATCGCCGCCGCCACCGGTGCCCGCACCCTGGTCGAGCTGGGCTCCGGCTCGTCCGAGAAGACCCGGTACCTGATCGACGCCCTGACCGGCCTGCACACGTACGTCCCCGTCGACGTCAGCGAGAGCGCCCTCACCCAGGCCGGGCAGACCCTCGTCGCGGAGCGGCCGGGGCTGGAGGTGCACGCCCTGATCGCCGACTTCACCGCCGGCCTGGACCTGCCCGACACACCGGGCCCCCGCCTGGTGGCGTTCCTCGGCGGCACCATCGGCAACCTCCTGCCACCGGAGCGCGCCACGTTCCTCGCCTCCGTACGGACGCTGCTGTCCCCCGGCGACGCGCTGCTGCTCGGCACCGACCTGGTCAAGGACGAACGGGTCCTGGTCGACGCCTACGACGACGCGGCCGGGGTGACGGCCGCCTTCAACAAGAACGTCCTCACCGTGATCGACCGGGAGCTGGGCGCCGACTTCGACCCCGGCGCCTTCGACCACGTGGCGGTGTGGGACCCCCGTCAGGAGTGGATCGAGATGCGGCTGCGCGCCCGTACCGCGCAGACCGTGAAGGTGCCCGCGCTGGACCTCGCCGTGGACTTCGCGGCGGGCGAGGAGATGCGCACCGAGGTGTCGGCGAAGTTCCGCCGGGACGGGGTGCGCGCCGAACTGACGGCGGCCGGGCTCGAACTGACCCACTGGTGGACGGACGCCGCGGGCCGGTTCGCGCTCTCGCTCAGCACACCCCTGTGACGGACGGCTCGCGCGATGCCCCGCGGTGGGGCACGGTGGAGTGACGCGTGTGAGAGGAGCACCCACATGTCGAACCACACCTACCGGGTCACGGACATCGTCGGCACCTCGCCGGACGGCGTGGACCAGGCCATCCGCAACGGCATCGCGCGGGCCTCACAGACCCTGCGGAACCTGGACTGGTTCGAGGTGACCGACGTACGCGGCCAGCTCGACGACGGTGACATCGCGCACTGGCAGGTGACGATGAAGGTCGGCTTCCGCCTGGAGGAGTCCGAGTAGGGGCATCTGCCCTCAGGTGCGTCCCTCGCGCTCCTGTGCCTCCTCCAGGGTGGTGGACGGGGCCGTCCAGCGCGCCAGCACCACCCTGAAGCCGGCCCGTTCTGCGTCCTCGCACACCAGCTCGTCGTCGTCCACCAGGACCCGGATCTCCCGGGTGCGGGCGAGGCGGCGCAGGATCTCCAGCTTGGCGCGCCGGGCGGGCCTGCGGTCGTCGTCGCGGCGCATGTGCAGGTCCCCGTCGGGCAGACCGTGCGCGGCGAGCCAGTCGAGCGTGTCGCGCCGGCAGCGGGCGGGCCGGCCGGTCAGGTAGACGATCTCGCACTCCTTCGCGCTCTCCCGGGCCAGCGCGATGCCCTCCTCGAGCGGCGGGTCCTGGGGCGCGGCGGCGAAGAAGCCGTCCCAGTCGCGGGGCTTGCGCTCGAGGAAGTGCTGGCGGTGGCCGGTGTCGGCGAGGGTGTTGTCCAGGTCGAACACGGCGAGCGGACGTCGGCTGCTGTCGGTCACGTCCGACAGCGTACGGTCCGGGTGTGACGCGGTGCCGCCCGGCAGGAATCTCCGGCGCCCGCGTGTGTTGAACCTTGTATGAGCTCCGTGATCGCCTCGACCCGTTTCTCCGTCCTCGACCGTTCCCGCACGCGGGAGGGCCGCACGGCCCCGGAGGCGCTGCGGGACACCGTGGCGCTGGCGCGGGTGGCCGAGAAGCTCGGCTTCCATCGTTTCTGGGTGTCGGAGCACCACGGGGTGCCCGGGGTCGCGGGCTCCGCTCCGACGGTGCTGGCCGCCGCCGTGGCCGGGGCGACGCGCACGATCCGGGTCGGCACCGGCGGGGTGATGCTGCCGAACCACCGGCCGCTCGTGGTGGCCGAGCAGTTCGGTGTGCTGGAGTCGCTGTTCCCGGGGCGGATCGACATGGGGCTGGGCCGTTCGGTGGGCTTCACCGGCGGGGTGCGCAAGGCGCTCGGCCGGGACAAGGAGGACGCCGAGGACTTCGCGGGCCAGTTGGAGGAGCTGCTGGGCTGGTTCCGCGGGACCTCGCCGACGGGGGTGCACGCCCGGCCGCCGGAGGGTCTGACGGTGCCGCCGTTCGTGCTGGCCATGGGCGAGGGCGCGGACATCGCGGCCCGCGCCGGGCTGCCCATGGTGATCGGCGACCTGCGCGACCGTGAGCGGATGCGGCGCGGTGTCGACCGGTACCGGGAGCGGTTCCGGCCGTCGCCGTGGGCGTCCGAGCCGTACGTGGTGATCTCCGGCACCGTGGCGGTGGCCGCCACCCCCGAGGAGGCCCGCCGGCTGCTGGTGCCGGAGGCGTGGTCGATGGCGTACTCCCGGACGCACGGCACCTTCCCGCCGCTGCCGCCCGCCGAGCGCGTGGAGGCGCTGTCCCTGTCCGGCCGGGAGCGCGAGTTCTACGAGCGGGGGCTCGCCGGGCATGTGGCGGGCACCGAGGAGCAGGTCGCGCACGAGCTGGAGACGGTGCTGAAGGAGACCGGCGCCCAGGAGGTGCTGGTGACGACCAGCACGTACGACCGGGAGGCGCTGGTGGACTCCTACCGGCGGCTCGCCCGGATCGTCCACTCCTGACGGGTTGCCTAGGCTGAGGAGCCCTGTCCCCGCCCTTCTCCCGGAGCACCGCCCCATGCACTCCCCGCACGACCCCTACGTCCGCGTCCGCGGCGCCCGTGAGCACAACCTCCGGGGCGTGGACGTCGACATCCCGCGCGATGTGCTGGCCGTGTTCACGGGGGTGTCCGGCTCCGGGAAGTCGTCGCTGGCCTTCGGCACGATCTACGCCGAGGCGCAGCGCCGCTACTTCGAGTCGGTCGCCCCGTACGCCCGCCGGCTGATCCATCAGGTCGGCGCGCCGAAGGTCGGGGAGATCACCGGGCTGCCGCCCGCCGTGTCGCTCCAGCAGCGCCGCTCCGCGCCGACGTCGCGGTCCTCCGTCGGCACGGTCACCAATCTCTCCAACTCCCTGCGGATGCTGTACTCCCGGGCCGGCGACTATCCGCCGGGCGCGGAGCGGCTCGACTCGGACTCCTTCTCGCCGAACACCGCCGCCGGGGCGTGTCCGGAGTGCCATGGGCTGGGCCGGGTGCACCGGACGACCGAGGAGTCGCTGGTGCCCGACCCGTCGCTGTCGATCCGGGAGGGCGCGATCGCCGCGTGGCCGGGGGCCTGGCAGGGCAAGAACCTGCGCGACATCCTCGACGCGCTGGGCTACGACGTGGACCGGCCGTGGCGGGAGCTGCCGGCCGAGCAGAGGCAATGGATCCTGTTCACCGACGAGCAGCCGGTCGTCACGGTCCACCCGGTGCGTGACGCCGACCGCATCCAACGCCCGTACCAGGGCACGTACATGAGCGCCCGGCGGTACGTCATGAAGACGTTCGCGGACTCGCGGAGCGCGACGCTGCGGGCCAGGGCGGAGCGGTTCCTGACCGCCGCGCCCTGCCCGGCGTGCGGGGGCAGCAGGCTGCGGCCGGAGGCGCTGGCCGTCACTTTCGCGGGCCGGACGATCGCCGAGCTGGCCGCGCTGCCGCTCGTCGAGCTGGCGCGGACGCTGGACGGCGGGGGGTCGGAGACCGCGCGGGTGCTGACCGGCGATCTGAAGGCCAGGATCGCGCCCGTGCTCGAGCTGGGCCTCGGCTATCTCAGCCTCGACCGGGCCACTCCCAGCCTGTCGGCGGGCGAGCTGCAACGCCTGCGGCTGGCGACGCAGTTGAGGTCCGGGCTGTTCGGGGTGGTGTACGTCCTCGACGAGCCGTCGGCGGGGCTGCACCCGGCGGACACGGAGGCGCTGCTGCGGGTGCTGGCCCGGCTGAAGGAGTCCGGGAACTCGGTGTTCGTGGTCGAGCACCACCTCGATGTGATGCGGGGCGCGGACTGGCTGGTGGACGTGGGGCCTCGGGCCGGTGAGCACGGCGGGCGGGTGCTGCACAGCGGGCCGGTGGCGGAGCTGGCGTCGGTCGCGGAGTCGGCCACGGCACGGTTCCTGTTCGACGAGGCCCCGGCGGCGAGGCGCGAGGTGCGGGCGGCGCGGGGCCGTCTCACGGTCGGGCCGGTCACCCGGCACAACCTGCGCGAGGTGACGGCCGCGTTCCCGCTCGGGGTGTTCACCGCTGTCACCGGGGTGTCGGGGTCGGGCAAGTCCACGCTCATCGGCGAGATCACCGAGGAGCTGCCGGGTGTCGGCCGGCTCGTCTCGGTCGACCAGCGGCCGATCGGCCGTACGCCGCGCTCCAACCTCGCGACCTACACGGGTCTGTTCGACGTCGTGCGCAGGGTGTTCGCGGGCACCGACGAGGCCCGGGCGCGGGGGTACGGCGCCGGGCGGTTCTCCTTCAACGTGGCCGGCGGGCGCTGCGAGACCTGTCAGGGCGAGGGGTTCGTCAGCGTGGAGCTGCTGTTCCTGCCGAGCACGTACGCGCCGTGCCCGGAGTGCGGCGGGGCCCGCTACAACGCGGAGACGCTGGAGGTGCGGTACCGGGGGCGCAGTGTCGCCGAGGTGCTGGACCTGACGGTCGAGGCCGCCGCGGACTTCTTCGCCGACACCCCGGCCGTGGCCCGGAGTCTGGCCACGCTCCTGGACGTCGGGCTCGGCTATCTCCGGCTGGGCCAGCCCGCGACCGAGCTGTCCGGCGGCGAGGCGCAGCGCATCAAGCTGGCGAGCGAGCTGCAGCGCGGCCGGCGCGGACACACCCTGTATCTCCTGGACGAGCCGACGACCGGACTGCACCCGGCCGACGTCGAGGTGCTGATGCGTCAGCTGCACGGCCTGGTCGACGCCGGGAACACCGTGATCGTGGTCGAGCACGACATGTCCGTCGTCGCGGGCGCCGACTGGGTGATCGACCTCGGCCCGGGCGGCGGCGACGCGGGCGGCCGGATCGTGGCGGCGGGCACCCCGGCGGAGGTGGCGGCGACGGCGGACAGCGCCACGGCGCCGTATCTGGCGCGCGTCATGCCGTGACTCCCACGCGGGGCACCCCGTCTCCCGCCGGGACGGCCTCCCCGGCGAGGACGGCGTCCCCCGGTGTCCCCACCGCCCTCTCGGCCGCCCCTGCCAGCGCGCGGCGGTCGGTCGTGGCGCCCGGCACGAGGGGCGCCCGTACCTCCACCTCCGCGCTCAGACCCCGGGCCCGGACCACCCGCCAGACCGAGGCGAGCAGCGTGTCGTCGCCGACGAAGGCCGGGAGCGTGGCGGCCGGGCCGCCGGTGACCCGGTAGCGCAGACGTACGGGCAGGACGGGGACGTCCGCGTCCAGGGCGGCCTGGAACGCGGCCCGGCGGAAGCGGCCACCGCTCCGGCCGCACCAGGTGCTGCCCTCGGGGAACACGACGACCGCCGCGCCGGAGCGCAGTGCCCCGGCGATCCGGGCGACCGTGCCGTGCAGCGCGCGGATCCGGTCCCGGTCGATGAACAGGGCACCGCCGAGGGCGGCCAGCCGGCCGGCGACCGGCCAGGAGCGGATCTCCGACTTGGCGAGCATCCGTGCCGGGCGGACGGCGGCCAGCAGGGGGATGTCCAGCCAGGACACGTGCCGGGCGACGATCAGCACGCCGGTGCCGGTCGTGGCCGCGCCGTCGATCCGGACCCGCAAGCCTGCGGCCCGGACCACCCAGCGGCACCAGTGGCGGACGGGGCCCGGCGGCACGCGGGCGCCGAGCGGCGCGGTGGCCAGACGCACGGTCAGGCCGGCGGCCAGCAGAAGCAGCAGGGCCGTCACCCGCAGAACGGCCCACGGCAGGGCCCGCGTCCGTGCCGCGGGCTCGACGCAGATGCGCGGGGTGCAGGGGGCGCTCGGACGCCACACGGTCCCGGTGTCGGCGGCGTGCGCGTGGACAGGGGCGGCTCCGCCCGTCGGGGCCGTCATGCCGGGACGAGGGAGAGGAAGTGCCGCAGATAGCGCGGGTCCATCCGGCGCATCGACAGCAGCACGTACAGGTCGGCCACCCCGAACTCGGGGTCGTGTGCGGGTTCACCGCACACCTGGGCGCCCAGGCGCAGGTATCCGCGCAGGAGGGCGGGGAGTTCGACGCGCCGGGCGGGTGCCGGGGAGACCGGCCGCCAGGGCCGCAGCGGCCGTACACGGTGCTCCGCGGGGGCGAGGTGCCGGGTGCGGACCCGGTCCCAGGTGGCGGCGGCGAGGGTGCCGCCGTCGGCGAGCGGGATCGAGCAGCAGCCCGCCAGCCACTCGTGGCCGCGGTCCACCATGTAGCGGGCGATGCCCGCCCAGATCAGGCCGATCACGGCGCCGTCGCGGTGGCCGGGGTGGACGCAGGAGCGGCCGACCTCGACCAGGTCCGGGCGGATCGCGTCGATCGCGGTGAGGTCGAACTCGGTCTCCGAGTAGAGCCGTCCGGCGACGGCGGCCCGCTCGGGCGGCAGCAGCCGGTAGGTGCCCACGACCTGCCCGGACGACTCCTCTCGGACGAGCAGGTGGTCGCAGTAGGCGTCGAAGGCGTCGATGTCGAGCCCCGGCAGCGGGGTGGCCAGCGAGGCCCCCAGCTCGCCGGCGAAGACGTCGTGCCGCAACCGCTGGGCGGCGCGGACGTCCTCCTCGTCGCGGGCGAGCCGGACGGTGTAGCGGGTGGGTGCCGTGGGCTGCGGGGGACGGGCGAGCGTGGAAGCGCCGGTCATGGCTCTCTCCTGGTCACGGGGCCGGTGCGGCGGGGACGGCCGCGCGGTGTCGCGCGGTGCGCCGACCCCGTTCTCCCGAGCGCGGCTGACCTGCGTGTGTCCTGCGCGGGGAGCCGGGATGTGGGGTGGCTGAACGGCTCGCGCCGGACCGGCGGGCCCGGACGGCGTAGCTGAGGGCGCGCGTCCGGGCCGATGTGGCGAGAGTGGGGTCCATGACCGAATCGGGAACCGGCGAGCGCCGCAAGGGTTCCGCCTCGTCCGCCACGCGCCGCCGTACCGTGCGGGGTGCCGGAGGGGCCGCCCGCAGTGCCGCCGAGGCGCTCACGGAGCTGATCGGGCACCCCCTCGAAGGGGTGTCCGCCGTCTGCCGCGGTGAGGACGGCGGCTGGGTCGTCGACGTCGACGTGCTCGAACTGGCGCGCATCCCCGACACCACCAGTCTGCTCGCGACCTACCAGGTGGAACTGGACCAGGGGGGCGAACTGCGGCAGTACCGGCGGATCGCACGGTACCGGCGCGGCGCCCAGGACCAGTGACCGCGCGCACGACCGCTCGACGGGAAGGACCTCCCGCATGACCGTCCACACTGACGAGATCGTCTGCGCGCCTCGCGCCGGCAACGTCTACGACGTACTGGAGCTGATCCTCGACCGCGGCATGGTGATCGACGTCTTCGTGCGCGTCTCACTGGTCGGCATCGAGATCCTCAAGATCGACGCCCGTATCGTCGTCGCCAGCGTCGACACCTATCTGCGTTTCGCCGAGGCGTGCAACCGCCTCGACCTGGAGCGCGACCCGCGCTCCAAGACCGTGCCGGAGCTGTTCGGCGGGCCGGTCGCCAAGACGATCGGCAAGGCCGGCGCCAAGCGCACCGCCCGCTCCCTGACCGACAAGGTGCGCGACGTGCTCGGCCCGGAGGACGAGACACCCGAGGAAGAGGCGGCGGAGGATGCGGCGGAGGATGCCGCACCCGCCCGCCGGCCCGCCCGCAAGCGCCGCAGTGACGACGACCGCCCGCGGCCCAGGCGCCGCGCGGCCGAGGAGGAATGACCGTGACGGCCACCGCCGCCCCCACGACCACCGGCACGCTGTACGTCTACGGCATCGCCCCCGAGGGCGCCCGTCCCCCGCGCACCCCCGGGGTGGGCGGCGCCCCGGTGCGGCTGCTGGCCGGGTCCGGGCTGTGCGCGGCGGTCTCGGACGCGCCGGCCTCCCTGCGGGCCCGGCGCCGGGACCTGACGGCCCACCAGGCGGTGCTGACGGAACTCGCCGAGCGGGGCCCGGTGCTGCCGATGCGGTTCGCCGTGCTCAGCGCCGGCCCGGAGGAACTGCTCGACCGGCTCAGCACCCACAAGGCCCATCTGGCGGCCCAGTTGGACGGGGTGCGGGACTGCGTCGAGATGAACGTGAAAGGTGCCGTGGTGCCCGGGCACTTCGCCGATCTCGTACGCCGGGACGGCTCGCTGCGGGCGCTCGCCCGCCGGACCCGGCAGCGCCCCGGCTACGAGGCGAACGTACGGCTCGGCGAGGCACTGGCGAAGGGGGTCGCGCGAGAGGCCCGTGGCGCGGCCCGGGAGGTGCTGGCCCTGCTGGCCCCGCTCGCCGTGCGCACCGCGCAGGGCCCGGTCGACGACGAGCAGGTGCTGAGCACGTCGTTCCTGGTCCGCGCCGCCGACGAACAGCGCTTCCGGGAGGCCGTGACCGAGCGGGCCCGCGCCGTCGGCGACCGGCTGGCGCTCAGCCTCACCGGCCCGCTGCCCTGCTACAGCTTCGTGGACCCGCCGTCCGCGCCGGCCGGGCGGTGACCCGGTGGGACTCCTGACCGAGATCCTGCTGCTGCCCGTGGCCCCCCTGCGCGGCACGCTGTGGGTCGCCGAGCAGCTGCGCCGGGAGGCCGAGCGCCAGGCGTGCGATCCGCGCTGGGTGCAGGCCCGGCTGGCGGCGCTGAACCGGGACCTGGACGACGGGCTCATCGACGAGGCGGCCTTCGAGGCGGAGGAGGAACGGCTGCTCGCGCGCCTCGGCAGCCCGGTCCACCACGGCGGGCTCCCGCCGGACGGAGGCGCCCGGTGACCGACCTGTCCACCTGGCCGACGGGCTTCGATCCGCAGCCCGCCGGGCCGTCCGGCGGAAGCCTCGCGGATCTGCTGGAGCGCGTGCTGGACAAGGGCATCGTCATCGCGGGCGACATCAAGATCGACCTGCTCGACATCGAGCTGCTGACCATCCGGCTGCGCCTGTTCATCGCCTCGGTGGAGACCGCGAAGAAGGCGGGCATCGACTGGTGGGAGACGGACCCGGCGCTGTCCTCGCGCGCCGCGCGGGACGCCCTCGCGGAGGAGAACGCCCGGCTGCGCGCCCGCCTGGAGGCCCTGGAGGAATCCGACCCCGACACCACGGAGGTGACCCGATGAGCACGCTCCCGGCCGGCCGGGCGACGACGGCGGAACCCCGCACCCTCCTCTGCGTCTTCGCGGTGACGGACTCCCCCGTGCCGCCGGACGTGCTCGCGCGGACGCCGGGCCACGACGGCGGCGGCCCCCTGCGCACCCTGGCGGCGGGTGAGTTCCACCTGGTCGTGCAGGACGTGCCGGCGGCGGAGTACGGCGAGGAGGCGCTGGCGGAACGGCTGAACCGGCCGGACGCGCTGGAGCGCTGCGCCCGCGCCCACCACCGGGCCGTGGAGGCGGCGGCGAGCGCGGGTCCCGCCGTGCCGCTCCCGATGGCGACGCTGTATCTCGACGACAACAACGCGGTCCGGGCCGTGACCGCCCGGGGGGCGTCCCTTCGGGCCCTGCTGGAGCGGCTGCGCGACCGTACGGAGTGGGCGGTGAAGGTGCACGGCCCGACGGCCGGGGGTGCCGCCGACGGGGAGGGCGCGGCCGACGGGCGGTCGTATCTGCGCCGGGCCAGCGCCCGCCGGCGGACCGAGCGCGAGACGCGCGAGCAGGCCCTGGCCCGGGCCCGCACCGTCGACCGGGAGCTGCGCCGGTACGCCGTCGCCGCGACCCGGCACCGGCCGCAGAGCGAGCGGCTGACCGGCACGAACGTGCCGCAACTCCTCAACGCCGCCTATCTGGTGGACGACGCCCGCCGCGAGGAGTTCACGCAGGCCGTCGGCCGGCTGGCCCGCGAGGCCTCCGGCACCGGTCTGGAGGTCACCGTGTCGGGGCCCTGGATCCCGTACTCCTTCGCCCGGCCGGAACCGGACGCGGTGGAGGTGGTCGCATGAGCGTGCCGGTGCCGTGGGAGGAACCGGAGCCGTACGCGCCCGTCGGGGTGCCCCTGGTCGATCTGCTCGACCGTGTGCTGGCCACCGGGGTCGTGGTCAGCGGCGACCTGGTGCTGGCCATCGCCGACGTTCCGTTGGTGCGGATCTCCCTGCACGCTCTGCTGGCGTCGGTGAGCGAGCGGGTGCCCGCGCCCTGGCCGGACAGCGGGCCCCTGTGACCACGCAGCGCGCCCATGCCGTGGACCTCGACCCGGAGCGGGTCACGAACGATCTGGCGGCCCTGGTCCTGACCGTGGTGGAGCTCCTACGGCAGCTGATGGAACGGCAGGCGGTGCGCCGGTTCGACGAGGGGACGCTGACCACCGAGCAGGAGGACCGGCTGGGCACAGCGCTGATGCTGCTGGACGAGCGTATGGACGAGCTGTGCGAACAGCACGGGCTGGAGCGCGGCGATCTGAATCTGGACCTCGGCCCGCTGGGCCACCTGCTCGCCGATCCGGGCCGGTGACCCGGAGACCACGAGAACACCAGACGGGACCGGGAGGAGCACCTCTCCCGGTCCCGCCCGTCCGCACCGCTCGGCGAACGTCTCGTAGGGGGCCGCGCCCCGAAGGTGTTACCGCTTGGCCTTCCGGGTCGCCCGCAGCCACTCCTTGTTCATGCTGGTGATGGACATCAGCGGGATGCCCTTCGGGCAGGCCGTGGCGCACTCGCCGGTGAGGGTGCAGCCACCGAAGCCCTCCTCGTCCATCTGCGCCACCATGTCGAGCACACGGGTCTCGCGCTCGGGGGCGCCCTGCGGCAGCACGTTCAGGTGGTTGACCTTGGCGGACGTGAACAGCATCGCGGCCCCGTTGGGGCAGGCCGCCACGCACGCGCCGCAGCCGATGCACTCGGCGTGCTCGAAGGCGAAGTCGGCGTCCGGCTTGGGCACGGGGGTGGCGTGCGCCTCGGGGGCCGCGCCGGTCGGCGCGGTGATGTAGCCGCCGGCCTGGATGATCCGGTCGAACGCCGTGCGGTCGACGACGAGGTCCTTGATCACCGGGAAGGCCGACGCCCGCCACGGCTCGATGTCGATGGTGTCGCCGTCCTTGAAGGACCGCATGTGCAGCTGGCAGGTGGTGGTGCGCTCGGGGCCGTGGGCGTCGCCGTTGATGACGAGCGAGCAGGCACCGCAGATGCCCTCGCGGCAGTCGTGGTCGAAGGCGACGGGGTCCTCGCCCTTGAGGATGAGCTCCTCGTTGAGGGTGTCGAGCATCTCCAGGAAGGACATGTCGGAGGAGATGCCGTCCACCTCGTACGTGGACATGGCGCCTTCGGCTTCGGCGTTCTTCTGCCGCCAGACGCGCAGGGTGAGCTTCATGCGTAGCTCCGCTGGGTGGGGTGGACGTACTCGAAGACCAGGTCTTCCTTGTGCAGGGTCGGAGCCTCGCCGGTGCCGGTGAACTCCCAGGCGGCCGCGTAGGCGAACTCGTCGTCCCTGCGGGCCGCTTCGCCGTCCGGGGTCTGGGACTCCTCGCGGAAGTGGCCGCCGCAGGACTCGGTGCGGTGCAGCGCGTCGAGGCACATCAGCTCGGCGAGCTCCAGGTAGTCGACGACGCGGTTGGCCTTCTCGAGGGACTGGTTGAACTCCTCGCCGGTACCGGGGACCTTGATCCGCCGCCAGAACTCCTCGCGGATCTGCGGGATGCGCTCCAGCGCCTTGCGCAGCCCGGCGTCGGTGCGGGCCATGCCGCAGAACTCCCACATCAGTTCGCCGAGTTCGCGGTGGAAGGAGTCCGGCGTACGGTCGCCGTCCACCGCGAGCAGCAGGTTGAGCCGGTCCTCGGTCTCGGCCAGCACCTCCTGGACGGCGGGGTGGCCGTCGGTGACCGGCTCGTGGTGGGGGTTGCGGGCGAGGTAGTCGTTGATGGTGGCGGGCAGGACGAAGTAGCCGTCGGCGAGGCCCTGCATGAGCGCCGAGGCGCCGAGGCGGTTGGCGCCGTGGTCGGAGAAGTTGGCCTCGCCGATCGCGAACAGGCCCGGGATCGTGGTCTGCAGGTCGTAGTCGACCCACAGGCCGCCCATCGTGTAGTGCACGGCGGGGTAGATTCGCATGGGCACCTCGTACGGATCCTCGTCGGTGATCCGCTGGTACATGTCGAAGAGATTGCCGTACTTGGCCTCGACGGCCCCCCGGCCCATGCGCTGGATGGCGTCGGCGAAGTCCAGGTAGACGCCCTGGCCGCCGGGGCCCACTCCCCTGCCCTCGTCGCAGACGTTCTTGGCGGCGCGGGAGGCGATGTCGCGGGGCACCAGGTTGCCGAAGGACGGGTAGATGCGCTCCAGGTAGTAGTCGCGCTCGTCCTCGGGGATCTGGTGCGGCGGACGGGTGTCGCCCTTGGCCTTGGGCACCCAGATACGGCCGTCGTTGCGCAGCGACTCGCTCATCAGCGTCAGCTTCGACTGGTGGTCGCCGGTGCGCGGGATGCAGGTGGGGTGGATCTGGGTGAAGCAGGGGTTGGCGAAGTAGGCACCGCGCCGGTGCGCCCGCCAGACGGCGGTCGCGTTGGAGTTCATGGCGTTCGTCGACAGGTAGAAGACGTTGCCGTAGCCACCGCTCGCCAGCACGACGGCGTCCGCCAAGTACGTGGAGATCTTCCCGGTGATGAGGTCCCGGGCCACGATCCCGCGCGCCCGTCCGTCGACGACGATCAGGTCGAGCATCTCGGTACGGGGGTGCATCTCGATGTTGCCGGCCGCGATCTGCCGGCTGAGCGCCTGGTAGGCGCCGAGCAGGAGCTGCTGCCCCGTCTGGCCGCGGGCGTAGAACGTCCGCGACACCTGGACGCCGCCGAAGGACCGGGTGTCGAGCAGACCGCCGTACTCGCGGGCGAACGGCACGCCCTGCGCGACGCACTGGTCGATGATCTCGACGGAGATCTGCGCGCGGCGGTGCACGTTGGACTCGCGGCCCCGGAAGTCGCCGCCCTTGACGGTGTCGTAGAAGAGACGGTGGATGGAGTCGCCGTCGTTGCGGTAGTTCTTCGCGGCGTTGATGCCGCCCTGCGCGGCGATGGAGTGGGCGCGGCGCGGGGAGTCCTGGTAGCAGAACTGGACGACGTGGTAGCCCTGTTCGGCGAGCGTGGCGCCGGCGGAGCCGCCCGCGAGGCCGGTGCCGACGACGATGACGGTGTGCTTGCGCCGGTTGGCGGGGTTGACCAGCTTGGCCTCGAAACGGCGCTTGTCCCAGCGCTCGTTGACCGGACCGGCCGGGGCCTTGGTGTCGGCGACGGGCTCGCCGGTCGCGTAGTCGGTGTAGGTCATTCTCAGCTCACCACTCCGGTCATGACGCCCACGGGTACGGCGATGAAGCCGGCCGTGAGCAGCAGCGCGAGGACGTTGGCCGTGGCCTTCAGGGCGCGGTCGCGGGTGCGGCTGCCGGCGCCGAGGGTCTGGGCGGCGCTCCAGAAGCCGTGCCGGATGTGCAGTCCGACGGCGAGCATCGCCACGATGTAGATGACGTTGCCGTACCAGGTGGAGAAGGTGTCCACGACGTTCTGGTACGGGCGGCCCTCCTGGAAGCCGCCGGAGTGCACGGTGCCGGTCGTCAGGTCCAGGAGGTGCCAGACGATGAACAGCGCGAGGATGACGCCTCCCCAGCGCATGGTGCGGGTGGCGTAGGAGGCGCGCGGCTTCCTGTGCACGTAGCGGGTGGGACGGGCCTTGATGTCGCGGCGGCTGAGCTGGTACGCCGAGACCGCGTGGGCGACGACGGCGACGACCAGGACCACGCGGACGAGCCAGAGCGTCCACTCGTAGTGCATGAACGGCTCGCCGACGGTGCGCAGCCAGTGCGCGTAGTGGTTGAAGTCGCCGGCGCCGAAGAAGATCTTCAGATTGCCGATCATGTGGACGACCAGGTACAGCAGCATGATCAGTCCGCTGACCGCCATCACGGTCTTCTTGCCGACGGTCGAGTCCCACACCGTGCGCGCGAAGGACGGCCGTCGGTCCGTCCGCGTTGCCAGAGCCATGAGAAGGACGCTAGGGCCGAACAGGCCGATCGGTCCAAGACATGGTGCGCCTCGTTTCAATAGGTGCGACCTATGATGGCTGGATGCAGTTCCAGCAGCTCCAGTACTTCGTGGCGGTCGCGGAGACCCGGCACTTCACCCGCGCCGCCGATCTCGTGCACGTGGCGCAGCCCTCGCTGTCGCAGCAGATCAAGGCGCTGGAGCGGGAGCTGGGCGCGGACCTGTTCCTGCGGGCCCGCGGCAACATCACGCTGACGGACGCCGGGGAGGCCCTGCTGCCGCTGGCCCGGCGCATCCTGGCCGACGCCGACACCGCCCGGCACGAGGTGCAGGAGCTGGTGCAGCTGCGCGGCGGCCGGGTCAGGCTCGGGGCCACGCCGAGCCTGTGCACGGGGCTGCTCCCGGACGTGCTGCGCGCCTTCCACGACCGCTACCCGGGCATCCGGCTGCTGATCGAGGAGGGCGGTTCGCACGACCTGGTGCGCGAGCTGGCGCGCGGCGCCCTCGACCTGGCGCTCGTCGTGCTGCCCCTGCCGACGCCCTCCCCCGCGCTGACCACGGTGGAGCTGCTCCGCGAGGACCTGGTGGTGGTGTCCTCACCGGAGGCGCCCGCCCCCGGCGGCCCCGGCCGGCGCACGGTACGCATCGCCGACCTGGAGGGCGAGCGCCTGGTGATGTTCCGGCACGGCTACGACCTGCGCGAGCTGACGGTGGCCGCGTGCCGCGCCGAGGGCTTCGAACCGGACTTCGCGGTCGAGGGCGGCGAGATGGACGCCGTCCTGGGCTTCGTCCGGGCGGGGCTGGGCCTCGCCGTCGTCCCGCGCATGGTGGCCGCCCGGTCGGGCCGGGGCCTAAGGGTGACCCCGCTGGCCCGGCCCGGCCTGCACCGCACGATCGCCCTGGCCCACCGCAGCGACGTGGCCCCGCCCCGGGCCGCACGCGAACTGCAGCGGATGCTGCTGGAGCGCTGAGCGGCCCGGGCCCTCCGCCGCTCACCAGGTGGGGATGTAGCCTCCGTCGATGATCAGATCGCTGCCGGTGATGTTGCGGGAGCGGTCGCCGGCGAGGAAGACCACGAGGTCGGCGATCTCCGCGGGCTGGGAGAAGCGGCCGGTGACCGTGGACTTCGAGGCCTGGGCGACCACGTCGTCCGGGGTGATGCCCGCGGCGTCCGAGACCGTCTGCGCCACTCCCCCGCCGCCCAGCCACAGCTCCGTCTCCACCGGCCCCGGGCTGACGGTGTTGACACGGACGCCCTTCGGGCCGACCTCCTTCGACAGCGCCTTGGAGAACGCCACCAGGGCGGCCTTGCCCGCGCTGTAGTCGATGACCAGCGGCTCCGGGAGGGTGGCGTTGACGGAGCCGACCGTGATCACCGAGCCGTCGCCGGCGTCCAGCATCACGGGCAGCGCGGCCCGGGTGACCCGTACGGCCGCCAGCAGGTTGAGGTCGATCGTGCGGCGCCACTCCTCGTCGCCGACCGACAGGAAGCCGCCGGGCCGGGCGGGTGCCGTGCCGACGTTGTTGACCAGGATGTCGACGCGTCCGCCCGCCGCGGCGACGAGTTCCCCGGCCGCCTCCGGCTCGGCGAGGTCGACCGGCACCCAGGTCACCGACCCCTCCTCGGCCAGGGTCTTCAGGCGTTCCGAGGTCGAACGCGACCCCGCCACGACATGGGCGCCGGCCTGGACGAGTGCCTCCACGATCGCCAGTCCGATGCCCTTGCTGGCACCGGTGACGACGGCGGTCCTGCCGTTCAGTTCGCTGTTCATGGTGTTCGACTCCTGTGCTGGGAATGCGATGTCGCTGGGAATGCGAAGTCGCGGGAGGGGATGCGATGTCGCTGGGGATATGAGGTCAGGCGTGTGCGGTGTCGTGGCCCTGGATGCCCTGCCGGTCCAGCCAGTCCAGCGTGTACTCGGCGACGGCCCGCCAGCCGTGGTCCACGGTGAGCGAGTGGCCGCGGTCGGGGAACTGCTTGAGTTCCGTGACGGCCGGCGAGTCGCCGTAGAGCTTGTAGGCGGAGCGGGTCACCACGTCCGGGACCGTGTGGTCGGCCTGTCCGGAGATCAGCAGCAGCGGGCCCCGGTCGGGGTTATGGGTGGCGACCTCGGCGGGCGAGTGCCGGGTGAAGGCCGCGAAGGCCGCCTCGAACAGCGGGCGGCCCGGCGAGGGGACGGTGAACCGCTCGTGCAGGGCGTCGGACTCGGCCGGCTCCAGCGCGTTGCCGAAGCCGAAGCGGAACTGCGCCGGGGTCAGGGACACCGAGCGTTTGCGGTTCGCCGGGTTGCCCAGAACCGGGAAGCCGGCCCGCAGCTGGGCCGGGGGAAGCGCCCTGACGCCCTTGATCTGCGCCGGGTCGACGGCGACCGCGGCCCGGGCCAGGCCCTTCCCGAGCAGCTTCTGCGCGATCAGCCCGCCGAAGGAGTGGCCGATCAGCACGGGCGGGGCGTCGAGGGAGCGGATGATCCCGGCGTAGTGGTCCGTGACGTCGTCGATGCCGAGCCCGGCGACGGCCTCGGGGTGCCGGCGCGCCTCCGCGACGGTGGCGGCCTCGCCCGGCCAGCCGGGAGCCAGCGGCGCGTACCCGCGTTCGGTGGCGAGGTCGGCCCAGGACTGCCAGGACGAGGCGTGCAGCCACAGCCCGTGGATGAGGACGAGGGGGGTGCGCGAGGTGGCCATGACCGGCTCCTGGACGTCGGGACCGCCGGGGGGCGGTGCGTTGTCTTCACAGTGCCGCGGCGGTCGCCCGGGCCGATTGAGTCGAATGACTGTCGTCGGTGACCGTGGCCCGGAGCACACGGGGTCAGGTCCCTTCGAGGGCGTCCCGCAGGGAGGCGCGGGAGGAGATGCCGAGCTTGGGGAAGACCCGGTAGAGGTGGGCGCCGACCGTGCGCGGGGAGAGGTAGAGCCGGGCGCCTATCTGCTTGTTGCTCAGGCCGCTCGCCGCGAGTTCGGCGATCTGCCGCTCCTGGGGGGTGAGGGCCGCGCCGGTGGCGGCGCTCCCGCCGGGCAGCCCGGCGGCGCGCAGCTCGGCCCGGGCGCGGTGCAGCCAGGGGGTGGCGCCGAGCCGTTCGAAGGTGTCGGCGGCCAGGCCGAGAGCGGTCCGGGCCGCCACGCGTTCACGGGCGCGGCGCAGCCACATGCCCTGCTCCAGCCGGATCCGGGCCAGCTCGAAGGGGAAGTCGGCCCCGGCCGGATGGGTGACCGCCCGCTCGAACAGCGGTCCGGTGTCGGAGTCGTCGGCCGTCATCGCCAGCGCCGCGGTGGTCACGAGGTCCAGGCGCGGGGAGACGGCCGGGAGGCCCTGGTCACGGGCGGCGAGGGCGTGCCGGCGGGCCTGGTCGAGGCGTCCGGTGTGCACGGCGGCCTCCACCAGGTCCAGCAGGGTGCGCAGGGCCTGCTGGGAGTACGGGGTGAAGGTGCCGGGGACGGTGAGGCCGCTGACGTACGTGTACGCGCTCTCGTAGTCGCCGGTGGACAGGCCCAGGGCCGCGCCGGTCGCCTCGGCGAGCTGGGTGAGGTGGCCGACGCCGCGTGGGCGGGCCCAGCGGTCGACGCGGTCGACGGCCGCTCGGGCGCTGTCGGTGTCCCCGCGCCAGGCCGCGAGCAGACCGAGGAAGCCGTGGTACTGGTGCTCGAACAGCCGGTAGCCGTGGGTGACGGTGAGGGCGAGCCCGCGGCGGCCGGTCTCCTCGGCGGCGTCCCACTCGCCGCTGGAGATCTGGTCGAGCATGACGAGCTGCAGCAGCGTCATCGCGTTGGTGACGGCGCCGCTGCCCGTCTCGCGTTCCGCGACCCGGCGCACCAGCGTCCGGTGGTCGGCGAGCGCGTCCAGGTAGTACGCGGCCACGCCGTGCCGCATCACGTCCCACGGCTGGCCGTCACCGAGCTCGCCGAACGCGGCCAGCACCCGGTCGCGCGCCCCGGCCCCCGTGCGGGCGACGTCGCCCCAGGCGTCCCGGTAGAGCGGGGTGGGTCCGCCGACGCGGTCCCCGTCCCGGTCGGTCAGCGCGTCGCTCACCCGCCACAGGGCGGGGTCGGCGGAGAACATGCTGACGCCGAGCAGCAGGTTCAGCAGCCGTGCGCGGATCTCGTCGTCGGCGTCCGGCGGGAGCGCCCTCAGTTCCGCGGCCAGCCTGCGGTGGGCGGAGCGGACGTCGCCGTCCTCGTAGAGCACGCTGTAGGCGTACGTGATCACGGCGGTCGGCGAGGCGTCCGTTCCGGCCAGCTGGTCGGAGGCCGCGCGCAGTTCGCGTGCCTGGTCCAGCAGCGCGGACTGGGCGGCGACGAAGGCGGCCTCGCCCAGGCGGCGGGAGCGCTCGGCCACCGTGGGACTGAGTTCGGCGGCCCGGGTCAGCAGGGTGAGGGCGGCCGCCGAGCCGCCGCGCGCGGTGGCGGAACGGGCGGCGCGCTCCAGGACGACGGCGACCGATTCGTCCGGGTCGACGGTGGCCGCCGCGAGGTGGGTGGCGTGGCGTTCGAGTTCCCCGCGGTGCAGCCGGGCCAGGTCGGCGTGGGCGGCCCGGCGTTCGTTGGGCGTGGCGGACTGCAGCAGGGCGGAGCGGACGAGCGGGTGGCGGAAGACCAGGTCGCCGGTCCCGGAGTCGGTGGTGAGCAGGCCGAGTGCCACGGCGTCGTCGACGGCGCGCAGCGGGCGGCGGGCCCGGCCCGGCAATGTGCCGGTGCCGTCGAGCGCGGCCCGCAGCAGCTCCGCGCGCTCGGCCCGGCCGAGGCCGGTGATCCGGTCGCCGTACAGCCGCTCCAGCCGCCGGGACAGCGGGAGTTCGAGTCCGTCGGCGGGGCCCGCGGCGGCGGGCAGCTCCAGCAGGGCGAGGGGGTTGCCGCAGGCCTCGTCTAGGATCCGGCGCCGGACCGGCGCGGTCAGGCCGGGGCTGGTGGTGTCCAGCAGCCGTGCCGAGGCCTCGGCCGACAACGGGGGCACCGTCAGTTCGGGCAGCCCGGAGCCGTCCCACGGTGACGGCGTGTCGGCCCGTGTCCCCACTGCCATGTGCACGGCGTGTCCGGACAGCCGCCGGGCGATGAACCGCGCCACCTCCGCGCTCTGCGGATCCAGCCAGTGCGCGTCGTCGGCCACGAGCAGCAGCGGTACGTCACCGGAGGCCAGGGCCAGCAGATCCAGGACGGCGACGCCCAGGGTCATCACGGACGGCGGCTCACCCGTGCTCCGCCCGAAGGCGATGTCGAACGCCGCCCGCGTCGCCGGCTCGAGCGCGCCGGCGTCGGCCAGCAGCGGATGCAGCAACTGGTGCAGCCCCGCGAACGCCAGTCCGGCCTCGGCCTCCACTCCGGCGGCGCGGACGACGCGCTGCCCCTGGCCGGCCGCTCGCTCCGCCGCCACGTCCAGCAGCGCGCTCTTGCCCACCCCGGGCTCGCCGCGCAGCACGAGCGCCCGCCCCTCGGCGGCGTCGACGAACGCCTTCAGCTCGCCGATCTCCCGCTCCCGCCCCACGATCGGACCCGCATGCCCCATGGGCTCATGCTGCCCCTTGTGAGGCCGGGCCGCCGCCCGAACGGCCGCGGCCTCCGCGGTGGGCGTCAGACGCGGGGGGTCAGCAGGTCCGGCATGCCGATGCGGTTGTAGAACTCGGCGCGGACGGCGTCGGCCACGTCACTGACCCGCTGGGAGCCGTCGTCGGCCGGGTCGATGGTGGTCCGGAACGGCCGCTCGCCCTTGGCCGTGCCGACGATACGGACGATGGCGCGGGCGACGTCCTGGACGTCGGCGTCTTCCGGTGCCAGGGCGGCGAGCGCCTTGCCGACGTCGTCCATCAGCCCGCCGTACAGGGCGTCGTAGGCCTCGGCGGTGGCCGTGTCCGACGGGTGCATCGCGTGGGCGAAGTGGTTGGTGCCGGAGGTGAAGGAGCCGGGGACCACGAGGGCCGTGTCGATGCCGAAGCGGCTCAGTTCGACGGCGTAGCTCTTCGCGAGGTGGTCCATGGCGGCCTTGGCGCCGAAGTAGGGGCCGAGGTACGGCGGGGTGCCGCCGTAGGTGCTGGACGAGCCCACCCACACCAGCAGGCCGTCCCGGCGCGCGCGCATCTGCGGGAGCACGGCCCGGTTGACGCGCTGGGTCGACACGACGTTGGTGTCGTAGATCTCGGCGATCTGCTCCGGGGTGAAGGACTCCGTCGGGCCGAGGACCATGTGCCCGGCGTTGTGGACGACGACGTCGATCCGGCCGGCCTGCGCGACGGCCGCGTCCACGGACTCCTGGCTGGACACGTCGAGTTCGAGGGGGCGCAGGTCGACGCCGTGCTGTTCGGCGTAGGCGCGGGCGTCGGCGACGGCCGGGGCGTTGCGGCCGGTGGTCTGCCGGATCCCGGCGTGCACGGTGTGGCCGGCGTCGGCGAGGGCGCGGGCGGTCAGGGCGCCGAAGCCGCTGGAGGCGCCTGTGACGAGGACGGTGTAGGGCATGGCTGACTCCTTGGGACGGGGGGCCGGTCAGGCGAAGGTGATCACACTGCGGCCGTGCGCGGAGCCGTCGGCCATCGCGTCGAGGACGTCCGGCGCCTGGTCGAGGGTGATCGGGGTGACCTCGGGGAGGATGTCGTGGGCCGCCGAGAAGGCCAGGGTGTCGCGCAGGTCGTGCGGGGAGCCGGACGGCGAGGCGGCCACGTGCAGCCGGTTGAGGATCATCGGCTGGGTGGGCAGGGTCAGCGGCTCGGGGCCGTAGCCGAGCAGCAGCAGGGTGCCGTCGGGGGCGATGCCGCCGAGGGTGGCGGCGGCCGCCTCCGTGGAGGGGGCGGCGTTGAGGACGACGTCGGCGCCGCCCCACGCCTTCAGGGCGTCCGCCGGGTCGGAGTCGGCGGTGGCGACGAACAGGTCGGCGCCGAGCGCCTTCGCCTGGTCCTCGCCGCGCCGCGACCGGCCGATCACGGCGACGCTCGCGCCCATGGCGACGGCGTACCGCACGGCGAGGGCGCCCACGCCGCCGAGACCGACGACCGCGACCCGTGAGTTGGCGGTGGTCCCGGCCTGCCGCAGCCCGTTGAAGGCGGTGAGGCCCGCGCACATCAGCGGCGCCGCGGCCACCGGGTCGAGGCCGTCCGGCAGCGGGGTGACGAACCCGGCCTTGAGCAGCACGTACTCGGCGTAGCCGCCGTCGG
The DNA here is from genome assembly GCF_003074055.1 of Streptomyces nigra. Classification (NCBI taxonomy): domain Bacteria; kingdom Bacillati; phylum Actinomycetota; class Actinomycetes; order Kitasatosporales; family Streptomycetaceae; genus Streptomyces; species Streptomyces nigra. Next base: position 6,685,294 of record NZ_CP029043.1, on the reverse strand, counting down.
CCACCACACCGGTGACCCGCTTGCGCGGGCAGAGGATCTGGTCGCCGCGCACGCAGTAGTCGCAGTGGCCGCAGGAGTCGTAAAGGAACTGTCCGCCGACGGCCGTGCCGACCTCGGGGAAGGTGACACCCTCCCCGACGGCGGTCACGACGCCGGTGATCTCGTGCCCGGGCACCACGGGGTACCGGGCGAAGGGGTAGTGGCCGCGCAGCAGGCTCAGATCGGAGAAGCAGACACCGCAGGCGGTGACCTTGACGAGGACCTCGCCGGCGGCGGGGTGCGGCAGGTCGAGGTCGTCCAGGGTGAGGGGGAGATTCGCGCCGGTCGCTACGGCAGCACGCATGGCGGGCTCCAAGGGAGTTCGGGAGGGAGGACGCCGGTGAGGTCCCGGCCCTTCCGAGTCTTGGGGCCCGCTTTGGCGGCGTCCAATGCCGGTCCTGAAGGGATTGATGCCGAGGTTGCATGGCCGCAGGCCAGGGCGGTGTGCCCGGCGGCACGTCCAGCCGGGGTGCCGGCCTGCCGCGGCACCCCGCGTCCACGGGGGATGCCGGCTTGCGGCGGCGCTGCGGGTCCGGGCGGCATGCCGGCCGCGACGGCGGCACTGCGCTCGACGCGGGAAACCGGCCGCGACCGCGGCACGCCGCGTCCACGGGATGCCGGCCCACGGCCGCGGCACCGCAGGTCCAGGGATGGCGGCCCGCGACGACGGCACCTGAGTCCGCACGGTGCGCCGGCCTCGGGCTGCGACACGGCGGGTTCCGGCGGGTCACCAGCCCGCGTCGACCACGCCGCACGTCTCGGCGGAATGCCGGCCCGCGACCGCGACACCGCAGGTCTACGCCGGATGCCGGCCCGCGACGGCGGCGCGGGCCGTCTCCACGAAGCCGCTCACCACGGGTGAGCGTCGCCGGGTCGGCCAGGCCAGTGCCACCTGGCCGGGCGGTACGCCGGTGACGGGTACGTAGGCGATGTCGGACCGGGGGAACGCGGCCGCCGCGGACCCCGGGACGAAGGCGATCCCGCGTCCGCCCCGGACGTAGCCCAGCAGTTCCTCCATGTCGTGGAAGGCGGGGCCGTGGTCGGGCCGGGTGCCGTCGGGGCGGGGGTCGGCGTTCCAGACGGCCGACCACGCCTCGCTCGCCTCGGCGTACTCCAGGACCCGTTCGCCGGCGAGGTCCGCGAGGGCGACCTCGCCGTCCCGCGCCCGGGGATGGCCGGCGGGCAGGACGGCGTTCAGGCGCTCGGCGTAGAGCGGCAGGAGGTCCACGCCGTCCGTCTCCAGCGGCGGCCGGACGAACGCGACGTCGACGCCGCCGTCCAGCAGGGTCCGCGCCTGGCTCCACCAGCGCAGCCGCACCAGTTCGACGGAGACGTGCGGGAAGCGTCCGGAGAACGCGTTGAGCGCCGGGCCGACGTCCGTGCCCAGCATGAAGCCGACGACCAGCGCGTCGGATCCGGCGCCGATCCGGCGGGCCCGTTCCTGGGCGGCCTCGGACGCGGCGAGCAGCGCCTTGGCGTCGTGCAGGAACTGCTCGCCGGCCGGGGTGAGCGCGACCTCGCGGGTGCTGCGGGTGAACAGCTCGACGCGCAGCTCGTGTTCCAGCTGGCGCACCTGGCGGGACAGGGCGGGCTGGGTGACGTGCAGGGCGACGGCCGCCTGCCCGAAGTGCCGGCGCTCGGCCACCGCCACGAAGTAGCGCACCTTGCGCAGGTCCAGATCGATCGGCCTGTCGCGCATGGCCGGACCCGCCTTTCCGGCGGCCTCCTCGGACCCGGCGCCGCCGTCCGCCTCTTCCCGTTCACGCTATACGACGGCGGGGGTGCCGGGCCGCCGGGCGTCCGGCAGCCCGCCGGCGCCAGGAACGGCACCGGCGCCGGCGCCGGATCACCCCGTGGCGTCGACCAGCGCCAGTTCGTGCAAGCGGTCCGGCGGGCCCGGGCGGGCGTAGTACCAGCCCTGCGCGGTGTCGCAGCCCAGGATGCGCAGCTGCTCGGCCTGCGCGCCGGTCTCCACGCCCTCCACCGTCACCGCGAGGTCCAGGCTGTGCGCCAGGGACACGATCCCCTCGACGATCTTGAGGTCGACGGGGTCGGCGGGGAAGCGCTGCATGCTCTGCGTGAACGAGCGGTCCAGCTTGAGGACGCTCACCGGCAGCCGGCGCAGATTGGCGAGGTTGGAGTAGCCGGTGCCGAAGTCGTCGAGGGCGATGTCGACGCCCATCTCGGCCAGCCGGCGCAGCGGCTTGAGCAGGGCGTCGTCGGCGCCGATGAGGGCCGACTCGGTGACCTCCAGGCAGAGCGCGTCGGGCTGCACGCCCGCGCGCTCCAGGATGTCCACGGTGTCCTGGACCAGGCCGGGGTGGGTGAGCTGGCACGGCGACAGATTGACGTTGATACGGAGCGGTCCGTCGTCGTGGTACCGCTCCCGCCAGGCGCGTGCCTGACGGACCGACTGCTCCAGCACCCACCGGCCGAGCGGCACGATCAGGCCGGTGTGCTCGGCGAGCGGGATGAACCGGTCCGGGCCGAGGATGCCGTGCTGCGGGTGCAGCCAGCGCACCAGGGCCTCCGCGCCGCGCACACTGCCGTCGCCGAGGTGGACCAGCGGCTGGTACTCGATGAAGAACTCGCCCCGGTCCAGGGCCGTCGGCAGCGCCGTGGTCAGCCCGTGCCGGGTGATGGCGCGGGCGTCGGCCTCCGGGTCCGCCAGCTCGAAGCGGTTGCCGCCCGCCGACTTGGCCCGGTACATGGTGATGTCGGCGCTGCGCAGCACCTCCGCCGCGCTGCGCTCCCCGGCCGGGCCCTCGACGATGCCGATACTGCCGCGCACGGTCAGTTCCCGGCCGTCGACGCTGATCGGCGCGAGCAGGGCGTTCATGATCCGGGCGGCGAGTTCGTCGACCTCGCGTTCGGTGCCGGGGCCGGTGGTGAGCGCCACGAACTCGTCGCCGCCGAGCCGCGCGACCATCTCGCCGGGCGCGGTGGCGCAGGACTGGAGCCGGTCGGCGACCTCGACGAGCAGCCGGTCGCCGGCCGCGTGGCCGAGGCTGTCGTTGACGGTCTTGAAGCCGTCCAGGTCGAGGTAGCAGAGGCCGAAGCGCTGCCCCTCGCCGGCGACCAGCGCCTTCTCCAGCCGCTCGAAGAAGAACGTGCGGTTGGGCAGGCCGGTCAGGGCGTCGTGGGTGGCCTCGTAGCGCAGCCGCAGATTGAGCAGCCGGCGCTCGGTGGTGTCCTCCATGAGGGCCAGCTGGTACTGCGGGGCGCCGTCGGCGTCCCGCAGCAGCGAGACCGTGAGGTTGGTCCACAGGACGGTGCCGTCGGGGCGGTAGAACGCCTTCTCGAGGTGGTAGTGCTCACGCTCGCCGCGGACGAGTTCCTCGTAGAGCTTCCAGGTCTGCGGGGCGTCCTCGGGGTGGGTCCAGTCCCGGACCTTGCGGGACTGCATGGTCTGCGCGGAGACCCCGAACATGCGTAGCAGCGCGCCGTTCACCTGGAGGATGTTGCCGTCCAGGTCGGCGATGCCGATCCCTATGGCCGCGCCCTCGAAGACCGCGCGGAACCGGGCCTCGGTGGCGTGCAGGGCCTGGGCGACCACGCCCTGGGCCTTGAGGGCGGCCGCGGAGATGGCCTCCTGTTCGGCGAGGGTGCGGGCGCGCAGCGCCTGGGCGTACCCGGCGGCCATGGCGTGCTGGAGCCGTGCCGAGCGGGCCCTGAGGTCCTCCTGGTCGCCGTCGCCGCCGCAGTAGAGCACCAGATAGGCGTCGACGCAGTCCAACGAGCGGCTCAGCGCCTCCGGGTCGGTGCAGTGGGCGTCGACCAGGGCGGCGCCGACCGCCTTGCCCTCGTCGGCGTCGAAGGAACGCGCCCGCAGGGCGTCACTCAACCGCCGGGCGAGCGGCATCAGTTGTTCCTCGAACTCCGGCCGGGTCGACGACGTCGAGGTCACCGGGAAGACGGCCCGGCTCCAGATCGTCGCGAACCGGCGCAGTCTGTCCTCCGGCTCGTCGGCCCCCGCGCTCACGCCGTACGCCCCACGCCGGCGAACCCGGAATGGGCCCATCGGTCGTCGTCCTCCGGTTCGGTGTCCGGGCGCCAGAGCGGCATCGGCACCAGTCCGGGTTCCACCATGTCGTACCCCTCGAAGAACCGCGCGATCCCGTCGCGCGAACGCATGATCAGCGGGTTGCGGATGTCCTCGTACACGTCGACCGTGCCCTTGGCCCGCTCCTGGGACAGCGGGATGTTCTCGTACGAGGCGTGCGTGAGCACCAGCATGCTGCCGGGCGCGAGCGCGTCGCGCAGCTCGGCCACCGCTCCGTACGGATCGTCCTCGTCCTCCACGAAGTGCAGTATGGCAACGAGAAGCAGCGCGACCGGCCGGTTCAGGTCGATCAGTCGCCCGACCTCGGAACTGGACAGGATGTCCTGGGGCTTGCGCAGGTCCGCGGCGACGGCTCCGGTGTCGTCGTTGCCGGCCAGGACGGCCTCGCTGTGGGCGACGGCGACCGGGTCGTGGTCGACGTAGACCACGCGGGCTCCGGGGTGGGCCGCCTGGGCGACCTCGTGGACGTTGCCGAACGTCGGGATGCCGGAGCCGATGTCCAGGAACTGCGTGATGCCCTCGTCGACGGCGAAGCGCACCGCGCGCCGCATGAACGCCCGGTTGGCCTGCATGATCTTGGGCAGGCCCGGCATGAACTCCATGGCCTTGCGGGCCGCTTCCCGGTCGACCTCGAAGTTGTACGACCCGCCCAGGTAGAAGTCGTAGATGCGCGAGACGCTGGGCACCGTGATGTCGATGCTCCGGGGGGCCCAGGCGGGGCGCTCCATCTTTTCTCCAACACGTAGGCGATCCGGTGTTCGAGCTGAGGCTACTGATCGCCCGCCAATGGAGCGAGCAGAAACGGAAATTGACCATCCGTTCCCGGTCACTGCCGCTGGCACGTGCCGTTCCGGCGCCCCACGCACTTCCCGTGAAAACGACCGATGCACGGCACAGGGGTCCGCCCCCTGAGCGGTGGGCTTCAGGGGGCGGACCGGGGCCGTGCGCGCGGATCAACCCTGGGGAGGTCTGATCCTCACTTCTCCGACGCGCCGACCGGCTTGCCGTCGGGGCGGATGGCGAACCAGGTGCCGCCGACGCCCTGACCGTTGGTGTCGCCGGGCTTCTTGTCACCGGCGAAGGTGTAGATCGGCACGCAGTCGATGGTCTGCTGCCTGATCCCGTCGGGCCGGTCGAAGACCACGTAGCCCTGGCCGCGCGGACCGGAGCCCTTCAGGTCGATGCCCTTGGTGTCCTTGGCGTCCACCGGCTTGATGACCGGCCACTTCTGCAGGCACTCGCCGGTGCAGGCCGTCTTCATCGGCCAGGGCGAGTCCTTCATGAAGCGGTAGACCGTGTGCCCGTTGCCGTCGATGACGATCTCACCGAGCTTGGGGTCCTTGCGGGTGGACAGGCCCGGCAGATCGCTGGTCTGCGCACCGGCGCCGCCCTGGGCCTTCTTGCCGTCGGGGGCGAGCGCGTACCAGGTGCCGCCGACGCCCTGGCCGTTGACGTCACCGGCGTTGATGTCCTTGGCGAAGCGGTAGGCCGGCCAGCCGTCGACGGTGAGCTGCTTGGTGCCGTCGGACCGGGTGACCGAGCCGAGGAGGGCCTTGTCGATACCGGCGCCGGCCTCGACGTCGTCGGCGGGGACCGGGGGCCACTTCTTGGCGCACTCGCCGTCACAGTTGGACTTGGCCGGGTCGGCCGTGTCCTTGTCGAACCGGTAGAGGGTCAGACCGCCGCTGTCGGTCAGCACCTTGCCGAGCTCGGCGTTGGTGGACACGGACAGTTCACCGGCGGTGGAGGTCTGCGCGCCGATGCCCTCCTGGCCGGGCGCGCCGGCGTCGGCACCGCCGAGACCGGTGCCCGCGGAACCGTAACCGCCGCCCGTGGCGGCCGTGGCTCCCACGTTCTGACTCGCCGGCGGGGTGGTCTCCTGGCCGCATGCCGTCGTCAGCGCCAGCAGCGCCACGGCGCTCACCGCGAGCGAGGCGCTCCGCCACGAGGTCTTCATCGTCAACTCCCCAGACTCACAAGGGTGTCGCAGCGCCCTGCTGCGCCGCCGCACGACGAGGAGTACGCAGCGGAACCCCGTCCGTGTTCAACGGGCGGCCGAAATTCTTTCGGGAACCTGTGAAACACGGGCGGGCCGCCCGTCCCCCGTTCGGGGCAATCCCTCCGTTCCTCGGCGTGTGGCGGTCGGCGGCGACTCAAGATCTTCGTCGTGCACGGACCCGAACCCAGACGATCCACCCTTGCCGCACGGCTGTTGCCCGTGGTGGCGCTGACCTGGCTGCTGGTGACGGCGCCGGCCGGGACGGCGGTGGCCGACGCCTGCGCCTACGCCGACACCGGGCCCGGCGGCGTCCAGGCGGTGGCGGTCGCCGGGAGCCTCACCTGGCCGACCCCGCCGCAGTGCCCCCCGCCGACACCCACACCCACGCCGACGCCGACGCCGACACCGACACCCGAGCCACCGCCACCGCCTCCGACTCCGCCTCCGCCTCCGCCACCTGAGCCGAAGCCCGAGCCCAAGCCGACGCCGAGGCCGACACCCGAGCCGGAACCGACGCCCCGGCCCGCGCCCCCGCGGCCGGCGCCCCCACCGACCCCCACGCCCACACCCCCTCCGGCGCCCGCTCCCGCACCGCCGAAGCCCAAGCCGAAACCCCCGCCGCCCGCGCCCGAGCCCAGCCCGACCCGCGTCCACTACCCGCCGCACCGCGCCACCCCGCGACAGCAGGCGGCGAGCGGCGCCACGTCACCCCTGACCTTCGTCCTGCTGATCGCGGTTCCCGCCATCGCCGCGGTCGCGGCCCTGCGCCCACGCTGACCCCTGGAGGATCCCCTTGCCGGAATGGCTTGTTCTCACCCTCGCGATGCTCGCCGCCTGCGGTGTGGTGGTGATCATCACCCTCGTGCGGCACCGGAGGGCCCCCGAGGACGAGGACCCCTCCGAGACCCCGGACGTCATCGAGTACATGACGATGTGGATCGGCGTCGTGTACGCCATCGTCCTGGGCCTGGCCATCGCGGGCGTCTGGGAGGGCCGCAGCGCCGCCCAGGACCACGTCCAGGCGGAGGCGGTGGCGCTGCACGAGATCTCGGAACGGGTCCGGGTCTATCCGCCCGAGATCCGCGACCGTATTCGGGACGATGTCAACGCCTATGTCGGACACGTCGTCACCACCGAGTGGAAGACCATGGCGGACGACGGCGACCTCACCGACCGCGGCACCGCGCTGCTCCAGCGCCTCCGCGAGGACGTCACCGACTACGAGCCGCGCACGGACTTCGAGGCGCAGGCCTACCAGCCGCTGGTCGACCAGGTGACGGCGGCCGACCAGGCGCGGATCGCCCGCGGCGACTCCACCGGCGCGACCATGCCGGGCGTGGTGTGGTTCGGGCTGCTGGCCGGGGCGGTGGTCACCATCGGCATGGTGTTCGCCCTGCAGATCCGGCGCACCCCACGGGAACTGGTGCTCGCCGGGCTGTTCTCCGCGCTGATCGCCTTCCTGCTCTTCCTTATCTGGGACTTCGACTCCCCGTACAACCACGGGGCCGCCGACGCGGCACAGCCGTTCCTCGATCTCTTCCCGGACGCGAGGGACTGAGGCGCCCTCGTCCCGCAGCACGCCGGGGGACGCACGCCGCCGCACCGGCCGCGTCGCCCGGCCGCAGCAACGCGTTCCCCTGCCCGGCCCACATGGTTGCCCCATTCGTACGACAGCGATCGCGCAGGTGTGCGCCCGTTCCTAGCGTTCCGGACATCGAGGTGCATGTCCGGCGCCTCGGGGACGGGAGGAACACCATGCGAGCGATACGCGTCGCGTCGGCCGCACTGCTGGGCGTCAGCGCCCTCGTCGTGTCCGCGCCCGCCGCCCACGCGAGCGGCGACAGTTCCGGCTTCTGGGCGAGGGTGGTGCCCGGCACCGTGGAGCCCGGCGGCCGGGTGCGGCTGCACGCCAACGGCTGCGACCAGAGCGTGACGGTGTCGTCCGGGGTGTTCGACACGGTCGTGATCCCCCGGTGGCGGACCACCGCCAGGGTCACCGTCGACCGGGACGCGAGGCGGGGCGCGGTGTACGAGGTGTCCTTCTACTGCGGCACGTTCTGGCAGAGCGCGGACCTGCGGATCGCCGGTGGCAGGCCCGATCCTCATCCCCGTCCGGACCACCCGGCCCACCCGGGCCACCCGGACAAGGGGGTCAAGGCCGGTGCGGGCGGGAGCCTCGCCGGGTTCGACCTCAAGGAGATCGGTCTGGGGGCCGCCCTGATCACCGGTGCGATCGGCACCGCGTACCACCTCTCCCGCCGTCGCGCCGACGAGAGCGACGCCTGACCCCGCTCCCCCGTCACGGCCTTCGCCCCGGTCCCCCTCTCGTGGGGGGCCGGGGCGGAGGTCTGTGGACGTGCGTGCGGCGGTCGAGGGGGTGGCCGGTCAGATCTGCCTCTCCGCCCGGCGCCGCATCCAGAACAGGCCGCCGCCGGCGAGGGCCGCGGCGATCAGCCCGCCGCCGATGGCCATGTCGGTGGGCGTGGCGCCCGTCGACGAGCTGCCGCCGAGACCGCCGCGGACACCGCCGACGACGGTGAAGGCCGCCGGGTTGGTCAGGGTCCGCCCACCGCAGTTGACGGTGATGCTGTGCGAGCCCGGACGGGCCTTGTGGTTGACGGTCGCGGTGCCCCGGGCGGTGCCGCCGCCGGTGGGCGACAGCGTCGTGGGCCGGAACGCGTCCGAGGTCGCGGTGCCGCCGGAGTGGCAGCCGTCGACAGTGATGGTGAGCTGTCCGCCGCGGGCGATGACGCTGGGCAGCGCCCTGATGTTGCTGGGGCCGGGCATGCCGTCCCGCGCGACGGCCGCCGGGGCGGCGACGCCGAGAGCGACGACCGCGGTGGCAGCGGCCGCCAGGGTACGTGTGGTACGCATGTGATCCTCCGCGGAAGACGCCCCGGGTCCCGTCCCCGGTCCGATCGGCGAGAAAGCGCCTCCCAGAAAGACCCTCAGTTGCCGTTCCCGGGGCCGCATTTCGGCGCTGGTCCGTCCTGGTGAGGGGACACGCCGGGCGACGGCCCCGCACAGTGGATCACCGCAGGTCACACACCGTCAGAATTTCTCGGGGGCCCGCACCCCGTATGGCGCACCGAAAATCGCCGGGCCACCCGTTCGTCTCTGCCCCGTCGCCGGGCGGCCGCGCGGGACTTAGCGTTCCGGTATGCGCGAAGGACGCGGCGACGGCCGGGTCGAGAGGGGTTGTACCGATGTCTGGGTCCGAGCAGCAGGAAGAGGAGGAGCGGCGCAGGACGCGCGCGCCGTGGGGCGTGATAGCGCTGGTGCTGCTGACCGGTCTCGCGCTGATCCGCAACGGGTCCGGCGAGTTCGACGTCGGCCCGCCCCAGCCGGCCTCGGCGGCGGCGGCCGACAGCCGGCTGCCCGGCCGGCTCGCGCAGTCCGTGAAGCCGCTGCCGTACGCCATGCCGAACCAGGTGCGGATCCCGGGCATCCGGGTGGACGCGCCGATCATCCCGGTCGGCCTGGACGCGGACGGCTGGGTCGCCGCTCCCCCGCCGGAGGACCCGAACCTGGCGGGCTGGTTCACCGGTTCCGTGACGCCGGGCGAGAAGGGCACCGCCGTCGTCGTCGGCCATGTCGACAACACGCGGGGGCCCGCGGTGTTCTACGGGCTGGGTTCGCTGGAGAAGGGCAAGCGCGTCGAGGTCGTCCGCGAGGACGGCAAGACGGCCGTGTTCCAGATCTACGGCATCGAGGTGTTCGAGAAGAACGACTTCCCGGGCGACCGGGTGTACGCCTCGAAGGGCACGGCCGAGCTGCGGGTCATCACCTGCGGCGGCGGCTTCTCCAAGCAGACCGGCTACGACGGGAACGTGGTCGTCTTCGCCGGCCTGGTCGGGGTCCGCTGAGCGGTTCGGCGGTGTCATACGAGCCGCCGGTCGGGGACGGTCGGGTGGTACCCGGCGTCCAGCAGTTCCGGCAGATAGGCGCGCAGGGCGGCGACGCTCTGCGAACGGTCGCCCCCGGCGTCGTGCGAGAGCACCACGACGCCGGGGGCGGCGCCGTCCCGGACCCGGTGGACGATCCGGCGGGTGCCAGGCTCGGTCCAGTCGAGGGTGTCCACGGTCCACGCCAGCGGCTCCATGCCCAGGTCGGCGCCGAGCTGGAAGGCGGTGCGGTTCCAGGCGCCGTAGGGGGCGCGGAACCAGGCGGGGCGCTCGCCGCAGGCCTCTTCGACGACGTCGCTGGTGCGCTCCATCTCCGCGCGCATCCGGCGGCGGCCGAGCCGGGTGAGCAGGGGGTGCGACCAGGTGTGGTTGCCGACGACGTGGCCCTCGTCGGCCATGCGGGCCACGAGGTCCTTGTTGTAGTCGGCCATCTCGCCGCACACGAAGAACGTGGCCCGGACGTCGTAGGCGCGCACGGTGTCCAGGATGTGCGGGGTGTAGCGGGGGTCGGGGCCGTCGTCGAAGGTCAGCAGCATGGTGCGGCCGCGGGCCGGCATCCGCAGCAGCGGCGCGCTCCGTACCAGGGGCCGGTGGGGCGCGGATTGGGGTGCGCCGTAGCCGGTGAGGGGCTGGAGGCGGTAGGAGTTCGGCTTCCGGGCGGGGTGCGCCTGGGGGCCGGCGGCCGGGGCGGCGGCCCGGACGGGGTCGCCGTCGCCCGCGACGGTCGCGAGGACTCCGGCGGTGCCGGCGGCCGAGACGGCGGCGGCGCCGGCGAACAGCAGACGGCGGCGGGTGAGCAGACGCGGGGGCAGCTGATCCTTCGTCATGACTCATGGGTCGCCCGGCCGCGGACCGGCGCACCAGTGCGGCACCGGGACGGCGGCATCGAAGCACCCGGGCGGCGGAGCCTTCCGGGATCAGACACCCCGGCCCCGGTCAGCGGCGGCGGACGAGCGGGAAGGGCAGGGTCTCGCGGATCGTGAGGCCGGTGAGGAACATGACGAGCCGGTCCACGCCGATGCCGAGCCCTCCGGTGGGCGGCATGGCGTACTCCAGGGCGTCGAGGAACTCCTCGTCCAGCTCCATCGCCTCGGGGTCGCCGCCGGCGGCGAGGAGCGACTGGGCGGTGAGGCGCCGGCGCTGTTCGACGGGGTCGGTGAGTTCGGAGTAGGCGGTGCCGAGCTCGGTGCCGAAGGCGACGAGGTCCCAGCGTTCGGCGAGCCGGGGGTCGTGGCGGTGCTGGCGGGTGAGCGGGGAGACGTCGGTCGGGAAGTCCTTGTAGAAGGTGGGCAGCCGCGTCTTCTCCTCGACCAGCCGTTCGTACATCTCCAGGACGACGTCGCCGTGGCCGTCGTCGGCGGTGTAGGGCACGCCGACGCGGTCGCAGTGCCGGTGCAGCCGGAGCAGTTCGGTGCCGGGGTCGATCTCCTCGCCGAGCGCCTCGGAGATCGCGCCGTACACCGTCTTGACCGGCCAGCGCCCGGAGATGTCGTACTCCTCGCCGTCCTTGCGGGCGATCTCCGAACCGAAGGCGGCGCGGGCGCAGCCCTGGATGAGGTCGCGGACGAGGTCGAGCATCACGTCGTAGTCGGCGTACGCCTGGTAGGCCTCCAGGATCGTGAACTCGGGGTTGTGCTTGTAGTCGACGCCCTCGTTGCGGAAGGTTCGGCCCATCTCGAAGACCTTCTCGACGCCGCCGACGCAGAGCCGCTTCAGATACAGCTCGGGCGCGATGCGCAGATAGAGGTCGAGGTCGTAGGCGTTGATGTGGGTGGTGAAGGGGCGGGCGTTGGCGCCGCCGTGGATCTGCTGGAGGACCGGTGTCTCGACCTCCAGATAGCCGCGGTCGAGCAGGCCCTGGCGCAGCGCCTGGACGGCGGTGGAGCGGGCGCGGACGGTGTCGCGGGCGGCGGGGCTGGAGACCAGGTCGAGGTAGCGCATCCGGACCTTGGTCTCGGGGTCGGCGAGGCCGCGGCGTTTGTCGGGCAGCGGGCGCAGGCACTTGCCGATCAGCTGCCAGGAGGTGACGAAGACGGTGGGTTCGCCCTTGTCGCTGACGCCGGCCCGGCCGGTGGCGCTGATCAGGTCGCCCATGTCGCAGTCGGCGGTGAAGCGGTCGAGGGCGGCGCCGGACCCGGACCGGGTGAGGGCGAGTTGGTGGTCGCCGGACCAGTCGCGCAGCACGGCGAAGACGAGTCCGCCGAAGTCGCGTACGAGCATGACCCGGCCGGCGACGGTGACCTGCTGGCCGGGCGGGATGTCGGCGAGGGCGTGGGTGCGCCCGGGGATGCCGACGGGGTAGGGGTCGACGCCCGTCTCGCGCAGCCGGTCGAGGGTGCGGTGCCGGATGCGGACCTGTTCGGGGAGTCCGGCGTCGGGCGCGGCCGCGGCGGCCTCGTCCCCTCCTTCGAGGCCGAGTGCCGCGAGCGAGGGCAGACCTTCGGTGGTCGCCGGGCGGGGCTCGTGCCGGGGGCGCCCCCTGCGGTGCAGCTTGCGCAGCGACGGTACGGAGACGAAGCCCTCGGCGATACCGGAGGCCAGGCCGATCCGGGCGAGGGAGGCGGCCTCGCCGTAGCAGAGGAAGCGCGGGTACCACTGGGGGTGGTACTTGGCGTTGGAGCGGTACAGCGCCTCCAGCTGCCACCAGCGGGAGAGGAACAGCAGCAGGCGCCGCCACATCCGCAGCACGGGCCCGGCGCCGATCCGGGCGCCCTCCTCGAAGACGGAGCGGAAGACGGCGAAGTTCAGCGAGATCCTGCGGATGCCGAGCTTGGGGGCGGCCGCGCACAGCTCGGCGACCATGAACTCCATGACGCCGTTGGGGGCGCGGCGGCGGTCGCGGCGCATGAGGTCGAGGGAGACGCCGTCGCGGCCCCAGGGCACGAAGGAGAGCAGCGCGATCAGGTCGCCGTCCTCGTCGAGGGCCTCCACGAGGAGGCAGTCGCCGTCGGCGGGGTCGCCGAGGCGGTCCAGGGCCATGGAGAAGCCGCGTTCGGTCTCGGTGTCCCGCCAGGCGTCGGCCTTCTCGGTGATGTCGGCCATCTCGGCGGCGCCGAGGGTGGCATGGCGGCGGACGCGGCAGTGGGCGCCGGTGCGCCGGACGCGGTGGACGGCCTGCCGGGTGACGCGCATGTCGCGGCCGTCGAGGTCGAAGTCCTGGACGCGCAGGACCGCCTCGTCGCCGAGTTGGAGGGCGCCGAGTCCGGCGCGGGCGCAGGCGGTGGCGCCGGCCTCGGAGGCGCCCATGACGGCGGGCGCCCAGGCGTAGCGGCGGGCGAGGTCCTGCCAGGCTGCGATGGCGTGCGGCCAGGCCTCCCGGTCGCCGACCGGGTCCCCGCCGGCGAGGCAGACGCCGGCCTCGACGCGGTAGGTGACGGCGGCCTTGCCGCTGGGCGAGAACACGACGGCCTTGTCGCGGCGGGTGGCGAAGTAGCCGAGGGAGTCCTGGTCGCCGTAGGCCCGAAGCAGGGCGCGGATGCGTTCCTCCTCGTCGCCGTGCAGGGCGGCCTCCATGCGCTGCGAACGGAACAGGGTCGCGGCGGCGTTGAGGAGGGCGAGGGCGCCGAACAGGCCGAGCACGAAGGACAGGGAGCGGGGCGGCCGGCCGTCGTAGCTGGTGCCGGAGACGAGGCCGCCGCAGACCCGGTCGGCGGCCCAGGCGAGCCGCTGGCCCTGCGGGAGGGTGCCGGGGAAGAGCTCGACCAGGCCCCAGCCGATGAGGATGCCGACGGCAAGTCCGGCGACGAGGACGCCGAGGGCGCGGCGGACGGCGGCGCGGCGGGACTCGGCGTAGAACTCCCCGCGGGCGGCGATCAGCAGCGCCAGGGCGAGCGCGCACACGACGAGCGAGGGGACGGAGTCGGCGTAGTCGCCGACGACCGTGCCGATGAGGTCGCTGAGGACGAGCAGGCCGAGGTAGACGACGACCAGCCACCAGGCGACCTTCTTGCGGGCGGCGGTGGCGGCGGCGAGCAGGAAGAGGAAGACGGCGTAGGCCAGGTTGGCGCTGACGGGGACGATGTTCTGGTCGAGGGCGCGGACGACGGGGCGGAGCGCGGTGCGCAGCGGCGGGATGAGGGCCAGCAGTACGCAGAACAGGCCGAGGGCGCCGAAGAAGGTCGCGAAGCCTTGCGGGACCTTGCCGAGGACCCTGTGTCCGGGCGGCCTCGTCGAGTCCGTGGCGCCCTTCCCCCGGGCGGTCTCCACGGTGGCAGTCATTCTTCGACTCTAGGAACGCGGCGGGCTCCTCGCCCGTCGAGCGGCCTGCCCGGCGGCCGGAGCGGGGGCTTCCGATAGCCTCCGTGGCGTGACGGAACAGCACGCGCAGCAATTCGAGCGGGGCACCGACGGTCCCAAGGTCATCGTGGTCGGCGTGGACGGCTCGGAGTCGTCGCTGCGTGCTGCGGCCTACGCGGCCGGGCTGGCCCGGCGGCAAGGGGCGCTGCTGGCCCTGGTGTACGTGCAGCCGGTGGTGACGGCGGGGGTCGCGCTCGGGGCGCCGGTCGCGGAGACGACGGACGAGATCGCCGAGGAGCTGATCGCCTATCTGCGGGAGCAGACCGAGCGGGTGAAGGGGATATTCGATCTGCGCTGGGAGTTCCACACGTTCCGCGGGGACCCGTACGGCGGCCTGGTGAAGGCGGCGGACGAACTCAAGGCGGACGCCGTGGTGGTGGGCGCCTCGGAGCAGGCCGGGCACCGGATCGTCGGCTCGGTGGCGGTACGGCTGGTCAAGGCCGGGCGCTGGCCGGTGACCGTGGTGCCGTAGCCGCCACCGGTGGCCGCCGTGCCGTAGCCGCCGTGCCGGGCCGCTGTCAGAGGGTGCGCAGGAAGTCGAGGACGATCGCGTTGAAGTCGTCCGGCTTCTCCATGTTGAGGTAGTGGCCGACGCCGTCGACGGTGGCGGTGCGGCCGTGCGGGACGGCCCGTGCGAGCCGTTCGGCGGCGTCGAGCATGTCGGCGGGTTCCAGGGAGCCGTTGAGGGCCAGGAGCGGGACGTCGAGCTTGGGCAGCCGGGCCCAGGAGCCGGTGACCGGGACGAGCCGGTCCTTCTCGTCCGGGGTGTGCTTGGAGATCGTGTGCAGGGCCATCTCGCGCAGCCGCCGGGCGATCTCGGGGTCGACGTCGGCGGCGTCGCGGTGTTCGCCGGGGAGCACCCGCAGGAAGGCGGTCAGCCAGCCCTCGATGTCGCCGGCGCCGAGGGTGCGCGCGTACTCGGCCTGGATGCCCCGCGTCCACGGGTCCGTGTAGGTGAAGTCGCCGGTGGCGGCGCCGCAGGTGACCACCGCCCGGACCAGGTCCGGGTGTTCCAGCGCGGTGTCGATGGCGACGACGCCGCCCATGGAGACGCCGACGAGGACCGCGGGGCCGGTGCCGAGGTGGCGCAGCAGGGCGGCGAGGTCGTCGGCCCAGCGGAAGGGCTTGGTGGCATTGGCGGAGAGTCCGTGGCCGCGTACGTCGGGGGCGATCACCCGGTGGTGGGCGGCGAGCGCCGGTATCTGATCGGCGAAGGCGCGGTGGTCGACGTATCCGGGGTGGATCAGGACGACGGGGTCGCCGGAGCCGGTGTCGAGGTGGGCGAGGTCGCCGTCGGCCGAGGGGAAGAAGCTGGGTTCCACAGCAGCTGTCATGACAACCAAGGTGTCATCTTCTCGCCGTTTTGACAACCGAGGTGTCATGATGGGCGGGTGAACGACACCGGCAAGCCCCTTCCCCCCGACGAGCTGGGCCGCCGGCTCACCGAGGTCTTCGACCTGGTGGGCCCGCTGTACCGGCTGACCCAGCGCAAGGTCGAGCAGGGCGAGGCCGTCGAGGGCCTGTCCGTCACGGTCCGGGCGGTCCTGGACCTGCTGCACAAACGGGGGCCGCTGACGGTCCCCTCGATGGGCCGCGCCCTGGCGGTGAGCCGCCAGTTCGTGCAGCGCACCGTGAACGAGGCGGCCGCGCAGGGGCTGGTGGAGAGCACCCCCAACCCGGCCCACCAGCGCTCCTCGCTCATCCGGCTCACCGACACCGGCCGCGAGGCGATCACGGCCGTGCTCGCGCGCGAGCACCGGGCGCTGCGCGAGACCGGCGGCGAACTGACCGACGCCGAGGTGACGGGGTGCGTACGGGTCCTCGGCGAGCTGCTGCGGCTGATGGAGCGCGCCGACGGCGGCTGACCCCGGCCTCCTTCGCCAACTCCGCCCCCCCCCCGCCGACGCGGCTACTTCCCCATCTCCAGGCCGCCCTCCGCCGACGCGGCTACTTCCCCATCTCCAGGCCGTCCTCCGCCGCGCCCCGGCTGAGGACGACGTCCCGGATGCGGTCGCGCACCCCCCGCAGGTCCGCGCCGCCCGCGACGGCCCGGTTGAGGTCGACCGTGCGGCCGGCGTCGACGTCGAAGAGCTGCGGGAGGAACTCCGCCTTCGCCACCTCCCAGCGGCCGCCCTTCTCCTCGGGCGGCTCGAAGGTGAAGCGGCCGAGCGTGGACTCGTTGCCGCGCGGGTCCTGCACACCCTGGTCGTTGTACATCGGGCCGGCGATCTGGTCGCCCATGCCGTAGACCACCCAGGTACCGTTGACCTTCTCGTAGGCCTGTGGGACATGGGCGTGGGTGCCGAGGATCAGGTCGATGTCGGGGCGGTCGCCGGTGCGCGCGGCGGTGAGGTCGCGGGCGAGGGTCAGCTGCTCCTCGTCTGGGGCGTCCTGCCACTCGGTGCCCCAGTGCAGGGACACCACGACGACGTCGGCGCCGGCCTTGCGGGCGGCGCGGGCGTCCGCGACGACCTTCTCCTTGTCGATCAGGTTCACCGCCCAGGGCTGGCCGGGCGGCAGCGGCAGATCGTTCACCCCGTAGGTGTACGACAGATGCGCGACCCGGGCCGGTCCTGCCCGGAACACGGTCGCGGTGCGGGACTCGCCCTCGGAGCGGGCGGTGCCGGCGTGCTTCACCTTCGCCTCGTCGAGGGCGTTCAGTGTGCGCAGGATGCCGGCCGCGCCGTCGTCCAGGCTGTGGTTGGAGGCCGTGGAGCAGCCGTCGTAGCCGGTGGTGGCGAGAGCGCGGGCGACCTCCGGCGGCGACTTGAACAGGGGGTAGCCGGTGTACTCGCCGTTCTCGCCGTAGACGGTCTCCATATGACACAGCGCCAGGTCGGCGGCGGAGACGAGGGGCTTCACCCCGGCGAGCATCGGACGGAAGTCGTACCCCTTGCCTCCGGCGTCGAAGCGCGCGCGGTCGATGACGGACGTGTGCGGCAGCACGTCGCCGGTGGCGACGAGTGTGAAGCCGCGGGGACCGGCGGAGGGGCCCGGTCGGCCCGCGACCTCGCGGTTGTGGGCCTGGCAGGCGGCGCCTGCGGCGAGGACGGCTGTGACAGCGATGGCCACAAGCCGACTGCGTGCGATCATCAGCTCACCCCTTGTGGTCGTATATACGCATCAAATAGGTACGAAGCGGGACACCATCGCAAACAATTCGGCCACTCCGATTAGCCCGTCCGCGCATCGGCCGCAGGCGGAAGGGACCGTTCACCGCACCGTTCACCGACGCGATCGACCGTCCGCCGCAGGTCCGTGCGCACGCCCTGTCCCCCGTCGCGGGCCTGCGCTGCGATACGGCCATGACGGCCGGAATGACCCTCACGAACAGGACGACCGCCGAGCACGAGCTCGCCGCACTGCAGCGGGAGCACGGCCGGCCCCTCTTCGCGCTCCTCCTCCGGCTCTGCGACGGAGACCGGCAGCGCGCCGAGGATCTGGTGCAGGAGACGCTGGTGCGCGCCTGGCAGCATCCCGAGGCCCTGCGCGCCGACGACTTCGACTCCGTCCGCCCGTGGCTGATGACCGTCGCCCGGCGGCTCGCCATCGACGCGCGACGGGCGCGGCAGGCGCGGCCGGCCGAGGTCGGCGACGCGGTCCTGGAGAACGCCCGCGTCATGTCCGACCACGCCGAGCGGGCCGCCGAGGTGCTCGACGTCCGCGAGGCTGTGAAGACTCTCACTCGCGAGCACCGTGACGTCCTGGTGCTCGTGTACTTCCAGGGGGCGAGTGTGGCGGAAGCGGCGCAAACCCTCGGGATTCCGCCCGGTACGGTGAAGTCGCGCGCCTACTACGCGCTCCGCGCCCTGCGCAGGGTGCTTCCGGGATACGCGCCCGACCTGCGGTGAAACCGAAGGCTGAGTCAAACCTCCGTAAAGCGCCTTGCTGAACACCCCGGTTGAGTAATCGGCTGTCCCCATCCGTGTTCCGGATAGGGCAACGGCCCACGACCCCGGGGTGGGGCGACGCACCCACCGGAGGAAGGCAGGAAGGGATGCTGCACACAGGTCAGGAGAGCACGGACGGCACAGGCGGCGGTGAACTCACCGTCCCCATGGCGTGGTTGTACGCCGAGTACATCGCCGACGAGCTGCTGCGCACCGGTGATCTCATGCCACCGACGTCCTTCGAGTTCCGCGCCGGCCGCGACGCGCTGGCGCTGACCATCTTCCTGTCGGACACCGACGGCGAGCTGTCCGGCATCCGGGTCGTCACCCAGCTGGAGACCTGGCTCTCCCTGACCGCCTACGACCAGCCGTGGCAGTACTGGGTGCGTGAGCGGATGACCGAGCTGGCGGCGCAGGCCGCCGAGTCCGGGGCTCCCGCGCCCGATCTGCGGCTCGCCGAGGCGGCCTGGCGCTGGCTGCAGGAGACCGAGTTGCTCGCGCCCGATCTGAACGCGGTGCCGGGAGGCGGCAGCGTGTCCGGTGAGGACGAGGGGCCCAAGGTCTGGACGCCCGCCTGGCAGCTCGGACTGCCCCTGGGACACCTGGCCATCCACCTTTTCTGAGAAGTTCTCCCCCGGGACCAATCCTCGGCGCCCACCGCTCCGAATCCCTTGGTTGCGAATCTGTGTGTGGCTTGAGTGTTTCGGCCGTCCGGTGCGTACCAATGGGCGCACGGAGTAACACACCCCACACCCAACGGCACGAGGATTCGGCATGAGGTCCCTGGAGAGGCATCGCGACGTCGCCGCGTACGCGCTCGGCGTGCTCAGCGAGGCGGAGGCGTTCCGCTTCGAGGACCACCTCATGGAGTGCCCGCAGTGCACGGCACACGTGACCGAGTTCGGGCCCGTCACCCGCCAGTTGATGCTGTACCGGCGGTCGACGCCGCGGTTCGTGCACCCCATGGCGCAGCCCGGCCCGCAGATGCTGAACCGGCTGCTCGACGCGGTGGCCGTACGGCATCGCGCGGCCCGTCGGCGCACCGTCTACGCGCTGGCCGCCTCGGTGGTGATCGCGCTGGTCGGACCGGGCGTCGCGCTCATGGCGAGCGGCGAGGAGCACACCCGTCAGGTCGTCGAGGCCACCGACGCGCGCTCCGGCGTGTGGGCGCAGGTCAGGACGGAGAACGAGGTCTACGGCACCCAGGTCGAGCTCAAGGTGAAGGACGGCGCCGGCCCGCGCGCCTGCCATCTGATCGCCGTCGGCCGTGACGGCGCGGAGGAGACGGTGACCAGCTGGTCGGCCGCCCACCACGACGCCCGCGAGAACACCATGAAGGGCGCCTCGGCGATGCAGGCCGACGAGATCGCACGCTACGAGGTGCGGACGGCGGACGGCGAACACCTGGTGACGCTGAAGGCCGGATGACACCGGTTGAACGGTGAAGTTCCGTCAGCCCCGCGCCCTGTGCGTGCAGTTGCCGCACCCCTGTGAGCAGCGGAAACTGTAAGAAGGACGGGGAGCCACCGTTCGCTGTGAACACCGCGAAGGGGCTGATCCGGTGGAACGCATCATGCGCATCGACCTCAGCGACGCCGAAGCCGATCCCGAGCGGGTGGCGGAGCTGACCGGCTATCTGCGCGAGGAACTGCTCCAGCTCGACGTGGACCGCGTGACGGCCGTCCCCGGCGGACCGGCACCGCCCGGCGCGCGGGCCGTGGACGCCGCCCAGCTCGGCGCGCTGCTCGTCACGCTCGGCACCTCCGTCACCGCCCTGAACCAGGTGGTCACCGTGCTGCGGGACTGGTTCGGCCGGGTCCGGCGCGGCACCCGCGCGGAGAGCCGTCCGGCGCTGCGGCTGGTCATGGACGACGACGTCCTGGAGATCTCGGAGGCCTCCGACGAGCAGGTCGCCCAGGCCCTCGAGGCCTTCGTACGGCGCCACTCCGCCACCACGGAGGCCCGGCCATGACGGACACCCGGCATGCGCTGATCATCGCCAACGAGCGGTACGACGATCGGGCCCTGAAGCAGCTCAAGGCGCCCGGTCACGACGCCGACGCGCTCGCCGAGGTCCTCGGCGACCCCCAGATCGGCGACTTCGACGTGGACGTCGTCAGCAACCAGCCCTCGTACGTCCTGCGCCGGCGCATCGAGCACTTCTTCTCCGACCGGCGCCGCGACGACACCCTGGTGGTGCACTTCTCCTGCCACGGGATCAAGAGCGAGTCCGGCGAGCTGTACTTCGCCGCCAGCGACACCGAGCCGCTGCTGCTGGAGGCGACCGCGGTGCCCGCGCAGTTCGTACGCCGGTGCATGTCCCGCAGCCGGGCGGGCCGGACCGTGCTGTTCCTGGACTGCTGCTACGGCGGGGCGTTCTCCCGCAGCTCGTCCGGCGTACGGTCCACCGGAGACGTGAACGTCCTGGACTCCTTCGCCACGGAGAGGCCGGCCGGGGGGCGGGGCTGGGCCGTCATCACGGCGTCCAGCTCCATGGAGTACGCCGTCGAGGGCGGAGACCTCACCGAGGACACCGCCCCGCGGCCCTCGGTGTTCACCGGCGCCGTGGTGCAGGGCCTCGACACCGGCGAGGCGGACCTCGACGCGGACGGCGAGATCTCCCTGGACGACCTGTACGACTACGTCTACGACCGGGTGCGGGGGCAGAACCCGCACCAGACGCCGGGCAAGACCGTGGAGATGCAGGGCGAGCTGCATCTCGCGCACAGCCGGCGCCGGCGCCAGGTCGTGATCGCGCCCGAACCCATACCGGCGTCCTGGCGGACCGCCCTCCACAGCAAGAACCACTTCACCCGGCTGGGCGCGGTCGCCGAACTGCGCTACCGCCTGCAGAGCGAGACCCTGCCCGTCGCCGAGGGCGCGCGGCAGGCACTCCTCGACGTCGCCCACAACGACATGCGCCAGGTCGCGGACACCGCGAGCGCCCATCTGCGGGAGATCCGCCTCCAGCCGTCGACCGGCCGCCTCGACTTCGGCCGGCTGCTCCAGGACGCGCCCGTGCCGCACAAGACGGTGACCCTCGGGGGCCTGCCCCTCGCCCGCGCGTTCGTGGCCCAGCCGACGGAACCCTGGCTGCGGCTCACGGAGACGGACGACGGCCTGGACGTGACCGTCGACCCGGCGGCCGAGGGCCGGCTGAGCGCGGACATCCTGCTGAAGGGGGTGGCCGACGAGACGGTGATCCACGTCGAGGCGGAGCTGCCGGCGGCACCGGCCGACGCGAAGGCCTCCGGTCAGGGGCACGCCCGGGCGACGGCGGCCCCGGCTCCGGACCAGGCACGCGCCCACTCGGCGGTGCCCCCTGGTGAGCGGCGCGTCCCGTCCACCGCCGACGCCCCGCACGAGGCCCCCGCGCACCCGGCCGCCGATACCCCCGTGATCCCGTCCCCCGGCGCGCCGCCCTCCCCACCCGCCGGCTCGGAGGCGGCACACGCACGCGCGGCCGACGAGACACGGCTCGCCCCGTCCCCCGATGCCCCGCCCCGGACACGGCCCCGACCGGCCGATGGCGCCCCGCACACCCGGCCCTCCGGCGGCACCGATCGCCACAACGCCGAGACGCAGGTCGCCCCGGCCGGCATCCCGCCGCGGCCCCCAGAGGCGCCGCGGAGGCCCGAGGGGGCGCCGCGGAGGCCCGAGGGGGCGCCGCGGAGGCCGGAGAGGGCTCGCGCCCCGGCGCCCTTCCGGCGGGCCGTCGTGATGGGCGGGGGCGCGTTGGTGGCCGCCCTTGCCGGGGTGGGCACCTTTGTCGCGGCCGCGGTCTCGGGGGTGCGGGCCGTGCGGGACTTCGCCGACGCCGGTACGGGGGACGCGCGGTCGCTGGGCTCCTTCGTCGAGGGGACCGGCACCGTGCCGTTGCTCGTCGCCTCGGTCCTCACCGCCGTCGTCGCGCTCGTCCTCGGCACCGTCGCACGCCATGATCTGCGGGCCCGGCCGGAGCGGTACACGCAGGGCTCCACCGCGCTCACGAAGGCCCTCACCTCGCCGGCGCGCTGGCTGGCCGTCCCAGCCCTGGTCCTGGCCGTCCTCGCCTTCGTCGCATGGCTGGCCACGCGCAGCCTGACCTGAGACGGGGGCTACTTCAGGAGGCGGGACAGGCGGCGGTCCGCCAGGGGTTTTCCGCCGGTCTGGCAGGTCGGGCAGTACTGGAGCGAGGAGTCGCTGAAGGACACCTCGCGGATGGTGTCGCCGCACACCGGGCAGGGCTCACCCGTGCGGCCGTGGACGCGCAGACCGGTCTTCTTCTCCGCCTTCAGCCGTCCGGCCGCGATCCCGCGCGAGCGCTCGACCGCCTCGGTGAGCGTGGTGCGCAGCGCCTCGTACAGGCGGCTGACGTCCTCGGGCGTCAGCGAGGCCGCCAGCTTGAACGGCGACATCTTCGCCGCGTGCAGGATCTCGTCGCTGTAGGCGTTGCCGACCCCGGCGATGAGGCTCTGGTCGCGCAGGGCGCCCTTGATCTGGCGGCGCTCGCCCTCCAGCAGGGCGGCGAAACGCGCCTCGTCGAAGTCGTCCGCGAGCGGGTCGGGGCCGAGCCGGCTGACGCCGGGCACCTCCTGCGGGTCCCGGACGACGTACACCGCGAGCCGCTTCTGGGTGCCGGCCTCCGTCAGGTCGAACCCGGCGCCGGTCTCCAGCGCGACGCGCAGGGCGAGCGGCCCCTTGCCGGGGCGCGGCACACCGCTGGGCAGCGGGTCCTTCCAGTGCAGCCATCCCGCTCGCGCCAGATGGGTGACGAGACGCGGTCCGCCGTCCGTCTCCAGGTCGAGGAACTTGCCGTACCGGTGCACGGCGGTGACGCGGTGGCC
Source organism: Streptomyces nigra (assembly GCF_003074055.1). NCBI lineage: Bacteria > Bacillati > Actinomycetota > Actinomycetes > Kitasatosporales > Streptomycetaceae > Streptomyces > Streptomyces nigra. The sequence goes on along the minus strand of NZ_CP029043.1, from coordinate 6,662,276 downwards.
CTGCAGCGCGTCGGCGGGCGGGTCGTACGTCTTCAGGACGCTGATCGCGACGGGCAGCACCCGGACGATCTCATGGTCGACCAGGTGCTCGGTGAGGAAGTCCTTGAGCGCTTCCACCTCGGGGAGTTCCGGCATACGTCCAGAGTGCCATCCGCCGCCGACAACGCCGTCAGTCCCGCTCCGGCACCACGAACTCGCACCAGACGGCCTTGCCGCCGCCCCGCGCCTCCACGCCCCACACGTCGGTCAGCAGGTCGACCAGGAGCAGGCCCCGGCCGGACACCCCGGACTCCCCCGCCTCGCGGCGCCGGGGCAGCGCGCTGGAGGAGTCCTCGACCTCGACGCGCAGCCGGCGTTCGGAGCCGGCGAGGACCCGCAGGGTGACCACGGCGGCGCCCTCGGTGTGCATGAGGGCGTTGGTGATCAGCTCGTCGGCGACCAGTTCGATCTCGTCGGCGCGGTCCCCGGCGCTCCAGGCGCGCACGGCGGCGCGGATCATGTGCCGGGCGCCGGTGAGCGCCTCGGGGTCGCCGGGGGCGACGTGCTGCTGGAGCCGTCCGCCGGCCTGCGGGGTGTCCAGGACGCGGCGGCGCAGCAGGAGCAGGGCCACGTCGTCGTCGCCGCCGCGTTCCTCGGCCACGTCGATGAGCCGGTCGGCGAGTTCCCGTACGTCGAGCGGTCCGGCGCTGATGAGGTCGCTGAGGGCGTGCATGCCGTCGTCGAGGTCGTCGCCCGGCAGTTCGACCAGGCCGTCGGTGCAGAGCAGGAGGGTGTGGTCGGCGTCGAGCTCCAGGGTGCCGACCGGGTACTCCAGGCTGCCGAACTCGGCGGACAGACCGAGCGGCAGCCCGCCCTCGACGGCCACGCGCCGGCAGGTGCCGTCGGGGGCGCGCAGCATCGGGTCGATGTGGCCGGCGCGGACGACCTGGACGACCCCGGTGGACAGGTCCGCCTCGGCGTACAGGCAGGTCGCGAAGCGGTCGGTGTCGAGTTCGTGCAGGAAGACGGAGGCGCGGGCCATGACGGTGGCGGGGGTGTGGCCCTCGGCGGCGTAGGCGCGCAGCACGATGCGGAGCTGGCCCATGACGGCGGCGGCGTGCGTGTCGTGCCCCTGGACGTCGCCGATGACGGCGCCGACCCGGCCGCCGGGCAGCGGGATCAGGTCGTACCAGTCGCCGCCGATGTCCCGGCCGAGGCTGCCGGCGGCGCCGGCCGCGCGGTAGCGGACGGCGACCTCGGCGCCGGGCACGCTGGGGATGGTGCGCGGCAGCATGGCCTGCTGGAGGCCGGTGGCGAGGTCCTTCTCCTGTTCGTAGAGCATGGCCCGCTGGAGGCTCTGGGCGATGCTGCTGCCGAGCGCGACGAGGACGTTGCGGTCCTCGGCGGAGAATCCGGCCCGGTCGCTGTAGAGCAGCCCGATGGCACCGATCGGGCGGGCCTGCGCGATCAGCGGCATATAGGCGGCGGAGGTGATGTGCAGATCGGTGATGTGCGGCCAGAGGATCGGGTAGCTCTCGGCGAACTCCTCCGGTGACTCGATGAAACGGGGGCTGAGGGTCCGGACGACCTCGCTCATCGGGTACTGCTCGTCGATCCGGGTGACGAGGGTCCCCGGGACGAAGCTGCCCGACGGGCCCTCGGCGACGAGCCGGATGCGGCTGCCGGCCTCGAGGAGCCCCATGACGAGGCTGGTGGCCCCGAGGTGGGTGAGGCCCTGGGTGTCCTTGAGGATGTCGATGACGTCCTGGACGGTGCGGGCGTGCGCGAGGGCGGCGGTGGTGAGCTGGACGACGTTGGTCTGCTGCCGGCGCGCCTCGTCCGCGGCGGCCTGTTCACGCCGTTCCTCGCTCTCGGCGAGCTCCTCGGTGGCGTCGCGGACGATGCCGATGATGCGGCGCGGCCGGCCGGTCTCGTCGCGCCGGATGTAGCCCTGGGTGTGGGTCCAGCGCAGCGTGCCGGAGCGGGTGCGGATGCGGAAGTAGGCGCCGTAGTTCTCGCTGCCGTCCTTCAGGGCCTGGGAGACCAGGGTGTCGAGGCGGAAGCCCTCGGTCGTCGGGACGCGGACGGCGAGGCTCTCGGGGTGGCCGTCGTATTCGTCGGGGCGCAGGTCGAAGACCTCGTGGGCCTGGGCGTCCATGTGGAACAGCCCGCTGTCCAGGTCCCAGTCGAAGCTGCCCATGCGGTTGAGCGCCAGGATCGGTTCCGGGTGGGTGGGCCAGTCGTCCGGGAGTGACAGGGCGCTCGCTCCCCGATCAACCATGCGCCCACCTTGCCAGCATTTGTCCGATTCTTCGACCGGGGCGGCGGGAGGGGGCCGTGGGCGGCGCGCGAAGGAGTGACAGGCGGCGCGGCAGGTGTGGCGGGGGCGCCACCATGGCAGGGCGAGAGCATGGCGGGGCACGGGGACCGGGAGTGGAGGGCGCGGCCGTGGACTGGTTCGTCGCACCGGAGTACGAGACGAGTCGGCTGGTGTTCCAGCGCGCCCTGGCCGGGGTGTATCTGGTCGCGTTCCTGACGGCGGCGCTGCAGTTCCGGGCGCTGCTGGGCGAGCGCGGTCTGCTGCCCGTGCCGCGCTTCGTGGCGCGGGTGCCGTTCAGGGCGGCGCCGAGCCTGTTCCAACTGCACTACTCGGACCGTTTCTTCGCCGGCGGCGCCTGGGCGGGCTGCGCGGTGTCGGCGGCGCTGCTCGCCGGCATGGACTCCCTGGTGCCGCTGTGGGCGGCCCTGCTGCTGTGGCTGGTGCCGTGGCTCCTGTATCTGTCGATCGTGAACGTCGGCCAGACCTGGTACTCCTTCGGCTGGGAGTCCCTGCTCCTGGAGGTCGGCTTCGCGGCGGTCTGGCTGGGCAACGACGAGGTGGCGACCCCGGTCGTGGTGCTGTTCCTGCTGCGCTGGATCCTGTTCCGGGTCGAGTTCGGCGCGGGGCTGATCAAGATGCGGGGCGACGAGTGCTGGCGGAAGCTGACGTGTCTGGACCACCACCATGAGACCCAGCCGATGCCGGGGCCGCTGAGCTGGTTCTTCCACCATCTGCCGAAGCCGCTGCACCGGGTCGAGGTGGCCGCCAACCACGTCACCCAGCTGGTGGTGCCGTTCCTCCTCTTCACCCCGCAGCCGGTCGCGACGGCCGCGGCGGCCCTGATGATCGTCACCCAGCTGTGGCTGGTGCTGTCCGGGAACTTCGCCTGGCTGAACTGGATCACCATCGTGCTGGCCCTGTCGGCGGTCGCGTTCCCCGCCGATGCGCCGGACCGGCCGGGCGCGCCCCTGTGGTACGAGGTCACGGTCCTCGTGGTGGCCGCGCTGCTGGTCGGTCTCAGCTACCGCCCGGTGGCCAACATGATCTCCCGCCGCCAGGTCATGAACCGCTCCTTCGACCCGCTGCACCTGGTCAACACGTACGGCGCCTTCGGCAGTGTCAGCCGGGTCCGCCACGAGGTCGTGATCGAGGGCACCCTCGACGACACTGCGCGCGAGGACTCGGAATGGCGGGAGTACGAGTTCAAGGGCAAGCCCGGTGATCCGCGCCGCTGGCCCCGCCAGTTCGCCCCCTACCATCTGCGGCTGGACTGGCTGATGTGGTTCGCCGCGCTGTCGCCGTCGTACGCGGGGTCGTGGTTCGGGACGCTGCTGGAGCGGCTGCTCGAGAACGACCGCGCCACGCTGCGACTGCTGCGCCGCTCACCGTTCCCACCGGACGAGCCGCCGCGCTTCGTCAGGGCCCGGCTCTTCCGCTACCGCTACACGACATGGCGGGAGCTGCGGGAGACGGGCGCGTGCTGGGAGCGGACGTTCGTACGCGAGTACCTGCCGCCGACCCGGCTCGCGGGCAGCGCTCACAGGCCGTAGACGCGGACGGCCGCGCGTTCGAAGATCTGACCGCGGTCGGCCGGGGCGGTGAGGGCGCGCCGCGTCGAGCACCTGCCCGTAGGAAGCCGCCAGGGTGCACACGGGCCAGTCCGAGCCGTACATCAGCCGCGCGGGTCCGAAGGCGTCGAGGACGGTGTGGGCGTACGGGCGCAGGTCCTCGACGGTCCAGCGGGTGTGGTCGGCCTCGGTGACCATGCCGGAGAGCTTGCAGACGGTGTTCGGCAGCGCGGCGAGCGCGCGCACCGCCGACTCCCACGGCTCGCGGGCGCCGGAGGCGATCGGGGGTTTGCCCAGGTGGTCGAGGACGAAGGGCAGGCCGGGGTGGCGGACGGCCGCCTCGACGCAGGCCGGGAGCTGGTGGGGCAGGACGACCAGGTCGTGGACCAGCCCGGCCTCCTCCAGTGCGGTGGGACCGCGCCGGACGTCCGGGCGCAGCAGCCACCCCGGATCGGGTTCGGCCTGCACCTGGTGGCGTATCCCCTTCAGATACCGGCCGCCGGGCAGCTCCCGCAGCCGGGCCAGTTCCGCGGCGACGTCCGGGCGGGTGAGGTCGGCCCAGCCGACGACCCCGGCGATCAGTTCGTGGCGTTCGGCGAGCGCGAGCAGCTCGGGGGTCTCCTCGGGAACGGTCACGGACTGGACGACGACGGTATGGCCGACCCCGGCGGCCCGCGCCTCGGGAAGCAGGTCGCCGACGCCGAAGTCCCGGCGCAGCGGCGCCAGTTCGGGGCCGGTGATCCAGTCCTGGTCGCGCACGGACAGGTCCCGGACGTGGTGGTGGGCGTCGACGATCGTCACGGCAGCTCCCACACCACCGGCAGGCCCGCGACGGCGTCGGCGCCGTCGCGGGAGTAGTCGTGCACCACGTCGAGGAGCTGGGCCATACGGGCCTGCCAGGCCACGTTGACGGGCAACTCCTCCAGTTCGGCGAGGAGACGGCCGTGGTCCTCGCACTCCAGGACGTGGAAGAGGTCCTGCTCGCTGCGCCAGATCGTCCAGGAGGTCGCGCCGGCCGCCCGGATGGCGTCCGTCAGCTCCTTCGGGACGTCGCGGTGGGCGGCTTCGTAGGCGTCGACGCGGTCGGCGCGGACCCGGGTGTGCAGGGCGACTCTCATGGGGATGCCTCCTCGGACAGCAGACCGGACTCGAGCAGTTCCCGCCAGAACTCCCCCGGCACGGGCGTCGCGAACTGCTCGGCGCAGTCCGCCACTTCGGCGGCGGTCCGGGCGCCCACGAGGACGCTGGCGACGGCCGGGTGGGCGGCGCAGAAGGCCAGGGCGGCGGCCCGCACGGTGATGCCGTGGCGCCCGGCGAGTTCCTTGATGCGCAGCGCCCGCTCGACCAGGGGCTGCGGTGCCTGGGCGTAGTCGTAGGTCGCGCCGGGCTTCGGATCGGCCAGGAGACCGGAGTTGAAGGCGCCGCCGACGACGACGGAGGTACGGCACTCGACGGCCAGCGGCAGCAGGTCGTCCAGGGCACTCTGGTCCAGCAGCGTGTAGCGGCCGGCGCACAGCACCACGTCGACGTCGGTGTCCATGACGAAGCGGGTCAGCATGGCGGTCTGGTTCATCCCGGCGCCGATCGCGCCCACGACGCCCTCGGAGCGCAGCTTCTCCAGCGCCGGATAGCCCTCGCGGAAGGCCTGCTCGCCATGGTCGTCGGGGTCGTGGAGGTAGACGACGTCGACCCGGTCGAGGCCGAGCCGCTCCAGGCCGGCCTCCAGGGTGCGCTGTACGCCGTCCGCGCTGAAGTCCCATACGCGGCGGCGGTCGGCGGAGACGGCGAAGCCGTCGGCCAGGTCGTCGCCGGTGGCACCGGGCACGGGCTCCAGCCGGCGGCCTACCTTCGTCGAGATCGTGTACGCGTCGCGCGGGTACCGGCGCAGGGCGGCACCGAGGCGGCGTTCGGACAGGCCGAGTCCGTAGTGGGGGGCGGTGTCGAAGTAGCGGATGCCCGCGTCCCAGGCGGCGGCCACCGCCTCGTGCGCCTCCTCCTCGCCGACCTCGCGGTAGAGGTTGCCGATGGCGGCCCCGCCGAAGCCGAGCGGGCTGACCTGGACGCCGGTGCGGCCGAGCCGGTTCACCGGGCCACCTGCCTGAGGCGCAGTCCCTGCATGCCGCCGTCGACGGCGAGGGCGGTACCCGTGGTGGCGCCGGACAGCGGGCTCGCCAGATAGGCGATGGCACCGGCCACCTGGGCGGCGGAGACGAGCCGTCCGGTGGGCTGGCGGGCCTCCAGCGCGGCGCGTTCGGCGGCCGGGTCGGGTGCCGCGTCGAGCAGCCGCCCGACCCACGGGGTGTCCACGGTGCCGGGGTTGACGCAGTTCACACGGACGCCCTCGCGGACGTGGTCGGCGGCCATGGCGAGGGTGAGGGCGTGCACGGCGCCCTTGGACGCGCTGTAGAGGGCGCGCTGCGGAAGCCCGGCGGTCGCCGCGATGGAGCAGGTGTTGACGATCGCCGCGTGCGCGGAGGCCCGTAGATGCGGGAGCGCGGCGCGGGCCACGCGGACCATGCCGAGGACGTTGACGTCCAGGACCCGGTGCCATTCGGTGTCGTCGTTGTCCTCGACGGTGCCCTGGGCCCCGACGCCCGCGTTGTTGACCAGCACGTCGAGTCCGCCGAGCGCGGCCACGGCGTCGGCGACGGCCGCCCGGACGGAGGTGTCGTCGGTGACGTCGGCGCGGTACGCGAGCAGCGGCTCGTCGACGGAGGACGGGTCGAGGTCGAGGACGGCGACGCGGGCGCCGCGCTCGGCGAGGAGGTCGGCCGTGGCCCGGCCGATGCCGGAGGCGCCTCCCGTCACCAGCGCCGTGAGTCCCTCGAAGTCGCTCATGCCGTGTGCTCCTTCCGCTGTGTCTGGAGGCCGGCGGCCCGGAAGGCGCCGCCCGGGTAGGAGTACCGCGCCAGGGACTCGGGCCGCATGGCCGCGGAGAACCCCGGCGCGGTGGGTGCCGTGCAGTGACCTTCCCTGATCATCACCGGGTCGAGGAAGTGGTCGTGCAGATGGTCGACGTACTCGATGACGCGGTCCTCGGTGGTGCCGCTGACCGCGACGCAGTCGAACATCGACAGATGCTGGACGAGTTCGCAGAGCCCGACCCCGCCGGCGTGCGGGCGGACGGGGACGCCGAACTCGGCGGCGAGCAGCAGGAGTCGCGGGGCACACAGGCGACGCCGGGGTCGAGGGCGGCCCGCACCTCGCCGAACGGCAACCGCTCACCGTCGAGTCGTGCGGTGCCGCCGGTCGGGGTGTGCAGCCCCGCGAAGGACTCCGCCGGCTCCACCTTGCCGCTGCCGCTGATCCCGGCGAGTCCGACGCCCTCGCCGCGGCGGACGGTCAGGTCGACGTCCGTGTACGCGGGTGAGGTGAGCCCGCGCGCTTCGAGCAGGACGAGGGCGTCCGGGTCGACCTCCCCCACGAGATCGTGCCCGCCTTCGGCTGACGCCTCCCGCCGGGGGCGGTGTCACGCTCGCCGCAGCCGCAGCGTCACCAGCTCGAAGGGCCGCAGCCGCAGCGCCACCCGACGGCCCTCGTACGCCGGCGTCTCGGGAAGCGGGCGTTCCAGCAGGTCCGTCGCCGTCACGTCCGCCACCTCGAAACCGGCCGTCAGCGTGGCCCGCACCCGGCCGCCGTGCGCCTCGTGGAGCCGGACCACCACGTCCCCGCTGCCGTCGTCGGCCAGCTTGACGGCCGTGACCACCACGGCGTCCCGGTCGACGGTCACCAGCGGGGCCACCTCCCCGGCTCCGGCGAGGCGCCGCTCGGGCAGGTTGATCCGCCAGCCCTCCCGTACGGCGTCCCCGATCCCGGCGCCCGCGACCAGCGCGTGCCGGAAGCGGTGCACGCCCTGGTCGGTCTCCGGGTCGGGGAAGCGCGGGGCGCGCAGCAGCGAGACCCGGACGGTGGTGGTCGTCCCCAGGTCGCCGTCGGTGCGGACCGTCCGGGTCACGTCGTGGCCGTACGTCGAGTCGTTGACGACGGCCACGCCCCAGCCGGGCTCCTCGACGTGCACGAACCGGTGGTTGCACGCCTCGAACTTGGCGGCCTCCCAGCTGGTGTTGGTGTGGGTGGGCCGGTGGAAATGCCCGAACTGCGTCTCGGACGCGTAGCGTTCGGCGTGCACGTCGAGCGGGAACGCGAGCTTCAGGAACTTCTCCGTCTCGTGCCAGTCGACCTCGGTGTCGAACAGCACCCGCCGCTCCCCCGGCGCCAGGGACAGCCGCTGGGTGACGCGGGAGTCGCCGAAGGACCGCACGATCCGCACCCCGCCGTCGACGGCGGTGATCTCGTCCACGTCGGTGAGGTCGGTGACGGTGTGCCGGTAGAACGCGTCGACGTCCCAGGCGTCCCACATGTTGGGGAAGTCCGGGTGGAGCTGGAGGAGTCCGGCCGCGCCGCCCGGCGCCACCGTCTCGCGGTCGGCCTCGGCGTCGTACGCGGAGACGACGAGGCCGCGTGCGTCGATCTCCACCCGCAGCGTGCCGTTGTCGAGGACGAAACCGCCGTCCGGGCGCGGAGTGACGGCCGTACGGCCCTCGGTCGCCGGTGTCCGCGCGCCGCCCGCCGGTACCCCGGCGCGGTCGTGCGGCGCGGCGTTGAAGACGAGGTCGGCCGTGCCCTCCCCGGCGAGCGCGCGCTGGGCGGCGTCGATGATCGCCTCCAGCTCACCGGCCAGCCGGGCGTACGTGGCGCGGGCCTCGCGGTGCACCCAGGCGATGGAGGAGCCGGGCAGGATGTCGTGGAACTGGTGCAGCAGCACCGTCTTCCAGATCCGGTCCAGCTCCTCGTACGGGTAGGGGAAGCCGGTGCGCACCGCGGCCGTCGCCGCCCACAGCTCCGCCTCGCGCAGCAGATGCTCGCTGCGCCGGTTGCCCTGCTTCGTCTGTGCCTGGCTGGTGAGGGTGGCCCGGTGCAGCTCCAGGTACAGCTCGCCGACCCAGACCGGCGCGTCCGGGTACTCGGCCTCGGCCTTGCGGAAGAAGGCGTCCGGGGTCTCCCAGACGACGGTCGCCGAGCCCTCCAGGTCGCGCAGCCGGGCCGCCTTGGCGATCATCTCGCGGGTCGTGCCGCCGCCTCCGTCGCCCCAGCCGGTGGGCGCCAGCGAGTGCCGGGCGCGGCCCTTGTCCTTGAAGTTGCGGGCCGCGTGGGCGATCTCGCTGCCCTTCATCGAGCAGTTGTAGGTGTCGACGGGCGGGAAGTGGGTGAAGATCCGGGTGCCGTCGATGCCCTCCCACCAGAACGTGTGGTGGGGGAACTTGTTGGTCTGGCTCCAGGAGATCTTCTGCGTCAGCAGCCACTTGGAGCCCGCCGCCTTGATGATCTGCGGCAGTCCCGCGGCGAAGCCGAAGGTGTCGGGCAGCCAGGCTTCGTCGTTCTCGATGCCGAACTCGTCGAGGAAGAACCGCTTGCCGTGCACGAACTGCCGGGCCATCGCCTCCGAGCCGGGCATGTTGGTGTCCGACTCCACCCACATGCCGCCCGCCGGCACGAACCGTCCGTCGGCGACGGCCTTCTTCACCCGCGCCCACACCTCGGGCCGGTGCTCCTTCACCCACGCCCACTGCTGCGCCTGGGACATGGCGAAGACGAAGTCGGGCTCGTCCTCGACGAGCGCCGTCATGTTGGAGGTGGTCCGGGCCACCTTGCGCACGGTCTCGCGCAGCGGCCACAGCCACGCCGAGTCGATGTGCGCGTGCCCGACGGCGCTGATGCGGTGGGCGGAGGGCACGGCGGGCGCGGCGAGGACGTCGCCGAGGCGGGCGCGGGCGGCGGCCGCGGTGCCGTTGACGTCCTGGAGGTCGAGGGCGTCCAGGGCCCGTTCCACGGCCCGCAGGAGGTCCCAGCGGCGGGCCGAGTCGACGGGCAGCTCGGCCATCAGCTCGCCGACCACCTCCAGGTCGACGACCAGCTGCCAGACCTCCTCGTCGAGGACGGCGAGGTCCATCCGGGTCAGGGTGTACTGCGGCTCACTGCCCGCGGTCTCCTTGTCGCCCAACTGGGTCGGCAGGAAGGGGTGGTAGTCGAGGATGACCGGGTTGGAGGCGGCCTCGATGTGCAGGCGCACCTCCTCGCCGCCCTCGGCGGGCGCGGCGACGCGCACCCACTGGTTGCGGGGGTTGAGGCCCTTCACGGGGGTGCCGTCGGGCCGGTAGACCAGGCCCTCGCACTGGAAGCCGGGCATGTTCTCGTCGAAGCCGAGGTCCAGCAGCGCCTCGACGGTCCGTCCCGCCCATGCCTCGGGGACGGTGCCGGTGACCCGGAACCAGCTGGTGCCCCAGGGGGCGCCCCAGCGGGAGCCGACCTGGATCGGCTCGGGCGCCGCGGCGAGCCCCTCGGCGACGGGCACCGGCTCGTCCGGCGCGTGCCACACGGCGACGTCCAGCGGTATGGACTCCGGGTACACGGCGGGGCGGATGCGCTCGTCGAGGACGCGCTTCAGGCGGGCTTCGACCAGGGTGCGGTCGTCATGCATGGGGGATGCTCCATCGGTAGGTCGTCCGGGCGGGTGTCACCAGCGGTGGGTCACGGTCACGGGGGCCGACGTGGTGTACAGCTCCCCTACGGCGCGCAGTTCGAACCGTGCCGCCTTCTCGCCCGGTTCGGGCCGCAGCCCTCCGGCGAAGAAGGCACGCTGGCAGGTGCCGCCGAGGAATCGCCGGGTGCCGTCGGGCAGCACGCGGTGCAGGGTGTGGTGACGGGTCTCGCCGGGCGCGGTGTTCCAGGCGAAGCGCAGATCGCCGCCGGACGCGGCGGTGACGCGGAAGCCGGAGGGGGCGGCGGGCGTGGGTGCCGTGTCGTGCACGGCGATGCCGCCGAGCCGCCAGCGCACGGGACCGCCACCGGCCGGCGTGAGCCGCACCCCGAGGGCGTGCAGGGTGCCCTTGAGCCCGGTGAGCCGTACGGTCGTGGTCGTCCAGCCGCCGGCGGCGGGCACGGAGTGGTAGGTGTACGGCGGTGACGCCCCCGGGGTGGCGGGGTCGGCGGTGGCGACGGCGAGTTCCACGTCGACGTTCCCGGCGTCGGTGCGGTGGGTCAGTTCGACGACGGTGTCCCGGGTGAGCGGCAGCCGGGTCGCGTACAGGTCGAGGACGGCGGGCCGGTCGAGGTCACCGGCGACGAGCACGCTGGATCCGCCGTGCCACGCGTCCTCGAAGTCGAAGGCCACGGTGGGCCGTTGCCCGTCGGTGCGGACGACCCAGCGGCGGGAGGGCAGCCGGTCCTGGAGCCCGAGGTGGTTCCAGGGCGTGTCCGAGGTGACCGTCCCCTTCTCGTACCAGCGCAGGCCGTGCCCGGTGTTGAAGACGCTGGCGAACGGCAGCCGGGTCACCGTGGACCGGTCGGCGACGGATACGGCAGGGGCCCGCCAGCCGTCGGTGCCGTCCGGGCGGGACGGGTCGAGGGACCGTCCGGTCCAGAAGCGGTCGTCGGCGGCGTGGAAGTCGCCCGGTGTCCTGCGGTCGGCGGGCAGGTGGTTGCGGGTCCACTCGGGCCGGTAGAAGCCGAGCGACACGACGTGGGACCGGTCGCGCGGCACGATGGCGTCCCAGTCGACAGACGTGTTCCAGCCGTTGGACTCGACGTCGACTCCCGCCCACAACTCGTGCCGTTCCCGGCCGAGTTGTTCCGCCCGCTGCCCGGACGCGTCGAGCTCGGCGGGGGTCCAGCGGAAGTCCACGAACATGTCGTCGGCGGCCCGGAAGAACGGCTCGTTCTGGGCGTTGAGCGCCCCCTGCCAGCTCACCGAGCCGCTCACGGTCATCGAGTCGTACCAGGTGACCCGCTGTCCCTCGGCGCGGGCCCGGGTCCGCAGCTCCCGGAGGAAGCCGAGCATGTCCGCGCCCAGCGCCGGGTCGCCGCCGCCGGTCTCGGCGTTGACGAACCAGCCGTCGAAGCCGTACACCTTCGCCACCTCGACGAGCTTCGCGGCCAGTGGGTACCGGCCCGCCGCGTCCTTCTGCACCAGGTCGCGGGTCCACCGCAACTGGCCGCCATAGGCGACGGGCGGCAGGAAGACGTTGCCGAGGACGGGCACGCCGTGCCGGTGGGCGGCGTCCACGATCGGGGCGTTCGGCGCGAGGATCAGGCCCTCGCCGGAGGAGCCGCCCCAGAACACCAGCTCGTCGATGTACGCCCAGTGGGTGAGGGCGTAGTAGTCCGCGGTGGCCGCCCCCTGGGACGGGTTGCTCGCGGTGTGCCCGAAGGACACCAGGGACTGGATCCGGGCCTGGTCGGCGCGGGCGGTCGGGTTGGCCGGGGCCGGGGTGAAGCGGGGGGCGAGCGGGACGGTGGAGGCGTTGAGGGCGAGGTCGGCGTCGTCGGCCGGGCGCCAGGACTTCAGGCTGCGCCAGGTGATCCCGGGGCCGGGTGTCCCGTCGGGCAGGGAGTCCGGGTACCAATAGGACGCGTACGGCGGGCCCGCGGGTGCCTTCCCGGCTGCCTGGGCGGGGAGCGACGGCAGGAGTGCGGCGGTGGCGCCGGCGATGAGGACGGTCCGTCTGGTGGGGTTCACGAGCGGGTGCCTCCTTGGGGGGTGGGGAGTACCTGATCGGGAGCGACGACCTCGGTGATGCCACGTGCGGTGAGGTGGGCGGGGTCGTCCGCGCGGGTGTCGAGGACGGTGGTGGGGCGGGCGCCGTCGGCGGTGAGCCGGAAGAAGGCGTCGAAGACGGGGCCGCCCGGGGCGCAGAGCGAGCGGCGGGCCGGATCGGCGGGGACGGTCAGGGCCGTGGTGCGCGGGGCGGGCGTGCGGGGTGTCGCGCGGGCCGCGCGCTCCAGCACCCGGGCGGTGTCCTTCGGCGTGCGGTCGTTGGTCAGCAGACCGAGGCCGTACTCGAGGTCGGGGAAGTCGGCGAGATCGCGGGACACGTCGTGGGAGCACCACCAGGTGACGCCCCACAGGCCGGGGCAGTCCAGGGCGTTGGCGACGGTCGCCTCGGTGAACGCGGCGGCGTGCTCGGGCGGCACGAGGGGCGCGGGCGCGCCGACCTCCTGCAGCCACACGGGGCGGTGCGGATCGTCGGCCCACGCCTTGCTGAGCTCGATCAGATAGGCGGCGTGGTGCTCGGACGGGACGGAGGCGCGGCCGTGGCGCTGGGCGGTGCCGTTGAACACCCAGGAGTGGACGGCGGTGACGGCGCCGTGCCGCGCGGCCTGACCGGGGGTGAACGGCTGGTCGTCCTGGTACCAGGTGGCGTCGTACTCGGCGTGCAGGTGCAGCCGGCCGGGGGCGCCCTCCTCGCAGGCGGCGAGCATCCGGGTGAGCCAGCGGTCGATGTCGTCCTCGGTGGCCCGGTCGGGGTCGGGGTGGGGGCCGGCGGAGAACTGGTTGACCTCGTTGCCGAGGGTCATGCCGAGGAAGTTCGGGCGGTCGGCGAGGGCGGCGGCGAGGGCTCGGAGGTAGGCGGCCTGGCCGTCGAGGACGTCCGGGTCGGTGAAGAGGTTGCGGCGGTGCCAGGTGCGGGTCCAGGCGGGCAGGAAGTCGAAGCTGCTGAGGTGGCCCTGCAGACCGTCGACGTTGACGTCGAGGCCGCGTTCGGCGGCGGCGTCGACCAGCTCGACCAGGTGCTCGACGGCACGTCCGCGGATCAGGGTGCGGTTGGGCTGGAAGTACGGCCACAGCGGGAAGACGCGGATGTGGTCCAGGCCGAGCGCGGCGATGGAGTCGAGGTCGGCGCGCACGGAGTCCGGGTCGAAGTCCAGCCAGTGGTGGAACCACCCTTCGCTCGGGGTGTAGTTGACGCCGAAGCGGACGGCAGAAGGCATGCGTGTCCTTGTGACGGAGGTGCGAGGGAAGTCGTGGTTCAGCCCTTGACGGCGCCCTCGCCGACCCCGCGGAAGAAGTAGCGCTGGAGGCAGGCGAACAGGGCGATCAGCGGGGCGACGGCGATGATCGTGCCGGCGGCGACGAGGCGTTCGTCGTTGGCGAAGGTGCCGTGCAGATAGTTGAGGCCGATGGTCAGGGTGAACTTGGACGGGTCGCTGAGCACGATGAGCGGCCACAGGAAGTCGTCCCAGGCGCCCATGAAGGCGAAGATCGCGACGACCGCGAGGGTGCCCTTGACGGACGGCACGGCGACGCGCAGGAAGCGCTGCCAGACGTTGGCGCCGTCGACGAAGGCCGCCTCCTCGATCTCGTAGGGCAGGTTGAGGAAGGCGTTGCGCATCAGCAGCACGTTGAGGGCGCTGACGCAGCCGGGCAGGACGACCCCGATGAGGGTGTTGTTCAGGCCGAGGTCCCGCATGGTGGTGAACTGGGCGATGATGATGCCCTCCACCGGCACCAGCATCGCGAGGATGAACGCGAGCGTGGCGGCCGTACGGCCCCGGTAGCGCAGCCGGGCCAGCGCGTAGCCGGCGAGCGCCGCGCCGACGCAGTTGGTGACGACGTTGGCGGCGGCGACCTTCAGCGAGTTGAGGGCGTAGTCCCAGACGGGGATGGTGTCGGCGACCCGTTCGTAGTTGTGCACGGTGGGGTCGGCGGGCAGGAACCGGGGCGGGGAGCTGAAGATGTCCTCGGTGGGGCCCTTGAGGGACGTCGACAACTGCCACAGGAACGGCCCGACGGTGAGCGCGAGCACCCCCAGCAGGAGCAGATAGCGCAGGGCGAGCTCCCAGACGCGGACGCGCCGGCCGTGCTCGTCCGTGATCCGGGGTTCGCGCGGGGCGGCCGGCCGTGCGGGGGCGGAGGGCGCCTTGTCGACGACGGTCATGACGCGTCCTTCCGGTCGGCGCGCAGCACGAGCAGCATCAGGGCGACGGTGACGACGAAGACGACGACGGAGATCGCAGAGGCGTAGCCGACCCGGCCGGTCAGACCGGTGCCGGTGCGCTGCACGAGCATCACGAGGGTGGTGTCCTCGCCCGCGGGGCCGCCGCTCGGCCCGGCCATCAGGTACACCTCGGAGAACACCTTGAACGCGGCGACCGAGGACAGCGCGCCGACCAGGACCATGGTGGAGCGGACGGCGGGCACGGTGACGGTGAGGAAGCGCCGGACGGCACCGGCCCCGTCGACGGCCGCGGCCTCGTGCAGCTCGCGCGGCACATTGGCGAGCGCGGCAAGGTAGATGATCATGTAGTAGCCGAGGCCCTTCCAGACCGTGACGGCCATGGCGGACAGCAGGAGCAGCCACTGGTCGCTGAGGAAGCCGACCCGGCCCACGCCGATGGCCTCCAGCAGGGAGTTCACCAGGCCGCGTTCGTCGAGCAGCCACACCCAGATCAGTCCCACGACGACGATCGAGGCGACGACCGGGGTGTAGAAGGCGGACCGGAAGAAGGTGATGCCGGGGATGTTCTTCTGCACGAGCAGCGCGAGCAGCAGGGGCAGGACGACGAGGGCGGGGACGACGCCGAGGACGTACAGCGTGCTGTTGCGCAGCCCGATCCAGAACATGTCGTCGTGGAGCAGTTCGCGGAAGTTGGCGAGCCCGACGAACTCCCCCGGGATCAGGGTGCGGCGGTCGGTGAAGGCGTTGACCAGGGTGGAGACGAACGGGTAGAGGATGAACGCGCCGGTGATCAGCAGGCCCGGGGCGGCGAACAGCCAGGGGCTGGACGGCAGTTGCCGCCGCACCCGGGACACGGTCGGGCTGGCCATGGTCGGCTAGCCCTGCTGCTGGAGGAGCCGGTCGCAGGCCGCGACAGCGTTGTCGAGCGCTTCCTTCGGGCTCTCCTTGCCCTGCAGCGCCTTGGCGACCTCGTTGCGCAGCGCCGTCTTCATCTGCTCGCTGAACAGCACGGGCGTGTAGTTCACCGCGTTCTTCAGCGACTTGGCGGCGGCGACCCGCACGCGGGTCTCGTCGGTGCCGTCCTCCTTGGTGAAGTACGGGTCGTCGAGGGAGCCGGCGGTGCTGGGGAAGATGGCGACCTTCTTGGCGAACGACATCTGGTGCTCGGCGTCGGTGACGTAGTGCGCGAAGGCGACCGCGGCGGGGGTGCGCTTGGTCTGCGCGTTGACCATCACGCCCATCACGTACATGTTGACGTGCCCGGTGCTGGTGATCTGGTCCGTGATGCCGATGTTCTTGTACAGGTTCGGCGCCTGCTTCTTGAAGTTGCCGAGGTCGAGCGCGCTGCCCGGGTTCATGGCGACGGCCCCGGTGAGGAACTTCTTGCCGGACGACTCGGGGGTCGCGGTCAGCGCCTGCGGGTCGAGCGCCTTGGCGTCGTACAGCTCCTTGTACTTGGTGAGGAGCTGTACGCCCTTGGCGTCGTTGAACGCGAAGGCGGTGCCCTCCTTGTTCATCAGCGGGACGCCGTAGCGGCCGAAGTCCTCGATGGTGGGGACGTTGGCGAGGGTGGCGACCTTGCCGTCCGTCTTCTCCGCCATGGTGAGGGCGGCGTCGAAGACCTCGTCGTACGTCTTCGGCGGCTGCTCCGGGTCGAGCCCGGCCTCCTTGAACAGGGTCTTGTTGTAGAACAGCGGGCCGGTGTTGAGGTACCAGGGGAAGGCGTACGTGCCCTTGAGGCCCGGCACCTGGTGGCTGGCCCAGGCCCCGTCCAGGTACTCCTCGCGGTACTTCCCGGCGGCCTTGTCCAGGTCGAGGGCGAGGCCCGCCTTCGCGAGCGGGGCGACGAGGTCGGGCGAGACGTTGACGACGTCGGGGAGGGTGCCGCCCGCCGCGTCGGCGCTGATCTTGTCGGCGTAGCCCTCGGCGGGCTGGTCGATCCACTTGACCTCGGTGCCGGGGTACTTCTTCTCGAAGTCGGCGATCAGGCCCTCGAAGTAGTCCTTGAAGTTGGCGCGCAGGTTCCAGGTCTGGAAGGTGATGTTCCCTTCGACCTTGCCGGAGGCGTCGGCGCCGGCGCTGTCGCCCCCTGACGAACCGCAGGCGCTGAGGGGCAGCGCGACACAGACGGCGAATGCGGCAGCGAGGGCTCTACGGGAGAGGGGCACCGTGAACCGGCCTCCTTGATGGGCGGGTTGGTGGGACGAGGCAGACCCTGCACGCCGTCGCGCGGGACCGTCAATGGCTCTCGCACAGCTAATTGCATTAGTGACTAATGCGCATTAGACGTTCCGAGCTGAACCGCATTAGGATCAGGGCACTGAACCGCATTAGTGCGCACGGTCGCGCGAAGTGCGCACTCTGGCGACGGCGATGGACGGGGGATCACGATGACGGCGACTCCAGGCAGACGGTCACCGGCGCGGCGGCCTACGATGAAGGACATCGCGCGGCATGCCGGGGTCTCGCAGAGCGCCGTCTCCTTCGCGCTGAACGGGCGGCCCGGGGTGGCCGACGACACCCGTGAGCGGGTGCGGCGGGTCGCCGAGGAGCTGGGCTGGCGGCCCAGCACGGCGGCGCGCGCCCTGTCCGGGGAGGGCGCGGCGACGGTCGGTTTCGTGCTGGCGCGCCCCGCCGACAAGCTGGGCGTGGACTCGTTCTTCCTGCATCTGGTCTCGGGCATCCAGGAGGTGCTGGCGGAGCGGCATCTGGGCCTGCTCTTCCAGGTGGTGGAGGACGTCGCCGACGAGTGCGCGGTGTACCGGCGCTGGTGGGCCGAGCACCGGGTCGACGGCGTCCTGGTGGTCGACCCGCGCACCGACGACCCCCGCCCCGGCCTGCTGGACGAGCTCGGCCTGCCCGCCGTGGTGATCGGCGGCGCCCCGGACGACCGGCACCCCGGTCTGTCGACGGTGTGGGCGGACGACGCGGCCGCGATGGCGTCCGTGGTGGAGGGCCTGTACGCCCTCGGCCATCGGCGGATCGTGCATATCGCCGGGCTGCCGGGGCTGGCCCACACCGAACGCCGGATCCGTACGCTGCGGGCCGAGGCCGGGCGGCTGGGCCTGTCCGGGGTGCGGTCGGTGACGACGGACTACTCCGACGCGGAGGGTGCGGCCGTCACACGCCGGGTGCTCGAGGGGCCCACTCCCCCGACGGCGCTCATCTACGACAACGACGTGATGGCCGTGGCGGGCACCGCCGCCGCGGCCGAACTCGGCTTCTCCGTCCCGGCGGACGTCTCGGTGGTGTCCTGGGAGGACTCCGCGCTGTGCCGCATGGTCAAGCCGTGGCTGTCGGCCCTGTCCCGGGACAGCGTCGCGTTCGGCCGTACGGCGGCCCGCGAACTGATCGCCCTGCTGGACGGGGGGTCGGCGCGGGCGGTGGGGGTGCCGGTGCCGCGTCTGATCCCGAGGGAGAGCACGGCGGCGGCGCGGGGCGCGTGACTCAGCGGCGCAGCCCCTGAAGCCCCTCGTACGCCGCCGTCACGATCTCCATCCCCCGGGTGTCCTCGGCGGGTTCCCGCATCTGGTGGGTCACATAGGCCACGACCAGCCGGCTGTCGGGCTCGATCATCACCAGGGACCCGCCCCAGCCGCCCCACCCGCACGCGTTCCCGAACAGGCCGTACCCGAGTCCCCAGCGCGTCGGCATCCCCAGCACCCGGTCGTCCCCGTCGAACTGCACCTCGCGGGCGCGGTCGCAGCCGGCCCGGGACAGCACCCGTACGCCGTTCACCTCTCCCCCGCAGGCCAGGACGGACTGCACCAGCGCGACCGAGCGGGCGTTGCCGTAGCCGCTCGCGGCGGGGATCTGCGCGCGGCGCCAGGCCGTGCTGTTGCCGTCCCGGACGCGCATGCCGTTCCCCGCCTCGGAGCCCGCCGGATCGCCGGGCGCGCTCGACGTGTAGTCCTCGTCCCGTCCCGCCGGAGGGATCGCCGGGGCGACCCGGTGGTCGTGCTCGGCGGGGAGGCCGATGTGGAAGTCGGCGCCCAGCGGCCCGGTCACCTCGGCGGCGAGGAACTCCCCCACGCTGCGGCCGGTGATCCGGCGCAGCACCTCGCCGACGAGGAAGCCCTGGGTGAGCGAGTGGTATCCGGCCGCGGTGCCCGGCTCCCACCGGGGCGGTCGCGCCGCCAGCCGCGCGGTGACGGCGGGCCAGTCGTAGAGGTCCTCGACCGACCCGTCCCAGTCGGGCAGCCCGGCGGTGTGCGAGAGCAGATGCCGTACGAGCACCTTGTCCTTGCCCGCCGCCGCGAACTCCGGCCAGTACGTGGCCACTGGCGCGTCCGGGTCGAGTGCGCCCCGGTCGATCAGGACGAGGGCACACAGGGCCGTCATCGTCTTGGTCACCGAGAAGACGTTGACGAGGGTGTCCCGCTCCCAGGGGGCGGTGCGGTCCGCGTCCGCGTGTCCGCCCCAGACGTCCACCACCGGCTCGCCGTCCACGAAGACGGCGACGGAGCCGCCCGCGTCACCGGCGTCCAGCATCCCGGCGAGCGCGTTCGGGACGGCGAGGAAGAGACGGTCGTATGTGCCCTGGATGTCGGCCATGCCCTCCATCCACCCGCACGGCACGGCTCCGGTCAACCGGATTCGAACACCGGCCGCCTCCTCAGGAAGCGGGTTCCAGCACCACGCAGCAGCGGCCGGGCGCCAGGCACGCCTCGTAGCCGGTGTCGCCGGAGGTGGCGAGCGCCCCGCGTAACAGATGCAGGCTCATGCCGCACACCGTCTCGACGTGCTTGCGCGCCAGAAGGTGGAAGGGGCAGTTCCCGAGGACGACGGTGTCACCCTCGCGGCGCGGCTCGAAACCGTGGCGCTCCAGCAGGTCGGCGACACCCGCCGCCGTCGGGTGCTCAGGTGCCACAGGGCGGGGGTGCGGTGGTCCGGCGGGTACTGCGTGAGCCGGCCGTCGTCGGTGACGCTCAGGGTCGTCCGAGGAGCTGGAGGACCGTGCGGGTGCCGTAGAAGGCACCGGTCTCGGTGGCGGCGGTCACCGACAGCCGTGCGCCGGACCGCAGTTCGTAGCCTTCGGTGTTGAGGGAGGCGCGGTCCGGCCGGACGTCGATCACGATGTCGCCGGTCCGGGCGCCGCCGCGCACCGCGGGCACGGTGCCGTGTCCGGCGGCGCGCAGGTCGTCGGCGAGGGTGCCGGCGACGCGCCGCTCCTCCTGGCCGTCGGCCACGAGGCGGGTGGCGCGGGTGTGGCGGTAGTGGCCAGGCCCCGGGGTCCAGTCGGTCGGCGCGGGCACCGTGACCGGTGTGGCAGGCTCCTGCCTCGCGGCGGCCGGCAGCGGAGCCGTGAGCACCAGCGCCAGCGCCGCGAGGACTCCGGCCGTTCTCCAGCGTCCCCTCGTCGGACCACCCCCATGCGTCGGATGGCTGATCCTTGAACCGGGTCCAGGGGCTGTCAATGGGCCCGGAGAGCGTCGAGTTGACGTATTGGCCGGAGGACAGGCAGGTCAGCGGGGTACCGGCCGCGGGCACCGCCGCGAAGAGTCCAACGACACCCTCGCGAATGTCCAAGCCCGGGACCCTCTCGACGGCGGGCCCTGGGAGGGGCAGAGTTCTCCTGAATACTCGCGAGTATGCAGGAGGAGCGCCCGTGACCAGCTGGGTCGGCCGGACCGCCGCCGAGATCGCCGCCGCCGTACGCGAGAAGCAGGCCACACCCCGGGAGGTGGTGGCCGAGCATCTGGCCGGGATCGAGCGGCTCGACGGGCGGGTGGGCGCCTTCCGGGTGGTCCGCAGGGAGGCGGCGCTCGCCGAGGCCGACGAGGTGGCCGCCCGGCCCGACCTCGCCGAACTGCCCCTGGCCGGCGTGCCCGTGGCCGTCAAGGACAACCTCGCGGTGCGCGGCGAGTCGCTGCGGGTGGGTTCGGCGGCGACACCCGACACCCCGGCCGGCGAGGACCATGTCACCGTGGCCCGGCTGCGCGCAGCCGGCGCGGTGGTCGTGGGTCTGACGAACGTGCCGGAGCTGTGCGTCTTCGGCACCACCGAGGGCGTGCACGGCACGGCCCGCAACCCCTGGGACACCTCCCGCACGGCGGGCGGTTCGTCGGGCGGCAGCGCGGCCGCGGTCGCGGCGGGCCTGGTGCCGCTCGCCCTCGGCAACGACGGCATGGGGTCCCTGCGCATCCCGGCGGCCAACTGCGGCCTGGTCACCATCAAGCCCGGCACCGGAGTGGTCCCGGCGGGCATCGGCGACGGCGACTGGTTCGGGATGTCGGAGAACGGCCCCCTCGCCACGACCGTCGAGGACGCCCGGCTGATGCTGTCGGTCCTCGCCGGCCGCGCGTCGGCGGCCCCCGAGACGCCGGACACCTACCGGATCGCGGTGTCGCTGCGCAGCCCCATCGCCGGCGTCACGATCAGCAAGCCGTACGCGAGTGCCGCCCGGGAGGCGGCGGCGCTGCTGATGAAGGCCGGCCACCAGGTGCGCCGGGCCGATCCGCCGTACCCGATGTCGCTGGGCGTCACCGCGCTGACGCACTGGACGGCGGGCACCTCCGTGGACGCCCAGGGCCTCGACACCGGGCTCCTGACCCGCCGGACGCGGGTGCACGCGGCCGTGGGCCGGCGCTTCGTCGGCCGGGCCCGCACCGGCGGGGACCGGGAGCGGCTGCGCACCCGGCTGGAGCCGTTCTTCGCCGAGTACGACGTCCTGCTCACCCCGGCCCTCGCCCGCCGCTCCCCGCGGTCCGTGCCGTGGCACGAGCGGGGCTGGCTGCGCAATGTGCTGGCCAACACGAACTACTCGCCGCTGACCCCGCCGTGGAACCTCACGGGCTGGCCGGCGATGGCCGTGCCGTTCGGTACCCTGCCGTCCGGAGCGCCCACCGCGGTGCAGCTGGTGGGGCGCCCCGGCTCCGAGGCGGCGCTGCTGGCGCTCGCGGAGCAGGTGGAGCGGCTGCGCCCGTGGCGCAGGACGGCCCCGCTGGACTGAGGCCCCGGCTCACAGCTCCCGCGCGAACGGCCCTCCGTCGCCGAAGGCCAGCTTGGCGAACCGCTCGCCGATACGGCGGTGGGTCGTCGCGTCGGGGTGCAGATCGTCGGGCAGGGGCAGCTCGGCGAAGTCGGCCTCGCCGTACAGCTCGCGGCCGTCGAGGTGGTGCAGGTGCGGGTCGTCGGCGGCCCGCTCCCGCACGATCCGGGACAGCTCGTCCCGGATGACGTTCAGCGTCAGCTTGCCGGACGCGCGTTCCGCCGGGTCGCCCATCGCCACGAACCGCAGCCGGCCCTCGCGGAGCCCCTCGACGTCCGGGGCGCAGGGCCCGGGGGTGTCCTCGTGGATCGGGCACAGGATGGGCGAGACGACCAGCAGCGGTGTCGTCGGGTGCCCTTCGCGCACGGTGTCGAGGAAGCCGTGCACCGCGGGCCCGAAGGCACGCGAGCGCATCAGGTCGAGGTTGACCAGGTTGATGCCGATCTTGAGGCTGATGAAGTCGGCCGGGGTGTCGCGCAGGGCGCGGGCGGTGAACGGGTCGAGCAGGGCGCTCCCGGCCAGCCCCAGATTGACCAGCTCCACATCGCCGAGGGCGGCGGCGGTGGCGGGCCAGATACCGGTGGGGCTCGCGGCGTCCGAGCCGTGGCTGATGGAACTGCCGTGGTGCAGCCACACCTTGCGGCCGGGGTCACGCGCGGGCTCGACGGGGGCGTCGGTGCGCAGGGCGATCAGCTCGGTGGTCTCGTTGTGCGGGAGCCAGATCTCGACGTCCTTGTCGCCCTCGGGCAGCGGGTCGAAGCGGACGGTTCCGGCCGGTCCCGGCCGGTGCTCGTCGGTGCCCGTGGTCATGTCGACGACCACGACGTTGCCGCCGTCGACGCTGCCCTGTGCGGCCAGGCGGCCGTCGACGAGCAGGTCGTACACGCCGGCGGGCCGCTCGGGCACGCCGACGTAGCTGCGCCGGGTGCGCAGGGCGTCGAGTTCGACCCGGGTGGCCCGGGTGCGGAAGACGAGCCGTACGCCGGACGGATGCGACTCGGCCATGGCCAGCTGCCCGTCGGTGTTCTGCGCCCGGGCCCGGGCGGGCAGCCGGTGCGGCAGCAGCCCCTGCTCGGTCCGCTCGGTGTCGAGGGCGCCGCGCAGCAGGTCCGCGGTGACGGTGGTGGTGATCCAGTCGTGCTCGGTGGTCATGTCCTCAGCCTGTCGATCAGGAGGTGGGCTCGGTGGGCCAGTTGCGCAGCAAGGAGTCCAGGGCGTCCAGGATCCGGTTCCAGGTCTCCTCGGAGTCGGGCGCGCTGTGCCGGAAGCCGCCCGCCGACTCCAGGCTGGAGTACCCGTGGAAGACGCTTCCGAGCAGCCGGACGGCGTGTGTCGCGTCCGGTTCGGTCAGGTCGTAGCCGCGCAGGATGGCCCGGGTCATCTGGGCGTGCCGGGGGCCCGCGCTCGCGGCGGCCGTCTCGGGGTCCAGCGGCATCCGGGCGGCGGCGGCCCGGCCGGGGTGCTCGCGCTCGTAGTCGCGGTAGACGTTGGCGAAGGCGACGAGGGCGTCCTTGCCGGCGCGTCCGGCGACGGCGTCGGCGGCCCGGTCGGCCATCTCCTCCAGCGCGAACAGGGCGATCCGGGTCCGCAGGTCCTGGGTGTTCCGCACATGCGAGTACAGGCTCGCCACCTTGACACCGAAGCGCCGCGCCAGTTCCGACGCGGTGACCTGGTCGAAGCCGATCTCGTCGGCCAGCTCGGCGCCGGCGCGGACCAGCCGGTCCGGAGTGAGTCCTACGCGTGCCACAACGATCCTTCCACTTGCCTTAAGCGAGTATGCATCCACCTAAAGCGTTTAGGCAAATGGATGAACGGCGAAGGAAACGGAAGGGATGCTGGATCGGCGCCGGACATGGCGGAGCCGCGGCCGGTCGTCGGCCGCGGCTCTCCGCGTTCGGTGGGTGGTCCCGCCCCGTCAGTCGACGCTGGGCAGGATGTGGGGTTCGGCGAGGTCGTCCTCGTAGCCCGCCAGCCGGATGGGGGCGGACCGGGCCCACACGTCCAGGCTGCCGATCTCCTTGGTCCCGCGACCCGCGCGCTCCGTGCGTTCCTTCGGGCGCTGTTCGCCGTTCGTCTTCTCAGGTGTCACCGCGCACTCCTTCTGTGTCGGATCACCCTCGGGGGCGGGCCGGCCTGACTGCCATCCGGTTCCTGACGCCCCTTCGGGTCCAGCTCAACGTCGACTCGGACGCGGTGGCGTCGGTAACTGGTGTGCAAGCAGGCCGTTGTGCACCGGCTTGTCCCGGGACGGACCATGGGTGTGGGTTGGGACCCTGTGGCGCTGTCCGTCCGCTCCAGATTAACCAAATGAGCGCATGCCTGCTCGATGGGGCTGCAAACAACGTGTAAATCTCCGGAGTCGACCGGTAGTCACCCGGCCGTCATTCCCTGTTTCGCTGCCGTACACGGCATTTGTCCGTCACCCGTTCGGCGCAACGCGGCTCCGATCCGGGGCTGCCCGCACCTCGAGCCCGGGGAGGACCCGCCCGGATCAGGCCAACCCGCCCCGAATCACCGCGATTCGAGGCGGGGCCGGGATCACCACTTGCCGGGCGCGTAGTCCTTGAGGAAGACGCCGTACACGTCCTCGCCCGCCTCGCCGCGCACGATCGGGTCGTAGACCCGGGCCGCGCCGTCGACCAGGTCGAGCGGGGCGTGGAAGCCGGCCTCGGCGAGCCGCAGCTTGTCGTAGTGCGGGCGCTCGTCGGTGATCCAGCCGGTGTCGACAGAGGTCATGAGGATGCCGTCGGCCTCGAACATCTCGTGCGCGCTGGTGCGGGTCACCATGTTCATCGCGGCCTTGGCGGCGTTGGTGTTGGGGTGCCCGGCGCCCTTGTAGCCGCGCCCGAAGACGCCCTCCATCGCGGAGACGTTCACCACGTACGCCCGTCCGCTCGACGCCTTCCGCGCGGCCTCGGCCATGGTCGGCCGCAGCGCGCTGATCAGGATGAACGGCGAGGTGTAGTTGCAGAGCTGGGTCTCCAGCAGCTCGACCGGGGAGATCTGGTCGATGGTCTGCACCCAGGTGTTGGAGTCCACGACGTCGGGGACCAGACCGCCGGCGTCGATGGCGGTGCCGTCCAGGTGCCGGGCGACACTGGCGTTGCCGGCGACCAGGGCGAGGTCGGCGACCTTCTGGGCGTCGAGGCCGCTCGCGCCGACCGGCAGCGCGGTGAGACCGTCGACCGCGCCCGAGTTGAAGGCGCCGATGACATGGTGGGCGGGCAGCTCGCCGGCGGGCAGCGGGGCGCTCTCGCCCTCGACCAGCGCGGCGTACGCGGAGGGCAGCCGGCGCACGGTCTGGGTGGCGTTGTTCACGAGGATGTCGAGCGGGCCGGCCTCGGCGACCTGCTCGGCGAGGGCCACGGCCTGCGCCGGGTCGCGCAGGTCGATGCCGACGACCTCCAGGCGGTGGATCCAGTCCGCGGAGTCGTCCATCGCCTTGAAGCGGCGGATGGCGTCCTTCGGGAAGCGCGTGGTGATCGTGGTGTGCGCACCGTCCCGCAGCAGCCGCAGGGCGATGTACATGCCGATCTTGGCGCGGCCGCCGGTGAGCAGGGCGCGCTTGCCGGTGAGGTCGGCCCGCGCGTCCCGCTTCGAGCGGTTCAGCCGGGCGCAGTCCTGGCAGAGCTGGTGGTAGAAGTAGTCGACCTCGACGTACCGGGTCTTGCAGGTGTAGCAGGAGCGCGGGCGCTGGAGTATCCCCGCGATCCGGCCCTCCTCGGTGCGGGAGGACGGCAGCAGGCCCTCGGTCTCGTCGTCGATGCGCTGGGCCGAGCCGGTCGCGGTGGCCTCGGTGACCGCCTTGTCGTGCGCGGTCTTCGCCGCCCGGCGCTCCTGGCGGCGGCGCTGCTTGACGGTGCGGTAGACGCCCGCGGTGGCCCGGCGCACGGCGATCGCGTCGGGGTGGTCGACCTCCAGCTTGTCGAGCTCCTCGAGCACGCTGAGGCAGACCGCCAGCCGCTCCGGGTCGATGCCGGGGCCGTACACGACGTCGTCGCCGGGCTCCTCCCCGGCCCCGGTCCTGATCGCCGTCGAGCCGTCCTCTGTCACCGTCATCGCCGCTGCCGTTCCCTGATCACCCGCGGCGCTCCGGTCGCGCTCGCTTTCGAACGCGGAATTGTACGGAGCGCCGGGCCCGTCCTCCAAAATTCCGGCCCCTCGACCGGAATCCGGCGAAGCGGGCGGGGTGCGGACGATCAGGGATCGCAGACGGCGATCAGCCCGGCGACCTCCTCGGAGACGGCCCGGGCGAGCACGTCGAGGTCGGGTACGGCCTGCGCGTCGGCGACCAGACCGAAGTGCACACCACCCCGGTACGTCGAGATCGCGACGGCCAGGGACTGGCCGCGGGCCAGCGGGGCGAAGGGGTAGACCTCGGTCACGGCGTGGCCGCCGAGCTTCAGCGGGATGCCGGGCAGCGGGACGCTGGTGACGAGGATGTCGAACCAGAGCCGGGCGGCCTGGGCGACCAGCGGCCCGCCGAAGCGGTGCCCGAGCGCCGGCACATGGTCGGCGAGCAGGGCGACGGCGCCCGCTCCCCGGTGGGGGCCCGCGTCCTTGTTGCGGTCCATCGCGGTACGGACCGTCGCGAGGCGGCGCAGCGGGTCGGGCTCGTCCACGGGGAGCGGCATCAGATAGCCGGAGAGCCGGTTGCCCTGCGGGTGCGCGGTGCGCGGGCGGCGCCGGGAGACCGGGATCAGGGCGCGGGGTGCGACGCCCTCGCTGCCGTCGCCGCGCTCGTCGAGCCAGCGGCGCAGCGCTCCGGCGACGACCGCGATCAGGACGTCGTTGACGGTACCGCCGACCGCCTTGCGGACGAGGTGCACGTCGTCGATGTCGAGCACGACCCCGGCGGTACGGCGGGTGCCGCTCGGCTCGGCGGTGAGCGCGGCCGAGGAACGGGTGGCGAGGGTGGACACGGCGACGGACGCCCCGATGTCCAGGGCCCGGCCCACGTCGGACACGGCGCCGCGCACCAGGTCGGGCAGCCTGCGCACATCGGGCACGCGGCTGCGCGCGGGCTCCTCGGGGCGGGGCCGGCGGGCGGGCAGGTCCATCGGGTCGAGGACGGCGGCGGCGAGCGTCAGCGCCCGCAGCCCGTCGGCGAGGGCGTGGTGGAACTTGAACAGCACGGCGAACGACACCCCGTCCTCGCCGGGCAGCACATGCGCCTCCCACGGGGGCCGGCCGCGCTCCAGGGGGCGCTCCATCAGCCGTCCGGCCGCCGCCTGGAAGTCGGCGGTCGGGGCGTGCAGCCGGACGTGGTCGAGCGGGTCGAAGTCGGGCGCGGGCTCGCGGGTGGCGCCGCCGAAGGAGAACGGCGCCCGCAGCAGCCCGCTCGGCCGCCAGGCGTCACGGATGCGCATGCGCAGCCCCGGCACGGCGGCGGCCCGGGCGGCGAGCAGGTCGGCCGCGTGGGCGCCCGCGGTCGGCGTGTGCGCCGCGAACACACCGAGCGCCCCCAGGTGCATGGGGTGTTCGGCGGACTCGATGTTCCAGAACGCCAGGTCGAGAGGTGCGAGCAGGTCGGAAGTCAATGGCTTGCCTCGCGTCGGCGAAGGGTGGATCTGAAGTCAATCGCTGACTGACGATTACAGTCAAGTACGATCAGGCTACGCACAGTTAACAGCAGATTAAGTCCCGCCTCTCATGAAGGCGGCGGACAGCACGGAACAGCAGCGGACTCATGGTGCATACGACGTCACTCCACCACAGGGAACGGCACCGGGCATCCCGTGCGCGTCACCCGGGAGGCGTCATGACGCGGCCGTCGGCTACGAGACCCGCTGGCCCTTGCCGAGCGCGATCACACCGCCCTGCGAGACCGTGTACAGCTCCACGTCCCGGTCCGGGTTGACCCCGATCGTGGCGCCGGGCGGGACGTCGACGTTCTTGTCGAGGACCGCGCCGCGCACCACCGCGCCCCGCCCGATGTGCACGTTGTCGTGCAGCACCGACCCCTGCACCACCGCCCCCGGGTCGACCACCACCCCCGGCGACAGCACCGACCGGGTGACCTGGCCCCGGATGAGGCAGCCCGCGCTGATGATGGACTCGCCGGCGATGCCGCCCGCGTTGAACCGGGCCGGTGACAGCTGGCCCGAGTGGGTGTAGACGGGCCAGCTGCGGTTGTAGAGGTTGAACGCGGGGCGCTCGGCGATCAGGTCCATGTGCGCGTCGTAGTACGCGTCCAGGGTGCCGACGTCCCGCCAGTAGCCGCGGTCGCGGCTGGTCTCGCCCGGGACGTGGTTGGCGCTGAAGTCGTACAGCTGGGCCTCGCCGCGCTCGGTGAGCTGCGGCAGGATCGAGCCGCCCATGTCGTGCACGGAGTGCTCGTCCTCGGCGTCCCGCTGGAGCGCCTCGATGAGGGCCTTCGTGGTGAAGACGTAGTTGCCCATCGAGGCGAAGATCTGCTCGGGGTCGTCCGCGAGACCCGGCGGGTCGGCCGGCTTCTCCAGGAAGCGGCGCACGGTCTGCCCGTCCGGCCCGGGGCTGATCACCCCGAAGGACGAGGACTGGGCGCGCGGCACCCGGATGCCCGCCACCGTGACGCCCGCGCCGCTCTCCACGTGCTGGGCGAGCATCTGGCGCGGGTCCATGCGGTACACGTGGTCGGCGCCGAAGACGGCGACGTACTCGGGGCGTTCGTCGTGGATCAGGTTCAGCGACTGCAGGATCGCGTCGGCGCTGCCCAGGTACCAGCGCGGGCCGAGCCGCTGCTGGGCGGGGACCGGCGTGACGTAGTTGCCGAGCAGGCTCGACATCCGCCAGGTCGTGGTGATGTGCCGGTCCAGCGAGTGCGACTTGTACTGCGTGAGGACGCAGATGCGCAGGATGCCGGCGTTGACGAGGTTGGACAGGACGAAGTCGACGAGCCGGTAGGTGCCGCCGAAGGTGACCGCCGGTTTCGCGCGGTCCGCGGTCAGGGGCATCAGGCGTTTGCCCTCCCCGCCCGCCAGAACGATGCCGAGTACCGAAGGTCCACCACCACGCATGGCCGCTCCCCTCACCCCTGGTTGATCCCAGCCTGCCCGGAGCCGCGCGCGCTAAGCCTGTTTCAGGATCTCCCCGTACAGCCGGACCGTGCGGCGGGCCACGGCGTCCCAGCCGAACTCCCCCACCGCGCGCTCCCGCCCGGCCTCGCCCATCCGCCGGGCCGTCTCCGGGTCCCCCGCCACCGCGTCCAGGGCCCGCGCGAGACCCGACTCGAAGTCGTCGTCCAGCGGGACGAGAAGCCCCGTCACCCCGTCCTCGACGACCTCCGGTATGCCGCCGACCCGCGAGGCCACGACCGGCGTCCCGCAGGCCATCGCCTCCAGATTGACGATGCCCAGCGGCTCGTACACCGAGGGGCACACGAACACGGCGGCGTGTGTGAGGAGTTGGATGACCTCCGGGCGCGGCAGCATCTGCGGGATCCAGTGCACGCCCGCCCGCACCCGGCTCAGCTCCTCGTACAGATCGCGGAACTCCCGGTCGATCTCCGGAGTGTCGGGGGCGCCCGCGCACAGCACGACCTGGACGGCCGGGTCGATGTGCCGGACCGCACGCAGCAGTTGCGGCACGCCCTTCTGGCGGGTGATACGGCCGACGAACAGCACGTACGGGCGGTCGGCGTCGAGTCCGAAGCGGGCCAGGGCGTCGGTGCGGGGGTCGGGCCGGTACAGGGCGGTGTCGATGCCGTTGTGCACGACGTGGACGCGGTCCGGGTCGAGCGCCGGGTAGCAGCCGAGGATGTCCTCGCGCATGGCGCCGGAGACGGCGATCACCGCGTCGGCGGACTCGACGGCGGTGCGCTCGGCCCAGCTGGACAGGGCGTAGCCGCCGCCCAGTTGCTCGGCCTTCCAGGGCCGCAGCGGTTCCAGGGAGTGGGCGGTCAGCACGTGCGGGATGCCGTACTGGAGCTTGCCGAGGTGACCGGCGAGGTTGGCGTACCAGGTGTGGGAGTGGATCAGTTCACGGCCGTCGAGGGCGGCGGCCATCGCCAGGTCCACCGAGAAGGTGCGCAACGCGTCGTTGGCGGTGTCGAGGACCGGCCAGGGGCGGTGCCGTCGGACGCCCACCGTGCGGCCCTCGCCCCAGCAGTGCACCTCGAGGTCGACGAGCTCCCGCAACTCGCGGGCCAGGAACTCGACATGGACGCCCGCGCCGCCGTACACGTCCGGCGGGTACTCCCGGGTCAGCAGTCCCACTCGCACCCGGAACCCCCTGTCTCAGCGGCTGGTTGTCCTCATGGTCACCCAGATGGGGCGTGCGGGGAAGAGCGCGGGGGCCGGATGAGGCAGCAGTCGCCGCACAGGCCGCCGCCGGGCACCCGGTAGTAGAGGCAGCAGCTGCGGCGCCGGAAGGAGACCCCGGTGAGGGTGCCGGTGCCGGCCAGGAGGGGGTGGGCGAGGAGCCGGGCGGTCAGGTCGCGGGTCCGGGCGGCGGCGTCGGGGCGGCCGTGGGCGCGGGCCCAGCCGTCGAGCTGCCGGGCGGCGCCCGCGAGAGCCGATCCGGCGTTGCCCCACAGCAGCCCCCGGGCCACCCGGTACCGCCGGCCCAGCGCGTCCGCCAGCGGCTCCAGATGCCCGTGCAGGACGACGACGGCGACCGTGTCCGGGTCGGCGGGCCGGGCGCGGACCTCGCCGAGCCACAGGTCGTCGGGGGCGCCGGCCCCGGGGTCCCAGCGCAGCGTCTCGGGGTCGAGGTCGGGGACGGCCCCGTAGAGCGCCGTGCAGCCCAGGGCGACCGACCACAGACGGGCGGCCAGGCCCTGCTGCGCGACGGATGCGGCGACCCGTTCCTCCGGGGTGCGCAGGGCGTTCGCGACATGCCGGATCCGCAGGTCCAGGGCGTCGCCGTCGGCATACGCGCGGGCCAGGACGGTCCCGGTGCAGGGCGCGGTGGCACGGGTGCGCAGCACGGAGAAACCGCCGAGCGGGCGGAGCGCGTCGAGGCCGGGGTCGAGGTCCACGAGGAGCAGTAGTACCAAGCCCGCCCGGCGTCCCCGTATCCGGGTGTCTCGGGGTGTCCCCCACACTGACACCCGACCCGAGGATGAGACCGGCCCTCTCGTACTCCATCAGCAGTACGACACAGTGGGTGCTCTGGGACGACGACGGGAAGAGCCGCGCACGGCATCGTGTTGGTCATGATGGCCGACCGTTCGCCGCGCCGGGGTCACGGCCCCCGCCCTCCGCAGAGGAGCCGCCCATGAGCGCCCTCGCGTTGTCCGTGCTGCTCTCCCTGGTCTCGGCCGTCGCCTACGCGGGCGGCGCGATCGTGCAGGAGCGGGTCGCGGTGTCCTCCCCGGGTGAGCAGTTCGCGCCGATGCGCCGGCCGGGCTGGTGGGCCGCGGTCGGGCTGAACGGCCTCGGCGGTCTGCTGCACGTGGTGGCGCTGGCGTTCGGTCCCCTGAGCCTGGTGCAGCCCCTGGGCGCCCTGACGATCGTGTTCGCGCTGCCGATGGCGGCGCTCTTCGTGGGCCGGAGGGCCGGCGCGACGGCCTGGCGGGGCGCCCTCATGGCGACCGTGGGCCTGGCGGGCCTGCTGTCCCTGGTCACCGCCTCCCCCGCGCAGTCGCTGGCGACGGCCGAGCGGGTGGCCGTGGCCCTGGTGACCGGCGGGCTCGTGGTGGCGCTGATGATCGCGGGCCGGGCCGCCCACCGGCATCCGGCGGTGCGCAGCACCCTGCTCGCGACCGGGTCCGGCATCGCGTTCGGCATGTCCTCGGTGTTCACCAAGGTCGTCGCGGTCGACTGGGACGGCGCGGTGTCCGTCGGCGACCTTCCGGCACTGGCGACCATCGGCGTCTTCGCCACGGCCGGTCTGCTGCTGTCGCAGGCCGCCTACCGGGGCGCGGGCCTGGCGGCGCCGCTGGCCACGCTGACCGTGGTGAACCCGGTGGTGGCGGCCGCCGTCGGCCTCACCCTGTTCGGCGAGGCCTTCCGGTACGGCACGACGGGGACCGTGCTCGCGCTCGGCTGCGGGGTGGTGGCCGCGGGCGGCCTGATCCTCCTGACCACCGAGCGCCTCGCGCACACGCCGGCCGCGGTCCCCGCGCCGGCGCGCGAGGACGTCGTCGTCCCGGAGGCCCTCGAGGACCTGCTCGTCCCGGCCGAGGCGGCCCGGGCGTCGTACGGCGACGCGGGCGCGCCGCCCGTGTGCCTGTACGGCCTCGTCCACGGCTCCTACGACCCGCCGCCCGGCCTGGACCGGCAGCGGGTCCGGGTCACATCCTGACGCCGCCCGCGCGCAGATAGGCGACCGGGTCGACGTCCGAGCCCCAGCCGGGCCCCGTGCGCACCTCGAAGTGCAGATGGGGGCCCGTGCTGTTGCCGGTGGACCCGGAGCGCCCGATGCGCTGGCCCGCGGTCACGGGCTGCCCGTCCTTGACGGAGATCGCGGAGAGATGGGCGTACTGGGTGTAGCGGCCGTCGCCGTGCCGGATGACCACCTGGTAGCCGAACGAGCCCTCCCAGCCGGCGCTCACCACCGTCCCGGCGCCGACGGACCGCACGGAGGTGCCGGTCGGTACGGGGAAGTCGACGCCCGTGTGGTAGCCCTTCGACCAGGACGAGCCCGCCTTGCGGTAGGGCGTGCCGGTGCTCGCGCCGACGGGGGCGACCATGGTGCCGCTGCTCTTGGTGACGCGTTCCTCGCGGTCGGTGGACGGCTTGTCCCGGGTGGTGGAGGATTTCTCCCGGTCGGTGGCGGGTTTCTCGCGCTTCTCCCGCTTGTCGCGCGACGGTTCGGCGGCGGGCTCGCGGGCCGGGGTCTTCGGCTTCGGGGCCGCCTTGCCGCGCAACGCGAGGCGCTGGCCGGGCAGGATCAGGTCGGGGTCCGCGCCGACGGTCTCGCGGTTCGCGGCGTACAGGCCGCGCCAGCCGCCCCGCACCTTCCGCTCCTCCGCGATCCGGGACAGCGTGTCCCCCGGCACCACCGTGTACATCTGGGCCTTGCCCGCGCGGGACTGGGGCGTGGTCTGCGGCTGGACGTCCCGGACGGACGTCCTCTCGGCGGTGGCGGCGGCCGGTCGGACGTCGGGGCTCTCCCCGCCCCGGGTCAGCCCCGCGCGGCCGGAGCACACCGGCCAGGCGCCGGGCCCCTGTCCGTCGAGCACCTTCTCGGCCACGGCTATCTGCTGGTCCCTGGTGGCCAGGTCGGCGCGGGCCGCGTACCGGGTGCCGCCGTACGCCTCCCAGGTGGACTGGGCGAACTGGAGGCCGCCGAAGTAGCCGTTGCCGGTGTTGACGTGCCATCGGCCGGTGGACTCGCAGGCGGCGACCTTGTTCCAGGTGTCCAGGTCGGCGGCCTGGGCGACGCCGGTGCCGATGAGCGGGAGGGCGATCCCCGCGCCGCCCGCGGTGACGGAGAGCGAGGCGCGGTTGATCCTGTTCGGCTGGTACCGGCGGTGCCGGCCGCGTACGGCCATGGAGGAGCCCCCCTCGACGTGCGTCAGGAGGGGCAAAAGTAAGCGCCGCGAACAGGCCATGACAAGACGGCAAATCAGCCTCCTGTTCACGCCAAGTGGCGCGGAAGGGGCGCTCTTTGGGGAACAGGCGGTACGGCTGAGTGCGCCGGGGCGTTCCGTGCGTATGTGCCTGCGACATCGCGCCACCCTGATGTGCGGTCGCCGTACCGGCACGTCAGGATGGACGAGGGGCAATACTGGCGGGCGTGAGTGGCACCGCTGCCATATCGAGATCACTAGGAGCCAACGGCATGAGCACTTCGGCGCAGATCGGCGTCACGGGTCTCGCGGTCATGGGCCGCAACCTCGCCCGCAACTTCGCCCGCAACGGCTACACGGTCGCGGTGCACAACCGTACGCCGGCGCGTACCCGGGCTCTGGTGGACGAGTTCGGCGGCGAGGGCGACTTCATCGCGGCCGAGACCGCCAAGGAGTTCGTGGCGGCGCTGGAGCGCCCGCGGCGGCTCGTCATCATGGTGAAGGCCGGTGAGCCGACCGACGCCGTGATCCAGGAGTTCGCGCCGCTGCTCGAGCCCGGCGACATGATCATCGACGGGGGCAACGCGCACTTCGCGGACACCCGCCGCCGCGAGCGCGACCTGCGCGAGCAGGGCATCCACTTCGTCGGCATGGGCGTCTCCGGCGGTGAGGAGGGCGCTCTCAACGGGCCCAGCATCATGCCGGGCGGCCCGAAGGAGTCGTACGACTCGCTGGGCCCGATGCTGGAGAAGATCTCCGCGAAGGCGAAGGACGGGGCGCCCTGTGTGACGCATGTCGGCCCCGACGGCGCCGGGCACTTCGTGAAGATGGTGCACAACGGCATCGAGTACGCCGACATGCAGCTCATCGGTGAGGCGTACCAGCTGCTGCGGGACGTCGCCGGGTACGAGCCCGCGCAGATCGCGGAGATCTTCCGCACCTGGAACCAGGGCCGTCTGGACTCCTACCTGATCGAGATCACCGCCGAGGTGCTGTCCCACGTGGACGCGGCGACCGGCAAGCCCTTCGTGGACGTCGTCGTCGACCAGGCCGAGCAGAAGGGCACGGGCCGCTGGACCGTGCAGATCGCCCTCGACCTCGGCGTGCCGGTGTCGGGCATCGCCGAGGCCGTCTTCGCGCGGTCGCTGTCCGGGCACGCGGCGCTGCGCGAGGCGTCGCGCGGACTGGCCGGGCCGAAGGCCGCCCCGCTGGGCGAGGCGGAGGCCGCCGCGTTCGCCGACCGGGTCGAGCAGGCGCTGTACGCCTCGAAGATCGTGTCGTACACGCAGGGCTTCCACGAGATCGACGCGGCCCGCGACGAGTACGACTGGGACATCGACCTGGGCGCCGTCTCGGCGATCTGGCGCGGCGGCTGCATCATCCGCGCCGCGTTCCTGGACCGTATCCGGGCCGCCTACGACACCCGCCCCGACCTGCCGAGCCTGCTGTCGGACGAGACGTTCGCGCAGGAGATCGCCGACGCGCAGGACGACTGGCGCGAGGTCCTGATCGCCGCGACCCGCCAGGGCGTGCCCACGCCGGGCTTCGCGGCGGCCCTCGCCTACTACGACGCGCTGCGCGCGGAGCGCCTGCCGGCCGCGCTCACCCAGGGGCAGCGGGACTTCTTCGGCGCCCACACCTACCGCCGGACCGACCGGGACGGCTCGTTCCACACGCTGTGGGGCGGGGACCGCTCGGAGGTGTCGGCCTAGCGGTTGTCCAGGGGCTTTTGAAAGCCTCTGGCCTCCGCCTGTTCCGTCGCGTCGTCCGCCCCGCACCCGGTCAGCCCACCGGTGTGTGGGGCGGACGGCTGTCCGGGTGAGGCGGACTGCCCGAGTGGCGTTCCCGAGTGGTGGGCGCCCGGCCGCCCGCCGAGGCTGGCCTACGCCGTGCCCGCCACGATCCATGAGGGCGGACGGCGCCCTCCGGTGTCGACGACGCCGGTGTGGCCGGGACGTTCCAGAGACGGGATCACATGGCCGAACAGGACTTCGGAACGGGCTGCCCGGCGCCGCGCGGCCGGACCCGGCACCGGGGACGCGCGCGCTCAGGCGCGGCCCTCGTCACGGCGGGACTGGCCTTCCTCGCCGTCCTCGCCCCCACCCCGAGCGCCGCCGGCGGGGGCGCACCCCGGCCGCTGGTGCCGGCGCGCTTCGTGCCGGGCCCCTGCCCGACGACACCGGAGCCGGTGCCCGGCCGGTGCGGGTACCTGGAGGTGCCCGAGAACCGTGCCCGGCGCGGCGGCCGTAGCGTCCGGCTGACCGTGGCGATCGTCCCCGCCGCCTCTGGACGGCCCGCAGCGGACCCCGTGGTCTTCATGACGGGCGGCCCCGGAGCCGACGCGATCAGCGACATCCCGTTCCTGATCGACTCGGGCGTGAACCGGGACCGAGACCTCATCGTCATGGCGCAGCGCGGCACCCTCCACTCCCGGCCGAACCTGGCCTGCCCGGAGGTGGACCGCTTCTACGCCGAGGCGGTCGGGCTGCGCTACGACGCGCCCTCGACCGGCCGCCGCCTGGTGCAGGCGACCCGGGCGTGCCGGGACCGCCTCACGGCCTCCGGCGTCGACCTGAGCGCCTACAACACCACCGAGAACGCCGCCGACTTCGCCGATCTGCGCCGGGCGCTGGGGATCGAGCGGTGGAACGTCTACGGCTACTCCTACGGCACCGATCTCGCGCTCACCTATCTGCGCCGGCACCCCTGGGGCGTCCGCTCGGTCGCGATCGACTCCGTGGTCCCGCCGCAGGTCGTCAGCCTGCCGTGGACGTGGGACAGTGCCCGCGAGGGCATCAACACGATCTTCGCCGCGTGCGCGGCCCAGCCCCGGTGCGCGCACCGCTACCCCTACCTGCGGCGCACGCTGACCGAGCAGGTCCGGCGGCTGGAGGCGCGGCCGCTCACGGTGATGGCGGCACCGCCGTCCGGGGGTGCGCCGGTGCGGGTCGTCCTCGACGGGGGCGCACTGGTCAATCTGCTCGTCGCCAACGCCGTACCGGCCGTCGACGTGCCCGCGGCCCTGGACGAGCTGGCGCACGGCGACCCGGAGCGGTTCGCGCGGGCCCGCGCGGCGGGCGCCACCCCGGTCGTCGGCGAGTTCGCGCACGGGCTCACGCAGTCGGTGGCCTGCGCCGAGTGGGTCCCCGGGTACTCGCGGGCGGACCTGCTGCGGGCGGGCCGGCGGGCGTTCCCCGGCTGGCCGGACAGCGTACTGGCACAGGCACCGCAACTGCCGTTCGAGCACGACGTGTGCCGCGTCTGGAACGTCCCGGACCGGACCGCCGTCCAGCGGGTGACGACGACGAGCGCGGTCTCGGCGCTGGTCCTGTCGGGCACGTTCGACGCGAAGACCGGGGCCCGCTGGGGCGCCTACGCGGCCCGCACCCTGTCCCGCTCGACGACGGTCCGCATCCCCGGCGTCGGGCACTGGGTGGTCCCGCAGTCGCCCTGCGCGCAACGCGTCCTGGCGTCCTTCCTGACCCGCCCGACCGGGCCCGACACCCGCTGCGTGGCGGGGCTCGCCCCGAAGCCGGTCACCATCACTCCCCCACCGAAGTCCGCATGAGCCGCCCCTCACCCCCCACCGAGGCGGCGTGATCCGCCCTCACTCCCGCACCGAGGCGGCGTGATCCGCCCTCACTCCCGCACCGAGGCCGCATGAGCCGCCCTCACTCCCCCACCGGAGCCCGTATGACCGTCGCCCGCCCCCACTCCTGGCTTCCGGCCGCGCTCGCCGCGGCCACCGCCGGCGTTCTCGTCACCGGTCTCGCGGTGCCGCCCGCCCACGCCGGCGGCGACGGGCCGGCCCCGCTCGGCACGGTGGCCCGCACCGCCGGGCACGCCCGCTACACGCCGGGCCCCTGCCCGCGGACCGCCGACCCGGTGCCCGCCCTGGAAGGCGCCCGCTGCGGCACGCTGACGGTGCCGGAGAACCGGTCGCGGCCCGGTGGACGCCGGATCACGCTCGAGGTGGCGATCGTCCCGGCGGTCGAGCGGCGGGCGTCCGACCCGATCGTGTGGTTCGCGGGCGGCCCCGGCGACGACGCGGTGTCCGAGGCGCAGCTCGCCGTGAACGGCGGTCTGAACCGCGACCGGGACGTCGTCTTCATGTCGCAGCGCGGCACCTACTCCGCCGAACCTGCCCTCACCTGCCCGAACATCGACGAGTTCAACGCCCGCGCGGTGAGCCTCGTCCACAACGCCCCCTCGACCGGCCGGCTGCACGTCCGGGCGACCCGGGAGTGCCGGAACCGGCTGGTCCGCCTCGGCGCCGACCTGCCCGCCTACGACACCTCCGAGAGCGCCGCCGACTACGCGGACCTGCGGGCGGCCCTCGGCCTGCGCTGGTGGAACGTCTTCGGCATCTCCTACGGCACCGACCTCGCGCTCACCTATATGCGCCGGTACCCGCAGGGCGTCCGGTCCGTCGGCATCGACGGCGTCCTGCCGCCGTCCCTGGCCGGCGCGAGCCTGACCTGGAGCGCGGCACGGCAGGGCTTCGACGGCCTGTTCCGCGCCTGCGCCGAGCAGCCGGCCTGCGCGCGCCGCTACCCGAACCTGCAGGCGACGTTCGAGCGCCTGGTACGCCGGTCGGAGGCCCGCCCGATCACCACGACCGTACGGGTCCCGGACCGGCCGTCCCCGGTGAAGGTCGTCCTGGACGGCGGTGTCCTGGTCAACTGGCTGACCTCCGCCACGCACCTGGCGGCGGGCGTGCCGCGCTCCATCGACGCGCTGGCCCACGGCGACCCGACGCGGATCGCCGAGCAGTGGGCGGGCGGCAAGCTCAGCCCGCAGGCCGTCGGACGGCTGGCCCACGGCCTGGCGTACGGCGTGTTCTGCCGGGAGTGGACGCCGTACGAGACCGAGGCCGACGTGATCCGCGCGGGCCGCCGGGCGTTCCCGTCGTTCCCGCGCTCGGTGCTGGCCAACGCGCCCCAGCTGCCGTTCCTGCACGACGACTGCCGTGCCTGGGACGTGCCGCCGGCGCCCCCGTCGATCCGGAACGTGACACGCAGCTCCATCCCGACGCTCGTGATGTCGGCCGGTTTCGACGCGCAGACCGGCGCGAGCAACGGGGCGTACGTCGCCCGCACGCTGAGCCGGTCCACGGTGGTCACGGTGCCCTACGTCGCCCATGTCGCGTTCGCGGAGTCTCCGTGCGCGCAGTCGATCACCGTGTCGTTCTTCCGGTCCCCGACCGCGGCGGACCGGTCGTGCCTGGCGACCGTACGCCCGCCGCGGTTCGAGATCGCGCCTCCCTCGTAGGGCCGGCGGTCAGCTGAGCGGCGGCCCGGGCTCGGGGTTCGGCACCGGCTCGGGCCCCGGCGGAATGGGCGACGGGGACGGCCCCGGCGGCACCGGGTCGGGTGGAGTCGGCGGTCCCGGCGGCACCGGGTCCGGTCCGGGCGGCGGGCCCGGCGTGGGCGGAGGCGGCCCGGGCGTGGGCGGCTGGGGAGCCGGCGGGGGCTCCGGGGGCGGGACCGGGTGGGGCTCCGGGTGGGGCGGCTCCGGGTCCGGCGCCGGTCCGGGTACCGGGTCCGGATGCGGGTTCGTCATGGCGTCCTCCAGCCACTCGACGCGGGTCGGCTCTGGACTACTGCCCCGCCTACCCGGGGCGGGCGCGGACAGTCACCCGCCCGCACCACGCACGCTCCGGACGAGCTCCGGGACCGTCAGAACCGCCCGGGATGCGCCCGCAGCCAGTCCTTCGCGGCGGCGAGCAGCTCCGGGTCGGCCGCGGGGGCCTCGTCCGGGTGCCGCTCGGCCCACTTGACGACGTACGGGCAGAGGGGTGCGACGACGACGCCCTCGCGCTCCGCCGTCCGGTACAGCTCGCGGGCGAGGGAGCCGGCGATGCCCTTGCCCTCGTGGGCGGGCTCCACGATCGTGTGGACGGGGACCAGGGCGCGGGACGGTTCGTCGAGGACGAAGTACTCGATACGGCCGACCACCTCGTCGCCCAGGACCGCCTCCAGGCGGCCCGCCGCCCGGTCGTCACGGATCTCGGTGTCGCTCATCGCACGCTCCTGCTCCTGCTCCGGGGACTCAGGCCACCGGCACGGCTTGCGGGCTGCGCTCCTGGTCGGAGCCCGGCACCGGCTCGGACGGGTCCGCGCCGAGGGCGACGATGCGGTTGGCGCCGTCCACGTGCACGACGCGCGGCTCGAACTCCCGCGCCTCGGCGTCGGTCATCTGAGCGTAACTGATGATGATCACCAGGTCGTCGGGGTGGACGAGATGGGCGGCGGCCCCGTTGATCCCGATGACGCCGGACCCGCGCTCACCCTCGATGACGTAGGTCTCCAGACGGGCGCCGTTGGTGATGTCGACGATGTGGACGAGCTCACCGGGCCACAGATCGGCGGCGTCGAGCAGATCCGCGTCGATGGTCACCGATCCCACGTAGTGCAGGTCGGCCTGGGTGACGGTGGCGCGGTGGATCTTGGACTTGAACATGGTGCGCAGCATTTTCAACTCCTGGAAGACGGCTCCCTGCCGGCTTTGT
The DNA here is from genome assembly GCF_003074055.1 of Streptomyces nigra. NCBI lineage: Bacteria > Bacillati > Actinomycetota > Actinomycetes > Kitasatosporales > Streptomycetaceae > Streptomyces > Streptomyces nigra. The sequence goes on along the minus strand of NZ_CP029043.1, from coordinate 6,622,734 downwards.
GCAGGTCAAGGGCGGTCTTCACTGTACACGGGCACACGTCGGAGTCGACGGTTGTGAGGAACATCGCCCAGGGGGTGTGACGTGGGGCAAACACTCCGACGACCAGAGCAGTGGACCGCTACGGCCGCACCGCGCGAACCTCCCCGGGAGAGGCGGGGGCGAGAGGGTGCCTGCCGTCACCCGTCGGATGACGTGTCGGTCCTGGCGGCCTCGACCGCCTCCCGCACGGTGGGATGGATGTGTCTCAGCTCCGCCCCGGCGTCCGCGGTGCGCAGCACGTCCCTCACCTGGCCCACGTCGCGGGCGAGCAGCAGCCGGACCCCTCGGCCCGCCAGTTCCCCGGCCAGCTGGTCGAGCATGCGGACGGCGCTGACGTCGATGAAGGGGACGGTCTCGGCGTCGATCACGACCGCCGTGGCTCCGTCCCTGCCGGCGGCCTTCGCCACCGTGGACCGGATCCGCTCGGCGTTGGCGAAGTAGACGCCCCCCTCGACGCGCAGCACCACCACCCCCGGGATCCTGCGGCTCTCCCGGTGCCGGTCGAGCGCGGTGAAGTGCCCGTTCCCCGGCAGCTGCCCCAGTTCGCTGACGACCGGGCGCGAGGAGCGGTAGAGGAGCAGGAGCAGGGAGGCGCCGATGCCGATGAACAGGCCGGGCAGCGTGTCGAAGACCATCACCCCGAGCATCGCGGCGACGGCGGCGAGGAAGTCGGGCCGCGCGGCGACGCCGTAGTCCTGGCCGAGCCTGCGGGTGAAGACGCGGTGGAGGGCGGCCAGCGAGGCGAGGTCGACCAGTTCGACGACCGCCGCGATCACCACTCCCGCGAGCACCGCCTCGGGAAGCTTCTCGAAGAGGCCGGTGAGGAAGAGGAGCGTGATCACGGTCAGGGGGGCGACGAACACACCGGACAGCTGGGTCCGTGCGCCCGCCGACCAGTTGACGGCGGTCTTCGAGAGGCTGCCGTTGACGACCATGCCGCTGGACAGGCCGGCGCCCAGGCCCGCGGCGCCGAGCCCGATCAGCTCCCGGTCGGCGTCGATCTCGTAGTGGCCGCGGACGGCGTAGTCCTTCGCGGCCCCGAGTCCCTCGGCGAAGGCGACGAGCAGCACGCCGACGCTTCCGGCGGCGAGAGCGCCGAGGTCGGCGAGCGAGACGTCGGGGAAGCCGAACGAGGGCAGCCCGGTGTCGATGTCGCCGACGACAGCGACGCCGTGGTCCTCGAGATCGAAGACCGCCGCCACCGCGATGCCCAGCGCCACCGCGATCAGCGAGCCCGGCACGATCGGGGCGATCCGCTTGAGGGCGAGGATCAGCAGGAGACTGCCGGCACCGACCAGGACCGTGAGGCCGCTGGTCGCGCCGAGGTCGCCGATCAGGGCCCAGATCTTCTCGAAGAAGTCCCCCGATCCGCCCTCGACACCGAAGAGTTTCGGCAACTGGCCCGCGATGATCGTCAGTGCCAGGCCCACGATGAAGCCCTTCAGCACCGGCTCGGAGATGAAACTCGCGAGGAAGCCGAGGCGCAGCAGTCCGGCGAGGAGCGCCGCGATGCCCACCGTGACGGCCAGGGCCGCCGTCAGCGCGGCGAAGTCCGCGCCGGAACCTCCCGCGACGTCACCGACGACCGCCGCCGAGAGCGCCGCCGTGGCCGCCATCGGCCCGACCACCAGGTGCCGGGAGCTTCCGAAGACGGCGTAGAGGATCAGGGCGGCGGGCGCCGCGTAGAGGCCGACGACGGGCGAGACACCGGCGATCGTCGCGTAGGCGAGCGCCTCGGGCACGAGGATCGCCCACACCGTCACCCCGGCCAGGGCGTCCCGGCTCAGCCACTGCCACCGGTATCCCCGCAGGGAGGGGAACAGCCGGGGCACGCTCGCCCTCATCAGGAGGAGAGATCACTGATGGCGTTGCCCACCAGCTTCGCGGCGAAGAGCAGGCAGATCACGGCCATGATCGCCGTGTTGTTCCGCTCCATCCAGAGCTTGAGACCGTCGAGGATGTGCTTCGAGCGCTCCTTGAGGGCGAAGTAGAGCACGACCGGCGCTCCGGGCCCGAGCGCTCCGAGGACGACGTAGACCGCGAGCGCCACGGCCTGGGCGCCGGCGGAGGCGTCCGTGCGCGCGATCGCCGACGCCGCGGCGATCGAGAGCAGCAGGTTCTTCGGGTTGACGGCGGACAGCGCTGTCCCGAGGGCCAGCGCCTTGACCGGGGTGAACGAGTCGACGGTCTTCATCCACTTCGGCAACGTCACCTCCTCCTCGTCGCCGCGCGGCCGGCCGCGCCACTCCCTCACCGCCACCCACAGCAGCAGCACGCCGAGCGCCAGGTCGAGCGCGCTGACCCAGTCGGCCGGCTGCCCCTGGTCGCTCGTGCCGGCGCCGCCCGAGACCAGCAGCACGATCGTGCCGACCAGGGCCAGGCCAAGAGCCCAGCCCAGGAGCAGCGCCGGTCCGTTGGAGCGCGCCCTGGGGGTGGCGAGCATCAGCACCACACCGATGATCGGGAACGCGCTCAGCGCCACGGCGACGCCGTAGGACAGAATCTGACCGATCGCCTCACCCACGGCCCACTACCTCACACCGGTTCGATCTCGCCCGGCCGCCAGCTCTTGTCGAACCAGCTCTCGAGCGGGCCGTAGAGCCGCAGCATCACGAAGAATCCCTTGCCGGGTACGGTCTGGACCCAGTTCGCCTCCCTGCCCTCCGGCGCGGTCGGGCCGAAGTGGATGACCGTGTCGCCGTTGCTCTCGGGCCGGACGCCTCCCGACTCGCTGTTGACGCTCGGGTAGGGGTGGTCCGTGCGCAGCAGCGAACGGGTCTGGGGGTCGTAGGCGGTGACGGCCCAGAAGTTCTTCACCGGGATGCCGCTCGGCAGCGTGACCGTGTAGTGCCGTCCGCCGTCGAGCCACTCGCCTGTGGAGTCCTCCGCCGTGTAGGCGTACTGCGATCCGGTGCCGACGGGTGCCGTCACCATCGCCGGCGAGGAGGCGGTCGCGAAGTAGTAGAACACCGCCCGGGAGTCGAGCAGGCGGGCGCCGTCCGCCGACAGGAACTCGTAGCTGCGCGTGGGGAACGGGGTCATCCACGACCCGTCGGGGTAGTAGTAGAAACCCGGGTCACGCGGCTTGAAGGCCAGTGTCCGTACGACGCCCGCGGCGACCCTGGCGGCGGTGTCGAGGATCGAGCGCAGACGGTCGTCCGGCCGGAAGGGCGTGCCGCGCACGATGCCGAGCGCGGCGAGCTGACCGGCGCGCTCGGGGTCGAGCGACTCGGCCGGCTCGGCCTGGACGATGGTGTCGATCTCCTCGAAGAAGGAGAAGTCGTTCGCGTGGATCGTGTTGAAGTCGGAGTCCGCCCAGTTGACGAAGCGCTGCTCGGGCGGGTCCGCCGCGGCCGAGAGGGGGTAGATCCGTGCCGTGAGCAGGCTCTCCGTGCCCCCCAGTGCGCGCAGCAGCACCCAGGAGCCGTACGTCGCCGGCCGTACGACGAAGTAGCCGTCGGGGACGTCGCCTTCGTAGCCCGGAGGCAGGAAGAGGTACCTGCCTCCTTCTCCCCGGTCGGGCCCGGCGATGCCCATGTCGGTGACGTAGCGCTGCCACATGTCGTCGACGATGCACAGCGAGTTCGCCGGCGCCTCGATCACGGTGGGGCCGTCCTCGTCGAGCGCCAGGAAGGTCATCCCGTAGGTGGTCTCCGTGTTGCCCGTGAGCAGGACCGGCGCCGAGGTGCAGCGCGGGGCCGTGTAGCCGATCGTGCGGGAGTCGACGCCGATGCTCCGCAGTCCGCGTCGCATCGCGACCATGGAGGCGCCGGGCACGCAGTTGAGGAACGCCTCGATCCCGCGCAGCAGATCCAGGGTGTCGTAACTGCGGTCTACCGTGTCGGGCAAGGGCATGCCGTCGAAGAACTCCCATGCTCCGAAGACCGTCTCCAGCCGATCCGGACACATGATCGACGCGAGGGTCTCGGGTGATGTGCCCGGGCTGGGGGCGTCACTGATGTGAGGCACTTGGCTTCTCCTGAGTGAATCGTTCTGTGAGCACCGCGTTCCAGTCGTTCTTCATGCTGACCGTCGTCCACCCGGACCTCTCGGCCGTCGCGCGCGCCCGCTCCGCACAGTCGGCGTAGGCGTACTCGCGGACGTCGTCGTCGTGGACGACGAGCAGGGCGAACCGCGCGGACCGCAGCATCTCGACGTCCACGTCGTCGTTGCCCGCCGCGAAGCCCGGCAGCCGGCCGGTGCGGGCGAGGATGTACTCCGGTTTGCCGGGCCCGAGCGCGAGCGGGCCGTGCGGGGTCGCCCGACGGACCAGCACACCGTCCCTGTAGGCGAACTCCGGCGCCGAGCCGATCACGTTCTCCCTGGGGATGCCCCAGGTGTCCTCGCAGATCACCCGCATGAAGTCACGCCCGCCGCCCGAGCAGACGAACAGGCGCCAGCCGTACGACCTGAGGTAGTCGAACAGCTCCAGCATCGGCCGGTAGACGAGGCCGGCGTACGGTGCTCCGAAGCGGTCGTGGCGCCAGGAGGCCAGGTACCGCGCGGCATCGGCCTCGTACTCCGCGAGGGTGGTGCCCTCCCAGGCCGCTCCGACGGCCTCCACCATCGACGCCACCGCGTCGGGGTCCTGTTCGTTCAGCGCGCGGAGGTACGACTCGTCCCGCTCGGCGATCTCCCGGTAGGGCCGCCGGTCGGCCAGCGACGGGTCCTGCTCCAGCCGCGCGGCCAGTTTCCCGAGGACGAACGCCGTCTGCACCGGCGCGGGCTTCTCGACCCACAGGGTTCCGTCGTTGTCGAACACGGCGACCCGCTCCCGCGGCGGAACGAAGCCCGGCGAGCCCTCCGCCGCCGCGGACGTCACGAACCCGACGATCGCCCGTTTCGCGGCACCGTCGTTCCAGCTTCCCAGCGGGGTCGTGTCCATGCGCGTCACCGTTCGGTTCGTCTGTTGTCCCAGCGCCGTCGGGCGACGTCAGCCCACCGCCTCGATCTCACCCGGCCGCCAGGTCTTGTCGAAGAACGGCTGCAGCGGGCTGTAGAAGCGCAGTACCACGAACCATCCCCGGCCCGGTGTGGTCTGGATCCAGTTGCCCTCGGGCACACCGTCGGGCCGGTCGGGCCCGAAGTGCACCGTGGTCGTGCCGTCCGGGCCGGGGACCGCCGCCGGGGTGGGATAGGCCTGGCTGCCGGCCCGGGGGAACCGCTGCGGGGTGTCGAGCATCGACCGCGTCTGGTTGTCGTAGACGGTGACCGACCAGAACTTCGCGGCGGGAATGTTCGGCGGAAGCACGAGACGGTAGTACTTGCCGCCGTCGAAGGCCCGCTCCTCCTGATCCGCGAGGGCAAACAGGTACTGGGAGCCGACGCCGGGCAGCGGCGCCGTGAACGCCGGACTGATGCCCACGCCCAGGTACCACCACCAGGTCCGCAGGTTGAGTTTCCGGGCGCCGTCGTTCGGGCGGGGCTCGACGCCCTTGTCGGTGATGTTCGCGGGCGGGGTCAGGAACTCGTGGCCGGACACCAGCAGGCCGTTGAGCCACCGGGAGGAGACACCGTAGTAGTGCGCCCCCTCGGCCGGACGCGGACTGAAGGCGAGGGTACGGGCCGTGGCGTTGCCGACCGCGGCCGCCTCGGTGAGGATCTCCCGCATCCGCGCGTCCGGCTCGAAGGACCTGCCCTTGACGATGCCGACCGCGGCCAGCGCGCCGGCGATCTCGGGGTCGAGCGCCTCGGCCGGCTGGTCGTGCACGAGTTCGCTCGCGAAGTCGAAGTACGTCGCGTCCGCGGGCGGGACCATGTTCACGGGCAGTCCGGTGCCCTCGACGAAGCGCGGCGGGTCGGGCCTGTGCAGCGCGGCGGTCCAGGTCTCGGCGGTCCATGGCAGCGGCGGGGCCGTGCCGCCGGTGACGATCTCCCCGATGCTGGTTCCGTAGAGGCCGGGGACGTAACGGTAGATGCGCACGCCCTCCTTGATCCGCTCGACCGCCGGCTTCGGGTCGTCGCCCTCCAGGAAGGCCCGACCGCCCAGGATGAGCCGCGTGGTGCGGGTCCGGAGCGTGAAGAACCCGCCCTCGGGCAGAGGGCCCTCGTGGCCGGGTGGCACGAAGAGGTACTTGCCGCCCGCTCCGCGGTCCGGACCGGCCATGCCGGGGTCCGTGACCCAGCGGAACCACATGTCATTGAGGAAGCAGAGGGCGAAGGGTGGCACCTCCACCACCAGCGGGCCCTCGGTCAGGTCGAGGAAGCTGACGAAGTAGACGGTGTCGGCGTTCCCGGTCAGCACGAGCGTCTTGGGATCCATGAACTCCGAGAAGAGCAGGACGTCGTGGTCCTGGATTCCGGCCTCCAGGAACCCCCGGCGGGCCGCCCACAGGCTGACGCCGGAATACGCGTCGAGGAACGCGCTGACCGCGCGCACGTGGTCCGCGTGGTCGTAGAGGCGGTTCGCGGTCTCCTCGGTGGGTACGCCCAGCGGGAACTCCAGGGTGCCCAGGTGCGTCTCGACCCGCTCGGGCGTCGAGATCGACTCCATGACCCGGGGTGAGATCTGTGCGGTGCGCTGCAAGGGATCGCTCCGTTCTCGGAAATATGCCGCCCTGTCGACCATGTGCCTCACCTGCCTCGGACCACCACCGCGGCTAGGCCATCGGAGGGCCTCGGAGTGGAGCGATGCTTGGTCCGGTCAACGGCCGGACGTGGAGGAACGACGCCGGGCAGTGCCGTGCGGAGTCGTTCCCCGCCCCGGGCCGACGGGTCCCGTTCCCGGCCGCAGGGTGGTCCTCACACGGCGACCGCGGGCCTCGTCGACGAGGTCGATGGCCTTGTCGGGCAGGAACCGGTCCGTGATGTAGCGGTGGGAGAGGGTGGCGGCGGAGACCAGAGCCGTGTCCTGGATCTTCACCCCGTGGAAGATCTCCAGGCGTTCACGCAGCCCGCGCAGGATGGAGACGGTGTCCTCCACACTCGGCTCGTCGACCAGCACCTGCTGGAAACGACGCTCAAGAGCCGCGTCCTTCTCGATGTGCTTGCGGTACTCGTCGAGGGTGGTGGCGCCGATCATGTGGAGTTCACCGCGGGCGAGCTCGGCTTGAGCATGTTGCCCGCATCCATGGCCCCCTCCGCGGCACCCGCCCCGACGACCGTGTGCAACTCGTCGACGAAGAGCAGGATGTGCCCCCGCGCCGCCTCCACCTCCGACAGCACGGCCTCCTTCAGAGCATCTCCAGGGGTGTGGCCGGGGTGGGCGGCGGGAACGCCTCGTCGAGGATTTCGAGCGCCTCGGTGGGAAGGCGGAGGTCCACCGCGCCGCGGTTCTCCCGTACGTGGTCGGGCGATCCGGAACGCGGGATCGCGGACACCCCCTGTTCCAGCGCCCAGGCCAGTGCCACCTGGGCCGGTGTAGCTCCGAGGGCCCGGGCCACGGCACCCAGTGCCTCGGCTCCCAGGATCCGCCCCTGCTCGATCGGGGAGTAGGCCATGACCGCCACCTCGGCCTCGCGGCACCAGGGGAGCAGATCCCACTCGATGCCGCGCCGGGAGAGGTTGTACAGCACCTGGTCGACGGCCACGGCGTCGCCGCCGGGGAGGGTGGCCAGCTCGGTCATGTCGGCGACGTCCAGATTGCTCACGCCCCAGTACCGGATCTTCCCCGCCTCCATCAGGTCGGTGAATCCCGACAGGGTCTCCTCGAGGGGCCACCGTCCCCGCCAGTGCAGCAGGTACAGGTCCAGCCGGTCCGTACCGAGCCGCCGCAGGCTGCCCTCGCAGGCGGCGACGGTGCCCTTCCGGTCGGCGTGTCCGGGCAGCACCTTGCTGACGAGGAAGACCTCGTCCCGCCGTCCGCGGAGGGCCTCCCCGACGAGTTCCTCGGCCGCTCCGTCGCCGTACATCTCCGCCGTGTCGACGACGGTCATCCCCAGGTCCACGCCCAGCCGCAGCGCGGCGATCTCCTGTTCACGCCGGCCCGGGTCCTCGCCCAGGTACCAGGTGCCCTGTCCTGCAGCCGCGATCTCCTCACCGGAGGGGAGCACGATCGTTCTGGCCGATTCCGCGGACATCCCGGGCCTCCCGTCTGCCGCGGATCCGTGGCCCGCGCACCCGCACCGGGTGCCCAGCGGCACGCCTCCCAGACAGCCGCGCCGCATACGCCGCGAGGAGGTCAGGAGGGGGGTGCGGACCTCGCCGGGAGCTCGCCCGGACCGGGTGCCCGATCCCGCAGCGCGACGACCACCGACACGACGGCGCCGCAGGAGAGGACCGTCGCGAAACCGATCATCGCGTTCTGGACGGCGAAGTACCGCAGGGCGATGCCGAACAGGACGGACGGCAGGCCCATTCCCAGGTAGGCGACGACGAAGAACACGGCGAGGACCCCCGCGCGTGAGGCGGGCTCGGCCACCGCACCGGCGCGTTCGACACCTCCCTTGAACAGCAGCCCGGAGCCGGCTCCCGACAGGGACACGGCGACCAGGTAGAGCCAGAGCGCCGGATGCTGGAGGGCGACGGCGCACAGGACCAGCCCGACCGGGAAGACCACCGCCCCCACGGTCAGGAGCCGGGGCAGTGGGAGGCGGCCCAGCACCAGCTGGGCGGCCGCCGCGGAACCGAACATGAGGAAGGCCGCCAGGCCGACCACGAGGTGCGAGTCGGTGTGCAGGCTGCCGTGGAGCACGCTCGCCCCGAGGGAGGAGATCAGGCCGAGGATCGCGAAGGCGAAGGCGCCCAGCGCGCCGGCCGCGCCGAACGCCCGCCGGCCGCCGGGGCGCAGGACGAACCTGCTGGACGGTCGGGCCACGGGCAGCTCCAGGTCCACGGTCTCCGGGGTGCACAGCACCAGCGCCAGGCATACCGCCATGGCGAGCGTGAAGATCACCTGGACGGTGATCAGGGGCGCGGGAAGCCACTCGGCGACGGCTCCGGCGACCAGGGGGCCCGAGGCCAGGCCGCCGAGGTTGGCGGCGGTGGCCACGACGCCGGGCAGCACCGAACCCGTCCGGTCGGGACGGACGTCGTGGTAGAGGTCGTGCAGATACGTCGTCGCGGTCGAGGCCATCAGCCCCAGTCCGACACCGTTGAGGACCCGGCCCGCGATCAGCCCCGGCAGGTCCCGCCACACGATCAGTACGACCGACGCGAGGATGCCGACCAGCAGCGCCGGGACGATGATGCGCCGCCGGCCGAGCCGGTCCGACAGGTGTCCCAGCCCCAGGAAGGCGCCCGCCGCCCCCACGACCATCGAGGCGTACGCCACCGTGACCGTGGTCGCGCCGAAGTGGTCCCGGGCCTCGTACAGCGGCCACAGCGGGGTCGGCGCGGTGCCGAAGGCCATCAGCACGGTGAAGGCCACCGCCACGAACCAGAAGCCGGTCGCGTGCGAGGCACGGCGCCGGCCGGGGGCGCGGGGCGGCAGGTCGGCGCGGGCGAGTGCCTGGATGTGGTGGGTCGGGTCGCCGGGAGCCTCGGCTGCGGGACGGCTCAGCGGCGTCGGTGCGGCAGGCAGGGGTACCCCTCCTCGGACGGAAGCGGATGACGCCTTCCATCCTCCTCACCAGCCAGGATCAATGCCAGCGAATGTTTTTGCTGAGGTCGAGCAATGCGGGAGATACTTCTCCTGTGGAGCTACGTCAGCTGGAGCACTTCATCGCGGTCGCCGAGGAGCTGAGCTTCACGCGCGCCGCCCGTCGGCTGCACGTGGTGCAGTCGGGGGTGTCCGCCGCGATCCGCTCCCTGGAGCGCGAGCTCGGCTGCGCGCTGTTCGAGCGCACGTCGCAGCGGGTCCGGCTCACCGGGGCGGGCGCGGCGCTGCTGCCGGAGGCCCGCGCCACCCTGCACGCCGCCCAGGCGGCCCAGGACGCCGTGCGTGCCGCCCAGGACACGCTGCGCGGCGCGGTGAACGTGGGCGCGATGGCCTCGGTCGAGGTGGTGGACCTGCCGGCGCTCCTCGGGCAGTTGCACGCGCGGCATCCGGCGATCGACGTCCGGCTGCGGCTGGCGACGACCGGCTCGGAGGGACTGGCGCACGCGCTGCTCGGCGGAGACCTGGACGTGGCCTTCCTGTCGCTGCCCGAGCGCAAACCCGCCGGGATCGACGCCCGCGAGCTGGCCACCGTGCCGCTCGTCCTCGTGGTGAACGCCGCCCATCCGCTCGCGCAGCGGGGGGAGTTGACGCTGGCGGACCTCGCGGAGGAGCCCTTCGTGGACTTCCCGCCGGGCTACGGCAACCGCGAGGTGGTCGACCGGGCGTTCGCGGCGGCGGGCGTCGTACGCCGGGTGGCCCTGGAAGTGCCCGACATCGACATGGGGGCGGCACTCGTCCGGCACGGTCTGGGCATCGCCTTCCTGCCCGCGTTCGCCGTTGCCCGCACCCCCGGCCTGCACGTCCTGGACGTCCACGGCACCGTGCTGCGCTGGAGCATGCATCTCGGCACGTCGTCGACCCGGCGGCCCAGCTCGGCTCTGCGGGCGCTGCTCGACCTGGTCGACCTCCACGTCCTCGCCCTGTGACGCCCGGGCCCCGGTGTGACCCTCACGCCACGACGGCCTCGAGGGACCGGCGATCCGCGGATGTCACCCGGCGGATTCGACGGCCTGGGAGAAGTCCGTGCCGAGCTGCGACATCAGGTCGGTGAACTCCTTCTCGCTGATCGCCTCGCGGAGCACGGCCAGGACGGTGCGCACACCACGGTCGGCCTCCTCCTCCTTGAGCATGGTGCGTTCGGCGACGCGTCGCACGCTGTCGGTGTGCCCGAAGCGCTCGATGCGATCCGTGGTTCCCCGGCGCACCGCGTCCGCGAGGCCCTCGGGGAGTTCGGTGACCAGGCCCCTGGCCTCCCCCGGGCTCAGCCGGTGGGCCAGCGTCTCGAGCGTGGCCCAGGTCAGGTCCGCCGCCTCCTCGCGGCCCAGTCCGGTGCGCTCGGCGACGGTACGGACGAATTCCCGCTCATCCATGGGTCGCCCTCCTTCCCTGCTGCGTTGCGACGATCGGCGCGGACCCCTGCAAGCCTGACACGCCGTCCCGGCCCGCGCCCGCCCACGGACGGCGGTGACCACGACGCGACCGCTCACGCCGGGGTGCGGGACTGCTGCGGCGGGTCGGATCCCGCGGTTGCCGCAAAGGGCTTCTGGCCGTCAGGAGCGTGTGAGCCGGGCCGCGAGATAGGGCGCGGTGGCGCTGCGACGGGCTTTCGCCACCTTGGCGGGCGGGCCCGCCGCGACGACCCGGCCGCCCGCGTCGCCGCCGCCGGGGCCGAGGTCGATGACCCAGTCGGCGGTGGCGATCGTGTCCAGGTCGTGCTCGACGAGGACGACCGTGTTGCCCGCGTCGACGAGGCGGTGCAGCTGTCGCAGCAGCAGCGCGATGTCAGCGGGGTGCAGCCCCGCCGTCGGCTCGTCCAGCAGGTAGAGCGCGTGCCCGCGGCGGGCCCGCTGCAGTTCGGTGGCCAGTTTGATGCGTTGCGCCTCACCGCCGCTGAGTTCCGTCGCGGGCTGGCCCAGCCGCAGGTATCCCAGTCCCACCTCACGCAGCGTCTCCAGACTGCGGGAGGCGGCCGGGACGGAGGAGAGGAACGTGGCGGCGGCGTCGACGGACAGCGCCAGCACTTCCGCGATGTTCTTGCCGCGGTAGGTGACTTCCAGCGTCTCGGCGTTGTACCGGGCACCCTGGCAGGTCGGGCACGGCGCATAGGTGCCGGGCAGGAACAGCAGTTCCACCGCGACGAACCCTTCGCCCTGGCAGGTCTCGCACCGCCCCTCGGGCACGTTGAAGGAGAACCGTCCGGCCGAGTAGCCGCGCGCCCTGGCCTCGTCCGTCGCCGCGTACAGCTTGCGCACGGCGTCGAACATCCCCGTGTAGGTGGCCAGGTTGGACCGGGGGGTCCGGCCGATGGGCCGCTGGTCGACCAGGACCAGCCGGTCGAACGACTCGACCCCCGACGCGTCCTGGACGTCGATCTCCAGCTGTGCCTCGTCGGGCTCCTCGGGCACGAGTCCGAGGTGGCCGCGGACGACCTCGGCGAGCACCTGCGTCACCAGCGTCGACTTTCCGGAACCGGACACGCCGGTCACCGCCGTCAGTACGCAGAGCGGTACGTCGACGGACACGTCGCGCAGATTGTGGCGGGAGACGCCGCGCAGGTGCAGCCAGCCGTGCGGTGCGCGCGGGCGGTGATCGAGCGGCTGGGCCCGCCCGAACAGGTACTGGCTCGTGGCCGACTCCCCGACCCGCTCGAGACCGGCGACCGGGCCGCTGTACAGCACGCGTCCGCCGCCCTCGCCCGCGCCGGGACCGATGTCGACGACCCAGTCCGCCCGCCGTACGACGTCCATGTCGTGCTCCACGACGAACAGGGAGTTGCCCGCCGCCTTGAGACGGTCCAGCACGTCCAGCAGCGGTTCCGCGTCGGCAGGGTGCAGGCCGGCGGAGGGTTCGTCGAGGACGTAGACGACGCCGAACAGCCCCGAGCGCAGTTGGGTGGCGATGCGCAGGCGCTGCGCCTCGCCGGGCGACAGGGTCGTCGAGCGGCGCCCGAGGCTGAGATATCCGAGGCCCAGACCGAGCAGTACCTCGATCCGCGCGACCAGATCGCCGCAGATCCGGACCGCGACCTCGGTCGTCTCCCCGGATCGGGCGGTCGACGTGGTGGCGTCGGCCTCGGACCGCTCGGCGACCGGCCGCAGCAGTGCCACGACCTCGGTGAGCGGCTTCGCGTTGATCTCGGCGATGGAATGTCCGGCGAAGGCCACGGCGAGCGCCTCGGGCCGCAGTCCGCTGCCGTGGCACTCGGGGCAGGGCACGCTTCTGACGAACCGGAGCGCCCGTTCGCGCATCTTCTCGCTCTTGGAGTCGGCGAGGACGTGCATGACGTGCTTGCGGGCGCTCCAGAACTTGCCCTGGTAGCCGTAGTCGATGCGGTCCTCCTCCGGCTCGATGTACACGGAGGGCTGCTCGTCCGTGTACAGCAGCCAGTCGCGGTCCTTCTTCCGGAGTCTGCGCCAGGGCCGGTCGATGTCGATTCCCAGGCCGTTCACGACACTGCGCAGGTTGGCGCCCTGCCAGGCGCCCGGCCAGGCGGCGATCGCCCCTTCGCGGATGCTCAGCGAGGGGTCCGGGACGAGCAGGTCCTCGGCGACGTCGTGCACGACGCCCAGTCCGTGGCACCGCGGGCAGGCGCCGGCCGCGGTGTTGGGTGAGAACGACTCGGCGTCCAGCCGTGCGGCCCCGGGCGGGTAGGTGCCGGCGCGGGAGTACAGGATGCGCAGCAGATTGGACAGGGTGGTGATGGTGCCGACCGTCGAGCGCGAGCTGGGTGATCCGCGGCGCTGCTGCAGGGCCACGGCCGGGGGCAGTCCGGTGATCTCCTGCACGTGCGGTGCGCCGACCTGCTGCAACAGCCTTCGGGCGTACGGTGCCACGGACTCGAAGTAGCGACGCTGCGCCTCCGCGTAGAGCGTGCCGAACGCGAGCGAGGACTTGCCCGAGCCGGAGACCCCGGTGAAGGCGACCATGGCGTCCCGTGGAACGTCGACGTCGATGTTCCGCAGGTTGTTCTCGCCGGCGCCCCGGACATGCACGTAGGGGTCGGACGCGTCCTTGTTCACCGTTCCTGAGTACCCGATCGCGCTGGGAACCGCGCGACAGGCGGCGTCACCGGGCCCGGCTCACCCGCAGGTCCTGCACGGACGAGGACGCGGAGATCTGACCTTGCCGCCTGCGCCTGCCGACAGTGTCAGCGTGTCACGGGGCGGGCCGCGTCACCTCGGGGGCGATGCTGTGGGCACGTGCGATCGCGGGGGCAGCCGACGAGAAGGAGTCATGCGGGTGTCATTCCAGGGCGTTACGGTCGTGGCTCTTCTGGCGGATCCGTACGCGCCGACGGAGATCGCGCAGCGCTTGGCCCGGACGCTTCCTGATCGGCTCGCCGACAAGTCGGGCCAGGCACGACGGTTCGACGTCGAGGTGGTCAGTGAGCCCTTCACCGCAAGAACCGAGGATCCGCCCACCTTGATGCAGCGGATCATGGACCGTGGAAGGGAGGGGAACTGGGACATCGTCGTGGCCCTCACCGACCTTCCGCTGCACTCGCACGGGCGCGAGATCGTGGTGGATCTGAGCCACGAACACGGCTTGGCGCTGGTGTCTCTTCCTCCGCTGGGGGGCTTCCGGCTGCAGACAAGGGCCCAGCAGGCCGTGGAAGAAGCAGTGCTCAGCTTGACGAGCCCACGGGCCACCGGGCCTGAGTGGGCTCCGGGAGGTCAGCCGCTGCGTGGGCCCTTCATCGGTCGTCTCACGCCTATCCATCCGGGTCAGGTCGGTGCGGAGGACATGGCCGATCTGCGGTACGTCGTCAGCGGGCCGCGCGGTTACCTGAGGGTGCTCCTCGGTATGGTCCGCGCCAACCGGCCCTGGCGGTTGGTGCCGGACTTGTCGAAAGCCCTGGCGGCCGCACTCGCCACGGGGGCCATCGCCACCCTGGACTCCACCATCTGGAGCCTGGCCACCTCCCTGGGCACGCCACGCCTGGTGATCGCCATGGTCGGGTCCGTCGCTCTCATGATCGGCTGGCTGATCGTGGACGCGAACCTGTGGCATCGAACGGACGAGGTTTCGCCGGAGGCGAGGAAGACGGCGGTCCTCTACAACACCTCCACGGTCCTGACGGTGGGTATCGGGGTGCTGGTCTGCTACGCGGGTCTGATGGTCATCAACTTGGTGTGGGCGCTGTTCATCCTCACCGATCGTGTGTTCACTTCCGCGACACAGACCCCGCTGCACACCACGGATTACTGGACGCTGACCTGGTTCGTCGCTTCGGTCGCCACGGTGGGCGGCGCGCTGGGATCGGGCCTGGAGAGTGACGAGGCGATCCGGGCAGCGGCCTACTCCAAGCGCGAACAGGAGCGTCGCATCCTGCTGCAGGACGGCCACGGTGACTAGCGGGTGACCTCAGCCAGAGATGTGCCCTCGGTCGGTGGTCGTCCGGGTCCGGAGATTCGCTGATCGGTCGGTGCGTGGTTGTTTCGCCTCGGGCGCACAGGGGGACCCGGACGCAACGCCGCCTGAGCGCCGAAGCTCCGCCTGTGTGGGAGGTTTCCATGCACGAGGGCTGCCGCACCTCGACCAGGCCGACGCGACCCGGCAGGGCGTTCCGGCCGTGCGGACACCCGTGACGTGGCTGCGGGCCTTCGGGGACGTCGTGCGATCCGGGCTCACGGTCGAGGAGACGCGGCTGGAGCCCCTGCTCGCCCTGCGTGCGGCCGCCGGGGTGGCGCTCGTCGTCGGGCCGACGCTGTGGCTGGTCTCCCCCGCGTACGCCGCGTCCGCCGCTCTCGGCGCCTACTCCGCGGGCGGAGCAACCTTCCAGCGCAACTGGCGTCCGCGCAAGGTCGTCGCGCTCGGCGCGGGCGCGGGTCTGGCGCTCAGCACCTTCGTGGGCTACCTGGCGGCGGGGCGACTCGTGACGTTCCTCCCGCTGCTCGCCCTGTGGGCCTTCGTCGCGGGAATGGCATGGGCCGTCGGATCGACCGCCGGGATCGTCGCGGCGACGACCGTGGGCAGCATGCTGGTGACCATCACCCTGCCCACGAGCGTCGGGCGGGCTCTGGAGCACGCCGGGGTCATCGCGCTCGGAGGCGTGGCGCAGGCCGTGCTGATCCTGCTGTTCCCGATCCGGCGTTGGGGCGCGCACCGCGACGCGCTGGCCGACGCGCTGGCCGCCGTGGCCGACTACGCCCGCCGGCTGCGGCACGACCCGACCGCGCCGTTCGACCCGGAGCCGCTGATGACGGCCCGGGACGCGGCCGCCGTGACGCCGTCCCAGGCCCGCACCCGTCCTCCCGTCCTGCACGGCCCCCGGGGACTCGCCGAGCGCATTCGGCCGGTCGTCGCGGCGCTCGCCGACCCGGACGTGGGCGCCCCGGCCGAGGGACCCGGGCGGGACCGCGCGCGGGAGTTGCTCGACGCGGCCGCCGACGTCCTGGACGCGGCCGCCCGTTCGATCCGACACGGCATCCCTGCCGAGGTGCGGCCCGAGAGCGCGGACGTCCTGCGCGTCGACGAGGAGCACGAGGTGCTGGAGGGCCCCGCGCGGCAAGCCGCCGAACGGCTCGTGGAACTGCTCGGCGAGGCGTTGGACATCGCCGGGAGCGGCGGGGCGCGCGCCGAGGCGCCCACGCCGCCCGATCCCGCCGGCGCCCAGTTCCTGGTGCGCCCGACCCTGTTCAAGCTGGTCCCGGTCGTCGTCGTGGCGGTCCGCCGTGAGCTCCACCGGGACTCGCCCGTGTTCCGGCACGCCGTCCGCCTGGCGGCGGTGGCCACGGTCGGCTATCTGATCGCCGCCCGGCTGCCCCTGGGGCACGGCTACTGGGCGCCCATCGCCTCGGTGATGGTGATGCGGCCGGACTTCCACCGGACGTACGCGCGTGCCGTGGCCCGTCTCGCCGGGACCCTGGTGGGGGTGGCGCTCGCCACCGGTGTGGTGCGGGCATTGGGCACGGACGCCCACCTGTCCGCCGTGCCGGCGGTCGTCTCGGCGGGCCTGTCGTACACGCTGAACCGTACCGGCTACGCCTACTCCCAGTGCTTCACCGCCGCGTACGTCGTCTTCCTGCTCGGCATGGGCGGCCAGGCATGGGAGCAGACGGTCCCGGAGCGGGTGGTGCTCACCCTGCTCGGCGGGGCCCTGGCCATGCTGGCGTACGTGGTGTACCCCGCGTGGGAGACCCCCCGGCTGCCGGGCCGGCTGGCGGACTGGCTCGCCGCCGACGGCCGCTACGCGGCCGCCGTGCTCCGCAGCCACGCCCGACCGACCCGGGAACATCGCGCGGACATGCGCAGGGCGCTGCTGGCGAGCAGGGACGCACGGGCCGCCTGGCAGAAGGCCTATGAACAGGCAAGACGCGAACCGGTCGGCCCCCGCGGCCTGACGTCGCGCGAGGCGGAGGACGCGCAGGAGGCGCTCAAGCGGTTCGGCCGGGCGGCGATGCTCATGGAGAGCCACGTCCCGCGGGCCGACAGCCGTTTCGCCTCGGAGGCGGAGCGGCTCGCCGAGGCCCTGGAGGCGGACACCGAGCAGGCGGCCGAGGATGTGCGCGAGCACAGGAACCCGGACTGGGGGCGCGTGGAGGAGGCGCTCCACGCCTGGCAGGGCAGCGCCCTCGGCACCGGAAGCCCGGTCGTGCGGCGCGAGGCTGAACTTGAGAAACGGGCCTTGGAGGACCTCGCGACAGCCGTGAGCCGCACGCCCCTGGAACGGGACGTCGGCCCGGCTCGCGAGGAGCAGCGGGTGCGGGCGACCCTGGCCGCGGAAGATGACGGACCAGGGCCCGCGCACCCGGGCGGGTGACGGCGCGGCGACGGACAGCGCCCGGGAGTCGGCTTTGTGCCGGCCGACCGGACCCCTGGACGGGCCGCCGCCCTCACGACGGCGGCCCCGGGCCATGTGGCTGAAGGCCCGTGTGTCAGGTGCGGGTCCAGCGCTGGTTGGAGCCGCCCGAGCAGGCGTAGAGCTGGATCCTGGCGCCGTTGCCGCTGCCGGCCGCGTCCAGGCAGCGGCCCGACTGGACGCCGACGATCGAACCGTCGGAGTTCAGCCGCCACTTCTGGTTGTCGCCGCCCCAGCAGCTGTAGATCTGGACCGAGGCGCCGTTGCCGGTGCCGGCGGCGTCCAGGCACTTGTTGCCGTAGACCCGGATCTCACCGGAGTCGGTCACGGCCCACTGCTGGTTGCTGTTGGAGTGGCAGTCGTACAGCTGGACGCCTGTGCCGTCGGTGGTGGAGGCGTTGGGGACGTCCAGGCAGCGGCCCGAGGCGACGCCCTTGATCTGGCCGCCGTCACCGGTCGGCGGGGGCGTGGTGGTGCCGCCGTTGAGCGCGTTCAGGACGGCGGAGTACGCGGCCTTCTTGCTGCCGTCGTTGTTGAACAGCAGCGGCGTGTCACTGGCGCGCCAGGAGTCGCTGTCGCGCACGCCCCAGACGGTCACGCCGAGGCAGCGCGAGACGGCCAGGCAGTCGTTGACCACGGCGGCGTACGTCGAGGACGAGGCGCCCTGGATGTCGAGCTCGGTGACGGCGACGTCGACGCCGAGGGCCGCGAAGTTCTGCAGCGTGGTGCGGAAGTTGCTGTCGTACGGGCTGCCGCTGTTGAAGTGCGACTGGAAGCCGACGCAGTCGATCGGCACGCCGCGCGACTTGAAGTCCTTGACCATGTTGTACATGGCCTGGGTCTTCGCCCAGTTCCAGTTCTCGACGTTGTAGTCGTTGTAGCAGAGCTTGGCGGACGGGTCGGCGGCGCGCGCGGTGCGGAAGGCGACCTCGATCCAGTCGTTGCCGGTGCGCTGGAGGTTGGAGTCGCGGCGGGCACCCGAACTTCCGTCGGCGAACGCCTCGTTCACGACGTCCCACTGGGCGATCTTGCCCTTGTAGTGCGCCATCACGCCGTTGATGTGGTCGATCATGGCCTGGCGCAGCGAGCTGCCGCTGAGGCTCTGCATCCAGCCGGGCTGCTGGGAGTGCCAGGCGAGGGTGTGTCCGCGGACCTCCTTGCCGTTCTGCACGGCCCAGTTGTAGACGCGGTCGGCCGAACTGAAGTTGAACTGGCCCCGGTTCGGCTCGGTGGCGTCGATCTTCATCTCGTTCTCGGCGGTCACCGAGTTGAACTCGCGGTTCGCGATCGAGGTGTACGTCGAGTCGCCGAGCTTGCCCGAGGCGATGGCGACGCCGAAGTAGCGGCCGCTCTGTGCCGCCGCGGCACCGAGGGTGCTCTCGGCCGCGTCCGCGTTCGTGGGCGGGACGAGTGCGGCCGTCAGCCCGAGGACGCCGGCGGCCAGCGCCAGCAGCGGGGTTCGGAGCTTCTGACGGACGGCGGCTCTGGGAAGGGCTTGGATGCCCATGGGGGTGCCTCCTTAGCGGTTCTCACGGAACGACCGAAGAGCAGGGGAAACCGAGGAACGGACGTGCTGGGGGGAGCGCAGCGGCCTGGGCCGGTCGGCGGGGCGGTCCACGGCGGGTGATGCGGGGATCCGGTGGTGCGGCTCGGACTTCGGGAACCGAGGTGTTCGACATTTCGCTCCTCGGCCGGTTGCCCAGACAGATCATTGGGGGCTTGACAGGGAGTCGTCAACCCATACGGCATGGATTTTTTCCGACTGTCGAGCGAAAGTTTCGCCCCTGACTTTCCGTCGACTATCGCCCTTTCGCACGCGCGGCGGACAGCCCCCGCCCCCTGGGCGCCGGGTCGCGACCGGACTCCCATACCTCCTGGCCAGAGCACCCAACTCCCGCTCCCGCACGGGTGATCCGGCGCCCTGAGGGACGCCTCCGAGCACGGTCACCCCCACACCGTCAGACCCACGAACGCGACAGCGTTTTGCAGCCAGATCGGCGAAACACCTTGACCGCGGAGCGTCGTATTCCTAGCTTGTGGCGCCGGAGATCCTGGGAGCGTTCGAAACTTTCGAATCGTTTGCGCGCTCCCGCACCATGGCTCGGCGGTTCGTCGGCGGCACCCACACTTCCCCCCTCAAGGAGGCTCTCCGATGTGGTCACGCATCCTGCCCGCGGTGCGCCCGAGACGCCTGCTCGGCGTCCTGGCGCCCTTGTTGCTGCTGACGGCGTTCCTCGGCGCCGAGCCGGCCGCGGCGGCGACCGTCGACACGAACGCCTGGTACGTCCTGGTCAACCGCAACAGCGGCAAGGCCCTCGACGTGTACAACCTGGCCACGAACGACGGCGCCCGGATCACCCAGTGGTCGAGGAACGACCAGAACCAGCAGCAGTGGCGGTTCATCGACTCAGGCAACGGCTCCTACCGGATCGCGTCACGCCACTCCGGCAAGGTGCTGGACGTCTACAACTGGTCGACCGCGAACGGCGGTTCGATCGTCCAGTGGTCCGACCAGAACGCCGCCAACCAGCAGTGGCGGCTGGCCGACAGCTCGGACGGGTACGTACGCCTCGTCTCGCGCCACAGCGGCAAGGCACTCGAGGTCCAGGGCGCCTCCACCGCCGACGGCGCGAACATCGTCCAGTACGACGACTGGGGCGGGACCAACCAGCAGTGGCAGCTCGTCAAGGTCGGCTCGGACGGCGGGGATCCCGGCGATCCCGATTCCTGCGACCTGCCGTCGAGTTACCGCTGGAACTCGACCGGCGCACTGGCCCAGCCCCGGCAGGGATGGGTCTCGCTGAAGGACTTCACCGTCGCCCCCTACAACGGCAAGCAGCTCGTCTACGCGACCACGCACGACACCGGGACCCGCTGGGGTTCGATGAACTTCGGTCTGTTCGGGGCCTGGTCGGAGATGGGCTCGGCGAGCCAGAACGCGAT
The DNA here is from genome assembly GCF_003074055.1 of Streptomyces nigra. Lineage (NCBI taxonomy): Bacteria > Bacillati > Actinomycetota > Actinomycetes > Kitasatosporales > Streptomycetaceae > Streptomyces > Streptomyces nigra. The sequence goes on along the minus strand of NZ_CP029043.1, from coordinate 6,602,413 downwards.
GAACAGCTCCACGGTCGCCCCCAGCCTCTTCTACTTCGCGCCGAAGAACATCTGGGTGCTGGCGTACCAGTGGGGCGGCACCGCCTTCTCCTACCGGACGTCGACGGACCCGACCAACCCCAACGGCTGGTCGTCCGAGCAGGTGCTCTTCTCCGGAAGCATCTCCGGCTCCGGCACGGGACCCATCGACCAGACGCTCATCGGTGACGGCACGAACATGTACCTGTTCTTCGCCGGGGACAACGGCAAGATCTACCGGGCGAGCATGCCGATCGGGAACTTCCCCGGCAGCTTCGGCTCGACCTCGACCGTGGTCATGAGCGACACGACGAACAACCTGTTCGAGGCGCCGCAGGTCTACAAGCTCCAGGGCCAGAACCGCTACCTCATGATCGTCGAGGCGATCGGCTCACAGGGCCGGTACTTCCGGTCCTTCACCGCCACCAGTCTCAGCGGCTCCTGGACCCCGCAGGCCGCCTCCGAGAGCAACCCCTTCGCCGGCAAGGCCAACAGCGGCGCCACCTGGACGAACGACATCAGCCACGGCGAGCTGCTGCGCACCAGCGCCGACCAGACGATGACCGTCGACCCCTGCCATCTGCAGCTGCTCTACCAGGGCCGCAGCCCGAACTCCGGAGGTGACTACGGCCTGCTGCCCTACCGCCCGGGTCTGCTGACCTTGCAGCGCTGAGAAGGCCTTCTCCGAGGGGAGGCGGTGCGGCGGGTCCGGTGTCAGGCCGGGCCCGCCGCACCGTCCTGTGGAACGAGGCAGCGGCGGACCAGGTCCAGCGTGCGCTCCGTGACCGTGTGGCGATGTCGTGCGCGATCTCGGCCGCCACCTCGGCCCCCCCCCGGGAGGGAGGAGCACAATGAAGTCCGCCGCGAATTCCCGTACTTGATCACTTCGATCACCACGGTGTGTGAAGCTGCCCCCATGGAATCCTCGGAATCTTCGCCTGCCGACATCGTGGCCAGGCTGCAGACCGATCGCCCGCACTCGGCGCGGGTGTGGAACTACCTGCTCGGCGGCAAGGACAACTACCCCGTCGACAGCGAGGTCGGGGACGTCATCCTGTCGACGTTCCCGGAATTCGCCGCCGTCGCCCGGCTGCAGCGGCGGTTCCTCGCGCGGGCCGTGCGCTTCCTGGTGCGGGAGGCCGGCGTCCGGCAGTTCCTGGACATCGGGAGGGGCCTGCCCACCGCGGACAACACGCACGAGCTGGCCCAGCGCATCGCGCCCGAGAGCCGCATCGTCTACGTGGACAACGACCCGCTCGTCCTGGTGCACGCCGAGGCGCTGCTCACCAGCAGCGAGGAGGGGGCCTGCGCCTACGTCGACGCGGACGTCCGCGACCCCGAGCGGATCCTGGCCCAGGCTGCCAAGACGCTCGACTTCAGCCGCCCGGTCGCCCTCACCCTGCTGGGCATCATGGGGCAGATCTCGGACGACGACCGGCCGGGCGACCTGGTGAGCGCCCTGCTGGCGGGGCTGCCCGCGGGCAGCTGGCTGGCGCTGAGCGACGGCACGAACACCAACGAGGCGCTGAACACGGCGGTCGCGGCGTACAACCACCAGTCGGCGAACACCTACCACCTCCGGTCGCCGCAGGAGATCGCCTCCTACTTCGACGGCCTGGACCTGGTCGAGCCAGGGGTCGTCGCCACGGCCTTCTGGCGCCCGGACCCGGACGCGCCCGAGACCGACGCGCCCGACGTCTCCGTCGCCGGCGTCGCGGCCAAGCACTGATCGGACGGACAGCGAGTCCGAAGAGAAGAAGGGGGCGCCGGCCACGGGCCGGCGCCCCCCTTCTTCTCTTCGGCGGGATCAGCCGCCGCTCTTCCGGCGGAACGACCGCTGGCTCGCGGCCGGGCCGTGAGCGCCGCGCACCTTCGACGCGTTCGGGTGGCCGGCGACCTCGGCCGCCTCCGCCTGCGCGCCGCGCCGGCGGGCGAGGGCTTCGCGGAACTTGGCCTTCAGGTCGTAGGCGCCGTCGGCGTCCGGCGTCAGGGAGGACTTCTCGGCGTCGGCCGGTTCCGAACCTTCCGTGGCGGGCTGCTCTGCGGTCATGGTGACCTCCTGGGTTCGGGGGACGGGCGAGCCCAGCTTGTCATGCCGGGACACCCCGAGGTGCGCTCGCCCGGCCGGACGAGGCCATGCCCCGTCATTCCGGCCACATAGCAGGAGCGTTCAGGCCACCGGGCCCCCGTAGCGGCCGCCGACGAGCCCGCGCATCACCGCGAAGACGTACGAGCGGTGCGGCACCCCGGGCCGGCTCGGGGCTGCGTCCGCCCGGTGACCTGGTCCGGCGGCCGTCCGGGCAGTGCGCCGCCACGTTTCACCTCCGACCCGCCGGGTCGCCCGGCGCCGGCGGGCGCCCCGCCCGGGAACCCGTCGGCCTGCCCCCCGACGGCGGAGGGAACACACGCATGACCTCGCACGACGCCCCCGGCACGGCCCTCGCGACGGGGGCCTCCTCCGGCATCGGATGGGAGTACGCGACCCGGCTGGCCGGACGCGGCCGGAAGGTGGTCCTGGTCGCCCGGCGGGCCGAGCGCCTGGAGTCTCCGACCCAGGTACTGCGTGCGGCGCGCGCGACGGGCGTCGAGACCCTGGTGGCGGATCTCGCCCGCCCCTCCGACCTGGCCCGGAGGCGGTGACGCGCCTGGCGACGGCGGAGCTGGACCTGCGCCGGGGGTCGGGCGGGCGGGTGGCGGCGCGTTATCGGGAAGCAGGTACGGAAGCGCGCCGGGCTTCCTGGCCCCGGCCTCCCGTGACCACTAGGCCGCTCACGGCTTCCGCCATGGCACACCCCTAGCCCGCGAGCGCCCGTGCGAAGGGCTCGCCCGTGCGGCGGGCGTACGTCAGCCGTTCACGTACCTCCCGCAGGGTGCGCGGCCGGTACCCCGGCCCGCCGCAGCAGCTCTTGTGGAAGCCGACGCCCGCGTGCAGCAGAACGCTGAGCACGCGCCACGCGTCACGGTCGCGGCGCGGCGGCGGGGCGAAGGCCGATCCCGCGTGGATCAGCGGCCGGGCGCAGCGCGGGCAGATCCGCTGGGGCCGGTCCCGGTCGTAGGGCTGCTTGTACGAGGCCCTGCAGGGGAGGCAGACGAACGCGGTTTTGCCGTGGGACATGCCGTCAGGGTAGGCGCCTCCCCCTGACGTACTCGACAGGTTTTCGGGGCGGCGACCCCGCGCCAGGCACGAGTCGCCACGCCGCTCAACTCCCGTTCACACGGCGCAAGTTCTTTCATCCATCTTGCAACGATGCTACGTTCAACGGCACTTCCGGTCCGGCGGGCCGGAGGGACGGGGCGCCTCCGTACCCTTACGCGCCCGGCCCGCCGGACCGGTTGACCCGTCGATGACCTCGACGGGTCAAGGTCCATGTGCCGGATCCCTTTACGGTGAGGTCATGCGCAGGTAACCTCCCAGCGCCTGCAAGACGTTGCTGAAGCTTTCAGAAGTCTCACGGCATCTGCAGGTACCCATGCATCGGGATCCCGAGGCGCGTCGGGTCTGCGGTGTGCGTCCACGAGGAGCGGTCACGCTCCCCTGACCTCACTGGAGACGCACATGAGACGACGTCACCGGCCGCGCGTCCGCGGCTGGACCGCCGGCGCCCTGTCGGCGGGACTCCTCGCCCTGGCCGCCGTCACCCCTGAACCGGCGGTCACGGCCCTCACGGAGACGGCCACCGCCGGCAACACCGCCACCGTCTTTTACTCCACCAAGACCCGCGACTGGTCCACGACCTACCTCCACTACGCCCCCGACGGCGGTTCCTGGACGACCGTGCCCGGCACCCGTATGGAGGCCGCCTGCGCGGACTGGGTGAAGCTGACCGTCGATCTCGGTGCGGCCACCGGGCTGCAGGCCACCTTCAACGACGGCTCCGGCACCTGGGACAACAACGCCGGCCGGAACTACGCCCTCGGCACGGGGAACATCACCGTCAAGGACGGTGTGATCGCCCACTCCGACCCCTGCGCCGGCGGTGGGGAGCCGGGTGACGGCAACGAGGCGACCGTCTACTACTCCACCCGCACCCTCGGCTGGACCACCGCCAACCTCCACCACCAGCCGTCCGGCGGCTCATGGACGACGGTCCCCGGCGCCGGTATGCAGGCCGCGTGCGCGGGCTGGTGGCGGAAGGACGTCGACCTCGGGACGGCCACCTCCATGAAGGCGGCGTTCAACAACGGCAATGGCGTGTGGGACAACAATGGCGGCGCCGACTACACCCTGCCCACCGGTGTCACCACGGTCGCCGAGAACAAGGTCACCCCGGACGCGGACGACCCCTGTGCCGACGAGGCGCCCGATACACAGGCCCCGACCGCGCCCACCGGAGTGACCGCCCGTGCCGACGGCGTCTCCGTCGTCCTCACCTGGGAGCCGTCCACCGACGACACGGGAGTCACCGGGTACCAGGTCACCCGTACCGGCGGCACCCGGGGCGAGGTCGTGTCCGACGTCGGTTCCACCGTCTTCTCCGACACCGGCCTCGAGGAGAACACCGCCTACTCCTACACCGTCCGGGCCGTGGATGCCGCCGGGAACGTCTCCGCGGCCTCGCCAGCCGCGACGGCCACCACCGGCACCGAGCCTTCAACTCCCGCGACCGGTACGCCCCTCGGCACCGACCCGCGCAAGGACCCCATCTACTTCGTCCTCACCGCCCGCTTCAACGACGGCGACCCCGCCAACAACCGGGGCGGCAGCCAGCACGAGAAGTCCGGCAACGCGGCCGACGACGACCCGATGTTCCGGGGTGACTTCAAGGGGCTGGTCGACAAGCTCGACTACATCAAGGGGCTCGGCTTCTCCGCCGTCTGGATCACCCCGGTCGTCCTCAACCGCTCCGACTACGACTACCACGGCTACCACGGCTGGGACTTCTACAAGGTCGACCCGCGCCTTGAGTCCGCCGGGGCCTCGTACCAGGACCTCATCGACGCGGCCCACGCCAAGGGCATGAAGATCTACCAGGACGTCGTCTACAACCATTCCTCCCGCTGGGGCGCCAAGGGCCTGTTCACCCCGACCGTGTACGGGGTGCGCGACGCGCAGTGGAGCTGGTACTACGACGAGAAGCAGGCCGGGTTCGAGTACGACGGGCTCACCGTCGAGCCCAAGAGCGGCAAGTCGTACTACAACGGCGACCTGTGGTCGACGGCCGAGCCGTCCGGCAACACGTGCCTCAACTGGGGCGTCCCCACGGGCGGAAAGAGCCCCGAGGGCTACACGCTCTACAACTGCCAGTGGCCGAGCCCGACGTCCGGCATGTTCCCCAAGGCGCTCTACCACCAGTGCTGGATCGGCAACTGGGAGGGCGAGGACTCCCGTTCGTGCTGGCTGCACGAGGACCTGGCCGACTTCAACACCGAGAACGCGCAGGTGCAGAACTACCTCATCGGTGCCTACGACAAGTACATCGACATGGGCGTCGACGGCTTCCGTGTCGACACCGCCGTACACATCCCGCGCACCACCTGGAACCGCCGCTTCCTGCCCGCCGTCCAGGAACGGGTCGCTCAACGTCACGGCGCCGAAGCCGCCCGCAATTTCTTCGTCTTCGGCGAGGTCGCCGCCTTCGTGAACGACAAGTGGAACCGGGGCTCGGTCAACCACTCCGCGCAGTTCTACACGTGGAAGGAGCGCAGGGATTACAGCGCCGACGACGCGAAGGCGGCGCTGGAGATGTACGACTACGAACAGCAGCAGGGCACGGGCAACCAGCCCACGTCCAGGAACGCGTTCCTGGACGGCAACAGCTACCACGCCCCCGACCACAGCCGCGCCTCCGGCATGAACGTCATCGACATGCGGATGCACATGAACTTCGGCGACGCGAGCAACGCCTTCCACAACGGCAAGGACTCCGACGACAGTTACGACGACGCCACGTACAACGTCGTCTACGTCGACAGCCACGACTACGGGCCCGACAAGAGCAGCGAGCGCTACGCGGGCGGCACCGACGCCTGGGCCGAGAACATGTCCCTGATGTGGACCTTCCGGGGCATCCCGACCCTCTACTACGGCTCGGAGATCGAGTTCCAGAAGGGGAAGAGGATCGACTGCGGCCCGAGCTGCCCGCTGGCCACGACCGGCCGGGCGTACTACGGCGCCCACCTCGCCGGAGAGGTGAAGGCCTCCGGCTTCTCGCAGATCGAGTCCGCCTCCGGAACTGTCGCCACCACGCTCCAACAGCCGCTGGTGAAGCACGTACAGCGACTCAACCAGATCCGCCGAGCCGTCCCGGCACTCCAGATGGGCCAGTACTCCACGGCCGGCATCAGCGGCGACATGGCCTTCAAACGCCGGTACACCAGCGGCGGCACGGACAGCTTCGCCCTCGTCGCCGTCTCGGGCGGCGCCACCTTCACCGCCATCCCGAACGGCACCTACCGGGACGCGATCACCGGCGACACCCGCACGGTGACCACCGGCACCCTCACGGTGCCCGCCCCGGGCAGGGGCAACCTCCGCGTCTACGTCCTCGACGGCCCGGGCAAGGTCGGAGTCGACGGGCCCTACCTGAAGTGAGCCGGGTGGCCGGCGGGGGTCTGCCGCCGGCCACCCCGCCCCGTCACTCCAGTGCGGTCGGCCGGCGCGCTGCGCGCATGGCCTCCGATACGTCCGCCAGCGGGCGCAGGCGGTACGTGTAGGAGTAGTCCCGGTCGGCGAACAGCTTGTATTCGTCGTGGGTGTGCGCGCCCCAGCTGTCGTCGCCGCCGACGCCCATCTGGTGGTGGGCGATGCGCAGGACGACCTCGTCGCGCGGGGTCAGCTGGTAGGCGTGGCGGGCGCCGGTCGAGAGGTCCTCGGGGGTGAAGTGGGAGGCGTTGACCTCGACGAGGGGTTCGCCGGTGACGAGGAGGCCCGGGCCGTGGCCGCCGGTGAGGGCGATCCAGCGGACGTCGGTCCGGTTGCCGTTCTCCTGGGGGCGCAGATAGGGCGTGCCCTGGCCGGAGACGGTGCCCGAGTGGAGGCCGACGTCGGTGGCGTGGTTGCGGTCCCAGTGGTTCTCCTCGGGGCCCCGGCCGTAGTACCGCAGCTTCTCCAGCCGGGCGGGCAGGAGCAGCAGCGTGCCGACCTCCGGGAGGTACGGCAGGGAGGCCGCGCCCGGGTGCAGGGTGTTGTCGACCTTGATCTCGCCGTTGCCGAAGACCGTGTAGGTGGTCGTGCAGGTCGAGGGCGTCGTCGTGGGCAGGGTGCCTGCCACCTTGATCTGCACCGCCCGGTCGCGCAGCCTGCGCACGGTGACTTCCGTGACCTCGCGGCGGGCGCCCGCGTCGCGCCAGGTCTGGTTACGGGTGTGCTGGCCGTTGCCGCGGTCGTTGTCGGTGGGGGCGCGCCAGAAGTTCGGGGCGGGGCCGGAGACGATCAGCGGGGCGCCGTCCGCCTCGTAGGAGGTGATGACGCCGGTCGATTTGTCGATGGTGAGTGAGAAGCCCCGGCCCGTGGCCGAGATGGTCTTCTCGTCTTCCGTGTGGCGTAGAGCGGGGACCTTCGCCAGCGGGACCGGGGTCACCCCGGGGGCGCCCCCGTCGACCGGGATCTGCTTCTTGGCGATCTCGAAGCCGGGGGCAGCCCATTTCGTGCGTTCCCGGGTCGTGAAGGAGAGGCGCAGGAAGTACTCGGTGCCGGGGGCCGGGGTGCGCGGTACCTCGAAGGGCACGGTGATGCTCTTGCTGGAGAGCGGGGCCACGTCCAGTTGGGACCGGCTCAGGCGGCCGTGCTGGACTGTCTCGCCGTCGGCCAGCAGTTCCCAGCGGCCTTCGAAGGAGCTGAGGTTGGTGAACAGGTACTCGTTGGTGAGGACGAGCGCCGAGCCGGGGGTGAGCGTGTCTCCGTCGGCGGGGACGGCGTCGATGGCCTGGTAGACCTGTTTGACCTCGGCCGACTTGCCGGTCAGCTGCCGGTCGGCGGTGACGATGCCGTCCCCGGAGAACGCCCCGTCGTTGGGGATGTCGCCCCAGTCACCGCCGTACGCGAGGAAGGTCTTCTCGTGGGGCCGGCGTTCGGTGACCTGGACGGTGGCCGCGTCGAACCAGAACCGTACGCCGTCGTCGCCGCTCCCCCGCCCCCCGTCGGCCAGTTCGGCGGCGCTGAGGGCGCGGGCGTACACGCGGGCCCGGCGTACGGTGCCGCTGAACTCGCGGGTCGGGTTGTCGACGTCGGTGCACAGGGAGAGCGGCGCGGTGTTGTTCGCGGGGCGGCGGGTCGTCGTGCGGGTGGCACGGACCTGTCCGTCGACGTACAGGGTGAGGGTGCCGGCGGCCGCGTCGAAGACACCCGCGATGTGGTGCTCGCGGCCGGTCCAGTCGTCGGGGAGTGCCCAGTTCACGGTGGTCCACTGGCCGTCGGCGTGGAGGAAGAACTCCAGGGTGCGGTCGGTCTGTTTGAGGGCGTACTGGGTGTCGCCCTTGGCGATGACCGGCTGGTGGCCGCCGGTGTGGCGGGGCGTGATCCACGCTTCCAGGGTGAGCGAGCCGGTGAGGTCGAGGCTGGTGTCGCGGGCGAAGACGGTGCCGCCGGAGACGCCCTCGGATCGGGTGAACGTGCCTGCGGGGGCCATGAGTTGGCCCTGCAGGGCCGTCGGTCCTGACTCGGTGAACAGGGTGCGGGCCGGGGTGGGCCACTTCAGGGCCTGGTCGGCGAAGTCCCAGATCCAGCCGCCCTGGAGGACGTCGTGGCGGCGTACGACGTCCCAGTACTTCTTGAAGTTGCCGTTGGAATTGCCCATGGCGTGCGAGTACTCGATCATCACGTACGGCCGCCGGTCGGCGGTGTCGGCGGCGCGCGCCTCGACGCGTGCGGGGCTCTCGTACATGGCGGAGCGGATGTCGCTGACGCCGGGCCGGTCGTCGCCTTCGTACTGGATGACGCGGGTGGGGTCGTAGGAGCGGATCCAGTCGTGCATGGCGCGGAAGGTGCTGCCGCCGCCGGCCTCGTTGCCGAGCGACCAGATGACCACGGAGGCGTGGTTCTTGTCGCGGTGGACCATGGCGCGGGCGCGGGCCACGCAGGCCGTCGTCCACTCGGCGTGGTCTCCGGGGTACCGGTCGCGGATGCCGTGGGTCTCCAGGTTGGTCTCGCCGACGAGGTACAGGCCGTACTCGTCGGCGAGTTCGAGCCACTGGGGGTTGTTGGGGTAATGCGAGGTGCGGACGCTGTTGATGTTCAGGCGCTTGATGATCTCGATGTCCCTGACCATGTCGGCGCGGGTGAGGGCCGAGCCGTGGACGGGGTGCATCTCGTGGCGGTTGGTGCCGCGGAAGGAGACCGGTTTGCCGTTGACGCGCATCAGGCCGTCCTTCAACGCGAAGTCCCGTACGCCGACGCGGTGGGAGAGGGTCTCGACGACCTTGCCCGCGGGGTCGCGCAGACGGAGCACGGCCGTGTAGAGGTACGGGTCCTCGGCCGACCAGAGGCGCGGGCGGGGTACGGGCCTCGCCGCCTCCGCTGTCTGCTCGCCACCGGCGTCCAGGGTGACGGTCTGCCGCAGCGGCCGTGTCCACACCGGGTGCCCGTCGGCGTCGTAGAGCTGGGTCTCCACGGTGTGCTCGCCGGCGCCCTGTCCGCCGTAGTCCCGCACGCTCGCGGTGACGGACAGCTCGGCCGCCTTGTAGCCGTCGCTCAGCGGTGTCGTGAGGCGGAAGTCGCGCAGGTGGACGGGCGGGGTGGAGTACAGGTACACGGACCGGAAGATGCCGCTGAGGCGGATCATGTCCTGGTCCTCGAGCCAGTCGCCGTCGGAGTAGCGGTAGACCTCGACGGCGATCTGGTTGGTCCCCGGCTTCAGATACGGCGTGATGTCGTATTCGGCGGGGTCGTAGGAGTCCTCGTGGTAGCCGACGAGCTTGCCGTTGATCCAGACGTAGTGGGCCGACTTCACGCCCTCGAAGTGCAGGAACGTACGGCGTCCCGACCAGTCGCGGGGGACGGTGAAGGTGCGCCGGTACTGGCCCACCGGGTTGTAGCGGGTGGGGGCGGCGGGTGGCTGCGCGTCCTCGCCGAGGCCGTTGGGGCCCCACCAGGGGTAGGTGATGTTGACGTAGATCGGCCGGTCGTAGCCGTGCAGTTGCCAGGCCGACGGGACGGGGATCGTGTCCCAGTCGCGGTCGTCGAGGTCGGTGCGGTGGAAGTCGGTGTCCCGGTCCTCGGGCCGCTCGGCGTGGGCGAACTTCCAGGTGCCGTCCAGGCTCAGGCGGTACGGCGACCGCGTGCGGTCGGCCGCGAGGGCCTGCCGGACGTCGCCGTACGGCATGAGCGTGGTGTGCGGGGGCTCGGCGCCGACCTGGAAGAGGCCCATGGCGCCGTTCCACTCCGGCGGCCCGGCCTCGGCGCCGCCCCCGTCGGCCGCGTACGCCGCGGCGGAGGAGCCGGAGACGGCGAGCGCGCCGAGCAGGGCGGCGCCGCCCTCCAGCAGACGGCGGCGGCTGACCGGGACACGGGACAGGGGCGACGGGCCGGCGGGAGTGGGGGGCGTGATCGGCATCGACGGCGGCCTTCCTCTGGACGACAGTGCGGCGCTGCACGGTGGTGAGGGAGCGTCAGATCATGTGTGGTGCTGTGGGGAAACCGAACGCACCCTAGGTCGCGGACCCCGTGGAAGCAATGATGCTGTCGATGTCTGTTGGTTCCTGAGGGGTGTGTGCGCCGACCTTGGCCGAAAGCGGTTGCTGGAACTGGGTGCGGTACAGCTCGGCGTAACGCCCGCCGGCCGCCAACAGCTCCTCGTGCGTGCCGCGTTCGGCGATCCGGCCGTCCTCGACGACGAGGATGAGGTCCGCCGTACGCACGGTGGACAGCCGGTGGGCGATGACGAGGGCCGTGCGTCCCTCCAGCGCCTCGGCGAGGGCCTCCTGGACCGCCGCCTCGGAGGTGTTGTCGAGGTGGGCGGTGGCCTCGTCGAGGACGACGACGCGCTGGCCCGCCAGGAGCAGCCGGGCGATCGTCATGCGCTGCCGTTCGCCGCCGGACAGCCTGTAGCCGCGCTCGCCGACGACGGTGTCGAGGCCGTCGGGCAGGGAGCGGACGAGGGTGTCGAGACGGGCACGGCTCAGCGCGTCCCACAGCGCGGTGTCGTCCGCGGCGGGGCGGGCCAGCAGCAGGTTGGCGCGGACGGTGTCGTGGAAGAGGTGGCCGTCCTGGGTGACCATGCCGAGTGTGGCGCGCAGCGACGTGGCGCTGAGGTCGCGCACGTCGACCCCGCCGATGCGTACGGCGCCCTCGTCGACGTCGTACAGACGGGGCAGGAGCTGGGCGATGGTGGACTTGCCGGCGCCGGACGAGCCCACCAGGGCGACCGTCCGGCCGGGTTCGGCGCGGAAGGAGACGCCGTGCAGGACCTCGTCGCCGCCGCGGGTGTCGAGGGTCGCGACCTCCTCCAGGGAGGCGAGGGAGACCTTGTCCGCGGCGGGGTAGGCGAAGCGCACGTCGTCGAACTCGACCGCGACCGGGCCGTCGGGGACGTCCCGGGCGTCGGGCTTCTCCTCGATGAGCGGCCGCAGGTCGAGGACCTCGAAGACGCGCTCGAAGCTGACGAGCGCGCTCATGACCTCGACCCGCGCTCCGGCGAGCGCGGTCAGCGGCGCGTACATCCGGGTCAGCAGCAGGGCGAGGGAGACGACCGCGCCGGCGTCCAGGGTGCCGCGCAGCGCGAACCAGCCGCCGAGGCCGTAGACGAGGGCGAGAGCCAGGGCGGAGACCAGGGTGAGCGCGGTGATGAACACGGACTGCGCGGTGGCCGTGCGCACGCCGATCTCGGCGACGCGGCGGGCGCGGGCGGCGAACTCCTCCGACTCCTGTTCCGGGCGTCCGAACAGCTTGACCAGGGTGGCGCCGGGCGCCGAGAACCGCTCGGTCATGCGGGTGCCCATGGCCGCGTTGAGCGTGGCGGCCTCCCGCTGCATCCGGGCCATGCGGTGGCCCATGCGCCGCGCCGGGATCACGAAGACCGGGAGGAGGACGAGGGAGAGCAGAGTGATCTGCCAGGACAGGGTGAGCATGACGGCGAGGGTGAGGACCAGGGTGACGAGGTTGCTGACCACGCCGGACAGGGTGTTGCTGAAGGCGCGTTGGGCGCCGATCACGTCGCTGTTGAGGCGGGAGACCAGCGCGCCGGTGCGGGTGCGGGTGAAGAAGGCGACCGGCATGCGCTGGACGTGGTCGAAGACGGCCGTCCGCAGATCGAGGATGAGACCCTCCCCCAGCCGGGCCGACAGACGTCGCCCCAGGATGCCGAGGGCGGCCTCGGCGACCGCGATCAGGGCGATCAGCAGGGCGAGCCGGACGACGGCGGCCTCGTCCCCGCCGCGGACGATGGTGTCGACGACGTGCCCGGCGAGGACGGGGGTGGCGACGGCGAGCAGCGCGGTCAGCACCCCGAGGACGACGAAGAGCGCGATCCGGCGGCGGTGCGGGCGGGCGAAGGCGGCGATGCGGCGCAGCGTGACGCGGCTGAAGGGGCGGCGTTCCCGTTCGGCGTTCATGACGCTGTGCAGCTGGGTCCAGGCGGTGGTTTCCATGCTCATAACAGGGAACCGTAGGACCTCGACCAATGTTGAGGTCAACGCCGACACAGGACGGGACGGGTGTGCGGGCGCCCCCGGTGGTAGGCGGCCGGAGGGCTCAGTACCGTACGAGATCCGTTGCCACGGACAGGGAAAGGACCCCGCCATGCCGGTCCGCGTCGAGCGTCAGGGGCACGTCACCACCGTCGTCCTCTCCCGTCCGGAGGTGCGCAACGCCGTGGACGGGCCCACGGCCGCCGAGCTCGCCGCGGCCTTCCGGGAGTTCGAGGCGGACGACGGGGCGCGGGTGGCGGTGCTGTGGGGTGAGGGCGGCACGTTCTGCGCGGGCGCGGACCTGAAGGCGATGGGCACCGAGCGGGGCAACCGGGTCGCCGAGGACGGCGACGGCCCGATGGGGCCGACCCGGCTGCGGCTGTCGAAGCCGGTGATCGCTGCGATCTCGGGGCACGCCGTGGCGGGCGGGCTCGAACTGGCCCTGTGGTGCGATCTGCGGGTCGCCGAGGAGGACGCCGTGTTCGGGGTGTTCTGCCGCCGCTGGGGCGTACCGCTGATCGACGGCGGCACGGTACGGCTGCCCCGGCTGATCGGCACGAGCCGCGCGATGGACCTGATCCTGACGGGACGCCCGGTGCCGGCGGCGGAGGCGCACGCCATCGGACTGGCCAACCGGGTCGTGCCGGTGGGACGGGCCCGCGCCGAGGCCGAGGAACTGGCCGCCGCGCTCGCCGCGTTCCCGCAGGAGTGCCTGCGGTCGGACCGCGCCTCGGTGCTCGACCAGGAGGGGCGAGACGAGGAGGCCGCGATGCTCGGTGAACTGCGGTACGGAGCGGGCGTGTTGGAGCGTGGCATGGAGGGTGCGGCGCGCTTCGCGGCGGGCGCCGGGCGGCACGGGTCGTTCACGGAGCACTGACCGGCACGGGCGTCGGGCGCGCGCCCCCCGCGTGCCCACTGTGCGAGGGGCGTACCCCCTCGAAGACGGCGGGCCGTCCGGGGAGAATGCCCGGAAACGGCCCGTGCGACCGCAGCCCGGCACGAACTGGTGTGCGTGATACGGCAGGATGAGCCCGCGCGCCGGACACGGGGGACGGGGTGGACGGCGCGACGGCACATCGCGGAATCGAGCAGGGGACAACGTGACGACACCTCATATCGCGCCGTCTGGGACGGCGTTCGCCGCAGCCTTCCTCCCCGGGGGTGACCGGTGAACCGCACGCTCACGGTGGACGACCTGGTGATGGGCGGGATCGCGCTCGCGGCGGGCCTGCTGGCTGCCCTCGCGCTGCGGATCCTGTTCCGCTGGCTGCGCAAGCACGCCGACCGCACCCGCTGGAGCGGTGACGACCTGATCGTGGACGTGCTGCGGACCGTGGTGCCGTGGGCGGCGTTCCTCGGCGGCGCGGCCTCGGCGGGAGCGGCGCTGCCGCTCACCCGGACCGTGCAGCGGCACGTCAACCAGTCGCTGACGGTGGTGCTCATCTTCGTGGTGACGCTGGCGGCGGCGCGCGGCATCGCCGGGGTGATGCGGTCGGTCACGCAGTCCCGCCCGGGGGTCGCCGGTTCGGCCACGATCTTCGTCAACATCACCCGGGTGCTGGTCCTGGCCATCGGGTTCCTGGTGGTCCTGCAGACGCTGGGCATCTCCATAGCGCCGATGCTGACCGCGCTGGGCGTCGGTGGTCTCGCGGTGGCGCTGGCCCTGCAGGACACCCTGGCGAACCTGTTCGCGGGCATCCACATCCTCGCCTCGAAGACCGTCCAGCCCGGCGACTACATCCGGCTCGCCAGCGGCGAGGAGGGCTATGTCGAGGACATCAACTGGCGCCAGACGACGGTCCGGGCGCTCTCGAACAACCTGATCGTCATCCCCAACGGGGAGCTCGCCAGGACGAACATGACCAACTTCATGCGTCCCGAGCAGGAGTTGACGATCCTGGTCCAGGTCGGTGTGGCCTACGACAGCGACCTCGAGCAGGTCGAGCGGGTGACCGCCGAGGTGGTCGCCGAGGTGATGAAGGACGTCGAGGGCGCGCTGCCGGATCATGAGCCGGTGATCCGCTTCCACACCTTCGGCGACTCGCGGATCGGCTTCACCGTGATCCTGGGCGTCGGCGAGTTCAGCGACCAGTACCGGATCAAGCACGAGTTCATCAAGCGGCTGCACCGGCGCTACCGCCGCGAGGGCATCCGCATCCCGGCGCCCACGCGGACGGTGGCGATCCAGCAGGGCACGGTGTCCATTCCGCAGCAGCGGGTGCCCGGGGAGGCGGACGAGATCGCTCCCGTCCGCCTCGACTGACCGTCGCTACAGGGTCGCGGAGTTGTCGTGGCTCCGGGCCGTCGAGCGGCGGCCCGGGGCGAGCGAGGCGCTGACCGGGGTGACCGTCCAGTCCGGGTGGCCGGGCATCCTCGGCGTCTTCGTGCCGTACAGCCAGTCACGCAGGAAACCGCTCAGGTCCCGGCCCGCGACCTCGGAGGCGACCGCGATGTAGTCGTCCGTGGACGCCGTGGCGTTGCGGTACCGGTCGAGGAAGGTGCGCTCCAGGGCGTTGAAGGTGTCCTCGCCGACGAGGTTGCGCAGCGCGTACAGCACGAGGACGCCCCCGAGGTACCGCTGGCTGTCGAAGAGGTTGGCGGCGTTGGGGGCCGCGACCGGACCGGAGTCGCGGCGCCACTGGTCGCCCTGGGCGTAGGTGTGCTTCATCCGGGCCTCCAGGGTGGTCAGCCCCAGGGAGTCGGCCCAGCCGCGCTCGTAGCGGTAGAGCAGGCCGTAGAAGTCGGCGTGGCCCTCGTTGATCCAGAGGTCGGCCCAGGTGGCGGGGCTGACGCTGTTGCCGAAGTAGGAGTGGACCAGCTCGTGCATCATGTGCGAGCCGATCTTGGACTCCTCCTGCAGGAGGTAGTTCGGCTTGTAGATCGTGAGGGTCTGGGTCTCCAGGCCGGTGAAGTCGAAGGCGTTCGGGGCATCGGAGTTGCAGGGCAGCAGCCCGTACGTCTCGAAGGGGTACGCCCCGAGGCGGGCCTCCAGCCACTCGACCAGTCCCGGGGTCAGCGCGAGGGCCGGCTCCAGCGCGGCGGCGCGGGCGACCGGGACGACGTCGCGCAGCGGCAGCCCGTGCGGGCCCTGCCGCTCCTTGACCACATAGTCGCCGACCGTGATCTGCACCAGCTCGGTGGCCATGGGCTCGCGCGAGCGGTACGTGTACGCCGTACGGCCGCCGGACAGCGTCTCGGTGCGGACGAGCAGGCCGCTCGCGACGCCGCGCAGACCGGCCGGGACGGTGAGGCGGAAGGTGAAGTCGGCCTTGTCCAGCGGGTGGTCGTTGCACGGGAAGACAGTGTGGGCCAGGTTGGGCTGGCAGCAGACCGCGAACCCGTCCAGCGTGTCGACCCAGCCGGTGAGCGGCTGCGGGATCCGGCGCGGGTCCGCCGTGTACTCGACGCACACGGTCGTCCAGGTCTTGTCCGGCAGCGGCCGGGCGGGCGTGACACGCAGCTTCTCGGCCACCTGCTCGAACGTGGCCGTACGGCCGCCGACGCGGACGGAGCGGATGTCCAGGCCGTGCGAGTCCAGGGAGAGACGGGACAGCGCCTGGGTGGTGCGGATCTTCAGGGTGGCCTTCGCGTCGACCAGGCGGGTCGCGGCGTCGTAGGAGAAGTCCAGGTCGTACGCGGCGACGCGGTAGCCGTCGTTGCCCAGGGCCGGGTAGACGGGGTCACCGAGGGTCTCCGGGCCCGGTGTGCCGGTCTTCTTCGTGGCCGCCGGCTCCCCCGCCGACGGTACGGCCTGGGCCGAGGGCGCGCCGGCCAGGGCCGCCGCGGTGCCGATGAGGGCGGCCGCGGGGGCCGTCACTCGGGTGCGATATCTCATGGTCCGCCTTCGCTCGGGCGGCCGGGTGGTCAAGGCCGGCCGCCGTTCGGTGATCTCCCTACATGACTGCCGGATCACGCGATCGGGTTGCACGGAGCGCATCCGTCCGTTTGCGTGGATCCGGACGGGGACCGCACGGACCCCGCACCGGCATCCGGCGCCCGTGGCCGGACCCCTGTCGAGGACGGGCCGGTCACGAGATATCTTGATGTCGAGCAATGTTGCAGACGTGGAGCGGAGCACCGGTGACTGACTCGACCATCATCTATACGCACACTGACGAGGCCCCGGCCCTGGCGACGTATTCCTTCCTGCCGGTGGTCCAGGCTTACGCCTCGCAGGCGGGCGTCCCCGTGGAGACGCGGGACATCTCGCTGGCCGGACGCATCATCGCGGTGTTCCCGGAGTACCTGACCGAGGACCAGCGCATCCCGGACGCCCTCGCCGAGCTCGGTGAGCTCGCCAAGACGCCCGCCGCCAACATCATCAAGCTGCCGAACATCTCGGCGTCGATCCCGCAGCTCAAGGCCGCCATCGCCGAGCTCCAGGGCCAGGGCTACGCGCTCCCGAACTACCCGGACGACCCGAAGACCGACGAGGAGCGGGAGATCCAGGCCCGCTACGACAAGGTCAAGGGCTCCGCGGTGAACCCGGTCCTGCGCGAGGGCAACTCCGACCGCCGCGCCCCCGCCTCGGTCAAGAACTACGCCAAGACCCACCCGCACCGCATGGGCGCCTGGACCCCCGAGTCCAAGACCAACGTGGCGACCATGGGCGAGGACGACTTCCGCTCCACCGAGAAGTCCACCGTGATCTCCGAGGCCGGCGCGCTGCGCATCGAGCACGTCGCCGAGGACGGCACCACGACCGTCCTGCGCAAGTCGGTCCCCGTCCTGGAGGGCGAGGTCGTCGACGCGTCCGTGCTGCACGTGGCCCGGCTGCGCGAGTTCCTCACCGCGCAGATCGCCGAGGCCAAGGCGCAGGGCGTGCTGTTCTCCGTGCACCTGAAGGCCACGATGATGAAGGTCTCCGACCCGATCATCTTCGGTCACGTGGTGCGCGCCTTCTTCCCGAAGACCTTCGAGCGTCACGGCGCCGACCTCGCCGCCGCCGGTCTGTCCCCCAACGACGGCCTGGGCGGCATCTTCAAGGGCCTGGAGTCGCTGGCGAACGGCGCCGAGATCAAGGCGTCCTTCGACGCCGAGCTGGCCGAGGGCCCGGCCCTGGCGATGGTCGACTCCGACAAGGGCATCACCAACCTGCACGTGCCGTCCGACGTCATCGTCGACGCCTCGATGCCGGCCATGATCCGCACCTCCGGCCACATGTGGGGCCCGGACGGCCAGGAGGCCGACACCCTCGCGGTGCTGCCGGACTCGTCGTACGCCGGTGTCTACCAGGCCGTGATCGACGACTGCCGCGCCAACGGCGCCTACGACCCGTCGACGATGGGCTCGGTCCCGAACGTCGGCCTCATGGCCCAGAAGGCCGAGGAGTACGGCTCCCACGACAAGACCTTCGAGGTCAAGGCCGCCGGCACGGTCCGTCTCGTGGACCGGAACGGCAACATCGTCCTCGAGCAGCCGGTCGCCGAGGGCGACATCTTCCGCGCCTGCCAGACCAAGGACGCGCCGATCCGCGACTGGGTGAAGCTGGCCGTCACCCGCGCCCGCGCCACCGGCGACCCGGCCGTGTTCTGGCTGGACGAGGACCGCGCCCACGACGCGCAGCTGATCGCCAAGGTCCGGGAGTACCTCCAGGAGCACGACACCGCGGGCCTGGACATCCGCATCATGTCCCCGGTCGAGGCGACCAAGCTGTCGGTCGAGCGCATCCGCCGCGGCGAGAACACCATCTCCGTCACCGGCAACGTCCTGCGTGACTACCTGACCGACCTCTTCCCCATCCTGGAGCTGGGCACCAGCGCCAAGATGCTGTCGGTCGTCCCGCTGATGGCGGGCGGCGGCCTGTTCGAGACGGGCGCCGGCGGCTCCGCGCCGAAGCACGTCCAGCAGCTCATCAAGGAGAACTACCTGCGCTGGGACTCCCTCGGTGAGTTCTTCGCGCTGGTGCCGTCCCTGGAGCAGTTCGCGACGGCGACGAACACCCCGAAGGCGAAGGTCCTCGCCGACACCCTGGACCGCGCCACGGCGACCTTCCTCAACGAGGACAAGTCCCCGACCCGTCGCCTCGGCGGCATCGACAACCGCGGCAGCCACTTCTACCTGTCCCTGTACTGGGCGCAGGAGCTGGCGGCCCAGACCGACGACGCCGACCTCGCCAAGGCCTTCGCCCCGCTCGCCGAGACCCTCGCGGCGAACGAGCAGAAGATCGTCGAGGAGCTGAACTCCGTGCAGGGCAAGCCGGTCGACATCGGCGGCTACTACCAGCCCGACCCGGCCAAGGCCGCCGCGGTCATGCGCCCGTCCGCCACGTGGAACGAGGCGCTGGCGTCCCTCGGCTGACGCGCCCGCCGTACCGATTCCGCCCCGGCCGGTCCTCCGGCCGGGGCGGAGCCGTGTCCGGAGGCGGAGGGCTCGAAGGGGCCTGGCGCCGGCGGGCGCGCCGGGGCCGTGGCCGAACGGCGGAGGGCTCGCCGGGGGCCGTTGTCAGTGGCGTGTGGCACCTTGATCGTCGTACACACCGACAGCACCTTTGGAGCAAGCGCATGACCGTCGTGCCGCCCGCCTTCGACCACCTCCCCGGCGACCCGGGATCCCCGGTGATCCTCCACGTACCGCACTCCTCCCGGGAGATACCCGCCGACGTGCGGTCCGGGATCGTCCTGGACGACGCCGCCCTGGAGCGGGAGCTGGACCACATCACCGACTCCCACACCGCGTCGATCGCCGAGGCGGCGGCCGCGGCGGCCGAAGTCACCCCCTGGCGGTTCGTGAACGGGCTGTCCCGGCTGGTCGTCGACCCCGAGCGGTTCCCGGACGACCGGGAGGAGATGCTGGCCGTCGGCATGGGGGCCGTCTACACGCGGACCACGCACCGGGAGCCGCTGCGGC
Source organism: Streptomyces nigra (assembly GCF_003074055.1). NCBI lineage: Bacteria > Bacillati > Actinomycetota > Actinomycetes > Kitasatosporales > Streptomycetaceae > Streptomyces > Streptomyces nigra. The sequence continues at coordinate 6,582,985 of NZ_CP029043.1, read as the reverse complement.
CCGCCGGCACCGACCCCGAGCCGCTGATCGAGCGGTACTTCCGGCCGTACGCGCAGGCCATGACGGAGGCGGTCGCCGGGCGGCTCGCCGCCACCGGGCGGGCCGTGATCATCGACGTGCACTCGTACCCCACCGACCCGCTGCCCTACGAGCTGCACGGCGACGGCCTCCGGCCGCCGGTGTGCCTGGGCACCGACGAGTTCCACACGCCGCCCGAGTTGCTCGCCGCCGCGCGCGAGGCGTTCGCGCCCTGCGGACAGACCGGGCTGGACAGCCCGTTCGCGGGGACGTACGTGCCGCTGGAGTTCTACGGCAAGGACCCGCGGGTGTCCGCCCTGATGGTGGAGATCCGCCGGGACACGTACATGACGGAGCCGGGCGGTCCGGCCGGCCCCGGACTCACCCGGCTCGCGGGCGCGCTGGCGGCGCTGGTGGACGCCGCGACGCGCTGATCCGCCGGCTCAGGCCCGCGTCCACTCCGTGACGACGACCTCCGCGCCGGTCCGCAGCCGCAGGGCGAACGGGCCGGTGAGGGGGGTGTCGGCGGCGAAGCGGCCCATGGCGTCGGCATCGAGCGGTGCGGCCGTCCGCGGGCCGCCCAGCACCTCGATCCGGGCCGGCTGCGGCGGCAGCACCTGGCCCATGAGGCCGTGCGCGGTCACCTCCACGTCGACGGTCACCTCGCCGGCCCGGAAGGTCAGCATCCGCGGCACGTCCGTGGCGCCCCGCACCGGGATGGCGTCGACGACCGAGTCGAACGTCAACTCCGCGATCCGCGCGTCCAGATCATGCAGCGCGAAGGCCGCGACGGCGATCTCCCGCAGCTGCGCGGGCACGGGGTCGAGGATGGCGGCCGCCTCGCGCAGCTCGGCCTCCAGCGCGCTCTCGTCGAACCCGTGGTCGTCCGACGCGCCGTCGTCGAAGGGCTCGTCGTCCCGCGTCTCGTCGTGCAGGTCGTCGTTCACAGCACCCCCCGTGCGTCGAGTCGGGCCCGCAGCCGGCGCAGACAGCGCTGGCGCAGCGGTCCGATGCTGCCGACGGCGATGCCCATCGCCGCCGACACCTCCTGGTAGCTCGGCGGTGGCGACGCCATCAGCACCCGCAGCAACTGGCGGCAGCGGTCGCCGAGTTCCTCGAACTCCTGCCACATCCGGCGGATCCGCTCGCTCTCGGCGGCCGCCTCCTCCGAGTCGAGGACCGACTGCTCGGGCGTGCGCTCCTCGCTGACCCGGTCGAGCAGCTGGGGATCGCTGGTCACGGTCAGCCGCCGTAAACTCCTGAGGACCTTCAGGCTCTCGTGCCGCGCGGTGCTGGCCAGCCAGGACCCGGCCTTCTCCGGTTCCCGGATCCGCCCGAGGTTCTGGGCGAACCGGAACCACACCGTCTGGTACACCTCGTGGGCGTCGGCGTCCCCCAGCCGGTGTGCGCGCACCACCGACCACACCAGGGGGCTCAGCCCTTCCACGAGCGCCTTCCAGGCCGCCGCGTCGCCGTCCACGGCGGACCGGACCAACGCGCCGACGTCTGCACGGTCCACAACCCCACCCCTCGTGTACGACACGTCATCGTACGCCGCGGAGGGGGCCGTTCCGACCGTCATGACCGGGCGGCCGGAGGGCCGACGGGCACGGGGCGCCAGGTCGCGGGACGCAGGGCGGGCACGTGCGCCCCCCGCACCTCCGCGTAGCCGGCGGCGGCCGCGAGCATCTTGTACCGGGCGACGCGCGGGTCGTTCTCCTGCTGCGCGGACATGTGCGCGGAGATCATCCCGGCGACGAGCGGTGTGGCGAACGAGGTGCCGCTCCAGTACGCGTGGCCGTCGAACATCACCTGGTCGGGCTTGGCGCCGGGGTCCTGCTCGCTGAGCACGCCGGTGTGGCGGGGCGACTGGCAGGTGCAGGAGTAGCCGAAGCCGTAGCGGCACGCGTCGTACGTGGAGTGCTGGTAGACGTACGGCACGGGCCGGTCGAAGCCGGTGAGCACGCTGGTGAGGCGCTCGCCGGGAGCGTACGCCTTCACCCAGGCGCCGTGGTTGCTGAAGCAGGCGCCGAACTCGCCGTCGGCGCGCAGCGCTCCGACCGACAGCACCGCGTCCTGGTAGTCGGGCAGGTCGGCGTAGGCGGCGGGCCAGAAGGGCGTGGCGCTGCCGTTGTTGCCGGCGGCGGCGACGAGCAGGGTGCGCTGCTCGCGCAGTTCGCGCATGAACGCCTCGACGCCGAGCAGTCCGTCGGTGCGGCCGTTGGAGGTGCCGGCGGAGAGGCTGAGGATGTCGGGCCAGCCGCCCTCGTCGACGGCCTCGAAGAGCTTCTCGCCGAACTCGGACTCCAGGATGGCGCCGGCGTCGTTGAGGGTGTTGCGCACGGTGATGGACGTGTTGGGGGCGACGGCGGCGACGAGGCCGGCGATGAACGTGCCGTGTCCGACGTACTGCTGCAGGACGCCGTCGTCGTCGCACTCCTGGATCTGGAGGTCGCCGTCGGTGTGGGCGAGCAGCGCGGAGGACCGGAAGTCGTTCATGAGCCCGGTGTCGACCACCAGCACCCCGACGGCGCTGTCCGCGTCACAACTCCCCTCCACCGGAGCGGGGTTGAGTTCCTCGCCGCGATCGACCGGCACGGGTTCGTCGCCCGGGCAGGAGTTGACCGCGATCGACACCAGGTGGTTGCGGCTGACGAGGCGGCGCCCGGCGCGGCCCTCCACCTCCCGCAGGGCGCGCAGGGCGTGCGCCACGGGCCGGTCGGCGCCGCGGTCGCCCTCGCCCGGGTCGCCGACCTGGATACGGGTGATGCCGGAGCGGTTGGCGCGGGGGCCCGCACGGCGCACATGGTCCTGCACCAGCTCGGGTTCGGCGGTGAAGTGCGCGCGCACGGTGTCCTCGACGAGGGCGGCGTCCTCACCGTCCCGGACCAGCACATAGCCCTTCTCGTAGATGAACTCGGCCGAGTCGTCCGGTCCCATCGCGAGGGGGACGTCGGGCATGGAGCGCTGGATCTGCTCGAACTGCTCGTGGAATCGCTGTGGTGCCATGGATGTCCTCCCGAGGGGCGACGGTCGTCAGTCAGAGCGAGGGGGCGGCTGATTGATACAGCGACAAACCGTGTGGCACGGTTCCGGGGCAACTACCATCCGTGGAGTGACAGCGGGAAGCGACTCGGTTCTCGAACTGCTGCCGATGGTGTTCGCCGCCCCGAACGACGCGCTGGCGAGGGCGGAGGGTGTGCTCGACGCCGATCCGTCGCCGTTGCACGCCTCCGTGGCCCATCAGGTCATCGGTATCTGGCAGCGCGACTGGGGCGACATGCGGATCGCCCTGCACCACCTTCGGCGTGCCCGGGATCTCGCGGCGCGCGCGGAGTCCGCCGAACGCGAGGCCGACGTCCTGGCGGCGCTCGGGGTCGCGTCGGTGCACGCGGGGCGCACTCAGCAGGGGCTGGCCGCGCTGGAGCGCGGGGTGGAGCGCGTCAGCGGGCATCCGCGCGCCCGCGTGCTGTTCCGGCGCGCGTACGCCCGCTGGGTGCTGGGGCACCACCGGGAGGCACTGGAGGACGTCCGGCGGGCGGTCCCCGTACTGCGGCAGGCCGACGACGTCATCTGGACGGCGCGGGCGCTGACGCTGCGGGCGACCGTGCATCTGGCGCTCGGCGCGGTGGACCGGGCGGACGCCGACTTCACGGCGGCCGAGACGCTGTGGGACACCACCGGCCAGGAGCACGACAAGGCGGACGCGGTGGAGAGCCGGGGCCTCGCCGCGTTCCGGTCGGGCGACATACCGGCGGCGCTGCGGCTGCTGGACGAGGCCGAGGAGCGCTACGCCAAGCTCGGCACCCCGACGTTCATGCTCAGCATCCGGCGCTGCGAGGTGCTGATGGCGGCCGGTCTTGCACCGGAGGCCCTCGCCGAGGCGGACGCGGCGATCGCCGTCCTCGACGGCATCGGCGGCCAGTCCACCCGCAAGGCCGAACTGCTCCTCGCGGCGGCGACGGCGGCCCGGCTCGCGGGTGACGCGCACACCGCCATCGCCCGCGCCGACATGGCCGTACGGCTGTTCACGGGGCAGCGGCGGCCCTGGTGGGAGGCGCACGCGCGGCTGGTGCTGATCGAGGCGCGGGTGGCCGCCGGGCGCAGTTCTGGCCGGCTGGTCGCCGACACGGCGGCGGTCGCCGAGCGGCTGGCCTCCTTCGGGGCGCCCGCCGCCCCGGAGGCGTCGCTGCTCGCGGGCCGGATCGCGCTCGGCCTCGGCTGGCGGGCCGACGCCGAACGCCATCTGGCGCTCGCCGCCCGCAGCCGGCGCAGTGGGCCGCCGCTGGCCCGGATGACGGGCTGGGCGGCGCAGGCGCTGCGAGCCAGGGCCGCCGGATCGGGACGCGGGGTCCTCGAGGCATGCCGACGGGGACTGGACGTGCTGGACGCGCACCGGATGACGCTGGGCGCCTCGGAGCTGCGGGCCCGCGCGAGCGCGCAGGGCGCGGAACTCGCGGCGCTGGCGCAGCAGGCCAGCCTGGAGACCGGCGGGCCGCGCCGGCTCCTGGTGTGGAGCGAGCGGTGGCGGGCGACGGCGCTGTCGGCGCCCCCGACCAGACCGCCCGCCGATCCCCAGCTGCAGAGCGACCTGACGGCGTTCCGGGAGATCGCGGCGCGCGCCGAGGCAGCCCGGATGGACGCCCGCCCGATACCGGCGCTGGATCGCGAACAGCGGCGCCTGGAACGGGAGATCCGCGCCCGGACCCTGCACATGCGGGGCGACGCCCCGGGCGACGGGCACCGCTTCGACCCGGGGCGGCTGCTGGACCGGCTCGGCGACGACGTACGGCTGGTGGAGCTGGCCGTGCTGGACGGGCGGGTCCAGGTGCTGCTGTGCGGGCAGGGGCGGGTGCGCCGGTTCGAGGCCGGGCTGCTCGCGGAGGCGGAGGTGGAGGCCGAGCACGTCCAGGCCGGGCTGCGCCGGCTCGCGCATCCGGGGGCGGAGGCGCGGCTGCCGGTGGTGGAGGCCGCCGGGCGGCGCCTGGAGGAGCTGCTGCTGGGGCCCGCCGCGGCCCAGCTCGGCGACGGTCCCCTGGTGGTGGTGCCGCCGGCCCGGCTGCACCGGGTGCCGTGGGCGCTGCTGCCGTCGCTGCGGGAGCGGGTCGTGAGCGTGTCGCCGTCGGCGACGAGCTGGCTGCGCGCCCGGGAGACCGAGCCGCCCCGGCGGGGCCGGCATGTGCTGGTGCGCGGGCCGGGGCTGGCGACGGGCGGCGCCGAGGTGCCGCATCTGGCCGTCCGGTACGGCGGCGCGGTCGTCCTCGAACACGCCGACGCGCGGGTGCCACGGGTGCTGGAGGAGCTGGACGGGGCGGAGCTGGCGCACATCGCGGCGCACGGCGCCTTCCGGGCCGATAGCCCGCTGTTCTCGTCGCTGCGGATGGCGGACGGCCCGATCGTCGTGCACGACTTCGAACGGCTGGACCGCAGCCCGTACCGGATCATTCTGTCCTGCTGCGACACCGCCCGCTTCGCGTCGGTCGGCGCGGACGAACTGCTGGGCCTGGTCACGGCGTTGCTGCCGCTGGGCACGGCAGGTGTGGTGGCGTGCAGCGCACCGGTGAACGACGCGGCGGTGGTGCCGCTGATGCTGGCCCTCCACAAGGGCCTGGGCGCCGGACTGTCCCTGGCGGAGGCGCTGCGCGACGCGCGGGCGGCACTGCCGGACGACGCACTGCACCGGGCGACGGGGTGGGCGTTCACCGCGTTCGGGGCGGCGTGAGGGCGAAGCCGGTTCGAGGGCCTGGGCGCCGGACTGTCCCTGGCGGAGGCGCTGCGCGACGCGCGGGCGGCACTGCCGGACGACGCACTGCACCGGGCGACGGGGTGGGCGTTCACCGCGTTCGGGGCGGCGTGAGGGCGACGCCGGTTCGAGGGCCTGGGCGCCGGACTGTCCCTGGCGGAGGCGCTGCGCGACGCGCGGGCGGCACTGCCGGACGACGCACTGCACCGGGCGACGGGGTGGGCGTTCACCGCGTTCGGGGCGGCGTGAGGGCGAAGCCGGTTCAGGCCGAGCGCGCGCCCCGCGCCGACACCAGCCACGGCAGGGCGCCCCGGTCGCCGGCGCCGAGGCGGGCGTAGGCGCTGTAGAGGTGGTTGCCCACCGTGCGGACGGACAGGGTGAGTTTCTCGGCGATCTCGCGGTTGCTGAGACCGACGGCCGCCAGGTCCACGATCTGCCGTTGCCGGGCGGTGAGTTCACCGAGGGCCAGCCCGGACAGCGCGGGTGTCCGGGCGCCCTGGCAGCGGCGGGCGAGCGCGACCGCGCGCGTGCGTGAGGTGCGGGCGTCACGGGGATCCCGGTGCAGCCGCGCCGCCTGCGCGTGCGCCTCGGCCGCGAACAGCAGGAAGCCGCGCGCCTCCAACCGCTCGGCCACCCGGTCCAGCGCCTTGCTGTCACCGCGCGCCAACGCCTCGGCGTGTGCCGCGAAGACCCCGGTGAGACGGCCCGCGGCCCGCCCGGGAGCGCCGAGGCGTACGGCGTCGTACGCGTCGTCCTCGACGGCTCCGGACGGGCCGGCCGCCGCCGGACGGGTGACCGCCCCACCCCCGTGGGGGCGGCCACCCGCGATCGTGGGCACGGCCGGGACGTCGCCCGACTGTGCCGCGACGAGGGCCAGTTCACGCCGGCAGGCCGGGTCGTCCCCGGCGCCGCGCAGCCCTTCCCCGGCCCAGGCCGCCGCCTCCCGCAGCTCGCCGCGCAGGCGCGCGTAGCGGGCGCGTACGGCCGCGTATCCGGCCGGCAGCGGCGCGTCCTCCGCGACCAGCCACTCCCCCACCGGGGCGGTGACGGTGCGGACGTCCGCCCGCTCGATACGGCCGAGGAGCGCCGCACGCTCCTCCTCCAGGGCGGGGCCCCAGTGGTCCGGCGTACGGGACAGGCGCCGCGCCCGCAGCCGTCCCGCCGTGGCCCGCAGGACGGGACCGTGGAGAGGGTGCGCGAGCCGGACGGCACCGCCGTCGTCCACGTGGACCAGCCCGTCGGCCTCCAACTGCTCCAGCGTGTGCGGCTCGAGGCCGTCCCGCTCCGGGTCGAGCGGCGACGGCTCGGCGAACGCGAGGCGCCGCAGCGTCTCCCGCTCCCCGGGGCACGACCGGTCCAGGACCCCGGCCGCGCGCTCGCGCACGGTCGCGGTGACCGGCAGCGGCCCGCGCCACGCCCAGGTGTCCGTGCCGTCGACCCGGCTGAGCAGACGGCCCTCGCGCAGTGCGTCGACCAGGTCGCGCAGCAGCCGCAGGTCCCCCTGGCACAGGTGGTGCAGCCGGTTCACGGTGAGCGGCTCCAGGTCGGCGCCGGGTACGCCCGCCAGCAGCCGTGCGGTGTCCTCCCGGTGCAGCGGCTCCAGGGTGAGGCGCGGCAGCAGGTCGCCGGTCCACAGCCGGGAGACGGCGGCCGGTGCGGGCGCGCCGTCGGTGGTGACGACGACGAGCCGGATGCGGCCGTGGACGGCCAGTTGGTGCACGAGGGCGGCGGATGCCTCGTCCAGCAGATGCGCGTCGTCGACGACGAGCAGCCGTTTGTCGGACAGACGCCGGTGGGCGCCGTGCAGGGAGGCCGTCTCGGGGACGAGGTGCGCGAACGCGGCGAAGCGCAGATGCCGGGTCGCGGGAGTGCCCGCCACGCGGGCGCACCCGGTCGCGCGGGTGGCCTCGGCGACGAGCCGGGTCTTGCCGCAGCCGACCGGCCCGCTGACGACGAGACCGTCCCGGCCGGCGCCCAGCGAGGCGCGCACCAGGTCGAGTTCGCTCTCCCGGCCGGTGAACGGCCAGGGCGGATCCAGGGTCCTCGCCGCGCGTTCGTAGCTCGTCACGGTATGAGGAGCACCATGACTCAGGTCTGATACAGGGGTACTTGAGTAGCCCTCGACTCAGGCGCCCGGGGCGCCGCGCCGGGCACCCTGGGGCGCATGACCGCTCGCTACTGCTCCCTCGCGCAGCAGTCGGCGCCCGCCTTCGCACCGGGGCTGGCCGCCGGGCGGCTCCACGCGCTCGTCAACGGGCACCGTATGTGGGTGAACGGCACGGTGCTGCACTACCACTTCTTCGACCGGGACTCCGACACGTCCGCGATCCCGGACCCCGGCACGGGCCGGACCCGGCCGGTGTCGTGGGTGGGCGGCAAGGACCAGCGGGACGTCGTACGCGAGTGCTTCCAGGAGTGGAGCGGCCTCGGGATCGGGCTGTCGTTCGTGGAGGTGGCCGACCGGTCGGAGGCGGAGCTGCGGATCGGGTTCCAGAGCGGCGACGGCTCCTGGTCGACCGTCGGCCGGGACGCGCTGCGGGTCGGTGTCGACGAGCGCACCATGAATTTCGGCTGGGATCTGACGGCGCCCGGGGAACGCGGGACGGCCCTGCACGAGATCGGTCACGCGCTGGGCATGCTGCACGAGCACCAGAGCCCGTTCGCCGGGATCCACTGGGACGACGAGGCGGTCTACACGGATCTGGCGGGGCCGCCGAACTTCTGGAGCCGGGACAAGACGTACTTCAACATCCTGCGCAAGCTGGACGCGAGCGAGGTCAACGGCTCGGTCTGGGACCCGCACTCGATCATGGAGTATCCGTTCTCTGCGGGGCTGATCCTGGAGCCCGAGCAGTTCCGCGCGGGTCTGAACCCGCCGGGGGTGCTGTCGGCCGCCGACAAGGAGTTCGTCCGCCGCTGGTACCCGCCGGCTCCGGTGCGCGAGCCCCGCGAGCTGGTGCCGTTCCGCTCGGTCCCGCTCCGGCTCGGGCCCGGCGAGCAGGCCGACTTCACCGTCGAGCCCCCGGAGACCCGCGCGTACACGGTGGGCACCTTCGGGGACGCCGACACGGTCGTCGTCCTCTTCGAGGAACGCGATGGCCGCCCCCGCTATCTCGCGGGCACGGACGATGGTGGCACCCCACACAACGCCACCGTGCGGACCCGTCTGGTCAAGGGCCGCCGCTATGTGGTCCGGGTCCGTATGTACTCGGCCTGGGGGTCCGGCGAGACAGCCGTCATGTGCTGGTGACCCATAGGTGAGCCACCCACAGTCCAGCGCCGGGGGGAACGGCCCGGACGCCGCCTTCGGGGGAGGGCGACGTCCGGGCCGACCGGTGCCGGGCGGGTCAGGACGCCTGGCGTTCCTCCGTCTCCGTGTCCGGGTGGGCGAGGCCCAGGTGGTCGCGGAGGGTCGGGCCCTCGTAGTCGGTGCGGAAGACGCCCTGCTCCTGGAGGAGGGGGACGACCTTGTCGGCGAACTCGTCGAGGCCGGTCGGGGTGAGGTGCGGGACCAGGATGAAGCCGTCGCTCGCGTCGGACTGGACGTACTCGTCGATCGTGCGGGCCAGTGTGGCCGGGGAGCCGACGAAGTTCTGCCGGTTGCCGGTGTGGATGACCAGGTCGCGGATGGACCAGTTGTTGGCTTCGGCGAGGGCGCGCCACTCTCGGGCGGTGGCCATGGGGTCCCGGTACATACGGACCTGGGCGCGGCCCTGGGCGATGTGGTTGTCTCCGACGTCCGGGTCGACGTCGGGCAGGGGGCCCTCGGGGTCGTACGAGGAGAGGTCGCGGTTCCAGACGAACTCGAGGTGCTTGAGGGCGGTGGCGCCGCTGACCTGCTGGCGGCGTACCTCGCGGGCGAGTTCCTCCGCCTCGGCGTCGGTGTCGGCGAGGGCGAAGGTCGCCGCGGGAAGGATGAGCAACTGGTCCCTGCGGCGGCCGTACTTGGCGAGGCGGGACTTGACGTCGGTGTAGAAGGCGCGGCCCGCCTCCAGGGTGCCGTGCCGGCTGAAGATGGCGTCCGCCTCGGCGGCGGCGAACTCGCGGCCCTCCTCGGAGTCGCCGGCCTGGAAGATGACGGGCCGGCCCTGGGGTGAGCGCGGAACGTTGAACTGCCCGTGGATGTCGAAGTGCTGCCCGGTGTGGGTGAACGAGCCGGCCTTGGCGTCCTTGAGGAACGTCCCGGTGTCCTGGTCCGCGATGATCTCGTCGCCGTGCCAGGAGTCGAAGAGCTCCTTGGCGGTGGCGAGGAACTCCTTGGCGCGGGAGTAGCGCTCTTCCTGCGGCAGAAAGCCGCCGCGGCGGAAGTTCTCGCCGGTGAAGGCGTCCCAGGAGGTGACGACGTTCCAGGCGGCGCGTCCGTCGGAGAGATGGTCCAGGCCGGCGAACTGGCGGGCGACCTCGTAGGGCTCGTTGAAGGTGGAGTTGATGGTGCCGGTGAGCCCGATGCGTTCGGTGACGGCGGCGAGCGCGGTCAGCACGGTGAAGGTGTCGGGGCGTCCGACGACGTCGAGGTCGTAGATGTGGCCGCCCTGCTCGCGGAGCCTGAGGCCTTCGGCGAGGAACAGAAAGTCGAACTTGGCGCGTTCGGCGGTCCGGGCGAAGTGCGCGAAGGAGCTGAACTCGATATGGCTGCCGGCCCGGGGGTCGCTCCACACGGTCGTGTTGTTGACGCCGGGGAAGTGGGCCGCCAGATGGATCTGCTTCACCGGGCGCCGAGGCTTCGAGGAGGTGGTGGGGCTGGTCATCGGTGGGTCCTTCCGGCTCAGGCGGCGGCGCAGCGGTTGGCGGGCCGGGCGAGGCCGAGCAGGCCGCGCAGCGTGTCGGCCTCGTAGGCGCGGCGGAAGGCGCCCCGGCGCTGGAGTTCGGGCACGAGTCCGCGGGTGATCGCCGGGAGGTCGTGGCCGGCGACGGCCGGTCGCAGCCGGAAGCCGGTGAGGCCGGCGGTCTCGAACTCCTGCAGGAGGTCGGCGAGTTCGGCGGGACTGCCCGCGAAGATCCGGGCGTCGCTGGTGTACGGCTCCCCGGCGAGCGTGTCGAGGCGTTCTTGGCGGGCGCGTGCGGCGGCCGGGTCGCCGTCGAGGAACACGACGAGGTCTCCGAAGATGTGCAGGGGCTCGTCGGCCCGGCCCGCCGCCCGCTGTTCGGCGCGGACCTCGCTGACGATGGCCCGGGCGCCATCGGTGTCGAACGGGGTGACGTAACCGATGTCGGCGGAGCGGGCCACGAGCCGGTAGGGCACGGTCTCGTGGGCGAGGGCGCTGACGATCGGCTGGCCCTGGGGCGGGCGCGGGGTGATGGAGGGGCCCTTGACGCTGAAGTGGCGGCCCTCGAAGTCGATGTAGTGGAGCTTGTCGCGGTCGATGAAGCGTCCGGTGGCGGTGTCGCGGATCTCGGCGTCGTCCTCCCAGCTGTCCCAGAGACGGCGGACGACCTCGACGTGGTCGGCGGCCTCGTCGAAGAGCTCGTGGACGGCGGGGGTGTCGTACCGGTCGATGCGTCCGAGGGTGCGGCGGCCGAAGTGGGCGGCCTCGTTGGGGCGCGCGGTGATCTGGACGCGCAGGCCGGCCCGGCCGGAGCTCACATAGTCGAGGGTGGCGATGGCCTTGGATATGTGGAACGGCTCTGTGTGGGTGGCCACTACGGTCGGCACCAGACCTATGTGCTGGGTCAGCGGGGCGACACGGGAGGCGATGAGGACGGCGTCGAGCCGGCCGCGTACCTGGTCGGTGCGCCCGTCCGGGTCGAGGAAGTGCGAGGACTGCAGGCCCAGGCCGTCCTCGAGGGTGACGAGGTCGAGCAGGCCCCGTTCGGCCTCGGTGATCAGGTCGGTCCAGTAGGCGGCGGTGAACAGGTCCCGGGGGCGGGACACCGGCTCCCGCCAGGAGGCGGGGTGCCAGCCGGTGCCGTCCAGGGCGACGGCGAGATGCAGGGGTGTGGGGTTCGCGGACACGGTCGGTGCCTTCCTGGTGGTCCGTACGACGGCGCCGGGCCCTCCGCCGCAGAGGAGGGGAGGGCCCGGCGCCCCGGGGATGGGTCGTCAGGAGTTGTCGAGCGGCAGGCCGGGCGGGTTCACCTCCGCCTTCTCCACGGCCTCGCCGGAGAGGTTCCACGCGGCGAGCCACTTCGCGTACTGGCCGTTGTCGATGAGGTGGTTGATCGCCTCGGCGAGGGGCTCGGCGAGTCCGCTGTCCTTCTTCGCGGTCGCGGCGATCAGTCCCTGCAGGGTCGCCCCGGCGCCGGAGAACTGCCCGGCGATCCTGGTCGCCTGCGGCGTGCCGCTGGTCTGGGTGACGTGGTACGAGAGGTTGGGGCTGGGCCCGAAGTAGGCGTCGATCTTGCCGCTGCTCAGGGCCAGGTAGGTGCTGTTGGTCTCCTGGAAGTACTTGACCGTCAGCTTCTTGCCCTCCTTCTCCAGGCGGTTCTTCCACTCCAGCAGGATGCGTTCCTGGTTGGTGCCGGCGCCGACCGAGACGGTCGTGCCGGCGAGCGTCCGGTAGTCGCCGTCGAAGCGGAACTTCGAGTCCTTCGGCGCCTCGAAGGCCAGGTCGTCCTTGCGGTAGGAGGCGAACTCGTACTTGCGCTTGCGCTCCTCGGTGTCGGTGATGTTCGAGAAGCCGACGTCCACCTTGCCGCTGTCGATGCCGACGAAGAGGTTCTCCCAGGTGAACCGCTTGACCTCGGGCTTCAGTCCGAACACGGCGGCAACCAGGCGGGCGAGGTCGATCTCGGAGCCGGTGAGGGTCTTCTGGTCGCTGCCCACGAAACCCAGGGGCGGCGACCCGGAGGGCAGCGTGCCGGAGCCTATGACGAGTCGTCCGCTCTTTCTCAGGTCTGCGGGGAGCTTGGCGCTGATGGACTTCACCTCGGACACCTTGAGGGTGGTCTCCTTGGCGGCCCCGTTGGAGAGCCGGCCGACGGTGACCGTGCCGGCGGCGTCGGAGGTCGCCGTCGCCGCGTCGCTGTCTCCGCCGCAGGCGGTGAGCCCGGTGGCGAGGGTGGCGGCGGCGGTCGCCGCGGTGATGCCGCGGAGCAGGGCACGACGGGTGACGCGGTGGCGCATGACTGTCCTTACGTGATGGGTGAACAAGGGGCGGGGGTCAGAGGACCTTGCTGAGGAAGTCCCTGGTCCGTTCGTGCCGGGGGGCGTCGAGGACCTCGGAGGGCGGGCCCTGTTCGACGATCCGGCCGCCGTCCATGAAGACGACGCGGTCGGCGATCTCGCGGGCGAAACCGATCTCGTGGGTGACGATGACGAGGGTGGTGCCGCTGGTCGCCAGGTCCTTGATGACGGCGAGCACCTCGCCGACGAGTTCCGGGTCGAGGGCGGAGGTCGGCTCGTCGAAGAGGATGACGCCGGGGCGCAGCGCGAGGGCACGGGCGATGGCCACCCTCTGTTGCTGCCCGCCGGACAACTGCCGTGGGTAGGCGCCGGCCTTGTCGGCGAGGCCGACGCGGGCGAGCAGGTCGCGGGCGAGTTCGAGCGCGGCGGGTTTGGCGAGCCGGCGGGTGGCGACGGGGGCGGCGGCCACGTTGTCGAGGACCGTCAGATGCGGGAAGAGGTTGAAGTTCTGGAAGACGAAGCCGATCCGGCCGCGCTGGGCGAGGATGGCCCGCTCGCCGAGTTCCTTGAGGCGGGTGCCGTGCCGGCGGACGCCGATCGGTTCGCCGTTGAGACTGACGTGCCCGATCTCCGGTTTCTCCAGGTGGTTGATGACCCGCAGGAGGGTGGACTTGCCGGAGCCGGAGGGGCCGAGGATCACGGTGACCTCGCCGGGCCGTACGGTCAGGTCGACCCCGTTGAGCACGCGGTGGGCGCCGTACCACTTGTGCACGTCGTGCACCTCGACGGTGGCGGGCGCGTGGTCGTCGACGGCGGTGCTCATACGGCGGCCTCCCGGCGGACGCGGGCCCTCAACTCGGTGACGGAGGACCGCAGTTTCTGGAGCGGGGTCGGCGGCAGGGAGCGGGTGGCGCCCCGGGCGTAGTACCGCTCGACGTAGAACTGGACGACGGAGACGACGCTGGTCAGGACGAGGTACCAGACGGTGGCGACCATGAGCAGCGGCACGATGTCGCCCGGGTAGGTGGAGCCCATGGACTGCGCGGCGCCGAACAGGTCGAGCAGGGACACGTAGAAGACCAGCGAGGTGCCCTTGATCAGGCCGATGAGCTGGTTGACGTAGTTCGGCACGATGGACCGCAGCGCCTGCGGGAACACGATCCGGCGGAACTGGTAGCCCTTCGGCAGCCCGAGCGCGGCGGCGGCCTCGTGCTGGCCCTGGTCGACGGAGAGGATGCCGCCGCGGACGACCTCGGCGGCGTACGCGGACTCGTGGAGGCTGATGCCGACGACCGCGATGACGAGGTCGGTGGCGAGCGCGGACTCGTCGAAGGTGAGGAAGGCGGGCCCGAAGGGGACGCCGAGGCTGAGCGTCTTGTAGAGGGCGCTGAAGTTGTACAGGAACAGCAGGACGACGATGAGCGGGATGGAGCGGAACGCCCAGACGTACGCCCAGCTGACGGCGCGCAGCACGGGGCTGCGGGAGAGCCGGGCGAGCGCCAGCAGCACGCCGCCGAGAAGGCCCAATACGGCGCTGTAGGCGGTGACTTCGAGGGTGACGAGGAGGCCGTCGACGATGGTGGGCCGCAGGAACCAGTAGCCGAAGCGGTCCCACTGGTAGAACGGGTTGGTCACCAGGCCGTGGACGAACTGGGCGGTGAGGACGAGGGCGACGGCGGTGGCGATCCAGCGGCCGGGGCGCCTGAGCGGCAGCACGCGCTGGGCGGTGAGCGGTTCGGACGGGGTGGCGGCGGGCCGCGGCGCCTCGGCCAGGGAGACGGCGGCGCCTGGGGGTTCACTCATGGAGGGCTCCGGCAGGAGTCGGAAGGCCCCGGAGGACGCGGACACCTCGGCCACGGGCACGGCCGTTCGACGGCGGGGCCGGGGAGGGGGAGGACGCACGGTCACCGGGGGCGGGCGGACGACGGCACACCGCCGAAGCGGTGGGTGTCGGGGGTGCGGTGCCGCGGAGGAGAGATCAGCCGCGGCGGCGGGCACAGCCCGGTGCGGTACACAGTGCGCTGTTGACGCGGAGCAGATCGACGGCCCGGTCGGCGGCGAACAGGGTGGCGTACGCGTGGACGCGGCCGCGAAGGCGGCCGGTGGCCGTCCTGGGGGCTGCGTCCATGGCGTCACTCACTCTTCCGGCCGCCGGCGGCCTGCGCGCTTACCGAAGTCATCCGGTCCGGTCGTCACCTGGGGCACCCCACCGCGATGCGAGGGTTGCCGGTCAGCGAGCCAGGGCTTGTCGCTGACGCTCATGACCGATCTGGGCCGTAGTCAATCCAGTTGAACGAGGAAATGTCAACGGCGGTCCACGGAGCGGGACGGCTCCGCGGGGGTCCTGGTCGTGTGGGCCGCCCAGTCCAGGATCTGCACGGCGGCTCCGGCGGCCTCCAGGCCCCGGCAACGGGCGTGGTGACGGCGGGAGATGGCGTCCAGGTCGAGGTGGGCGCCGAACGCCGGGTGGGCGGCGAGCCGGCGGGCGTAGCCCCACAGGGCGGGGTGGGCGGCGATCCGCTCGACGGCGGCGGCGTCCAGATGGTGCCGGTGCACGGTGTCGAGCTGGACGAGCGTCACCCACAACTCGACGTCGGCGGCGGTGATCTGATCCCGGATCATGTGGGTGCGGCCGGTCAGCCAGCGGTCGAGCGCGCCGAGGGAGCGCAGCAGGGTCTCCAGGGCGGCCTCGCGCTCCGCCTGTCCGGCGCCGGCCGTGCCCGCGTTCTGCGCGGCCTCCTCGATGTCCCGCGCGCACATCCGCTCGACCGCGTCGATCTCGGACTCGGCGCCGCACGGGTACAGGCTCGCGCGACAGCCGCCGAAGTGCCGGTCGAGGTCGCGCATGATGTCGGGGGCGTGGGTGCTCACGATGCGCCCGGACCAGTCGTCGCTGAGGACCGGCGCGAGGGCGGGGCCGGGGTAGCGGTGGGCGCTGGCCTCGTAGAGCGGGCGCAGCGCGCTGTGCCCGCTGTCGGGGCAGTCGGGGACGGCGGGCAGGAAGGACGCCGGGCAGGTGTCGCCGAGTTCGAGCAGGCTGTGCGCGACGGCGATGCGCAGACCGTCCGGACAGGCGGTGGACAGATGGAGGCGGTAGCGGCGCGGCACGGCGTAGTGGCCGCTGCGCGCGTCGCTGCCGATACGTCCGCGGAAGGCGGGGGCGGTCCGCGTGGCCGGGTGTGCGGCCGACGGTGCGACGGTCATGGCTCTCCCCTGGGCAGGCGTGTGGGCATACGGCTGGGCCGGCGGGTGGCGTCCTGCGGGCGTGGACGTCCGGCGGGCGTGGGCATGCGGACCGGCGGTCGGAACGGGGCGTGCGGGCCGGCCTGCGGACCGATGCGGGGCGACGGTGGCTCGGGGCCGCGCTCAGAGGTCAGATCGCGCTGCAGACACGCTGCAGGTCGATGTGGCGGCGGGAGGTGAGAAGGGGCGTACGGGTCACTCGACCGGTGACCGTCCTGGCGCGCCCCATGCTTCCCTACCTATTCACTAGGAAACTTATGGTGAGTGTCGGTCCGCGCGTGGCCGGCGTCAAGAGGGCGTCCGCGGATCGGTCGCCCGGCTCCCCTCCCCCGCGGAAAAACCGAGTGCCCCGCGAGGACCGCCGGCAGTACGGTGCGCGGCGTGACCGATGACGACGGATACTTCGGAGAGCCCATCGCGGCCCGCTACGACGACCCCTCGGACGACATGTTCCAGCCGGAGGCCGTGAACCCCGCGGTCGACCTGCTGGCGGAGCTGGCCGGTGACGGCGCGGCGCTGGAACTCGGCGTCGGCACCGGCCGGATCGCCCTGCCGCTCTCGGCGCGGGGCGTGCCCGTGCACGGCATCGACATGTCGCGGGCGATGGTGGCGCGGCTGCGCGCCAAGCCCGGCGGCGACGCGGTGGACGTGACGATCGGGGACTTCGCGACGACCCGGGTGGCGGGCGAGTTCGCCGCCGCCTATCTGGTCTACAACACGATCAACAATCTGACGACGCAGGACGCCCAGGTCGACTGTTTCGTGAACGCGGCCGCGCATCTGCGTCCGGGCGGCTGCTTCGTCGTCGAGGTGGGGGTGCCCGAGCTGCGGCTGCTGCCGCCGGGGCAGACAGCGGTGCCGTTCCGCATCAGCGACACGGGCTGGGCGTTCGACACCTACGACACGGCCACGCAGGCCTTCAGTTCGAACTACGTGACGATCGTCGACGGCCGTGCGGAGCACCGCGCCATCCCGTTCCGGTACGTCTGGCCTGCGGAGCTGGATCTGATGGCGCGGCTCGCCGGTCTGCGGCTGCGGGACCGGTGGGAGGACTGGAAGCGGACGCCGTTCACCGGCGAGAGCTGGCAGCACGTGTCGGTGTGGGAGAAGCCGGCGCGCTGAGCTACGGGTTGGTCCACGCCTCCGGGTCGTCCGCGAGGCGCAGGACGTCGTCGGGGAGCTTCGCCGCGGCCACGTCGGCCAGGGTGACCTCGCCGAGGATCTTGCGGACGTTCGCACGCACGGCGATCCACAGCGGCAGGAGCGATTCGGCGGGGCCGATGTAGGACAGGTCGGGCGGGCGGACGCCGCGCACCGAGACCAGGGGGCCGTCGGCCACCCGGATGACCTCGGCGATGGCGATGGCGTCCGCGGGCCGGGCGAGCCGGTAGCCGCCCTTGCCGCCGCGCTGGCTGACCACGAGGCCGCCGCGGCGCATGTCGCCCAGGATGCCCTCGAGGAACTTGTGCGGGATGCCCTGGGCGTCGGCGATGGCCTCGGCCTTCAGCGAGGTGTCGTCGCCGGCCGCGGCCAGCTCCAGTGCCGCCCGCACCGCATAGTCCGCCCTGGCCGAGATCCGCATACGGTGATTATCCCTCACGGGTCCCCCGCCCTCATCAGCCGGGCCGGGGCTCCGGTACCGGCGGGCCGGGGGTCAGGCCGGCAGGGTGAACGGCGGGTGCGCGCCGTTGAGGAAGTAGTCCCCGATCTCGCGCATCCGGTGGGCGACCGGCTCGCGCAGGGTGTGGGTGCGGGTGTCCCGCCAGAACCGGTCGAGGCCGTGCCGGGTGAGCGCGGCGGCCGCCCCGATCGCCTCCAGCGCGCGGCTGGTGATCTCCTGCGCGGCCCGGGAGGCCGCGGCCTCGGCGGCGCCGGCGAGGACGGCGATCTCCGCGCACTCCTCGTCGTCGAGAGCCTCCCCCCGGTCGAGCCCCTGGATCAGGGCGTCCACGGCCTGGTCGGCGAGGGCGGACGCCGCCCGCGCGGCGACCGCGAGTTCGCCGTACGCGGTGAGCGCGTACGGGTCCTGGGCCGGGCCGCCCGGCCAGGGCTGCGCGGAGAACGGCTGCCAGGGGGCCCGTACGACCCGTCCGTGCTCACGGACTTCGCCGAGCAGCCCCTCGGCGACGCCGAGACAGAAGTGGGCGGAGACCAGGCGGGCGGCCGGCGCGGACAGCCCGGCGAACGGCGACAGCGCGCCGTCGTCCGCGGAGAGCGAGCCGAGCACGTCGTCCGCCGCGACGGGGACCCCGTCGAAGCCGACGCCGCCGCCCGCCGCGAGCCGCTGCCCGAACGTGTCGCCTGCGCCCGCGCCGAGGACGCCGGGATGCGCGGGGTCGACCAGGACGGCGACGGGTTCGCCGGTGCCGGGCACGGCGGCGCGGACGACGAGCCGGTCGGCGACGCCCACTCCGGTGTCGTACCGCTGGTGGCCGTCGAGGAGATACCCGTGGGCCGTCGGGGTGAGCATGAGCGGGGGTTCCTGGGAGGCGATGCCTCCGCCCCAGCACCACTGCCCGGCCGCGGAGGCCCGCTCGATGCGGGCGGCCCGCTCGGGTCCGCCGAAGAACCGGGCGGTGGAGGAGAGGAAGTAGTGGTTGCCGAGGAGGCGGCCGATGGCGCCGTCGGCGGCGGACACGGTCCGTACGACGGCGTAGGCCGTGCGCCAGTCCGCTCCCCCGCCGCCGTGCGCGGCCGGGACGAGCAGGGTCAGCAACCCCGACTCGCGCAGCCGGGCCACCTCGTCGTGCGGCGGTTTGGCGGCCTGCTCGCGCTCGACGGCGTCGGTGGCGAGGTCGTCCGCCAGATCGCGGGCTATGTGGGGCCAGCCGGCGGGTGCCGGCGCCGGTGCGGAGAGGTCCCGCCCGGCGCTGCCGGACACGGAGGCCGGGTCCGGTGGGGCGATCGTCATGGCGTCATCCTCACTCGCTCCGCGGACCAGGGTCAACACTTCCCTAGTGATTCGATAGGAATTGTAGGGAACGTGTCCGGATCCGACCGCACGGCGTCTCACCATGCGGCCGCTCACCGTCCCGCGAACGGCACTTGAGGGGCCGGCGCCGCCGTCGGAGCGCCCCGGAACGGATGCGTCCACAGCCCCCGCGCCGCCAGCCGCGGCAGCACGTTCTCCCCGAACCAGTACGCCTCCTCCAGGTGCGGATAGCCGGACAGCACGAACTCGTCGATGCCGAGCGCGTGGTACTCCTCGATGCGCTCGGCGACCTCGTCGTGGCTGCCCACCAACGCCGTGCCGGCGCCGCCCCGCACCAGCCCGATACCCGCCCACAGATTGGGGTGGATCTCCAGGTCGTCGGCGCGGCCGCCGTGCAGGGCGAGCATCCGGCGCTGTCCCTCGGACTCGCTGCGGGCCAGCCCGGCCTGCACGGCCCGGACCGTCTCCGTGTCGAAGCCGTCGAGGAGCCGGCGCGCCTCGACCCACGCCTGCTCGGCGGTGTCCCGGGTGATGACGTGCAGCCGTATGCCGAAGCGAAGTTCGCGGCCCTGCTTCCCGGCCAGGTCCCGCACCCAGGCGATCTTCTCCGCGACGGCGGCCGGCGGTTCGCCCCAGGTGAGATGGACGTCGGCGTGCCGGGCGGCGATCTCCCCGGCGAGGGGCGATCGTGGTGGGGGTCGCGGCGGGCGGACCTGCGTTCGGCCCGCGGCCGAGCGGTGGGCGGGACCGGTGCTCAGCCCGCGGTCGCCAGCAGGGCGGGGCGTCCGCCGAGCGCGAGTGAGAACTGGTCGGTGACCTGGGCCAGCGCCTCGGCGGAGGCCGGCGCGACCGTGAGCGTGCCGTCGTCGGCGGCGGTGATGTCCTTGTCGAGGGTGAACCAGCCCGGAGTGATGTGGGCGGGCCCCATGGAGTTGAGGACGGGGCGCAGGGCGTAGTCGATCGCCAGCACATGTGCGGTGGTGCCACCGGTGGCGAGCGGGAGGACGGTCTTGCCCGCGAGGGCGTACTGCGGGAGCAGGTCGAGCAGGGCCTTCAGCACACCGGAGTAGGCGGCCTTGTAGACGGGGGTGCCGATGACGACACCCTCCGCCCGCTCGAACAACTGGGTGGCCTGGACGATCGCGGGGTGGGCGAAGTCGGCGTGCAGCAGGGCCTCGGCCGGCAGGGTGCGGACGTCGAGGGGTATCACCTCGTGGCCCTGGGCTCGCAGCCGGTCGTCGAGCAGGCGCAGCAGCCGGGCGGTGCGGGAGGTGGCGGACGGGCTTCCGGAGACGGACAGGACGGTGGCCATGACGGGACCTTTCGGAGGTGGGGCGGGGAGGATCGGCGGTCCCGGGCGGGCGGGGCGGCCCGGGACCGGGGCGGTCAGATCACGGCCACCGGGTGGCGGACCACTGCGTCGAAGAGATAGCCCTGGGTGTTGGGCACGGACACGTCGGGCTGGCGCCGTCCGGCGGTGTCGGTGGCGCGGGCCAGCAGGTGCGTGGCGCCGCGGCCGGTGGGCCGCCAGGGCACGGACCAGCGGGTCCAGGTGCCGGCGCGGGGCCGGTCGTGGAGATCGGCGCGCCGCCAGGTGGCGCCGCCGTCGGTGCTGACGTCGACGCGGGCCACGCCGCCCGCGCCCGACCAGGACCGGCCGCGCAGCACATGGCCGCGGCCCGCCGCGAAGGTGGCGCCGTCGGCCAGTTCGAAGGCGCTCTTGAGGGTCTGCCGGGTGAGCGGGGCGCTGCCCTCCGGCGGGTGGGCGGGCCCGAACAGCCGGTAGAACCGGGTGTTCCAGGGTGAGAACAGCGGCTGCGCGGACACCTGGATGTCGCCGACCCACTTGATGGACGCGATCCCCACCCAGGAGGGCACGAGGACCCGTACCGGATACCCGTGGTCGTACGGCAGGGGCTCGCCGTTCATCTCGTAGGCGAGCAGGACGTCGTCGAGGGCCTTGGCGAGCGGCAGCGGCCGGCGGACCCGGCCGAGGCTCTCGCCCCCGCTGACGTACTCGGCGTCCAGGCCGCGCGGCTGCACGTCCACGGCGTGCCGCACCAGCCCGGCCCGGCGGAGCACGTCGGCGAGGCGGACCCCGCGCCAGCGGGCCACGCCGATCGCGCCGAGCGTCCAGGCGGTGCCGCTCACCGTCTCGCCCTGCTGGGTCGTGTAGTGGCCGCGGCCGTTGCCGGCGCACTCCACGAACGCGGTCCGGGTGGCGGACGGCAGTGCGCGCAGGTCGTCGTCGCCGAACTCGACCGGCCGGTCCTCGGCGGGTGTGCCGCGCAGTCCGTCGCCCCACAGCCGCAGCCGCCAGTCGGCGGCGTCCAGGACGGGGGTGGCGGTGTGGTTGCGGACGAAGAACCGGTCGTTGGGGGTGTGGTGGCCGGTACCGCGCAGCGCCTCCCAGCGGGTCTCGGCGTTGGTGCCGCGCTGGATGAACCACTCGGGCGGCAGCGGCTTGACGATCGGGCCCGCGGCGGCGTGGGCGGTGCGGGGCGCGGGCAGCGTGGTCGCGGCGGCGGTGGCGGCGAGCAGGGTGAGCATACGGCGCCGGCTGACGCCGTCGGCTCTGGCGTCTCCGGCCAGCCACTGGCGCAGCCGGCGGCGGTCGTAGGCGGTCTCGTCGGGGCGGGCGGCGGGGGTGGTGCCGGGCGGAGTCATGGCGGGTCCTCCTCGAAGGGGCGGGGACGGAGGGGTCAGAGGACCTTGGACAGGAAGGCGCGGGTGCGTTCCTGCCGGGGCGCGTCGAGGACGGCCGCCGGAGGCCCCTGTTCCACGACGAGTCCGTCGTCCATGAAGACCACGGTGTCGGCGACCTCGCGGGCGAAGCCGATCTCGTGGGTGACGACGACCATCGTGGTGCCCGTGCCGGCGAGGTCCTTGATGACGTCAAGGACCTCGCCGACGAGTTCCGGGTCGAGCGCGGACGTCGGCTCGTCGAAGAGCAGCACCTTAGGTTCGAGGGCGAGCGCGCGGGCGATGGCCACGCGCTGCTGCTGCCCGCCGGAGAGCTGCCGGGGGTAGGCGTCGGCCTTGTCGGCGAGGCCGACCCGGTCCAGGAGCCGGCGGGCCGTCTCCACCGCCGTGCCACGTGGCACGCGCCGCGCGGAGACGGGGGCCTCGACGAGGTTGTCCAGGACGGTGAGATGCGGGAAGAGGTTGAAGTTCTGGAAGACGAACCCGATGCGGGTGCGCTGCCGCAGGACGTCCTTCTCCTTCAGTTCGTGCAGCTTGTCGCCGACGCGGCGGTAGCCGACGAGTTCGCCGTCGACGCTGATCCAGCCCCGGTCGACCTTCTCCAGGTGGTTGATGGTGCGTAGCAGCGTCGACTTGCCGGAGCCGGACGGGCCGAGGACGACGGTGACCTCGCCCTCCCGGACCCGCAGGTCGATCCCGCGCAGGACCTCCAGCGGCCCGAAGCTCTTGTGGACGTTGTGGACGTCGATCATGACGTCGCTCATGGGTCCTCCCCTGTCTCCGCGGGCCGGTCAGGCGTGTTCGGGCGGGTTGATGCGCGAGGCGTCGATCGCGGAGGCGGTGGTGCCCCACTTGCCGAGGATGCGCCGGTAGGTGCCGTCCTCGATGAGGTGGTCGACGGCGGCGCGGAACGCCTTGGTGAGCGGGGAGCCCTTCTTGAAGGCGAAGCCGACATCGAGGCGGTGGTACTCGCCGAGGAAGCGGGTGTGGGAGGCGGGCTGGGCCGCCTGGTACCGCAGTCCGTTGATGGTCGACATGATGACGTCGATCCGGCCCTGCTGGAGCGCGGTGAGCGTGGCCGCGTTCTCCGAGTAGACCTTCACGTCGTACGGCTTCTTGCCGGCCTTGGCGCACACGTCCTTCTGGGCGGTGAGGGTGGCCTCGAAGGTGGTGCCGGCGCCGGTGCCGATGGTCAGCCCGCACAGCTGCTTCAGATCGGTGACCTTCTTGACGCTGTCGTTGTCGTCCTTGACGGCAAAACCCTGGCCGTCGTTGATGTAGGTGACGAAGTCGATCGTCTTCAGGCGTTCGGTCGTGACCCCGAAGTTGCCGGTGCCGACGTCGTACTTGCCGCTGCCGAGGGCGGGCAGGATCGTCTCGAAGGAGGCGTCCTGGCGCTCCAGTTTCAGGCCGAGGACCTTGGCCACGGCGTCGGCAAGGTCGATGTCCTGGCCCGCGGGCGCCTTGTCGGCGCCGTTCGGGTAGTACGCGCCGGGCGGGAAGCCTATGGAGCTGCCGATCTTGAGGGTGCCCGCCTCGCGGACCCCGGCGGGCAGCAGGGCGGCGACGGAGTCCACCTCGCGGACGGCGGCGACCGGGTCGTCGGTGGGCGCGGGCGAGCCCTGGGCGCCCACGGCCGCGCTGCCGGTGTCGCCGGTGCCGCAGGCCGTCAGCGTGAGCAGGGGCAGCAGGGCGAGGGCGGCGGTGGCGCGCAGCGGTGTGCGCGGGGGGCGGTGGGTCACTGGTCCAGGGCCTTTCCGGGGGGTTCCGGCGCGGTGGGGTGCGGGGTGAGGTGTTTCTCGAAGGGCAGCGGGCCGATGGTCTCCGGGTCGGCCCTGGTGTCGAACAGCGGTGTGTAGCCGGTGGCGAGGTAGAGGCCGCGGGCTTCGGGCTGGCGGGGGCCGGTGGTCAGGTAGACGCGCCGGTATCCGCGTTCGCCCGCCTCGCGCTCCAGTTCGGCGACGACCCGGCGGGCGAGGCCGCGCCTGCGGTGCGCGGAGTGCGTCCAGATCCGCTTCAGTTCGGCCGTGTCCGGGCCGTGGCGGCGGAAGGCGCCGCCCGCGACGGGCTCGCCGCGCTCCAGGAGCAGCAGGAGCAGGCCGCCCCGGGCAGGGGTGAACTCCTCGTCGGGATACCGGGAGATCTCGGCGTGCGCGTCCTTGCCGTAGCGGGTGGAGTACTCGTGGGCGAGTTCGCTGAGCAGGGGTCCGACCCGTGGGTCCGAGATCGGGACGTGGACGACGGTCAGTTCGGGGGCGGAGGTCATCCGGTCACCGCCGTCAGGGTGCGGGGGCCGCGGGCGGCGCGCTCGGCGTCGCGCTTGGCGACCTCCTCGCGGACGATCGGGATGACGTACCGGCCGAAGTCGATGGCGTCGTCGAGCAGGTCGTAGCCGCGTGCGGAGAGGATGTCGACGCCGAGGTCGTAGTAGTCGAGGAGGGCCTGCGCAACCGTCTCGGGCGTGCCGACCAGGGCGTTGGAGTTGCCCGCTCCCCCGGTGGCGGCGGCGGTCGGCGTCCACAGGGCGCGGTCGTAGCGCTCGCCGGCCTCGGCGATGGCGATCAGCCGCTGGGAGCCGGTGTTCTCGGGCGTCTCGCCGCGGTGGTGGCGGACGACCCCGGAGGTACGGCGTTCACGGATGGCGCCGACCGTGCGGTGCGCCTTCTCCCAGGCCAGTTCCTCGGTGGGGGCGATGATCGGGCGGAAGGCGACCTGGACGCGGGGGACGTCGGTGCGGCCCGCGGCCTTCGCGGCGGCCTTGACGTGCTCGATCTGCTCGGCGGTCTTCGCGAGGGGTTCGCCCCACAAGCAGTAGATGTCGGCCTCGGCGCCGCCGGCCGCGTACGCCGCCGGGGACGAGCCGCCGAAGGAGACGCCGGGGCGGGGCTGCTGGACGGGGAAGACGTCGCTGACGAAGTCGTGGAAGCGGTAGTGGTCGCCCTCGTGGTCGAAGGGTTCGCGGGTGGTCCAGATCTTCTTGACGATCCGGATGTACTCGCGGGTGCGGGCGTACCGCTCGTCCTTGGTGAGGGTGTCGCCCTCGCGGCCCTGCTCGTGGTCGTTGCCGCCGGTGATGAAGTGGACGGTGAGCCGGCCCTCGCTGATCTGGTCGAGGGTGGCGAACGTCTTGGCGGCGAAGGCCGGGTAGGAGACGTTGGGCCGGTGGGCGAGGAGGATCTGCAGGCGCTCCAGACGGCTCGCGATGTAGGCGGCGGCGGGCGCGGGGTCGGGCGATCCCGATCCGTAGGCGAACAGCACCCGGTCCCAGCCGTGCTCCTCGTGGGCGCGGGCGAGCCGGAGCGTGTACTCCTTGTCGAACGCGGGGCCGGAGCGCGGCGTGGTTTCGGATCCGTCGTTGGTGGCGGCGATGCCGAGGAACTCCACGGGCATGGATGCGTGCCTTTCAGCGGGGGCGGCGGCCTGCGGGGCAGGCGGAACTGCCCTGCGGCGGCGCGCGGGTGAGAGACCGTCAGATCGACGGAGGGGTACGGGCGTGACGACGACGGACGTCGATGGAGAGGGAGCTGCGGCAGCGCGCGTGAGAGGAGAGCTCGGCCCGCGACGGGGTCACCGAGGGAGGGAAGGGCCGGTCAGGCGGCCCGCTGCCGTGTCAGGCGCAACACGCCGCGGACCACACCCGACCGAAGTCGATGTGATCGCGCGTGACCAAGCGCTGCTGGGCAGTCATGGGGACAATTGAGCAGTACATCGTCCGGCCCGTCAAGCAGCGCCCGTATGCCGGACCGGGCCGGACCCCGCGCGTTCCCGCCCTGTTGACAGGGCGATGCCAGGGGCACATACGATCGAACCGGACCGGCTGTGCGCTGTACGGCAGCCTCTCCGGCCGCGTTGAGGGACGCGGCGAGCGTGACGACACCGGACGACCCCGGCACCCCCGTGCGTGCCGGTGGTCACCCACGCCCGCGTTCCCCTCCTCCCGGAGAGCCCTCCCATGGTCACCTCGCCCGAAGTCTCCTCCCGCCCTGCCGCGAAGAGCCCCGCCGCCTCCCCACCACCGGACGCCGACCCGCGGATCGTGCCGCGCCGGCACACCGGCCGGTGGCTGACCGCCGGCCTCGCGCTGCTGCTGTTCGCGATGGTGGTGAACTCCGTCGCCCGCAACGACGCCTTCCAATGGGACGTGGTGGGCCGGTACTTCACCACGACCGCCGTCCTCGACGGGCTGCTGCTGTCGCTGTGGCTGACAGCCCTGGTGATGGTGCTGGGCTTTCTGCTCGGCACCGTGCTCGCGGTGATGCGGCTGTCGGCGAACCCGGTGCTGCGCACCCTGAGCTGGGGCTATGTGTGGATCTTCCGGTCCACGCCGCTGCTGGTGCAGCTGCTGTTCTGGTTCAACATCGGCGCGCTCTATCCGACGCTCGGCCTCGGCATCCCGTTCGGCCCGCAGTTCCTCACCGTCAAGACTGTCGACCTGCTCGGTCCCACGCTCACCGCCGTCATCGGCCTCACCCTGCACGAGAGCGCGTACGCGGCCGAGGTGGTGCGCGGCGGCATCCTGTCCGTGGACGGCGGGCAGACGGAGGCCGCGCAGGCGCTCGGGCTGAGCCGGGGCCGTACGCTGCGGCGGATCGTGGTCCCGCAGGCGATGCGCTCCATCGTGCCGACCGCCGGGAACATGCTGATCGGCACGCTGAAGGGCACCAGCATCGTCAGTGTGCTCGCCGTGCACGATCTGCTGTACTCGGTGCAGCTGATCTACAACCAGACCTACCAGGTCATCCCGCTGCTCATGGTCGCCACGCTGTGGTACATCGCGGTGACGACGGTGCTCAGCGTGGGGCAGTTCTACGTCGAGCGGTACTACGCGCGCGGCAACTCCCGTGCCCTGCCGCCCACTCCGCTGCGACGGGCGCGGGACCAGGTGCGTCTGCTGCGGCGCCGGCTGGGCGCGGCGACCGCGTCCGACGCCCGCCCGGCGATCGGCGGTGACCGGTGAGCGCTTACTCGTCAAGCGGCTCCGACACGGCGGTGCTGGTGGTCGTGGGCGCGGGACCGCGTGCCACGGGGCTGCTGGAGCGCATCGCCGCGAACGCCCCCGAACTCTGGGACGGGCGAGGCCGGTTGCGGATCCATCTGGTCGATCCGCATCCGCCGGGGCCGGGCCGGATCTGGCGTCAGGAGCAGTCCGCGCTGCTGCGGATGAACTCCATGGCGGAGGACGTCACCATGTTCACCGACGAGTCCTCCACCCTCGACGGACCCGTCCGGCCGGGGCCGTCGCTGGCCGAGTGGGCCGCCCAGTTCTCCGGCAAGGGTCCGCGCCACGCGCCGTACGCCGAGCCCGCCGACCCGGACGTCCTGGCCGAGCTGCGCACCCTCACCGGCTCCGACTTCCCGACCCGGCGGGCCCAGAGCGCCTATCTGGACTGGGTGTTCCGCCGGGTGCTGACCGAACTGCCGCCCGGGATCACGGTCGAGTGGCACCGCACCACGGCGACCGCCGTCACCGGCCCGCCGGACGGGCCGCAGGAGGTGCGTCTGGCCGGCCGGGCGGACCCGCTCGTCGCCGACGCCGTGGTTCTCGCACAGGGGCACCTCGGCTCGACGCCGGCCGACGAGCACCGCGCCCACGCGGAGTTCGCCCGCCGCCACGGTCGTTTCCATCTGCCGCCGGAGTTCTCCTCGGACGCCGATCTGTCCACGCTGCGACCCGGCGAGCACGTCGTCCTGCGCGGCTTCGGGCTGGCCTTCGTCGACCTGATGGCGCTGCTCACCGAGGGCCGCGGCGGCACGTTCCGCACCGAGGCCGACGGCTCGCTCACCTATCTGCCGTCCGGCCGGGAGCCGGTCCTGCACGTCGGCTCGCGGCGCGGGGTGCCGTACCACTCGAAGACGCGCTACCGGCTCCAGGGACCCCGGCCGCCGCTGCCCCGCCACTTCGGACCGGAGGCCGTCGACGCGCTGCTCGCCGAGGGCCGCCCGTTGGAACTGCGGCGCGATGTCTGGCCTTTGATGGCGAAGGAGATCGGCTTCGGCCACTACCACGAGCTGTTCCACGCCCACCCCGGGCGTACGACGCTGCCGTGGGCGGAGTTCGCCGCCGCCTACGACCGTCTCGGCTGGTACGACGAAGCCATGGCCGACCTCGTCGCACGGGCCGTGCCCGATCCGGCGGACCGGCTGGACTTCGAGGCGCTTGACCACCCGCTGGACGGGTTGGCGTTCTCGACGGCGGAGGCGTTCCAGGAGCATCTGCGCGGCCATGTGGCCGCGGATGTCGCCCGGCGCGAGGACCCGGCGTTCAGCGCCGACCTCGGGGCGTTCCTCGCGCTGCTCTCGGTGTACGGGCAGCTGCCGCGCCTTCTCGCCGCCGGACGGCTGACCGCACGGTCGGTCGCGGCGGAACTGGACGGCTGGTGGCACGGGTTCTTCAGCTTTCTGGCGTCCGGGCCGCCCGGCTTCCGGCTGCGTCAGCTGCTGGCCCTCTCGCGCGCCGGGATCGTCCGCTTCCTGGGCGCCGGCGTCCGGGTCGGCACCGACGAGGAGACCGGCACCTTCACCGCGTCCAGTCCGACGGTGCCCGGGCACACCGTCCACGCGACCGCCCTGATCGAGGCGTATCTGCCGGGCCCCAGCCTGGAGCGCACCGAGGACCCGCTGCTGCGCGGGCTGCATCGGGCGGGCGCGCTGACCGAGGAGGTCGTCGCCGACGCCGGGCACCGGCACCGCTCCGGGCTGCTGGCCGTGGTGCCCACGGACGGCCATGTCCTCGACCCGTCCCTCGGCGGTCCCCACCCGCGCCGGATCGCGCTCGGCGCTCCGACGAACAGCCGTGCCGTCGCCGCGTTCGCCCGTCCCCGCACCGACGCGCCCGGTTTCCGGCAGAACGACGCCGTGGCACGCGCTCTTCTGCGCGCCCTGCGCGCCGCCCCCGTGACCAGCGACATCTCGGATGATGAGAGAGAAGTGTCCATCATATGAAAAGCCTCTTGGGGTAGCGCCCACCTTCTGCCACGATCCCCATCAACCAGGTAGGAAAACTATGGATCTGCGGGGTGGGGTGGCCATGAGTGCGCACGACCACGCAGACCTGTGCCGTCTGCTGCTGACCTCGCGCCGGCACATCGACTTCGCCCGCACGTCCAGCGCCATCTGTCGGAAGCGCTGACGCCCCGCGCGGGACCAGTCCGCACCGTTCCTGGGTCACACCCCCCGCCGCCCCGCCGTCCGGGCCGGCGCTCCGCCGCGGCGCCCGATCTGCGCGCCGCCGCCCTTACCTGCTCACTCATCCCTGAGAGGACACCTCCGTGTCTGCCGCACGCCCGCTCACCACCCTGCGCACCGTCGCCGTCATCGCGGCGCTCCCCCTGCTGCTGACCGCCTGCGGCTACGGCGCCGAATCCTCCGACGACAGCGGCAAGCAGGCCGAGGTCGCGGCGGACGCCAAGAAGCTCTCCGCCGACACGGTGAAGATCGGCTACTTCCCGAACCTCACCCACGCCACCGCCCTGGTGGGCGTCCAGGAGGGCCTGCTCCAGAAGGAGCTCGGCGGCACCAAGATCGAGCCGTCGACCTTCAACGCCGGCCCGTCCGAGATCGAGGCGCTCAACTCCGGCTCCATCGACATCGGCTGGATCGGCCCCTCCCCCTCCATCAACGGCTACACCAAGGCGCAGGGCAAGAACCTGCGGATCATCTCCGGTTCGGCCTCCGGCGGCGTCAAGCTCGTCGTGAACCCGAAGAAGATCAAGTCCCTGAAGGACGTCAAGGGCAAGAAGATCGCCACCCCGCAGCTGGGCAACACCCAGGACGTGGCGCTGCTCAACTGGATCTCCGAGCAGGGCTGGAAGGTCGACGCCGAGAGCGGCAAGGGCGACGTCTCGGTCGTCCGCACCGACAACAAGATCACCCCGGACGCCTACAAGTCCGGTTCCATCGACGGCGCCTGGGTTCCCGAGCCGACCGCCTCGAAGCTGGTCGCCGACGGCGCGAAGGTGCTCCTCGACGAGTCCGAGCTGTGGCCCGACAAGAAGTTCGTGATCACGAACATCATCGTGTCGCAGAGCTTCCTGAAGGAGCACCCGGACGTCGTCGAGGCGGTGCTGCGCGGCTCGGTGAAGACCAACGAGTGGATCAACGCCAACCCGGACCAGGCGAAGGCGTCCGCGAACAAGGCGCTGGAGAGCCTGTCCGGCAAGGCCCTGCCCGCGAACGTGCTCGACCCGGCGTGGAAGTCGATCGCCTTCCTGGACGACCCGCTGGCCGCGACCCTCGACACCCAGGCCGAGCACTCGGTGGCGTCCGGCCTCCTGGACGAGACCGACCTGAAGGGCATCTACGACCTCCGTCCGCTGAACGAGGTCCTGAAGGCCGAGGGCAAGGACGCGGTCGACGACGCCGGTCTCGGCGTCAAGTAACCGCACCCCCACATCCGTTCAGTCCCCCAGGAGGTGACGACCATGGCCACCACAACGGCCCCGACCGAGAAGGTCGCCGAGGACGTCCCGGCGGCGCCCCGAGCCGCCCGGATCGAGCATGTCTCGAAGTCCTTCGCCGGCCCGGCCGGGCAGCAGCTCGTCCTCGACGACATCACCCTCGACGTCGCCCCCGGCGAGTTCGTCACCCTCCTGGGGGCTTCCGGCTGCGGCAAGTCCACCCTGCTCAACCTGGTCGCCGATCTCGACCGGCCCAGCGCGGGCACCATCAGCACCGACGGCCGCCCCGCCCTGATGTTCCAGGAACACGCCCTGTTCCCCTGGCTCACCGCCGGCAAGAACATCGAACTCGCCCTGAGACTGCGGGGCGTGGCGAAGGCCGAGCGGCGCGAGCGCGCCGAGGAGCTGCTCGAACTGGTCCGGCTGAAGGGCGCGTACGGCAAGCGGGTGCACGAGCTGTCGGGCGGTATGCGCCAGCGCGTCGCCCTGGCGCGGGCACTCGCGCAGGACAGCCGGCTCCTGCTGATGGACGAGCCCTTCGCCGCGCTGGACGCCATCACCCGGGACGTCCTGCACGACGAACTCACCCGCATCTGGCGGGAGACCGGCGTCTCGGTCCTGTTCGTGACGCACAACGTCCGCGAGGCGGTGAAGCTGGCCCAGCGGGTGGTCCTGCTGTCGTCGCGGCCGGGGCGGGTGGCGCGGGAGTGGAGCGTCGGCATCCCGCAGCCCCGCCGTATCGAGGACGCCGCCGTGGCCGAACTGTCCGCCGAGATCACCGAAGAACTGCGTGGGGAGATCCGCCGCCATGGCCGGCACTGACAACGGCGTCGACACGAAGGTCGACACCGGCAAGAGCGGCACCGAGGACCTGGCCGGGCTGGAGGCCGGGCTCGACGCCCTGGACTCGGTGCAGGTCCGGCGCACCCCGCTGCGCGAGACCCTGGTCCGCAAGGTGCTGCCGCCGGTCACGGCGGTGGCGCTGGTCCTGGCGGTGTGGCAGGTGCTGGTCTGGGCGGAGATCGTCCCCACCTACAAGCTGCCCTCGCCGTCCGAGGTGTGGGGGGAGGTGCGGGACGCCTGGCTCCAGGGCACGCTGCTCGACTACATCTGGACGTCGGTCTCGCGCGGTCTGCTCGGCTTCCTGCTGGCGCTCGCGATCGGCACCCCGCTCGGCCTGATCGTCGCCCGGGTCCGTTTCGTGCGTGCGGCGATCGGCCCGATCCTGTCCGGGCTGCAGTCCCTGCCGTCGGTGGCCTGGGTGCCGCCGGCCGTGCTGTGGCTGGGCCTGAACAACTCGATGATGTACGCGGTGATCCTGCTGGGCGCGGTGCCGTCGATCGCCAACGGGCTCGTCGCGGGCATCGACCAGATCCCGCCGCTGTTCCTGCGGGCCGGGCGCACCCTGGGCGCCACGGGGCTGCGCGAGGCCCGGCACGTGGTGATGCCGGCGGCGCTGCCCGGCTATCTCGCCGGACTGAAGCAGGGCTGGGCGTTCTCCTGGCGCTCGCTCATGGCCGCCGAGATCATCGCCTCCTCCCCCGACCTGGGCGTGGGCCTCGGCCAGCTCCTGGAGAACGGGCGGAACAACAGCAGCATGTCCCAGGTCTTCCTGGCGATCTTCCTGATCCTGCTCGTCGGCATCGCCATCGACCTGCTGATCTTCAGCCCTCTGGAGCGCCGGGTGCTGCGCGGCCGGGGCCTGCTGGTCACTCGTTGACGGAGGGCCCGCGGCTCTGCGGGCGCGGGGGAGTACGGACCCAGCCGAGCGAACGCTCGACGGCACGCTGCCAGGATTCGTACTCCCACTCCCGCCGTTCGGCGTCCATGTCGGGCAGCCACTGAGCGGCCCGGTGCCAGTTGCGCCGCAGGACCGCCAGGTCCGGCCAGTACCCGGCGGCGAGCCCGGCGGCGTAGGCGGCGCCCAGCGACACCGTCTCGGCGACCAGCGGCCGTACGACGGGCACGTCGAGGACGTCGGCGAGGATCTGCATGAGCAGATGGTCGGAGGTCATGCCGCCGTCGACCTTGAGCTGTTTCAGGGCGAGCGCGGAGTCGGCGTTCATCGCGTCCACGACCTCGCGGGTCTGCCAGCCGGTGGCCTCCAGGACGGCCCGCGCGAGATGCCCTTTGGTGATGTACGAGGTGAGGCCGACGATCACACCACGGGCGTCGCTGCGCCAGTGCGGGGCGAACAGGCCGGAGAACGCGGGGACGATGTAGCAGCCGCCGTTGTCCTCGACGGTGCGGGCCAGCGTCTCGATCTCGGGGGCGCTGTGGATCAGGCCGAGCCGGTCGCGGAACCACTGCACGAGGGAGCCGGTGACGGCGATCGGGCCCTCCAGCGCGTACACCGTGGGCTGCTCGTCGATCTTGTAGGCGACCGTGGTGAGCAGACCGTGCTCGGAGCGCACCAGGTCGGTGCCGGTGTTCATCACCAGGAAGCTCCCGGTCCCGTACGTGCACTTCGCCTCCCCCGGCGAGAAGCACGTCTGCCCGAACAGGGCCGCCTGCTGGTCGCCCAGGGCGGCGGTGATCGGGACGCCGGGAAGTACGGCGCGGGCCTCGCCGTAGCGCTCGGCGGAGGAGCGGATCTCCGGCAGCATCGCGCGCGGCACCCCGAAGAAGTCCATGAGCGCCGGGTCCCAGGTGAGGGTGCGGATGTCCATGAGCATGGTGCGGCTGGCGTTGGTGGCGTCGGTGATGTGCAGTCCGCCGTCCTTGCCGCCGGTGAGGTTCCAGATCAGCCAGCTCTCGATGGTGCCGAACAGCACCTCGCCGTCCTGGGCGCGCCGCTCCAGCCCGTCGACATGGTCGAACAGCCAGCGGATACGGGGCGCGGAGAAGTAGGTCGACGGGGGCAGCAGACAGTGGTCGAGGAAGAAGTCGTCGCCGGGGTCGCGGCGCAGCTCCTCGACGTAGGGGGCGGTGCGGGTGTCCTGCCAGACGATCGCGCGGCCCAGCGGGACACCGGTGCGCGGATCCCACAGGACGGTCGTCTCACGCTGGTTGGCGATCCCGACGGCGGCGATCCGGTCGGGTGTGACCTGGGCGTTCGCCAGGGCCTCGGGGACGACGCGCTGGAGGTTGCGCCAGATCTCGACGGCGTCGTGCTCGACCCAGCCGGGCTGCGGGAAGAACTGCTGGTGCTCGCGCTGGGCGACGGAGACCAGCCGTCCGCCGTGGTCGAACAGGATGCACCGGGTGGAGGTGGTGCCCTGGTCGATGGACATCACATACCGCTCCACCATGATCGGCCCTCCTTCCGCCGTGTCGTGGGTGCCCGGCCCTACCAGCGGGCCGCGCCGAGATCCCTGGAGATCGCGCGCGCCGCCTCCCGCAGCACGGTGATCAGGGCCGGCTGGGGCCGGCCTTTGGTGTCGCAGATCCGCTCGACGGCGCCTGACACGCCGATCGCTCCCACGACGAGCCCTCCCTGTCCCCGGATCGGGGCGGCGATCCCGGCCTCCCCCATGCTCATCTCCTGCACCTCGGCACCCCAGCCGAGGTCCCGTATCTCGGCGAGCGCCCGGTGCAGCTCCGAGAAGTGGACGAGGGTGTGCCGGGTGTAGGCCTCGGGCTCGGTCTCCAGCAGCGGCTCGACGGGGGCGGCGCCGAACGCCAGCAGGACCTTGCCGAGCGAGGAGGCGTGCAGCGGGAGCAGCGCGCCGACGTCGAGGGTCTGGAGGGTGTCGTCGGGCCGGAAGACGTGGTGGATGACGAGCACCCTGCCCTCCAGGGGGGTGCCGAGCCGTACGGCCTCACCGCTGCGGGCGGCGAGGGCGTCGGCCCAGTTGATCGAGCGGGATCGCAGTTCGTTGACGTCGAGGTAGCTGGTGCCGAGGTGCAGCAGGGCCGCCCCGAGCTGGTACTTGCCGGTCGCCGGGTCCTGTTCGACGAAGTCGACGTGCTGCAGGGTGCGCAGGATGCCGTGGGCGGTGCCCTTCGCCAGGCCCAGGGAGGAGGCGACCTCGCCGAGGCCGAGCCGGCGGGAGCCGCCGGCGAGGAGACGGAGGATCGCCGCGGCCCGCTCGATGGACTGGACGGGGCCGGCCATGCGTCGAGCGTAGTCCGATTTATCCCTGGAGGGACTCTCGTTCGGTAATGCCGACCCGGGTTCGTTGACCGGATTGCTTCGCCTTTCTACCGTTTCATATCACGCCCGCTTTCCGCCGGCAGGCTTCCCCGAGGAGGAGGACCGATGATCACTGCGCAGCTGCGTGCCGCGCCTTCGGGGGAAGTCGAGCACCTGTTCAGCCTGCCGCACACGCCGGGAGCGGTGGGCGGCATACGGCGCCGGGTCCGCGATGTCCTGGCCGACTGGAATCTGCCGGCGGACGCCGCCGCGGACGTCCTGCTGGTGGTCTCGGAACTGATCACGAACGCGGTCGTGCACGCCCTGCCGCCCGCGACGCTGCGGGTCTCCCGCGATCAGGGGGACACCTGTGCGGCGGTCCGCGTCGAGGTGACCGACACCGGCCCCGCGGCCCAGCCGTCCGCGGTCGACCCCGACGAGCACGGCCGGGGCCTGGACATCGTCAGCACGCTGTCCGAGCGGTGCGGGGTACGGGTGCAGCCCGGCGGGACGTGCCGGTGGGCGGAGCTGCGGGTGACGGAGGGCTGACGCAGCCGAAGGCGGGCGCGCACAAAGGCCCCGCGGGTATGCGAAAGGGCCCCCGCGGACTCTCGCCCGCGAAGGCCCCGTACACCGTCGGGACGACAGGATTTGAACCTGCGACCCCTTGACCCCCAGTCAAGTGCGCTACCAAGCTGCGCCACGTCCCGGTGTCCGTCACACGGCGAACCGTGTGATCACGCAGGTCAACCCTACCTCATGGGCGGAGCCGCGCCGACGGGCGGCTCCGCCGGGCACACGGGCGCATCCGGGTCGGCCATGGGGTGCGCGGGTCGGCCCGCCGGACCCCGGGCGGCGATGCCGCGCGGACCCTTGTTCGGACTCCAGGACATGCCCCCGACGAACCCCGCCATCAGTACGGTCACCAGGGCGACCACCCACCACGGCAGGCCCGCCTTCGCCATGTAGGCGACGACCGCCACCAGCGCGAGAAGTGCCACCACGTCCGCTCCCCCTTCAGACATACCTCACAGGCCCCCGTGGTCCCGGGAGCTGCCACGCGTCACGGCGGGCATATGACGCAACAATACGCGATACCGTCGTACAACCCACTTCGGACCATCTGTACATATGACGGGCCAGTTCATATGACAGGCGGGGTCCCGTGAGTGTGGAAGGACTCGATGGTCTTCAGGCCCCAGGCCTGGCCCTTCTTCCGTTCCTCCTCGGTCCAGGTGATCAGCGGCCAGTCGGGGGCGAGGACGAGGCGGGTCAGCGGGTTGCACAGCTCGATCCGGTTGCCGCCGGGCTCGTACACGTACAGGAAGAACGTCTGCTGGATGGCGTGCTTGTGCGGGCCGGTCTCGATGAACACCCCGGTGTCGATGGCGAGATCGGCGGCGCGCAGGACGTCCTCACGGGTGTCCGTCGCGAAGGCGATGTGGTGCAGCCGTCCGGAAGCGCCCGTCCAGTCCTCGGTGTAGACCACGTCGTACGACTTGTCGGTGAAGGTCAGCCAGCGGGCGGCGATCCGGCCGGAGTCGAGTTGGATCTGCTCGGTGGGGCGGGCCCCGAGCACGTGTTGCTGGAACTCGCCACTGGCGAGCACGTCCGCGGCGAGGAAGTTGACGTGGTCCAGGCGCCGGACGCCGACACCGCGGTTCGGCTTGGCCTGGGGCTGGTTCTTCAGGGCGGGGCGCAGATGCGCGGGCGCCCGGTGGTGCTCGCTCTCCCAGTACAGGGCGTGCTCGTGGCCGTCGGGGTCGGTGGTGAGGTAGAGCCTGCCGAGGCCGGGCTCGTCCTCCACCCAGGTGCCGGTGCCGCCGGCCTTCTCGACGGCTTCGACGCGGCGGTCGAGCGCCTCCTCGCTGGAGGTGCGCAGGGCGAGCCGGCCGATCCCGGGGCGGTCGCGGGCGGTGAGGACCAGGCTGTGGTGCTCGTAGTCGTCGAAGGTCCGCAGATACACCGCGCCGCCGTCCTCGCCGTTCATGGTGAGGCCGAGGTAGTCGGTGAAGAAGGTGACGCTGGCGTCCAGGTCGGGCGTGAACAGCTGGGCGTGGCCGAGGTGGGCGATGTCGCCCAGCGGCGGGGTCATCGGGGGCCTCCGGGTGTCGCGGCGGGGCGGGGGAAGACGGTGCCGTCGAAGATCTTGCGGGCGGTGCGGAGGACGGCCGTGCGGCGGGCCGCGGGGCGGCCGGCGGCGTCCGTGCCGAGGCCGCACTCGAGGTCGAGGTGGCCCGTGGGGTGCTCGACACGGACGCGGTCGCCCGTGGCGGGGAGCCGGGCCAGGTCCGCGCCGACCGCGCCGTCGAGCCGCAGTCCGGCGGCGACACTCGCGGCGCCGAGCACACCGATCGAGGGGTGGCAGCGGACGGGGATGAACGTGCGGGTGGTGACGGTACCGCCGTGCCGGGGCGGCGCGAGCAGCGTGAGCTTGGGGACGGGCGCCGTGGACACGTCGCCGAGGCCCATCCATACGGCCGCCTCGCGGCGCACGGCGCGCAGCCGCTCGGCGAGCGCGGTGTCCTCCTCCAACTCCCGGGGTGTCTCGTAGCCGGTGACGCCCAGCGAGGCGGCGGCGATCAGCACGGTCGGCATGCCGTTGTCGACGCACGTGACGGGGACGCCGGCGGCGCGGTCGCGGACGTTCCCGGTGGGCAGCAACGGACCCGCACCGGGCGGGAACTCGATCACCACGGGGGCGGCCGTGCCCGGCACTCCGGAGATCTCGGCGTCGCCCGTGTACCGCACCCGGCCGCCCGGGGTCGGGAAGGCGGCCGTGGCCAGGTCGCCGGAGTTGACCATGCGGATCCGGACGGAGGTCTCCCGCTCCCCCGCCGGGACGAGTCCGCGCTCCACGGCGAACGGGCCGACCCCGGCGAGGAGGTTGCCGCAGTTCTGACGCTCACTCACCTCCGGTGCGTCCACGGCGACTTGGAGGAAGAGGTAGTCCACGTCGGCCCGCGGGTCGGCGGAGGGCGACACCACCGCCACCTTGCTGGTGAGCGGGTGCGCGCCGCCCAGCCCGTCGATCTGGCGCCCGTCGGGGCTGCCCATGATCCGCAGCAGCAACGCGTCGCGCGCCTCGGCGTCGGCGGGGAGGTCGGCGGCCAGGAAGTAGGCGCCCTTGGAGGTGCCGCCCCGCATCAGCAGACAGGGCACGCCCTCGGTCACGGCCGCACCCCCTCCTCGTACTCCTCGTACGTGCGGTGGACGACGCCGAGCCGGGCCAGGGTCTCGCGCAACCCGTAGCGGTCCAGGCCGAGTTCGCCCTGGAGGAACGCGGCCCTGGTCGCGGCCTCCTTGGCCTCGCGGGCCTCGGCCCGATCCACCGTCGCCCGGGCCCGCTCGCGCGGGACGACGACCACCCCGTCGTCGTCGGCGAGGATGACGTCGCCGGGTCGGATCACCTGGCCGCCGACGGCGACGGGCACGTTGACCGAGCCACCGGTGGCCTTGACGGTGCCCTGCGCGGAGACCGCCCGGGACCAGGCGGGGAAGCCCATGTCCCGTAGCGCCTGAGTGTCGCGGATGCCGGTGGTGAGGACCACACCGCGCACGCCGCGCCGCTGGAGAGCGGTGGCGAACAGCTCGCCGAACAGGCCGTCCGTACACGGTGAGGTGGTGGTGACGACCAGGAGGTCGCCCGCGCCGCACTGCTCCACGGCGGCGTGGAGCATCAGGTTGTCCCCGGGCCGGCTCAGCACGGTGACGGCGGTGCCGGCGACGCGGACGCCCTGCTGGACGGGCCGGATGTCCGGGCCCAGCAGGCCGGTGCGGCCCATGGCCTCGCTCACCGTCGCCACCCCGAAGCCGGCCAGCGCGTCGACGTCCTCGAGGTCGGCCTTCGGCGGGCCGGTGACGATCACGCCGCTCATGCCAGCTCCTTCGCGATCTGCGGGTAGGACCGCATGTACGCCTCGGCCAGGGTCCGGTGGGCGAGTCCCAGGTTGGGTCCGGCGTTGCGCCGGAGCTGCACGCCTCGGCGCACGGCGAGGTCGGTGTAGTAGTCCCACAGGTGCCGCTGGGCGGCCAGGCACTCCATGGCCTTGCGTTTGGTCTCCCAGACCTCGGTGATGTCGAGCAGCACCTCGGGCCGGAAGCCGCTCATCTCCGGCTGGTGCGGCTCGAAGCAGAAGACGGGCGGGGCGCCGATGACCTCGCCGTCGGCGGGGTAGCCGATCGCCTGGGCCAGGATCCGGGCCTGCAGTGCCATGCGGTGGGCGGCCGGGTGGTCGCCGTTGTACGGGTCGTCGGCGGGATGGGTGAGCACCGCATCCGGCTGGGTAACCCGGTACAAAGCCACCAGCCGGTCGGTGAGTTCGGGGGTGGGGAGCAGCGGGTGGTCGCCGGCGTCCAAGAAGCGGACCTCGGCGCCGAGGGTGGCGGCGGCGCGCTCCGCCTCGTCCCGGCGCAGTGCCTTGATCTGCGCCAGGTCCTTCCCCTCGCGCCAGGCGCGGGCGGACTCGCCGCGTTCGCCGAAGGTCAGGCAGGCGATGGTGACCTTCTCGCCCCGCGCGGCGGCCAGCGCGATCGCTCCGCCGGCCCGCCAGACGAAATCGCCGGCGTGCGCGGTGACGACGAGCGTCGAGCGCGGGGTCGTGGGGGCGTGGGCATGCGTCATGACTGCTCCTCCTCCGGTGACAGGGGTGCGCCCGCCCCGCGCGCCGGCTCAGCGCGGCCGTCGGGTGCGGCTCACTCGCGCAGCGCCTCGATGACGCCGGCGAGGTGGGCGCGGACGGCCGCCTCGGCCGCCTGCGGGTCCCGGGCCCTGATCGCCTCGATCATGGCCAGGTGTTCGTCCAGGGAGTGCTGCGGACGCCCCGGTCGCAGCGCCAACTGGAAGCGGTGCCGGACCAGTTGGGCGTTGAGCCGCTCCAGGAGCTCCACGGCCGTACGCTGACCGGAGAACTCGCGGACCTTGGCGTGCAGTTGCTGGTTCAGCTCGGAGTACGTCATCGGTTCGCCGTCGGCGACGGCCTTGGTCATCGCCCGGCCGAGCTCGTCGAGTTCGTCCAGTTGCGCGTCGCTCGCGACGACGGCGGCCCTGGCCGCGCAGAGCCCTTCCAGCACCATGCGGCACTCGGTGATGGCGACCGCCTCCTCGACGGTCACCAGCCGTACGCGTGAGCCCCGGTTGCGGATCCGCTCGACGAGTCCCTGGGCCTCCAGGTCGATGAGTGCCGCGCGGATGCTGGCCCGCGTCACACCGAACCGCTCGGCGAGTTCGTTCTCCACCAGTCGCTGGGCCGGGGCCATCTCGCCCTGCAGGATCGCCTCCCGCAGCCGTGCGAGCGCATGCTGTTTGGCCTGCTCCCCGGTGCTCGGACGGGCTTCGTTCGGCATGTGCTCCCCCTGGGTGAGTGCCTGTCGAACGTAAATCCAGCCAGACAGGATTGTCAACAATTTTGTACGCGGTCCGTTCGCACGCCGGACGACCTGCGGTTCGGGCGCGACGGAGTGTCCGCCCGGCCCCTCCAACGCCCCACACTCTGTCCGGGCCGGGCGGCCGTCGGCCGGGTCTAGGGTCGGCCGCATGACGCACAGCTTCGTTCTCCACATCCCCGACGCCGAGCTCGAACCCGAGCCGCTGGCGCCCGAGCAGATCGTCTCCGGGACGCCCGAGGTGACCGGGAAGGTGGTGTGGGAGTCCCCCGACGGACGTCAGGTGCGGGGCATCTGGCAGATCACG
Source organism: Streptomyces nigra (assembly GCF_003074055.1). Classification (NCBI taxonomy): domain Bacteria; kingdom Bacillati; phylum Actinomycetota; class Actinomycetes; order Kitasatosporales; family Streptomycetaceae; genus Streptomyces; species Streptomyces nigra. The sequence goes on along the minus strand of NZ_CP029043.1, from coordinate 6,543,120 downwards.
CCGGGCGTGGTCACCGACACCGAGGCCGACGAACTCTTCGTCGTCGTCAGCGGTTCGGCCACCATCGAGGTCGAGGGCGGACCGACGCTTCGGGTCGGGCCCGGCGACATGGCCGTGCTGCGCGAGGGCGACCGTACGACGTGGACCGTGCACGAGACGCTGCGCAAGGCGTACGCGATCAACCTGTGAGCGGGCGGCCCGTCGTGCCCCGGACCTCCAGCGTGGGCGCGGCGAGCCGGACCCCGCCCGCTCCCCCGGTGCCGGCGAGCCGGTCCAGCAGACAGCGGGCGGCGCGCCGGCCGACCTCGTGGCTGGCGTTGTCGACCGTGGTCAGCCAGACGTGCCGGAGCCGGGCGATGCTGGTGTTGTCGTAGCCGACGACGGACAGGTCGCGGGGCACCCGCAGCCCCGACTCCTCGGCGGCCGACAGCGCGCCGATGGCGCAGATGTCGTTGACGGCGAAGACCGCCGTCGGCCGGTCCGGGCCGCTCAGCAGCCGGACCGTCGCCCGGTAGCCGCCCTCCTCGGTCATGTCCCCGGTCTCGACGAGGGCCCCGTCCGCCATGCCGTGCTCGCGCATCACCGTCTCGAAGCTGCGCCGGCGCAGCTCGCCGACCGCCCCGTAGCCCGCGATGTGCGCGATCCGCCGGTGACCGAGGCCGATGAGGTGCTCGGTGACCAGACGGGCGCCGCGCTCGTCGTCGTTGGCGACCACGTCCACGCCCGCGGGGGCCGGCTCGCGGGCCCCGGCGACCACCACGGGCAGACGTGCGGCGGCCTCGGCGAGCGCCGCCGGGTCGGGCAGCGTGCCGACCACGACCAGCCCGTCGACGCGCAGGTCCAGCAGGGGGCCGGCGGGGTCCTGGCCGGTACGGCGGTTGAGGCGGGCGTCGGCCAGCAGCATGTGCAGGCCGTTGTCGTGCAGCAGGGAGTTCAGGCCGTCGAGCAGGTCGACGAACCAGGGGTTGCGCAGGTCGTTCAGCAGGACGCCGACCGTGCGGGTGCGCTGTTCGCTGAGGCTGCGCGCGGCGGCGTTGGGCCGGTAGCCCAGCTCGCGCACGGCCCGCAGGACGGCCTCGCGCTTCTCCGCGCGCACCTGCTCCGAGCCCCGCAGCACCAGCGAGACCAGCGACTTCGAGACGCCGGCGCGGTCGGCGACGTCGCGGATGGTCGGCTGTCTCATGGGGATGGACCGTTCCATGCGTCCAGGGGGCTTGTCAAAGGGTGACGCCACGCGGGACGGGGGTTGACACCGTTCAGCGCGTCGCCCCATGGTGGCCCGGACAGAAAATGGACCGGTCCAATGAAGGGCTGCAATGGTGGACACGCTCGGCGTCGCCGTCGTCGGATTCGGCTGGATGGGGCGCGTGCACACACAGGCGTACGCCCGCCTCCCGCACCACTACCCGGACCTGCCGCTGCGCCCGGAGCTGGTGACGGTCGCCGAGGAGGTGCCGGGCCGCGCCGAGGAGGCCGCCGCGCGCTTCGGGTTCGCCACGGCGACCCGGGACTGGCGCGAGGTGGCCGCCGACCCGCGCATCAAGGCGGTCAGCGTCACCGCGCCGAACTTCCTGCACCGGGAGATCGGCGTCGCTATGGCCGAGGCCGGCAAGCACCTCTGGATCGAGAAGCCGGTCGGGCTGACCGCCGCCGACGCCCGGGCCGTGGCCGACGCGGCCGCCCGGGCCGGCGTGCACAGCGCCGTCGGCTTCAACTACCGCAACGCGCCCGCCGTAGAGGCCGCCCGCGACCTCGTCGCGTCCGGCGAGATCGGCACCGTGACGCATGTGCGCATCCGCCTGTTCAGCGACTACGCGGCGCATCCGCAGGGCGCGCTGACCTGGCGGTACGAGCGTGAACGCGGCGGCAGCGGCGTGCTGGGCGACCTCGCCTCGCACGGCGCCGACCTCGCCCGCTTCCTGCTCGGCGACATCACCGCGCTGACCGCCGACACCGCGGTCTTCGTCCCCGAGCGGGCCCGTCCGACCGGCGCCACCGCCGGGCACACCCTGGCCACCGGCGAGCTCGGCCCGGTCGAGAACGAGGACTACGTCAACTGCCTGCTGCGGTTCGCCTCCGGCGCGCGCGGGGTGCTGGAGGCGTGCCGGGTCTCGGTCGGCGAGCAGAACAACTACGGCTTCGAGGTGCACGGCACCCGGGGCGCGGTGTTCTGGGACTTCCGCCGCATGGGCGAACTGCGGGTCAGCCATGGCACCGCCTACCAGGACCAGCCGGTCGCCACCGTCCATGTGGGGCCCGGCGACGGCGAGTTCGGCGCGTTCCAGCCGGGCGCGGCGAACGCGATGGGCTACGACGACCTCAAGGTGGTCGAGGCGTACCGGTTCCTGCGCTCGATCGCCGAGGACACGCCCTACGGGGCCACGCTGGACGACGCGGTGCGCAGTGCGGCCGTACTGGACGCGATGGTGCGCTCGGCGGACAGCGGCAGTTGGGTGGACGTGGCCGCGGAGGGCTGAGGGCCCGCGTCAGCGCGCCCGCTGGGACCGGCGGCCGATCAGCACCTTGATGGGAGCCATGGCCGCCCAGAGCCACATGGCGCCCGGGCCGTACGCGAGGGCGAGGGGCACGCTGGCGACGAACACGACCACCGTCACCGCGAGGTCGAGGACGAACAGCCGGAACCCCTCGGGTGGTCCCGCCGGGCCGCGCAGCCAGGGGCGCCGGGCCAGCAGGACGACCACCGCGAGGTCGGCGGCGCCGAGGGCGGCCACCGTCGCCGCGTACACGGCGACCGACTCGGGCTCCCGGCCGTACTCGGCGAGGAGTTTCGTGGGGAACGGCAGCAGGGCCGCGACGCCCAGGCCCAGGATCGACAGCCCGATCAGCTGCCCGTCGACCTGCCGGACATAGCCGAGGATCCGCCGGTTCTCCCGCCAGAACGCGCCGAGCACCAGCACGCTCAGCGCGTACGCGGCGAGGTTCGGCAGGAGCTCGCGCAGGGCGTCGGCGTACTCGTCGGAGGGCAGGTCCGGGGGGACGGAGAAGTCCAGGACGAGCAGGGTCAGGGCGATGGCGAACACGCCGTCGGCGAGCGCCACCAGCCGCTCCGGGCCGCCGTCCGGGATCGAATTCCACATGCGCCCGACGGTAAGGGCTGTCCCGTGATTCCCGGCGGGCGCGCGGCGTACACGCCCGGGCCTGCCCCCGGGCCGTCACCCGATGGGCGCCGGCATGTTGTACGGCGTCACGACCTGGATGGCGGACGGCACCGTCGGTCCTGCCGGGGGCAGCGCACCGTGCGCCCGCATCACCACATGGCACGCCTCGCGCAGATCGTGCCGCAGGTCGTGGTGGAGCACGACGGACAGTCGGTGCTCGCGCAGCAGCCGCGTGTTGTCCTCGTCGAGGTCGTGGGCGACGAACACCGCGCACTCGCGGCCGAGGTCCTCGAAGGCGCGCAGGGTGGCGATGTTCCCGCCGCCGATGGAGTAGACGGCACGGATGTCCGGGTCGCGGTCCAGCGCGGCCCGCACCAGGTCGTACTGGGTGGCGTCCAGGCCCTGGCCCTCGGCGATCTCCACGAGGGTGCGGTCGGGGTGCAGGCTCCGCATGGCGCTGCGGAAGCCCATCTCGCGTTCCTCCTCGTTGCGGAAGAACCCGCTGCTGAGGCTGGTCAGCACATTGCCGGGCCGGTCCCCCAGCCACTGGCCCATCAGATAGGCGGCGGTGGCGCCAGCGGCGCGGTTGTCGATGCCGACGTAGGCGAGCCGGGCGGTGGCGGGCAGGTCCGTGACCAGGGTGACGACGGGGATGCCTGCGTCCACGAGCCGGGCGACGGCGGCGGTGACCTCGGGGACGTCCGGGGCCTTGAGGATCACGCCCTGCGAGCCGCGCCGGGCGATGCGGTCGAGCGTGCCGGTCAGCTCGGCGACCGGGCCGGTCTCCCGGAAGTGGAAGCGGGAGCGCACGACGGCCGGGTGCAGGGACGGCAGTTCGGCCTCCAGGGCCGCGCGGACGGCCGTGGTGAACCGCTGCGGCGCCTGCACCACCATGTCGACCATGAAGGTACGGCCCTGGAGGCGGACCTGGGTGCGCTGGCGGTCCAGGTCGGCGATGGCCTGGTGGACCTCGCGCGCGGTGCTCTCGCGCACCCCTGTGCGGCCGTTCAGGACCCGGTCGACCGTGGCCTCGCTCAGACCCGCCTGACGTGCGATCTCCCTGATCGGGAAGGGGTGGCCCATACGACGGCTCCTGAGGGGTTTTTGATGGCTTCCTGCTGGTTGTTCGAGGTGATTGTCAGGACAAGAATGGCATCACCGAGCCGCCCCTGTCATCGAGAGGACGACGATGTCTCTCACTTCCGCGCACCGCCAGGTCTGGCTGTCCGAGCGCGACTGCGATCTCGCGGACCTCCGCGAGCTGGTCGAACGGACCACGGACCGCGCCGACTACCCGCACGCCCGTGCCGTGGAACAGGGCGTCCTGCTGTACGACAGCGACCGTCTGCGGGCGGCCGGCGACCCGCGGGAGGTGCGCGCCGAGCTGGTGCGCGCGCTCGCGGACGGGCCCGGCATCGTGGTCCTCGAGGGCGCCTTCCCCGACCCGGTGGTCGTGGACCGGCTGACCGCGGTGTTCGACGCGCTCATCGCCGAGCAGCGCGCCTCGGGCGCCGCCGCCGGGGACCACTTCGCCAAGCCCGGCGCCAACGACCGGATCTGGAACGCCCTGGAGAAGGCCGCCCTGTACGACCCGGCCGCCTTCGCCGACTACTACGGCAACGACATGCTGGCCCTGGTGTCGAGCGCCTGGCTGGGCCCCGGCTACCAGGTCACCTCGCAGGTGAACGTGGTCAACCCGGGCGGCGCCGCGCAGACCGTGCACCGCGACTACCACCTGGGCTTCCTCTCCAACGAGGTGGCGGCCGCCTATCCGGCGCACGTGCACGCCCTGTCCCCCGTGCTCACCCTCCAGGGCGCGGTCGCGCACTGCGACATGCCGGTGGAGTCCGGGCCGACGATGTACCTGCCCCACTCCCAGCGTTACGAGCCCGGCTATCTCGCGTGGCGGCTGCCCGCGTTCCAGGAGTACTTCGAGACGCACCACGTGCAGCTCCCGCTCGCCAAGGGCGACGCGGTCTTCTTCAACCCGGCGCTGTTCCACGCCGCCGGCACCAACCGCTCGGCGGACATCCGGCGCACCGCCAACCTGCTGCAGGTGTCGTCGGCGTTCGGGCGGGCCATGGAGACCGTGGACCGCGAGGCCGTGGCGAACGCCGTCTACCCCGTGCTGCTGGCCCGGCTCGCCGCGGGCGCCGGCGCGGACTGGGCGCAGAACGTGATCGCGGCGAGCGCCGAGGGCTACCCGTTCCCCACGAACCTCGACAGCGACCCGCCGGTCGACGGGCTGGCCCCGCCGTCCCAGGCGGATCTCGTCCGGCGGGCGCTCGCCGAGGGCCTGCCGCCCGAGGCGCTGCGCGCGCAGCTGCGGGCCGGCGCCGAGCGGCGCACGAGCTGACCCACCGAAAGGACCCGGAACACCCATGGGACTTCTCGACGACAAGGTCGTCCTCGTCAACGGCGGCAGTCAGGGCGTCGGTGCCGCCGTCGCCCGGGCCGCCGTGCGCGAAGGGGCGGCCGTGGCCGTCACCGGGCGCCGCGCGGAGCCCGGCGAGGCCCTGGTGGCCGAGCTGACGGCCGCCGGCGGCCGGGCGCTGTTCGTGCGCGCCGACCTCGCCGACGCCGAGCGGGCCAGGTCCTCGGTCGCCGAGGTCGTCGCCGCGTACGGCCGGATCGACTGCCTGGTCAACTCGGCGGGGCTGACGTCCCGGGGCACGCTCCTGGACACCACGCCCGAGCTGTTCGACCAGCACATCGCCATCAACTTGAAGGCGCCGTTCTTCGCCATGCAGGCCGCCGTGGCCGACATGGTGACGCGCGGGGAGCCCGGCACGATCGTCAACATCATCACGTCCTCCGCGCACGGCGGACAGCCGTTCCTGGCGCCGTACGTCGCCGCCAAGGCCGGGCTGATGGGCCTCACCCGCAACGCCGCGCACGCCCACCGCTGGGACCGCGTCCGGATCAACGGCCTGAACATCGGCTGGACGGCGACCGAGGGCGAGGACGTCACCCAGAAGACGTTCCACGCCGCGTCCGACGACTGGCGGGAGCAGGCCGCCGCCAGGCTGCCGATGGGCAAGCTGGGCCAGCCGGACGAGATCGCCGACTTCGTGGTGTTCCTGCTGTCGGAGCGGTCCGGGGTGGTCACCGGCTCGGTGATCGACTGGGACCAGAACGTCCTCGGCGGCCTCGACTAGCAGCACCCTCCCTCTCCCCGTACTCCCCCGCTCGACAAGGAAGTTGAAGCATGCGTATCGGAATCCTCGGCCTCGGCCGTATCGGCGCCTTCCACGCCGAGACCCTCGCCGGTCTCGACGTGGTGGACTCCCTCGTCGTCACCGACCCGTTCACGGACGCCGCCAAGGCAGCCGCGGAGCGGTTCGGCGCCGAGGTCGTGGACTCGCCGCAGGCCCTGCTGTCGGCCGGTGTGGACGGCATCGTCGTCGCCGCCGCGACCGACGCCCACCCCGCGCTGATCCTCGCCGGGGTCGAGGCGGGCATCCCGGTCTTCTGCGAGAAGCCCGTCGCCCGCACCATGAGCGAGGGCGTCCAGGTCCTCAAGGCCGTCCAGGACAAGGACGTGCCGATCCAGATCGGCTACAACCGGCGTTTCGACGCCGGGTTCGTCGCCGCGCGCGCCGCCGTCACGAGCGGTGAGCTGGGCGCGCTGCACACCGTGCGGTCGACCACGCTGGACCCGGCGCCGCCGCCCGCCGCGTACATCGCCGCCTCCGGTGGCATCTTCCGCGACTGCTCGGTGCACGACTTCGACATCATCCGCTGGGTGACCGGGCGCGAGGTCCGTGAGGTGTACGCCGTCGGCGGCAACAAGGGCGCCGACTACATCGCGGACGCGGGCGACGCCGACACCACCGGCGCGATCCTCACCCTGGACGACGGCACGATCGCGGTCGTGTCCAACTCCCGCCACAACGCGCGGGGTTACGACGTACGGATGGAGATCCACGGGTTCGAGGACTCCATCGCGGTGGGTCTGGAGGACAAGCTGCCGCTGCGTTCCGTGGAGCCCGGCGTGACCTTCCCCGCGGGCACCCCGCACGACTTCTTCATGGACCGCTTCACCGACGCCTACCGCGCCGAACTCACCGCGTTCACCGAGGTCGTGGCCGGCTCCCGGCCGTCCCCCTGCACCGTGGAGGACGCCCTGGAGGCGGGCTGGATCGCGGACGCCTGCACGCTGTCGCTGCGGGAGCACCGCCCGGTGACGATCGAGGAGGTGCGACGGGCGTGAACGGGTCCGTGCCGGAACCATTGCGCGTCGGCGTCCTGGGCGCGGCACGCATCACCGAGCGCTCCCTCGTGGGTCCGGCCCGCGCGGGCGGCCATCGCCTCGTCGCGGTGGCCGCGCGTGACCGGTCCCGCGCCGAGGCGTTCGCCGCCGCGCACGGCGTCGAGCGGGTGGCCGGCTCGTACGCCGAGCTGCTGGCCGACCCGGACGTCGAGGTCGTCTACAACCCGCTCGCCAACGGGCTGCACGGCCCGTGGAACCTCGCCGCGCTCGCGGCCGGCAAGCACGTCCTGACGGAGAAGCCGTCGGCGAGCGACGCCGAGGAGGCGGACGAGGTGCGCCGGGCCGCCACGGCGTCCGGCACGGTCTTCATGGAGGCGTTCCACTACCTGTTCCACCCGGTCACCCGCCGGCTGCACGAACTCCTCGCCGGGGGTGAACTGGGCACGCTGCGCCGGGTGGAGACCCTGGTCGCGATCCCGGCCCCGGACGACACCGACCCCCGCTGGTCACTGGCGCTGGCGGGCGGCGCCCTGATGGACCTCGGCTGCTACGGACTGCACGCGACACGGATGCTGGCCCCCTGGGCGGGCGGGGCGCCCCGGCTGCTGTCGGCCCGGGCCGGCGAACGGGCCGGGGCGCCCGGCGTCGACGAATGGCTGGACGCGGAGCTGGAGTTCCCCGGCGGGGCGCGCGCGTCGGCCCGCTGCCACATGGCGTACGGCACGCTGGAGATGAGCTGCCGGATCGTCGGCTCCCGGGGCGAGGCGTTCGCCCCGAACTTCGTGCTGCCGCACCAGGACGACCGGGTCGTGATCCGCACCCCCGAGGGCGAACGCACGGAACACCTCGGCACCCGCTCGTCGTACACGTACCAACTGGAGGCGCTGGCCGCGCGTCTGCGGCACGGGGCACCGCTGCCCCTGGACGCGGACGACGCGGTGGAGACGATGACGCTGATCGACGCGTGCTACCGCGCGGCGGGCCTCCCGACCCGGCCGCGGACCACGCTCTAGGAACGGCATGACGGCGCGGGGGCCCGCGCCGTCATGTCCCGTACAGCGCCGGCCGTTCCGCCAGTTCCACCGGCACCCGGCCGCCCTCCGTCAGGGCCCGTACGCCCGCCGCGGACACCGCCGCGACGGCGTAGCCGTCCCAGGCGCTCGGGCCCGTCACCTCGCCCCGGCGGGTGGCGTCGACCCAGGCCTGGACCTCGCGGTCGTAGGCGTCGGCGAAGCGTTCCAGGTAGTCCTGGGCAACGGTGCCGCCCCAGTGGCCTGCGGTCTGGGTGACCAGGGCGTGGCCGTCGCCGACGCGGGCGGTGCCGCGTTCGCAGACGACCTCGGCCTGGACCTGGTAGCCGAAGCCGCAGTTGACGAAGATCTCGACGTCGACGACGGCTCCGCCGTCGGTCTCGAAGACGACGAACTGGGGGTCGCGGACCCCGTTCGGGGCGTCGCCGGACGGGGTCGGGGTGTGCACGGTGACGGCCGTGATCTCGTGGCCGAGGAGCCAGCGGGTCACGTCCATCTCGTGGGACACGGAGTCCTCGATGAGCATCGAGGAGGTCCAGCCGGGTGGACTCGCCACGTTGCGGTGCCGGTTGTGCAGCAGCAGCGGGCGGCCCAGCCGGCCCGTGTCCAGCAGCGCCTTCAGCCGCGCGTACTCGGCGTCGTAGCGCCGCATGAAGCCGACCTGGATCCGGCGCCGGCCGAGGGAGCACTCGGCCTCGACCACGCGCAGCGCGGCGGCCGGGTCCGGGGTGAGGGGCTTTTCGCACAGCACCGGCAGGTCGTGCGCGAACGCCGCCATGAGCGCCGCCTCGTGGGCGGGGCCGGGTGAGGCGACGACGACCGCGTCGACGTCGGGCGAGGCCATCGCGGCGGCGAGGTCGGTGTGGACGGCGCAGCCGTCGATCCGGGACGCGACGGCCTCGGCGCGTCCCCGGTCGACGTCCACCACGGCGGTCACACGGGCCCCGCTGACGGTCTCCTCGATACGGCGCACATGGTCGGCGCCCATCTTCCCGGTGCCGATGACGGCGACGCCCAGTTCGTCCGGACGGTGGGTCATGCGTTCGGCCGTCCTCTCGGGGGCGTCAGGCGCCGCAGGACCTCAGGAACCTGCGGGTGCGGACCGCGATGGGCAGGGGCTTGTCCGGCTCGCAGGGGTACATGTCCTGCTCGACGATCGCGAACAGGTCGACGTCCAGCTTCTGCGCGGCCTCCAGGACCGGGCCGAGCTCCGGCACGCCGGCCGGGGGCTCGCACATGACGCCGCGGGCCACGGCGGGTCCGAACGGGACGCCGTTCTTCACGACGTCCGCGAGGATCTCCGGGTCCACCTGCTTGAGGTGCAGATAGCCGATGCGCTCGCCGTAGGTCTCGATCAGCTTGACGCTGTCGCCACCGCAGTAGGCGTAGTGCCCGGTGTCCAGGCAGAGGTTGACGAGGTCGGCGTCGGTCGAGTCGAGGAACCGCTCGACGTGGGCCTCGGTGTCGATGTGGGTGTCGGCGTGCGGGTGCACGACGATGTCCAGCCCGAACCGCTCGCGCACCTCGTGGCCGAGCCGCTCCATGCCCTTGGTGAGGTGCCCCCACTGCTCACTGGTGAGCTCGTAGGGCTCCAGGATCTCGGCGGTCTTGTCGTCGCGCCAGAAGGACGGGATGACGACGAGGTGCTTGGCGCCCATGGCCTGGGTCAGCGAGGCGACCTCGGTGACGTGCTCCCAGGTGGAGTCCCAGACGTCGGGGCCCCGGTGCAGTCCGGTGAAGATCGTGCCGGCGGAGACCTTGAGGCCGCGCCGGATGATCTCGTCGGTCAGCCGGGCCGGGTCGGTGGGCAGATAGCCGTACGGTCCCAGCTCGATCCAGTCGTAGCCGGCCTCGGAGACCTCGTCGAGGAAGCGGTCCCAGGGCACCTGGACGGGGTCGTCGGGGAACCAGACGCCCCAGGAGTCGGGGGCCGAGCCCACCCGGATGCGGTCCAGCGGTGCTGGCATGTCAGGACTTCCCTTCCGAGGAGGCCACGGGTGCGGTGAGGGCGTCGGCTTCCGGCAGCTCCTCCACGTCGACGCCGCGGACCTGCGACAGCTCGTGCTTGAGGGCGGCGAGTTCGGTGCCGCCGGCCATGTGGTTGGTGAGCTCTTCGAGGCTCACCTCGTCCCGGGAGGCGTTGAGCTCCATGGTGCCCAGGCGCAGGACGCTGAAGTGGTCGCCGACCATATAGGCGTGGTGCGGGTTGTGGGTGATGAAGATGACGCCGAGGCCGCGGTCGCGGGCGGCGGCGATGTACTTCAGCACCACACCGGACTGCTTGACGCCGAGGGCCGCGGTGGGCTCGTCCAGGATGAGGACGCGGGCGCCGAAGTAGACGGCGCGGGCGATGGCCACGCACTGGCGCTGGCCGCCGGAGAGCGTGCCGATGGGCTGCTCCAGGTCGTCGAGGACGATGCCCATGTTGCGCAGTTCCTCGTCGGCGGTCTTCTTCATCCGCTCGATGTCGAGGCGGCGCAGGGGCCAGGGGCCCTTGGTCATCTCGGAGCCGAGGAAGAAATTGCGCCAGACGGGCATCAGCGGGACGACGGCGAGGTCCTGGTACACGGTGGCGATGCCCCGGTCGAGGGCCTCGCGCGGGGTGGAGAAGCGCACCGGCGCCCCGTCCACCAGGAACTCTCCCTCGGTGTGCTGGTGCAGCCCGGAGATGATCTTGATGAGGGTGGACTTGCCGGCGCCGTTGTCGCCGAGGACGCAGGTGACCTGGCTGGGGAAGACCTTCAGGTCGACGCCGTGCAGGGCGCGGATGTTGCCGTATGACTTGCCCGCGCCGCGCAGTTCGACGAGCGGGGCGTCCCCGCCGGGGGTCTGGTCCTTCACGGCACTCCGCGTGCCGGTTCCTTCGGTGGTCATGTCGGTCACCTCCTGGTCGCCGTGCGCTGGACCCACTGGTTGATGAGGACGGCGCCGAGGAGCATCACGCCGAGGAACGCCTTGAACCAGTCGGGGTTCCAGCCGGCGTAGACGATGCCCTGCTGGACCATGCCGAACATGAAGGCGCCGAAGACCGGGCCGATGGCCGAGCCGGCTCCGCCGGTGAGGAGACAGCCGCCGATGACCGCCGCCGCGATGTAGATGAGCTCCTGTCCGACGCCCTCGCCGGACTGCACGGTGTTGAACGAGAACAGCTGGTGCATGCCGACGAACCAGGCTCCGAAGCCGACCAGCATGAACAGCGAGATCTTGGTGAACGTCACGGGGACGCCGACGGCCCGGGCGCTGTCCTTGTTGCCGCCGACGGCGAAGATCCAGTTGCCGTACTTGGTGCGGAGCAGCACCCAGGTGGCGAGGGCCGCGAAGACCAGCCACCACACGACGGTGATCTTGACGTTGACGTCGCCGATCTCGAACGACGAGGCGAAGATCGCCTTGGCCTGGTCGAAGCCGTCCATGTCGCTGATGTCGTCGGTGGCGACGTTGCCGGTGATCAGCTTGGTCACCGCGAGGTTGACGCCCTGGAGGATCAGGAAGGTGCCCAGGGTGACCAGGAAGCTCGGCAGCCCGGTCTTCACCAGCATCCAGCCGTTGAAGAGGCCGACCGCCAGCGAGACGACGAGGGCGACGATCACACCGACCCAGACGTTCATGGTCAGCTGGTAGCTGACCATGCTCGCGGTCAGGGCGGAGGTGACCACGGCGACGCCGGCCGACAGGTCGAACTCGCCGCCGATCATCAGCAGGGCCACGGGCAGCGCCATGATCCCGATGGTCGACGACTGGTACAGGATGTTCGCCATCGAGCTGCCGTCGCGTACGGCCGGCGCCGTGGCCAGGAAGAACACCAGCACCGCGACGGCGCCGAGGAAGACGCCGACCTCGGGCCGGGCGAGCAGCCGCAGCGCCAGGGGGCGCCGGGCGGTGCGCCCGTCGGTCTCCTTGCCCGGGCCGGGGGCCGGCGGTGTGGTCACCGCCGGCTCAGCCTGTCGGGTCATGCTCATCACCGAGTGCCCTTCGCGGCGAACTTGTCGATGGTCTCGACGTTCGTCTTGTCGACGAACGCGGGTCCGGTCAGCACCGGCGCCTCGCCGCCGCCCATGTAGTTGCCGTTGTTCTTGTACAGCCACAGGGAGTCGATCGCCAGGTATCCCTGGAGGTAGGGCTGCTGGTCGACGGCGAACTCGATGTCGCCCTTGCTGATCGCTCCGGTCAGTTCCTTGTTGAGGTCGAAGGTCGCGACCTTGGCCTTGCTGCCGGACTCCGCCACCGACTGCACCGACGTCAGCGCGAACGGGGCGCCGAGCGCGACGACGTAGTCGATGTCGCTGTCCGTCTTCAGTTTGGCGGTGATCGTGGACTTGACGCTCGGCATGTCCGTGCCGTTGACGTTCAGGGTCTCCAGGGAGCCCTCGAAGGTCTTTTTCACACCGTCGCAGCGCTGGGTGAGGCCGATGTTGCCCTGCTCCTGGATGACACAGACGGCCTTCTTGGCGCCGGACTCGTTGAGCCGCTTGCCGAGGGCCTCGCCGGCCACCGTCTCGTCCTGCCCGAAGAACTCCGTCAGGCCGAGCTTCTGCCACTCGCTGACGCCGGAGTTCAGGCCGACTACGGGGATGTTCTGCGCCTTGGCCTTGTTCACGACGTCCTTGAGGGCGTCCGGCTTGGCCAGGGTGATCGCGATGCCGTCGACCTTCTGGTCGATGGCGTTCTGCACCAGGTTGGCCTGGCTTCCGGCGTTGGGGTCGGCGGAGTAGATGAGCTTGATGTTGTCCTTGGCGGCGGCCGCCTCGGCGCCCTTGCGGACGATGTCCCAGAAGGTGTCGCCGGGCGACTGGTGCGTCACGAGGGCGACCGTCATACGGGGCGTGTCGGCCTTGCCCGCAGAGGCGTTCGCCCCGCCCTCCTCGGACTCCTTGCCGCCGGAGCTGCTGGAGCAGCCTGCGAGGGTGAGCGCGGCCGCGGCGGCCACGGCCACGACGGAGGCCAGCTTGCGCGAGCGGGGGTAAGAGCGGTCCATCTTTCCAGCACCTCACTGTGCGACGGGTGTGCGACGGGGGGAAAGGGTGATCACCGGGTTACACGGTCCGGACCTTCCCTGGGCCGGGCAGTGTGCCGTGGAACACGACGGTTGCGCTGGGACGGGATCAAATCCCTAGATGCGCTCGCTGTCAATACTTTGTTAAGACATCATTTCACGCTCAGGTCCGAATGTAAGTACAAACTATTGACAGCGTCGGCCTCCGCGTCCTACACCTGGGAGGCGGCAGGCCCCTCGGGACCCGCACCCCCTGTCCAGCTCTAGGAGCGTCACGCATGGCCGAGACAGCCAAGCCCTTCGACTTGATCACGATGGGAAGAATAGGAGTCGACCTCTACCCCCTGCAGTCCGGCCTCCCTCTGGAGCGGGTGGAGACGTTCGGCAAGTTCCTCGGCGGATCGGCCGCGAACGTCGCCGTCGCCGCCGCCCGGCTCGGCCGCGAGACCGCCGTGATCACGCGCACCGGCGCCGACCCGTTCGGCGCGTACCTGCACGAGGCGCTGAAGGACTTCGGCGTGGACGACCGCTGGGTGACCCCGGTCGCCGCCCACCCGACCCCCGTGACGTTCTGCGAGATCTTCCCTCCCGACGACTTCCCGCTGTACTTCTACCGGCAGCCCAAGGCCCCCGACCTGGAGATCCGCACCGACGAGCTGGACCTCGACGCGATCCGCGCGGCCCGGGTCTTCTGGATCACCGGCACCGGCCTGAGCGAGGAGCCCAGCCGTACGGCGACCCTCGCGGCCCTCGCCCATCGCGCCGAGGCCGGCACCACGGTCTTCGACCTCGACTGGCGCCCCATGTTCTGGCGCGACCCCGACCAGGCCCGCCCGTACTACGCCGAGGCACTGCGGCACGCCACGGTCGCCGTCGGCAACCTCGACGAGTGCGAGGTCGCCACCGGCGTCCGCGAGCCAGAGGCGTGCGCCCAGGCGCTGCTCGCGGCCGGCGTCGAGCTGGCGGTCGTCAAGCAGGGCCCCAAGGGCGTGCTGGCCGTCCACCGCGACGGCACCCGGGCCGAGGTGCCGCCGGTCCCGGTCGAAGTCGTCAACGGGCTGGGCGCGGGCGACGCCTTCGGCGGCTCCCTCGTCCACGGCCTGCTGTCCGGCTGGGAGCTGGAGAAGGTCATGCGGCACGCCAACGCCGCCGGCGCCCTCGTCGCCTCCCGCCTCGCCTGCTCCTCCGCCATGCCCACCGGGTCCGAGGTCGAGGACCTCCTCGCCCGGGCGTCATGAGCGCCCGCCGAGCCACCCCTGAACGGAGTTTTCGTTGAGTCTCTCCATCCCCGACCTCACCGCGGTCAGAGCCCGGCACCCCGAGGCGATCGCGGAGGCCGCCGCCCGGCGGGTGCGCCGCCCGCTGATCGGCGCGAGCGGGCGCCTGATGATCGTGGCCGCCGACCACCCGGCCCGCGGCGCCCTCGGCGTCGGCGACCGGCGCCTCGCCATGGCCAACCGGGCCGATCTCCTGGAACGCCTGTGCGTGGCGCTGTCCCGGCCCGGCGTCGACGGGGTCCTGGCCACCGCGGACATACTCGAGGACCTGCTGCTCCTCGGCGTCCTCGACGGCAAGGTCGTCATGGGCTCCATGAACCGCGGCGGTCTGGCCGGGGCGTCCTTCGAGATGGACGACCGCTTCACCGGGCACCGCGCCGAGGACATCGAGCGGATGCGGTTCGACGCCGGCAAGCTGCTCGTCCGGATCGACCTCTCCGACCCCGGCTCGCTGACCACCCTGGAGTCCTCGGCCCACGCCGTCGACGCCATGGCCGCACGCCGGCTGCCGCTGTTCGTCGAGCCCTTCATGTCCCGGCGGATCGACGGCAAGGTGCGCAACGACCTGTCCGCCGAGGCCGTCACCCGCTCGATCGCCATCGCCTCCGGCCTGGGCGGCACCTCCGCCTACACCTGGCTGAAGCTGCCGGTCACCGAGAACCCCGACCACATGGCCGAGGTCCTGGAGACCTCCACGCTGCCCGTGGTCCTGCTCGGCGGCGAGGTCGGCGGCGACCAGGAGGGGGCGTACGAGCGCTGGCGCAAGGCGCTGCGGCTGCCGACGGTCCAGGGCATGGTCGTCGGCCGCTCGCTGCTCTACCCGGCCGAGGGCACTGTGGAGACGGCCGTGGACACGGCCGTCGGCCTGTTGTGACACGCACTGCGACGCGGAGGAACGACTGTGACGCTCGATGACGCGACGACGTACCACCTCCCCGCGGGAAAGGCGCTCGGCGGCCCGTACGTCGTCGACGTCACCCCCGAGAAGGCCCGCTGGGGGTACTCCAGCCTGCGGGTCCTGGAGCTGCCGCCCGGCGGCACGCACACCTTCGAGACCGGCGACAGCGAGTGGATCGTGCTGCCGCTGTCCGGCGGCTGCACGGTGACGGCGACCGACGACTTCGGCCACGACACCTTCACGCTCACCGGCCGCGACAGCGTGTTCGCGGCCGTCACCGACTTCGCCTATGTGCCGCGCGACGCCCGGGCGGCCGTCACCTCGCCGGGCGGCGGACGGTTCGCGCTGACCGGCGCCCGCTGCACCCGGCGGCTGCCCGCCCGCTACGGACCGGCCTCGTCGGTGCCGGTCGAGCTGCGCGGCACCGGGAACTCCTCCCGCCAGGTGAACAACTTCGGCGCGGCCGGGGTCTTCGAGTGCGACAGGCTCATCGCGGTCGAGGTCATCACGCCCGGCGGCAACTGGTCGTCGTTCCCGCCTCACAAGCACGACGAGCACCGGCCCGGCGAGGAGTCGGTCCTCGAGGAGATCTACTACTTCGAGTTCGCCCATCACGACGGCATCCCCGGCCTCGGCTACCAGCGCGTCTCGCCGTCCGGCCACGGCCGCGGCACCGACGTCCTCGCGGAGGTGCGCGACGGCGACGTCGTGCTGATCCCCGACGGCTGGCACGGGCCGTCGATGGCGGTGCCCGGACACCACATGTACTACCTGAACGTCATGGCGGGCCCCGAGGAGGAGCGCGCCTGGTTGATCTGCGACCACCCCGACCACGCCTGGATCCGCGGCACCTGGCCGGACCAGCCCGTCGACCCCCGTCTGCCCCTCTACACCGCCCCGTCCCAGTGAGGTCACCGATGAGCTCATCCACCGTCCGACTGACCGTCGCCCAGGCGCTGGTGCGGTTCCTGTCCGTTCAGTACACCGAGCGCGACGGTGTCCGGCACCGGCTGATCGCCGGCACCTGGGGCATCTTCGGGCACGGCAACGTGGCCGGCGTGGGCCAGGCGCTGCTGGAGGCGGGCGAGGAGGCCATGCCGTACCACCAGGGACGCAACGAGCAGTCCATGGTGCACGCGGCCGTCGGCCACGCCCGCCAGCGCAACCGGCTCTCCGCACAGGCGGTGACGACGTCGATCGGCCCCGGCGCCACCAACCTGGTCACCGGCGCGGCCCTCGCCACCATCAACCGCCTGCCGGTCCTGCTGCTGCCCGGCGACTACTTCGCCTCGCACGCCCCGGACCCGCTGCTCCAGCAGCTGGAGCACCCCGTCGAGGCGGACGTGTCGGTCAACGACACACTGCGCCCGGTCTCCCGCTACTTCGACCGGATCACCCGCCCCGAGGCCCTGATCCCGTCCGCGCTGCACGCCATGCGGGTGCTCGCCGACCCCGCCGAGACCGGCGCGGTGACGCTGGCCCTCCCCCAGGACGTCCAGGCGGAGGCGTACGACTGGCCGCTCGAGTTCCTCGCCGAGCGTGTCTGGCCCGTACGGCGTCCCGCGCCGGACCCGGCCGAGCTGGCGGCGGCCGTCGAGGCGATCCGCTCCGCGCGGCGCCCGCTGCTCGTCGCGGGCGGCGGCGTGCACCACAGCGAGGCCGAGGACACGCTGCGGGCGTTCGTGGAGGCGACCGGCGTCCCCGTGGCCTCCACACAGGCCGGCAAGGGCTCGCTGCGCTTCGACCACCCCGCCGACCTCGGCGGCATCGGCCACACCGGCACCTCGGCCAGCGACGACCTGGCCCGCACCGCGGACCTGGTGATCGGCGTCGGCACCCGGTACACCGACTTCACGACGGCGTCCGGCACGCTCTTCCAGAACCCGGACGTACGGTTCCTGAACCTCAACATCACCGGCTTCGACGCGCACAAGCTGTCCGCGCGGACGCTGGTCTGCGACGCCCGCTCCGGGCTCACCCTTCTCACCGAGGCGCTCGCCGGGCACCGCGTGGACGCCGCGTACGAGGCCGAGTACGGGGCCGGCCGGGAGCGCTGGGACGCGGTCGTCGAGGCCGCCTACCTCGCCGACGACGACACGGCCGTGCCGACACAGACCCAGGTGCTGGGCGCGCTCGACGCGGTCGTCGGCGACGACGACGTGGTGATCAACGCGGCCGGTTCGCTCCCCGGCGACCTGCACAAGCTGTGGCGCGCCCGCTCGCCGCGCCAGTACCACCTGGAGTACGGCTACTCCTGCATGGGCTACGAGATCCCGGCCGCGATCGGCGTCCAGCAGGCGGCGCCGGACACCCCGGTGTGGGCGCTGGTCGGCGACGGCACGTACCTGATGATGCCGACGGAGATCGTGACCGCGGTGCAGGAGGGCCTGCCGGTCAACGTCGTCCTCCTCCAGAACCACGGCTACGCCTCCATCGGCGGTCTGTCGGCCGAGACCGGCGGCGAACGGTTCGGCACCGCCTACCGCTACCGGGCGGCCGACGGCAGCTTCACCGGCGCCCCGCTGCCCGTGGACCTCGCCGCGAACGCGGCCAGCCTCGGCATGGAGGTGCTGCGCGCCAAGACCGTGGGCGAGCTGCGCGAGGCGCTGGCCGCGGCCCGCGCCTCGGACCGGCCGACCTGCGTGTACGTCGAGACGGACACCACCCGGGCGACCTCGCCGGGCGCCGAGGCGTGGTGGGACGTGCCCGTCGCCGAGGTCGCCGGACGCGAGGCCGCCGTCGAGGCCCGCGAGCGCTACGACCGGCAGGTCACGGCCCGCCGCCACCACCTCTGAACCTTCCTCCCCCGCCCCACCCCCGAAAGGCCCGCACCTCATGACGACCTCTGCGTCCCCGAAGTCCCCGGACACCACGACGGTCCTGACGACCTTGTCCCACTGGATCGACGGCAAGCCCGTCGAGAGCACCTCCGGCCGCTACGGCCCCGTCTACAACCCGGCCACCGGCGCCCAGGAGAAGCAGGTCGGCTTCGCGACCGTGGCCGAGGTCGACGCGGCGGTCGCCTCGGCGCGGACGGCGTTCGAGAGCTGGGGCACGTCGTCCCTGGCCCGGCGCACCGCGATCCTGTTCAAGTACCGCGAGCTGCTGGACGCGCACCGCGACGAGCTGGCCCGGCTGATCACCGCCGAGCACGGCAAGGTGCACTCCGACGCGCTCGGCGAGGTCGCGCGCGGCATGGAGATCGTCGAGCTGGCCTGCGGGATCTCCGTGCAGCTCAAGGGCGAGCTGTCGACGCAGGTGTCGACCCGGGTGGACGTGGCCTCGATCCGGCAGCCGCTGGGCGTGGTCGCCGGCATCACGCCGTTCAACTTCCCGGCCATGGTGCCGATGTGGATGTTCCCGCTGGCGATCGCGTGCGGCAACACCTTCGTGCTGAAGCCGTCCGAGAAGGACCCGTCGGCGTCCCTGCTGCTGGCTCGGCTGGCCTCCGAGGCGGGGCTGCCGGAGGGTGTGCTGAACGTCGTGCAGGGCGACAAGGTGGCCGTGGACCGGCTGCTCGAGCACCCGGACGTCGAGGCGGTGTCGTTCGTCGGCTCGACGCCGATCGCGCGGTACATCCAGCTGAAGGCCGTCGAGCACGGCAAGCGGGTGCAGGCCCTCGGCGGCGCCAAGAACCACATGCTGGTGCTGCCCGACGCCGATCTGGACCTCGCGGCCGACCAGGCGATCAACGCCGCGTACGGCTCGGCGGGCGAGCGCTGCATGGCGGTGTCGGTCGTGGTCGCGGTCGGCGGCACGGGGGACGAGCTGGTCGCGAAGATCGCCGACCGCGCCCGGAACCTGCGTGTCGGCCCCGGTGACGACCCGGCCTCCGAGATGGGCCCGCTGATCACCCGTGAGCACCGCGACAAGGTGGCGTCGTACGTGGCGTCGGCCGCCGCGCAGGGCGCCGAGGTCGTCGTGGACGGCACCGGCCACACGGTCGAGGGCCACGAGGACGGCTTCTTCCTCGGCGTCTCGCTGCTGGACCGGGTGCCGCTGACGGCGGACGCGTACCGGGACGAGATCTTCGGCCCGGTGCTGTGCGTGGTGCGCGCGGAGACGTACGAGGAGGCTCTGAAGCTCATCAACGACTCCCGCTGGGGCAACGGGACCGCGATCTTCACCCGTGACGGCGGCGCCGCCCGCCGCTTCCAGCTGGAGGTGAAGGCGGGCATGGTCGGCGTGAACGTCCCGATCCCGGTGCCCGTCGGCTACCACTCCTTCGGCGGCTGGAAGGACTCCCTCTTCGGCGACCTGCACGTGTACGGCAACGACGGGATCGCCTTCTACACCCAGGGAAAGGTGATCACCACGCGCTGGCCGGACCCGTCCGACGGCGGCATCAACCTCGGTTTCCCCAGCAACTCGTAACCCGGCAGTTCCCGACCCGACAGGGAGGTTCGTCCCATGGCCAGGACCCGCGGCGCCGCCCGTGCCGGATCCGTCTCCGCGCTGGACCCGCTGGGCTTCGCCCTGGACCGGGGCAGTCCGGTGCCGCTGTACCACCAGCTCGCGCAGCAGCTGGAGGCGGCGATCGCCCACGGGTCGCTCGCCCCGGGCGACCTCCTGGGCAACGAGGTCGACCTGTCGGTGCGGCTGGGCCTGTCCCGGCCCACCGTCCGGCAGGCCATCCAGTCCCTGGTCGACAAGGGCCTCCTTGTCCGGCGGCGCGGGGTGGGCACACAGGTGGTCCACCGCCAGGTGAAACGCCCCCTGGAGCTGAGCAGCCTCTACGACGACCTGGAGGCGGCCGGGCAGGGCCCGACGACCCGGGTCGTCCGCAACGAGCGCGTCCCGGCCCCGGCCGACGTGGCCGCCGCCCTGGGCATCGCGGAGGGCGCCGAGGTCACGGTCCTGGAGCGACTGCGCAGCACGCACGGCCACCCCGTGGCGATCCTGTGCAACCACCTGCCGGCGGACCTGCTCGACCTGGACACGGCCCGCCTCGAGGCGACCGGCCTGTACCGGATGATGCGGGCGGTCGGCATCACCCTGCACAGCGCCCACCAGACGGTCGGCGCCCGCCGCGCCACCGCCGAGGAGGGCACCCGCCTCGACGAACAGGAGGGCGCGGCCCTGCTGACGATGCAGCGCACGGCGTACGACGACACGGGCCGGGCGGTGGAGTACGGCACGCACATCTACCGGGCTTCGCGGTACGCGTTCGACTTCCAGTTGATGGTCAGGAGCTGAACCGGCCACCCCGTCGTGTTCTCCGGCCCCGTCGCCCCGGCGGCGGGGCCGTCCGGCTGTCCGACGGCTCCCCCGCTTGACCATTTGCCCGATAAGAGCAGAATATTCACTTAGAAGATGTATACGACGTAAGCGTATGGCGTCGACGTACACCGGGCATCCGCCGCAGCACCTCCGCGGAGACGGCATCATGAAGACGAACAGCTCCCGCCTCGACCACCGGACCGCCCTCCTGACGCGGCCGGACGACCACCCACTGCGCCGGGCGGAGGACCGACCGCCCCCGCGCGCAACCGTGAGCCTGGTGGTGCCGGCTTTGAACGAGGCGCGCAACATCCCCTGGGTCTTCTCCCAGATCCCGGACTGTGTGGACGAGGTGATCCTCGTCGACGGCTCCTCGGTCGACGCGACCCTGCACATGGCCCAGGACTGTCTGCCCACGGTGCGCAGCGTCCCGCAGCGGGGCCCCGGCAAGGGCAACGCGCTGCGCACCGGCTTCGACGCCGCGACCGGCGACCACATCGTCATGATGGACGCCGACGGCAGCATGTCCCCCGGCGAGATCCCGCACTTCCTGCACTTCCTGGACCACGGGTACGACTTCGTGAAGGGGTCCCGGTTCATCGCGGGCGGCGGCTCCCTGGACATCACCCACTTCCGGCAGTTCGGCAACCGCGTCCTGCTGGCGGCCGTGAACCGTCTGTACGACGCGTCGCTCACCGACCTCTGCTACGGCTTCTGCGCCTTCCGCCGCAGCTTCCTGGACGACCTCGACCTGCACTCCTCCGGCTTCGAGATCGAGACCGAGATGATCACGCACGCCCTGTGCTCCGGGCTGCGTATCGCGGAGGTCCCGAGCCTCGAACTGCCGCGCCGCAGCGGCCGGTCCAATCTGCACGCCATCTCCGACGGCCAGCGCGTCCTGCGCACGCTGCTCGCCGAGCGGCCGGCGGCCTGGAAGGCGGCGCGGGCGGAGCGGGGCGCGGCATGAGCGTCACCCGGCTGCCCCTGCCGGCCCCGTCCCGGCACACCGCGGCGGGCGCCCGGCGCCCCGAGGCCCCGTACACCCCGGTCGACGTGGTCGACATGGACCTGGCGCGGCCGCACGAGTTCCGTCCCCCCGGCGGCCAGGGCTCGGTCCGCCCCCGTGCACCGGTCCTGGCGCTGGTGCGGCTGCCGGGCCATCCGCTCGGGCTGGTCAGCGCGACCGGCGGCCCCGACAACCCGACCGAACTGTGGCTCGCCCTGGCCGAGGCCGCGAGCCGGCATCCGCACACCGCAGCGGCCGGGTCCCGGACCGGCACCCCCTCCTTCGCGAGACCGCCCGCCAGCGTCATCGTCGCCACGCACAACCGCCCAAAGATGCTCCGACAGTGCCTCGACGCGCTGCTGCGCACCGAGTACCCGTGGTTCGAAGTGATCGTCGTGGACAACGCCCCGGCCGACGACGCCACCGCGCGGCTCGTCCTCGGCGCGTACCGGCATCGGCTGCGCTACCTCAGGGAGCCGCGGCCCGGTCTGGCCCACGCCCACAACAAGGGCCTCGCGGCGGCCCGCGGCCACATCGCCGCGTTCACCGACGACGACACCCTGGTCGACCCGCACTGGCTGCCCGCCCTCGTGGAGGGCTTCGCGCACGACCCGGCGACGACCTGTGTCACCGGTCTGATCGTCCCGGCCGAGCTGCGCACGCCCGCCCAGAACGCCCTGGAGCGGCACGGGCAGTTCGCGAAGGGGTACGAGTTCCGCACCTTCTCGCTGAGCCGCCCGCCGGACGACCCGCTGTTCCCGTTCACCGCCGGCCGCTTCGGCTCCGGCACCAACATGGCCTTCCGGGTGGACGCGTTGCGTGCCCTCGGCGGCTTCGACCCGGCGACGGGCGTGGGCACCCCGGCCCGCGGCGGGGACGACCTCCTGGCCTTCTTCCGGGTCCTGGCGGCCGGTCAGACCCTCGCCTACCAGCCCGACGCGGTCGTCTGGCACCGCCATCGGCGCACGCACGACGCCCTGGACCGCCAGGCGTTCGGCTACGGCGCCGGGCTCGGGGCCTATCTGACGGCCGCCCTGCTCCACGAGCCCCGTATGCTGCCCGCCCTGCTGCGTGCCCTGCCCGGAGGCGTCCTGCTCGCCCTGACCCGGACGCACGACCGGATGACCGAGGACACCGCCTGGTCCCGGCGGCTCGCCCTGCTGGAGCTGCGCGGACTGCTGTACGGGCCCTTCGGCTATCTGCGCAGCCGCCGGCTCAACGGCGCGGACGCCGCACCGGACTGAGGAGAGGCCGTGTACGCCTCACGCGACGTCAGGGAGGCCGAGCGCGCCGGCGCCCCGGCCGGCACCCCCGCGACCGGTGGCCGCCGCTCCGTGGCGACGGCGGTACGGGCCGGGGTGGCACGGGTGCTGCCCAGCGAGCCGTTGGTGCGCAACGGCCATCTCCTGGCGATCGGTTCACTGGTCAACGCCGGAGTCGGCTCCATCTTCTGGCTGTTCGCCACCCACTGGTACGACGACGAGGACATCGGGCTCAGCTACTCGGCGCTCTCCGCCTCCCTGCTGCTGGCCAACATCGGCCAGCTGAACCTGAACGACTTCCTGATCCGCTTCCTGCCGTGCTCGGGCCGGCACACCCGCAAGCTCCTGCTCGCCAGTTACGCCGTGAGCGCCGCATGGAGCGCCCTGGTCGCCGTCGTCTTCGTCGCCCTCGTCCCGGTCCTCGCCCCCGACCTGGACTTCCTGCGCCATCCGGCGCTGGGCGCCTGCTTCGTCGCGGCGACCGCCGCCTACACGATCTTCGTCCTCCAGGACGGCGCCCTCACCGCCCTGCGCCGGCCGGGCTGGGTGATCGCCGAGAACATGGTCTTCGCGGCGGCCAAGATCCTGCTGCTGGCCGGTGGTGCCCTGCTTGCGGTGCGCTCCGGCATCCTGGTGTCGTGGGCGGGCGCCCTGTTCGTGTCGCTGCTGGTCGCCAACTATCTGCTGCTGCGGCGGGCGGTGCCGAGCCACGAACGGGACAACCCCGAGTCGGCGCGCCCGCCACGGCTGCTGAGCTACGCCGCGGCCGACTACGCCGGTTCGCTGTTCCGGATGGCCGCGTACACCCTGGTGCCGCTGCTCGTGCTCAACTCGCTGGGCCCGGACCAGAGCGCCTGGTTCTCGCTCGCCTGGATCATCGGCTACGTGCTGT
Source organism: Streptomyces nigra (assembly GCF_003074055.1). Taxonomy (NCBI): domain Bacteria; kingdom Bacillati; phylum Actinomycetota; class Actinomycetes; order Kitasatosporales; family Streptomycetaceae; genus Streptomyces; species Streptomyces nigra. The sequence continues at coordinate 6,519,209 of NZ_CP029043.1, read as the reverse complement.
TCCTGGTGGTGCGCAACATGGGCAGCTCCCTCGTCGTCGAGGTGGTGCGCCGGCCCGAGCGGCTGGTCGACCACGGGCTGCGGGTGCTGCGCCACTCCGGGACGCTGCTGGCCGCCGGGGTCTTCGTCATCGTGGTCGGCGCCCCCTGGATCCTCGCCCTGTTCGGACCGGGCTACGCCGAACACGCCACCACCGTGCTGCGACTGCTGGCCCTGGCCGCGCTGCCCAACCTGCTGTTCAGCGTGGCCGTGGACGTGCTGCGGGCGCGCCGGCGCATGCGTCTCGTCGTCGGCCTCCAGGTCGCGCTGTGCGTCCTGGTCCTCGGGCTGTCCTGGCTGCTGCTGCCGGTGCTCGGCGTGACGGGTGCCGGGGTCGCATGGCTGCTCGCCGAGTGCCTCGTCGCGGCGCCGCTGCTGATCTGGCGGTCCCGCTGGCTGGTGCCCACCTTCGGGAGTACCTCATGAACACCGCACCGAGCCTCTCCGTCGTCGTGTGCGCGTACACGCTCGACCGCTGGGACGATCTCCGGGCCGCCATCGCCTCGTTGGAGTCCCAGCGGCACCCCCCGGACGAGATCGTGCTGGTCGTCGACCACTGCCCCGCCCTCCTCCGGCGCGCGGCCGAACGGCTGACGGCGGCCCGGGTCGTCGCCAACCGGGAACGCAGAGGGCTGTCCGGGGCACGCAACACCGGGGTGCGGACCGCCGTGTCGGAGGTGGTGGCCTTCCTGGACGACGACGCGGTCGCCGAACCCGCGTGGACGGAACGCCTGCTGAGCAGATACGCCGACCCCCGGGTGGCCGGTGTGGGCGGACTCGTCGCGCCGTGGTGGCAGTCCGGGCGCCCCGACTGGTTCCCGCCCGAGTTCGACTGGGTGGTCGGCTGCTCGTACCGGGGGCTGCCCGAGGAGCCCTCCCCGGTGCGCAACTTCATCGGGGCCAACATGTCCTTCCGCAGGGCGCGGCTGCTCGCCGCCGGCGGCTTCCGCACCGACCTCGGACGGGTGGGCACCCGGCCGCTGGGCTGCGAGGAGACGGAGCTGTGCCTGCGGATCACGGCCCGCGACCCCGACGCGCTACTGCTCTACGACCCCTCGGCGGCCGTCCGCCACAAGGTGCCTGCCGGACGCGCCAGTTGGTCGTACTACCGGTCGCGCTGCTACGCGGAAGGGCTGTCCAAGGCCGCGGTGGCCCGGCACAGCGTGGGTGCCACCGCGCTGTCCAGCGAGCGGGCCTATCTGCGCTCGACCATCCCGCGTGCCGTCCGCGACGCCCTGCGCCCGGGGCGGATCGCGCCCGCCCGGACCGTGGCCGCGCTCTCGCTGGGCGTCGGCGCCACCGCCGCGGGGTACGCCGTGGGGTCCGTGCGGGCACCCCTGGCGAGGTGATCCGGCGTGCCGTGCCACCCCGTCCCCGTCTTCGTGTACCACTCGGTCTGCGCCGACCCGCCCTCCTGGATCGCGCCGTTCACCGTGCGGCCCGGCGACTTCGCCGACCAGATCCGGCTGCTCGCGGACGCCGGGCTGACCGTGGTCCCGCTGCGCAGCCTCGTGTCGGCGTTGCGGGGCGGCCCGCCGCTGCCACCCCGCCCCGCCGTGCTCACCTTCGACGACGGCTTCGCCGACTTCCGCTCCGTCGTGGCGCCGCTGCTCGCCGCGCGCGGACTCCCCGCGACCCTGTACGTCGTCACGGACGCCCTCGGCGCGGCACGTGCGGGCGCGTTCCCGCCCGCCGCCATGCTGACCTGGCGGGACGTCGCCGAACTGGACGCGGCCGGCGTCGAGATCGGTGGGCACACCCGTACGCATCCGCAGCTGGACGTGCTGCCCCGGCACCGTGCCCGGGCCGAGATCGAGGACTGCAAGGCCCGCCTCCAGGACGAACTGGGTCACCGCGTGGACGCGTTCGCCTATCCGCACGGGTACTCCAGCCGCTCGGTCCGTGACCTCGTGCGGGAGGCGGGCTGGACGTCGGCCACCGCCGTCCGGCACGGCTTCAGCTCGACCGAGGACGAACCGTTGCGCATCGCCCGGCTGATGGTGCGCGCCGACACCGGCCCGGAGCGGTTCCGGTCCTGGGCGCGGGGTGCCGGAGCGCCGGTCGCGCCGTTCCCGGAGCGGCCCCGCACCCGGGCGTGGCGTGCCTACCGGCGGCTGCGGGCCGGTGTCGGCCGCCCCTACCCGGCGCTGCCGCGCCCCGCCGCGCCGCCCTGAGCGCTCGCGGTCACGGCTGCCAGACCCGCACCCAGTCCACGGCCATCCGGGCCGAATCCACCGAGGCGGGCGGCGAGTCGGGGACTCCGACAGCCAGGTTGAGCAGCATCTCCATGGGGACGTGCGGGATCCGCTCCGGTTCGGTGACCCGGAACCGCCGCACCCCGTCCACGTACCAGCTCAGCTCGTCGGAGGTCCACAGCAGCCCGAACTCGTGGTAGCCGGCCGGGAAGTCGACGGGTCCGAAGGAGCCCTTGGCGCGCTCGTCGGCCTCCGGTCCCTTCCAGTGCGCGTACATGGAGACCTCCTGGGTGGTCCCGAGGAACTCCATGATGTCCAGTTCGGGGGGTGTGAACCGGGACGCGGGCATCAGCCAGAACGCCGGGAACATCCCCGCCTCACGCGGGATGCGGATGGCGGCCTCGAAGTAGCCGTAGGTGAACGTCTCGCGCGGGTCGCCGTACCAGTCGTCGCGGCCGGTGGAGATCATCCCGGACCGCCAGGGGTACGTCGTGCCGTCGCTGCCCCGGGTGGCGCGCCGCTCGGCGCTCAGGGTCAGGGCGCCCTGTCCCACGGTCACCTGTCCGGGCAGGTACCACTGCTCCTCGTCGTTGCCCGCGTTGGTGCAGCCGTCGCGGTTCCAGTCGTAGCAGGTGGCCCAGCGGTCCGTGTCGAGGCGCCCACCGTCGAACTCCTCGCGGAACACGACCTCCCAGCCGTTCGGTACGGGTGCTTCCGCCGCCGGTGCCCCCTCGCTCGCGCAGGCCGCCGCGAAGAGCAGTCCCAGGGCGACCAGTGCGGTCCACAGCCGGCGCGGTCGCATGCCCTACCGCCGATCCCCGGGCAGCAGCGCCAGGAGGGAGGTGACGGCGGCCAGGGCGATCAGCGCCCGGATCATGGTGAACACGCCGATGAGATACAGGGCCACGGTGACGACGGCGGTCAGGCACGCGCTGAGCACGAGGGTCAGCAGACAGGTCTCCAGGAGCGCGGGCCAGCCCGCGTCGGACCGCGACGCGAGCCCGGTCCAGCGCACGGCCGCGGCACCGGGGCCCAGGAACAGGAACGCCGTGGTGACGAAGACCCGTATCACGGACCCGTCCGGCGCTGCGGCGGCCACGGCCGACGCGACCCACCCGGAGAGCGCGAGACCGAGCCGCACCCACCGCCCCTCGACGCTCCGCGCCACCCGCGCGCGCAACACCGTCATGGCTGTTCCCAGTTGTCCGGGTTCTGGTAGCGGTAGACCACGGCGTCCTCGTTGCGGTACACGGGCACGAAGCCCCAGGTCTCCGACATCTGCCGGGAGAGCCGCCGCATCGTGTCGGCGGGCAGGGTCCCGTTGAGGTACAGCTCGGCCTCCTGGGCACGGCTCAGCAGGATGTACGCCGGTTCGAGCACGGTGGCGCCCTCGATGAACGGCTCCAGACCGCGCAGCGGGTTCTCTGCCACCTCTCTCAGGTCGTCGGTGTCCTGCTCGTTGAGCTGGATGCGGGGGTGCAGGTCGTAGTTCATGTCCAGGCCGGGGACGTCCGAGGTCAGCGTGACGATCAGCGATCCGGGCGGCGTGGTCGCCGTGATGAAGTGGGCCGCCGCCACCTCGTCCTTCGTGAAGCTGTTCGCCGACTCCTTGCCGTAGTAGCCGAACAGCAGTCCGCCGAGCATGGCGAGCAGCACCGGCCAGACGGCCAGCGCCCGCAGACGGGGCCGGCGGTCCCAGCGGAACAGCAGGGCTGCCACCATGAACGCCGCGGCGGGCAGCGCGAACAGATAGGCGCGGAAGATCATCTCGCCGCCGTAGGCGTTGGCCGCGAGGACGGGCAGCGGGGCCAGGACGAGCAGCGGCATACCGGTGCGCCGGGTCCAGGGGCGGGCCACGAAGGCGACGGCCGCCAGCAGGAAGACGGCGGCGGACAGCCCGCGGTCGATCCAGGACACCAGGATCTGCCCCGGCGCGGCGTCGCCGAGGGCGGCCAGCCCGGAGGCCACGTTGGAGTCCGGCTCGGTCAGCGCGTTCACGAACTCACCGAGATGGCCGAAGACATAGGGCCGCGCGACGGTGGTGTCCCACAGGACGGTGAGCAGGACGGCCGAGCACAACGCGGGGACCGCCACCCGGCGGTTGCGGCGCGGGATCGACAGCGCCACCAGCGCGGTGACCATCATCAGCGGGGTCAGTGGGTGGGAGCAGACGATCGCGGCCTGGATCAGCACGACGGCCGCGAGCCGGCCGAGCGGCCAGCCCGCGGCGGCGGGTTGTGCGGAGCGGTCCGCCGCCGACGGCAGTTGCCGCAGGACCAGCGCGATCATCGTCACGAAGAGCAGGAAGGCGAACGCCTGGGGCGCGAAGTAGTCCTGCCCCACCCAGGAACACGAGTAGTAGACCCAGACGGCCCCCCAGATCAGCCTGCGGTCCCGGGTCACCGCGCGATAGGCCAGCAGCAGGGGCGCGAGCAGCAGGACGTTGAGGACCGGCGGGGCCCACACGGCGTACCCGAGGGCGGACTCCAGTCCGGTCGCCTGCACCACCAGGGCGTTGAGGTGGAAGAAGCCCGGCCACTGGTCGTAGACGTCGAGTTGCTCGGCGCCGGGTACCCGGCCGTCGTTGCGGATCATCGCGTCGACGACGGCGACGTGTTTCCACGCCCAGCCGTACCGGAGCGTGGGGTAGAGCAGACAGGGTGTGGCGTGCAGGACGGCGATGAGCCCCAGCACATAGGCCGCGAACCAGCCCCCCGGAGTGCGCCGGTCGGACAGGGCGACACAGAAGCCGGTGACGAGCAGGCCGAGGGCGACCCAGAACAGCACGGGCAGCACCTGGAGCAGCCCCAGGTCGTCCATCCGGTCCAGCCGCACGCCACGCAGGGAGAGCAGCCACAGCAGAAGGGCGACGGGCAGGGGGACACGGGCCGCCCAGTGCAGCGTCCTGGAGCGCGGAGAGACTGTTCGGGCGACCGTTGAGCCACCGGACAGACGCGCCTCGGCGCTGGAGTGCGGCGCCGTCCGGTCGTTCGTCAGCGTCGAACGCCTGCCCATCAGGACGCCTCCCGCACAGCGACTCACACCACCTCTTTGAGGCATTAGTGCTAGAAATCAGGATAGTTCCGTTTGATGTACCCGGCAGCGTGCGACGGCTGAGAGGTGGGACGCGCGCACCGGCCGTCTCTCACCGCAGCCGTCCCCCGTCCGGAAGGAGCGCTGTGAGACCACGAGTGAGGCCGTCCGGCCGGCCGGGCGGCCGTACCAGGGCCCTCGTCGCCGTGTCCGCCGCGCTGGCCGTGCTGGCCGCGGGCTGCGGTGGCTCCGACGACGACAGCGGCGGTGTGCCCCGGCCGGACCACGTCGTGGTGGTCATCGAGGAGAACCGCAGCTACGAGAGCATCATCGGCTCCGCGCAGGCGCCGTACCTCAACCAACTGGCCCGCGAGGGAGCCAACCTCACCCAGTTCTTCGCCATCACCTACCCGAGCCAGCCGAACTACATCGCCCTGTTCTCGGGCTCGACGCAGGGCGTCAAGAACAACGACTGCCCGCACGACTTCCCGGGCCGCAGCCTCGGCTCGGAGCTGCTCCAGGCGGACCTGACCTTCACGGGTTACGCGGAGGACCTGCCGGAGGTGGGCTACCGCGGCTGCACCAGCGGCGCGTATGTACGCCGGCACAACCCCTGGGTGAACTTCACCAGCCTGCCGGCGTCCGTGAACCGGCCCTTCACGGACTTCCCGAAGGACTACTCGAAGCTGCCGACGGTGTCCTTCGTGGTGCCGAACCTCGACAACGACATGCACGACGGGAGCGTCCGCCGGGCCGACACCTGGCTGCGGGACAACCTGGGCGACTACGTCCGCTGGGCGAAGGCCCACGACAGCCTGCTTGTCGTCACCTGGGACGAGGACGAGGGCGGCGGCGACGAGGACAACCGGATCCCGACCATCGTGGTCGGCGAGCAGGTCGAGCCGGGCGATCACGACCAGCCGAACAACCTGTACGGCCTGTTGCGGACGATCCTGGACGCCTACGGCCTCGACCCGCTCGGGCACAGCGCCGACGCCAAGCCCCTCGACATCTGGAAGGACGCGGACTGAGCAGCCGGGACACGGGCCGAGCGGCGTCAGGCGTCCTGGAAGCGGATGACCCGTTTCACCGTCTCCCGCAGCGCGTGCTCGGCGGCGGACAGCGGCAGCCGCTCCCTCAGGCACCGGGGGCTGCTCAGGCTCGCCGCCCCGAAGTTCGCCTTGTAGTGGGCGAGCGAGGACCCGGGGGCGGAGTCCCCCATGTCGTACCGGTCGCAGCCCGCCGCGCACGCGTCCTCGATGGCGAGGTGGTGCAGCAGGGCGTTGGCCCGGCAGGGGTGGGCGAGCTCGCGGTCCATGGCGCCACGCCAGTACTTGGCGTGGCGCGCGTGCCGCAGTACGACGATCGACGCGCAGGGCATCCCCTGGTACCAGGCCACCCAGATGGCGCAGGACTCCCCCAGCCGTTCCGCCACCGTGGCGAGCCGGCTGTCGGGGAAGTCCCGCCGTCTGCGCAGCCGGGCCAGCGCCAGCGGCTCGTGCTGCCGGCCGGCCCAGCGTTCGATCGACTTCTCGTACAACCCGTAGAAGACGGGTGCGAGTCGGCCGGTGCGGTCCACCTCCACCTCGACGTCCATCCGCTCGGCCCGGCGGACGTCCCGGCGCACCTGGCTGTGGTAGCCCCGCCGTACGGAGTCGATGCCGCCGGTGAGGTCCACGACCTGGGTGGTGTGCGGTTGGGTGCGGAACGCGGCGGGGGCGGCCGCCGCCCACATGTCACCGTCGCCGGGGCGCAGGCGCAGGCCCACCCGGAACGCGGGCTCGCGGAGGAGGTCGGCGTAGACCGCCCGTGCCGTGCCGGGTACGGCGTCGCCTTGGACTACGGGCCCCCCGATCCCCCATCCGCCGGGCCAGGACTCCAGGGCGTCGAGCGGCCCGGGCCGGTGGGTGCCGGTCAGCGGGAGGACGACCCGGGTGCCGTCGTCGAACTCGTAGAGCCGGCCGGCGTCCCGGTGGTGGCCCTCGGCGCACAGGCAGTCGAGCCAGGCAGGTGTCTGGGTGACGCGGCAGTCCGGGTCCCCGGCCGCGATCTCCCACCAGAGGCCCCGGGGGACGGGAGTGGTGACACGGGCTGGGACGGTCCGGACACCGGAGCGGGTGTGCACGTCGGCCTCCTCTCGGACGGACGTCAGGGCGTGCCGCGGGCGGCCACCTCGTCGAGCACGGGCACCACGTTGTCGGCGACCCAGCGCCGGCTGCGGCCGTAGCGGGCCGACTTGCGCGCGTTGCCCGCGACGTGCCAGAGCCAGGTCAGCAGGGTGAGCGCGACCTGTCCGCGCGGATCCGGGCCGAGTGCGCCGGCCTCGGCGAGCAGCCTCCGGTCCCCGGGCGGCAGGGCTCCCGCGCGGACGACGTCGGCGACGACGTGCCCGAACTGCCGGCGCTCCCGCTGGTGCCGCAGGGTCAGGACGAAGGTGTGGCAGTCGAGCACGCACGGCCCGTCGGGGACGGCTCCCGCCCAGTCGATGAGCCCGCACACCGTCCCGCGCCGGTCCGTCAGCACGTTCCCGGGGTGGAAGTCGCCGTGGGTCCAGCCGACGAGCAGAGGGCGGCCGGCGAGGTCGTGGGCCAGGCGGTCCCGCACGGCGCCGAGGGCGTCGGCGCCCCGGCCCCGGCCGCACCAGGGGATCTCGTCGGCGAGCACGGCCACCCGTCTGTCGACCCAGTCTTCGAACGGGTCCGTGGCCTGCCCGGCGTGTCCGGTGGCCCGGTGCAGCCGGCGGATCTCCTCGAGCGCGGACAGCGCGACCGGGCGGGCCAGCCACGGTGAGCGCCGCAGCAGTGTGTCGGCCGGGACGCCGGGCAGGCGGCTCTCCACCACGAGCGAGGGACGCGGGCCGTCCAGGCGGCACAGGCGCAACGCGGGCACCAGCCGCCGCCAGTCACCGAGGCGCTCGTCCGCGGCCAGGCTCCGGACGGTGGCGCACTCGTCCGTGAGCGAGTCCGTCGCCCGTGCGCTGCGCGGGTGCTTCACCAGGGCGGGCGGGTCGCCGTCGAGCTCGAACACGAGCAGGTCGGAGAAGGTCCGGCGGGCGGCGCGGGCCCTGTCGGCGCCGAGCGAGTCCGCCAGGGCCAGCGCCCGCCGGGTGTCGGCGGGGCGGGTCAGGAGTCCCGCGGGGCGCAGGGGCAGCACGCCCCGCAGCGTCCGGGTGAGCGTCATCCGGCCCCCTCTCGGCCGGCCGGCGGGGTCTCTCCTACCGGGTCCGGGACGGGGTCAGCGTGTCGCTGAACGGCGTCCGGGGCCGCTGGAGGCGTTCGCCGTCCAGGGTGATGTCGACCGCTTCGTTGTAGAACGCCAGCAGCCCCTTCACGGCGGCCGCGGGGGCCAGCGGGTCGGGGTAGCTCCACAGGATGTTCCGGGGGACCTCGCCCTCGCCGCGCCAGGTCCAGTACTCGGCCGTGCCCTTGTACGGGCACCCGGTGCTGTGGTCGGTCCGTTCGAAGAGGTCGAGGCGGACGTCCTCGCGCGGCAGGTAGTAGCGCGTGGGCAGCCCGGTCTCGAAGAGCAGCACCGGGCGCCGGGTGTCGGCGACGACCGTCCCGTCGATCTCGACCCGGACATGGCGGCTGCTGGGGAGGGCGTCCACGCGTTTGTGCGGGTCGCGCGGGTGGATGAAGATCTCTTCCTCCTCCTCGTACCAGTGGTCGAGTCCGCTGCCCCGGCGCCAGAACCACTCGAAGGAGATGTGCCCGGCGAGGTCGGCGGCGGGGAACGTCCAGGCCGCGTTCTCCAGGAGTTCGCCGCCGGTCAGGAGGTCGTAGAAGATCTGCGATCCCGTATGGCGGCCGGGGGTGGGGTTGCGGGCCGGCTGCAGGAGGTCGGTGCGGACCTCCTCGCGCGGGAAGCTGTAGCACGGGACGGGGACGTCGGGCTCCCAGACCAGGACCGGGTGCCTGCTGTCGACGACCGTGACCTCGCCCTTGCGGCCGCGGACCCAGCGGTCACTGGGCTCCCACAGGAGACCTTCCGGGGTCGTCCGCACGGACCGCTCGGTCGGGAACAGAGGCATGCCACTCTCCTTCGGCTCCTCTTCGGAGCGTACCCCCGGCCCGGCCGGTCAGCAGGGCGGGCCGGGACGCGGGGGCTGGGTGGTCACTTCGCGAACGGCCCCTCCAGGGCCGCCCATTGCAGCAGCATGATCGTCTTGGCGTCGGCGATCTCCCCCGTGCGGATCATCTCCAGGGCCCGCCGGAACGGCAGTTCGACGATCTCGATGTCCTCGCCCTCCTCCTCCAGTCCCCCGCCCTCGTGGGTGCGGGTCGACGGGCCGTACTCGGCGGCGTAGAAACTGACGCGTTCGGTGACCGAGCCGGGGCTCATGTACACGTCGAAGACATGCTGGACGGCGCCGATGGTGTGCCCGGTCTCCTCGACCACCTCGCGGCGCACGGCGATCTCAGGGTGCTCGTCGTCCTCGTCGAGCAGTCCGCCGGGGGTCTCGACCAGCATGCCGTCGGGGTGGCCGTTGACGTAGACGGGGAAGCGGAACTGGCGAGTGAGGAGGACGGTTTCGCGCGCGGCGTCGTAGAGCAGCATCGTGGCCCCGTTGCCCCGGTCGTGGGTCTCGCGCTGCTGGGTGGTCCAGGTGCCGTCGGCGTGCTGGAAGTCGAAGGTGGTGGTGCGCTCGACGTACCAGTGGCTGGACAGCAGCTGCACGTCGCGGACCCGGACCCGGGGATTGCCGGTGAGGTCCCGGCCGGCCCGGTCGAGCCCGGTGCGGCCGCGGCGGTCGGGGGTGTCGATACCGGCGGTCATCGGGCACCGGCCGGGTGACTGAGCGAGTTGGTCATGGGGCGATTCCACCATCCCGGCGCCGCCCGCGCCGCCACACCGATCATGCCGCCGGAACGCGAACAGCGGGCCCGCCGCGTACGGCGAGACCCGCTGATCGAAACCGTCGGGACGACAGGATTTGAACCTGCGACCCCTTGACCCCCAGTCAAGTGCGCTACCAAGCTGCGCCACGTCCCGGTGCCTGCCGCACGGCGTACCGCGCGATCGGGCGGACAGCACTTTACCCCACTCCGTCCCGACGCCGAAGCGGGCGTCCGTGTCGTACGGGCGGGGAGGGACAATCGGGTGCATGGGCAGCACATCGTCGGAACGAGGACAGGCCGGGGAACGCGATCGGGACCCTGAGGGGCGGGCGCGCAACGCCCGGCCGCGGGACGGGCTGGGGCGGCCCCTGCCGTACGGCGCGGACGGGGTCGACCGGCAGCCCGAGGGGGTCGTGCGCACCCCGGCGGAGACCGTCGCCGAGGCGCAGGAGCTGCTGGACGCGGGGAAGCCGTTCCACGCGCACGAGGTGTTCGAGGACGCCTGGAAGTCGGGCCCCGAGGAGGAGCGGGCCCTGTGGCGGGGGCTGGCCCAGCTCGCGGTGGGCCTCACACACGCGGCGCGCGGCAACACCACCGGCGGGGCCCGTCTGCTGCGGCGCGGCGCCGGCGCCGTGGAGGAGTGGACGGCGGTGACCGGGGAGCCCCGGCCGTACGGCATGGACCCGGCCGCCCTGACGGCGTGGGCCCGGCAGCTGGCGGACGAGGTGGAACGGGACGGCGGGCCCGTGGACGCGGGGGCGCGGGCGCCCCGGCTGCGGGGGGCCGTGTAGGGCGGGACAGCGCACCGATCGGGCCGCCTGGGACGCGGTGTCCGGCCCCTCGGACAGGTGCGGCAGACTCGGGGCGTGCGAACCATTCATGTGATCGGCATCGGCGCGGGCGACCCGGAGCAGCTGACGCTGCAGGCGGTCCGGGCGCTCCGCGATACGGACGTGTTCTTCATCCTCGACAAGGGCGAGGTGAAGTCGGACCTCACGGGGTTGCGCCGGGACATGCTGGACGCGCACGTGCCGGAGGGGACGTACCGGATCGTCGAGGCACGGGACCCCGACCGGGACCGCTCCGCCGGGGGCGCCGCCTACTCCCCCGCGGTCGGCGACTGGCGCAGCGCGCGGGCCGGGATCTACGCGCGGCTGATCGCCGACGAGCTGGGCGAGGACGAGACGGGCGCCTTCCTGGTGTGGGGCGACCCCGCGCTGTACGACAGCACGCTCGCCATCCTGGAGGAGGTGCTGGCGTCCGGGACGGTCGCCTTCGCCTACGACGTCATCCCCGGCATCAGCAGCGTCTCCTCGCTGGCCGCCCGGCACCGCACCGGCCTGAACCGGGTCGCGCGGCCCGTGCAGATCACCACGGGGCGGCGGCTGGCCGAGGGGTTCCCGGACGGGGTGGACGACGTGGTCGTCATGCTCGACGCGCATCAGCGCTTCCGGCAGTACGCCGACGAGGACCTCGACATCTACTGGGGCGCCTACCTGGGGACGCCCGACGAGATCCTGGTTTCAGGCCCGATCGCCGAGGCGGCGCCCCGTATCGAGCGGCTGCGGGCGGAGGCCCGGGAGCGCAAGGGGTGGATCATGGACACCTATCTGCTGCGCAGGAACCCGCGGGAGCGGTAGCGCGGGGCGGCCGGCGCGATCCGGTCGGGTGAGGGCGAGTCCAGTCGAATGGGGGGCAGGTCCATGGGGCACAGCCGCGGGCGCGCGGGACGGATCGTGCGAGGGGTCGTGGCCGCCGCAGTGGTCGCCGGGCTGGTGGGCGGCTGCTCGTCGGACGGCTCCGACGGCTTCGGCGACTCCGGAGACTCCGGTGCCTCGGAGATGGACCGGGCGTGGCAGGAGAACTACTGCAGGGAGCTGGGCTCTTGGCAGCGCGCCAGGAACTCCGCCACCGAGGAGGGCGCCGAGTCCGGTGCCGTCCCGGACGGGGACGCGGTCGTCAGCGCCGCGCGGCAGTTGCCCAGCGCCGCGTACGAGGGCGCCGGTGACGACGGGAGCATGCTCGACGTCACCGTCATGGCGGTCCGCGGCGATACGAACGCCGAGGGCGAGGCCGTCGCCTACTGCTCCGCCGCGGGCTTCGAGACGCTGACCAGGTGACGGTCACACGGTCCGGTCGTCCAGGCCGAGCCGTTCCAGGACGCCCCGCACGTCCGGTACCGCCTCCACTCCCTCCGGGAGCGCGGGGCGGCGTACGACCACCACGGGGAGGCCCAGCCGGCGGGCGGCCGTGAGTTTGGGCGCGGTCGCCGCGCCGCCGCTGTCCTTGGTGACGAGGACGTCGATGCGGTGGTCGCGCAGCAGCTCCGTCTCGCCCGGCACCGTGAACGGGCCGCGTGCCGGCAGCACTTCGGTGTGCGGGGGCATGGGCGGCTCGGGCGGTTCGACGCAGCGGACGACGAACCGCTGACCGGTGAGGTGGGCGAAGGCGGCCAGGCCGAGGCGGCCGGTGGTCAGCAGCACCCGGTGCCCGAGATCCGGCAGAAGCGCGGCGGCCTCGGCGAGTGAGGCCGCCTCGTGCCAGCGGTCGCCGGGCTCCCGGCGCCAGCCGGGGCGTCGCAGCACGACGGCCGGCACGCCCGTCGTGCGCGCGGCGCGCACCGCGTTCGCGGTGATCGACACGGCGAAGGGGTGCGTGGCGTCGACGACCGTGTCCACCTCCTCGGCGCGCAGCCACGTGGCCAGGCCCTCGGCGCCGCCGAAGCCCCCGACGCGTACGTCGCCCGCGACCGCGCCGGGGCGGGACACGCGTCCGGCGAGCGAGGTGGTGACGCGCACGCCGGGGCGCGCCGCGAGGGCCGCGGCGAGTTCACGCGCCTCGGTGGTGCCGCCGAGGAGAAGGATGTGGCGCGGGGACATGGGGCGAGCGTACGAGGTGGGCGTCCAAGGTGTGTCGGCGCCCTGACGTCGGACGAACACTATGAACACAACGGCCGGACCGTGGTGGGCGTGTCCTCCCGCTCCCTAGCATCGCCGCGCACGGCTCGACGACGCGTCGGCGTGGCCGAGGACGAGTGCGAAGGCGAACGCGAGGGCGAGGAGCAGCGTCTTGGACTGGACGACGAGAACGCAGGCAGTGATCCGCAGATCGGTCCCGGTCCCGGTGACGGCCACCCGGCGCACCGCGCTGGCCGCCGTACTGGCGGGGACGCTCGCCGCCGGGCTGCTGGCCGGGGCCTCCCAGGCGCGCGGGGAGACCGCCGCGCCGGTCCGCGCCGCCTGCCCGGACGAACTCGCCGGGCGGGCCGACTGCTACACCGGCAGGGACGCGAACGGCGCCCACTACGCCCTCGCGGTGCCCACCGACTGGAACGGCTCGCTGGTGGTGCACGCGCACGGCGGCCCCGACCTCGGCGCGGAGTCCGACCCGGCGCGCAGCCTGGACGACCTGGGCCGCTGGTCGGTGATGGTGAAGGAGGGGTACGCCTGGGCGGGCTCCTCGTACCGCCGGGGCGGCTACGGGACGCGGATGGCGGCCGCCGACACGGAGAGCGTGAGGAAGGTGTTCGTCGGGGAGTTCGGGCGGCCCCGCCGCACCTTCGTGCACGGCCAGTCGTGGGGCGGCGACGTCGCCGCGAAGGTCGTGGAGACGTACGGCCGCCGGGGCGGCGCCTACGACGGGGCGCTGCTCACCAACGGCGTCCTCGGCGGCGGGTCGCGCGGGTACGACTACCGGGTCGACCTGCGCGTCGTCTACCAGTACTACTGCGCCAACCACCCCCGCCCGACCGAGCCGCAGTACCCGCTGTGGCAGGGGCTGCGGGCCGGGTCGACCATGACGTCGGCGGGGCTGCGCGCCCGGCTCCAGGAGTGCACCGGGTACGCCTCCGCGCCGGCCGAGCGCACCGCGCTCCAGCAGCGCAACCTCGACGACATCCTCGCGGTCACCGACGTCCCGGAGCGCACGCTGGAGTCGCATCTGCGGTTCGCGACCTTCACGTTCCGCGACATCGTGCACGAGCGCCTCGGCGGCCGTAACCCGTTCGGGAACCAGGGGGTGCGCTACTCCGGTTCGCACGACGACGCGGCGCTGAACGCCGGCGTGGAGCGCTTCTCCCCCGACCCGACGGCCGTACGCGATCTGTCGTACGACAGCGATCTGACCGGGCGGGTCGGGGTGCCGGTGCTGACGATGCACGCGATCGACGACCCGACGGCGTTCGTGGAGCACGAGGCGGCGTACCGGGACACGCTGCGGGGCGCGGGACGGGACCGGTTCCTGGTGCAGTCGTTCACGCGGGAGCACGAGCACAGCGCGCTGAGCGACGCCGAGTACGCCACGTCCGTCACGGCGCTGGACGCCTGGGTGCGTACGGGGCACCGGCCGACGCCCCGGTCCCTGGCGGCGTCGTGCGCGGCGTTCGACCGGACGTACGGCACGGGCTGCTTCTACGATCCGGCCTTCCGTCCGGGGCCGTACGCCTCGCGGGTGGAGCCGCGTCCGGGCGGTCTGCGGTGGCCGGCCATGACGGCGGCTCAGGAGCGGGCGTGGAGCAGGGTCGAAGGGGTCGGAATCGCGCCCTGAGCCCCTGGGCCCCTGAGCCAGCCCCCTGGGCCGACGGGCGGGCGTCAGCGCAGCAGCAGCTGGAGCCCGCCCACGACCGTCGCCGCGATCACCAGCTGTTCGAAGAGCCGCTGGTTGATCCGGCCGACGGCCCAGGTGCCGAGCAGCGCGCCGGGGACGACGAACAGCACCAGTGCGGCGTCCAGCAGCAGCGAGGAGCCGTCGATCAGGCCGAGCCCGGCGCTGAACGGCACCTTGGAGGTGTTGACGATCAGGAAGAAGAAGGCGGAGGTGCCGAGGAAGCCGAGCTTGCGGAAGCCGGCCGACAGCAGGTACATCGACATCACCGGGCCGCCCGCGTTGGCGACCATCGTGGTGAAGCCGCCGAGGACACCGTAGGAACGGGCCTTGAGGCGGCCGGAGCGGGTGGTGACGGCGTCGGGGTCGGCCTCCCGCTCGGCGGCGCGGCGGCGCCACACGGTCACGGCCGCCATCATCAGCAGGATCACGCCGATCGAGGTGCGGACGGCGCCGTCGTCGGCCCACACCAGGAACAGCGTGCCGCACACGACGCCGGCCGCGACCGCCGGGAACAGGCGCCACAGCGTGGGCCAGTGGGCGTGCCGCCGATAGGTGAGGACGGCGAGCACGTCACCGGCGATCAGGATCGGCAGCAGGACCCCGGTGGAGGCGCGGGCGGGCAGTACGGCGGCGAAGATCGCCAGACTGACCGTGTTGGCGCCGCTCACGGCGGTCTTGGAGAAGCCGACCAGGAGGGCCGCGCCGGCGAGGGCGGCGAACTCCCAGCCGGTGATCTGCCACAGCGTCATCGTGTCCATGCGGGGACCGATGGTATGTGCGGACATCAGGTCCTGGTAGTCCGTCTCGCCTGCTGGGAGACCGCTTGCCGGGAGACCGCCGGCCGGGAGACCCGGGCCGGCTCAGTGCCGTTCGACCAGTACCGCGCTGCCCTGGCCGACGCCGACGCACATCGTGGCCAGGCCGCGCTCGGCCCCGGTGCGGCGCATCCGATGCAGGAGGGTGGTCAGGATGCGGGCGCCGGAGCAGCCCAGCGGGTGCCCGAGGGCGATGGCGCCGCCGCTCGCGTTGACCAGGTCGAGGTCGATACCGAGGGCGTCGACACCGGCCAGGGCCTGTGCGGCGAACGCCTCGTTGAACTCGGCCTCCTGGACGTCGGCGACGGTCCAGCCGGCCCGGTCGAGGACCTTGCGGGTGGCGGGGACCGGGCCGATGCCCATGACGTCGGGGTGGACGCCGGCCGAGCCGCCGGCGACATAGCGGCCGAGGGACTCCAGGCCGAGGTCGTTCAGCGCCTCCTCGCTGACCAGGAGGAGTCCGGCGGCCCCGTCGTTCATCGGGGAGGCGTTGCCGGCGGTGACCGTGCCGTCCGCGCGGAAGACGGGCTTGAGCCGGGACAGCTTCTCGTAGGAGGTGTCCTCGCGGATGCACTCGTCGCTGTCGACGACCACGCCGTCGGGGCGCTCCACGGGCTGGATCTCGTCGTCGAAGTGCCCGTTCTTACGGGCCTCGGCGGCCCGCTGGTGGCTGCGGAGCGCGAACTCGTCCTGGCGTTCGCGGGAGACGCCGTGGCGCCGGGCGACCTCCTCGGCGGTCTCGCCCATGGACAGCAGTCCGTGCAGGTCCTTCATGGCCGGGTTGACCAGCCGCCAGCCGAGGCGGGTGTCGACGGTCTCGATGCGGTGGGGCAGCGCCTCGTCGGGGCGGGGCAGGACGAAGGGGGCACGGCTCATGGACTCGGAGCCGCCGGCGAGCACGATGTCGGCCTCGCCCGCCGCGATGGTCCGGGCGGCCGTCGTGACCGCCTCCAGTCCGGACGCGCACAGACGGTTCACGGTGGCGCCGGGCACCGAGTCGGGCAGTCCGGCCAGCAGGGCCGCCATCCGGGCCACGTTGCGGTTGTCCTCACCGGCCTGGTTGGCGGCACCCCAGTACACGTCGTCGACGCGCGCGGGGTCCAGCGCGGGGACGTCGGCGACGATGCCCCGGATCACGGCGGCGGCGAGGTCGTCGGGGCGGACGGACGACAGGGCTCCGCGCAGTTTGCCGATGGGGGTGCGGCGGGCGGCCGCGAAGTGGACGGGACGCACGACTGGACTCCTGACCGGGCGGGTGGCAGCGGCACCCCGTTAATTAGCACCGCTAGTTTCGGACTATAGACCGACTGTCGCCCCGCTGGGAAGATACGCCGCCCCGGG
Source organism: Streptomyces nigra (assembly GCF_003074055.1). Classification (NCBI taxonomy): domain Bacteria; kingdom Bacillati; phylum Actinomycetota; class Actinomycetes; order Kitasatosporales; family Streptomycetaceae; genus Streptomyces; species Streptomyces nigra. The sequence continues at coordinate 6,502,344 of NZ_CP029043.1, read as the reverse complement.
GCCGTACGACCACGATGGGCGGCCCGCGCGACCACCGGGCCGTCGTACGTTTTGCACCGGTTCGCTCGGGGCACCCGCGCACGCAGGGAGTGGTCGCGGCATCGCTGTGACGGAAGGTGCCGCACCGCTCCGCCGGCCGCACCGCTCCGCCGGCCTCGACCACGCTCGACCACGCCAGAGAGGGGCTCGACATGGCCATGGTCACCAGCACCCTTCCGGAGGCGGCCCGCAAGGTCGCCGGGGACGCGCTCCAGGACACCCTCGTCGATCTTCTCGGACTCTCCCTGATCGGGAAGCAGGCGCACTGGGCCATCGTCGGCCCGCGCTTCCGCTCCATCCACCTCCAGCTCGACGAGGTGGTGACGCTGGCCCGGACGCACGCCGACACGGTCGCCGAGCGCTGCGCCGCGATCGGGGTGGCTCCCGACGGCCGCCCGGAGACGATCGCGGGCGCCTTCGCGCTGCCCGGTCCCGAGGCGGGCTGGCTGCGGGACACCCGGGTCGTGCAGCTGGTCGTGGACGCCCTCGGCTCGGCCGTCACACGGCTGCGCGAGCGCGTCGCGGCGACCGCCGAGCCGGACCCGGTGACCCAGGACCTGCTCATCACCGTCACCGGCGACCTGGAGAAGCAGCGCTGGATGTTCGACGCCGAGAACTGGCCGAGCGACGGCTGAGACACCCGGCAGGCGTCGGCTGAGACAGGCGACGAACGACGGCCGGGACAGGCGACTCAAGGAGAAAGGAACACCCCGTGACGGACGCCCTCGAACTCGACGCGCTGTGGGAGGACTTCCACCGCGTCGTGAACATGACCTCGCAGGAACTCGCGGCCTGGCTGCGGGTCAGCGACGCGGGCGAGACGGCCGAGCCGCTGCCGGACCAAGCGGGCAACCCGACCGGGCAGCATGTGCTCGCGATCCTCCAGAAGCGCCGCACCGACCTCACGGACGACGACATCCAGGTGATGTACGACGTCGTGGACACCGTGTCCGAGCGCACCGACCTGGAGAACGAACCCGAGCCGGAGCAGACCCGGCATCGGCACGAGCTCATGACCATCGGGCACGACCCACTGAAGCCCTAGGTGTATCGATCACGAGCGTTGCCGAAGCCGCTAGGTCGTGTCCGTAAAGTCGCGTCGTCCGCCCGGAGGGCGGGCCGAGCGGCGTCCGGTGCGTGCTCTCGGCGCGCCGGACGGGCTCCCGCGTACTGGTTGTACGCGGGTGGCCGGCCGGTGCGGCGAGTGGGGGTCCCCCCTGCTCGAAGAGCTTGGGGGAGTGCCGGGCGTCGAACGGCAGGCGGGACTTTGCGGACACGGCCTAGGAACTGATCACGGCCCGTCCGGGTGCTCTCACCCGAACGGGCCGTGGCCGATGGTGGGTGTGCGGGGCCGGTGATGGGCTGAACGGGACACGCGTCCCGACTTCAGGAGGCACTCCCGATGACCCGTCGTACCGTCCGACTCGCCCACGTCCTGTCGTCCACGGCCCTGACGGCGGGCACCCTGCTCGCCACCGCTGCCTGTGCCCAGGAGGGCGGCCGGGATGCGGGGGCCCCGGGCGTCAGCGCGTCACCCGCCGCCCGGCAGCAGACGGAGTCACCGACCGGTTCCCCGACGGGCTCGCCGTCCGGTTCGCCGACCGGCACCCTCACCGAGTCCGGCGCCGAGACCGCGCTGATCACGGCGGCGGACATCGAGGACGACTGGACGCAGGTGAAGGACACGGAGGCGGAGAACTGGCACGACGGGCTGCTGATCGGCAAGGTCGACGTCTCCGACTTCCTGTCCGCCAAGACGGACGCCGCCGACTGCCAGCGGCTGATGGACTCGCTCTTCGACGACGACCTGCTGGGCAAGCCGTCCGGCGCGAACGCGCTGCGCGGCTTCACCGAGGGCGACTCACGGCTGCTGTACCAGGTCGCCGCCTACGACCGGACGGACGTCCAGGACTCCCTGAACTGGATGGCCAAACTGCCGCAGGAGTGCGACCGGTTCACGATGACCGAGAACGGCGAGGAGCGGACCGTCCAGGTCACCGAGAGCTCCCTGCCCTCGGTGGGCGACGCCCGTGAGGGCCTGCGGGTCACGGTGCGCGGCCCGGTCGACGGCACGGACGCGACGCTGACCCTGGACGTGGCGGCGGTCCGGGTGGGCGACAACGCGATCACCGTCACGGCGGGCGGCCTCGACGGCGACGAGGACGACTCGGTGCGGTCGGCGGTGCAGCTGGGCACGCAGCGGCTCCAGGACGTCCTGGCCGGCAGGTCCCCGGCGGCCTCGCCCAGCCAGTTCGACTGACGCGTCGACGGCGCCCCGCCCGCACGCCGACGACGTACCGGCTGTGCCGATTCCCGGGACAACGTGATCAACGGAGCGGCACAATGGCGGTGATGGCCGGTTTCGGTCGTGCGTGCGAGGAGAGGACGAGTCGTGAGCGATGGCCACACCCCGTCGGGCGGGTCGGCGAGGCTGAACACCGGTGTGGCGCACAACGCGCGTGTGTGGAACTACTGGATCGGCGGCAAGGACAACTACGAGGTCGACCAGCAGGTGGGCGAGCAGGTGGCCGGGATGTTCCCGATCATCCGTGACATCGCGCGCGCGGACCGCGAGTTCCTCGGCCGGGCGGTCGCCCACGTGGCCGGGGAACGCGGCGTACGGCAGTTCCTCGACATCGGCACCGGGCTGCCGACGGCCGACAACACGCATGAGATCGCCCAGCGGATCGCCCCCGAGTCCCGGATCGTGTACGTCGACAACGACCCGATCGTGCTGGTGCACGCCCGGACCCTGCTGACCGGCACCCGGGACGGCGTCACCGCGTACATCGACGCCGACGTGCACGACGCGGACGCCATCGTGGAACGGGCGGGTGAGACGCTGGACTTCACCGAGCCGGTCGCCGTGATGATGCTGGGCATCCTCAACTTCGTGCTGGACTACGACCGGGCCCGGGACATCGTGCGGCGCGTCATGGCCGCCGTCCCCTCCGGCAGCCTGCTGGTGCTGACGCACCCCACGTTCGACGCGGAGCTCGGCGGCGAGGGCCAGATCCCGGCGATGAAGTTCTGGAACGAGAACGCCACCCCGCCGATCACGGCCCGCAGCGGCGAGGACATCGCCGCGTTCTTCGAGGGACTGGAGCTGCTGGAGCCGGGCATGGTCTCCTGCGCCCAGTGGCGGGCCGACGGCTCCCCCGCCCCGGTGCCGCAGTACGGCGCGGTGGCCGTGAAGCCCTGACCCGCCCCACCGCACCGCCCGCCCCCGGCGGCCGAGTTCGTCGAGGAGACCGTATGACCACCCTTGCCGACCCCGTCCCGGGAGGGCGTCCCGGGGACGTCGAACGGGCCACCGCACTGAGCGGCGAGCTGGCGGGCCGGGGTGTGCACGGGGTCGTGCTGGTGTACGTGGACACGGCGGGGATCGGCCGGGTGAAGACGGTCCCGACGGCCAAGCTGCCCTCGACGGCGGCCTGGGGCGTCGGGATGTCGCCCGTGTTCGACACGTTCCTCGCGGACGACTCCGTCGTGACCACGGACGTCCTCGGCTCCCCGGACGGCGATCTGCGCCTCTACCCGGATCTCACCGCGCTGGTCGAGCTGGCCGCGCAGCCCGGCTGGGCCTGGGCTCCGGTCGACCGGATCACCCAGGAGGGCGAGCCACACCCGGCGTGCGCCCGTACGTTTCTGCGTCGGACGGTCCGGGAGGCCGCCGAGCGGCACGGGGTGACGTTCCGGGCGGGCATCGAGATCGAGTGGGTCTTCGCCCGCCCGCCGGGCCCCGACGGGGCCTTCGTTCCCGCGGTCACGGCACCCGCGTACGGCGCCGCCCGGCAGGTGGAGCTGAGCGACTGCGCGGCGGAGCTGCTGGCGGCGCTGGCCCGGCAGGGGGTCGAGACCGAGCAGTTCCATCCCGAGTACGCGGCCGGGCAGTTCGAGCTGTCGGTGGCCGCGCTGGACCCGGTCGCGGCGGCCGACCGGAGTGTGCTGGTGCGGCAGACGATCCGCGCGGTGGCGCGGCGCCACGGACTCGCGGTGTCGTTCGCGCCCGCGCTGCTCGGGCGGGGCGTCGGCAACGGCGGTCACGTCCATCTGTCCGTCTGGCGCGAGGGCGTCAATCTGCATGCGGGAGGCGACCGCCGCCACGGGATGCGCGCCGAGGCCGAGGCGTTCGCCACCGGGGTGCTGGGCCGGCTGCCGTCGCTGACCGCGGTGACCGCGCCGAGCCCGGCGAGCTATCTACGGCTGCGGCCCTCGCAGTGGGCGGGCGCGTTCACGGCGTGGGGCAGGGAGACCCGGGAGGCCGGGCTGCGCCTGGTGACCGGCACCGTGGGCCGGCGCGAGCAGACCGCGAACATCGAGGTCAAACCGGTCGACCTGGCCGCCAACCCGTATCTCGCGCTGGGCTGTCTGATCGCCGCCGGCCTGGACGGCATGACGTCGGACGCGCGGTTGCCCGAAGAGGTCACCGGCGATCCCGCGCACCTGGACGCCCGGGAAGCGGCGACGCTCGGGGTGCGCCGGCTGCCCGTCTCGCTCGGCGAGGCCGTCGGGGAGTTCCGTACCGACGAGGTGCTGCGCGGCGCGCTCGGGCCGGTCCTCGCCGACGCCGTGACGGCCGTACGGGAGGGCGAGATCGCGCGGGTCGACGGGCTGGACGACGACGGGGTCGCGGCGGCCTACCGGTGGGTGTACTGACGTGGGCGGCACCGGACCGGTCCACGAGGCGCTCGCGGCCATGCCGCTGGTCGACCACCACTGCCACGGGGTGGTCACCGGGGACCTGGACCGTGCCGGCTTCGACTCCCTGCTCACCGAGGGCGAGCCGGGGCCCGGCGGCTCGGCCTTCGACACCCCGGTGGGGCTGTCCGTACGCCGGGACTGCGCTCCCCTGCTCGATCTGCCCCGGCACGCCCCCGCCGACGCCTATCTGGCCCGGCGCGCCGAGCTGGGCGCGGCGGAGGTGAACCGGCGGTTCCTGCGGGCGGCGGGTGTGGCGGCGCTCTGTGTGGACACCGGCTACACACCGGTGCCGCTCACCACACCCGGGCAGCTCGCGAAGGCGGCCGGGGCCACCGCACATGTGGTGGTCCGTCTGGAGGCCGTCGCCGAGTCGGTCGCGGCCTCGGGGGTCGAGCCCGACGAGTACGCCGACGCCTTCCACGCGGCCGTCGAGGACGCCGTCCGCCGTCCCGAGGTGGTGGCCGTGAAGTCGGTGGCCGCGTACCGCACCGGCCTCGACCTGGAGCCGGCCCGGCCCACCGACGCGCTGGTCACCGCCTCGGCCCGGCAGTGGCTGACGGACGGCGGACGCCTCTCCGACCCGGTGCTGACCCGGCACCTGCTGTGGACGGCGGTCGACCTCGGCCTGCCCCTGCAGCTGCACACCGGGTTCGGTGACGCCGATCTGCGGCTGCAGCGGGCGAACCCGGTCCTGCTGACCGACTGGCTGCACCTCATCAGGGGCGCGATCCCGGTGCTGTTCCTGCACTGCTGGCCGTACCAGCGCGAGGCCGCCTATCTGGCCGCCGTCCTCGACCATGTGTACCTGGACGTGGGGCTCGCCCTGCACCATGTCGGCCCGGCCCGGGCGCGGGCCGTGCTCGCGGAGGCGCTGGAGATCACGCCGTTCCGCAAACTGCTCCACAGCTCCGACGCCTACGGCCTGGCCGAGTTCCACACCCTGGGGGCCCTGGCGTTCCGCCGCGGCCTGGGTGAGCTGCTCCAGGACCGGGTGGACAGCGACGACCTGAGCCTGCCGGACGCGCTGCGCATCGCCGCGTGGACGGCCGGCGACAACGCCCGCCGCCTGTACGGTCTCTCCTCCGCCGAACCGTCCGCCGACCCCTCCGCCCACCCGACCACGACCGAGCGTCCGCACTCCCGGAAAGTATGATCAAGCAATGTCTGACATGACCGAAACCACGCCCGGCTGGCTGTCCACGGACGACCTGGAGCAGGCACGCGCCCGCATGCCGATCCTGTACGTCGAGGCGGTGCCCGTGCGCGTCGACGACAGCGGCGAGGTCACCAGCATCGGCCTGCTGCTGCGCATCGGACCCGACGGAACGGTCAGCCGGACCCTGGTCTCCGGCCGCGTGCTCCACCACGAGCGGGTGCGGGACGCGCTGCTGCGCCACCTGGAGAAGGACCTCGGACCGGTGGCGCTGCCCCGGGTGCCGACCGCGCTCCAGCCGTTCACCGTGGCCGAGTACTTCCCCACGCAGGGCGTCACGCCGTACCACGACCCGCGTCAGCACGCGGTGTCCCTCGCGTACGTCGTCCCGGTCAGCGGAGACTGCCGGCCCCGGCAGGACGCCCTCGACCTGGTCTGGTTCAGTCCTCAGGAGGCCCTGTCCCCGGCGGTGCAGAGCGAGATGCCGGGCGGGCACGGCGTGCTGCTGAAGCAGGCGCTGGCGCACGTGGGCTGCGTGGTCTGACGGGCGGGACGGCGGCCGCCGGGCGCGGTCGCCGGTTCGTTTGACGCTAACGGACGCGAGGCGCATAGTCGAGGTATACGTCGTAAATGTACGACGTTGTGAGCGATCCGGGAGCGGCTGCCCATGACGCGCGGCGTGCCGGTGAGTAAACCGTCGACGGTCCTCGTCACCGGCGGTGCGGGGTTCCTCGGCAGCCACGCCTGCGTCGATCTGCTCGACCACGGCTACGAGGTGATCGTGGTCGACGACTACTCCCACGGCAGCCCGCGGGTGCTGCAGCGGCTGGAGCGCATCGCCGGCCGGTTCGTCGGCGCCGTGTACGAGCTGGACGTCCGGGACCGCCGGGCGCTGTCGGCCGTCTTCGACCGGCACGCCGTGGACGCCGTGGTGCACTGTGCCGGCCTGCGTTCGGTGAGCGCGTCCACGCGCATGCCCGTCGAGTACTACGACAGCAACGTCGGCGCCACCACCTCCCTGTTGCAGGCCATGGACGAGCACGGGGTGCGCCGCCTGATCTTCTCGTCGTCGTGCGCGGTCTACGGCGACGCCGGCCCCGGTCCGCTCGACGAGTCGACGCCGGTGCGGCCGATGAGCCCGTACGCCGCGTCGAAGTGGGCGTGCGAGCAGATCCTGGCCGACGTGTGCCGCAGACGGCCGGACTACACGGTGCTGTGCCTGCGGTACGCCAATCCGGCGGGCGCCCACCCCAGCGGTCTGCTGGGCCCCGATCCGCCCGGTGAGCCCGACAATCTGCTGCCGTCGCTCGCACGGGTCGCCGGCGGCCGGCGGGAGCTGCTGCGGGTGTTCGGCGGCGACTATCCGACGCGTGACGGGACGACGGTCCGCGACTATCTGCACATCATGGACGCGGTCGGCGCGTACCGGCTGGCGCTGGACCACCTCGGCGACGCGACGGGCATGCACGTGTTCAACCTGGGCCTGGGCGAGGGCCGTTCCGTCCTGGAGGTCGTCGCCGCGTTCTCGCGGGCGACCGGCTGGCGGGTGCCGTACGAGATCGGGCCCCGGCGCCCCGGCGACGTGGCCGAACTGGTCGCGGACGCGGGCGCGGTGACGCGTGCCTGGGGCTGGCGGCCGACCCGCGGCCTGGACGACATGTGCCGGGACGCCTGGCGGTTCCAGCAGCTCAATCCGTACGGGTACGGGGAGTCAGGGCGGACGCCGTCTCCACCAGGGCGATGTGACTGAACGCCTGGGGCGCGTTGCCGAGTTGGCGGCCGGCGTCCGGGTCCCACTGCTCGGCGAGCAGACCGACGTCGTTGCGGATGGCGAGGACCCTCTCGAACGCCTCACGGGCCTGCCCGGTCCGGCCGGTCGCGGCGAGGGCGTCGGCGTACCAGAGCGAGCAGGCCACGAAGGTGCCCTCGGGGCCGTCCTCGGCGCCCCGGCCGGGCGTGTAGCGCCGCACGAAGCCGCCGTGGCCGAGGGAGCGCATCGCGGAGACCGTGCCGCGCACCCGTGGGTCCTCGGGCGGCAGGAAGCCGAGCCGGGGGATCAGCAGCGCGGAGGCGTCCAGGGTCGGGGAGCCGTAGGACTGGGTGAAGGTGCGGCGGGCGGGGTCCCAGCCCTCCCGGCAGACCTCGCGGTGGATCTGGTCGCGCATGGCCCGCCACCGTTCGCGCGCGCCGTCGCGGCCGAGCATCCGGCCCATCCGCTGCGCCCGGTCGGCGGCGACCCAGGCCATCACCTTGGAGTGCGTGAACTGCCGCCGTGGTCCGCGCAGTTGCCACAGGCCCTGGTCGGGTTCGCGCCAGTGCCGCAGCAGATGGCCCATCAGGGCCTCGACGAGGCTCCACACATGGCCGGGCAGGTCGATGCCGGCCCGCAGGGACAGACACAGGGCGTCCAGGACCTCGCCGTAGACGTCCAACTGGTACTGACCGGCCGCGGAGTTGCCGAAGCGGACGGGCTGGGAGCCCTCGTAGCCGGGCAGCCAGGGCGCCTCGGTCTCGGGCAGCAGGCGCTGGCCCCCGACCCCGTACACGGTCTGCAGATCGGCGGGGTCGCCCGCGACGGCGCGCACCAGCCAGTCGACCCAGGCCGTGGCCTCCTCGCGGTAGCCGTTGCGCAGCAGGCAGGACAGGGTCAGGGCGGAGTCCCGCAGCCAGCAGTACCGGTAGTCCCAGTTGAGGTCGCCGCCGATCCGGCCGGGCAGGGATGTCGTGGGCGCGGCGACGACCCCGCCGGTGGGCGCGTAGATGAGTGCCTTCAGTGTGATCAGGGACCGTACGACGGCGTCCCGCCAGGGGCCCTCGTAGCGGCACTGGGCGGTCCAGCGCCGCCAGAAGTCGGCGGTCTCCTTGAGCATCGTCTCGGCCGGGACGGCCAGCGGCGCGGGCGGTCCGGGCCGGTGGGACGGCGACCAGACCAGGGTGAGGGCGGCGCGCCGGCCGGCCGTGACGGTGAAGTCGTGAACCGTACGGTCGTCGGCGCCGGACCGCTCGACGGGGCCTTCGGTGCCGAGCCAGACGGCGTCCGGTCCGGCGATCGCCACCGAGCAGCCCTCTACGGCGCGGATCCAGGGCACGACCCGGCCCTGGTGGAACCGCAGCCGCAGCTCGCTGCGCAGGGAGACGGTCCCCGACACCCCTTCGACGAGGCGGACGACGCAGGGCAGCCCGGTGCGGGGCGGCATGAAGTCGGTGACCCGCACGGTGCCGGTGGGTGTCGTCCAGCGCGACTGGAGCAGCAGGGTGTCGTGCCGGTAGCGCCGGCCGGTGCAGCGGCCGGCGCCGAGCGGGGCGAGCCGCCAGGTGCCGTTGTCCCGGGTGCCCAGCAGGGCGGCCAGGGAGGCCGGCGAGTCGAACCGGGGCAGGCACAGCCAGTCGACCGAGCCGTCCCGGCCGACCAGGGCCGCTGTCTCCAGATCACTGATGAGGGCGTAGTCCTCGATGGGTGCGCTCATGACGGTCACTCGCCCATGTGTTTACGACACCCGTTTACGGCGTATATGTACATGTTACGCGGCCGTTCGGGCCCGGCAACCGGGCCGGACCGCCCCGGATCGCGTACGTTGACGTCGTAACCGTACGGTCGCCCGGGGTGACGGCGAGGAGGTCGGCCATGGCGAAGGAGCCCGGACCCGGACCGGCGCGGCGTGCCAGCGACCGGGGCCGCTACGGGCGGCTGAACCGCGAGCGCGTCCTCGGCGCGGCCCTGCGCCTGGTCGACCGGGAGGGCCTGTCGGCCCTGAGCATGCGCCGGCTCGGTGCCGAACTGGGCGTCGAGGCGATGGCCCTGTATCGCTACGCCTCCTCGAAGGACGCTCTGCTGGACGGCCTGGTGGAGGCTCTGCACGCGGAGCTGGAGGAGCGGCTGAGCGCCGGGGAGGCGGCCGACGGCTGGCGGGCCGAGCTGCGCCGGGTGGCGCTGGTGACGTACGACATCTGCCTGGACCATCCACAGGTCGTGCCGCTGCTCTCCACGCGGATGCTGGCCGTGCCGCTCGCCCGGCGCCCGGCGGCGACACTGCGGCATCACGAGCGGGTGCTGACGCTGTTCGAGGAGGCCGGGCTCGACACGGCCCGCTCGGCGCGGCTCTTCCGCGCCTTCACGGGGTGGGTGCTCGGCTATGTGTCGGTGGAGCTGCAGGCCATGGTGGACAACCCGCAGGAGCCGGAGTCCGGGTTCCGGCTGGGGCTGCACCACATGGATCCGCGGGAGCTGCCGCGGCTGCGTGCCACCGCTCCCGCGCTCGCCGAGCGGGCCGGGCGGGCGGATCTGACGGACGGCCTGGACGCGTTGATGGACCGGTTCGCGGGACCAGGCTGAGCGGATATCGCCACTTCCGCGCCCCCACTCCCTTCCGCCTGCTTCAACTCCCCCGCACGCATGCTTACTTCATGTCTTGACGAAAGTGGTCCATACCTTTAGGTTCACGGGTCAGCCAGACCGGCGCGTGCCGCGTTCACCGTTCACGGCATGAACGCGGCCATGGCCGCACACCCCCCCACGGAGGGCCACCCGCATGCCCGGAATCCCTGACCCCCGCACCGGCTGAGCCGCCTTTCCACCAGCGTCGGAACCACCCGGACCCCCGGCCCGGGACCCCCCAACCCGCCTTCGCCCGGCAAGGAGAGCCCGTGCACACCTTGATGCCCCGCGCCCTGCGGCGCCTGCGCAGATCCGGCGCGGCCACGCTCGTCACCGTGGCCGCCGCCTCGCTGCTCGGTTCGGCGCCCGCGCCCGCGAGCGCGGCGGCCGGCGCCGCCGCCGCGCTGCCCACCCAGTTCGCCACCGTGATGAACGCCGCGAGCGGCCGGTGCCTGGACGCCCGGGCGGCCGCCACCACCAACGGCACCGTCGTGCAGCAGTACGCCTGCAACAACACCACGGCCCAGCAGTGGAGTTTCACGACCACCAGCGACGGCTACGTCCGCATCAACAACCGCAACAACACCGCACAGGTCGTGGACGTCGCCGACGTCTCCACCGCCGACGGCGCGCCGGTGCATCTGTGGGCCTACGGGGGCGGCGCCAACCAGCAGTGGCTGCCGGTCGAACTGGGCGGCGGTGCCTACCGGTTCGTCAACCGGCACAGCGGCAAGTGCCTGGACGACCCCGGCGCATCCCTCGCCGACAGCGTGCAGTTCGTGCAGTACACGTGCAACGGCAGCGCCGCCCAGCGCTTCCAGGTGGTGCCGGTGAACCAGTCGACGGCGGCCCCGGACCTCGGTCCGAACGTCGCCGTGTTCGACCCGTCGATGTCCGCGTCCGCCATCCAGAGCAAGCTGAACTCGATCTTCCAGCAGCAGGAGACCAACCAGTTCGGCACCCAGCGGCACGCGGTGCTGTTCAAGCCGGGCTCCTACGACGCCGACGTCAACGTCGGCTTCTACACCCAGGTCGCCGGTCTGGGCCTCAGCCCGGACGCCGTCAACGTCAACGGCGCGGTGCATGTCGAGGCCGACTGGTTCCCGCCGCAGAACGCCACCCAGAACTTCTGGCGCGGCGCCGAGAACCTGTCCGTCAACCCGGCCGGCGGCCGTGACCGCTGGGCGGTCTCGCAGGCGGCCCCGTACCGCCGGATGCATCTGCGCGGCGACCTGGCGCTGGACGACGGCGGCTGGGCCAGCGGCGGCCTGTTCGCCGACACCAAGGTCGACGGGCAGGTCGACTCCGGCAGCCAGCAGCAGTGGCTGACCCGCAACTCCCAGCTGGGCAGCTGGACCGGCTCCAACTGGAACATGGTCTTCGTCGGCAGCCAGGGCGTACCGAACACCACGTTCCCCAGGCCCCCGTACACCACGGTCGCGCAGTCCCCGGTGACCCGCGAGAAGCCCTTCCTGTACGTCGACGGCGACAACGCCTACAAGGTGTTCGTGCCGTCGGTCCGGTCCAACTCCTCCGGTGTGAGCTGGGCGAACGGTGCGCCGTCCGGCACCTCGCTGTCGCTGGACACCTTCCACATCGTCAAGCCGGGCGCCAGCGCCTCCTCCATCAACGCGGCGCTGGCCGCGGGCAGGAACCTGCTCGTCACGCCGGGCGTCTACCACCTGGACCAGACGCTCCAGGTGAACCGGCCCGGCACGGTCGTCCTCGGCCTGGGTCTCGCCACCTTCGTCCCGGACAACGGCGTCACCGCGATGAAGGTCGCCGACGTCGACGGCGTGAAGGTCGCGGGCATCCTCTTCGACGCGGGCACCACCAACTCCCCCACCCTCATGGAGGTCGGCCCCGCGAACTCCTCCGCGTCGCACGACGCCGACCCGACCTCGCTGCACGACGTGTACTTCCGGGTCGGCGGCGCCGCCGTCGGCAAGGCGACCACCAGCCTGGTCATCAACAGCGACGACGTCATCGGCGACCACATGTGGATCTGGCGCGGCGACCACGGCAACGGCATCGGCTGGAACAGCAACACCGGTGACACGGGCCTGATCGTCAACGGCGACGACGTCACGGCGTACGGCCTGTTCGTCGAGCACTACCAGAAGCACCAGACCATCTGGAACGGCAACGGCGGCCGGACGTACTTCTACCAGAACGAGATGCCGTACGACCCGCCCAACCAGGCGGCCTGGATGAACGGTTCGACCCAGGGCTACGCCGCCTACAAGGTCGCCGACTCCGTCACCAGCCACCAGGCGTGGGGCCTCGGCAGTTACTGCTTCTTCAACGTCAACCCGAGCGTGACCGCCGAGCGGGCCATCGAGGCGCCGAACCGGACGGGGGTGCGCTTCACCAGCATGGTGACGGTCTCCCTCGGCGGCACCGGCACCATCCGGCATGTCGTCAACAACACGGGCGGCCCGTCCAACTCCACGACGAACGTGGCGAATCTGCCCAGCTACCCGTAAGGCGTGTTTCGAGACTCCGGCCGCCCCTCGTCCGAAGGGCGGCCGGTCCACCCCCCGACACCCGAGGAGTGTGCTCACCCATGTCCTCTTCCGTGCACAGACCCCGTCTCGCCGTCCTCACGGTGCTCGCCGCCGTGCTGGCCGCCCTGCTCACCGCGGCGCCCGAAGCCCGGGCCGCCGCGGGCTCGATCACCGGCCTCGCCGGGAAGTGCGTCGACGTGGCCGGCGCCAACAGCGCCAACGGCACGCCCGTCCAGCTCTACGACTGCAACGGGACCAACGCCCAGATCTGGTCCAACTCCGGTGACGGCACCCTGCGCGCGCTCGGCAAGTGTCTGGACGTCTCCGACCGCAGCACCGCGGACGGTGCCGCCGTCCACCTGTGGGACTGCACGGGCGGCTCCAACCAGCAGTGGGTGGTCTCCGGTGCCCGCGACATCGTGAACCCGGCGGCGGACAAGTGCCTGGACGTCCGGGGCAACAACAGCGCCAACGGCACCCCGCTGCAGATCTGGACCTGCACGGGCGCGGCCAACCAGAAGTGGAACGCCCCGGCGAGCGGCGGCGGAGGCGGCAACCCGTCCGGATTCGTGGTGAGCGAGGCCCAGTTCAACCAGATGTTCCCGGGCCGGAACTCCTTCTACACCTACAGCGGCCTGGTCGCGGCGCTCAGCGCCTACCCCGGCTTCGCGAACTCGGGCAGCGACACGGTCAAGAAGCAGGAGGCGGCCGCCTTCCTCGCCAACGTCAACCACGAGACCGGCGGCCTCGTCCACATCGTCGAGCAGAACACCGCCAACTACCCGCACTACTGCGACTGGGGTCAGCCGTACGGCTGCCCGGCGGGCCAGGCCGCGTACTACGGACGCGGCCCGATCCAGCTGTCCTGGAACTTCAACTACAAGGCGGCCGGCGACGCCCTCGGCATCGACCTGCTCAACAACCCCTGGCGGGTGCAGAACGAGGCGGCCGTCGCCTGGAAGACCGGCCTGTGGTACTGGAACACCCAGACCGGCCCCGGCTCCATGACCCCCCACAACGCCATGGTCAACCAGGCCGGCTTCGGCCAGACCATCCGCTCCATCAACGGCAGCCTGGAATGCGACGGCAAGAACCCCGCCCAGGTCCAGAGCCGCGTCGACGCCTACCAGCGCTTCACCCAGATCCTCGGCGTCACCCCCGGCGGCAACCTCTACTGCTGAGCACGCGCCGCAACACAGAGAAGGGCTTCCGTGGGTGTGAACCCGCGGAAGCCCTTTCGCACCGTCGGGACGACAGGATTTGAACCTGCGACCCCTTGACCCCCAGTCAAGTGCGCTACCAAGCTGCGCCACGTCCCGGTGCCCCGCTGACCTGGGGTTTCCCCTGGCCGAACGTGCAGGGAAACTCTACCGCACTCGGGTCGGTGGTCGCGCACCCGTTTACGGCCGCGGGCCCGGCTCCCCGGGGGCGTCGGCCCGGACCAGACCGCGGATCGCGGGTACGCAGAGCAGCGAGGCGGCTACGACGAAGCTCATGCCGCCCGCCGCCAGCAGCACGTGGTCCGGCCCGAACACCCCGGCGGCCGGACCCGCCAGGGACTGCCCGACCGGCATCATCGCCAGGGAGCCCGCAACGTCGTACGCGTGGATGCGGTTCAGGACGTCCGCAGGGACCTGCGTCTGCACGCTCGTCGCCCACATCACGCTCCAGAACGCCATGCCCACGCCGGCCACGGCCGCTCCGGCCGCCATGGCGGCGACGGACAGCCCCGCGCCGACCGTCACCGGGAAGGCCGCGAACGCGAAGACCCCGAACGCGCCGGCGCGCAGCATGCGGCGGGGACGCAGCCGCAGGGCGAGGAGACCGCCGACGACGGTGCCCGCGCCGAGCGCGGAGTTGACCAGGCCGTACGAGCGGGCCCCGTGGTCCTGGACGATCTCGGCGGCCACCAGCGGGGTCGTCGGGCCCCATACGGTGATCATGTAGAGGCACCACACGGCGATGACGCCCCAGAGCCAGGTACGGGACCGGAACTCGCGCCAGCCCTCGACCAGATCGGCCCGGAAGGCGCGGCCGCCCTTCAGGGCCCGGGCGGCGCCCCTCCGGACCCGCGGGGGCAGTCGCAGCAGCAGGAGGCAGACGGCGCTCACCGTGTAGGTGGTGGCGTGGGCCGCGAACACCCCGCCGGGCGAGGCGAATCCGACCAGTACGCCCGCGAGGGCCGGGCCGGCCAACTGGGCCACGGCCTCGGCGATGCGTATGGCGCCGTTCGCGCCCTGGACGTCGGTGGCGAGACGGGGCACGGTGCCGGCGACGCCGGGCTGGAACACCGCGCCCGCCACACCGTTGACGAAGCCGATCACGCAGATCTGCCAGAGCACGACGTGCCCGGAGAAGAACAGCGCGGCGGCCAGGGACTGGGTGCAGACGCGGACCAGGTCGGCGCCGATCATCAGCCGGCGGGTGTCGAAGCGGTCGGCGATGACCCCGCCGAAGACGATCAGCCCGGCGAAGGCGGCGGACGTCGAGGCCAGGGCGGCACCGACGGCACCGGCTCCGTGTCCGTGCTGGAGCAGCCCGGCCGCGAGGGCCACGGGCAGCATGGTGTCGCCGAGCTGCGCCACGGCCCGGGCGCCGAAGAACAGTGCGAAGTCACGGGACCAGACCGGCCGCTGCCGACCTCCGCCCGGCTCCTTCCTCGCCCCCGGTGACGGAGTCCGCGTCCCGCCCTGTGCCCCGCCCGGCGGTGTCCGCTGCGGCGTCCCGCGCATCCCCTCGATCCCTCCCCGAACCGCTTCCCCGTCCCCTCTCCGGATGATCGCACGCGGGACCGGCGACGCGGCAGGGCGATCTCATTCCCCCTGCGGCAGTCCCAGCTCCGGGTGGGCGTCCAGGAGACGCGTCGGGGCGGCCTGGCGCCAGGAGTCGGCGAGGATGGCGCGCAGTTCGTCCTCGTCGTCGAGGGCTGCGATACGGGCCCGTACCCATGCGAACTGGGCCTCGTGGTCGGCGATCCAGAACTTGTCCGGTTCGGCCAGGACCAGTTCGTCGCGCTCCTCCTTGGGGCAGCGCACGGCGAGGGACGTCTCGTCCTCGGGCAGCGTGGCGAACATCTTGCCCGCGACCCGGAACGTGGGCATGCTCCAGGCGATCTTCTCCGTCGTGTCCGGCAGGGACAGGGCGATACGGCGTACGTCTTCGGCGTCCGGCATAGCCGGAACCGTAGCGGCTGCCACTGACACTCAGCTGGTGGGAGCGGGTACGCCCAGTCGCTTGTAGTAGAGGGTCGTCGGCCGTGGCTCTCCGTACGGGGTCGTCGCGTAGTCGGGGATGACGCCTGCGCGGGTCCAGCCCGCCGAACCGTAGAGGCGCTCGGCGGGGCTGCCGGTCTCGGTGTCCAGGTGGAGCAGGGTGATCCCGGCGTCGGCGGCGGCCGTCTCCGCGGTCGTCAGCAGGGTGCGGCCCAGACCCCGGCCGCGGGCCCGGCCGTGCACCATCAGCTTGACCACTTCGGCCCGGTGCCGGCTGTTGGGCTTGTCGGCGAAGGCGAGGCCGATGGTTCCGACGACCCGCTCGCCGTCGCGGGCCACCCAGACGGCCAGGTCTCCGGCGGCCACGGCGTCCGCCCGGCCCGTCCACCAGGTCCGGGCCGCCGCGAGGTCGAGTGAGGAGAGGAAGCCGACCGAGGCTCCGCCCGCCACGGTGTCCATCAGCAGGGCAGCCAGGTCCCCGGCGCACTCGCGCAGCCGGTCGGCGTCCAGGCGGGTCACGATCACGGCAGCACCACCGCCAGCAGATAGCGGACCTCGCCGGGGCCGGGGCACCGGAAGCGCGTGGGCCCCCACACCCGGGTCCGCAGGCAGTCCCCCGCCTCCAGCCGGTATTCGCTCTCCTGCACCGTCACCTCCAGAACGCCGTCCAGCACCCACAGATGCTGCTCCAGGCCCGGTACGGGCGGCCGGTCGTAGGCGATGTCGGCGCCCGGGCCGAGCCGTCCCTCCACCAGTTCCGCCCGCAACCCCGTGTGCGGCGGCGACACCGACCGGCGTACGAAGCTCGAGGTGTGGTCGCGCCACACATGCTGGTCGGCCACCCGCACCACCGGGGCCGGGGCCGACTCGAACTCGACCTCGCCGAGCAGGCGGGACATGGTGCGGCCGTACACCTGGCACAGCCGGTTGAGCTGGGTCGCGGTGGGGCTGGTCTCGCCGCGCTCGGCCCGGGACAGGGTGGAGCGGCTGACTCCGCTGCGGGCCGCCAACTCCTCCAGGGACCAGCCGTGTTCGGCCCGCAGTTCGGCGAGCCGCGCGGCCAGCCGGGTACCGACCGCGTCTTCGGTCGTCTCTCTCATGTGCGGGACGATATCCCGGGGATGAGACGGCCGTGTTACGGCGGGCTCACTCCCGGGCGGCCGCGCCGAGCGCGTCGAGGACCGGGCTGATCAGAGGGTGCTCCTCCGCGCCGCGCCGTACGGCCGCGAAGACCCGGCGGGTGGGCGCGACGCCGTCCACGGGGCGGACGACGACCCCGGTGAGGTCCATGCCGCGCAGTGCCGAGCGCGGGACGAGCGCCACTCCGGCGTCGGCCGAGGCGAGGGCGACGACCGCGCGGAAGTCGTCGGAGGAGTGGTCGAGGCGGGGCTGGAACCCGGCGCTCTCACAGGCCAGCACGACCACGTCGTGGCACGGGTTGCCGGGGTAGGGGCCGATCCAGGTGTCCTTGGCGAGCTCGGCGAGCGGAACGACGTCGGCGCCGGCCAGCCGGTGGGCGACCGGGACGACCGCGTCGAAGGGCTCCGCGTACAGCGGAACATGGGCGAGCCGGGGGTCGTCGGCGGGCGCCCCGCGGTACTCGACGGCGACGGCCACGTCGATCTGCCGGTCCAGCAGCATCGGCAGGCTGGCGTCGCCCTCGGCGTCCAGGACCCGCAGGCGGATGCCGGGGGACGTGCGGGCGAGGTGGGCCACCGCCGGGGCGACGACCAGGGCGATGCCGGTGGCGAAGGAGGCGACGGTGACCGTGCCGGCCGCGCCGGAGCTGTAGGCGGCGAGCTCCGCCTCGGCCCGCTCCAGTTGGGCGAGGACGGCGTTGGTGTGGCTGAGCAGGATCTCCCCGGCCGGGGTCAGCCGCACGCCTTTGGCGCCGCGCTCCACCAGGCGGTGCCCTGTCTCCTGCTCCAAGGCCGTGAGCTGCTGGGACACCGCCGAGGGGGTGAGATAGAGCGCGGCGGCCGCCGCCGTCACGGTGCGGTGGTCGGCCACCGCACGGAGGATGTGGAGCCGCCGCGCTTCGATCATGGGATCGATTATCGCAAGATGTCGGACGCGCGCCGGACGCCGGTCTTCCGGCGCGCACCGGCAGTCCGGCGTCAGTCCTCCAGTTCCGCGCGTGCGGAGACGAAGGCGTCGACGGCGCGGTTCACGTCGTCCGTCGAGTGCGCGGCGGACAGCTGGACGCGGATCCGGGCCTGCCCCTGGGGCACGACCGGGTAGGAGAAGCCGATCACGTAGACGCCGCGCTCCAGCAGCAGCTCCGCCAGCCGGCCTGCCTTGGAGGCGTCGCCGATCATCACGGGTGCGATGGCGTGGTCGCCGGGGAGGATCTCGAAGCCCTCCTCGCCCATCCGGCGGCGGAACAGTTCCGTGTTCTCGCGCAGCCGCACCCGCAGGTCGTCCGCCGACTCCAGCAGGTCCAGGACCTTCAGGGAGGCCGCCGCGATCACCGGGGCGAGGGTGTTGGAGAACAGGTAGGGCCGCGAGCGCTGGCGCAGCAGGGCGACGATCTCGGCGCGGGCGGCCACATAGCCGCCGGACGCGCCGCCGAGGGCCTTGCCGAGGGTGCCGGTGATGATGTCGACGCGGTCCATGACGCCGTGCAGCTCGGGGGTGCCCCGGCCGCCGGGGCCGACGAAGCCGACGGCGTGCGAGTCGTCGACCATGACCATGGCGTCGTAGCGGTCGGCGAGGTCGCAGATCTCGCGCAGCGGCGCCACATAGCCGTCCATGGAGAACACGCCGTCGGTGACGATCAGCCGGCGGCGCGCGTCGGAGGCGTCCTTCAGCTGGGCCTCCAGGTCCGCCATGTCGCGGTTGGCGTAGCGGAAGCGGCGGGCCTTGGACAGGCGGATGCCGTCGATGATGGAGGCGTGGTTGAGGGCGTCGGAGATCACCGCGTCCTCGGGGCCGAGCAGGGTCTCGAAGACACCGCCGTTGGCGTCGAAGCAGGAGGAGTACAGGATCGTGTCCTCCTGGCCGAGGAACGCGGAGAGCCTGCCCTCCAGCTGCTTGTGCACCTCCTGGGTGCCGCAGATGAAGCGGACCGAGCCCATGCCGTAGCCCCAGCGGTCGAGCGCCTCGTGGGCGGCGGCGATCACGTCGGGGTGGTCGGCGAGGCCGAGGTAGTTGTTGGCGCAGAAGTTGAGGACCTCGCCGGGGCGGCCGCCCGCGGTGACGTTGACGGTCGCGGACTGCGGGGTGTCGATCACCCGCTCCGGCTTGTGCAGGCCGGCGGCGCGGATCTCGTCGAGGGTGGCGCGCAGGTCGTCGCGCACGGAGTCGAACATGGGACAGGCTCCTAGGGGGTTACGCGGTCCAGTCGAGGATGACCTTGCCGCCGCGGCCACTGGCGGCGTCGGCGAACGCCGCCTCGTGGTCGCGGTAGCCGTAGCGGCCGGTGATCACGGGGGCGAGGTCGAGGCCGCCCTCCAGCAGCACCGACATCGCGTACCAGGTCTCGAACATCTCCCGGCCGTAGATGCCCTTGATGGTGATCATCGAGGTGACGATGCGGGCCCAGTCGACCGGGAACTCCTCGGCGGGCAGGCCGAGCATGGCGATCCGGCCGCCGTGCGTCATGTTGGCGATCATGTCGCGCATCGCGACGGGGTTGCCGGACATCTCCAGGCCGATGTCGAAGCCCTCGCGCAGGCCGAGGGCGCGCTGGCCGTCGGCGATCGTGGAGCCGGCGACGTTCAGGGCGAGGCTGACACCGATCTTGCGGGCCAGCTCCAGGCGCTCCTCGCTGACGTCGGTGATCACGACGTTGCGGGCGCCGGCGTGCCGGGCCACCGCCGCCGCCATGAGCCCGATGGGGCCGGCGCCGGTGATGAGGACGTCCTCGCCGACCAGCGGGAAGGACAGCGCGGTGTGGACGGCGTTCCCGAACGGGTCGAAGATCGCGGCGACGTCCAGGTCGACGGGGACGCGGTGCACCCACACGTTGGCGGCGGGCAGGGCGACGTACTCCGCGAAGGCGCCGTCACGTCCTACGCCGAGACCAATGGTGGCCCGGCACAGATGGCGACGGCCGGCCAGGCAGTTGCGGCACTTCCCGCACACCAGGTGGCCCTCGCCGCTGACCCGGTCGCCGGGCTTGATGTCGGCGACGTCCCGGCCGGTCTCCACGACCTCGCCGACGAACTCGTGGCCGACGACGAGCGGGGTGCGGATCGACTGCTGCGCCCAGCCGTCCCAGGAGCGGATGTGCAGATCGGTGCCGCAGATACCGGTGCGCAGCACCTTGATCAGCACGTCGCCGGGCCCGATGGAGGGCTCCGGAACGTCCGTGAGCCAGAGTCCGGGCTCCGCCTTCTCCTTGACCAGCGCCTTCACGCGACGGCTCCTGAGGGTGAGTCCCGGACGCGGGCATGCCGAGAAGGCCCGGGCCCGGGAAGAGGGGTGGAATCGCGTAGCAATCTGCCGCACCGCGGCGCGCGGGTCCATCGAGGATTTCTTAAGCGGCGCCACAGCTCTTCTTCACACCCCCATGGGGGCGCGGCACATGTGCCGCGCCCCCATGAATTTGGGTCGTCTCACTGCCCCAGGCGGGAGACCTGGTAGTGCGCGAGGGACCAGCCGTCGCCCTGCCGCCGTGCGAGGACGGCGAGCTTGACGGCGACGGGGTCGCGGTCCGTGAAGGTGAACTCGACGTCCAGGTATCCGAGCACCAGGTCGTCCGCGAATCGCCGGGTCTCCAGGATCCGGTAGGCGGCGCGCATCCCCAGGGGCTGCGAGTCGTAGTACGCGGCGACCGCGTCCCGGCCCACGCCGTAGGGGTGCAGTCCCTGGAAGATCGCGTCCTCGGTGAAGACGGCGGCCACGTCCTGCGGCCGGTGGGCGTCCACGGCCGTCCGCCAGCGCTCCAGGACGTCGTGCAGGGCGGTCTCGTCATCGATGGTGCTTGGCATGGTCCGATCCTCTCCCGGTGTGCCGTCGGCCGCTCAGTGACCGGCGCTCATGCCGCCGTCGACGTGCAGGATCTCGCCGGTGACGAACGGCGCCGACTCCAGGTAGAGCACGGCGTCGACGACGTCGCTCACCTCGCCCATGTGGCCGACCGGGTGCAGTGCGGAGAGGAACTCGTGCGTCTCCTCCGGGTGCATCGGCGTCTTGATGGTCCCGGGCGACACGGCGTTGAAACGGATACCGCGGGTCGCGTACTCCACGGCGAGGGACTTGGTGGCGGCCTGGATGCCGCCCTTGCTCAGGGACGCCAGGACGGACGGGACGCGGGAGTCGGCGTTGTCCACCAGGCTGGTGGTGATGCTGACGACGTGCCCGCCGCCCTGGGCCAGCAGATGCGGTACGGCCTGCTGGGTGAGGTGGAAGACACCGTCGAGGTTGATGCCGGTCACCGCGATGTAGTCCTCCTCCGTGTAGTCCGTGAACGGCTTGGCGACGAAGATGCCCGCGTTGTTCACCACGGTGTCGATCCGGCCGAACCGCTCCAGGGCGGCCGTGACGACCCGCTCCGCGGTGGCCGGGTCGGCGATGTCGCCCCGTACGGTCACGATATCGGCGTCGCCGGACGGTTCGATCGTGCGGGAGGTGGCGACGACCGCGTAGCCGAGCTTGCGGTAGCCGTCGACGAGGGCGGCTCCGATGCCCTGCGAGGCGCCGGTGACGATCGCGACCTTCTGGATGCCTGCGCTCATGATGGGGACCTTCCGGGGTAATGACCGGTTACTAGCCGACCGGTCGACTATTTGCCTGTGTCTGGAAGGTAGGACGGGCGCACAGCCAAGTCAAAGGATCGGAGGGGGTTTCGCGGGACCCGTTCTCTCCCGCCTGGGAGGCTCAGGCTCCCAGTGCAGGCCGGCCGGGGAGCGCGTGCGGATCGTTGCCGGGCAGCCAGGCGTCCGGGGCGTGGACGCCGAGGTCCCCGACCCCGTCGCTCAGGGCCTCCACCACGCCCAGCACACCGGGGCGGACCTCGTTATCCCGCCACACCAGGGACCACGTCCAGTAGACCTTGGGGCCGACGACCTCACGGCGGACCAGATCGGACGGCAGCGGATCGGTCTGCCCCTTGGGCGAGTTCAGCACCGGTCGGGTGCAACGGCGTACGTGGTCGAAGAAGGCGGGTCCGGTGATCGCCCCGTCCGCGATGCGTACGGCGCGGGCCCCGACCTCCCGCGTCAGCCGCTCGGCGTACGCGTTCCACGAGGCCCAGGACGTGAGGTCGTCGTCGATGAGGACGTCGATGTCCCCGGCCGCCACCGCGCCGGTGTCCGTCCCCTTGGCCACGGCGTAGAGCCGGTCGGCCCCGAGGAGCCGGGCCCGCAGCCCCAGCCGTTCGAGGTCCTCGGCCGGCGCCCAGCAGACGGCCAGGTCCAGGCTGCCGTCGGCGACCCGGGCCGCCTGGGTGTGCGAGGGCGCCACCCACGCGTCGATGTGCAACCGGGCGACCGGGGCGGTGCGCACGGTCAGGTCCGGCGGGATCCAGTTGACGTATCCGAGCCGCACCGACTCCGAGCCGGACAGCCGCCCGGCCCGGCGCTTCAGCTCGTCGGCGCGCTCCAGCAGGTCGCGGGTGGGCGGCAGCAGCGCGGCACCCGCCGGGGTGAGGGAGACGGAACGCCGGTCCCGGTCGAACAGGCGCACCCCGAGGTCCCGTTCGAGCGCCTTGATCTGCTGGGAGAGGGAGGGCCCCGCGATCAGCAGACGCTCGGCGGCCCGCCCGAAGTTCAGTTCCTCGGCGACGGCGACGAAGTACCGCAACTGACGCAGCTCCACGCCGGTCATGCTACGCGGGCCGGGCGCTACACGGCCTACGAGGCTGTGGCTCCGAGTAGCGAGGACGCCGGTAGTGGCGGCGGCGGCACGCGCTGCCCATGCTGGAAACGGTCGGCCCTCGCATAAGGCCCCGCCATCCCCCGATCCCGGCGACAATCGAACGCAGGACACCCGGATCGCGGTGCCGGGCAGCACGCCTCGCACCTCGGCCGGCCGACCGACCAGGAGCCGCTCATGAACACCGCACGGGACCTCGCGATCGTCGCCCTGGACCTGGCGCAGGACCAGCGTGTGGAACAGGGCGAGCTGTCCCTGGCGCTGGCGGCGGCCGAGGTGTTCGACCTCCTCGACGCCGGGGCACTGACCCTCGCCGAGGACCGGATCACCCCGAACGCGCAGGCCCCCACCGGTGACCGGCTGCTGGACGAGGCGGCCACGGCGCTCGTACGGCAGGAGCCGTACGAGTCGGTCGAGGACTGGCTGTGGCGCCGGGGGCGTGGTCTGTCCGCCGCCTACGTCGCGGACCTGGGGCAGGCGGGGACCCGCCCCCGAGGCTCCCGTTTCTCGCTGCGCGCCGCACCCGCTGCGCCCGTCGACGCGGCGGCGCGACAGCGCGCGGAGGAGCGCTGGAGGGCGCACGAGCCGCTGCTCACCGCCCTGGGCACCGCCGCCGGAGTCGGCCTGGAGGAGAAGGACGGCACGGAGGACGCGGACGGCACGGAGGACGGGTCGGAGGCCCTCACCGACGACACGGCCGCGACGGTGCTGGCCGCGCTCGGCAACGCGGTGATGGAGCTGGAGGCCGTACGCCAGCGGCGGGCGATCGAGGACGCAGCGTTCGACAACGTGTGGCGGGGGTTCTAGGGCCGGGAGCGACTTAAACCAACATGGCCCGGCTCCTGGAGCCGGGCGCGCACCGCCTCGGTCTGATTGCTCAGCTCGAGCGTGAGGTTGCCGAACAGGCACCCGGAGACCGTGCCGCACCCCTCCTGCACCGCCCGCTGCCCGGCCTCGGTCTCCTCGAAGAGCAGCCACAGCCGCTCCAGCGGCTCGGCGTCGCTCTCCAGCACCCGGGCCCAGGCCCGGGTGCTGCGCCGCCCAGTGCTCGTCCACGACGGCGAGGGCCAGGGACTCCTTGGACTCGGAGAAGTAGTAGAAGCTGCCCTTGGGCACCCCCGCGGCCTTGCAGATCTCGGCCACGCCCAACGCCGAGTAACCGTGCCCCCCGATGAGCGAGCGCGCGGCGGCGAGGATCTTCTGCTTGGCGTCACTGGTGCGTCCCATAGGGGCAGTGCACGGCGATACTAGACCGGTCGGCTAGAGTGAGTGCGGCGACGTCTCACAGCAGGGGCAGCCCGTCCGCCTGCCGTCGCTCCAACCGCGTCACCAGGTCCACCGCCGACGCCTTGATGGTCTCCAGCCCGGCCTTCCCCCATGGCCGCGGATCCATGTCGACGACACACACGGTGCCGAGCACCATGCCCGTGGAGTCGATCAGTGGCGCCCCCAGATAGGAGCGGACACCGAACTCGTCGACGATCGGGTTCCCGGCGAACCGGGGGTAGTCGCGGACGTCCTCCAGCACCAGTGCCTTGCGGCGCACGACCACATGGGGGCAGAACCCATGGTCGCGCCCCATACGCCGGCCGAGCTGCGGCTTGCTGTCACCGGCCCGCGCGAGACTCACGGTGGGCCGCGCATGCAGCCCGGCGAAGAACTGCTGGCTCTCGCCGACGAAGTTCACCATGGCGTACGGCGCCCCGGTGAGCTCGGCCAGATGGTCCGCGAACACGTCCAGGGCCGGATCGGGCTGGTCCCCGAGGCCCATGTGGAGCAGCCGCTGTGCGCGGGCGGGGGCCTCCTTGTCCTCCGGGGTGAGCAGCAGGCGGGCGACCGGGTGCGGTGGGCCGTAGCTCATGGGCGGATTCCGTCGCTGTGGACGCGGGTCATATGCGGCTCCGTGCGGGTGTGTGCGGATGTCACCTGTGGGCGCCGTGGCTCGGTGCGTGGGCCGGCGCGTGGGCGAGGAGGTGCCGGACCAGGGTCAGCAGGGTCTGGACACCCGAACTCGAGATCCGGGCGTCGCAGCGGACGATCGGGATCTCCGGGTCGAGGTCGATGGCGGCCCGGACCTCCTCCGGGTCGTAGCGGTAACCGCCGTCGAACTCGTTGATGGCGACGATGAATCCCAGACCGCGCTGCTCGAAGAAGTCCACAGCGGCGAAGCAGTCCTCCAGGCGCCGGGTGTCGGCGAGGATGACCGCGCCGAGCGCGCCCTCGGAGAGCTCGTCCCACATGAACCAGAAGCGCTCCTGTCCGGGTGTGCCGAAGAGGTACAGGACGTGTTCGGGGTCGAGGGTGATGCGGCCGAAGTCCATCGCGACCGTCGTCTCGACCTTGTTCTCCACGCCCTCCAGGTTGTCGGTCGCGGCACTGACCGTGGTGAGCAGCTCCTCTGTGCTGAGCGGCGCGATCTCGCTCACCGCGCCGACGAAGGTCGTCTTGCCTACCCCGAACCCTCCCGCCACCAGGATTTTCAACGCGGTGGGGAACGGATCAGAGCTGTCGTCGTAGTCCATCGAGCACTGCCTCCAGAAGAGCCCGGTCTGTCGGGTTGTGGTGGAACTCGGGGGGCTTGGTGGTGAGCGCCCCGCAGTCGACGAGGTCCGACAGCAGCACCTTGGTGACCGCCGCCGGCAGCTTCAGGTGGGCGGCGACCTCGGCGATCGAGACCGGGGCGCGGCACAGGTCGAGGGCCTGTTCGTGCTCGGGGCCCAGATAGCCGAGGGGGGTCGCCCCGGTGGCCATGACCTGTGACATGAGGTCGAGCGCGACGGTGGGCCGGGTGCGGCCGTTGCTGACCGTGAACGGGCGCACCAGCCGTCCGGCCGCGTCGTCGAGCCAGGGCCCGTCGCCGGCCGCCGTCACGTTCAAGGCCTCAGCGCCGAGGGGTCGACGGCGTGCTGCCGGGGTGCGGTGACCAGGTACGGGCGGACGCTCTTGACGAGCATCGCCATCTCGTAACCCAGCACCGCCGCGTCGGCCTCCCGGCCTGCCAGGACGGCGAGACAGGTGCCGGAGCCGGCCGTGGTGACGAACAGCAGCGCGGAGTCGAGCTCGACGACGACCTGGCGCACGTCACCGCCGTCCCCGAAGCGGATGCCGGCGCTGCGGCCGAGGGAGTACAGGCCCGAGGCCAGGGCCGCCATGTGGTCGGCGCTGTCCGGGTCGAGCCCGTGCACCGATTTCACGAGCCCGTCGCAGGACAGCAGCACCGCGCTGGTGGTGTGCGGCACGCGCTGCACGAGGCCGCTCATCAGCCAGTCGAGGTCGGAGACATGGGCGGTCGGCGCTTCGCTCGCCATGATGGATCGACTCCTTGAGGTACGAAGGTCTGCGGGAGCGCTGGGTGCGGGGGTGGGGATCCGGGCGGACGCCGGGTGGGTCAGGGACGTGGTCATCCGGCCGGTGCGCTCCCGTCGGGCCAAGTGGGCTGGTCGGTACCGGACGCCTGTCCGGGGCCGGCCTCGGCCGTCGGGGCCGGGCCGGTGGGTGACGTGCCTGTGTCCCCGGAGGACGGGCCGAGGGGCGAGGCACCCATGGGTGGGACGCCCATGGTCGGAACGTCCAGGGACGGGACGCTCAGGGACGGGACGCTCAGGGAGGAGGCGCCGCCCATGGCGGACGCGTCCCCGGGGGACGTCTCTGTGGAGGACGCGTCCGTGGGTGATGACCCCATAGGCGTCGGACCCATGGGTGCCTCCCCCATGGGTGACGCACCCATGGGCGGCGCATCCAGGGACGGCAGGCTGGTCATGTGGCGCACCTCTGTGTGGCGTGCACCTGTGTGGTGCGCATCCAGCGGTGCCGGGGCCGGGCGTACGGAGGGCGACGGATCCGTGGGGTCCGCGCCCAGGGCGTCGGCGACCAGGTGGTGGCCGGAGCCCATAGAGCTCGCGTCCATATGGCCCGCCGCCGTGTGACCCGCCGACATGTGGCTGCCGGACATGTGGCTGCCGGACGTGTGCGTGGACTCCATGTGCTGCTGCGTCTCCGCGAGTCCGATACCGCGCTGGAACGCCGCCATCAGCCCCGGGTCGTGGCCGGCGACCTGGTCGGACTCCTGACGGGCCACGGGACCGTCCCGCAGCTGCGGCGCGATGTGCTCCTGGGCACGGCGCCGGGGCAGTTGGGGCTTGCCCATGGTGCCGCGCACGGCACCGCCGCGCGGAGTGAGCGGGGAGACGCTGTTCTCGGCGAGCTGCCTACGGTCCTCGGCGCTGATGCCGGGCACCGCCTCCGCCGGGTTGGCCCGGTCCCTGTGGGAGCCCCGCACGGGCAGCGGCGGACCGTCGCCCTTGGCCGGCGCGGGGACCGTGGTCCGCGCCCCGCCCGCGGCCGTGTCCGGAGCGGGCCGCCGGTGCTGCGGTGGCCGCTGCGCCGCCTGCGCCTGCCGTCCGGCCCGCTGCGGTACGGGTGCCGGGGTGGCGATCCCCGCGGGCGGGGTCGGCTGCCCCTGCGCCTCCCGTGTCCGGAGCTGGGGCTCCTGGCCCCGGGGCCCGCCCAGGGGGGCGCCGGGCTCCGTGCCCAGCAGTCCCTGCGGCACCACGAGGACGGCTTGGACACCGCCGTAGATGTTGGTCTGCAGCCGCACATGGATGCCGTGCCGCTTGGCGAGCTGCGACACGACGAACAGGCCGATGCGCCCGTCCGACAGCAGGCTGGCGACGTTGACCTGGTCGGGGTCGGCGAGCAGGGCGTTCATCCGGGCCTGTTCGCCGACGGGCATGCCGAGCCCGCGGTCCTCGACCTCGACGGCCAGTCCGGACGTCACCAGGTTGGCCCGCAGCAGCACTTGGGTGTGCGGGGCGGAGAACACCGTGGCGTTCTCGACCAGTTCGGCCAGCAGGTGGATGACGTCGGCGACGGCGTGGCCGCGCAGGGTGCCGTCGATGGGCGGCACCAGCTTGACCCGGGAGTACTGCTCGACCTCGGCGATGGCCGAGCGCAGCACCTCGGTCATCGGGACGGGGTTGCTCCACTGGCGCCGGGAGACGGCGCCGCCGAGCACCGCGAGGTTCTCGGCGTGCCGCCGGATGCGGGTGGCGAGGTGGTCGACGTGGAAGAGCCCCTTGAGCAGGTCGGGGTCCTCCATCTCGTTCTCCAGCTCGTCGAGGATGGAGATCTCCCGGTGCACGAGGGACTGCAGGCGCCGGGCGAGATTGACGAAGACCTCGAGCTTCTGTTCGCTGCCCGCCTGGCTCGACAGCTGGGAGGCCTGGACGACGGCCTGGATCGCCCCGTCGTGTGCGCGGGCCAGGTCGGCGGCGAGGAGGTCGAAGTCGTCGGCGTCGTCGGGCGGTCCGCCGCGCGGCTTGCGCTGCGGAGGCCCGTCGCCGCGCCGCAACGCCTCGACCAGGGCGCGCAGTTCGGCCTCGCCCCGGGCGCTGGCGCGGCGCAGGGCGCCGATGCGCCGGCTCACGGTCCGGGCGGCGCGGTCGGCGGCGACGGCCGCGATGACGATGCCCGCGAGGGTCACCGACAGCGCGCCGGCCAGGACGGTCCACAGGACCGGCGACGGCTGGGCTCCGGTGGAACGCACGACGAACAGCACGGCGGCACTGGCGCTCAGCGACACCGCCACGGGTGGCAGGACGGCCAGGCGCAGCAGTTGGGGCCGTATCTGGGTCTCGGGCAGCGCGGGTGCGGTACGGGCGGCGGGGCGCCCGTGCCTCCCGCCCTCACGGCGGTCAGCGCGTGTGGCCGGGGCGCGGAGTTGAGACATCGGGGTCCTCGTACTGGTCCGTCGGTCGGGGGCGTGGGGGTGCACGCGGTCTGCGCGGCCCGGGGCATGCGCCTTCTCGGTGCCGGCCGACGGAACCGAGGGAACTCGGCTGCGTGTCGCCCGACGGACACTCACAGTAGTCGCCTCCGCATCATGTGCGGTGGGCAGTTGACAAACTCCCGCAGACGGCGTCCCGCTCTGGTATGAGGGCTCGTACGACAGACCGATAACCGGTCACGAAACTCGCCCTGATTGCACCCCTGATCGATCAGACCTGGTCGGAAGCGGTCGTCACTGGCGAAGGCGCACGGCAGCCCGCGTCCACGACTCTCCCAGCCAACGTCACGACCTCCGCATCCGCGACGACCTCCCCGGACGCATCGAGGCACCCGGCGCACCGACCGCGCGCCCCCCAGAGCGTTACCGACCGTAGCGGCGCACGCGGTGATCCGAGCGCTCCCGAACACGTTCACGCGCCCGGCGCAATCCTCAGCGGTGCGCTGCTCGCCGCCTCATGCCAACTTGGAGAGAAGCGTCTTGGAAGGGTGATCGATGAGCTTCTCCGGCCGGCCGACGGCTTCTCCGACGAGAGCAGCCTGACCCGTGCGGTCGACCCCGCCCGCGACGCCGACCGCCGCTCCGACCACCCGTCTGTCCGTCATGGTCGTGATGCTGTCCTTCGCCACGGGAGCCGCCGACGCGTTCGCGTTCATCGAGCTCGGGGGCGTGTTCACCGCCAACATGACCGGCAGCGTCATCCTGTCGGGCCTGACGGGCCGACCGGGATACGGCGCCCTGATCGCGGGAGCGGGAACCGCGCTGGGCGCCTTCCTGATCGGCGTGTACCTGTCCTCCAGGGCGACACCGAAGCGCCCCGGCACAAGCTGGCGCCGGATCAGGACCGTGCTGCTGGCCGTGGTGGCGCTCCACCTCGTGGTGGTGGTCCTCAGATCGGTGCACTCGACACCGGGCACCACACTCCGGCTGCTGATGCTCGCGACGGCCGCGGCGGCGTTGGGCGCCCAGACCGCCGCCGCCAAACGGTCGGTGCACGGCACCGGAGTGACCACGACCTACGTCACCGGCACCCTGACCAGCCTGGCCCAGGACGCGGCCGACGGCAGCCGTCGGCATGCGGGCGTCCGCGTGGCCGTGGTGGTGACGCTGGTCCTGGGCGCCATGACGGCGTCCGGTGCCATGGCGATCGACGCCCGCCTGGGCCCGGTCGTGGCGGCGGTCAGCACCGCCGTCGCGATCCTCGCGCTCCCCAGGGCAGGCAGCCCCACGCCGTGACGACCGCCCGCCCACCCCCACCCGGGTCGGGTCAGACCGTCGTCAGCGCTCGCCGGCGAGGTCGAGGTCGCCCTTCGCGGTCGTGGACCCGCGCTCGGTGCTCCGCGGAGCCTGCCAGGTGCGCGGGACCCGGCCCGAGACCGTCCGCCACCACGCCTCGACCGGCACATCCCCCGCCGGCTCGAACGGCTGACCGGGCCGCGGGAACGCCACCGTCTGGCCGACGTCGTCACCGGCGTCCTTCATCCACTCCCCCGGCTCCGCCCACGCGTGCGGCGCGAGATTGAACGTTCCCCAGTGGATGGGCAGCAGCACCCCGCCCGGGACGCCCTTCTGCAGATCCAGATGGGTCTGGACGCCCTGGGCGGGCGTCATATGGATGTCCGGCCAGAAGTCGGAGTAGGCGCCGACCTGGATCATCGTGGCGTCGAACGGCCCGTGCGCGGCGCCGATGTCCTTGAAGCCGTCGAAGTAGCCGGTGTCGCCGCTGTGGTAGATCCGGTGCTCCTGCGAGGCGACCACCCAGGAGGCCCAGAGCGTGTGCTGTGTGTTGCGCAGACCGCGGCCGCAGAAGTGGCGGGCCGGGGTGGCGGTGAGGGTGAGGCCGCCGATCTTCGTCGTCTCGTGCCAGTCCAGTTCGCGCAGCCGCTCGGCGGGGACGCCCCAGTGTTCGAGATGGGCGCCGACGCCGAGCGGGACGGCGAACAGGGTGTCGGTGCCGGCCAGCGCCTTGATCGTGGGGAGGTCGAGGTGGTCGTAGTGGTCGTGCGAGATGACGACGACGTCGACCGGGCCGAGCGCGGCGAGCGGCAGCGGCGCGGGATGCAGCCGCTTGGGCCCGGCGAACGGGAACGGTGAGCAGCGCTCGCCCCAGACGGGGTCGAAGAGCACCCGGCGGCCGTCGATCTCGGCGAGCACGCTGGAGTGCCCCATCCAGGTCAGGCGCAGTCCGGTGGCCGGCGGTTTCGCCAGGTCGGCGTAGGTGGTGGGGTGGACCGGCACGGTGCCCTTGGGGACTCGGAGCGGCCGGGTGTCCTTGTCGAAGAAGACCTTGGCGAACTCCAGCATCGAGCCGGACGGTCTGGTCCGCGCGGTTCCCCCGGGGTTCTGGAACACTCCGTCGCCGAAGTGCGGCGATCTGCGGATGCGCTCCATGCGCTCACCGCTGGGGTCCACGCCGAACGCCGTGGGCCGCAGGACGTTCAGCCCGGAGCTCGAGAAGCGGGAACCGGCCACGGTACCTCCAGATGGAGTCGGTGAGGCTTCCATTATGGGCGGCCCCACCGACAGTCCCCCGCGGTGCGGGCCGACAGCCCCTGTCGTTGCGAACGCCGGGTCCGCGGTGTTCGTTCCCGTGTCC
Source organism: Streptomyces nigra (assembly GCF_003074055.1). Classification (NCBI taxonomy): domain Bacteria; kingdom Bacillati; phylum Actinomycetota; class Actinomycetes; order Kitasatosporales; family Streptomycetaceae; genus Streptomyces; species Streptomyces nigra. The sequence continues at coordinate 6,471,154 of NZ_CP029043.1, read as the reverse complement.
CGGTGAGTGCGCGTGCCGTTTGCGTTGACATGTCCTTGCCTTCCTCGTGATACTGACCCGTCGTTCAGGAGCGATGCGGCTCTCCCGGCCCGGGCGCCTCCGCCACCTCGCGGACGACCGCCCCAGCACCCGCCGACCCCGGAGTTCGCATGCCCTCGCCCTTCCTCTCGCTCACCTGGACCGACGACGTCACGGGCCGCCAGGGCTTCCTGGTCGTGGACCGGCTGGTGCGCGGCGTCTCCTCCGGCGGACTGCGGATGCGGCCGGGCTGCACGCTGGAGGAGATCGCGGGGCTGGCCGCGGGCATGACGCTCAAGGAGGCCCTGCACTACGACCCGGACGCCCGCTACGTCCCGCTGGGCGGCGCCAAGGGCGGTATCGACTGCGATCCGCGGGACCCGGAGGCGTACGGGGTCCTGGTGCGCTATCTGCGGGCGATGCGGCCGTACATCGAGACCATGTGGACCACGGGCGAGGACCTGGGGCTCAGCCAGGACGTGGTGGACCGGGCCGCCCGCGAGGTCGGGCTCGTCTCGTCCGTGCAGGCGGTCTATCCGCTCCTGGACGACGAGGCCGTGGCCCGCCGCCGGCTGGCGGAGGCGTTCGCGGTGGACGTCGACGGTATCGGGCTCGACGAGCTGGTGGGCGGCTGCGGCGTGGCCGAGTCGGTGCTCGCCGCGCTGGACCGGGCCGGGGCGCCGCGCTGGCGGACCCGTGTCGCGCTGCAGGGCCTGGGCACGATGGGCGGGGCCACGGCGCGGTTCCTCGCGCGCGCGGGGCTCACCGTGGTGGCCGTCGCCGACATCAAGGGGACCGTCGCCAACCCCGCGGGTCTCGACGTCGAGGCGCTGCTGGCGGCGCGGGACGCCTACGGGACGGTGGACCGCGCGGCGCTGCGCCCCGGGGACCGCGAGCTGCCGGGGGACGCCTGGCTGGCGACGGAGGCGGAGGTGCTGGTGCCGGCGGCCGTGTCGTACGCGGTGGACGCCGCCAACCAGGGGCGGATCACCGCCCGCTGGATCGCGGAGGCAGCGAACATGCCCGTCCGTCCGGAGGCGGAGGCGCTGCTGGCCGCGCGCGGCGTCACCGTGCTGCCGGACGTCGTCGTCAACTCCGCCACGAACGCCTGGTGGTGGTGGACGCTGTTCGGGGACATCGGCCCGGACGCGGACGAGGCGTTCGCGTACACGCGGCGCGCCATGCGGGCGCTGACCGACCTGACGCTGGCCCGCGCGGAGGCCGACGGGACGACACCGCGGGCCGCCGCGCACGCCCTGGCCGCCGACCGGCTCCCGGTGATCGCCGAACGGTTCGGCCGGCACCGCTGATCTCCGGGCAACCGGGGCCCACGGGCCGGGTCGGCGCGGGCCGTTAGGGTGACGGCGTGGCGAGGGCGAGAGTGCGGTTGAGTGTGGCGGAGCGGCGGGCGGACCTGCTGCGGGCCGCCGTGGAGCAGATAGAGGCGCGGGGCGTGGCGGCGGTCAGGATCGCCGACGTGGCCTCGGCGCTCGGGGTGAGCAACGCCCTGGTGCTCTATCACTTCGACACCAAGGAGAAGCTGGTCGCCGCCGCGTTCGCCCACGCGGCCGAGGGCGACCTGGCGCGGCTGCGCGGCATCCTGGGCCGCCGTACGACGGCGGTACGGCGGCTTCGGGCGGCCGTGCGGTGGTACGCGCCGACCGGTCAGGCCAAGGGCTGGCGGCTGTGGATCGAGGGGTGGGCGGCCGCGTTGCGCGAACCCGCCCTGCGGGAGGTCACCCGTGAGCTCGACCGGCAGTGGAAGAGCGCCCTCGCCGGGGTCCTCGCCGAGGGCGCGGAGGCGGGCGAGTTCGCGTGCCCGGACCCGGCGGCCGCCGCGCTGCGCCTGACCGCCCTCCTGGACGGGCTCGCCGTCCAGCTGACGTCGTATCCCGGGTCGCTGTCCCGCGCGCGGGCGCAGGAGTGGGTGGACGAGGCGCTGGCCCGGGAACTGGGCCTGGACCGGGCCGCGTTGACGGCCTCGCCGCGCTGAGCGGCCGCCGCCCGGGACCGGCGGGGCCCCCGGGCGGCGCCGCGCCCCCCCGTCCGTCCCCCCGGGTCAGGCCACCGACTCGATCCGCATCTTGATGTCGTACGGCGAGAGCGTGCCCTTGGCCGTCACATGGTCCCCCGAGGACTGGCCGCGCAGCCGCCGTCCGATCCACGGCACCAGGTACTCGCGCGCCCACTGGACGTCGTCGCGGCGGATCTCCAGCGTCCCCCGGGGTGGCAGCGGCGGCCAGGGCTGGTCCGGGTCGGCCGGGATCTCGAGGCCCAGGACCTGGCCCGCGCGCAGCGCCACGCGCGTGTGCCCCTCGGGAGAGAGGTGGAGCCGGTCGCTGTCCCAGGCCCGGCGGTCCTGGACGGTCCGCAGGGACCACAGGTCGAGCACCGGGCAGCCGTAGCGGTCGGCGATGGCGCGGACGTGCCCGTTGTAGGTGGCGATCTTGCCGCGCAGGTGCTTCAGCACGGGTACGCCACGGGTGTCGAAGCCCGTCGTCACCATCACGGTGCCGGCGGCCGAGGTGAGCCGGACGACGGCCCGCTCGAACCGTTCGGCGACCTCGTCGGGGTCGGTGCCGGGCCGCAGGATGTCGTTGCCGCCCGCGCAGAACGACACCAGGTCCGGGGCGAGTTCGACGGCCTTGGGGACCTGTTCCGCCACGATCTGGTCCAGCAGTCGCCCGCGCACGGCGAGGTTCGCGTACCCGAAGTCGCCCTCGGGACGCCGGTCGGCCAGAAGGACCGCGAACCGGTCGGCCCAGCCGACGAACGACCCGTCGGGGCCGGGGTCGCCGACGCCCTCGGTGAAGCTGTCCCCCACCGCGACGTACGACCCGATCACTGCTCTGCTGTCACTCTTCGAATCGTCTGTCACGTCGGGACATGATTCACCTTCCGATGTGACCTACGCGACCGTAGGAAGGGGTTGACGAGCGGTGAGATAAGCCACTGCCAAAGCCTTCACCAAGTCCGGAATACGGCTCCGCACAGGGGCGTTGACCGCCGAAACGCCCGCGCGTGCACCCGCGGGCCCACGACGACAGGCCGAAGGCCGGACCCGGGGGTGGGGTCCGGCCTTCGGCGTGCGTGTCAGGCAGGTGGTGCGCATGCGTGTCAGGGAGGTGGTGCGCGCCGTGTGCGGGGGTCAGCCGATGGCGACGCCCTTGGAGCGGAGGTAGGCCACCGGGTCCACATCCGAGCCGTAGCCCGGCGCGGTGCGGATCTCGAAGTGCAGGTGCGGACCGGTCACGTTGCCGGTCGCGCCGGAGAGGCCGATCTGCTGGCCCGCGGTCACCGTCTGGCCGCTGGAGACGGACAGCGAGGACAGGTGGGCGTACTGGGCGTAGTAGCCGTCGGCGAGCCGGATGACGACCTGGTTGCCGTACGCGCCGCCCCAGCCGGCGGAGACGACGGTGCCGGCACCGACCGCCTTCAGGGGGGTGCCGGTGGGGGCGGAGAAGTCCACACCGGTGTGGTAGCCGCTGGACCACATGCTGCCCGCGACCTTGTACGAGGTGCCGACGGCGGAGGCGGAGACCGGGGCGCTGAAGCCGTTGACGGTGCTCGCCTCGTCGGCGCTCTGGGCGGCCGGGGCGGCCTTCTGCGGCGCGGCGGGCTTGGCGGCGGGCTTCGCCGAGGACTTCGACGCGGACGGGGCCGGGGCGGACGCCTTCGGGGCGGCGCCCTCGGCCTTGGTGCCGATCGACAGCTTCAGACCCGGGTGGATGAGCGACGGGTCGGCGCCGACGGCCTCACGGTTGTCGGCGTAGAGCTTCTTCCAGCCGCCGCGGACGTCCTGCTGGTCGGCGATCTTCGCGAGGTAGTCACCGCGCTTCACCTCGTAGGTGCGCGTCTTCTGGGCGGAGGCCTTCTGCGCCGGGGCCTTCTTGGCGGCGACCTGGACGGACTGGACCGCCTTCTCCGGAACGGACTGGCCGGTCGCGGCGTTTGCGCCGGTGGCCCCGATCAGCGGCAGCGCGAGAGCGGCGCCACCGGTTCCGGCGACGGCGATCGTCCGGGTGAGGCGCAGGGACTTGGGACGGCGGTGCTTACCCTTCGCGGGCATGACGAATTCCTCTCCGGCGCCTGCGAGGTGAGCTGTCGGGTGCGGGCTGGAGATGCCCGGTCGCGTCGGGACGCGACTTGACCCCAAGCCTGTTCCGGAGACCGGAACAGGCGATGTACCTGTGGGTCCCCCGCTCCTGCCGTGTACGGGTGAGTGTGCGCGGATTCCGGTCGGCGGCAGGATTAGGCGTCCGTCCGGATTGGTGGCGAACGTAAGCGAGAGAGACGCAAGGGAACAAGTGAGGGGTTCCGCCCGAATGCGTTCACCTTGATCCCTTACGGCATTCAACGGTCACCCTGCGTGCATTTCGAAGGGACCTCTTTGCTCGAAGTCCCGGGAAAAGCACGATGATTACGTGGACATGACGGGCGACGCACCGTCACGGATATGACGCTCCTCACGTGACGCCGCTCCAGCTTTCCTTATTACGGAGCGAGTTGGAATGAAGGCATTAATTCGGACAGAAACCCCAGATGTGACTCCGATGGATATCCGACCCATTGAACCTTCCCGTCGATTCCGATCCGAATACGACATGAGGTGCCCGCAAAACCGGACGAAGTGCACGTTGACAAAGATGACATCAGCCGACTTTCGCCCGTTTCGACCCATTGCCACCGAGTCATCCCCTGTGGACAACTGAATGGCGCACGCAGCCATGTCGTATCGTCGGAGTCGCACCTCGCCGGCCTCATCGCCGAGCCGCGCCGGCGGGGCCGACCGGGAGGAGCCCCCGTGACGCAGCAGATCCCGTCGACCGAGCCCGAACTGGCCGGTGTGCGCAACTTCCGCGATGTGGGCGGCCTGCCCACCGTCGACGGACGACGGGTGCGGCACGGCGTGCTGTTCCGCAGCGGCCACCTCGCCCACGCCACCCCCGAGGACGCCGCCTTCCTCGACTCGCTGGGCCTGCACACGATCTTCGACTTCCGCAACGCGGCGGACCAGAAGCTGGAGGGCCCCGACGTCGAGCTGCCGGGCGTCCGCAATGTGAACCTGCCGCTGTCCGACCCGGCGGACGGCGCGGAGTTCTGGAAGATGGTCCGGGACGGCGACCTCGACCAGCTGCGGGAGATCCTGGCCGACGGCAAGGGCGCCGACCGGATGATCGCCTCCTACCGCTCGATGGTCACGGACCGGACCGCCGAGCACTCCCGGATCCTGCAGTCTCTGGTGGAGGACAGCGTCCCGGCCCTGATGCACTGCGCGGCCGGCAAGGACCGCGCCGGCCTGTCGATCGCGGTGACGCTGCTCGCCGTCGGCGTCGAGCGCGAGGCGATCGTCACCGACTACCTGAAGTCCAACGAGAAGCACCGCCGCTACAAGGTACGGCGCAGCGGCAGCAACCCCTCGGCCTACTCGCCCGAGGTCATGGAGCTGCTGAGCCCGCTGTTCGACGCGCGGGCGGAGTACCTGACGGCGGCCTTCGACACGATCGACGCGACCTGGGGCGACGTCGACACCTACCTGGGGCAGGGCCTGCGGCTCACGCCGGAGGCCCGGGAGCGCCTGCGGGAGCGCCTGATCGACTGAGGGACGCGGGGTACGGCCCGAGGGGCACGGGGTACGTCTACTGCCCGCCGCCCGCCTCGAAGAGGAAGTAGACGAAGGCGGCGAAGACGTGCCCCACCGCGATGTAGATGATGAGCCGCACCCACAGGGCGCGCGGGAACTTCTCCTCCATGTCGCTCATGGCGTCACTCCAGGGGTCGGGCCCAGGCACAGGGTGGCCGTGGGGCTCTGCAACAGGGTGTGGACGAACAGCAGCTCGACCCCGCCGTCGTCCTCGGCGGCGATGCGGTGCGGGGTGAGCGAGTCGAAGTGCGCGCTGTCCCCGGGGGCGAGCCGGTGGGTGGTGTCGCCGAGGCGCAGCCGCAGCCGCCCCTTGAGGACGTGGAGCCACTCCTCGCCGGGATGCACCCGCACGATGTCGCCCTGCGACCCGTACGGCACATGGACCCGCAGGGCCTGCATGGCGCGGCCGGAGACCCCGGCCTGCCAGTAGGTCCAGCCGCCGGCGGCGGTGGGTTCCATGTCCGCGGCGCGCACGACGGCGTCGCGGTCGGGGACCCTCTCGCCGAGCAGCTCGCCGACCGTCGTACCGTAGACACGGGCGAGCGCCAGCAGCATCGGCAGCGACGGCTGCCGCTGACCGGTCTCCAGCCGGGAGAGATGGGCGGGCGACAGCCCGGCGGCGCGGGCCGCGCTCTCCAGGGTGAGGGCCGCTTGGCGGCGCAGGGCCCGCAGCTGTGGCGCGACGGCCGGCAGGGCGGCCTCGGCCGGTCCGGCCGCCCCGTGAGGGGGCGGGTTCTCGGAGGAGCTCATGCTCCCATTCAGCCGCAGCCTTACCTCAGGGGCAAATTTGTTGCCCCAGAGGCAAAGCGCCGGAGTGGACCCTCATCGGTTGGCGACCGCCTGCTTGATCAGCGTCTTGCCGAAGTCCCACATCAGGCCTCCGCCGCTGTGCGCGTCGTCCATGACGTCCGTGAAGGCGTCGACGAACCGGTCCACCTCCCGTTCCCCGATGATCAGCGGCGGGATCAGCTTGATGACCTCCAGATGGTCGCCGGAGACCTGGGTGAGGATCCTGTGCCGCCGCAGCAGCGGCACGACCACCATCTGGGCGAACAGTCCCTTGCGGGCGGCCTGGAGCATCGTCCAGCGGCTGCGCAGCTTCAGCGAGTCGGGGCGGCCGAACTCGATGCCGATCATCAGGCCGCGCCCGCGTACGTCGGCGAGCAGTTCGTACTTGTCGGTGAGGGCGGCCAGCCGTGACTTCAGCAGCTCGCCGGTGGCCCGTACACTCGCGACGATCTGCTCGTCCTCCATGACGGACAGCACGGCGAGCCCGGCCGCCATGGCCTGCGCGTTGGAGCCGAAGCTCGCCGAATGGACGAGCACCCGGTCCATGGACGAGTAGACCTTCTTGAAGATCCAGTCCTTGCCGAGGGTGGCGCCGACCGGGACATAGCCGCCGGACAGGGCCTTGGCCACGCAGACCAGGTCCGGCTCGACGCCCTCCTCGTGCTGGTAGGCGTAGAAGTCGCCGGTGCGGCCGAGGCCGGTCTGCACCTCGTCGGCGATGAGCAGTGCCTTGTGCCGGTGCAGCAGCTCCTGGGCGGCGCGCAGATAGCCGGGCGGGGCCTCGTGCACGCCCTTGCCCTGGATCGGTTCGACGATCAGCGCGGCGACGTCGCCCTTCCTCAGTTCGCGTGCCAGGGCGTCGAGGTCGCCGAGCGGGACGGCCGTGTCGGGCAGCAGCGGCGCGAAGCCGTCCCGGAAGCCGGACTCGCCGTTGACGGACAGGGAGCCGGTGGTCAGCCCGTGGAAGGCGTGGTCGCAGTACAGCACCCTCGGCCGGCCGGTGACGAACCGCGCGAACTTCAGCGCGGTCTCCACGGCCTCCGTGCCACTGTTGCCGAAGAACACCCGGTCCAGGTGGGGGCTGTGGGCGAGCAGCTTCTCCGCCAGCAGCCCGGGCAGCGGCTGGCAGTCGAAGCGGGTGAGGTCGGCGAGCTGGGCGTCCAGCACGTCGTGCAGCGCCTTGCGGACGACGGGGTGATGGCGGCCCAGGCCCATCACCCCGAACCCGGCGAGCATGTCCAGGTAGTCCTCGCCGTCGGCGTCCCAGAAGTAGGCGCCCTCCGCCCGCTCGTACACCTTGTCGAAGCCGATGGTGTGCAGCATGCGCGGGAGCTGGTGGTTGAGGTACCGCGTGTGCAGCTCGTAGCGCTCGGCTCCGCGCTCGGCGAGCAGCCGTCCGAGGTCGAACTCGGTGGTCATTCGGCCTTCTCCTTGACTGACGCGACGGAACGGCCGGCGCTCGCCCGGCCGCCGGACGCCCCGTCGCCGTCGGACGGGTCGGACGAACCGCCCGCGGCTTCCTTCAGCGCCAGGCTGGCGCTGATCCGGCCGGCGACCTCGACGGGTGTGAGCCCGATGTCGGCCAGCACCTCGCCCCTCTTGGCGTGCGCGAGGAACTGCTCCGGGATGCCGAACCGCCGTACGGGCACGTCGACATCGGCGTCGCCGAGCGCGAGCGCCACGGCGCTTCCGACCCCGGCGGAGCGGCTGTTGTCCTCGACGACGGCCACCAGCCGGTGCTGTGCGGCCAGCGGCACGAGCGCCGGGTCGACGGGCTTGACCCATCGGGGGTCGACGACGGTGCAGCCGATACCGCGCGAGGCCAGCAGGTCGGCCGCCTGGAGGCAGACGGGGGCCATCACGCCGACGGCGACGAGGAGGACGTCCGGCTCCGGTCCGCCGCGGTGCAGGACGTCGAGCCCGCCCACCCGGTCGACGGCCGGGATCGTGGGTCCGACCGACTCCTTCGGGAACCGCACCAGCGTCGGGGCGTCGTCCACGGCCACGGCCTCCCGCAGCTGCGCCCGCAACTGGTCGGCGTCCCGGGGCGCGGCGATCCTCAGCCCGGGGACGACCTGGAGGACGGACATGTCCCACATGCCGTTGTGGGAGGGGCCGTCGACGCCGGTGACCCCGGCCCGGTCCAGGACGAACGTCACGCCGCAGCGGTGCAGGGCGACGTCCATCAGCAGCTGGTCGAAGGCGCGGTTGAGGAAGGTGGCGTAGACGGCGACGACCGGGTGCAGCCCGCCCGTCGCGAGGCCGGCCGCCGAGACGGCCGCGTGCTGCTCGGCGATCCCGACGTCCCAGACCCGGTCGGGGAAGCGCTCGGCGAACTTGCCGAGGCCGACGGGGTGCAGCATGGCCGCCGTGATCGCGACGACGTCCTCGCGCTCCTCGCCGATCCGGACGATCTCGTCACCGAACACGGAGGTCCAGGACGGCCCGTTGGACGGTGCGAGCGGCTCGCAGGTCAGCGGGTCCATCACGCCGACGGTGTGGAAGTGGTCCTCCTCGTGGGCGAGGGCGGGTTCGTAGCCGCGGCCCTTCTCCGTGAGGCAGTGGATCAGCACCGGGCCGTGGAAGCGCTTGGCGCGGCGCAGCGCGGACTCGACGGCGCCGACGTCGTGCCCGTCGATGGGGCCGACGTACTTCAGGCCCAGGTCCTCGAACATGCCCTGGGGCGCGAAGGCGTCCTTGAAGCCCTTCTTGGCGCCGTGCAGGGACTCGTAGAGGGTGTGGCCGACGAGCGGTGTGCGCAGCAGGACGTCCTTGCCCCAGGCCAGGACCTTCTCGTAGCCGTCGGTGGTGCGCAGGGTCGCCAGATGGTTGGCGAGGCCGCCGATGGTCGGGGCGTACGAGCGCTCGTTGTCGTTGACGACGATGATCAGCGGGCGGTCCTTGGCGGCCGCGATGTTGTTCAGCGCCTCCCAGGCCATGCCGCCGGTCAGCGCCCCGTCGCCGATGACCGCGACGACGTGCCCCTTCTCCCCCTGCACCTGGCGGGCCTTGGCGAGCCCGTCGGCCCAGCCGAGGGCCGTGGAGGCGTGGCTGTTCTCCACGATGTCGTGCTCGGACTCCTCGCGGGAGGGGTAGCCGGACAGGCCGCCCTTGCCCCGCAGCTTCGAGAAGTCCTGGCGTCCCGTCAGCAGCTTGTGCACATAGCTCTGGTGGCCGGTGTCCCAGACGATGCGGTCGACCGGCGACTCGAAGACCCGGTGGAGCGCGATGGACAGTTCCACCACCCCCAGGTTGGGCCCGAGGTGACCGCCGGTCCTGGCGACCGCGTGCACCAGGAACTCCCGGATCTCGTCGGACAGTTCACCGAGTTCCGCCTCGGACAGCGCCTTCAGGTCACGTGGTCCCCGGATGCTCTCCAGAATCGTCATGCTCGGGCCCCCTCTCGGTCCGTGCCGTGCTTCAACTCACCGTCACTGCCGGTTTCCCCGTGCCGGTGGGGACGCCCGATGCGGCGCCGTCCTGTTCCATCTGCTCGGCGATCTTCATCGCCTCCTCGATCAGGGTCTCGACGATCTTCGACTCGGGGACGGTCTTGACGACCTCGCCCTTGACGAAGATCTGACCCTTGCCGTTGCCGGAGGCGACCCCCAGATCCGCCTCCCGGGCCTCACCGGGCCCGTTGACGACACAGCCCATGACGGCCACCCGCAGGGGCACCTCCATGCCGTCCAGACCGGCCGTGACCTCTTCGGCCAGCTTGTAGACGTCGACCTGGGCACGGCCGCAGGACGGGCAGGAGACGATCTCCAGCCGCCGCTCCCGCAGTCCGAGCGATTGCAGGATCTGCGTGCCGACCTTGACCTCCTCCACGGGCGGAGCGCTGAGCGACACCCGGATGGTGTCGCCGATGCCCCGCGAGAGGAGCGCGCCGAAGGCCACCGCGCTCTTGACGGTGCCCTGGAACGCCGGGCCCGCCTCGGTCACACCGAGATGCAGCGGGTAGTCGCACTGGGCCGCGAGCTGCTTGTACGCCTCGATCATCACGACCGGGTCGTTGTGCTTCACGGAGATCTTGATGTCCCGGAAGTCGTGCTCCTCGAAGAGCGACGCCTCCCACAGCGCCGACTCCACCAGCGCCTCCGGCGTCGCCTTGCCGTACTTCTGCAGCAGCCGCCGGTCCAGCGACCCCGCGTTGACCCCGATACGGATCGGGGTGCCGTGGTCCTTCGCGGCCCGCGCGATCTCCTTCACCTTGTCGTCGAACTGCTTGATGTTGCCCGGGTTCACCCGCACCGCCGCACAGCCCGCCTCGATCGCCGCGAACACGTACTTCGGCTGGAAGTGGATGTCCGCGATCACCGGGATCTGCGACTTCCGCGCGATCGTCGACAGCGCGTCCGCGTCGTCCTGCGTCGGACACGCCACCCGCACGATCTGGCAGCCCGACGCCGTCAGCTCCGCGATCTGCTGCAGGGTGGCACCGATGTCCGACGTCCGGGTCGTCGTCATCGACTGCACCGAGACCGGGGCACCGCCCCCGACCGCCACCGGACCGACGTGGATCTGCCGCGACACACGCCGCTCGGCGATCGGCCGGGCCGGCACCTCGGGGACGCCCAAGGAGATGGCGGTCATGGCGTCACTCCCGGTTTCCGGAGACGGTCTCACGCATGGCGCGCAGCGACTCCTTGAGGGAGCCCATGGTCGCGAGGACGGCGGTGGGCTCGTAGCCGCAGTGCGCCATGCAGTTGGCGCAGCGCGGGTCCTTGCCCCGGCCGTACTTGTCCCAGTCGGTGTCCTCGATCAGCTCGCGGTACGTCGGGACGTAGCCGTCGCTCATCAGATAGCAGGGGCGCTGCCAGCCGAAGAGGGAGTAGTTGGGGATCGCCCAGGCCGTGCAGGGGAAGTCGACCTTGCCCTCGAGGAAGTCGAGGAACAGCGGCGAGTGGTTGAGCCGCCACTTGCGGCGGTTGCCGCCGGCGAATGCCTTCTTGAACAGTTCGCGGGTCTGCTCGACGCCGAGGAAGTGCTCCTGGTCCGGGGCCTTCTCGTAGGCGTAGGCGGGCGAGATCATCATCTCGTCGACCTGGAGGTCGTCGTTGAGGAAGTTGAGCACCTCGATGATGGTCTGCGGGGTGTCGGTGTTGAAGAACGTCGAGTTGGTGGTGACCCGGAAGCCGCGCCGCTTGGCCTCCTTGATGGCCTCGACGGCCTCGTCGAAGACGCCCTCCTTCGCCACGGACTCGTCGTGGCGCTCCCGCAGGCCGTCGATGTGCACGGCGAACGCGAAGTACGGCGAGGGCGTGAACTTGTCCATCTTCTTGCGCAGCAGCATGGCGTTGGTGCACAGGAAGACGTACTTGCGCTTGGCCACGAGCTGCCGCACGATCTCGTCGATCTGCGGGTGCATCAGCGGCTCGCCGCCGGCGATGGACACCATCGGCGCACCGGACTCCAGCACCGCGCCCACGGCCTGCGCCACGGGCATGCGCTGCTTCAGGACCCCCGCCGGGTGCTGGATCTTGCCGCAGCCCTCGCATTTGAGGTTGCAGGCGAACAGGGGTTCCAGCTCGACGATGAGCGGGAACTTGTCACGCCTGCGGAGCTTCTGTTCGGCCAAGTAAGTAGCGACCTTGATGGACTGGCGCAGCGGCATGGCCATCTGGCTCACCTCCTGGGGAGCAGCAAGGAACGGTGCCATTCGTAGAAAGCAGGCAGAACGGAACGAAGAACGCGGAAGGCCGATATTCCACCGCGCAATGTGCCGATCCGGACGAGTTCATGTTCTGGAGCGTCCACGACCACCCGGACGGCCGCAACCGGGCGCTCGCCCGCGCGGACGGCGCTCAGGAGCGTGGCCGCGGACTCCATGTCGACCGCGATCGCGCCGGTCGTGAGCAGATCGGACCGTTCCTGACCGCGGACCACATGGTCCGAGCCGGTGAGCGGTCCGGTGTGGACGGTGCGGCCCGGGACGGACCGCGTGAGTGCTTTGACCAGGAAGTCGCTTCCGGTGCACGGAACGGTTCCCGCCGGATCCCGGATCTCCTCGGCGACCACGAGGTCGCCGGGGTGCATCCCGGGGGCGAGGCCCGCGCAGAAGCCGGTGGCGAGGACGGCGGCGCCGGCCAGCGCCGGGTCGGCCAGCAGACGGGTCACCGCGCGCTCGGCCGAACGGGGGCCCATGCCGGTGCGCACCACGGTGACCGGCCCGCCGGCCCCGCCCCGGTCGCCGGTGCGCAGGGCGATCTGCTCGATGCCGAGCGCGCAGGCGATCAGCAGCGGGGCCGGGGCGGGCTGTGGGTTCATCCGCTCCCCTCGGCCTCGGTCGCCATCACGGTCGCCTTGCCGGCGAAGGGCTCCCCGTGCAGGTACCGGCCGAGCGCGGTCAGCGGGAAGACCTGCCGGTACAGGTGGTAGTTGATCGAGAAGTCCCAGGGGAAGCCGGTGCCGGTGAAGTACGGCTCGTCCCAGGAGCCGTCCGGCCGCTGGGTGGTCGCCAGCCACTCGATGCCGCGTTCGACGGCCTTGGAGTCCCTCTCCCCCGCCGCGAGGAGCGCCATCAGCGCCCAGGCCGTCTGCGAGGCCGTCGAGGCCCCCTTGCCGCTCCACTCCTCGACGTACTTGTAGGAGCGCAGGTCCTCGCCCCAGCCGCCGTCCTCGTTCTGGACGGACTCCAGCCAGGCGACGGCCCGGCGGATCGCCGGGTGGGAGCCGGGGAGGCCGGCGGCCGTCAGGGCGGGGATCACGGACCCGGTGCCGTAGACGTAGTTGACGCCCCAGCGTCCGAACCATGCGCCGTTCGGCTCCTGTTCGGCGAGGAGCCAGGCGATGCCCCGCCGGGTGCGCGGGTCGTGGGCGAGGCCCTCGACGGCGAGCATCTCGACGACGTGCGCGGTGACGTCCGCCGACGGCGGGTCGATGACCTCGCCGAAGTCGCAGAACGGCAGCCGGTTCGGGAAGGGGCTGGTGTTGTCGACGTCGAAGGCGCCCCAGGCCCCGTCGCGGGACTGCATGCCGAGGTTCCAGCGCACCCCGCGGCCGATCGCGCGTTCCATCCGCTCGGGCTCGGGATGGCGGACCCGGCGCAGCGCGAGGACCACCTCGGCGGTGTCGTCGATGTCGGGGTAGTTGTCGTTGTGGAACTCGAACGCCCAGCCACCGGGCGGGAGTTGGGGGCGCCGGACCGCCCAGTCGCCGGGCCGGACGATCTCCTCGCCCAGCATCCAGTCGGCGGCCTTGACGAGTTGCGGATGGTCGACGGGCAGGCCCGCGTCGACCAGTGCGATGGTGGCCAGACAGGTGTCCCACACCGGTGACTGGCACGCCTCGATCATCCGGGCGCCGTCCTCGCGCCACACGGCGAAGCGGTCGAGCGACGCCAGGCCCTCGCGCATCACCGGGTGCTGGAGGTCGTAGCCGAGCAGATGGAGCGCGATGATCGAGTACACCGCCGGGGGCTGGATGCCGCCCCAGCAGCCGTCGTTCTCCTGGCGTTCGATGATCCAGCGGGCGGCGGTGTTCATCGCCGCCCTGCGCAGTCTGCGCGGGGCGACCTTGCGCAGCTGGTGCAGGGCCTTGTCCAGCCGCTGGAAGGCGCCGTCCCAACTCCTCACCGGCGCGAGGGGCTTGGGAGGATTGGGGTTCGCCGGATCGGTGTGGAGCTCGTCGAGCGGGAAGGGCGCGGGCCGTACCGGGCGCTTCGCGGAGACGATCGTCAGCGGGACGATGGTCTGCCGGGCCCAGCAGCCGAAGTCGTAGATGTTGAGCGGCACCCAGGTGGGGAAGTAGATGAGTTCCGGCGGGAGTTCGGGCAGGTCCTCCCACTTCCACCAGCCGAACAGAGCCAGCCAGATCCGGGTGAAGACGCGGGACGCGGCGATGCCGCCCTGGTCGCGGATCCAGGCGGAGGCCTTCGCCATGTGGGGGGCGTCGGGCGCGTCACCGGCCAGCCGCAGGGCGACGTACGCCTCGATGGTGGTGGACAGTTCGCCGGGCCCGCCGTAGAAGGTGGCCCAGGTGCCGTCGTCGCGCTGTTCGCCGCGGATGAAGAGGGCGGCGGCCTGGGTGGTCTTCTCGTCCCGGATGCCGAGGAACTGACGCAGCAGCAGATCCTCGGCGTCCATGGTCACGTTGGTCTCGAGGTCGCCCTTCCACCAGCCCGCGGGGTCCTGGCGGGCCAGCAGGAAGTCGGTGGCGCGCCGGGCGGCGCGTTCGGCGGCCTCGTGCACCCCGGCCGCCAGGGGGGTCTCGCTGTGGATGTCACTGGCCGCGGCGGCCCGGGGCGGCAGGGCCCCGGTGCTTCCGTCGGTCGTCGCTGTCATGGCTTCCCCTTCGTGCAGTGCTGCAAGCGGTGCGTCTGCTGTGGGTCCGCCGTCGGCCGGGGCGCTGCGTCCAGCGCCGCCGGCCGGCGACTACGCGAGGACTATTCGACCGATATGGATCATCTCTCTTCCCCCGACGGTGTTCATCTCTTGCGGACGACGACGAAGTCGGCGAGCGCTGTGAACTGCGCCCGCACGCGCTCGGGCATGTCGACGGCGTCGAGGGCCTCGACGGCGACGGTGTGCTGGCGGCGGGCCTCCTGGGCCGTCCACTCGCGGCCGCCGGCCTCCTCGATGAGGGCGGCGCGGGCGGCGAACTCCTCCTCGGAGAAGTTCGCGAAGTCGCTGCTCTTGGCGTCGGCGGCGAGGATCTCGCCGAGCCGCTCGGAGGCGCTGCCGCCCGCCGCGAGCGCGGCGACGACCGGCAGGGACTTCTTGCGCTGACGCAGATCGCTCCAGGTCTGCTTGCCGGTGGCGTCCGGGTCGCCCCAGATGCCGAGGAGGTCGTCGACGGCCTGGAAGGCGAGACCGAGGTGGTAGCCGTACTTCTCCAGGGTGTCGGCGGTGCGCTCGTCCGCGCCGCCGAGCACGGCGCCGATCGAGCTGGCGCAGGCCAGCAGGGCGCCGGTCTTGTTGCCCTCCATCTCCAGGCACTCCTCGACGCTGACGCGGTCGCGGTGCTCGTAGGAGATGTCCTGCGCCTGACCGTCGATCAGGGCGCGGGTGGCGGTGGTGAGCCGGCGGGTCGCGCGGCCGGCCTCGACGGTGCCGAGCTCCAGCAGGACCTCGTTGGCGAGGGCGAACAGGGCGTCGCCGACCAGGATGGCCTGTGCGGGGCCGTGCACCTTCCACACGGTGTCGCGGTGCCGGCGCTGCTCGTCGCCGTCCATCAGGTCGTCGTGCAGCAGCGAGAAGTTGTGGACCAGTTCGACGGCGACGGCGCCGGGGACGCCGACCTCGGGCGCGGCGCCGGTGACCTCGGCGGACAGCACCGCGAGGGCGGGGCGTACGGCCTTGCCGCCGTCGCCGGCCGTGGGGTTGCCGTGGGCGTCGATCCAGCCGAAGTGGTAGGCGGAGACGGTGTCCATGGGAGGGGCCAGACGGTCGATCGCCGTCCGCAGCACCGGTGTGGCCAGGGTCCTCCCGCGCTCCAGGAGCGCGGTCACGTCGACCGCGGTCTCTCGAGCGGCCTTCTCGGCCGGGGGCACAGTGGGCACGGTCTCTCCTCTTGTTGCGGTACCGGGGGTGCGGGGGCCTGCCACCGCGTGCTCGGCCGCCATCAGGCCGCCTCCTCGACGGCGAAGAGATGGCGGGGGCGGGGCCGGCCGAGGGCGCCGAGCGCGGCCTCGGCCGCACCGACGCCGCTGCGGACCGCACTCTCCATGGTCGCGGGCCACCCGGTGGCGGTCCACGCTCCGGCCAGGTACAGGCCGGGTGCCTTGGTACGGGCGCCGGGCCGCAGCCGCCCGACGCCGGGGGTGGGGGCGAACGTCGCGGTGCGTTCGCGGGTGACGAAGAAGTCGAGCACCCGGGCGTCGCGGGCCCGGGGCAGCAGCCGCTCCAGCTCGGGCAGATAGCGCTCGCGCAGGGTGGCCACGGGGGTGTCGATCTCGTCCTGGGCGGCCGACTGGGAGACGGCGAGGTACTGGCCGGAGCGGAGTCCGGAGGCCTCGGTGCGGTCGAACACCCATTGCAGCGGGGTGCCGAGGGCGGTCAGGAAGGGCGCGGCGAGCACCTGGCGGTCGTAGACGACGTGGACGTTGAGGATCGGCGCGGTGCCGATGCGCAGCAGCCGGTCGGGGGCGTCGAGGGCACCGGCGGGCAGCAACCGGTGGGCCTCGTGCTGGGGTACGGCGAGCACGACGGCGTCCGCGCGGAGCGTCTCGCCGGGCACCTGGACGCTCCAGCGTCCGTCGGCGTCACGGGAGAGCGAGCCGGCGCGGGTGCGCAGCTCGGTGCGGACGCCCGCGGAGTCGAGGGCCTTGCGGGCGAGCCCGTCGTGCAGGTCGCCGAGGGGGACGCGGGCCCAGCCGATGTCGGCGGCGCCCGGATCGGACAGCAGCCCGGTCTTGAACACCATGGCGGCGAGCCCCAGGGAGGCGTCGCCCGCGACGGCGTTGAGCGTCGCGACGCCGACCAGGTCCCACAGGGCCTCGACGGCGCGCGGGGACTGGCCGTGCACGGCCAGCCAGCTGCCGAAGTCCTGCTCGTCGAGGGCGGGGTCGGCCGGGTCGAGACCCTTGAGCGCGAGCGCGGCGCGGCCCACCCTGGCGCGTTCGGCGAGCGTCAGGTGCGGATAGGCGGCGAGGCTGCGGCCGAGGTGCAGGGGGACGGGCAGCGGGTCGCGGCGCAGCCGGCCGAGCCGGCGGCCCTCGGGCTTGCCGAGATCGACGACGGGCACGTCGAGACGTTCCTGCAGAGGCGCGAGCGCGGCCCCGTCGATCCGGTCGAGGAACCAGCGGTAGGCGGTGCAGCAGCGCAGGTAGACGTGCTGTCCGTTGTCGACGGTCAGCTCGCCGCGCCGGAAGGAGAAGGCGAGGCCGCCGAGCCGGGGCCGGCCCTCCAGCAGGGTGACGCGTACACCGGCGTCGGCGAGGGCGAGCGCGGCGGTGACGCCGGCGAGCCCGCCGCCGATGACGACGGCGTCCCGCCCGGAGCGGTCCGGGGTACCGGCGAGCGGCCCGTCGGGCCGTGTGCCGTCGGTCATGGCGCGCCCTCCCCCGTGCGACCGCCGTGGCATCCGGATGCCGTTCGGCCGGTCGTCGTGGTCAGGGACGCGGTACGGGCGCGGAGGGTTGCCCGCCGTTTTTCGCCGAGCGCGTCACCTCGGAACGCAAGCTCCATCAGGCACGCCTCCTGACCGCTCGGCGCGTCACATGCCGGGTGTCGAGACCGGACAGGCCGCGGACGGCGACGTAGGCCTTCTCCCGGCCGGGCAGGGAGACACGGCCGCGCAGCACGGCCTCCGGGTCGCGTTCGATGCGGTCCAGGAGACGGCGGTAGATGCCGGCCATGGCGGCGACGCAGGCGCCGCTGCGCCGGTCGAGCATGGGGAGCAGCCGGTAGCCCTCGGCGAACAGGGCGCGGGCCCGGCGTACCTCGAAGTGCACGAGTCCGGCGAAGTCGGAGCCCTCCGGCGGGGTCGGCCCGTGGAAGCCGGCCGAGCAGCCGAACTTGGCCAGGTCGTCCGAGGGCAGATAGGTACGGCCGCCCTCGCCGTCCTCGCGGACGTCCCGCAGGATGTTGGTGAGCTGCAGGGCGAGGCCCAGGGTGTCGGCGTACTCGGGGGCGCGTTCGGCGCCGCGCGCGTGCGGTTCGGTGCCGAAGACGCCGAGCGAGAGGCGGCCGATGGCGCCCGCGACACAGCGGCAGTAGACCTTCAGGTCGTCCCAGGTCTCGTAGGTCTCGCCCCGGACGTCCATCAGCACGCCGTCGATCAGCTCGTCCAGACCGCCGAGCGGGATCGGGAAGGTGGCGGCGGCGTGCGCGAGCGCGACGGCGACGGGGTCGGTGTCGTCCTCGTCGATCTCGCCCTCGCGGATCCGGGTCAGCACGCCGCGGGTGTCCTCGAGCCGCGCGGTCTTGACGTCGCCGGGCAGAACGCCGTCGCCGATGTCGTCGACCCGGCGCGAGAACGCGTAGAGCGCCGACATCGCCCGGCGCTTGGGCGTGGGCAGCAGCCGGATGCCGTAGGCGAAGTTCCGGGCCTGCCGTCCGGTGACGGCCTCGCAGTAGCTGTAGGCGGCGAGTACCGGTGCGGACACGTGTGGTGCAGACTCCACGGTCCGGATCACCCCTCTCCTCGCAGGGTCCCGCCCACCTCGCGCAGCAGCCGGAGCTTGCCGGCCTTGGGCGGGCCTGTGAGTACGTCGTATTCGGCGGCGGCGATCGCTTCGACGGCCGCCCTTCCCCCCGCCACGAAACCCGCCAGCAGCAGCTTGAGCCTGCCGTGGACGCTACCCACGAGGGGAGTGCCTTCATTCAGGAGGTTCCGGGCGCGTTCGGCTTCGTATGCAACCAGTGCGCGCACCGATGCGCCCGCCGTTTTCGCGGCCAGGTCGGTTTCGTCGACGTGGAAGCGCTTCATGTCCTCGGCGGGCAGATAGATCCGGTCGCGCCGGAGGTCCTCGGCGACGTCCTGGAGGTGCTCGACGATCTGCAGTGCGGTGCACACCGCGTCGGAGCGGCGGACGCGCTCGGGCGTACCGGTCCCCGTGACGGCGAGGACGAGCCGGCCGACGGGGTTGGCGGAGAGTTCGCAGTAGGCGAGGAGGTCGTCGTAGGTCTCGTACCGGCCGACGAGCTGGTCCTGGCGGTTGGCGGCGATCAGGCCGAGGAAGGGCCCGGGGGTCAGCGCGTGTCGGCGGACGGTCGGCTGGAGGCGGCGCAGCAGGGGGTGGCTCGGGGTGCCGTCGAAGACGCGGCGCAGGTCGGCCTCGAAGGCGTCCAGGAGGACGAGGCGGTCCTCGGCGTCGGCGCCGCTCACGCCGAGCAGGCGGGCGTCGGCGCCACCGGGTGCGAGATCGCCGTCGCCGATGTCGTCGACGAGGCGGGCGAAGCCGTAGACGGCCATGAGGTCGGTGCGCCAGGCCCTGGGCAGGAAGAACGGCGCCACGGGGAAGTTCTCCGCGGCGGCCTTGTCGAGGGTGGTGCGCTCCGGATCGGCGGTGAGCGCGTCGGCACCCGTCATCGAGGACTGCCCGGCGCGAGGACGGCGCACGCTGCGTGGAGCTGGGGAGTTTCCGTAGCCATTGCCGTCACATCTCCCGTTCTACACCGCAGAGCCGATGCGCACTATTTCGGACACGCCGCCCGGGCCTCCGTGCCGCGGCCCGGAGGCGGGCATCACGCCTTATCGCCCCACTTGCGTGTTTCGGTACCGGTACAGCTTACGTTGTACAACACTGCACGGCCCCTGGGGGTGTCCCGCACATCACGAGAACACACCGATCGGCGCCAAGATTCCTCGCGCCAGGCGGAGTTGACGTTTCCTTTGCAGACGCGGGCCCCGCCGGAGCAGTTCCGGCGGGGCCCTGCGAAGCGTTCTGGGCCGCACGGCCCACCACGGGGTGGACTACTTGCCCGTGAACTTCTCGTACTCCTTGAGGACCTCGTCCGTCGGTCCGTCCATCCGGAGCTCGCCGCGTTCCAGCCACAGGACGCGGTTGCAGGTGTCGCGGATCGACTTGTTGTTGTGGCTGACGAGGAAGACCGTGCCGGCCTCCTTGCGCAGCTCGCGGATGCGGTTCTCGGAGCGCTTCTGGAACTTGCGGTCGCCGGTGGCCAGCGCCTCGTCGATCATGAGGACGTCGTGGTCCTTGGCGGCGGCGATGGAGAACCGCAGCCGGGCCGCCATGCCGGACGAGTAGGTGCGCATCGGCAGGGTGATGAAATCGCCCTTCTCGTTGATCCCGGAGAAGTCGACGATGTCCTGGTAGCGCGCCTTGATCTGCTCGCGGGTCATGCCCATGGCGAGCCCGCCCAATATGACGTTGCGCTCGCCGGTGAGGTCGTTCATCAGGGCGGCGTTCACCCCGAGCAGCGAGGGCTGCCCGTCGGTGTAGACCCGGCCCTTCTCGGCCGGGAGCAGCCCGGCGATGGCCCGCAGCAGCGTGGACTTGCCGGAGCCGTTGGAGCCGATGAGGCCGATGGCCTCGCCCCGGTAGGCGACGAAGGAGACACCGCGCACGGCGTGCACCTTGCGCACCCCGCGCTCCTCGCCGCGCTTGAGGATGCGGCTCAGGGCGGCGGTGGCGCTGCCCTTGCCGGACTTGGCGCCGTTGACGCGGTACACGATGTGCAGCTCGTCGGCGATGACGGTGGGGATCCGCTCCCCCGGGTTCTGCTCAGCCACGGCCGTACCTCTCCTCCGCCTTCCAGAAGTACACGAAGCCGCCGACGGCGAACAGCAGGGACCAGCCGAGCGCGACCATCCAGACGTGGTCCGGCAGGTTGGAGGAGCCGTAGCCGTCGATGAGGGCGAAGCGCATCAGGTCCATGTAGATCGCCGCCGGGTTCCACTGCAGGACCGTGGCGATCCACTCCGGCTTGCCCTCCAGCATGATCGGGATGGAGAACATCACGCCGGACGCGTACATCCAGGTGCGCATCACGAACGGCATCAGCTGGGCGAGGTCCGGGGTCTTGGCGCCCGCGCGGGCCATGATCATCGCGAGGCCGGTGTTGAAGAAGAACTGCAGCACCAGGACCGGGACGATCAGCAGCCAGGACAGCGAGGGGTAGCTGCCGAAGGCGACCGCCACCACGAACAGCACGATCATCGAGAACAGCAGCTGCTGGAGCTGCTGCAGCGCGAAGGAGATGGGCAGCGAGGCCCGCGGGAAGTGCAGGGCGCGGACCAGCCCGAGGTTGCCGGAGATCGCGCGGACGCCCGCCATCACCGAGCTCTGGGTGAAGGTGAACACGAAGACGCCCGTGACCAGGAAGGGCACGTACACCTCGCGGGACATGCCCCGGTCGGCCTGGAGGATCAGACCGAAGATGAGGAAGTAGACGGCCGCGTTCAGCAGCGGGGTGGCCACCTGCCAGAGCTGCCCGAGCTTGGCCTGGCTGTACTGGGCGGTCAGCTTCGCCCGCGAGAACGCGAGGATGAAGTGCCGGCGGTCCCGGAGCTGGCGGACGTACTCGAACAGCGAGGGCCGGGCGCCGCTCACGGACAGCCCGTACTTGGCGGCCAGCTCGGCCGCCGTGAGTCCCTCGTCGGGCGACGGCGGCGCGCTCACCGCGACCGGGCCGTCGTGCGTTGTCTCACTCACCAGTTGAAACTTTCGTCATCGAGATGCGCAGCCTGTGGGTCTGGCATGTACCTGCGGCCGGGGTGCGGGCCGGTGGTCCTCGGGGCCGGGCCTGTCAGATGACAGGAGGCCGGCCCAGTCGGGTCAGCCGCCACACCGTACGCCACTTCATGGGCCGGCGGGGACCGCACGAAGTCGTCCATCCTTCCCGGAAACCCCCGAACCATGCCTTCAGCGCGGCCCCCGAGGGGCGCCGCAGAAGGGTGAGCAGCATCCACACGCCCAGATAGACCGGGACCAGCGGCGCGGGCAGGTTGCGGCGGGCGAGCCAGACCCGGTTGCGGGCGACCATGCGGTGGTAGACCGCGTGCCGGGAGGGCGCGGTCGTGGGGTGGTACAGCACCATGTCGGACCGGTAGTCGATCATCCAGCCCGCGTCGAGGGCCCGCCATGCCAGATCGGTTTCCTCGTGCGCGTAGAAGAATGCGTCCGGCAGGCCGCCGACTTCCGCGAGGACCTGGGTGCGTACGGCGTTGGCGCCGCCGAGGAAGGTGGTGACCCGGGAGGAGCGCATCGGGTCGGAGGCGCGCAGCCGCGGCACATGACGGCGCTGGGTGACCCCGGTCTCCGGGTCGGCGATGCGGAAGCTGATGATGCCCAGCTTCGGGTCGGCCTCGAACGCCTCGCGGCACAGCTCGGCGGTGTCGTGCCGGGCCAGCAGGCCGTCGTCGTCGAGGAAGAGCAGCACGTCGACGTCGCGGCCGCTCGGGCCGAACGCCTCGATGCCGACGTTGCGGCCGCCGGGGATGCCGAGGTTCTCGGGCAGCTCGATGGTGCGGACGCCCTCGGGGACGTCCGGCACGGGTGAGCCGTTGCCGACCACGACGACCTGGACCCGGTCGCCGTCCTGCTTGGCGACCGAGTCGAGCAGGGCGCGCAGTTCCTCGGGCCGGTTGCCCATGGTGATGACGACCGCGCCGACCTTCATGGCGCTCACTTCAGCCTGCTCGACGCGAGGATGGAGACCAGGTGCAGCAGGGTCTGCACGAGGGCGATGCCGGCCAGCACGGCGACGCCGAGCCGCGAGAAGAACAGGTCGCCGCGGACCTGGTCGGCGATGGCGAGGACCAGGATGAGCAGCGACGCCTCGATGCCGAGGATCAGCCGGTGGAACTTCAGGGCGGCGGCGGCCTTGCGGGCCAGCGCCATGCCCGAGGAGCGCATCTCGGCGGCGGCCTCCTTGACGGGCTCCTTGCCGGTCTGGTGGCGGGCGACGCCGACGAGGTCGGTCTCGGCCTTGATCAGGATGGCGCCGAGCGCGGCGAGCGTGCCGAGGAAGGCCCACAGCCAGTCGATACGGCCGCTGCCCCACAGGTCGGCGGCGCGCAGGCCGAAGCCGGTGAGCACCGCGGCGTCGGTGAGGTAGGCGCCGACCCGGTCCAGGTAGACGCCGCTGAGGGAGTACTGCTTGCGCCAGCGCGCGATCTCGCCGTCGACGCAGTCGAGCAGCAGGTACATCTGGACGCAGACGACGCCCAGCACGGCGCCCGGGATCCCCGGCACGAGAAGTGCCGGGGCCGCGAGCACACCGAATACGGTCATCAGGTACGTGAGCTGGTTGGGCGTGACCCTGGTGTTCACCAGGTAGCGGTCGACCCGCAGGGACACCTCACGCATGTAGAGGCGTCCCATCCAGTGCTCACCGCTGCGCCGGTCCTTCACCCCCGCGGGGTGGACGACGGGGCGTAGTTCAGCTACCGATGGCCTTGACATAGTCGGCGTAGACGTCCTTGATCTGGTCGGTTGTCAGGTCGAGGTGTTCGAGGATCGTGTACCGGCCGGGCCGGGTCTGCGGAGCGAACTCCACGGCTTGCACGAACTCGGCGTCCGTGAAGCCGATCTCCCGCGGCAGCACGGGCAGGCCGTGCCGGCGCAGCACCTCGGCCATGAAGGCCGACTCCTCGTGCGCCCCGCGCAGGTACATGGCGAAGGCCGCGCCCAGTCCGCACTGCTCGCCGTGGGCGGCGGCGCGCTTCGGGAACAGCAGGTCGAAGGCGTGGTTGATCTCGTGGCACGCGCCGGAGGAGGGGCGGGAGTCGCCCGACACCGACATGGCGATACCGCTGAGCACCAGCGCCTCGGCCAGTACCTGGAGGAAGCCGGTGTCCCCTATGCCGCCGGGGTGCCGCAGGACCGCCTCGCCGGCCTGGCGGGCGATCGCGGCGGCGAGGCCGTCGATCTTCTCGCCCTTGACACGGTGGGCGAGCTCCCAGTCGGCGATGGCGGAGATGTTGGAGATCGCGTCCCCGATGCCGGCGCGCACGAAGCGGGCCGGGGCCTCGTGGATGACGTCGAGGTCGATGACGACCGCGATCGGGTTCGGCACGCCGTAGGAGCCGCGGCCTGCGTCGTTGTCCAGCGTGGCGACCGGCGAGCAGAGACCGTCGTGCGCCAGGTTCGTCGGGACGGCGACCAGGGGCAGGCCCACGCGCGCCGCGGCGAACTTGGCGCAGTCGATGATCTTGCCGCCGCCGAGCCCGACGACGGCGTCGTAGTGGCCGGCCTTTATGTCGCCGGCCAGCCGGATCGCGTCGTCCAGGGTGCCGCCGCCGACCTCGTACCAGGAGGCGCCGGGCAGCGCCGGAGCGAGCCGCTCCCGCAGCCGGGCGCCGGAGCCGTTGCTGACGGCGACGGCGAGCTTGCCGGAGTGGGAGATGCGTTCGTCGGCGAGGACGCAGGCCAGATCGTCGAGGGCACCCGGGCGGATGTCCACGACGACCGGCGAGGGGATCAGCCGGGTCAGTACTGGCACGCGATCTCCCGTCCACGGGCGAGGTCGTCGTGGTTGTCGATCTCCACCCACTTGACGTCGCCGATCGGCGCCACGTCGATCCGGAAGCCGCGGTTCACGAGCTCCTGGTAGCCGTGCTCGTAGAACTGCTGCGGGTCGGTCTCCCAGACGGTCTTCAGGGCGTCGGCCAGCTCGGGGGCGGCGTCGCCCTCGATGAGGGTGACACCGATGTACTCGCCGGTGGCCTCGGCGGGGTCCATCAGCTTGGTGATCTTCGTCATCCCCTTGGCGGGGTCGACGACGACCTTCATCTCCTCGTCGGCCAGCGACTTCACCGTGTCCAGGGCGAGGATGATCTTCTTGCCCTCGCCGCGGGCGGCGAGCAGCGTCTTCTCGACGGAGACCGGGTGCACGGTGTCGCCGTTGGCGAGGATCACGCCGTCCTTGAGGGCGTCACGGCCGCACCACAGGGAGTAGGCGTTGTTCCACTCCTCGGCCTTGTCGTTGTCGATGAGGGTGAGCTTGAGGCCGTACTTGGCCTCCAGCGCCGCCTTGCGCTCGTACACGGCCTCCTTGCGGTAGCCGACGATGATCGCGACCTCGGTGAGGCCGATCTCGGCGAAGTTGCCGAGGGTGAGGTCGAGAACCGTCGGTTCGCCCTCTATACCCGCGGGGCCCACCGGCACCAGAGCCTTGGGGAGGCTGTCGGTGTAGGGGCGCAGACGCCGTCCGGCGCCGGCCGCCAGCACGAGGCCGATCATGCGGGTTCTCCTTCATCGTGTACGGCGGGTGCGCCGCCCTTGTGGGCGGTCACCCAGAAGCGGATGCTCTCGACGAGCACCACCAGGGCCACGGCCACGGCGAGAGCCGTGAGCGCGACCGTGAACTGCGAGGCGCTGAGCACCGCGGCGAGGAGGGTGACGAGCAGGGTCCGTCCTTCGTGCCCCCCGATGGTGCGCACCAGCCAGGCCGGGGGCGCGCCGGCGCCACCGCGGATGCGGTACACCGTGTCGTAGTGATGGTAGGCGACGGCCGCCACCAGGCCGAAAGCCGCGGGAAGGGCTCCGTTCACGTCCGCCTTGGCGGCCAGGACGAGGACGGTGCAGTACTCCGCGGCGCGGAAGACGGGCGGGACCAGCCAGTCGAGGGCGCCCTTGAGGGGGCGGGCGACGGCGATGCCCGAGGTCACGGTGTAGGCGAGGGCGGCGAGAGGCGGCCAGGGGGTGCCGGGTCCGGCCGCGGCGGCCACGGCGACGACCAGGGCCCCGCCGAGGAGTGCCACGGCCGGGACGGCGAATCCGGGGAGCCGCCGGGCGGGCTTCGCCAGTACGGCGGCGAAGCCGAGGCCGCGCGGCCCGGAGTCGGCGAGGTCGGCGAGCGCCTGGGCGGCCCGGTCGGTGCGGCGGGCCTTGCGGGTCAGGGAGCGCAGCACGCGTCCGGCCGTGGTGTAGGTCGCCGCGAAGGCGCACCCGATGAGCAGCGCGTAGAAGGTGATGCGGGGCGTGGTGACGGCCGTGAGGATCGCGATCATCGCCCAGCGCTCGCCGATGGGCAGCACGATCATCCGGCGCAGCCACACCGTCCAGCCGACGCTGTCGAGCTTGTCGGAGAGGGCGGCGGTGGGGCTGGTGTTCGCGGTGGCGTCGTGGTTGGCCTCGTTGAAGGAGAAGTCCACGACGTGCCGGCAGGTCTGGAGGATCATCGCGCCGAGGGCGAGCGCCCACACGTCGTCGCCGCCGCGGGCCGCGCCGAGGGCGAGGCCGGCGTAGTACGCGTACTCCTTGGCCCGGTCGAACGTGGCGTCGAGCCAGGCGCCGAGCGTGGAGTACTGCAGCGAGTAGCGGGCGAGCTGCCCGTCGGTGCAGTCGAGCACGAACGAGAAGATCAGCAGCAGGCCGGCCGCGACGAACCCGCCGCGGGTGCCGGTGGCCGCGCAGCCCGCCGCGATCAGCGCGGTGATCAGGGACGCGGTGGTGACCTGGTTGGGGGTCAGGCCGCGCCGTGCGCACCAGCGGGCGATGTAGCGCGAGTAGGGGCTGATGCAGAAGGTCGTGAAGAAGCCGTCGCGGGCCTTCACGGCCGACTTCAGGCGTATGGCCTCGTCGTCGACGGAGGCGACGGCCTGCCGGGCCTCGTTGCGGGCCTGCGGGTCGGCCGGGACGGCGGCGACGAGGCTGCCGAGCTCGGGGCGGTGCACATCGGTGCCCTCGCCGTCGAGGGCCATGGCGGCGCGGTCGGCGAGGCTGTCGACATCCCCCACGCTCGACTGCGCTCGCACGGGGGCACCCCCATCCGCGGTGCCGCCGCCGGCGGACGTCTCGCGGGCCACGGCGCGGGTGAGCGCCTGCCGGCCGGCGGGCTGCGCGGTGACGGCGCCCGGGATCGCGGCGAGCGGGAAGCGGGGGTCGGTCAGGCCGAGACGCAGGGCGTGCACGTGGCCGACGAACCGGGCGTCGACCAGGGCGACCCGCTGGTCACCGGGGACCTGGGCGAGAAGGGTCTCGGCGTCGGCCGGGTCCGAGGCGGTCCGGACGTCGTAGCCGAGGGACCGCAGATCGCCCTCGATCGACGATCCGGGGACCGGCTGACCGGTGAGGATGGCGGTCGGCAACCGAACTCACTCCCTGGGTGCCGGCGTGCTCGCGCCGGTCATGTGCATGGTGGCGGCGCCCCTTGCCGGTGGCGTCCGGGCGGCGTGTCGGCAGAGGCTATCGGATGACGGGAAGCCGACGTTCACCGGCCGTTCGGCGTGATGATCGACGTGGTTCGCCCTCTGCCGCGCCGCGATCATCATCGGGGATCGCGGGGGCCGCCCACAAACCCGGCCGTCCAGACCGGGGCAACGGGGACATTGCACGGGGTCGCCGCGCCTCGGCATAGGGTGGACGACCATGACATGGCTGATCACAGGCGGGGCCGGCTACATCGGAGCACATGTGGCGCGGGTCATGACGGACGCCGGGGAGCGGGTCCTCGCCCTGGACGACCTCTCGGCCGGGTACCCGGCGCGGCTGCCGGCCGAGGTGCCCCTGGTGCGCGGTTCGTCGCTGGACGGCGACCTGCTCAAGCAGGTCTTCGCCGAGCACGAGGTGACCGGTGTGGTGCATCTCGCGGCCCGTAAGCAGGTCGGAGAGTCCGTGGCGCAGCCCACGCGCTACTACCGGGAGAACGTGGGCGGTCTCGCCACGCTCCTGGACGCGGTGGCGGAGGCCGGGATCCGCAGGCTGCTGTTCTCGTCGTCCGCGGCCGTGTACGGCAACCCCGATGTGGACCTCATCACCGAGCGGACCCCGTGCGCCCCGGTGAACCCGTACGGCGAGACCAAGCTCGCCGGGGAGTGGCTGGTGCGGGCGGCGGGGCAGGCGCACGGCATCGCGACGGTGTGCCTGCGCTACTTCAACGTGGCGGGCGCCGCCGCACCGGAGCTCGCGGACACCGGCGTCTTCAACATCGTGCCCATGGTCTTCGACCGGCTCACCCGCGACGAGGCGCCGCGGATCTTCGGCGACGACTACCCGACGCCGGACGGCACCTGCATCCGGGACTACATCCATGTCGCCGATCTCGCCGAGGCACATCTGGCGGCGGTCCGGCGGCTTTCCTCGGCGGACGCGGGCGGCGATCTCACGCTGAACATCGGCAGCGGCGAGGGGGTCTCCGTGCGGGAGCTGATCGAGGTGATCGGCGAGGTGACCGGCGACCGGCGGACGCCCGTGGTCGAGGGGCGCCGGCCCGGGGACGCGCCGCGCGCGGTGGCCTCGGCCGAGCTGGCCGCCCGGGAGCTCGGGTGGACGGCCCGGCGCGGGGTACGCGAGATGGTCGAGTCGGCGTGGCGGGGCTGGCAGCACCACCACGAGGGCTGAGCGCTGTGCGCGGCGCTGACCTGCGGATCGTTTACGCAGGTCAGCGCATATGACAACGGTTTTCGACGCCGCGTTGCCCGATACCCCCGCCCCGTAGTTGACTGTCATCCCGGACGGGCGGCTGCGACCGCCGTACGACCAGAAGGGCGGCTTCCCATGGGGGCTGGGCACGACCACGGGCACGCGCACGGGCCCCCGACCGGTACGGCGGCCGCCGCCTACCGGGGGCGGCTGCGGATCGCGCTGGGGATCACGCTCGCCGTCATGGTGGTGCAGATCGTCGGCGGGGTGGCCGCGGACTCGCTGGCCCTGGTCGCGGACGCGGCGCACATGGCGACGGACGCGGTGGGCCTCGCCATGGCCCTGCTCGCGATCCACTTCGCGAACCGGCCGGCGAGCACGACCCGCACCTTCGGCTTCGCCCGCGCGGAGATCCTCGCCGCCCTCGCCAACTGCCTGCTGCTGCTCGGCGTCGGCGGATACGTCCTGTACGAGGCGATCGAGCGGTTCTTCACACCGGCCGGCACCGAGGGCGGTCTGATGATCGTGTTCGGCGCGGTCGGCCTGGTCGCCAATCTGATCTCGCTGTCCCTGCTGATGCGGGGCCAGAAGGAGAGCCTGAACGTACGCGGCGCCTTCCTGGAGGTGGCCGCGGACACTCTCGGTTCGCTGACGGTGATCGTCTCCGCTGCTGTGATCCTGGGCACGGGCTGGCAGGCCGCCGACCCGATCGCCTCCCTGGTCATCGGCGTGATGATCGTGCCGCGCACGCTGAGGCTGCTGCGCGAGACCCTGGACGTCCTGCTGGAGTCGGCGCCGAAGGGTGTCGACATGGACTCGGTGCGGGCCCACATCCTGGACGTGGACGGGGTCGAGGACGTCCACGATCTGCACGCGTGGACGATCACCTCGGGGATGCCGGTGCTCTCGGCCCATGTGGTGGTGCGCTCCGACGTCCTGAACGCCATCGGTCACGAGAAGGTGCTGCACGAGTTGCAGGGCTGCCTCGGCGACCACTTCGACGTGGAGCACTGCACCTTCCAGCTGGAGCCGGCGGGGCACGCGCAGCACGAGTCCCGGCTCTGTCGCTGACCGGTCGGAACAGGCGTACGGCCCCCGGCGGGCGGTTCCCCGGCCGCCGCGCCGGGCACGATCACTTGCCGGGAGTGTCTGATTCGTACGGCACACTTGGGGCGCAACACCGATGTGAAGGATGGGTATGCCGATCACACCTGCCACCTCGACGCAGAGCCCGTCGAAGGGCGCCGCTGACGCGATTCTGCTGGAACTGGTCGACGAGAACGGTGTGACGATCGGCACCGCGGAGAAGCTCGCCGCCCATCAGCCGCCCGGGCAGCTGCACCGCGCCTTCTCCGTGTTCCTCTTCGACGAGCACGGCCGGCTGCTGCTCCAGCAGCGGGCGCTCGGCAAGTACCACTCCCCCGGTGTCTGGTCCAACACGTGCTGCGGTCACCCCTACCCCGGGGAGGCACCCTTCGCGGCGGCGGCCCGGCGTACGTTCGAGGAGCTCGGCGTCTCGCCGTCGCTGCTGGCCGAGGCGGGCACGGTCCGCTACAACCACCCGGACCCCGAGTCGGGCCTGGTGGAGCAGGAGTACAACCACCTGTTCGTCGGCCTGGTGCAGGCCGCGCCCCGGCCGGACCCGGAGGAGATCGGGGAGATCGCCTTCGTCACGGCGGCCGAGCTGGCCGAGCGGCACGCCAAGGAGCCGTTCTCGGCCTGGTTCATGACCGTGCTGGACGCGGCCCGTCCGGCCGTCCGCGAGCTGACGGGCCCGTCGGCCGGCTGGTGACACCCCCGCCGGGCCCGTCGGGGCCCGGCCTAGAGGTAGCGCTCCGGGACCGGTTTGAGGGGGACGGCGGCCCAGATCACCTTGCCGCCGGTCGCCGTGTGCTCGACGTCGCAGACGCCGCCCGCCTCCCGGGTGATCTCACGGACCAGGAGCAGCCCCCGGCCCCCGGTCTGGCCGTGGTCGGCCTCCAGGGCGGTCGGCCGGTAGGGGTGGTTGTCCTCGACGGACACCCGCAGCCACTCCGCGCCGACGGCGACCTCCACGGCGAGCATCGGGGACAGCAGCGCCGCGTGCCGTACGGCGTTCGTCACCAGCTCCGAGACGATCAGCAGCAGCCCCTGGACCAGATCGTCCGGGACCGGTACGCCCTGGCGGTACAGCAGGTCCCGCACGGCGTGCCGTGCCTGCGGGACCGACGCCTCCACGGCGGGGGCGGTGAACCGCCAGACGCCTTCGTACGGCAGTGGGTCCGGCGGCCGCGGCTCGAGGGAGTCCTCCGCGCCGCCCGCTGGGCGTGGGCCGGACCCGCGCCCGTGGTTCTCCATCGTCCGGTCGCCACCCTTGCGCTCGATTGTCACCACACGTCGAGTGTTGGGAACGCATCGGTCCGGACCGTACTACTGAACAGAAGTCAGCAGGTATCGAGCGTTTGTGACCGTTGGCGTATGACACGGTCAGATGTGGGACCACTGTTGACCCACCGGATGCCGACTTGGCGAACTATTCGGGTTGTACGGGTTTGGGCACGTGCGCGGCGCCGGCCGTCCCCCGGTCGCAGGACCCTCCGCGCGGGGCCGTCCGGCGCCGGTGGATAGCATCCGGCGCATGGAGCCCCAGCTGCTGCACCGTGTCGCCGACGCGGTCGCCACCGTCGTCGTCCACCATCCGGCCAAGCGCAACGCGATGACGGCCGGGATGTGGCGGGCGCTGCCCCCGCTGCTCGACTCCCTGGCCGCCGACCCGGCCGTCCGGGCACTGGTGCTGACCGGCGAGGGCGGCACCTTCTGCGCGGGCGCCGACATCTCGACACTCCAGGGGTCTCCGGAGGAGGCGCAGGAGCTGGCCGTGGCCGCCGAGGAGGCGCTGGCGGCCTTCCCCAAGCCGACGCTGGCGTCGATCCGCGGGCACTGCGTGGGCGGCGGGTCCCAGCTTGCGGCGGCCTGCGACCTGCGGTTCGCGCAGGAGGGCGCCCTGTTCGGGGTGACGCCGGCGAAGCTCGGGATCGTCTACCCGGCCTCCTCCACCCGGCGGCTGGTGTCGCTGCTGGGGCCGGCCACCGCCAAGTACCTGCTGTTCTCGGGTGAGTTGATCGACGCGGACCGGGCGCTGCGCACCGGTCTGGTCGACGAGGTGCTGCCCGAGGGCGAACTGGACGCGCGGGTCGCGGAGTTCTGCCGGACCCTGGTGTCGCGGTCGCAGCTGACGCAGGCCGCCGCCAAGGAGTTCGCGAACGGGCGCGCCGACCGCGACGGCCACTGGGCGCAGCGGGCGCGCGAGAGCGGCGACACCGCGGAGGGGGTCGCCGCCTTCCTGGAGCGCAGACAGCCGCGCTTCACCTGGACCGTGCCTACACCAGGGTGAACCGGCTGTCGGTGCGGAACTCCTCGACGAGGTGCGCGGGCGCCTTCAGCGGCGAGCCGGCGTCGTAGGGCGGCTGCGGGTCGTACTCGGTCAGCAGCTGGACGGCCTGCGCGTGCTCGTCGCCGGCGACCCTGCCGACCAGGGTGAGCGCCATGTCGATGCCGGCGGAGACGCCGGCCCCCGTGACGTACTTGCCGTCGACGACGACCCGGTCGGCGGTCGGTTCGGCGCCGTACTGGGGCAGGAAGTCCAGGGTCAGCCAGTGCGAGGCGGCACGGCGGCCCCGGAGCAGTCCGGCGGCGGCCAGGAGCAGCGAGCCGGAGCACACGGAGGTCGTCCAGACGGTCGTGGCGTCGGCGGTCCTGAGCCAGTCCAGCAGCTTCTCGTTCTCGAGCTCGGTGAAGGTGCCGGGGCCGCCGGGTACCACGACGACGTCGGGGTGCGGCACGTCGGCCAGCGCCCGGTCTGCCACGAGGCTGAGGAAGCCGGTGTCGGCGCGGACCGGTCCCGCCGTCTCGGCGACGAATTCGACCCGGGCGTCCGGGATGCGGCTCAGCGCCTCGTAGGGGCCGACGATGTCGAGGGCGGTGAAGCGGTCGTACAGGACCATCGCGATGTGCATGACGTTTCCTTTCGGGTGGGGCGCGGTTCAGGGCGTGGACGCGGGGCGGAAGCGGCGGCGGTACTCGGCCGGGGACACCCCGAGGGTGCGGACGAAGGCGCGGCGCATGGCCTCGGGGGTGCCGTAGCCGCCGGCCCGGGAGATCTCCTCGATGCCGTCCGTGGTGTCCTCAAGGAGCCGGCGGGCGTGTTCGAGGCGGACCCGGTCGACGTACCGGCCGGGTGTCGTGCCGGTCTCGTGCTGGAAGGCGCGGGCGAAGTGGCGCGGGGAGAGGCTGGCGCGGGCGGCGAGCGTCTCGACCGCGAGGTCGGCCTCGGGGTGCTCGGTGATCCAGCGCTGGACCTCGCGCAGCGGCTCGCGGCGGGCGGTCTGGGCGGCGAGCTGGGCGCTGAACTGCGCCTGGTTGCCGGGCCTGCGCAGGAAGACGACGAGGTGGCGGGCGATGGCGAGGGCGATGTCCCGGCCGAGGTCCTCCTCGACCAGCGCGAGCGCGAGGTCGATGCCGGAGGTGACCCCGGCGGAGGTGGACACCTGCCCGTCGCGCACGTAGATGGGGTCGGGCTCCACGGCGACCGCCGGATGGTCGCGGGCGAGCTTGTCGCAGTACGCCCAGTGGGTCGTGGCCCGGCGCCCGTCCAGGAGGCCCGCGCCGGCCAGCAGCAGGGAGCCGGTGCAGACGGAGACGAGGCGCTCGGCGAGGCGGGCGTGGGCGCGCAGCCAGTCGATGAGCGCGGGGTCGGGGTCGCGGGTGCCCTGACCTCCCGGGACGACGAGGGTGTGCGCGTCGAGCCCGTCGCCGAGCGCCTGGTCCGGTACGAGGGTCAGGCCGCCGGAGGTGCGGACGGGGCCGCCGTCCAGGGAGGCCGTACGGAGGCGGTAGGTGCCCGGACGGTAGGTCTCGGCCCCGGCGAAGACCTCCAGCGGACCGCTGACGTCCAGGCTCAGGACCCCGTCGAAGAGGACGAAGAGAACGGTTCGCTGGTCCATGCCCTCGATTCTTCGGGGCCCGGTGGACGTCCGCAATGACGAGGAACCCACCTTTCCGGCCATGGCGGACACGCCTCTCGGCGACGTACCAAGCGGTTGGTAACCTCGGGCCATGACTACTGCCGCCCTGGAGCCGCGTGCCGGCCGCCGCTGCCAGAACATGCTCAACTCCCTGCACTCGACGCTGTACTTCGCGCCCGAGACGCGTGAGGAGCTGGGCGCGCTCGGGATCACGCACCCCAAGGCCGTCAACTTCGCGGTGCGGGCGGCGGCGATGGGCCCCGTCGGCGCGGGCCCGGTCACGGCGGCGTTCTACAACTACAAGTACGAGGCCGTCGCCCGGCATGTGCCCGCCGTGTGGGAGGTCGCCTCGCCCGAGGCCGTCCTGGCGGCCCGCTCGCGCGCGGTGGACCGGACGCTGCGCCGCCTCCTCGGCGAGGACGTGGTGACCTCGGCGGAGATGGCCGAGGCGGCCCGGCTCGCGCTGCGCGCCGGCGAGGCGTGCTCCCGCAGCGCCCGGCCGCTGTACTCGGCGTACGCGGACCTGCCCGTGCCCGAGCAGCCGCATCTGGCGTACTTCCACGCCACGACGCTGCTGCGCGAGCACCGGGGCGACGGGCATCTGGCCATGCTGATGTCGGCGGAGCTGGACGGCCTGGAGGCGGTCGTGACCCACACCGCGACCGGCAAGGGCATGACGCCGAAGTGGGTGTTCGCCACCCGGGGCTGGTCCCAGGAGGACTGGGACGCCGCCTGCGGACGGCTGCGGGAGCGCGGTCTGCTCGACGACGCGGGCGAGCTGACGCCCGAGGGGGTCGCCCTGCGCACGGAGATCGAGGCCGGCACGGACCGCCTCGACCGGGCACCGTACCGGCACCTCGGGGCCGAGGGCGTGGCACGGCTGACGGAGCTGGGCGCCGGATTCGCGCGCGCGGCGGCCGGCGCCGGGGCGTTCCCGGCGGATCTGCTCGGCAAGGGCTGAGGCACCCGGAGCCGCCCCGCGGGCATGACGCGCGCGCAGCGAGGTACCCGTGCACCCGACGGCCGACCGGCGGCCGCCTGAGGAAGGGTGTGAACACCGTGTTCCGTGCCATCGCAGACGTCCTGCGCCAGATCGGCGGCGCCATCGCCACCGTGGTGACGCTTCCGTTCCGGGCGCTCGCCCGGCTGTTCGGCGGGGCGTCGGGCAGCGCCCGCGGCCGCCGGGCCTGACCCCGCCACGACGGGCCCGGGGCCCGCCCTGATCCCCGGTTGTCGGCGTCACCTGCCACAATTGCCGCGCAACCTCAGTCAGAAGGCGGGACGGGATCGTGACGACACCCCTCGTAGGGTCCATCGAAGGCAGGATCGCCGCGGAGCTCGGCGTACGGGAGCGGCAGGTGAAGGCTGCCGTGGAGCTGCTCGACGGCGGTTCGACGGTGCCTTTCATCGCCCGCTACCGCAAGGAGGCGACCGAGACCCTCGACGACGCGCAGCTGCGCACGATCGAGGAGCGGCTGCGCTATCTGCGGGAGCTGGAGGAGCGGCGGACGGCGATCCTCGACTCGGTGCGGGAGCAGGGCAAGCTCACCGAGGAGCTGGAGGCGCGGATCCGCGGCGCGGAGACCAAGGCCCGCCTCGAGGACATCTATCTGCCGTTCAAGCCCAAGCGGCGCACCAAGGCGCAGATCGCCCGTGAGGCCGGTCTCGAGCCGCTGGCGGAGGGGCTGCTCACCGATCCGACGGTCGACCCCCTGGCCGCCGCGTCCGCGTTCGTGGACGCCGACAAGGGCGTGGCCGACCCGCAGGCCGCCCTGGACGGCGCCCGGGCGATCCTGACGGAGCGCTTCTCCGAGGACGCCGACCTGATCGGCGAGCTGCGCGAGCGCATGTGGACGCGCGGGCGGCTGGCCGCGAAGGTCCGCGAGGGCAAGGAGGAGGCGGGCGCCAAGTTCGCCGACTACTTCGACTTCGCCGAGCCGTTCACCGAGCTGCCCTCGCACCGGATCCTGGCGATGCTCCGCGGTGAGAAGGAGGAGGTCCTCGACCTCGTCCTGGAGCCGGAGGAGCCGGCGGACGGACCGTCCTCGTACGAGGGGATGATCGCGCACCGGTTCCAGATCGCCGACCGGGGCCGCCCCGGCGACAAGTGGCTGCTGGACACGGTCCGCTGGGCCTGGCGCACCCGCGTCCTCGTCCATCTCGGCATCGACCTGCGGCTGCGGCTGCGCACGGCGGCCGAGGACGACGCCGTCGGGGT
This sequence comes from Streptomyces nigra, assembly GCF_003074055.1. Classification (NCBI taxonomy): domain Bacteria; kingdom Bacillati; phylum Actinomycetota; class Actinomycetes; order Kitasatosporales; family Streptomycetaceae; genus Streptomyces; species Streptomyces nigra. The sequence continues at coordinate 6,435,767 of NZ_CP029043.1, read as the reverse complement.
GTTCGCCGCCAACCTCCGCGATCTGCTGCTGGCCGCCCCGGCCGGCACCCGGGCCACGCTGGGCCTCGACCCCGGCTTCCGCACCGGTGTGAAGGTCGCCGTCGTGGACGCCACCGGCAAGGTCGTCGCCACCGACGTCATCCACCCGCATGTCCCGGCCAACCGCTGGGACGAGGCCATCGCCAAGCTGGCCCGGCTGGCGAAGGAGCACGCGGTCGAACTGGTCGCCATCGGCAACGGCACGGCGTCCCGCGAGACCGACAAGCTCGCCGGTGAACTCATCGTCAAGCACCCTGAGCTGAAGCTGACGAAGGTGATGGTGTCCGAGGCGGGCGCATCCGTGTACTCGGCGTCCGCCTTCGCCTCGCAGGAACTGCCCGACATGGACGTGTCGCTGCGCGGCGCGGTGTCGATCGCCCGCCGGCTGCAGGACCCGCTGGCCGAGCTGGTGAAGATCGACCCGAAGTCGATCGGTGTCGGCCAGTACCAGCACGACCTGTCCGAGGTGAAGCTGTCGCGCTCGCTGGACGCGGTCGTCGAGGACTGTGTGAACGGCGTGGGTGTGGACGTCAACACGGCGTCGGCGCCACTGCTCGCGCGGGTCTCCGGCATCACCTCGGGACTCGCCGAGAACATCGTGTCCCACCGGGACGCCAACGGCCCCTTCACGTCGCGTTCGGAGCTCAAGAAGGTGGCCCGGCTGGGCCCGAAGGCGTACGAGCAGTGCGCGGGCTTCCTGCGCATCCGCGGCGGCGACGACCCGCTGGACGCGTCCAGCGTCCACCCCGAGTCCTACCCGGTGGTGCGGCGGATCGTGAAGACGTCCGGCCAGGACGTGGCCGCGCTGATCGGCAACACCGGGGTGCTGCGCTCGCTGCGGCCCGACGACTTCGTGGACGAGACGTTCGGTCTGCCGACGGTGACGGACATCCTCAAGGAGCTGGAGAAGCCCGGCCGCGACCCGCGCCCGGCCTTCCGGACGGCCACCTTCAAGGAGGGCGTCGAGAAGATCTCCGACCTCACCTCGGGGATGATCCTGGAGGGCGTCGTCACCAACGTGGCGGCGTTCGGGGCGTTCATCGACATCGGCGTCCACCAGGACGGCCTCGCGCATGTCTCCGCGCTGTCGAAGACGTTCGTGAAGGACCCGCGGGACGTCGTGAAGCCCGGCGACATCGTCAAGGTGAAGGTCCTCGACGTGGACATCCCGCGCAAGCGGATCTCGCTGACGCTCCGGCTGGACGACGAGGCCTCCCCGCAGGACCGGCAGGGCGGCGGTGAGCGCCGGCAGCGCGGCGGGCGTCCGCCGCAGCAGCGTCAGCGTCAGGGCGGCGGCGGCCAGAGCGGCCGCGGTGGCCAGGGCGGTGGCTCGCGGCAGGCTCCGCCCCCGGCCAACAGCGCGATGGCGGACGCCCTGCGCAAGGCGGGTCTCCTCGGCGGGAAGAACGGCAAGCGCTGAGCGGCGGGTGCCGGGGTGGGCGGGACTTCCGCCCACCCCGGACCGCTCAGCGTTCCGTCACCTTGCCGTCGGCGACCTCCAGGCGGCGGGTGACGTGGACCGCGTCGAGCATGCGGCGGTCGTGGGTGACCAGCAGCAGGGTGCCCTCGTAGGCGTCCAGGGCCTGCTCCAGCTGTTCGATGGCCGGCAGGTCGAGATGGTTGGTGGGCTCGTCCAGGACCAGGAGGTTGACCCCGCGGCCCTGGAGGAGCGCCAGCGCGGCGCGGGTCCGCTCCCCCGGTGAGAGGGTGACGGCCGGGCGCAGGACGTGCTCCGACTTCAGGCCGAACTTCGCCAGCAGGGTGCGCACGTCGACCGGATCGGTGTCGGGGACGGCCGCGCGGAAGGCGTCCAGCAGGGACTCCTCGCCGTGGAACAGCTTGCGTGCCTGGTCGACCTCGCCGATCAGGACGCCCGCGCCGAGGTGGGCCTGCCCGGCGTCCAGCGGGACCCGGCCGAGCAGGGCGGCCAGCAGGGTGGACTTGCCCGCGCCGTTGGCCCCGATGACCGCCACCCGGTCCGCCCAGTCGATCTGGAGGGAGACCGGGCCCAGGGTGAAGCCGGAGCGGCGGACCTCGGCGTCGCGCAGGGTCGCGACCACCGCGCCGGAGCGGGGCGCCGACGCGATCTCCATGCGCAGTTCCCACTCCTTGCGCGGTTCCTCGACGACCTCCAGGCGCTCGATCATGCGCTGGGTCTGCCGGGCCTTCGCGGCCTGTTTCTCGCTGGCCTCGCTACGGAACTTGCGGCCGATCTTGTCGTTGTCGTTGCCCGCCTTGCGCCGGGCGTTCTTCACGCCCTTGTCCATCCAGGACCGCTGCGTCTGGGCGCGGTCGTGGAGGGCGGCCTTCTTGTCGGCGTACTCCTCGAAGTCGTCGCGGGCATGGCGGCGGGCCACCTCGCGCTCCTCCAGGTAGGCGTCGTAGCCGCCTCCGTAGAGGTTGATCTGCCGCTGCGCCAGGTCGAGTTCGAGGACCTTGGTGACCGTGCGGGTGAGGAACTCGCGGTCGTGGCTGACGACGACCGTGCCGGCGCGCAGGCCGGTGACGAAGCGTTCCAGCCGCTCCAGGCCGTCCAGGTCGAGGTCGTTGGTGGGCTCGTCGAGCAGGAAGACGTCGTAGCGGGAGAGCAGCAGCGAGGCCAGTCCGGCGCGGGCCGCCTGGCCGCCGGACAGGGACGTCATGGGCTGGTCGAGGTCGACGGCGAGGCCGAGGGAGTCGGCGACCTCGTCCGCCCGCTCGTCGAGGTCGGCGCCGCCGAGGCCGAGCCAGCGCTCCAGGGCGGTCGCGTACGCGTCGTCGGCGCCGGGCGCCCCGTCGACGAGGGCCTGGGTCGCCTCGTCCATCACACGCTGGGCCTCGGCGACCCCGGTGCGGCGGGCCAGGAACTGCCGGACGGTCTCGCCGGGACGGCGCTCGGGCTCCTGCGGGAGGTGACCCACGGTCGCGGCCGGCGGGGACAGGCGCAGTTCGCCCTCCTCCGGGGTGGCGAGGCCCGCGAGCAGGCGCAGCAGAGTGGACTTGCCGGCGCCGTTGGCCCCGACCAGACCGATCACGTCGCCGGGAGCCACGACGAGGTCGAGCCCGCTGAACAGGGTGCGGTCGCCGTGGCCGGCGGCGAGGTTCTTGGCGACGAGGGTGGCGGTCACAGGGAGCGATCCTAACGGCCCGGCCCGGCAGGGGGCGCCGGGATGATCCCGCCGGGGTGCGTCAGCGGGCCATCGGCTCCACGAGGACGCTCCCCGACGTCCGGGCGACCACGAACGCCTCGCCCTTCACGGCTTTCGCGTCCAGCGGGATGCGGTGGCGGCCCGGCTCCAGGACTCCGTCGAAGACCTCGTGGGTGTGGGCGCGGTACAGGCGGTCGAGGCGGTACGCGGTGAGCTGGACCCGGCACGGGGAGGTGACCTCGACCCCGGCCTCCCCGTCGGCGGCCACCAGGCGGGTCAGCCGGCGCCGGTCGAGCGGACTGCGGTCCAGGGCGTGCTCGATCTGTGCGACGAGCAGCGGCACGATCGGCGCGAGCCCGTCGACGTACGTGACGTCGACCCCGGCGTCGGTGAACGCCCGGCGGATCCGGGCGCGCTGCTCCTCGCCGACCGCGCGCCCGAAGGCCACGGCGCCGTAGGCGCGCAGTTCGTCGGCGGGTACGCCGTCGACGTCGTCGGTGATGTCGGCGCCGACGCCGATGGTGCGCAGGGCGGCGGCGAGCCGGGCGAGCAGGGCGACCCGGGCGCCGACGAGGAGCACCCGGCGGCGGGGTGCCTCGGCCGCCTCGCGCAGCAGGGCGCCGAGGGCGGCGCGGTACTCGTCGCCCTGGAAGCGGAACGGGCCTATGCCGTGGTAGCCGTTGAGCTCCAGGTCGGCGTGTTCGTCGGTCTGCCAGGCGAAGTCCTGCCAGATGTAGTCGTCGCCCTCCCGGGCGATGGCCGCGGTGACGGCTCCGCAGGCGAGGTCGGCGCAGTCGGGGCAGCCGTAGATGACGTACCGCCCGCCGGGCAGCGGGGCGTCGGCCTCCAGCAGCAGGCTGCGGACCTGGGCGGTGAAGATGGCGGGCGGGACGTCGGAGGCGAGCGGGGAGACGGCGTCGAGGTCGGAGAGCTGGAACAGCAGCGGGCGCCCGTCGACGATGAAGTCGACGAAGTCCCGGTGCACCTGGAAGACCCCGTTGGCGAGGACGCCACCGGCACGCATCGCCGGTGCCAGGCCGAAGGTCGCGTACGCGGCAGACATGGTGTGAGTATCCCCAGAGCGGGACCGGTATGAGCGCGGCATGACATATTCCGCTCTGTCCGGTTCGGGGGGCCGAACGCACGCGCGGGCGTGAGGGGTTGGGCGGGGGCGCGCGGGAGGCGGACGGGCCGCCTCCCCCACGTCGATGCGCCCCTCAGCCGTGGTCGTGACCCAGGGGGTCTCCGCTGGTCTCGGTACCGGGGCCCGGGCCCACCTTGATCTCGAACTCCCCGTCGTACCGCTTGTGTCCCTCGATCACCGCGAGGTCGACGGCCTCGGAGCCGATCTCGCCGCGCACGATGACCGGGTCCTGCCGCAGATCGCGCATGAGGGCCACACACATCCCGATCATCACCAGGACGAAGGGTGCCGCCGCCAGGATCGTGAGGTTCTGGAGTCCCGTCAGGGCGTCGCCCTGGCCGCTGCCCACGAGCAGCATGATGGCCGCCACGGCACCGGTGACAACACCCCAGAAGACGACGACGAAGCGGCCCGGCTCCAGGGCGCCCTTCTGGGAGAGCGTCCCCATCACGATGGACGCCGCGTCGGCTCCGGACACGAAGAAGATGCCGACCAGGATCATCACCAGCAGGCTGGTGACGGTGGCGATCGGGAACTCCTGGAGGAGGCCGAAGAGCTGGCCCTCGGGGGTGTCCTTCCCGGCGAGACCGCCGCCCTCCTTCACCTTCATCGCGGAACCGCCGAAGATCGCGAACCAGACGAGGCTGACCGTGCTGGGCACGAGGATGACACCGCCGACGAACTGCCGGATGGTGCGCCCGCGGCTGATGCGCGCGATGAACATGCCGACGAACGGCGTCCAGGAGATCCACCACGCCCAGTAGAAGACCGTCCAGCTGCCGAGCCACGCGGCGACCCCCTCGCCGCCGCTGGCCTCGGTGCGCCCGGCGAGCTGGGGCAGATCGCCGAGGTAGGAGAAGACGGAGGTGGGCAGCAGGTCCAGGACGATGATCGTCGGGCCCGCGATGAACACGAACACGGCGAGGATCAGGGCGAGCACCATGTTGATGTTCGACAGCCACTGGATGCCCCGCTCGATGCCGGAGACGGCCGAGGCGACGAAGGCCAGCGTCAGCACCGCGATGATCGCGACGAGCAGACCGGTGCTCACGTCGTCCATCCAGTCCAGCTCCTGGAAGCCGGAGCCGATCTGCAGGGCGCCGAGGCCCAGGGAGGCGGCGGAGCCGAAGACGGTCGCGATGATCGCGAGGATGTCGATCACGCGTCCCGTGACACCGTTCGCGTGCCGTTCCCCGATCAGGGGGATGAAGACCGCGCTGATCGTCTGGCGCCGGCGCTTGCGGAAGGTGCTGTAGGCGATGGCGAGCCCGACCACCGCGTAGATCGCCCAGGGATGCAGTGTCCAGTGGAAGAGGGTGGTGGCCATCGCCGTCTCCATGCGCTCACCGGAGTTGGCGGGGTCGGTGCCCGGGGGCGGTGTCGTGTAGTGCGCGAGCGGCTCGCTGACGCCGTAGAACATCAGGCCGATGCCCATGCCGGCGCTGAACATCATGGCGACCCAGGACACCGTCTTGAACTCGGGCTCCTCGCCCTCGGCACCCAGGTGGATCCGCCCGTACCGGCTGATGGCGAGCCAGAGCGCGAACACCACGAACGCGGAGGCGGCCAGCATGAACGCCCAGCCGCCGTTGTGGATCAGGCCGTCGAGGAGCGTCGAGGACGCGCTCTCCAGCGAGTCCGTCCCCGTCGCTCCCCAGATCACGAAGGCCAGGGTGATGGCCGCGGTGACACCGAACACCACTCGGTCGGTACGGCGGGCGGAAGCGCCCGCGGGCGTTTCCGGACCCTCACCGCCTCTCTGCTTCAGATCGTCAGTCATCTGCGGCACCTTCCCCTGGAAACGGTGGATACGCCGGTCACCACGTGTTTTCCAGGACCTACCACAGAAACCGCCACGCGGACCCCGTTCAGCAGCCGGTGTCGGGCTCACCCTCCGTGAGGTGGTACGGCGCACGCTCGTCCAGGAGCAGCGGGACGAGCGCGCGCAGCGGCTGCCTCAGCGGCACATAGGTGCCCCGGGTGCGCACCCCGTGGAGCGCGAGCTCGTCCGCGACCTGCGCGTACTGGGCCTCGGTCAGCCGGTAGCCGCAGGGCGGGTCCGCGATCACCTCCGCCGGTCCGGGCGGGTCGTTGTCGGCGCCACCCACGTACACCGGGCCTCGGTCGGCCCAGCCGGCGAGCCGGGCGGAGGTGGTGGCCCGTTCGACGCGCCCGCGCTCCTCGCCGGCGAACCGGAACAGCCCGCCGAGCGCCGCGATCTGCGAGCCCACCCGGCGCCGGTGGTTCAGGGCCGGGTCGTCCCGCTCGGCGTCGGTGAGGGCGTCGACCCGGCTCTCGATGAGCAGGCCCACGGCGTGCTTGACGCCGGTCATGTTCCGCAGGATGCGTTCCTGGCCGTCCCCGGCGACCTGCCGGACCGGTTCGCCGGTCACCGGGTCGGTCCAGATGCCGTACGTCCCCGTGGTGTGGCCGGCGCGTGCCGCCGCGGGGCGCACATACGCCTCGGACAGGGTGCGGGCGGCGTCGTGGACCGCGCCGTCCGTGTTGAGGTTGCGCGGCCACAGGTCGAACAGGTCCTTGTCGTAGTACGGCGGGGTGGCGCCGTACTCGTGCAGGTCGTAGACGATGTCGGGCCGTTCGTCGCGGACGACGGCGGCCATGGCGCGGCCCTCGGCGGTGGCGAGGGCGAGATGGTCGCGGTTGACGTCGACGCCGTCGCCGTTGCCGCGGGTGTCGGCGGCCCGGCCGTCGGGGTTGGCGGTGGGCACGACCAGCACGGTGGTGCGCTCCAGGAACCGGCGGGTGGCGCGGTCGTTGGCGTAGGCCAGGTCTCGGACGGTGGAGAGGCAGGCCTCGCGGCCCGACGGTTCGTCACCGTGCTGGCTGCACACCAGCATCACCTTGTGCGCGGCCCTGCGGTCCCCGATACGGACGAGCTGGAGGGGGCGGCCCTGGCCGGTGGTGCCGATCCGGGCGACGGAGACCCGGTCGCTCGCCCGGTCGACGGTGGCCAGCAGGGACTGTTCCTCGGGCTGGGTGGTCCAGCGGGCCCCGTTCGACTGCTCGAAGCCGGTGCGGGGCGGCGAGGGGGTGGCGTGGGCGGGGCCGGCCACCAGGCAGGCGGCGAGGGCGGCCCCGGTCAGGACGAGTGCTCCGGCGCGGCTCATCGGCCTCCCTCCGGAATCCGCCCGGCGCGCTGGGACGGACCCGACACCCCGTCGAGGTGCCCGGTGGGCGAGGCGCCGGGCGAGCCGGCGGTGGCGCGGGCGAACGCGGCGGCGCCGCCGACGAACGGCACCCGGGCCTTCGTGCGGGACAGGTCGAGGGTGAGGGTGGGCCTGGTCGACGGCGGGTCGATGAGGTCCTTGTCGGTGCCGGCGACGATCAGGGCGAGCCGGTGGCCGGCCGGGACGACATGGTCGGTGGCCGCCAGGTCGAGGGTGATCGTGTACGCCTTGCCCGGGGTGAGCGGCCCTCCCTGATGGGCGGAGGCGTGGTTGCCGAGGTCGGCCCAGCCGCGGCTGACGACCGTGTGCTCGACGTCGGTGGTGTCGGCGGCGGTCCGCAGGAAGCAGGCGCTGTCGCCGGTGGTGCTCGCGCCCCAGCAGTCACGGTCGGTGAGCGTGGTGACGCCCTCCCCGCTCGCGGCGTAGTCGCGGATCGTGTCGGGGCCGAGGTCGACCAGGACGGCGGACAGATGGGCCGTGGCGGTGCTCGGGGTCGCGGTGACGGTGACCCTCGAGGAGCCGGACAGCCGCAGATCGCGGGTGAGCGGGCCGGTCACGAAGCCGGCCTTGTCGGCGGTGGGGCTGTCGATCCGGGCGGCCCAGTCGGTCTCGCCGCGCCGCGGGTCGTCCGTGAACGTCTCGGTGCCGCGGCCCTCGCGCAGGCCCAGGGTGCCGACGCCGGGTTGCTCGCCGTGCGCGGGGCGCAGGGTGGTGGTGGCGGTGCCGCGCGGCGGCCAGACCGGGGAGGTGACCCACTGGTCGGGGGCGCGCTCGACGTCGGCCATCGGCTCGCGGTCGATGCCGTTGTCGTAGCCGAGGAGTTCGTGGTCGAACCAGCGGTGCAGAGTCCTCACCCACTCGGCGCGGCGGAAGTCGAACGGGTCGACGTGACCGGTCTGGGCGAGCCAGATCTTGCGCTCGACGCCGTTCTTCGCCAGGGCGTCCCACCACTGGCCGACGTGCTTCATCCGGACGTTGAGGTCCTGTGTGCCGTGGACGAGGAAGACGCTCGCCCGCACCTTGCGCGCGTCCTTGACGTAGTCGCGCTCGGTCCACAGGGGCGTCCAGTCGCCGGTGCGCGGGGCCCCGTCGACGAGCTTCTGCTGGACGGCGGCGCACTTGGCGCGGGCGTCGGGGCTGTTCACGTAGTCGGAGAGCCAGTCGGGCCCGGAGTCGTAGAGCGGGGCGCCCTGCTGGAAGTAGTAGTCGTACCAGGAGGAGATCGCGCTGATCGGGACGATCGTCTTCAGGCCTTTCACACCGGTGGCGGCGACGCCGTTGGCGATGGTGCCGTCCCAGCTCTTGCCGATCATGCCGGTGCGGCCGTTGGTCCAGGTCGCCTTGGCGCGGGTGGTGCCGGTGCGGGTCGTGTACGCGGTGGCGCGGCCGTTCAGCCAGTCGACGACGGCCTTCGCGGAGAGGATGTCGGAGCGGCCGCCGACGTCCACGCAGCCGTCGGAGCGGTTGGTGCCGGCGAGGTCGACGCCGACGACGGCGTAGCCGCGCGGCACGAAGTAGTTGTCGTAGAACAGCGGCATCCGTACGACGTCGCCGTTCGCGTCGTACGTCTTCTTCTGGCTCTCGTTGCCGCGCCCGCAGCACGAGTAGTACGGGCTGGCGTCCATGATGACGGGCACCTTGCGGCCCTGGGCGGCGGCCTCGCGGGGCCGGACGATGTCGACTGCGACCCGGTCGGGGCGGCCGTCGCGGTCGGCGTCGAGTCCGGTGTCCACCCAGACGGCCTCGCGGACGGCGTTCTCGTAGGAGTGGACGGGTCGGCTCTCGCGCGGGGCCGGGTGGGCCGTCGTGGGCGCGAGGAACGTCGCCAGGAGGGCGGCGGTGGCCGCCGTCGTGAGCGGTCTCCAGATCGTCGAGCGCGTACGGTTCGGCATGCGCGGACGGTACATCGGTCAACTCCCATGCAGAAGAGGGCGACTGACGACACGTGAGGACCGGGGTGCCCCGAGCGGCCTCGGGTGGCCGATAACCGCCCCCGGGCGGTGCGGCACGTGTCGGCCGGATGGCGATCGTGTGACGGCGGTGGCCATGGACACACCGGGGGCACAGAGGGTGAATAGGCTCCCGACAGACTTCGGTCCCCTACGACTTGGAGCTTTCGTGCACCGCAGATTCATGGCGCCGGGCGCCCTCGCGGCCGCCTCCCTGATGCTGGTGATCCCGGCCTCGGCGGCGAGTCACGCCCCTGGCGCCCCGGGCATCGGCGACCCCTACTACCCGGCCTACGGCAACGGCGGATACGACGTCTCCCACTACGACCTCCGGCTGACGTACCGGCCGGCCACGGACGAACTGGAGGGCACGGCGACCCTGCTCGCGCGTACCACGCGGGACCTGTCCCGGCTGAACCTGGACTTCCTGCTGGACGTGGGAGAGGTCCGCGTCAACGGCGCGAAGGCGGCGTTCGCCACCTCCGGGGAGCACGAGCTGGAGATCACGCCGAAGAAGCCACTGGACAAGGGCACGGACCTCACGATCGTCGTGCGCTACAAGGGTGTGCCGTCCTCGAAGAAGGCCTACGGCTTCACCAGTTGGCACCGCACCCCGGACGGCGGGGTCGCCGCGAACGAGCCGGAGGCCGCCTGGTGGTGGTTCCCCGGCAACGACCATCCGCTGGACAAGGCGACCTACGACGTCTCGGTGCAGGTCCCGGACGGCACCCAGGCCATCTCCAACGGCACGCTGCAGTCGACGAGTTCACGCCTGGGCTGGACCCGCTACAACTGGCGGTCCAGCAAGCCGCAGGCGACCTATCTCGCCACGCTCGCCGTCGGCCGGTTCGACGTGACGACGGGGACGAGCGACAGCGGCATCCCGGTGGTCAACGCGTACAGCAAGGACCTGGGGCCGCACTACGGCGCCGCGCGGGCCAGCGTCGAGCGGACCGGTGAGATCGCCGACTGGCTGAGCGAGTTCTTCGGGCCGTATCCCTTCGACGCGCTCGGCGGCTATGTGCCGAACACCAACACGGGCTACGCGCTGGAGACGCAGACCCGGCCGTTCTACAGCCCGCGGCAGTTCGCGAACGGGTCGAACACCAGCGTCGTCGTGCACGAGCTGGCCCACCAGTGGTACGGCGACTCGGTGTCCGTGAAGGGCTGGAAGGACATCTGGATCAACGAGGGCTTCGCCCGGTACGCGCAGTGGCTGTGGTCGGAGCACGAGGGCGAGGGGACGGCGAGCGAGATCGCCGCGTACACGTACGCCTCCCGGCCGGCCGACGACCCCTTCTGGACGGTGAAGCCCGGTGACCCGGGCCCGGAGAACCAGTTCCACGGGGCGGTCTACGACCGGGGCGCGCTGGCCCTGCAGGCACTGCGCGACACGATCGGCGACGACGCGTTCTTCACGATCCTGAAGGGCTGGACCGCGAAGCACGCCTACGGCAACGCGTCGGTGGCCGACTTCCGCCGGTACGCGGAGGAGGTGTCCGGGCAGCCGCTCGCTGCGCTGTTCGACACCTGGCTGTTCCAGCCGTCGAAGCCGTCCGCGGCGGTGGCGCGGGCCGCCTCGGTCGCCGGACCGCAGGCCCCGGAGCGGCCGAAGTCGTGGAAGAAGATCGCCGCGACGAACGGGGTGCACGCGCACTGACCTTCTAGAGGTCTGCGGCGCGGACGCGCAGCTCGTCCAGGCCTATCGCCGTCGTCTCCGTGGCCGGCACCGTGCAGGCGTGGGCGCCGGCGATCGTGCCGAACAGGGCGCTGCGCAGCGGTGTCTCGCGGTTCAGCCAGGCGTGCAGGAACGCGGCCGCGAAGGCGTCGCCCGCGCCGTTGGAGTCGACCACCGGCGCGGGCGGCGTGACGGCGGGCAGCCGCGTCAGCTCGTCGTCCGCGAGGACGAGGGCGCCCCGCGCGCCGGCCGTGGCGACGACGACCTCGGCCCTCCCCCGCTCGGCGATCCGGCGCATGGCGCGCTCCGGGTCGCCGAGTGCGGCGGCGGAGAGGAACACCACGTCGGCGGCGTACGCGAAGGGCTCGTGGTACGGGTTCTCCCCGTCCCAGTCGTGCAGGTCGGTGGAGAGCGTGACGCCCGTTTCGCGCAGGACGGGCAGGGCGTGCGCGCAGGGCTGGGTGAGGGAGACGTGCGCGTGGCGGCTCGCGCCGGCGAGGGCGCGCAGCGTGTCCTCGGGGAACCGGTCGTCGGAGTGCGACCTGCTGGTGTCGTACAGGGAGAGCCGGCGGCCGTCGGGCCCGACGAGATTGACGGCGCGCTTGGTTCCGGCGGGCTGCGGCACTGCGGTGAGGGGGATGCCGTGGTCGCGGTGCAGGGCGCGGACGAGGTCGCCCTCGGGGTCGTCGCCGAGGAAGTCGAGGTGGTGGGTGCGCAGGCCGAGGGCGGTCAGGGCGACGGCCACGAAGTCCCCGGTCTGCCCGGCCCGGGTCCGGATACCGCTGTCGATCATGTAGCTGTCGGCGTACGGGAGCGGCAGCTCCGGCACCCGCACGATGGTGTCGACCCCGGCGCCGCCCAGCACCAGGACGTCGATGGCGCGGCCGGCGGTGGCGTCACCCGGGACATACGTGATCTCCGACATGACGCCACCGTAGCGGCCACTACCGACAGTGCGGCCCTCCTAGGAAGCAGCCACCCGGCGGCGGACCGTGAACCAGCCCGCGACGAGCACCGCGGCGATGACGGGGATGAGGAGGAGGGTCTTGCGGCCGACCTCGGGGTCGTTGGCCATCATGCCGAGGCAGACCAGCAGGAAGGCGATCGTGGCGATCTCCGTGACCGGGCTGCCGGGGAGCCGGAAGGACGGGCGGCGCAGCAGGCCCGCCCGGGCCCGGCGGACGAGGACCAGGTGGCAGATCATGATGATCACCCAGGTGGAGATGATGCCCAGGGACGCCACGTTCAGGACGATCTCGAACGCCTTGCTCGGCACGAGGTAGTTCAGGCCGACGCCGAGCACGCAGACGGCGCAGGTGAGCAGGATGCCGCCGTAGGGGACCTGGCTGCGGTTCATCCGGGCGGTGAACTTCGGGGCGGAGCCCGCCGTCGCCATGGAGCGCAGGATGCGGCCCGTGGAGTACAGGCCGGAGTTCAGCGAGGACATCGCGGCCGTCAGGACGACGAGGTTCATCACGTCACCGGCCGCCGGGACGCCGATCTTCGACAGCACGGTGACGAAGGGGCTCTCGTCGGCCGAGTACACCGAGCCGGGCAGCAGCAGGGCGAGCAGGACGACGGAGCCGCAGTAGAAGAGGCCGACCCGCCACATGATCGAGTTCACCGCGCGTGGGACGACCTTCTCCGGTTCCGCGGTCTCGCCCGCGGCGACGCCGACGAGTTCCAGGGCGGCGTACGCGAAGATCACGCCCTGCATGACCAGGACGACGGGCATCGCGCCGTGCGGGAGGATGCCGCCGTTGTCGGTGATCACGCCGAGGCCGGGGGTGGTGCCGCCGACCTCGTGCCGGGTGGCGAGCAGGAAGACGCCGACCAGCATGAAGGCGACGAGGGTGGCGACCTTGACGATCGCGAACCAGAACTCCATCTCGCCGAAGATCTTCACCGAGATCAGGTTCACGGCCAGGACGACCGCCAGGGCGGCCAGGGCCAGCAGCCACTGCGGGATGTCGGTGAACAGGCTCCAGTAGTGCGTGTAGAGCGCGATCGCGGTGATGTCGGCGATCCCGGTCGTGGACCAGTTCAGGAAGTACATCCAGCCGGCGACGTAGGCGCCCTTCTCACCGAGGAACTCGCGCGCGTACGACACGAAGGACCCGGACGAGGGCCGGTACAGGACGAGCTCGCCGAGCGCGCGCACCACGAAGAAGGCGAAGACGCCGCAGACGAGGTAGGCCAGGGCGAGCGCGGGTCCCGCGCTCTGCAGGCGTCCGCCCGCGCCGAGGAAGAGGCCGGTGCCGATGGCCCCGCCGATGGCGATCATGTTGACGTGGCGGGCCTTGAGGTCCTTGCTGTAACCGGCGTCGCCCGCGTCCGCGGGCGTCTTGGCCGCGGGTTCGGGGGTCGCGGCCACTGCCGTGTTCACGGCGTCCTTGCTCACGGGAGGATCCACTCTCTGGTGCGCCCGAGCAGACCTCACTCGGGTTCCGGACGTACGAGCGGCCCGTGCACCGGTGCGGGCGCGGACCGACGGGGCGCCTTCCCACGCGCGAACCGATCACACGGTGGCGTGTCTCACAGAGCGTGACGTCTCCCCGGCCGGGACCGTCCGGTGCGTCACGGAAGGTGTCACGACACGAGAGGTGTTACAGCGCAGGAGGTGTTACAGCGGGGAGGTGTCACAGCATTGGTGAGACAGCGATACTGCTGCACATGACGACCGGCACCGGGGATTCGACCCTCACGATCGACGAGCTGGCCGCGCGCGCGGGGACGACGGTCCGCACGGTGCGGTTCTACGGCACCAAGGGATTGCTGCCGCCCCCGGTGCTCGGCCCCCGCCGGGTCGGGCGCTACGGACGCGAGCATCTGGCCCGGCTGGCGCTGATCGAGGAGCTCCAGCACCAGGGCATGACGCTGGCGGCCATCGAGCGGTACCTCCAGCAGCTCCCGCCGGATCTGGACGCGCACGATCTCGCCGTGCACCGGGCCGTCGTGACCTCGTGGGCGCCGGAGAGCGTGGAGACGGTCGCGCGGGCCGAGCTGGAGCGGCGGGCCGGGCGCACGCTCGGCGACACGGAGCTGGAGCGGCTGACCGCGATGGGCGTCGTCCTGGACGGCGACGGCGACACCTACCGCGTGGACCCGGGGCTGCTGCGGCTCGGGGTGCAGCTGCTGGACGTGCCGCTGTCCTCGGAGGCGATCCTCGCCTCGCGCAAGGTCCTCATCGAGCACGCGCGCGAGGCGGCGCGGGAGCTGTCGCGGCTCTTCCGGCAGGAGGTCGAGCAGCGGGCCGCGCAGGACGTGAAGTCGCTGTCCGCGTCGATGCAGCCGCTGGTGGTGCAGGCCATGCTGACG